>CAVWOQ010000001.1:0-6545 GCA_963756655.1 uncultured Solirubrobacterales bacterium
GATCAAGGTGTCGCAGTGAGCGTTGCTGGGCTGCAACGCTTGGCCGGTTGGCGACATATACCTTCTGATGGACGCTGAGGCGCGCTTTCGCGCGTTGTTTGACGAGACGTATCCGGCTGTGGCCCGGTACGCGCGTCATCGAGGTCTTTCCGGGGATGACGCCGAGGATCTGGTCGCGGCCACGTATGAAGTTGCATGGCGGCGGCTCGATGCAGTGCCCAGTGGAGAGCAGGCGCTGCCGTGGCTACTCACGGTGACGCTCAATCAGTCCCGCAACCACTACCGCAAGCTGACCCGCGAGCGGGCATTCCTAGAGCGCCTGCCGGCACCCGCGAGCGGGGCGCCACCGTCCGAGCTGCCAAACATCAGCTGGCGCGACATTCGCGGCGCGCTCGATGCTCTTTCGACGAAGGATCGGGAGCTCGTGCTGCTGGTCGCCTGGGACGGGCTGAGCCCGGCGCAGGCCGGGACCGTGCTGGGCCTTACGCCGGTGGCGGTACGGAGCCGATTGCATCGCGCTCGCGCGCGGCTGGCGGAACGGCTTGAGATCGACCAGCGCCAGCAGTCCGCTTCGCCCGTCAGACGTCAACCTGGTGAGAGCCCACCCCTTCGGAGGTCTGGAGCATGAGCGACTACCGACTTGACGACGAACTGCTGCTGGCGGTGCGCGCGGCACGCCCCGCGGTCCCCGCGGACGCTGTCTCGCCCAGCGGCGCAGCCGCCAGGGCGACGCTCGAGCGCGTTCTCGTTTCAGACCCTCGCCGTCAGGGACGACGTGTGCCGACCCGGCTGTCCCGCACCGGTCGGTCCGGCCGGTCTGGCGCCCTGAACCGGTCACAGAAGCTCAGGCTCGACCTCGTCGTACCGGCGATCAGCGTAATCGTGGTGGTTCTCGTCGCGGTCGTGTTCCTGAGTTTGCGTGGCGGCGGCTCACCTGGGCCGTCCGCTGCTTCGGCCCGCGGCGCAGTCGAGCTCGTCTACGTCGCTGAGCCGACGGTGCAGGTTCCCGTGGTCACGAGCGCAGCGCTCGAGCGCACTGTCGAGCTGATGCGCGGCCGGGTCACGGCCCTCGGCCTGCGCGGGGCGACAGTCCAGACCTTGGGCGCCAACCAGATCGCGGTCAAGCTGCCCGACGTGAAGGGTCAGCGGCTCGCCGAGAGTTTGGTCGGTACGACCGTCCAGCTCGAGTTCTATGACTGGGAGGCCAACGTGCTGACGCCGAACGGCAAGACGGTCGCCAGCCAGCTAAAGGCCCCGGACGCGACCGCGCTTCAGATCAGCCAGGGCGCGAGCTCCGCGGCGCCGGGCGAGCCCAACGCGGGCAGCATGCCGCTGTATCAGGCAGTCATGCTGGCGTCGAAACAGCCGAAGTCGGTCAGCTCACAGAACGCTCGCCTGGGGCCGCAGTACTACATGTTCGGCGCGCCCGGCAGCGCCGCCTGCGCGGCCAAGGCCCGGCAGGACAGCGTCACCGCGGCGCCAGGCCAACACTGTCTGCTGGCCGGCCCCGACAACGAGCTCTACTCGACCTCGTATCACCGCGTCGCGCAGAATCTCGCCAGCCAGCTGCCGCCGGGCGTGAGCCCGGCCGACGGCCGCGTGCTCGTCGTTCAGCAGGGAACCGTCGTGCTTCAGGCGGCCAACCCCAACGCCGGCCAGCAGACCCCGTTCTCGTCGGGCCAGTTCTACGTGCTCCGCGACAATGTCGCGTTGCAAACCACGGATATCACCAACCCAAGGCGGTCGACCAGCTCGGCCGGCACCCCCACTGTCACCTTCGACTTCAATGCCGCCGGCAGGAGCGCGTTTCGGAACGTGACCGCGGCGATCGCGCGGCGCGGTCAGGAGGTCAGCACGCTCGGCCAGACGCTTAACCAGCACTTCGCGGTCGCGCTTGACAACCAGCTGATCACGGTCCCGTCGATCGACTTCAAGACCTACCCGGACGGGATCACCGGCGACAACGGCGCCGACATCACGGGCGGCCTCACGATTAACGCCGCCAAGCACCTCGCCAACGAACTGCGGCTCGGCGCGCTACCAGTCCAGCTGCGGCTGATCAACGAGTCGCGTCTGCAGCCAGCCGCTCACCGCCGCTAAGCGCGCAGGTCGCGATCGCGGAAGCTGACCAGGGCGAACGCGGTGAGCGCGAGCGTCACCAGCGCCAAAACGACGAGATCGATGATGTCGACCCCTCTCGTGAGCGGGTCGCTGCTCCCGTAGTAGTAGAACAGCGACAGATACTTGAGCCAAGCGATCGAGCTGACCAGCGGCGCGAACCCGTTGATCAGCCAGCCGACCACGGCGACGCCCGCTGCAACCGCCGTGGCGAGCGATCGCTCGCCGGTGGCGGCAGCGAGCGCCAACGCGACTGCACCGGTCGCGAAACCGAAGAACGCCAGGTGAAGCGAGAACGCGGCGAGATCACCTACGCTGATCCCGCCGCCGGCGAGCGCCACGCCGGCGATCAGCCCGACGAACGTGGTCGTCGCGACGATCAGCACGACGATTGCGATCGCACTCGCCTTGGCGACGATCAGGCGCACGCGGGTGACCGGGTGGGCCAGCAGCAACGACAGGATCCGATCCTCCTCCTCGCCCGCTGTGGTCGCGCTGACGCCGGTGATCGCGATCGCGGCGATCAACAGCGGACCGTAAATCGAGCCGATCTCGCTGCGGTACCAACCGGTGATCGTCCCGTAGTCGGCGCCACCCAGCAGGTCGGCGACGCCTTTCGGAATGTTGAGCTTTCCGAACGTGTGTCCGACAGCCGGGAACAGGGCTCCGACCGCGAGCAGCACGGCGATCAGGCCGAGCGCCGCGGCGGCTGTCGACACGCGCCGCATTCGAAGCGCCATCTGGAGCGTCGGCCAGCTCACGCGCCGGGTTCGCGTCGGTAGTAGCGCAAGAAAATGTCCTCGAGATCGTCGTCGCGAGCGCGAATCGCCCGTACCTCGTGGCCGGCGGCGGCCTTGACGACGGCGTCCGCGGTGCCCTCGAAGGCGATCGTGAGGCTCGAGCCGTCAGCGGTGACTTCGCGGACACCCGGTATCGCGCGGAACTGCTCAGGCCGCACCGGTGCTCCGAACTCGATCTCCAGACGCTGGACGGCGACCCTGCGGAGGTTCTCCAGCGAGTCGACGACGACCAGCCGTCCGTCTCGGAGAATCGCCAGACGGTGCGTGACCCGCTCGACCTCGGACAGCGTGTGCGAGGACAGAAAGACGGTCCGGCCGAGGGCGCTGAGCTCGGCCAGGAGCGCATGGAAGCTCTGTTGCACGAGCGGGTCCAGCCCGGCAATCGGCTCGTCCAGGATCAACAGCTCGGGCTCGTGCATGAACGCCTGGATCAGCCCGAGCTTCTGCCGATTGCCGGTCGACAGCTCGTGGATCGGCCGATCGAGGTCGGCGTCGAAGCGCTCGGCCAGCGAGTCACGCTGGCCAGCGTTCACGCCTCCTCGCAGCGACGCCAGATACTCGAGCATCACGCGGCCCGTCAGGTTCAGGTACATCGCCAGATCGCCGGGCAAGAAGCCGACTCGGCGGCGGATCTCGAGGCTGTCGACCTGAGTGTCGAATCCGAGCACCGCTGCCGAGCCCGAGCTGGGCTTGATCAGGTCCAGCAGCAGGCGCATCGTCGTCGACTTCCCGGCGCCGTTGGGGCCCAGAAAGCCGAACACCTCGCCGCGCTCGATCTCGAGCTCGAGCTCGAACAGTCCACGCCCGGAGCCGTAATCCTTCGACAGGCCCTCGATCGCGATCGCGGGAGCCTGGCTCACGGCGCCCGCCTGGAGCGGCTGCTGCGCACGCGCCGGATTGTCGCCGACAGTGATTACGTCCGCCGACTACACGCGCGGCTCGAGCGCGTCTAGCGCTGCCTGCAGCACCGCTTCGAGCTCCTCGGCACGCGGATGACCGAACAGCGGCGAGGTCCCGTCGGTCAGGAACAGGTGCACTTGAGCGACCCCGCGCGCGTCGACCGGACCGGAGCCCGCAAGACGGGCCGCGAGCTCCTCCAGCAGAGGCCTCGTGCGGAACACCTGTCGCCAGCAGACCGGCGCGCCCTCATGAATCGGGCGCGGCGGACGCCGCGACTGTTGCAGGAGCCTGCGGATGCTGCGCGACACGCGCCGGCGTGCCGGACGGCTGATCAATCTGTTCGCACGCAGCGACAGGACCGCCGTCGAGTCCGGGTTGGCGCCGTTGGCGATTGCCGTGTCCAGCTGCCAGGCCCGCAGCCGCGTCGCGAGGCGCTCGCGCCTACTGCTGCGGCGCGAAATGACATACCCGCTGTCGGGGTGCTCCGTGAGGATCAGGGTTGTCATCGTGCGCTCACCTGCGTCGCGGTACTGAGCCGCAGCGATGGTGTACCTCCGGTCAGCCGCGAGCGCGAATTGCCTACAGCCCTGCTGTCGTAGTCGTGCTCTCGCACATGAGAGAATCTGCGCGCCCGATTGCGTCTGCAGCACGCGGGCTTGGCGGATGTGTGCAGCGATGCTTAAGGATCACCACTCCGAGCAGCGAGTCAGCACGGGGCTCGACGCGCTCGACGCGGTGCTCGGCGGCCTGTACTGGGGCGACAACGTCGTCTGGCAGCTGGACTCGGCGCCGGCGGAGCCGTTCTACGCCGCGATCGCGCGACGGAGCGGGGACTTCGACACACGGACGTTCGTGTCCCTTGGTCGGTCGGCCGCGGCGCTGCGGGCGCCCGGGCTGGCCGTCATCGATGCCGGCCCCGGCAGCGGGCTCGAGCAGCCGGCTGACCTGCTGCGCGAGATCCACCGCGTCTGCCACCCCGGCGGCCGGCGCCTGCTGCTGTTCGAATCGCTCGAGCGGATGGTCGAGGTCTGGGGCGCGAGTGGCACGCGCGGCTTCTTCGCGCGCTGCTGCCCGTTGCTGCTCGACGTCGGCGCCATCGCATACTGGTCGATGAGCCTGCGGGCGACGCCGCTGACGGTGCGAGAGACGGTCGAGTCGGTGACCCAATGCGTGCTGCGCGTCGACGAGCGCAGCGTCCGGGTCGCGAAGGCGGAGGCCCGCCCCGCGAGCGTCCGCGGGTCGGTCCTTCACTGGCACATCGAGGGCGGCCGGCCGGTGCTGTCGCAGGCTGATGTGATCGCGCGAGTCGCCGCCTCGCTGCGCGCCGTCAGGCGCGGCCGCGAGCTGAGTCAGCAGGAGCTCGCGAAGCTGGCAGGCGTGACCGCGAGCGCGATATCGCAGGCCGAACGCGCCGAACGCGGCCTGTCGCTGGCGACGCTGGCGCGCCTGAGCTCGGCGCTCAGGCTGACGATCGACGACCTACTGCACGGCGAGGATCCCGAGGTGTACCGGATTGGTCGCCGGACCGATGACCCGCTGCGCGCCTCCGAGCAGGCGATCCCGCTGCTCGGGGACGCCGCGTCGGACCTGCGGATCGATCTGGTCCGGCTCGAAGCGCGCGAGGCGGGCGGTCCAAGCGAGCAACAGACCGGCAGGGGTATCGTCGCGGTCGCCAATGGCCTCGTCCAGGTGCAGATCGCCGGAGGAACGCCGGCGATCCGCGCCGGCGAGGTGCTCGTCGCTGACAGCGACCGGATCGACGGATGGCGCAACATCGGCCAGACCGAGGCCGTCCTGTTCTGGATCGTCGCGTCGCCCGGTGGGCCGACCAGGAGTTCGCGTTCCTGAGCGAGAAGATCTCGCCGATTGACATGCTCGACCGCCGACGACCATGCCGCTGCTCGAGATAGCACTGCTGGCGATCGCGTCGATGTTCTGGCCACTGCTGCTGGTGGTGGTCGTGGTCGCGCTCGAGAGCTCACGGCCGGCGAGGATCTTGGTCTGGTTCTACATCGGCGGTTTCATCACAGCGGCGAGCGTCGGGTCGGCGATGGTGTTCCTGCTCCGGGACAGCCCACTGATGACGGCGTCCCGGCTGCCATCGGCTGACGGCCTCGACATCGTGCTCGGGCTGCTGGCACTCGTTGCCGCGTATGTGCTGCGACGCGCCCATCGGCGCCGCGAGCGCAATCGAGCTCTGCGCCCGCCGACCAGGAAACGATCGCGGAGCAAGGACTCGCTGCAGAGGCTGGTCGAAAACGGTGGACCGCTCGCGTTCGCCGGCGGCGTTGTCGGGTCGTTCGTCCCGGGGCCGTTCGTGATCCTCGGGATGGCCGACATCGCCCAGCTTGGCTACTCGACGATCCCGACGTTGATCGTGATCCTCTGCTTCTTCGCGATCGTGTTCATGTTCATCGAGGTGCCGATCGTAGGGTTCGCGGTCGCTCCCGAGCGGACCCAGGCGACAACGATAAAGGTCAAGGCATGGCTCGACCACAACATGCTGATCCTCGCCTCGTGGGCGCTGACGATCGTCGGGACGTTCGAGGTCGTGCGCGGGACGATCGCGGCGCTGATCTGAGACTGGCGCCGTCACCCGATCGGGGTGATTGCCACCCACACCACCGGCTGAGACACTGAGGGCTCGGCGACGAAAGGGCACCAGACATGTTGAGGAGACGGAGAAGGCCGCTGATGGGTGCGGCGATGATGGGCGGAGGGGTGATG
>CAVWOQ010000002.1:0-3771 GCA_963756655.1 uncultured Solirubrobacterales bacterium
TCGGAGCTCGTGGCTCGCCGGGGCGAGCCCAGCTCAAGAGGGCTGGCGTGCGGCAGCGCCGCTTGGGCGCGGCCTGGGACTCACTTAGAGTCGTGGCTGCATGACTGACGAGTCCAACCCGAAGCCCATGCATGCCTGGTTCAAGCTGGTCGGTGCAACCGACAGCCGGCTGGCCGAGTTCTGGGCGCAGGACGAGCCGTTCAACTTCACCGAGGTGTGGTTTCCGTGGAACAAGTCGCCGAGCAACATCTGGCGCCCGGGACGGCTCATCCTCTATGCAGTCGGGTGGGGGGTCCTCGTCGCCGAGCAGGACGTGGACGGGCCGCCGCAGATCAAGCCGCGGCCAGGTCCACCCGGCTCACCGACGAATCGCTGGCCCCGCCGACTGGCAGTCAAGACGCTCTACTACTGCTCGCCATTGACCACGGCCCCAGAACTGCGCGAACACGCACCCGAGTCGCCGACCGCTATGCGAAGCGATTCTGGAATGGCTCGCACTGGCGAATCGACGAGGATGAGTACCAGCTGCTGTCGGGAATCATCCGCGCCCACGGCCAGCCGTGCGAAGCGGATGACTGACCGCCGGCTGGTTCGGGCGCACCACTCGAACGCGCGCCCGAGCCGATCTCATCGATCGATCAGAGGAACCGCGCGGCGGCGGGCTCCCACGGCGCGGCGATCAGGTCCTCGGCCGAGAACCACGTCCGGGATCGCTCTGTTGGCGGCGCTCGCGCCGGCGCTGGCGTGCCCGCTCGTACGGTCCGTCCTCGCCGACATGCGGCGTGCGTGCTCGGCAGCGTCAGAGCATCGACCAGCTCGAGGCAGACCGGATCGGTCGGGTCGTAGTCCTCGATCCGAAGTCGTAGGCGAGCGCGGACAGGATCCGTGTTGACGGGGTATGCATCGGGTACCCTCCTGGGGTCGGTGCCCGCGCGTGACTCGCCAAAGTTGGACGCAGGGCACGGGTTTGACGGCCGTCCCAGTCACTCGGGGCGGCCGTTTCTTGTTGGTGTGTGTAGTGCTGTGCGGCGTCGCGAGGACCGCCGCTTCGCGCCGCCCGTTAGCCGGGACGGCTACGTCGCTTGCTCGTGCGCGACCGCCAGCAGCAGCCGATCTTCATCGACGGCTGTCCATCGCCGGCACCAGCCGTCGGGTGGTAATGCAACCGGGCTCGGCGTAGGCTCAGCTGATCGCACGTCGCCGCAGTTTCACCTCTCAGCTCTACCGCGCCGCCAGGATCTCGAACAACATCAGTGCGGCCGCTTCGGGCAACCCGCGGCGGATGGTCCGCCGCGCTCGCAACGTCGCGGTCGGTCGCGGCCTCGGCCGCGCGGGCTTCTGGCGCTCGCTCTGGAAGTAGCCCGAGCCCGCCCGGCATCGCGATCCGTCGATGATCGCCGGGTGTGTACGATCGCCCGCCCCGACCGTGAGGAAGTGGAACGACTGATCGACCGACTGCGTGAACAGATCCAGCAGCGCCTTGACCAGCTCACCCACGAGGCCGACCGCCTCGCAAGGCGCTCGCCGCGCTCGACCCGCGCTCATCCGGTCATCGCGCAAGCGCGCCTGCCGCGCCCACGCGTACTCAAGCCGCAACGCCGAAGCCGAAGCCTGCCGCCACGGCGAGCAAACCGGCCCGGCGAACGAGTCAGCCTGCGGCAGGCTCCCCTCGCCGGACGGCGCCGGGGGCGACCAAGGCCTCCGTGCTCGCGGCGCTCGCCGGCGGCGAGGCGATGACCGCGGGCGAGGTGGCTACCAAGGCCGGCCTTCCCGCGGGACGGTCTCGACGACGCTGTCGAAGCTCGCGAAGAGCGGCGAGGTGGAGAAGGCCGAGCGCGGCTACCGGCTGCCGTCGGTCGCACGACTTCGCCTTCCTCGCCGGACGCGTAGCGCGCCCGGCGCTCGGTCCTGTTCACGCCTCGGAGGCGGCGCTACCGTGGCCGGGTGCTCCCGCTCGGCTTCAGGTTCGACGTAGACGCGGTGATCGTCGCCGGCGTCGCTCATCGCGCGGACTGCGACCGCGTGCCGCGCGGTTGCAAACGAAGCGATCTCGATTCCCGCCGCAGGGGTTCACCGCGCCGAGCGGTGCCCGCGGGAGTGCCCGAGCTGCCGGCCGCCGTTCGAGACGATGCTGACCCATGAGCTCGAGCGTCCGCTCGAGACGCTCGTGCCCTGACCGGGTGTCAGTTCAGCGCGCGCGGTCGTCGCCGCTGATCCGCCGCAGCGCCCCGATCAGCCCGACGTGCCCGACGGCGTGCGCGAGCTGCGCCCGCCAGCCGGGCTCTAGATACGGCAGCAGGTCGAGCTCGCCGGAGTCGTAGGCGCGGTGGCACGGCCGCGGCACAGCGGCACGACACACAGCGCGTCGCCGCAGCCGCCCAGCGACCGCGGGATAAGGTGCGCGGGGTCGACGCGCGGTGTCGCGCCGCAGACGATGCACGGCCGGCCGGCGACCGCGCGCCGCTGGCGTCGGTCGCCGCGAGTGACTGGTGTTCGCTGGAGCGGCGTGGTTCGCCGCAGGGGTGTGCGGGCGCGCAGCTTGGCGCGCCGGCGAAGCGGGGTGCGCTTCATCGGTTGTTCCTTCCTTTCAGGTTGGGTGTGGACGCACCCGCGACCGCCTCGCCCTCGGGCCGCCGCGGGCTTGGTCGCTGCTACGTTCGCCGGGATGTCGATCCGCAAGTTCGCCGGCGAGGACGGGCAGGAGCCCTTCCTCGACTGGGTCAGCCAGAAGCCGAAGGGCTACGTGCTGAACACGGACGCCGCTCTCTCAGACCGGGCGAGCACCCGGCTTCACCGGGCG
Source organism: uncultured Solirubrobacterales bacterium (assembly GCA_963756655.1). GTDB lineage: Bacteria > Actinomycetota > Thermoleophilia > Solirubrobacterales > Solirubrobacteraceae > Palsa-465. The sequence goes on from CAVWOQ010000002.1 coordinate 2,801, forward strand.
AGCTGCTTCACGCTCGAGCCGGGCTTCGGCGGCGGCCCCCGCCAGACCGTCGACTACATCAAGGTCTGCTCGCCCGATCCGAAGGAGCTCAACGAGTGGGCGGTCGGCAACCTCGGGTACGGGCTGCGCAGCCTGCGCTGCCAGCACTGCGAGCCGAGCTCGCTCGGGCTCACGGACTGACGCCCGGCCGGCGGGCTAGGACTGCAGCCAGTCGCGGTCGCGGCGGAAGTGCAGCGACCTGATCTGCTCGCGGGTCTTGCCGACCAGGTCGCCCTCGCTGAAAAGCGACCTCGTCCTGGTAGAAGCGGACCGCCTCCCCCTCGGTGCCGTCGCTCCAGCGGACGATCATCCGGCGGCCGGCGAGCGAGCCGGGCGGCAGGTCCTCGCACCGCAGGACCTCTTCGACGATCGGGTCGTCCGTGTTCATCGATGTCGAGCGTATCTCGACCACCTCCTTCGTTGTTGAACGGTCGGCGTGGCGGATCTCGAGCCGGCGGCGGCGCGGGTGCCGGCGAGCTAACGTCACGCGGCCGTGGACACTCCCCGGCACTCCGCCGACTCGCTGCTCACGGTCGACGACATCGCCCGGATCCTCAAGCTGAACCCCCAGACGGTGAGGAACTGGATCTAATCCCGAATTCCGCATTAGATCCATTATCTGGACTTCCCAGTTATGCGGGCTCGGATCGGTAAGTCGCTGCAAATGGTGCATTCGGCGGCGTGGGAGGTTCGGATAATCCCAGACCACTGGTTGGCATCGTGAAGCACGCGCGAGAGCCCCGGCGGCTACGAGCGGATCGTTCGCTGCGCTCTTGATGCCCCCTAAAGAGCGGCGCTGCACACATGCGACGCAAAGCATGCGCCTGGCTCGATGTCAGCGTGCGTGTAGCCGCCGCGGCGTGGCGTAGTCGGATTATGCCGACCTCTGTGAACGAAATCCCAGCGCACAAGGGACGCCACAAGTCGAATCG
>CAVWOQ010000003.1:0-295675 GCA_963756655.1 uncultured Solirubrobacterales bacterium
GCTGCGGTCCGGCGGTGCCGGTCGAGACGGAATTCCCAGCGCGGACCGTACCTGCCCCGTTCGTTGATCTCGACGAGGTCGCAGGCGGCCGGGTCGGAGCCTTCAACGCTGTCGAGACCTAGCCAGTCGAGCATGCTCTCGTGGTCTTCGTGGCGCGGGTCCGCCAGCGCCTCTTTTAGATCGGCGTAGCCCCAGGGTCCGCCGTAGCGATCCTGAGCCGCGCCAGAAGAGTGTGGCGGTTAGCCTGGAGCGGTGGGCGGCGAGTTCACCGCGGCCATCCGCCGGCAGCTCACCAGCCCCCCATCTAGAGTCCCAGCTGATGATGAGCGAACAAGTCCAGCGGGCCTTGGCGCACGACCGGACGGTGGACATCACGACCATCGGGCGGCGCTCCGGACAACCCCGGCGAATCGAGATCTGGTTCCACAACCTCGACGGCCGCATCTACATCAGCGGCAGGCCGGGCCTGCGGGGGTGGTACGCGAACGTCGTCGCGCACCCCGACTTCGAGTTCCACCTCAAGGAGAGCGCCGAGGCGGACATCCCGGCGCGTGCCCGTCCCATCACCGATCCGGCCGAACGCCGGCGGGTGCTGTCCGGAGTCCTCGCCGGGATCGGACGCGAGGGCGCGCTTCAAGACTGGGTCGATCACAGCCCGCTCATCGAGGTGGAACTGCTCGGACGCGAAGACGCGGCGTAGCGCTTGAGCCGTAGGTCGGATACGGACCCGGCGCGGTGAACGTCGGTCGATCAGCTGCTAGAGCTCGCCGCGCCTGCTCGAACCCGCGGGCTGGCGCAGCAGGACGCCGGTTAGCCGGGGTTGTGGCCGATGGTGGCCCGCTCGCGGCTCTCGTTCGCGCAGCGCCTGAGCAGGTCCGCGAGCTGCCGCTGCTCGGTGCGCGTGAGCCGCGCGAACATCGCCGACGCGGCGAGCGTCGTGATCAGACACTGTCGAACCTCCATCCCAGCCGCTGTAAGCGCCAGCGCCTTGACCCGCCGATCTGACTTAAGGCGAGCGCGCGCGACGAGCCGCCGACGCTCTAGCCGGTCAACCAGGAACGTCACGTTGGACGGATCGCAGTGCAGGCGCTCGGCGAGCTCGCGCCGCGACAAGGGCCCGAGCTCCGGATCGAGCTGCCAGACGACGTCGGCCAAGGGGATCGTCAGGTCGAGCTCGGCCAGCGTGTCGTGAAGCTCGTGCTCCAGAGCAGTGTGGACCGCATACGCGGCTTGCGCGAGCTCGTACCTAATCCTTGAAGTCTTCACGTGCTGATAAACTATTGAACTCTTCACGTATTTTGTAGCGGACGGAGAGGACGGCGCTCATGCCCGAGCGAGGAGAGCCGGAAGTCGAGCCGTTGGACGAGGTGGTCGACCACGCTCGCGGCCCCGCGGGCGCTCATGTGATCCTCGAGTACGGCGATTACGAGTGTCCCTACTCTCGCCGCGCGTACCGCGAGATCCAACGGGTCGAGCGGGAGCTCGGCGGCCATCTGCGGTTCGCATTTCGCCATTTTCCGCTGACCGAGATCCATCCCCACGCGCTCGCCGGCGCGCGGGCGGCCGAGGCCGCTGCACGGCAGGGCCGCTACTGGGAGATGCATGAGATCCTCTATCGCCGCCAGCGGGCGCTCGGTGACGCGGATCTGCGCGAGTACGCGCGCGAGCTCGGTCTCGACCTCGCGCGTTTCGACTCCGACTTCGAAGGCGAGGCGGTGCTCGAGCGCATCCGCCGCGACGTTTCAAGCGGGCTCGCGTCCGGCGAGGTCATGGGCACGCCGACCCTGTTCATCGACGGGACTCTGCACCGCGACGGCTACGACGCATCGACTCTGCAAAGCTCGCTTGCCCGCATGAGAGAACCTACGGTCAAGCGATGAGTGAGCCCGCACGCCGCCTGCCCGTGATCCTCGTAGTCGACGACGAGCCGACGGTCCTCGCTGCGGTCGCCCGCGACCTGCGTCAGGGGTTCGGGGAGAGCTACCGGATCGTCCGCGCCGGCTCCGGCGAGGAGGCGCTCGAGGTCCTGCGCGAACTGGTCCGCCGCGGCGAGCAGGTGGCGCTGCTGGTCGCCGACCAGCGGATGCCCGGCCTCTCGGGAACCGACTACCTCGTGCGCGCGCGGGAGCTCGTGCCCACCGCCAAGCGCGTGCTTCTCACCGCGTACGCCGACACCGAAGCGGCAATCCAGGCGATCAACGAGGTCGACCTTGACTATTACCTGCTCAAGCCGTGGGACCCACCCGAGGAGAAGCTGTTCCCGATAGTCGGAGATTTAGTGGGAGCGTGGGAGGCCGGCGCCGCGCTCGAAGCGGGCGGGGTGCGCCTGATCGGGCACCGCTTCTCGCGCGCCACCCACGAGCTGCGCGACTTCCTCGCGCGCAACCTCGTCCCGGCCCGGTGGCTAGACGTGGAGCGCGACGCGGAGGCGCGGCAGCTGCTGAAGGTCGCGGGCGTGGGCGACGACCGTCTGCCCGTTGCGCTGCTCGAGGATGGAACCGTGCTCGAGCGACCGACCGTGCTCGAGTTGGCCGAGCGGCTCGGGGTGGCGGGACAGCCGGCGCTCGAGCATTACGACCTCGTGATCGTCGGTGGTGGGCCGGCCGGTCTCGCCGCGGCCGTGTACGGCGCGTCCGAGGGGCTGAAGACGATCATGGTCGAGCGGGAAGGACCCGGCGGTCAGGCCGGTCAGTCCAGCCGGATCGAGAACTACCTCGGGTTCCCGGCGGGCCTCAGCGGCTCCGAGCTCACACAGCGGGCAACCACGCAGGCCAGGCGCCTCGGCGCCGAGCTGCTCACGCTCCAGGACACCACCGGCCTGCGGGCCGAGGGGTCCGGGCGGATCGTCGAGTTGTCGGGCGGCGGCAACCTCAGCGCGTCGACGGTGCTGATCGCATCGGGGGTCTCCTACCGCCAGCTGAATGCGCCTGGATTCGCCGAGCTGACCGGACAGGGGATCTACTACGGCGCGGCCCTGACCGACGCGCGCGAATGCACCGACCAGAACGTCGTCGTGATCGGCGGCGCCAACTCCGCCGGCCAGGCGGCCGTATACCTCTCCTCACACGCAAGCCGCGTGACGATGCTCGTCCGCGGCGACTCGCTGGCGAAGTCGATGTCGCACTACCTGATCGAGCAGATCGAGGCGCTCGACAACGTCGAGGTGCGCACCCGGAGTGAGGCCGTGGCCGCGGAGGGCGACGGCCGCCTGCGCGCCCTGCGCATTCGCGACCCCGACGGCAGCGACTCGGTCGAGCAGGCCGACGCGTGCTTCGTGTTCATCGGCGCCAGGCCGCTGACCGACTGGCTCGAGGGTGTCGTCGCGCGCGACGAGCGCGGCTTCATCCTCGCCGGCCTCGACGTCAAGGGCGACGGCTGGCCGCTTCAGCGTGACCCGCTCCCGCTCGAGACGAGCGTGCCGGGAGTGTTCGTCGCCGGCGACGTCCGCGCGCGCTCGATCAAGCGGGTGGCGAGCGCCGTGGGCGAGGGATCGATGGCGGTCTCGCTCGTGCACCAATACCTCGCCGAGGCATGAGCCCGGCAGGCGCGGCACCGGTCACCGTCGCCGACCTCCGGCCGGTCGACCTGTTCGACGACCTCGACGACACCGAGCTCGCCGAGTGGGCGGCGGGCGCCGAGCGGCGCGACGCCGAGGTCGGGGACGTCGTCCTCGAGGAAAACTCCGAGTCCCAGGGGCTGTTGCTCCTGCTAGAAGGGACGGTGCAGCTGTTCCGACACGACGGCGACCGGCTCGAGCCGGCAGGGCACCAGACCGCGCCGACGTGGATCGGCGCCGTGCCGGCGCTCACCGAGACGCCGGTCACCGTCCGCATGGTCGCGGCGACCCCGGTCCGCGGAGCCGTGATTCCGGCGGCGGAGTTCGGGAGGCTCGCGCTCGCACACCCCGCGGTGCACCGCCGGATCATGCGCCAGGTCAGGCCACTGATGAGCCGGATCACAGCGATCGAGCAAAACCGCGAGCGGCTCGCCTCGCTCGGCACGATGGCCGCGGGACTCGCGCACGAGCTGAACAACCCGGCGGCGGCGGCGCGGCGGTCGGCAGAGCAGCTGGGTGAGGCGCTGGACGTGATGGACTCGACGCTGAGGGCGTTCGTCGACGCCGGGGTGGAACGCGAGGGCGCCGCCCGGATCGCCGATCTCCGCGAACAGGCCCTCCGCCAGGCGAGCGAGCGCAGCGCCCTGTCCGCGCTCGACGCCGCCGACGCCGAAGACGAGATGCGCGAACGGCTCGAGACGCTGGGAATCCCCGATGCGTGGCGACTCGCGGAGCCGCTGGCGATCGCCGGCGTCGACGACGACTGGCTCGCACAGATGCAGGCAGCCGCGGGACCGGCAACCCCGGCCTCGCTCCGCTCGCTCGCGGCCGCGATCGCCGCCCACAGCCTCGTCAGCGAGCTGCGCGAGTCGACGGACCGGATGAGCTCGCTCGTCGGCGCGGTCAAGGCCTACGCGTACATGGATCGCGGCGGCGTCGTCCAAGCCGACATCCACGAGGGCCTCGAGACGACGCTCACCGTGCTCGCCCACAAGCTCAAGAACACGCAGATCGAGATCAAGCGCGACTACGACCGCGCGCTGCCGACGGTGACGATCTACGGCTCCGAACTCAACCAGGTGTGGACGAACCTGCTCGACAACGCGATCGACGCGGTCGGCCAGAGCGGGACGATCACGGTCACCACGAAGCGCGACGGCGACTGCATCCTCGTCGAGATCGCCGACACCGGACCCGGGATCCCGCCGGAGGCCCGCGCCCACGTATTCGATCCGTTCTTCACCACCAAGGACGTCGGGCGCGGAACAGGCCTCGGGCTGGACACCGCCAGACGGATCGTCGAGGACCGCCACGGCGGCTCGCTGACGTTCGACACCGGCGAGGGCGGGACGACATTCCACGTGTGGATCCCGCTCGCCCAACCGGACACCCCAAGAACGGAGACACCCGCATGACCACCTGCACCCACCTCGACACGATCACGGTCACCGAGCTGCCGGAAAGCGTCGCCGGCTGCCACGAGTGCCTGAAGACCGGCGACGTCTGGCTGCACCTGCGCATCTGCCTGGAGTGCGGCCACGTTGGCTGCTGCGACGACTCGCCAAACCAGCACGCGACCGCCCACTACCACTCAAGCGGCCACCAGCTGATTCACTCGCTCGAGCCGGGCGAGGACTGGAGCTGGTGCTACATCGACGAGGTCGCGATGCTGATCCCCGAGATCACCGGCCACGCGCGGATTCCGCCATCGCCGATGCTGTACAGCTGACGGCGGCGGCGGGACCGCTGCATGACATGTGGCCGGGCCTGACATCCGCGAGCGCTGGCGCACCAGCTTCATCGAAGCGAGCACACACGACTGGGCGGTGGAGCACGAGCACGTGGCCGGTATCCTCGGCCGGCTCATCTGGGGCACCGACACAGCCACCTTCTACCGCGACATCGCCCGGCTCTCAGAGCTGTCGGCCGGCACCAGCGTCCTCGACATCCCGTGCGGTGGCGCCGTCGCCTTCCGCCGCCTCCGGCCGAGCAGCCGCTGCGCTATGTCGCCGCGCGGACCTTTCGCCGATGATGCTGCGGCGGGCCTGCCCGAGGCTGACCGACGTGGCCTTCACTGGATCGAGTTCACCGAAGCCGACATCGAGGCGCTGCAGTTCGAGGACGCGAGCTTCGACCTGATCGTCACCTACACGGGCCTCCACTGCTTCCCTGACCCGCCCGCCGCGATCGCCGAGACGGCACGCGTGCTGCGCCCGGGCGGCGAGCTGCGCGGCTCATCACTGGTCAAACGGGCGGGGCCGCGCCAGGACGCGTTCGTGCGCCTTATGCAGCTCGGTGGGGTGTTCGGCCCCGGGCGGACCATCCCGGAACTCGAGACCCCTCCTGGCCGATGCCGGCCTGGTGAAGGTGAGCGTCTCGCGCCCGTGACTCTGCTTTTCGCGCGAAACGATCCTCCTGAGAGGCCTTCGATCGGTCGGTTCTACACCTATGCACCGCGCCCAGAATTGCCACGATGTCGCTGGTTGCCGGATCAGCGGCGAGCCGGCGAATCCCCTCCGAGCTTCCGCGACGAACAGGCGGCTCACTCGCCTTTGTTCGGTCAGTCGGGTGCGATTAGTCGTGAGACGGCGTCGATGACGGCGAGTCTTCTTGTCGTGCGGCCGGGGGCTGTGGTCGCGCTGAACTCTGGGTTCAGTGTTGCCCAGGCGCTGGCGATCGATTGGACGAGGACGAGGATTGCGGTTGCGTCCCATCGATCCGTCAATTTGCCTTCGCTTTGAGCTTGGCGCAGCTTTTCCAGCCGGGCCTGGTTCGCGGAGATCACGGCAGGGAGTCCCGGGCCGTTGGAGCGCTCGAGGCGGTACCAGGAGGCCAGTCGGATGACTGCTGGGTCGTCTTCGAAGATGTCGAATAGGCGTCCGGCGTAGGCGGGGAGGTCGGTGCCGTCGAAGTCGACGCGGTCCAGGTGGGCCTGGACGTGCGCGGCGAAGGCCGCGTCGAACAGTGCGCCCTTGCTGTCGAAGTAGGCGTAGATCAGCGCTTTGTTGCATCGGGCGGCGGCCGCGATCCGCTCGACCCTGCCGCCGGCGATGCCGTATTCGGCGAACTCGTCGCGCGCCGCGTCGGGAGCCCTGCTTGTCGTGCTGGTCGCGGGTCCGTTCGGGTCGGCTATCGCTCGCCACCGGGCTGATTCTATCTATCTAACCGGTTATTGACATGGTGCATCGGATCTGAAAGACTCCATATATAACCGGTTGTTTAATTAGATCGGAGATGTCTGATGAGCAGAACATGGTTGATCACGGGCAGCTCGCGGGGGTTCGGGCTCCAGCTCACGCGAGCGGTTCTGGAGAGTGGCGACCGGGTGCTGGCGACCGCCCGGCGCCCTGAGCAGCTGACCGATCTGCTCGCCGCGTTCGGCGATCGTGTCGGGCGGCCGCGCTCGATGTCACCGATCCCGTGGCCGCGCGCGCCGCGGTACAGGCGGCTGTCGACGCGTTCGGGGCACTCGACGTGGTCGTCAACAACGCCGGCTACGCGAACAGCGCCGCGATCGAGGAGATGGATGAGGACGACTTCCGTGCCCAAATCGAGGCGAACTTTTTCGGGGTGGTGAATGTCACGCGTGCGGCGCTACCGGTGCTCCGCGGGCAACGCTCCGGCACCTTCGTCCAATTCTCGTCCGTTGGCGGGCGCGTCGGCGGCACCCCGGGGATGGGTGCCTACCAGGCGGCCAAGTTTGCGGTGGAGGGGTTTTCCGAGGTTTTGGCCAACGAGGTCAAGCCGTTCGGCGTGAAGGTCATGATCGTCGAGCCCGGCGCGTTCCGCACCGACTGGCAGGGATCCTCGATGCGGCTGCACGAGGTCGGCGCGGACTACGAGCCGAGCGTTGGGGAGATCAACCGCATGCGGGAGCGGACTAACGGAACGCAGCCCGGGGATCCGGCGCGGGCCGCGCGGATCATCGTTGAGGTCGTCGGATCTGACGACCCGCCGCGCCGGCTATTGCTCGGAGCGGGCGCCGTCGCTCAAGCACGGGAAGCCGCAACGCAGCGCGCGGCCGAGCTCGAGCAGTGGGCGGACCTCAGCGCGGCCGCGGACTTTCCGCAGCAGAGCGCGTCAGCGGCATAGGCGCCGACCGACAGGCCGGCTCTGACCGTCAACACTGACTGAATCAAAGGAAGGTCACATGGACAGATCGACATGGCTCATCACCGGCGCATCGAGCGGGCTCGGGTACGCGCTCGCGGAGCATGTCCTTGAACAGGGAGATCAGGTCGTGGCCGCAGCACGGACGCTCGAGCCAATGGCAGCTCTGACGGAGCGCTACCCGGACGCGGGCCTCGCGCTCACGCTCGACGTCACCGATCCGCAGCAACGAGCCGACGCCATCAGTCAGGCCGAGGCACGCTTCGGCGCGATCAACATTCTGGTCAACAACGCCGGTATCGACTTCATCGGCGCGATCGAAGAGCAAGAGGAAAAGGACTACCGCGCCCAGTTCGAGGTCAACTTCTTCGCCGCCGCCGCGCTCCTGCGACAGGTGCTTCCCGGCATGCGCGCCCGCGGCCGCGGCACGATTATCAATATCTCCTCAATGGACGGGATCGCCAGCCTCCCGGTCAACGGCTGGTACGCGTCAAGCAAGTTCGCGCTCGAAGGCCTCACCGAGGCCTTGTGGCAAGAACTCGAGCCGATCGGCCTACGCGCGTTCCTGGTCGAACCAGGCTCCTTCCGCACCGGCCTCGAGACGCGCACCAAGTTCTCCGGCACGACGATCGATGACTACGCGGCAACCTCAGGAGCGTTCCGGGAGATGCTCAAGACAATCACCCCCGAGATGTGGCCCGGCGACCCCGCCCGTGCCGCCGCCGCGATCTACCACGTCGTCAACTCAGACGAAGCCCGTCACTGGGTGATTCTCGGCAGCGACGCCCACCGGCGAATCGGCGTGAAACTCGACATGCAGCGCGCCGAGTACGAGGCCGGCAAAGAGATGGCATTCAGCACCGACTACCCCGACGCTACCGGGCCAACCGTGCTCTAGGCCATCGACGGACGGCCACGCGACGCCGGGAACCCTCGCGGTTCCAAGGAGGCGCTTGGGACCGACGTTCGGTCCCAACCATCGGTCCCGTTACTTCTGACTAACCGACGTGAAGGTGAGCGGCACGCCTAGGCGGACCAACGTGCATCCGCCACACAAATCCAGCCCACTACCCGCCAGCTCGATCAAGGGGAGATTTGTTATCCAGGACAAACCACTTGCCTTGGTCACCGGGGCCAACAGTGGAATCGGTTTTCAGATCGCCAAGGATCTGGCGGCGCACGGCTTCACCGTGCTCGTCGGATCGCGCAAACCTCGAGCATGGGGGGAAGGCCGCGGCGAGCATCGAGGGCGATGCGCGAGTCCTCCAGCTCGACGTCACCGATCAGGCCTCCACCGACGCGGCGGCCGAGCGCATCCGCCAGGAGCTCGGGCGGCTCGACGTGCTGGTCAATAACGCGGGCATCATGAACGCGGGGGCGGTCGGCCCGGTTTGTGTACGGGGGCATCGCCGAAGGCTCACGGGTTCTCGGAGGCTGTGGCGAGGATGTAGAACCGGGTGGTCTCGGCCTCGACGCCGCTGTTGGGGTCGCGTTCGAGCAACGATCGATTTCGAAGTCGCGGTCGGGCATGGCACGAGGATCTGCTGCGCTAAAGAAGCGGAAGTCTGGTTGACGGGGTGACCGAAGAGCTCGTCATGGTGGACAACCCCGGTGCCACGATGAAAGCTGGCGAGGAAAAGACCGCCCGGCACGAGCGTGCGGTGGACCTCGCGCAGCGCGTCTGCCAGCTCACGATCGCCGAAGTGGATGAGCGAGTACATCGCGACCGCAGCTCCGAACGTGTTGTCCTCGTGGGAGAGTGATCGAATGTCTCCGGTTTCGAAGCGGAGCGTCGGGTAGCGGCGGCGCGCCTCGGCGATCATCGCGGGCGAGAGATCGATTCCCAGGACAGCGGCCCCGCGCTGATGCAGGTAGTGCGCCACGTGCCCCGGCCCGCAGCCGAGATCGCATATGAGGCCCGTCGCGCCGGCGGCGATCTCGTCCAGCAGGGCGCGATCGAACGGCTTCCCCTCCAGTTCTCCTGAGATCCGCTGCGCGTACTCGGCTGCGACGGCGTCGTAGCTGCTCTTCACGCTCTGAAGCGGATTCGGGAGGGCGGCGGCAGTCTGGCGCTGGCCGGCGGAGGGATGGTCGCGTCCCTCGCGCCGACGCACATCCTCTTGGCCGTCGCTCATCAAGCCACCCCGAACGATTTCGGATAGCTCAATATGCAAGGGGCTGATCACCTCGAGCGCCTCGACGCTACTGCCAGCGGCAAGAATTCCGATCGCTTCGAGCTTGGCCACGGTGCGCTTGTAGCTATCTGACTCGCGGAGCGCTTCGACGCTATGCCGGTCCCGCCACAGCGTGATCACGGCGCGATCCGCGCCTGCGCCGGCGAAGATGACTCCGACGAATCCGGGCTGAGCCGAGAACATCGATAACGAGGTCGACCTAGCAAACGCGTCGTAATCAGCGGCTCGTTGCGGGTCGATGCGCGTGCGCCAGATTCGGATGAACATCAGTCAGCCAACCGCGTCGCCAGCATGGGCGGGCAACAGTCGAGTTGACACGAGCCGCGGAAGACCCGTTGTCCGGGTCCGGGCCGACAACCATGTGCTCCTGCTCGAGCGCGTCCGCGCGGGCTACGACGAACACGACCCGGCTGTGCGGCTGCCGTTGTGCCCCTGGTGGGGGCAGGATGGCGCGATGTAGATGAAATCCCACGCGTTCCACCACCTGATCGTGCTTGAGACTCTCGCCGAAGAAGAAAATCATCGCCAGAAGCTACGGAGCGAAGCCGAAACGGGCCGGAGAGGATGCGCCGACCTGCTGGGCTCCGGCCGTCCCGATCTCGAGCGGCCAGCGGCGGCGACACAATCGATCAGCCAACTTTTGGGGCCGAGCCCCGAGCCGCGAGCGCTGGCGTGCCAGCCTCGTCGAGGCCACCATCCACGAACCGGCCGTTGACAATGCGCACATTGCCGGGAGCAGGGGCCGGCCGCATGGCCTACGGCCATGAGTTCGTGATCGAAGCGAACAACTTCTCTGCCATTCCCAGCGGCCACGACAGCTGGTTGTCCGGAAAGAGCGCTCCCCTCGCGGCAACCGATGGGCGCCGGCGCACGCGCCAGGCAGGAGGGCGGACTCGGTCCCTACCAACCCCCATGGGCGAGCCATCCTCCGTCCAGCGATGGTCGTCCCGGTGATGAAGCGCTGGTCAGCACCAATGCCGTCGAGGTTGGCTCGCCCGATCGTGCTCCGAAATCGTGTGTATGACGCGTTGTTGCTCCAGTAGATGTATCTGGAGTTGACTGCGACTCCGACGGGGAAATGTGCGCCGGTGATGAAGCGCTCGTCGACGCCGCCGCCGTCGAGGTTGGCGCGCCCGATCGCGTTACCGTTGGCCCAGTAGATGTAGCGCGGAGAAACCGCCACCTCACTCAGCGGCGCTGTCGTGCCGGTGATGAATTGCCGCGCGGGGCTAGAGCTGCTGAGGGTGGCGCGCCACAGCGTCTGGCCGCTGGCCGTCGTCCAGTACATGTAGGACGAGCCGCGCCCCACGCTGGCGCCCGCGCCGCACGCTGCCAGCCATACGAGGCCAATTGCAGCGGAAGCGGCGATCAATGCGTCCCGCCGCGCCCTTGAGCGGGTTGGGTGGATCCGAGCCGCGGGCGCGGACCAAAGTCTTGTGAGCTCACGAGCCATTTCACATCAGGATCGCGTGCGCGGCGGCCATGGGCAGTCGGCCTCGGCCTGCTTGAACGCTGGGGACTGGGTGTCGAGGCCTTCAAGGCTGACGGTGTTGCCGCCGCTAGGTAGGAACGTCGGGTCGCGAAAGTTCGGAACGCCGTGGGAGCGCATGCATCTCGCGTTCGCGATCGCCGCGAGCCGCTCGCTCGCGGAGGCGGGCGAGCCCTGCGCGGTGCTCGCCGGTTGCAGTGGCGCGCACGCCTGGTGGGCTGACTGGAACGCGGGCGACCGCGTATCGACGCCCGAGAGGTCGAAGCCGCCCGGACTGGGGTCGGGGAAGCTCGGCACCCCGTGTGAGCGCATGCAGTCCGCGAACCTGACGGCCGTGCTCGAAACGCTCGTGGCGGCCGTACTCGGCTTGCTCGCGGATCCGCAGGCAGCGATCACCAGCGCGCTACCGACGACGGCGACCGCGACCAACTTGTGACGGTGGCCGCCAAGGGTTTTGCCGGATGGCGCGTTGTGCATGTCGAGGGAATCGTCGGCAGGGCAGCCGGCTCACTTGTACAGGTCGATCGATAACACGGGTGTAACGCCGTTACGTCGCGGTTATTGAAGGCGTGCAGCAAGCATCTGGCCGATCAGCGCGCCGACCGGCCCAGCGCTGCATCCGTGGCCGGACGGGCATCTCGATGCCAGCGCGGCCCAGTCTCGCAATGCGCGGAAGGGGGACTCTGGCTCGGTCCACCAAGCATCGCCCGCGCCGATGCGGCCGAGAGCCGGTCAGGCGGTCAGGCGCGCGCGCCAGTCCTGGAACGCTTTCGCAAGGTCGTCACGCCCGAGCGCCCCGAGTCGCGCGATGTGGTCAGCTATGTAGTCGACGTAGAGCGGCACGAGCTGCCGACCGAGCAGATCGACAGCGGCGCGCTCGTCGAACTGAGCGCCTGTTCGCCATTCGCGTGCAGCGGCGACGAGCTCGGCGGCTGGCGCCTCGCGGATTTCGAGGTAGTGGTCGACGGCGGCGTCGTTTGTACCCACGCGGCAAGTCGCTGCCGTGTACAGGAACCGGACCGGGAACAGCACCAGCTTGGTCACTCGCCGAACGCCGCGACCAACGAGCGAGGCCGGGGTGCGGATCTCTTCGACCGCATCCTCGCCGGCCAGCCGCATCGACCCAAGCGACGGACCTCCAGCAGAGGCCTGCAACCGGACGCCTGCCAGGAAGTCGAGTGCGAACTCGGCTCCGGCGACGATCAGTTCACCGCAACTCGGCCGCGGCAGACTGCACCGCGCAGCGTCGCTGCCAGTGAGCAGCCGGCCGCTCTCGAGCAGGTCCAAGCGATCTAGCGCCGGAAACCGGCCCCCCACCTCGTCCCCGCGAAGCGTCGACGGCGTTCCCCAGAACACCGACAGACGCGATTGCAGCTCAGAGCCCTTGGCCTTCTCCGCGTCGGCCACCGCTTGGATCCTGTCGAAGTCATCGGGCTGTAGCGGGTCGTCCACGATCAAGCCAAGGTCGACATCGCTAACAAGCTCGCTGAACCCGCCGTGCGCGAGGCTCCCCAGCGCGTAGGCTGCGAGCAGCCGATTACCGAGCGCGACTCGATACGCCGCGACGGCGTCCGCCAACACGCTCTCGCCATCCACACCGCGCACGGTAGCCGGGAGAGCGGGAAGCGCGCACGATGCCTCGATGCGTCACTCTGCTGATCTCCGCGCCAGCGCCTCGCGCCGGCCCCGGGTCGGAGATGGCGCCGCCGCCGGGCTCGAGGGCGACGAGGGGGTTCAGGCGCCGCCGAGCCTCGCGCCTCGCCCGCCAGATCCGCGATGCGGTCGGCTACTACAGTGAGACCCGGCAGGCTGGTGAGATGAAACACACGTCGGTCGACATCTACCTGGTGATCGACACGTTCCGGCTGTTGCTGATCGCGATCGGTCCGAAGATCCGCTGATGCCGTTCGTTGAGATCGCTGCGCCGCTCGACGGGGCAACCACGGCCGTGATCGTCCGCAAGATGCTGACCACCGCCGCTGTAGTTGCCTGATCCTTCTCGGGCTCGACGAGTTCCTCTCCTGGCTGCTTCACTTCTCGACCGGCTCGCTCTCGATCGCCGGGGGGATCATCCTGTTCATCATCGCGATCACGATGGTCCGTGGGAGCGCGGAACCCGACGGCAACGAGGCCATCACGGGACGCGACCCGATGCGCATCGCCGTGTTCCGGCTCGCGGTCCCGTACCTGCGAACCCTGCCGGCGATCGTCGCCCAGGTGAGCCTCTCAGCCGAGGCAGACGCAGTCGCCATCTTTCCGATGGTCCTGGTCGATCCTCGCCCTGGTCCTCGCCCCTCACGTTGCCGTATTCCGGGTGGCTCGAACTCGTTCGCAAAAAGCGACCACTGGTATACAAGCCCACGATCCGGCGATCCGACGGGCGGGATCAGGCCGGCCTCAGGATGCAGGTCGGCCAGTTGGATGCAGATCGCCGCCGACTCGAACAGCCGTCGTCCATCGTCGAACTCGACCACAGGGACACGGCCGAGCGGGTGGCGGCTGATGTGTGCAGCGGTCTTGCGGTCCTCACCCGTAATGATTGTCAGCTCGTAGGGAGCGCCAATCTCCTCGAGCATCCAGAGCACACGCGTGGAGCGGCTGCCGGGTAGGTGATATAGGCGGATCATGAGGCCGCTGCCACGGTCAGGTCAGCGACGATCAGTCCCTGACACCCTGGCGCGGCACGCGGTGATTGTTGCATCGTGTGACCACTCTCTTCGGGTGCCGGGACATCAACAACGTTGTCGCCGTCGGCCCGGGGCCCGCGCGGGAGGTAGTCTGGGCTAGACCCACGTGCTTCGGCGGTGGACGAGGATCAGCGATGGATAAGCCGGTGTTGTTCTGCTACGACGGATCGGACGGGTCAAAGACGGCGTTGGCTGCCGCAGTCGAATGGATCAAGCCCGCCGATGCCGTGGTGTTGACCGTTTGGACGCCCGCAGCACTACTACTGGCCCGAGCAGGCTCGTTCGTCGTCGCCATTCCGAACGAGGGGGAGGTCGATCAGCAGGAAGCTGCCTCCGCTCAACAAATCGCCGACGAAGGCGCGGCGGGAGCTCGTAAACGCGGCTACAACGCCATTGCACGAGTCGCCCAGGCGGGCGAATCAGTAGCCAAGACGATCGATGAGGTCGCCGAGGACCTCGACGCTGGACTGATTGTCTGTGGCCAGCGCGGACGAGGCGCCGTTGGCAGCGTTCTCCTCGGGAGCGTCTCGCACGCACTCGCCGCGCACACCAAACGGCCAGTGCTCATCGCTCCGCAGCACGTGTCCTAGCGCTCACGCCTTGCCGGGTGCGATCCCGAGGCTCGAAGTGCTGGCAGTTGCCGATCGCGAAACGGGCGAGCACAGCCCTGAGGGTGGGGACGCGATGGTCGGTGCGACCGGGCAGGATCACCGTCGCCAGAAGGAACCCGAGGGCGAAGATTCCGACCGCCCACCAGAACGCGGTGGTGTAGCCGTGAACCGCGGCGGCGTCGGCCAGGCCAGGGGTGTGGACGTGACTGGCCGCGTAGCTCGCGACGGCGCTGGCGAAGATCGTGCTGAGCAGCGACGTGCCGACTGAGCCGCCGACCTGTTGGGAGGTGTTGACCATCGCCGAGGCGATCCCAGCTTCGCTTCCCTCCACGCCCAGAGTCGCGGTCGAGAACGCGGGCGCGAAGATGCATCCCATCGCCACGCCGAGAATGATCAGCCCGGGCAGGACATCGGTGGCGTACTTGGAGTCCGGCGTCAGGCGGGTGAACAGGAACATCCCGATTGCCCCGAGCGTCATGCCGGTGAGTACCAGCGGCTTGACCCCGGTGTGTTGGATCACCCGCGTCTGCACGGTGGTCGAGGTGACCACGAGTACGCCGGTCAGGGGCAGGAACGCGAGTCCGGTGGTGATCGGCGAAAGGCCGAGCTGCTCCTGCAGGAAGTAGGTGAGGAAGAGAAAAACGGCGAAGATGCCGGCGCCGGCCAGTGCGATCGTCGTGTACGCGCCGCCGCGGGCCCGGTCCCAGATGATGTGCAGGGGCAGCAGCGGATGCTCGACCCGGCGCTCGATGAGCACGAACGCGGTGAGAAGCACGGGGCTGGCGACGAGCGCGACGATCGTCGCCGGCGCCGTCCAGGAATGGGTCTCGGCGTTTGAGAACCCGTACACGAGCGCGAACAGGCCGAGTGCCGAGGTCAGAACCCCGGGTATGTCAATCGGATCCCGCTGCGGGGCAGCGTGATTGATCAACAGGCGCATCGCAACGATCGTCGTTGGGATCGCGATCACGAGGTTGACGTATAGGCACCAGCGCCAGGACAGGACTTGCGTTAGCGCACCGCCGAGGATCAGGCCGAGCGAGGCGCCACCGCCGGCGATCGCACCGAAAATCCCGAATGCCGTCGGACGGTCGGGAGATCCCTCAAACGTCACCGTCAGCAACCCGAGCGCCGAGGGCGCGAGCAGCGCTCCGAATGCCCCCTGGAGGGTGCGGGCGGCCACGAGCACGGCGAAGGATTGGGCCAGACCGCCAATCGCCGAGGCGATCGAGAACCCAACCAGGCCGGCGATAAGGGTCCACTTGCGCCCGAACAGATCACCGAGCTTTCCACCCAGCAACAGGAGGCTGCCGAACGCCAGCGCGTAGGCGGTGACGATCCATTGCCGGCTCTCGGTCGAGAAACCCAGCGCCTTCTGTGCCGAAGGGATCGCGATGGTCACGATCGTCGCGTCGAGCACCACCATCAGCTGCGCGACGCTGAGCAAAGCGAGCACCGCCCATCGATTCGGCTCTGCGGTCGCGGACTTGCCAGCCCGGCCACTGACGGCAGCCATCGTCCGATGGTAAGGGAACGGTCGAGCGGGCGGCCAACGAGGGATTTGGGGGCGAGGCGCGGATGTGTGCGGAAGGAGGGAGCGAGTCTCGGCGGGCGTCGCAGCCCGCGTCTAGTCGAGACTGCGCTCGTGGCCTCGTACGCTTGTCGCATGAGTCGCTATGGAAAGCGCGGGGACATGGTGGTGCACGAGGAGGAGCCGTTCAACGCCGAGACTGGGCTGGCCGCATTGGCGGAGGGTGCCCTGACAGCCACGGACGCGTTCTACGTGCGGGGGCACGCCACGGTGCCGGAGCTTGACTTCGAGGCGTGGCGGCTTCACGTGGATGGGCTTGTCGAGCGGGAGCTGGATCTCTCTCTGGTCACGTTGCGCGAGGCGTTCCCGGCACGCGAGGTGACCGCGACGCTGCAGTGCGCGGGCAACCGGCGCACGGGTCTTATCGCCATCCGTGACATTCCGGGCGAGGAGCCGTGGGGTGCGGGCGCTACTGGCACGGCGACGTGGACCGGCGTCGCGCTCGCGGACGTGCTTGCGGTCGCGGGCCCGTTGCGCGAGGCTTCCCACGTGGGCTTCGCCGGCGCCGACGTTTGCCTCAAGGTGAAGCCGGCCCAGTGCTTCGGCGGCTCGATCCCGTTCGACAAGGCGTGTCGTCCCGAAGTCCTGCTCGCGTGGGCGATGAACGGGGAGCCGCTGCCGCTCGTCCACGGCGCGCCGCTGCGCGTGGTCGTGCCTGGTTACATCGGCGCGCGCAGTGTCAAGTGGCTCAAGCGAATCGAGGTCCGGACGGGACCCTGGGAGGGGTACTACCAGCACGTCGCTTACCGGCTGTTGCCGCCGGACGGAGAGCCGGGTCCGGGCGCGGGGATGCCGCTCGGTCTGGTCGCGCTGAACTCCGATGTCTTGTCTCCAGCGGACGGGGAGACGGTCGCGGCTGGTCCGCTCGAGGTGCGCGGCTATGCGTTCGCCGGTGGGGAGCGGCACGTCGCGCGGGTCGACGTCTCAATCGACGGCGGGGCGAGCTGGTCGCAGGTGGAGCTGCTTGAGGACCTCGGGCGGTGGGCCTGGCGGCAGTGGAGGACGACCATTCACCTCGCGCCCGGAGACCACGAGATCCTCGTTCGGGCCTGGGACTCCTCGGCGGCCACCCAGCCGGAGGACGACGCAACGCTTTGGAACCCCAAGGGGTACGTGAACAACGCCCGCCCGCGGGTACGCGTTCGGGCCGTCGCCGCCTAATTCGCTCTGCGAGTGGGTGCTGCTTCACCCGGGCTCGGGGATTCCTCGTTCCAGGACGCCGCGAAGTTCGGCTCGGGAGGTGATGCCGAGCTTGGGGAACGTCCGGTAGAGGTGCGAGCTGATCGTGCGGGGGGACAGGTAGAGCATCTGTCCGATCTCGCGGTTGGTCAGTCCGGTGGCGGCCAGCTGGGTGATTTGGAGCTCCTGCGGGGTGAGCTGGTCGCGCGCCTCGGGGACACGGCGCCGGCTGGTCTCGCCCGTTGCGCGTAGCTGCTGGCGTGCGCGTTCGCTCCACTGGGCGGTCCCGAGAGCATCGAATAGCTCGCGAGCCGCACGCAGCGGTGCCCGCGATTCGGCGGTTCGTTTGCGCTGACGAAGCCACTCGCCATAGGCGAGTTGTACTCGGGCTCGCAAGAACCGCGACGTGCCGATATCGGACCGGAGCGCGGCTTCGAACCAGGGCTCAGCGTCGGCGTCTTCGGCCATCAGCGCGCGCGCGTATGCGAGCCCGACGTGTAGCGCGGGTGACGTGGTCTGCTGCGCGACGGCCTCCATTTCCTCGACCTGAGGCCTTACCGCTTCTCGCTGGCCGGCGTGCAGGGCCGCCTCGGCGAGTTCGGCGATCGCAAAGCAGCGAATCGCGACGTGATACGACATTTCGCTCGGGTCATACAGCCGTCGCAGATGCTCGAGCGCGTCGGCGTAGCGCCGAGCCCCGAGCGCGGCGAGACCGCGGGCGATCTGCACAGCGGCAAGAGGCGCGCTGGCACCGATTGGCACGCAGACTTGCTCGACCTGGGCGGCGAGGGTTTCTGCTCCATCCTGCTCGCCGCCGAGGGCAGCGAAAATCGCTTGTGTGGCCTGCGCGGTGGCGAGGATCACCGGCTGAGTCGTTTCCCGCGCGAGGCGGACTGCCTCCTCAGCGGCAGGGATCCCAACGTTGAGGTCGGCGAGCTGGGCCGCGCTCCACGCCTGGAGGGTGAGTGCTCGAGCGAGCAGGCCCAGCCGTCCTTGGACGCGCAAGCCCGCGACCGAGGTGGCGAGCAGGCCGGCCGCCAGCTCGAAGGCGCCGACCGCCGTCGCGGCGGTGCCGAGGAGGCGGGCCGCTCCCGGCTCGACCACGCTCGCCGATGCGAGTGTGGAGAGGCGATCGATGACCGCACTCCCTCGCGAGATCGGAGCTCCGAACGCGAGGACGGCCAACAGGCGTGGATCGCTCCCGTCCACGTCCAGCCGTTCGGCGGCGTCGAGGACATCGTTGTGTCCGGGCTCGCCGAGATCCGACCACCAGCACCGCAAGGCTGCGCGGTTCAGGAGCTTGAGCGCGAGATCATTGTCACCTCCTGCAGCCGCCTGGTCGGCCATCGCGGCGAGCGAGCGTGCCTGAGCGGGGTCGCCTGGAACGCCGTCGGTGAAACCCTCCCGTATCCAGGTGATCTTGGCTTGCTCAAGCGATACCAGGTCGAGCCGAGACGCTTCTTGCAGCAACCCCAGTACGAGCTCGCGCCGACCCATTTCGAACCCAAGTTCGGCGGCGCGCAGAAGCCGCTGCACGCGATGGGACGTGTCACCGAGCTTGGCGGCACGCTCGAGAGCCGCCACCGAGATCGCAGTTGCACCACGCTGCAGAGCGCGCTCCGAGGCGGCCTCGAGTTCGGCGGCAACGGGTTCGTCAGGCCCGATCACCGCCGCTGCGCGATGCCATACCCGCCGCTCTGGCTGCTCGGTTAACACGTCGGCGAGCGCGGCGTGCGCGGCGTGACGCTGCGAGACGCTCGCCTGCTGCGCGATCGCCGCACGCATCAAGGGGTGGCGGAAGGTGATCGAGGAGGTGTCGTCGAGCTGGGCGAGTTGTGCGGACACGGCCGGAACCAACGCGTCGATCTTCAACTCGGGGCCGATCAACAGTCCGCTCGCTGCGAGGACCTCGCTCAGTGACGTGCTGTCGTTGAGCGCCGCTACCAGCAGCGCCGTGCGTGTCGTGGGGGGCAGGTCGTGGAGCCGGGCGGCGAAGGCGCGCGCGAGCCGGGTCGTGAGCGGCAGCCACGCTGGCGGTCGCGCCCGGCCGTCGAGCTGCTTGAAGCTGGCGGGCAGTTCCACCAGCGCGAGGGGGTTGCCGGCCGCTTCGTCGAGAACCCGCTGGCGCACATCGGGCGAGGCGTCGGGGGCGCTTGCGTCCAGCAGTGCGCTAGCGGCCTCTGGATCGAGCGGTTCGAGGTTCAGCGCCGGGAGTCCGACCTGCTCGAGAGGGCTGTCGAAGCCTTCGCGGATCGCTGCTAGGAGCACGATCGGTTCGTATTCCAGGCGTCGTGCGACGAACGCGAGCACGTCGGCGGTCGAGCGGTCGAGCCACTGCGCGTCCTCGGCGATCACCAGCATCGGGGTCTTCCCCGCGCCTTCGGAAAGCAGATCGAGCGCGGCGAGCGCAGTGAGAAACGGGTCCGGGGCGGACACTTCGGTCATCCCGAACGCCGCCAGCAGCGCGTCGCGCTGGGGGCCGGCGAGCTCGTCGATGTTGCCGAGCACGGGCTGCAGCAGTTGGTGCAGGCCGGCGAACGCGAGCAGCGCCTCTGATTGCACGCCCGTGGCCTTGAGCACGCCGAGCTGAAGCTCGCTGGCGCGCGCTGTCGCTGTTCTGAGCAGCGCGGACTTCCCGATCCCAGGCTCCCCGCTCACTACCAATGCGCCGCCGCGGTCGTGAATGTGGTCGAGGAGGCTGTCGATCTGCCGCAGCTCGGCTTCGCGCCCGACCAGCTGGCCCGTCGCCGCGATCGCCCCGTCCATTCAGCTCAGATCCCCGATCAGGGAACCATCGTCGCACGCCCGCCGTGCCGCGATCGGGAATCGCGTTTCTCGCCGGGAGATTTAAGTCAACTGACCCAAGCGACGGCGCGGGTTGACACTTACGGTGGCGAGATGCACACCGCGACCCGGCGCGTCCGATGAGCTCCTCAGGGGGCGTCAGAAACGGGAGCACCCCCACGGTCCTGCTCGTGCACGGTGCGTTTGCGGATGCGTCGAGTTGGACGGGCGTGATTGCCCACCTCCAGACCGCGGGGATCGACGTCGTCGCCCCTGCCAACCCTCTGCGTGGGCTGAGCGCTGATGCGCGCTACATCGCGAGCGTCGCCGAGGAGATCGACGGTCCGACAGTGCTCGTCGGTCACTCCTACGGCGGCGCCGTGATCACCGTTGCAGCGGCGCTGGCAAGCAATGTCGTGGGACTCGTGTACGTGACCGCGTTCGCCCTGGACGAGGGAGAGAGCGTGCTCGACCTCAGCGCGCGTTTTCCTGACAGCCTGCCGACCGCTGCTCTGCGCCCGGCCGCGTGCCCCGACGCCAACGGCGAGCCGATCGCGGAGCTCTACATCGATCGAGACGCATTCCCGCGGGTGTTCGCCGCCGACCTCCCGTGCAGCGTCGCCTCGGTGACGGCCGCCACCCAGCGCCCGATCGCTTCAGCGGCGCTCGAGGAGCGAGCATCGGCGGTCGCTTGGAAGACGCTTCAGTGCTGGTATGTGGTGGCGACCGCTGACCGGGTCATTCACCCCGATGCGCAGCGGTTCATGGCCGAACGAGCAGACGCGAGGACGCTCGAGGTGGACGCCTCGCACGCCGTCGCGACCTCCCAGCCGGCGCTCGTCGCCGATCAGATCCACGAGGCCGCGCTGGCCACCCGCCGAGCGGGTCACGGCGTCAGTCGCTTTGAACGAGCAACGCCCCTCACCGGGCCCACAGAAAGTGAGTCGACATGAGTCCCAACACCTCCGACCCGACAGCAGCAGAAACGATCGTCCTGATCCACGGACTGTGGATGACCGCCCTGAGCTGGGAGCACTGGGTAGAACGCTACGAGGACCGCGGATTCAACGTAATCGCGCGGAGCTGGCCTGGAATGGATGGCGACATCGACGAGCTGCGCCGCGATCCCTCTGGGATCGAGCAGCTTGGGATCGAGGAGATCGTCGACTACTACGCCATGATGATCGGCGAGCTGGACAGCCCGCCGATCATCATGGGCCACTCGTTCGGCGGTGCGTTTACGCAGATCCTGCTCGACCGGGGCCTAGGCTCGGCGGGCGTCGCGATCGACTCCGGGCCCGTGAAGGGTCTGCTCGCGCTCCCCGCATCGACCCTGAAGACGGGCTTCCCCGTCCTGAAGAACCCTGGGAACAACCACCGGGCCGTGCCGCTGACCCCGGAGGAGTTTCACTACGCGTTCACCAACACGCTGAGCGACGAGGAGTCCCTCGCCGTCTACGAGCGCTACGCCGTGCCGGGGCCCGGGCGCGTCCTGTTCCAGGGAGCGTTCGCCAACTTCAACCCGCACTCGCCGGCGTCCGTCGACTTCAAGAACGGCAGCCGTGCGCCGTTGCTGTTCATCGCAGGAGGCGATGACCACGTCGCGCCGGCGTCGCTGAACGAATCGAACCTCAAGCAGTACCGCAAGTCGGACGCGATCACGGAGCTCAAGGAGTTCCCCGGCCGCTCGCACTACACGCTCGGCCAGGAGGGTTGGGAGGAAGTCGCCGACTATGCACTCGACTGGGCCGTGAGCCACGCGGCCGAAGTCGCGGTGGTCTGAGGCTCGAGCCCGAGCCGCAACAACCGGAAGGAGTAATCATGGATCTCAAGCTCGCTGACAAGGTCGCTGTCGTTACCGGAGCGAACAAGGGGATCGGCTTTGCCGTCACGCAGGCGCTGCTGGCCGAGGGCGCCTACGTGGTTGCCGGGTCGCTGAGCACCGAGAATCTCGACGATCTGGACCGCGTGGTTGCGGTGCCCGTGAACCTGGTGGCGGCCAACGGACCGGCGTTGCTGGTGCAGCGGGCCGTCGACGAGCACGGGCGGCTCGACGTGCTGGTCAACAACGTCGGAGCCGTGCGAATCCGCACGGAGGGGTTTCTCGGCACCAGCGACGAGGAGTTCGAGTGGGCGTTGCAGATGGACTTCTTCGCCGGCCTGCGCGCGAGCAGGGCGGCGCTGGGTCCGATGCTCGAGCAGCGCTCGGGATCGATCGTCAACGTCGCCTCGGTCAACGCGTTCTTCCAGCCCGACGCCGCCACGGTCGATTACGGCGTCGCCAAGGCCGCGGTGGTGAATCTGAGCAAGTCGCTCGCGCAGGAGTTCGGGCCCAAGGGGATCCGGGTGAATTGTGTCTCCCCGGGCCAGGTCAGCACCGACCTGTGGCTCGGCGAGCACGGCGTCGCCGCCACGATCGGAAGAGCCAAGGGCGTCGATGCGGACACGGTCCGCGAGACGGCCGTTGCGAGCATCGCCACCGGACGGTTCACCACGCCCGAAGAGGTCGCAACGCTGGTCACGATGCTGGCCTCTGAGCGCACAGCCAACATCACTGGCGTGAATTACGTGATTGATGGCGGTCTGATCAAGACGACCTGAGTAACCGATGCAGTCCGGCTGCCGCGCGACGCAGCAGCAGTCTCGTCGGCGCGCGCGAGACTCCAGGTTGTCCGCAGGGAGTAGCTAGAGTCGGCTGGGTCGAACCATGGCCGTCGCGTCCTCACCTTCTCGGCGTGATGAGCTGCGGGCATTTTTGCGCTCGCGGCGGGCGCGGCTGTCGCCGGCGGACGTCGGACTCCCGGACAACGGCGGCCGGCGGCGGACGCCTGGGCTGAGGCGCGAAGAGCTCGCCGCCCTCGCGGGCGTCGGCGTGTCGTGGTACACGTGGCTGGAGCAGGGGCGCGACATCAATCCCTCGCCGGACGTGCTCGATGCGCTGGCCCGTGCGCTGCGGCTCGACCCCGCTGAGCGCCGCACGCTGTTCGCGCTCGCGCGAACGGAGCTTCCGCTTGCTGATGACGTCGCTGGTGGCGATTCTGAGGAGCTCGACGGCGATATCAGCCAGCTGATCGCGCTGGTCGACTCGATGCATCCGAATCCGGCCTACCTGCTGGGGCCAATGACCAGGATCCTCGCCTGGAACCGGGCAGCCTCGGTCGTGCTTGGCTCGCCTGACCATCTGGCCCCGGACAGGCGGTATTTGCTTTGGTGGCTGATGGTCGATCCGGGCGAGGGGGGCATGACGGCGCCGCGCGAGGGCACCGCTCGCAACACGGTGGCGCGGTTTCGCGGCGAGTACGCGCGCCACGCGGGCGAGCAGGAGTACGAGGAGTTCGTGGCGGAGATCCGCGAGCACAGCGCGCAGTTCCGCGAGTGGTGGGACCAGCACGAGGTGATCGAGGCTCAGCGCGGCACCAAGGTCATGCAACACCCGCAGCTGGGCGCGCTTCGCCTGCATCACGCGCAGGCGGTGCCAACGGGTCAGCCGGAGCTGCGGATGGCCGTCTACGCCCCCGCCGATGAGGCCACTCGCGCGGCGCTCGCGACCCTCTGAGGCGGCTGGCGCACGGGTTAGTCGTGGGCGCCGGCCACCGGATCGCCCAACTGGGTCGCATTCTCGAGCTCGTCGAGGTCTTGCTTGTCGATTTCGACGTCCGCCGCGGCGATGTTCTCCTCGAGGTGCTGCACGGAGCTGGTGCCGGGAATCAGCAGCATCCGGTCGTAGCGGTAGAGCAGCCAGGCCAGCGCTACCTGCGTGACGGTGATGCGGCGTCGCTCCGCGACCCCAGCGATGGCCGGATCCTGCGCCAGCTGGTTGGGGCCGCCGCTGAACGCCGAACCGAGCGGGAAGTAGGGCACGAACGCGATCTCTCGCTCCATGCACAGCTCCAGCACGTCCTCGCCGGAGCGGTTGACGACGCTGTAGGAGTTCTGCACCTCAGCGATGTCGACCAGGTCGAGCGCGCGGCGGACGGCGTCGGCACCCGCCTCGCTGATGCCGATCAGGTCGAGCTTGCCTTCACTGCGCAGATCCTCGAGCGTGCCGAGCTGCTCGGCGAGGAGGTCGCCTGACGCTTCGGCGCTCATCAGACGGAGGTTGACCAGGTCCATCCGCTCGACCTGCAGGGAGCGGAGGTTGTCCTCGACGCCGGCGCGCAGCTCGGCGGGGCTCTGGGCGGGGAGCCAGGCTCCCTGGTGGTCGCGGCGGCCGCCGACCTTGGTGACCAGCTTCAGGTTCTCGGGATAGGGATGCAGGGTTTCGCGGATCAGGTCGTTTACGACGTCCGGACCGTAGTACTGAGCGGTATCGATGTGGTCGACGCCGAGTTCGATCGCGCGGCGGAGCACGGCGCGCGCGGCGTCAGGATCGCGCGGCGGGCCAAACACGCCGGGACCGGCGAGCTGCATCGCGCCGAGGCCGATGCGGTTGACGGGCTTGTCTCCGATGAACGATGTTTTGTTCATGCCGACAGCTTGCGCGCCGCGTCGCGGCTTGACAAGAGGTCTGAAGATCCTGGGTGCGAGACCACTAGCCTGGGGACCTACTGGCGTCCTCGATCGCTCGTCCGGCTGGAAGTGCGGGTGTGAGAGCTTGCCGCTCGCTAGTCGGTTGCGAGGCTCCGGACCGGTTCGCGCTCACCGGTGGCGGTCGTCGCCAGAAGGGTGAGTGCTTGGTCGCTTCGACTGCCGGGCTCGGCGTGGTAGATGACGAGCGTCTGGCAGTTGGTGTCGGGGATCGGCAGCTTCTCGTAGCTGAGCTCGAGCGGGCCGACCTGAGGGTGGTCGAGCAGGCTGGTGCCGCTGCGCTTCGGTCTGGCGTCGTGCCTGGCCCACAGCTGACGGAAGCGCTCGCTTCGGACCGACAGCTCGCCGACCAGCTCATTGAGCCGAGGGTCATCGACGTCGGGCCCAACTAGCGCTCGTAGCCCGGCGACGGTGCTTTCGGTGACCCACTCCCAGTCTCCGTACATGTCGCGGACGCGTGGGTCGAGAAACGCGGCGCGAACCAGGTTTACCCCGACCGCGTGATACGGAGCCACCGCGGTCGCGAGCGGGTTGGCCGCAAGTACGTCCATGTAGCGGCCGTAGACGTAGGCGGGCGTCTGGCTCCACGACGCGATCAGCCGCAAGATACTCGCCGGTACCCTCTCGGGCCGGGGACTCCTGCGCCGCCGGCGCGCCGGAGGCGCCGCGAGGCGGTGCAGGTGCGCGGTCGCGTAATCGTCGAGCTGGAGGGCCCGGGCGAGCGCGTCGAGCACCTGTGCGGAGGGGTGCTGGTCGCGGCCCTGTTCGAGACGGATGTAATAGTCGGTGCTGACGCCGGCGAGCAGCGCGACCTCCTCGCGCCTGAGCCCTTGGACACGCCGTCGGTTGCCGATCTCCGGAAGCTCGACGTCCTCGGGTCGAACGAGCTCGCGCCGGGCGCGGAGGTACTCGCCGATGGGATTCTCATGTGGCATAGCCAAAAGATACGACCACATCGCGCGGTGATCCTGGCCCTGGCACTACCAGGATCAACAGATCCATTGTTCATCCGTGCGCCTTCTCCGAGAATTGACGCATGACTGAAACCACTACCGCCAATCTGATCACGACGCCGTTCGGCTTTGACTCGACCGCCACCGAGGTGATCGACGGCATCGACCTCTCCGGGAAGCGCGCGATTGTCACCGGTGGCTCGTCCGGCATCGGGATCGAGACGGCGCGAGCGCTGGCAGGTGCAGGAGCCGAAGTCACACTCGCGGTGCGCGACACCGACGCCGGCGAGCGGACGGCCGCCGAGATCACGGCCACCACCGGCAACCCCGACGTCCACGTGGGTCGGCTAGATCTCGCCGACCAGGCGTCTGTCGCTTCGTTCGTCTCTTACTGGGACTGGCCGCTGCACCTGCTGATCAACAACGCCGGGGTGATGGCCCTGCAAGAGCTCACCCTGACTCCGAAGGGTTGGGAGCTGCAGTTCGCGACCAACCACCTCGGCCACTTCGCGCTCGCGCTCGGCCTGCACGACGCGCTCGCCGCCGCCGGCGACGCGCGGATCGTGTCGCTCAGCTCCCGCGGTCACCTGCGCTCGCCGGTCGTCTTCGAGGACATCAACTTCAGCTCCCGCCCGTATGACCCGTGGCTCGCCTACGGCCAATCGAAGACCGCCAACGTTCTGTTCGCCGTCGAGGCGACACGCCGCTGGGCCGCCCACGGCATCACCGCCAACGCGGTCCATCCGGGCGCGATCGCGGAGACGAACCTCTCCCGGCACATGAGCCAGGAGGAGCTCGCCACTCTGCGCGAGTCGGGCACGTTCAGATTCAAGACGATCGGGCAAGGTGCCGCGACGAGCGTCCTAGTCGCGACAACGCCGCAGCTCGAGGGCATCGGCGGCCGCTACTTCGAGGACTGCAACGAAGCCGCAGTGCTCGACTCGACCTCGCCGGGGACCGGCGGCGATGACCCGGGCAACTACCGGCCGCTGCAGGAGGGTGGCGTCGCCGCCTACGCACTCGACCACGAGAATGCGAGCCGGCTGTGGGGGGTATCGCTCGCAATGCTCAGTACGCAGTAACAGTGGCGAGCGGCATGGGGACGCGCCTGGCTTCGAAGACCACGCTCGTGACGGGCGCCACCGGCAGCATCGGGCGCGCGATTGCCGTCGCATTCGCACGCGAGGGCGCACACGTAGTCGCGAGCGGGCGAAGCGCGCAGCGCGGCGGCGAAGTCGTGGACGAGATCCGGCGCGCTGACGGCCAGGCGGACTTCGTCGCCGCAGACCTGGACGGCTCGCCCAAAGCGTCACGCGACTCCCACCGCAGCGACCCGGATTCTGGGCGGTCACGTCGACGTGCTCGTCAACAACGCCGGGATCTTCCCCCTGGCCCGGGTCTCGCCCCGCGTCGCGCGTTCAGCCGGCCACGATAGTCGCGGCGAGCGCGATCCGATGATCCTTGGTCCAGGGCGGTCCTAACCTGGCCCGAGGTCTCTCCAGGACATCGTGGGCCGCGCGCTCTCCCAGCCTGCAGAGGGCTTGATCTATCACTGACTTGGCGTCATACAGGTGGACTTCCCAGCCACGAGCGTGTGCGAGCTCGGCGAGCTCCTGGCGATACATGATGGCGTCGGCCCGGGCCTCGTAGGGCGCGCGACGCTGGACGGCGATGTCGTCAGGGAAGTCGAGTGGCCAGGTCCGAAGCGAGATCGACAGGATCGGCGCGGGCAGCGCGGCTGCGAGCTCATCGAGTGCGGCTGACGTCACGCGAGCGACCGATGCTCGCGCCTTCGCGACCAGCGCAGCCGTAGCGGCGACATCGAGACGCCAGCTCTCGTAGTGGATCGGTGCGCCCGACACGCCGGGTTCGATCAGCTCGATCCGTCGGCGGTCGACTACCTCGTGATCCGCGGATGCAGTTACCGCAACGGCCCAGCCGAAATGATCCGCAATGGCCAGACGCATGCGAGCCAATTGGTACACGCGCCAACTGCTTGACGCAAGTCCGCGTCGAGGCCCCAGCAGCGCACGTCGCTCCGCGTCGCAAAGAGCCACGCCGTTAGTTGGTCGGAGGGAGACCTGTTGCCCGCTGGACCCATTGGTAGAGAATGACGGCATGGATCTCGGACTCAGCGACAGGGTCTATCTCGTGACCGGCGGCAGCCGCGGCCTTGGCCTCGCGGCAGCCGAGACACTCGTCGCCGACGGGGCCCGCGTCGTCCTCAGCTCACCTCACGAGGCGACGGCGCGCGCGGCCGCCGCCCGCGTGTCGCAGAACGCTGCTGTGGCTGACAGCGTTACTTGGGTCGTCGCGGATAACAGTGATCCCGCCACTCCGGATCGCCTGATCGCGGCCGCCAAGGATCGCTTTGGGCGTTTGGATGGTGCGCTGGTCAGCGTTGGGGGAACTCCGCCGGGGACGATCGCGACCACCACCGACGAAGCGTGGCGCTCGGCGTTCGAAAGCGTATTTCTCGGCGCCGTTCGGCTGGCTCGCGTTCTCGCGGAAGACCTGAACAACGAAAACGATGCGCACCCTGCGAACGGCTCGATGACCGGAACAGGCCGCTCGCTGGTGTTCGTGCTTGCCTCGTCGGTGCGCGTGCCGCTCGCGCGTCTCCCGATCTCGAACGGCCTGTTTCCAGGGCTCGCCGGTGTGGCTAAGACCCTCGCTAGCGAACTCGGCCCCGCCGGCGTCAGGATCAACGGCCTGCTGCCCGTCAGGATCGCCACCGCACGGGTCCGTGAGTTTGATGCCCTCAGCGGTGATCCCGATGAGGTGCGCGCTCGCGAGTCTGAGCACATTCCGCTGCGCAGGTACGGCGAGCCCGAGGAGTTCGCCCGAGTTGCGGCATTCCTGCTGTCCCCGGCCGCCTCCTACGTCACCGGCGCCATGATCCCGGTCGATGGCGGTGCCATCCTCTCGATCTGATTACGAAAGGATCCTTGATGTCTGCCCCTTTCATATTCATCGCGACCAACAGACTCAGGGAGGGCAAGCTCGCCGCCGAGCGTGATCGCGCGGCTGACCTCGGCTCATTTATCGAGGCAAACGAGCCTCAGCTTTTGGCGTTCAACGAATACGTGAACGAGGACGGCACCGAGGTCGGGGTCGTTCAGGTCCATCCCAACGCCGCCTCGATGGAATTTCACATGCAGGTCGTCGCCGAGCGAGCGGCGCGCGCTTATGCCGAGACGCTCGAGGCGACAACCAGCGTCCAGGTCTACGGAGAGCCGAGCGACGCCGTCTTGGAGATGCTTAGACGCCAAGCTGGCGCTGGGGTCCCGATGACGGTCAAGCGCCAGCACCTCGGAGGCTTCACGCGGATCCAGCGCAGTTGAAGATCGATGCGGTCTCCGGCCCTGCCCGCACCGGAGATCGCCTCCGAGATGTTCGTGTCAGTCAACACGATCAGGACACACACGCGCCACTTGTATGCCAAGCTCGGTGTCCATACGCGGGCAAAAGCGGTCAAGCGGGCCCGCGAGCTGGGTCTGCTGGCTCCGACCCCGCGTAGCCGGTAGCGATAGCGGGTGCAACGCGGCAGAGCTTGGCGGCCCGCTGGTGGACAGTGCCCGCGCTCTCTAAGAGAATGGTGCTGCCGTGAAGCCTGCCCCGATGTCGATCGCCGTAGCGCTTGTGTTTGGGGTCTTCCTGCTCGCGGTGTCAGGGTCGCGCGCCGGCCCGGGTGGTTCGCACGCGGAGGCCCACGCGGCGGCGCTGGTCTACTCGACTGCAAGCAACGCCGTTGTCCAACATCAGCCCGCCCCGGGTTCTTGTCACGCGGTCGGTTCCGGGCTGTACTCGCGGCCGGATCCTCGCTGCACGCCAGGTGCGCTGGACCCCGCTGTGAAGCAGGCCAATATCAACCAGACGATCTGCCGGTCAGGCTGGACCGAGACGGTCAGACCACCGGAGTACATCACCGAGGCCGAGAAGCGGCTGAGCCTGGACGCCTACGGGGACCGCAGACCGATCTCGGACTACGAATACGACCACTTCGTGCCCTTGGAGCTCGGCGGGGCGACGAACGATCCGCGGAACCTTTGGCCCGAGCCCGGCGCGTCGCCCAATCCCAAGGACGCGGTCGAGAACTATCTCAACCGCGCGGTCTGCGATCACACGATGACGCTCGCCCGCGCGCAGGCCGCGATCGTCGCCAACTGGGTTGCGATCTACCGGCAGCTGCACGCGCCCTCGAACCCCAAGCCTCCGGCGGGCACCTCCGAAAGGTGCAGCGCCAGCGCCCAATGGAGCAGCCAGTACGACGACTACGACGTCTATGTGTCCTCCAACCAGCCCGACACGAAGGCGACCGTGACCGGAGCCGGCACGTCGGCGAGCTGGTACACCGACAGCTCGGGCTACGCCGACGTCTATTTCCACGCGGGCCGCTCGGCGGCAGGCGATCAGGTCACGGTCCGAGTTGGCGCCGCGACCTGCCACACGACCCTCTAAGTCCAAGACCACCCTCGAGCGCGGAAACTCTTCCGCTCCTAGCGCGGCGCCGGATCTGTTGCGGGCCGATGTCGAGAACCTCGCGCTGGCTCCGACTCCCCCCTGCAAGGTTTCTCCACAACTCCAAGGAGCACCAGATGTCCAGCACCAGCACCACGGAGTCGGCCCGCGTCGTCGAGGTCGCCGCGGGGCTTGAGAGCACCGGCAGGCGGACGCCCGTCCGGGACGCTCGCCACCTAGCGCTTGATGTTCTGATCGGTAGGTGGATCAACGAGGGTCGCACGATCGCTGCTCCAGGGATCCCGTCGGTCCCGATCCTCACCAGCGACGTGTACGAGTTTGCGCCGGGTGGGTTCTTCGTCGTCCATTTCGGCTACGGGAAGATCGGCGAGACGAGCGTCGGCGGCGTGGAGATCATCGGCGTCGACGGCGACGCGTACCGCTCGACGTTCTACGACAGCTTCGGCAACGTGCACGGGTCGCGGATGGAAATCGACGGGGAGCTGATCAGATGGCTCGGTGACCGCACCCGCTGCACCGCAACGATCACGGACGGCGGGATGACGCACGTCGCCCACCACGAGGCGAGCACCGATGGCACCAGCTGGACGCCGTCGATGGACGTCACGCTGCGCAAGATCGCATGAACAAACGCCAGCACAACCCGCAGGTCCTGGACGAACGCAAATCCCATCGAGCAGAAGGAGTCACGATGAAGTACATGCTGCTGATCTACGACAATCCCGACACGCGGGAGCAGTTCTTCGGACGTGAGGGCAAAGCCCTCGGCGCCGAGATCAACTCGCTGATTGCGGAACTGACGGCCTCGGGCGAGCTGGTGGGGGGCGAGGCGCTCGCTGATCCCGCGCAAACCCGCTCGATCCGGCCGAAGGACGGGGCACCGGTCGTCACGGACGGTCCGCTGGCTGAGGCGAAGGAGCATTTCGGCGGCTACCTGATCGTCGACTGCGAGACGCCCGAGCGCGCTACCGAGATCGCATCGCGGTGGCCCAACGCACGGTTCGCAGCGATGGAGGTCCGACCGATCATGAACGCCGGCGGTGGGCAGGACATGTGACACCGCCGGGCACAGAGGACGTCGAGGGCCTGCTGCGCCGCCTGACGCCGCAGGTCCTCGGCGCGCTCGTTCGACGCCACGGACAGTTCGACGCGTGCGAGGACGCCGTCCAGGAGGGGCTGCTGGCCGCGGCCTACCAGTGGCCGACCGACGGCGTACCGAATGATCCTCGCGGCTGGTTGATCGCCGTCGCGACACGCCGACTGATCGACGAGATCCGCGCCGATCGAGCGCGTCGCGCGCGCGAGGACACAATTGTCCAACGGGAGGAACGCTACGAGCCGGCGCTCGGAGATCCCCAGCCCCCGCAACATGACGACACGCTCGAGCTGCTGTTCCTCTGCTGCCACCCTGCGCTTTCCCCGGCGTCACAGATCTCGCTAACGCTACGGGCTGTCGGAGGCCTGAGCACTGCTCAGATCGCGAGCGCGTTCCTGGTGCCCGAGGCGACGATGGCGCAGCGCATCAGTCGAGCCAAGCAGACGATCAGGACGAGCGGCATGGACTTCGAGCTTCCTCCCGAGACCGATCGCGCCGAGCGCCTGCGCGCAGTCCGGCACGTGCTGTATCTCGTGTTCAACGAGGGCTACACGGCGACCGGCGGGCCTGAGCTGCAGCACGTCGAGCTGGCGGAGGAAGCGATCCGCCTCACGCGGATGCTGCAGCGGATGATGCCCGCCGATGGCGAGACCGCGGGGCTGCTCGCGCTGATGTTGCTCACTCACTCTCGGCGGT
This sequence comes from uncultured Solirubrobacterales bacterium, assembly GCA_963756655.1. Taxonomy (GTDB): domain Bacteria; phylum Actinomycetota; class Thermoleophilia; order Solirubrobacterales; family Solirubrobacteraceae; genus Palsa-465. The sequence continues at coordinate 31,957 of CAVWOQ010000003.1, forward strand.
ACGCGCGCGTCGCGCCTGACGGGGCGCTGATCCCGCTTGGCGACCAGGACCGCTCGCTGTGGGACCGGCCGGCGATCGATCAGGGTGTCGCGCTTGTGGAACAGGCGCTGGCCGCCGCCGCGGCGGTCGGCCCGTACCAGCTTCAAGCCGCGATCGCCGCGGTCCATGCCGAGGCCCCGTCAGCGGACCAGACCGACTGGCACCAGATCGTCGCCCTGTACACGCTGCTCGAGCGCATCGCGCCCAACCCGGTGTTCGCGCTCAACCGCGCGGTTGCGGTGGCAATGGCGCAAGGTCCAGATGCTGGCCTCGCCGCGCTCAGTGCGATCGAGGGTGATGAGCGCCTGGCCGGCCACCACCGCATTGAGGCGGTACGCGCGCATATTCTTGAGCTAGCCGGTGAGCGAGCGGCGGCGGCAGCCGCGTATCGAACGGCGGCGCGGCTCACGACGAGCCTTCCGGAACGCCGCTACCTGGAGTCCCGGGCAGCGGCGATGTAATCAGTCGGAAGCGACGTCGAGACCGCCCCGCCGCGGCGTGGATGCCTATGGCACTCTGTATGCCACGACCTGTGGATGTCCGCCTCCAGTGCTCGTGGCGGAGCCACCCGCCGGAACGACCACGGTGTTGCCGGCGATTGCGATCGGCGCGTTCGTCGATGTGGGCAGCTGGTGGCGAGAGACGATCGCGCCAGTCCGGCGGTCCAGCGCGATCAGCACACCGTTGTAGAGCGTGGTGAAGACGAGATCGTTGGAGACCGTGGCGGCGCCGAGCGGCAACTGAGGCACCTTCGTATGCCATTCGACCTTGCCTGTGGCGAGGTTAAGAGCCTCGACCTCTCCGGCGGGAGGACCGGCGGCCTTGGTCGGGGTCGGCTCGTTCAAGCTTGTGTAAGTGAGCGGTAGGTCGCAGGTGACCACGTAGAGGCTGTCGCCGGCGAGGGCCAGGTTGGTCAAGACGCCACCAAACGATCCGGGCAGGATCGTGTAGGGCGCCTTCACCGTGCTCACGTGCTCGAGCGCCTGGAGCGAGTCGTTGTCGTGGCCGTTGTGCTCGCCGACCGGCGTCTTCCAGATCACCTTGCCGGTCTCGGCGTTCATCTCATAGACATAGCCCATCTTGCCGGAGCCGACGACGACGGAGACGCCGTTAACGCTCGCCGAGATCGGCGAGGTCTGCATGTCCCAGTCCTTGAAGTCGTTGGGCACGCCCTGGTAGTACCAGCGGAGCTTCCCCGTCGCGGCATCGAGATTCACGTCGCTGTCGGTGTAGAGCTCCACCGCCGGATGCGCGATCGCCGCAGCGGGGGTTTGATACGGGTTGCCGATCCCGTACGTCACTGACCCGTCGCCGCTGACGAGCGGCGTCTCCCACGCGCCGCCGGCGCCGAGCCCAAGCGCCTGCACGCCCGGTTCGGGGCCAGCCACCGTGTTGAACCTCCAGAGCGCCGCTCCGCTGGAGGCGTTGAGCGCGAGCAGCACCCCGCCGCCGGGCCCCGAGCCGTATTGGCTGGCTAGGTAGACGCGTCCATTGGAGACCTGTGGCTGAATGCCGAAGGTCCCTTGGCCTTTGCTGAGGAGATCGCTGTCGATCCAGATCTTCTGGCCGGTGGTGGCATTCAACGCAAAGGCCGCCGTCGGCGTGAGCCCGTAGACCGTTCCGTCGGCGACGGCGACGCCATTCGGTCCCGGGCCGCTCCGCTCGGGCTGATTGCATTGGTATTCCCACTCCAGTCTCCCGGTAGCGAGGGCGAGCGCGTACACGTTCGAGTCGAGATCCTGGAGATAGACGACGCCATCGTGAACGATCGGATTCGCGGCCAACGAACCGTACGGGCGCACGCCTGCCGCGGCCTTTCCGGTGAGCTTGAACGCCCAGGCCTGCGCGAGCCTTGACACGTTCGCCGACGAGATCGTCGAGTCGAGCGCGCGGCGGGTGTTCGCGAGGTCGGCGTTTGGGTACGGCCACGACTCGGACGCGGCGATCGTGGTTGATGCGGCCGCGTTGCTCGGGGCGACGGCCCCGCGCAGACCGCACCCGTCGCTGCTCGCGCTGCCGCCGCAGGACGCAACCAGCAAACCGCCCGCGAGGAGCAGGACCACGCTGAACGTGAGACGGCCGATCAAACTCTTTCTCATCTCATTCAACTCCTCGAGGATGTGTCTACAGCCCGCTGAGCAGGTCGCGTAGCGTGTCGGCGTACGTGTCGAGCGCTGTGCGGCCCTGGCTCGTGAGCGCCAGCGAGGTCCGCGATGCTCTCCCGTTGCCGGTCGTCTCGCTGGTCAGGTAGCCGGCGTCCTCGAGCTTGCGCAGGTGCGTGATCAGGTTGCCGGGCGTGAGATCGAGCATGTCCTGTAGGCGGGTGAAGGAGAGCGTGTCCCCGGCGGGCAGCGCCGCGAGCGTCGCCACGATTCGCAGCCGCGCCGGAGCATGGATCACCGGGTCGAGGGTGTCGGTGCCCATGCGATCTCCTGCCGTGCAAGCAGTTTCGCGCGCACGATGGCAAAGCTCAGGATGGCGATGAACAGCCCGATCCCGGCCGCCAGCCACGCGCCGGAGGGTCCGACGAACAGCGCGACCATCCCGGCGGATGACCGCGATGAGCGCTGCCGAGAATGCCGGCCAGTCCGCCTTGATGCCCGCGATCCCCAACATGGTCGTGCCGATAATGATCAGCGGCCCGGCAGCCGGGATCACGCCGTAAACGATCGTGTGGCTTGCGTGATAGTGGTACATCGCGCCCTGGATCATCGGGCTACCAAGAATCGACAGCCCGAGCGCGGCCCCCTCGACCCGCTGCTGTCTGATCGAGGCGCCGCTGACGCCGATGGTCGCGCGCCGGTGGAGCTTCACAATCGCGACGGAAGTGACCACGACGACCGCGTAGGTGAACACGATCGCGCCGCCGCTCGGACCGCTGTACGGGTGCTGTCCACGCGTCGAGAGCCACAGCACGCCATAGGCGGCGAGGACCACGGCGCCCATCAAAGCCATCAGAACAGGGGGGCGGGGGTCGAACTGGCGCTGCGCGTCTCGCTTGCTCTGAGCGAGCAGCCGCGCCGCCTCACGCGGATCCAGCCGATCGTCGTCGCTGGCTGTCGTCGTCTCGTCGATGTCGTGTGTTCCCTGCATGGCGGTGACTCCCCTAGTTCGCTTTGCAATGCAAAGTCAATCATACTTTGCAGACCAAAGTCAAGGCCTTCCTCTTTCGGGGCAATGCGAACAGGCGGCGCGCAACCGTGGAAGGGAGCGGGATGCGGTCCCTCCGAGCAGGTTTGTCGCGGGATCCGTCTACGTTTCTAGAAGCTATTGCAGAAGGTTGACTGAGCTAGTGAGGAGGTATAGGATGACAAGTCACGGAACTGTCGCTGCCGTCGATGTGCGGCCGACCGGAACCGTGACCATTTCTCAAATTTCTCGTGTGGGGAGGTGAGCATGATCGTGCCGGGCCCGTTGTTGGTACGCGAGACGAGCGAGGGTGGTGTTCACCGCTTGACGCCGATCGGTGAGCTCGATCTTGCGACGGCGCCGCTGCTTGAAAGCGCATTCGACGCCGTCTTCATGGATGGCGATGCCGAAATGATCGTCGTGGACCTCACGGAGTTGAGTTTCATGGACTCAGCCGGGATCCATCTGCTGATTCGGATGTACGGCGCTTGTGCGGAGGGTGATCGGCTGCGAGTGGTCAACGGCTCACGCGCAGTGGAGCGGCTGCTCGACCTATCGGGCGTTCGCGCTCATCTTCCGATCATCTCCAGCGAGTCCGACCCGCTCGCACCGCTGGCTCGATGATGCCTCCACCGGCCCTCGCGCGTGAGCCCCAGAACGCCTCAGATAGGCTCGACTTGGCTCGCCGCTAAACCGTACCCTTGACCCGTGGAGCCAGCTCTGTACAGCATCGGCGTCGTTTCGCGGATGGTCGGCGTGCCCGTCTCGACGCTACGCACCTGGGAAGAGCGCTATGGGCTCGTGATCGCAGTCCGCAGCGCGGGTGGGCAGCGGCGGTATTCGCGCATCCAGCTCGCGCAACTATCGTTTGTCGTCGAGCAGATCGACCAGGGGTTTTCGCCGGGCGATGCTCACCGTCTGCTCGCTGAGCAAATCGATCGAGGCAGTGAGATCGTCCCCGCGGGGATCGGTGAGGAGCAGACGGGGATACTGATCCTGATCGCCGAGCGCGACCGTTTTTCGGCGAGTCTTGAGGATTATCTTCTTCGCACCGAAGGATTTCGGGTGGAGATTGCCTCCACCGCCGAGGAGGCGGAGCAAAAGTTTGACGAGCTCATGCCACAGATCGTGGTTGTCGAGTTGCTGCTCTCGGGAGGCGTCGGTGGGCGGCTGATCGAACGGCTCAGCCAGGCCGGAGCAACGGTGATCGCGGTTTCGCCGCTCGCGGCGCGCGAGGTGGCCGCCGAGTTCGGTGCTTCGGCGTTTCTGCAGAAACCGATCGACCCGCTCGTTTTCGCGTCAACCGTTCGTGACCTGCTCGGGACGAGCACGATCAGCCGGCGACGGTCGATGCGACAGTGGACGAACGTCTCCTAAGCGGAAGCGGCCGACTTGACGCGATTCTGGGCGGCGGGCTGCCCGGAAACGCGATCCATCTGATCGCGGGAGCGCCAGGTAGCGGCAAGACGATTCTCGCCGAGCAATACGCGTTCGCCAACGCGACGGTTGATCGGCCCGCCGTATACCTCTCGACGGTTTCGGAGCCGCTTGACAAGCTGGTCCGCTTTGGCCAGACCCTCGAGTTCTTTGATGTCGCCGGCGTCGGAAAGCGCGTGTTCTATGAAAGTCTCGGCGAAGATCTCGAGGATGGAGGCCTTCCGCGAACACTCGAGCGGCTCCGCGCGGTCCTGCGTGAGCGGCATCCAGGCATCCTGATCATCGATAGCTTCAAGGCACTCGCGGCATACGCGGCGACCCACCGCGACTTTCGAAGCTTCCTGTTCGAGCTCGCGGCGAACACGAGCGCCGTGGCCGGCTCGAGCTTTTGGCTCGGCGAATACGATCTCGAGACGATTTCCGGCGAGCCTGAGGCCGCGGTCGCCGACAGCATTCTTGGCCTGGGGTACCGCCAATCGGGTGAGCGCTCCAGTCGCGTCCTCGAGGTGGTCAAGCTCCGCGGCAGCAACTACCTCTCCGGGCGGCACGCATATCGCATCAGCGCCGCCGGCCTGAGCGTCTTCCCCCGGCTGGCCGATACCGTCGACGCCTCGAGCTACGACCTCGGTGCCGAGCGCGCGTCAACGGGCATCGACGCCCTCGACGACATGCTCACCGATGGGTACTGGCCGGGCTCGTCAACGCTATGCGCAGGTCCATCGGGCATCGGAAAGACGCTCATGGGACTGCACTTCATCGTCGCCGGCGCTGCCGCGGGTGAGCCCGGGATCATCGCGAGCCTCCAGGAAAATCCGACCCAGCTCACGCGCGTTGCGCGAGCGTTCGGCTGGACGCTCGATGACTCCGTGACGATGATGTACCGCTCACCGGTCGACCTCTACATCGATGAGTGGATATACGAGCTCCTGGACGCCGTCGACCGGGCTGGAGCCAAGCGCGTTCTGATCGACAGCCTCACCGACGTGCTGTTCGCAAGCGGCGACGAGATCGGCTTTCGCGAGTACATGTACTCATTGATCCAACGCTGTTCCCGGACAGGCGTCAGCCTGTTCATGACCAGCGAACTCCCAGACCTGTTTGCCGTCAATCGCCTATCCGAATACGGCGTCTCCCACCTCTCCGACAACGTACTCATCCTTCAATACATCCGTGATGAGTCAAGCATCCGCCGCGCCATAACCGCGCTCAAGACACGCGCCAGCAGCAACGATCCTCGAGTCCGGGAATTTCGCATCGGACCTCAAGGCATCACGATCGCCGACACGCCCGGCCAATAACGGACAGGCCGCCCGCCGCCCGAGTCAGCGCCCGAAGCCGCTAATCGGTGTTTCGCGCGTAATCGGGCGCGGGGTGATAGGCCTCGCGCAGGTCAAGTCCGCACGACGGGCAGTCGAGCGCGGAGGCGGCGATCTGCTCGCCGCATTGGGGACACGGTTTGAGCTCGGGCTCTTTTGCCTTACGTTTGAAAAACAGGATCGGTCCTTTGCGTGGTGGGGAAACGATGCGGGCAGCGCCGACCTCAGCGCCTGGCAGCCGACATAACGTTGCATCGCCCCGACCAGGTCTCCATAGGTGCAATTCCCGATCTTCGATAAATCCGCGCCCACGAGACCTGGAGGGAGTTGTCGATGCCGGACGAGGCGGCCGGTTCACTCCCCGTCGGCCCGGCGCTGGCGCGCCTCGCGCCGCAGCTGTCGCCGCTCCTCCAATGATGGGCGCAGCCGGATCGGTCGATCGCGCTGGCGCCGAAGGATCAGGAACGCGCCCGTGCCCCACATCGCCGGGACCCAGAGCGCGATCGCGTGGTAGACGACCGTCGCCGCGGTCGCCAGGGTCGCCGACACGCCATAGATCGCGAACATGCCGATCATGCTCCCGTCGAGGACGCCGATGTTCCCCGGCACCGGGATCAGGTTCGAGATGTAGCCGATCTGGTAGGCGAGCACGATCGTCGCCAGCGGCGGGACCGATCCGGCGGCGGCGAAGCACGCGGCCAGCACGCCGATGTCGCACCACAGGAACGCGATCGCGCCGATGATCCGCCAGTCGCGCCGGAAGATCACCTGCTCCGTCAGGCGGATCGTCGCCGCGGTTGCGATCAGCAACGTCCGCAGCCTCCCCGGCGAGCGGCCCGCCGCCAGCCGTTCGCTGAACCGGGGCAGCAGCAGGAAGAACACCAGCACGACGATGCCGCCGAGGGCCGGGACGAGGCTCAGCAGCGGGTTGCTGGGTCCCGGCAGGATCCCCACGTAGAGGCCGAGCCCGACGAGGATCAGCGTGAACACGTTGATCGCGCTGGTCAGCAGGAACAGGACCGCGGACCGCTCGGCGATCCGCGCCGGATCGCCGCCGCGCTCGATCAGCAGCCAGGCGCCGACGGCGACGCTCCCCGCGCCACCCAGCGATACGGCGGCGCCGAACGCCAGCTCGCTGAGCGCGACGCGCGCCCCGAACCTGACCGGTGCGCGATCGAACACCTGCAGGAAGGCGACGATGTACCCGACGCACGACAGGACCTCGAGCACGAACGCCAGCACCAGCCAGCCGGCGCTCATGGTGCGCACCACGTGGGCGACGCCGTGCAGGCCCGGGACCGCGAGCAGCAGGCCGACGACCATCGCTATCAGGATCGCCAGTGAGATCAGGCCCCGCCACAGGTTGTGGCTCGGGTCACCGACTTGTTCCTGCGGCGGCTGGGTCCCCGGCTCCTCGCCGCGGGGATCCTGCTCATCCGCGGTGAGCGTCATGGTTGATTATTCAAGCAGTGACTCGGATCGAGCTTCCCGGATATGACGTACTCGGTATCCGCGCGGACAATCCCGGCCCGTTCACGCTCACCGGAACCAACACCTGGATTCTCGCTCACAGCCCAGCGTGGCTGATCGATCCGGGACCCGATGTCGGCCGTCACGTCGATCGGTTGACCGTGGCGCTGAACGAGCGCGGCGGCCTCGGCGGCATCGCGCTCACCCACGACCATGCCGACCACAGCGAGGCCGTCGAGCCGCTGCGCGAGCGTTTCCCGGGGGTGCCGGTCGCCGCCGGCCGGGGGAATGTCGACATCGTGCTCGCGCACGGCGACCGTTTCGGGCCGCTCGAGGCGGTGTCGACACCGGGTCATGCACCGGACCACTTCGCGTTCGTGAGCGGACCGGTCGCGATGACCGGCGACGCCGTGCTGGGCGAGGGGAGCGTTTTCATCGCGCCGGATCCGGGTGCGCTTGTCGGTTACCTGCAGGGGCTCGAAGAGCTCCGCGGACGCAGCCTGGAGCTCCTCTGCCCAGGCCACGGCCCGCCCGTGCGCGACCCGCGGGCCAAGCTCGACGAGTACATCTCGCACCGGCTGGATCGCGAGCAGCGCCTGGTCGCGGCTCTCGACGGTGGTGCGCGCACCGTCCAGGAGATGCTCGACGCCGCCTGGGACGACGTGCCGCAGCAGCTGCGTCCGGCCGCGGCCGTGACGCTCGCCGCCCATCTCGACAAGCTCGCCGACGAACAACGGCTGCCCGACGGGGTCGAGCGCCCCGCGGGGTTTGGGCTCTAGATCTAGACAGGCGGACGGCCGTTTGACGCGGCGAGGCGCCGGGTGGCGATCTTCATCGCCGCCGCCAGCGGAGTGATCTGATCGGCATCGGCCTGCGCGAAGATCTCGCGCAGGGTGTCGCCGATCGAGGCGACCCGGCGCCGGGCGCGCGTCGCGTCGTAGCCGCCAACCTCCTCGGCGATGTTGATCAGGCCGCCGGCATTCACCACGAAGTCGGGCGCCCACAGGACTCCCTGAGCCTGCAGCACCTCGGCGATCCCGTCGCCCGCCAGCTGGTTGTTGGCGGCGCCGGCGACGATTCGACACTGCAATCTCGGCACGGTCTCATCGTCGAACTGGCCCCCCAGCGCGCACGGGACGAGCACATCGACGTCCGCGAGCAGCGCCTCGTCCGGACTCGTCCAGCGTGCGCCGAGCTGCTGCGCGAGCGTCCGCTTGCGCTCGTCGAGATCGGCGACGACCAGGTCGGCGCCGGCGCGCGCGCAACGCTTTGCCACCCGCGAGCCCACGTGCCCGAGCCCGATCACGCAGATCGTGCGACCCCGCAGTGAGCGGTCCGAGAAGGCGCGCTCGCACGAGGCTCCGATCGCGACCTCGACCCCGAGCGCGGTCAGCGGGCTGGGGTCGCCTGAGCCCCCGCGGCTCCGGGCGAGCCCCGCCACGTGACTGGTGCGCTCGGCGATGACGCTCATGTCGCGGCTCGAAGTGCCGACATCCTCGGCCGTGATGTAGCGCCCGTCGAGCGCTTGGACGGTGTCGCCGAAATCGAGCAGCGCCGCGTGGCGTTGCTCCGAGGTCAGTGACCCGTCGTCCGGGGTCATGATCACCCCCTTGCCGCCGCCGAGGCCAAGGTTGGCGACCGCCGCCTTGAGCGTCATTGCTCGCGACAGCCTGAGCGCGTCGCGTACCGCCGCGCGCGAGCTCGAATAGGACCACATCCGGCAGCCGCCGAGCGATGGTCCTCGGAGCGTCGAGTGGACGGCGACGATTGTGTACAGCCCAGACCGCCGGCCACGACGGACGTAGAGCTCCTCGTGTTCGAGGTTCTCGAGGTAGCGCTCAGTCGTAGTTACAGCAGCCTACCGACGAGAACCTTGTGACGAGGCCGGTGCTTCGTGGCGACAAAGTTCAGGACCTTGCTCGAGTTCGTCGACGCGGCACTTGACCCGACGGACTTGCTGGCGGCGCTGCTGGAAGTCGCATCACTGCTCGAACTTGTGCTGGCACTCGAGGCGGTCGAGTTCGAGCTAGGGGCCGAACTGGCGGTGGTCGCCGAGCCGTTGGTGCTCTCCGCGCCGCCTGCTGCGGCCGGCGTGGCGGTGCTTGAGCTCGTGCCAGACGTGCTGTCAGACGAGGAGGAGTTCGGGCTCGTGGTCGCGCTGGCCGGGCTGCTGGTGGCGGTCGAGCCCGTGCTCGTCGACACCGTGCCACCGGTGCCGGTCGCTCCAGGGCCGCTCGTCCCGCCGGCGCCGGTGCCGGTCGTCCCGCCGATGCCGGTGGCGGTCGCAGGGGATGACGGGCTCGCTCCGTCACCCTCGCGGGACGCCGCGGTTTGGTTCGGGGTGGGGGCCGAGCCTGGCATCGTGGTGTCTGCGTACTGGAGGTTGTCGGGGTCGAGCGTCATCGTCAGCGGCTGGCTGGCTGTCGTTCCGGCCGCGGCGCGTGACGACGGGCTCGGTCCGGCACCCTCGCGGGAGGTCGCGGTTTGGTTCGCGGTGGGGGCCGTCTGCGGAGCCGAGCTCCTCGCCCGTGTAGTGCTGGAGACCCCGGCGACGCCGTGGGCTGGCGCCGTCCGGACGCCCGCCGGAGAAACCTTGCGCACGATCGCAGGAGCGTGATGATGTGCGTGGTGGTGTGACGCGAGCGTGTTGTGCAGCTCGACCGCGCCGCCCGCGGTCACGACCGCCGCCGCCAGCAGCGTGACGACATGCGTCGCCCCACCAGCCAGCAGGCCCGTCGAGGCCACGGCACCTGTACCGGCCGCTCCGGCTGCCGCGCCGCCGCCCGCCGCGCCGCCCCCGGCCGCCGCGCCACCGCCGCCGCCGAGACCGAGCACGTTCGCGATCACACCCAAGGGCCCGAGCGTCGGCGCCAGCGACGCCAGGCTGCGGTTGACGCCGCGGACCTCGGAGCGGAACCGACGGCACTCGGTGCAGTCACGCATGTGACGGCGCGCGAGGCCACTGGTGCGCACGCCGCGGTCGTGGGACAGGATCAGGTCCTCGCGGATATGCGCGCAGGCGGCGTCGCGCGCCTCGCTGGCCTGCGCAAGGCTCACCCTGGCGCGGACCAGCAGCGACTTGACCGCCGGGATCGAGACGCCCAGCGCAGCGGACACATCCGCATACGTCATCCCGCTCAGCTCGCGCATCAGCAGCGCCGACCGCTGCTGATCAGGCAGCCGCTGGACGTCGGCGATCAGGCGCCTGAGCGCGTCGCGCTGCTCGGCCCGGGCGACCGGGTCCTGGACGTTGGGAACGAGCGCTTCGATCGCCTCGACGACCGTCGCGTGCGGGCGGCGCAGCTCATCGATGCACCGGTTATGGGCGATCCGGTACAGCCAGGCCCGCAGCGCCAGCTCCCGGTTGTTGGCGCGCAGGCCGTAGTACGCGCGCATGAAGATCTCCTGGACCGCGTCTTCGGCATCCTGGCCGGTGCCGGCGAGCATCTGGCGCGTGTAGGCGCAGAGCCGCGGCCGGTAGCGATCGTGAATTACGCGGAAGGCGTCGTCGTTGCCTTCCCTGAAGAACGTCACCAGCTGCTCGTCAGAGCGGATCCGCAGCAGTGAAGCGCCGATCGCGATCCGGGTACGCCCGAGCCCTACCGATGCTGGGAGTGCGGAGGCTTCCACTAGAGACCCTCGCCCATCCTAACGGGTGATCCTCGGGAAAGTTACGAATTGACGTGCAGCCGCGCGCCGGTCAGCGCCGGGCGGGGCCTCGCGCGCTCAGCCGAGCGAGACCATGACGTGCTTGATTTCGGTGTAGTCCTCGAGCGCGTACATGCTCAGGTCCTTGCCGTAGCCGGACTGCTTGTAGCCGCCGTGCGGCATCTCGGAGGCGAGCGGAATGTGGTCGTTGATCCAGACGCACCCGAACCGGAGCGCGTTCGCGACCCGCATCGCGCGGCCGACGTCGCGTGTCCAGACCGAGGATGCGAGTCCGTACGGGGTGCCGTTGGCCCACTTGATCGCCTCGGCTTCGTCGGAGAACTGCTGCACGGTGATCACCGGCCCGAAGATCTCCTGCTGGATCATCTCGTCGTCCTGATGCAGGCCCGCGACGACCGTCGGCTCGAGGAAGAAGCCGGGGCTGTCGGGTTCCTTGCCGCCGGTGACGATCTCGGCGTTACCCGGCGTGCGCGACAAAAAGCCCTCGACCCGCTCGCGCTGGCGAGCCGAGTTGAGCGGACCGAGCGTCGTGTCGGCCGAGCGGGTGTCACCCAGGACAAGCCCCTGAGCCTGCTCGGCGAGGCCCGAGACGACGTTGTCGTAGACCCCAGCGCCGGCGAGCACCCGGGTGGCTGCCGTGCAGTCCTGTCCGGCGTTGTAGTAGCCGGTGCCGGCGATCGTCTCGAGCGCGGTCTCGATCTCGACGTCGTCGAACACGACCACCGGCGCCTTGCCGCCCAGTTCCAGGTGGACACGCTTGAGCGTGTCGGCGGCGTGCTTGGCGATCCACTTGCCGGTGCCCACGGAACCGGTCAGCGAGACCATGTCGACGTCCTCGTGCGTTACCAGCGCCTGACCGGTCGGTTCGCCGTGACCGGTGATCACGTTCAAGACCCCGGCCGGGAAGATCTCAGCCGCGTACTCGGCGACCTTGAGAATCGACAGCGGGGTCGTCTCGGCCGGCTTGAGCACCACCGTGTTGCCGGCCGCGAGCGCCGGGCCGATCTTCCAGACGGCCATCATCAACGGGTAGTTCCACGGCGCGATCTGGCCGATCACGCCGACCGCTTCGCGGCGGATGATCGACGTGTAGCCGGCCATGTATTCGCCCGCGGCGCGACCTTCGAGGCACCTTGCGGCGCCGGCGAAGAAGCGCAGGTTGTCGACCATGAACGGGATCTCGTCGTCACGGAAGGCGTTGATCGGTTTGCCGGCGTTGTCTGACTCGAGATCGGAGATCTCGTCCGCGTGCTCCTCGATCGCGTCCGCGAGTTTGAGCATCGCGAGCGCGCGCTCGCCGGGGGTGGTGGTGGACCAGCCGTCGAAGGCACGGCGGGCTGCGGCGACGGCGCGGTTGACGTCCTCGGCGCTCGAGAGCGGGGCGTGGGCGATCGTCTCGCCGTTGGCGGGGTTGAGGACCGGCTCGGTCTGGCCGTCGGCCGGGTCGACGAACTTGCCGTCGATGAAGTTCTGGAGTGTGGTGGAGGTAGCAGTCATCTCGCGGCCAACCTACCACTCGCTGGCAGCGACGGCTCAGAGCATCTCGCCGGCGGAGGTTCGACCTTCCGGCGCTGGCGGTGCGCCGCATCTTCAAGCCGTGCGCCTGTACCCTCGGCACGGAGATGGATGCAGCGTCGGGCATCGGGATTCCCGTGGCGTTCGGGGCTGGGCTGATCTCGTTCCTGTCTCCGTGCGTGCTGCCACTGGTCCCGGGGTACATCTCCGCGGTCGCCGGCGTCACGCCCGGGGACGTACGAGCGCGACGAGTGATCCTGCCCAGCCTCGCGTTCGTGGGCAGCTTCTCGTTCATTTTCATCACGCTCGGTCTCCTGGGGCAGCGAGCGCTGCGCACCGCGCTGACCGGACCAGCGGCGCTGAAGGTCTCCGGCGCGCTGATCATCGCGATGGGTTGCGTGTTCATGCTGGCGCCGTTCGTGCCGGTGCTCAGCCGCGAGTGGCACGTCGGCAACCTGATGGAGAGGGCGGGCCGGAGCGGGCCGGCGCTGACCGGGGCCGCGTTCGCGCTCGCCTGGACCCCGTGCACGGGGCCGACGCTGGGGGCGATCGTGACCGCCGCCGGGACGTCCGACTCTGCCTCGCGCGGAGCGGTGCTGCTGGCGTTCTACTGCGCGGGGCTGGGTGTGCCGTTCTTGCTCACCGGGCTCGCGTTCGGGAAGGCGACGTCGGTGTTCGCGGTCGTCAAGCGCCACTACGCGGTCGTGATCGGGCTCGGCGGCGCGACGCTGATCGCGATGGGGGTACTGATTTGGACCGGCGAGTTCACGCAGCTCAACGTCACGGTCAGCCACTGGCTGCAGACGCTAGGACTTCCGGACTTCAACTCCGACACCTAGCGGCGCGCCGCGGCACTCGCGCGCTGGCGCGCGTGTAATCCGGATAACAACCTGAAGCGGGCGGATTTACGCCCTGGTACGCTCCGCCCCGGGCCGGGTATTAGGGTCCCCTAACAAGAGACGCGGTGTCCTTCGCTCAGACCGTACTTCTAGGAGCCCTCGCGGGTTCGACGATCTATCTCGGTTTGCCGGTCGGCCGGATGCGGATCCTCGGCAGCCGCGCCCGCGTGGCGCTGGCGATGTTCGCGGTCGGCGTGCTGGCGTTCATCTTCGTCGACGTGCTCTCCAACGGGCTCACGATCGTCCACGTGGCGCTCCAGGGGTACAAGGACGGCCGGATCTCGCTTGCCTACGTGGTCTGGCTGGTGGTCCTGCTGGCGGCCGGCTTCGGAGCGGGGAGCGCGGGCCTGGCGGTGCTCCAACGCCGAATGCGGCCGCTCGGCGCGCGGCGGCCGCCGATGGCCGGCGGTGGCGGCGCCGTTGCTGCGGCGAGCCTCGCGCCGGACACGGCCGCGCTCGAGCTCGACGCCGCGCGGCGCGCGGCGCTGCGGACCGGCCTGACGATCGCGGCCGCGATCGGGGTCCACAACTTCGCCGAGGGGCTCGCGATCGGGGTCTCCGCGCGCGCTGGTGCGATCAGCCTCGCGACCGTCCTGATCATCGGTTTCGCGCTGCACAACGCGACCGAGGGCTTCGGGATCGTCGGCCCGCTAGGAGACATCCGGCCGTCGTGGGGTTGGCTCGCGCTCGCGGGCCTGATCGGCGGCGGGCCGACGTTCGTCGGATCGATCGTCGGTTACGAGGTCACGAGCCACGCGCTCGAGCTGGCGTTCTACGCGATGGCGGGAGGCGCGATCCTGTACGTGATCGGCGAGGTGTGGAACGGCATGCGTCGGTTCGGCTATCGAGAGCTCGAGCTGGCGATGCTGACGGTCGGGTTCCTGGTCGGGGTGCTGACCGATCTCGTGGTCGCCTACGGCGGCGGCTGACCGGTCTCGCGTTCGGCAGGTCCGGCGCGCCGGCGCCTAGCGGATCGGCCGCTCCGAGCGCGCCGCCTCGACCATCGCGCTCAGTGTCTCGGCCGCGTCGTATCGCGGCTGCCAGCCGAGCTCGCGGCGCGCCTTCGAGGTATCCATCAGGACCGGACGGCGCAGGCTCTCGATCCACTGTGCCTCGGGCGGCACGAACGGGAGCCGCGCGACCAGCTCCGCGGCGGCGCCGACCGCGAGCTCGGGCACCGGGATGCTGTACCAGCCGAGCGCCGCGGCGAGGTCAGACATCGTCAGCGTCCCGTCGCCGGCCAGGTTGTAGACGCCCGGCGACCCGCGACCGAGGACCGCGGCGCGCAGCGCGGTCGCGACGTCGTCGTGGTGCACGAGCTGGAAGGGCACGCCCGCGTCGGGGATCACCGGCTTCAACGCCGGCATCAGCTCGAGCAGTCGCATCACGGCGCCCGGCATCCGCTCGGACAGCTGCAGGTAGGGGATGCTGTTGAGCATCATCGGCGCGTCGGGCCCGGCGACGACGCATGGTCGGAACACGTAGGCGCCGGTCGCCGAGCCGTCGAGCATCTCGTGTAGGGCCTGCTCGAGCTCGGCCTTCTGGGCCGAGTAGTAGTGGCGCTTGGTCCCGCGCGCCGGCACGTCCTCGGTGAGGAGCTCCGGGTTGTCGTCGTGGAAGCCGTACGCGGCGACCGACGAGGCGTACACGAGCCGTCCGGCGCCGCCGTCGATCGCCGCCCGGAACACGTTGCGCGAGCCCTCGAGGTTGACGCTCGTCGTCTGCTCGAGGTTTCCCATGATCACGAACGCGAGGTGGACGACCACGTCGGCCCCCGCGATCACCTCGCCGACGACGTCGGCGTCGAGCACGTCGGCCCGCCGGTAGTCGGTCTTGCGCAGCCCGGCGGCCGCAGGGTCGAACGGGCTCCGCGCCATCGCCCGGATCGCGGCCACGTCGTCGCTGGCCTCGAGCGCACGCAGGAGCGACCGGCCGATGTCGCCCGTCGGTCCGGTGACCGCGACCGTCAGGCGTTCTGGGGCGCCGGTCGACATGCGATCAGCCGCTGTAGCCCGCCTCGCCCGGGAGCACGATCCGGGCTGTCTCGCCCTGACCGACGACCCGCGGCTCGACCGGCTGGATCGTGCTTACGCGCGCGTGCGCGAGCAGCTGGTTGGCCGAGCCGAAGCTCGCGAGCTGCTCGAGGTTCTTGATCGTCGGGAACACGAGCAGGATCTCGCCGTCGCGTGCGGCTTGCAGCGCCGCGGCGGGCGCGTACCAGCGGGCGTCGACCATCTCCTCGCCATCGACCGCCGGCTCGGCGCCGTCGGGCACGGTCGCAAGGAAGAACCACGTGTCGTAGCGGATCTTGACCACGGCGGGCGTGATCCAGCGTGAGAACGGCACCAGCTCGCCGGGATCTGAGATCTCGATCCCGGCCTCCTCGCGCAGCTCACGGGTCGCGGCGGCGCGCAGGCCGGCGTCGCCGGCGCCGTCGCGGTCGCCGACGCCGCCACCGGGGAACACCCAGGCGCCGCCCATGAAGCGCGCCTCGGGGGTGCGCTGAGCGAGCAGCACCTCGAGCTCCGAGTCGTCGCCGCGCAGCAGGATCACGGTCGCCGCGAGCCTCGGCACGGTGACCTCACCGGTGCTGAACTCCACTCCTGGCTCGGGCCGATCAGCCGACACTACGGCGACCCTACCGCGACTTGGCTGACGCTACGCTTGCTCGCGTGAAATACATGTGTGAGTCGTGCGGGTTCATCTACGACCCGGCCGAAGGAGACCCCGACGGGGGCATCCCGCCGGGCACCGCGTTCACCGACATTCCGGACACCTGGTTCTGCCCGGTGTGCGGCGCCCGCAAGAAGGACTTCTCGCCTTACGAGGACTGAGCCGCCCCGCTCGCGCGCTCGGGCAGCGATGCCCCGCGCTCAGGCGGCGATGTGCGCCAGCCGGCCCACCGTCGCCTCGGCGATCGACGAGGCGGTGATCGCGACCAGCCGCCGCAGATCGTGCTCGGAGATCGCCAGCGGCGGCATCAGCACGACGACGTCGCCGAGCGGCCGGATCACCGCACCGCGCTTGCGCGCCGCGATTGCCACGCGGTGGCCGAGACGCTTGTCAGCGGTCGCGGCGACCAACTGGATCCCGACCATCATCCCGCGCTGACGGACCTCGGCGACGCCCGGCAGCATCGCGACGCGCTGCTCCAGGAGCCTCGACAGCAGCCCGACCTTCGGCTGCAGCAGCTCCAGCGTGCGCTCGTTCTCGAACGTCTCGAGCGTCGCGATCGCGGCCGCGCAGGCGAGCGGGTTGCCGGTGAATGTATGGCCGTGGAAGAACGTCTTGAACTCGTCGAAGCGGCCCAGGAAGCCCTCGTAGACGCGCTGTGTCGTGAGGGTCGCGGCGAGCGGCAGATAGCCGCCGGTCAGCCCCTTGCCGACGCACAGCAGATCGGGACTGACGCGCTCGTGATCGCAGGCGAACATCGCCCCCGTGCGGCCGAAACCGGTTGCGACCTCGTCACAGATCAGCAGCACGGCGTGCTCGTCGCACAGCTCGCGCACCTCGCGCAGATAGCCGGGCGGCTGCATCAGCATGCCCGCGGCGCCCTGCACGAGCGGCTCGACGATCACCGCCGCGACCTCGTTGCAATGGACCTCCAGCACCCGGCGTAGATCATCGGCGTCGCCCGCGCGAGCCTGCAGCGCGTCGAACAGCAGCGGCCGGTAGAGCGAGTGGAAGAGATCGATGCCGCCGACCGAGACCGCCCCGATCGTGTCTCCGTGGTAGGCGTTCTCGAGGCACACGAACCTGGTGCGACCACGCTCGCCGCGCTGCGCCCACCACTGGAACGCCATCTTGAGCGCGATCTCGACCGCGGTCGAGCCGCTGTCCGAGTAGAACACGCGCTCGAGCCCGGCGGGCGCGATTGCGATCAGGCGCTCCGCGAGCTCGATCGCCGGCTCGTGGGTCAGACCGAGCATCGTCGAGTGCGCGACGCGGTCGAGCTGCGCCCGGATCGCCGCGTCAATCGCGGGATGGCGGTGACCGTGGACGTTGCACCACAGAGACGAGACCCCGTCGATGTACGCGTTGCCGTCCGCGTCATAGAGGTTGGTCCCGTCGGCGCGGTCGATCAGCAGCGGCGGCTCCTCATCACCCCACCCCTGCTGCTGCGTGAAAGGGTGCCAGAGATGGCGCCGGTCGGACTCGATCAGGTCTGAGGTGGGGGACATGACGGCAACGTAGACCCGCGACCGGTCGGAATCTCTGCGATTTCTGGGGGTGACGCGACTTTCTGTGTCTGAGGCTCAGTTAGTCGATGCACCCCCGGCGAACAGGGCCACCGCCACTGGCCTACCGCAACCAGCGCTCGAGCGGCAGCCGGTCCGCCGCCGCGGCCAGCAGCTCCGGCGTCGGCTCGCCGATCGTCGCGAGCGTTCCGACCTCGACCTCGCCCAGCCGTCCGATCGTTTCGAGGTTTGAGCGCTCGATCGTGTCCGGGGCATCGGGCCACGGCGTCAGCACGACGCCCGCCACTTTCAAGCCAGCGGCGCGGGCGGCCTCCAAAGTAAGCAGCGTGTGGTTGATCGTCCCGAGCCCGGGGCGCGCGGCGACCAGCAGCGGAAGCCCGACGGCGCGAGCCAGGTCGCGGACGCTTGACCCATGATCGAGCGGCACCAGCAGCCCGCCGACGGCTTCGATCACCAGCACCTGATCGCCGGCAACGCGCGCGCGGATCCCCGCGGTCAGCTCGGACAGCGCAAACCCGCGCCCCGCCAGCTCGGCGGCGAGATGCGGGGACACCGGCGGGCCGTAGCTAGACAGCACGACCTCCTCGGGCATGCAGCCGGCGACGCGCGCCAGCAGCTCATGGTCATGTGGCCAGATGTCGTCAGCCGGCTCGTCGAGCCCGGTGATGACAGGCTTGAGTACGCGGACCGCCACGCCGCGCGCGCGCAGCGAGGCGACGACCGCGGCCGTCAGCACCGTCTTGCCGACGCCGGTGTCAGTGCCGGTCACGAAACAGCCGCTCAATGGGACGGCTATGCGGCGCGCCTGATCGGGCCCGGCGCCTCGAAGTCGAACACGCCCGGGGCCCGCTGCGCGACCACCGGCTCGGGGCGCTGGACCACCGGCGCGACCCGCGAGCGCGGATCGAAGCCGGCAGCACGCGCGGCGGCGCCGAGCGTGCGCGCCGCCGCGCGGAGCTCCTCCTCGCGGTGAGTCGCCATCACCGCCAAGCGCAGCCGAGAGGTCATCGGCGGCACCGTCGGGGGGCGGATCGCCTGCGCGAACACGCCCCGCGCGAGCGCCGCCTCGCAGATCTTCATCGCCCACTCGGACTCGCCTATCACCAGCGGCAGGATCTGCGTACGGGATCCTCCGAGGTCGAAGCCTTCCCCGGCGAGCGCCTCTCTGAGCGCCGCCGCGTTGGCCAGCAGCTTGTGCACCCGCCGTGGACGCTCCTCCAGCAGCCCGAGCGCGGCAAGCGAAGCCGCGACCGCCGGGGGCGGCAGCGCGGTCGAGAAGATGAACGTGCGCGCCGCGTTGACCAGATAGCGGGCCATCGCGTGGTCGCAGGCGACGAACGCTCCGTACGAGCCGAGCGCCTTGCCGAGCGTGCCGACGATCACGTCGACCTGGTCCTCGAGCCCGGCCTCGGCCAGCGCGCCGCGGCCACCGGGGCCAAGCGCGCCCATCGCGTGCGCCTCGTCGACGAGCGTCCGCAGCCGGTGCCGTTGGGCGAGCTCGACGATCTCCGCCAGCGGCGCCACGTCGCCGTCCATCGAGAACACGCTGTCGGTCGCGATCAGTGCGCCGCGACCCTCCGCGTTCACGATTCCCCACTCGAGGTGCTCAGTGTCGCAGTGGTCGTAAACGAACACCTCGGCGCGCGACAGGCGGCAGCCATCGATGATCGACGCGTGGTTGAGCTCGTCGGAGAAGACCACATCGCCGGGACGTGCGAGCGCCGCGACCGAGCCGGTATTGGCCAGGTACCCGGAGCCGAACAGGAGCGCCGTCTCGCGGCGCTTGAACGCGGCGAGGCGTTCCTCGAGCCGGCGATGGATCGTCATCGTCCCGGACACGAGCCGCGATGCGCCGGCGCCGACGCCCCACCGCATCGCCGCCTCGGCGGCCGCCTCGCGGACGGCCGGGTGGTCGGCCAGCCCGAGGTAGTTGTTGGAGCACAGCAGCAGGACCGGCTTCCCGTCCAGCAGCACGTGCGGACCCTGGGGACCTGAGACGAGACGGGTGCGGCGGCGCAGTCCCAGGGACTGCAGCTCCGCCAGCCGCGCCTCGATCTCGATCATGCTGCCTCGCGCTCTCGGCCTCGATTGGGCGCGCCGTCAGGCCGCGGCGGGACGGCCCGCTTGGGCGCATAGCGCAGCTGCCTCGACGGGTCCCACAGACTGACCTGTAGCTCAGCCAGCGCCTCCGAGACGACGTCGGGCGTCTCGCCCTCGAGCCAGCCCGAGCGGTTGTCGGGGCGCGGGTTGGAGCCGTTGTCGGGCTGCGGCGAAACGTTCAGCCCCAGGTCCTCGAACATCGCCCGGTCCTCGCCTGGCGTGTTGCCCAGCGTGGTCAGGAAGTTGCCCATCATGACCCCGTTGAGCCCCGCCTTGACGGCGGTTGCCTGCAGCTCGCCGAGGTTCTCGACCCGCCCGCCGCAGAGACGGAACAGCGCCTCCGGCAGGATCAAGCGGAAGATCGCGATCCATTTGACGACCTCCCACGGATCCATCAGCTCGCGGTCGCCGAACTTGGTGCCCGGGCGCGGGTTCAGCAGGTTGATCGGCACGCTCGTCGGGCTGATCGCCGCCAGCTCGAATGCCATCTCGACCCGTTGAGCGCGCGTCTCGCCGAGGTTGAGGATGCCGCCGACGCACGTCTCCAGCCCGGCCTCGCGCACCGCCTCGATCGTCCGCAGCCTGCCTTCGTAGCGGACCGTGGTCGAGACCTCGTCGTAGTAGGACTCGGACGTTTCGACGTTGTGGTGGACGCGCTGGATGCCGGCCTCCCTCAAGGCTCTCGCGCGCGAGAGAGAAATATGACCGATCGATGCGCAGCGCTTGAGGTTGGTGTGCTCGGCGACCAGCCGCGCCCCGGCCAGCACGTTCTCGAAGTCGCGCTTCGAGAGACCCTGCCCCTGAGTCACCATGCAGAAGCGGTGGGCGCCCGCCGACTCCGCAGCACGAGCGTGCTCGAGGATCTGCTCGGGCTCCATCATCGCGTGCATCGGGGTCTCGGCGTCCGCGTACTTGCTCTGTGCGCAGAAGCCGCAGTCCTCCGCACAGCCGCCGGACTTGGCGTTGACCAGCGAGCACATGTCGGTCGAGTCGCCGAACCGCTCGACGCGGGCTTCCCACGCGCGCTGTACCAGCGCCTCTATCGCTGCGTGATCCTCGAGCTCGCCTAGGCGCACTGCCTCCTCGCGAGTTATCAGCGGCGGCATCGGCGCAAAACGCTAGAGCCGCGCCCGGACGTCACTATCATGGCGGCGTGCCCGAGCGTCTGCACTTCACCGACTCAGACGAGGCCAACGAGCTGATCGCGACCGATCCGATGGCGCTGCTGATCGGGTTCGCGCTCGACCAGCAGGTCACCGTGCAGAAGGCGTTCTCCGGCCCGCTCGTGCTGCGCCAGCGGCTCGGGTCGATCGATGCGCGGACGCTGGCCGACGCCGAGCTGGAGCCGATCTTCCGTGAGCGCCCGGCGATCCACCGCTTCCCTGGGGCGATGGCCAATCGTGTCCACGAGCTCGCCGTCTACATCCGCGACGAGTACGACGGCGACGCGGCCCGGGTCTGGACCGACGCGAAGGACGGCGATGAGCTGCGGGCGAACTTGGGCGCGCTGCCGGGCTTCGGCGAGATGAAGATCAAGTCGCTCGGGTCCGTACTCGCCAAGCAGTACGGCGTCGCCGCGGCCGCCGACCTCGTGCCATGGCACCCGACGCTCGGCGATGTCGACAGTCGCCAGGCGCTGGCCGACTACCAGGCGACCAAGCGCGCGCACAAGGCCGAGTGGCTGAAAGCCAAGGCCTAGCGCCCCTTCCACTCGGGAGCGCGC
Source organism: uncultured Solirubrobacterales bacterium (assembly GCA_963756655.1). Taxonomy (GTDB): domain Bacteria; phylum Actinomycetota; class Thermoleophilia; order Solirubrobacterales; family Solirubrobacteraceae; genus Palsa-465. The sequence continues at coordinate 53,453 of CAVWOQ010000003.1, forward strand.
TTCTCGGCGAACGCGCGCACGCCCTCCCGGAAGTCGTCAGACGAGAAGCAGTCGCTGCGCAGCTTCAGCAGCTCGCGCTCGACATTGGGTGCGAGCGCCGCCTGTCCGGCGAGCACCGCGGCGATCACCCGCTTGTTGCCGGTCTGTGAGAGCGGCGCGTTGGCCGCGATCGTGGTCGCCAGCAGCAGCGCCTCGTCGCTGAGCTGCTCGGGCTCGAACAGCGCGTTGACGAGGCCCCAAGCCGCCGCGGTCGCGGCGTCGATCGTGCGAGCGGTGAAGAACAGCTCACGCGTGCGCGGCGCGCCGATCGTGTCGATGAACTTCCGGATTCCCGTGTGGGAGTAGACGAGCCCCAGCTTCGCCGGCGGCATCGCGAGCTTGATCTGACTGGAGGCGATCCGCAGGTCGCAGGACAGAGCGAGCTCGAGCCCGCCGCCGATCGTGTGGCCGTTGAGCGCCGCGATCGTCGGATACGGGTATGCCTCGAGCGCGTCGAGCGCGGCGGCGAACGGATGGGCGACGAGTTGCTCGGCTGCGGGCGTCGGGTCGCGCGCCGGCAGGTCGCCGATGTCGTAGCCGGCCGAGAACGTGGTGTCGCGGCCGGTGATGATCAGGCAGCGGGCGTCGAGCGCCGGGAGCGTTTCGGTGAACCGGTCCAGGATCGCCTGGTCGAGCGCCCCGCGCTTGCCGGGGTTTGAGATCACCAACCGCGCCACGTGCGGCGCCGGCTCGTCGATCAGGAGCTGTCCCTCGGCGTTACTCGAGGACAACGAGCGTGTCGCCCTCCGATACCGACTGACCCTCGCTGCAGCGGATCTCCTTGACGACGCCGGGGTCCTCGGCCTCGACGGGCATCTCCATCTTCATCGACTCGAGGATCACGACCGCGTCGCCCTCCTCGACCGTGTCACCCACCTCGACCTCGATCTTCCAGACCGTGCCGGTGATGTGCGCTTCGACGTCTGGCAACTGAGAACTCCTCGTCCTGGGCGCGGAATCTGGCGGAGCATAGAGGCGCGCGCTGACGCCGGCACCTTAAGGTCTGAAGAGGCCGTCCAAAGGCCCTTTACAGTCCCGACCGGCGCGCCGATAATGGGTCACGGACATGCGGCAGGTGTGGATCTGTGCGGTGGCGCTGTTGGGGGTGCTGGCGATCGCGGCTGCGGCTGCGGCCGCGCCGACCGACCAGATCTCGATCAACGTCCCTGTGCATGTCAGCCAGAGGTCCATCTACGACGTGACGATCAACGGGTTCTCGCGCAAGCGCGCGATCGCCTACCTGTTCATGGACTACACGGGGTGCGCGCGGACTTTCGCCGCCGAGCACAAGCGCGCCCCCAAAGAGGCGGACTATTACTCGGTGCACGGGACGTTCACGGAGGTGTCGGGCTGGAAGTCGTCCTCCGGCGGCTCCGATCACGCCTGCGCTTACCTGATCGGCCGCACGTCCGGAAAGCTGCTGGCGAAGGCGCGCGTGTCGTTCGTCGTGCGCTGAACCGGCTAGGCGTTCGCACGCGCAACGGTGACCTGGCGTACGCTGAGCACCAGTCATGGCGCTCGACAACCCCGACGACACGGGACCCGCCGACATCGATCTGATCGCGGCGTCGCTGCGAGTCGATACGACCGACGTCGGGACGTTCGTTGAAGCGCTGGCCGTCAAGCTCGAGGATGCGATCCCCGGGGGGGTGGTGGTCGAGCGCCGGCGCGAGGGCATGTTCGGGCCCAAGCTCGTGCGACGGATCGCGATCGACGCGGGAGGTCAGCGCCTCGAGCTGCGCCGCCTGTCGGCCGGCATCGAGACCAAGTGCTCGCGCCTCTCGGGTGGGATCGTGCTGAAGAGCGAGGATGTCGACACCGACACCTGGCTGCGGGCACTCGGGGAGGCGCTGGCTGAACAGGCGAAGCGCAGTCAGACAACCAGGCAGGCGCTCGAGCGCCTGCTCAACGAATAGGAGAGAGATGGGATTCCTCAAGCGCGACGACGGCGCCCCCCAGGCTCGGCCGACCGGCGACGCCGTGCCCCAAGCCCCTGAAGACGCGCCGCACGCGGCGTCGTATGAGGCGGGCTCGCTCGCCGGGATTCCCGCGTCGGGCCGCGAGCGAATCGCCCGCATGAAGCAGGAGGTCGCGCGCGGCTTCTTCACCAGCGACCTGTCGGTCAACGAGTTCCTGCTCGTCAAGCAGTCCGGCTTCGAGCCGCTGGGACTGGTACTCGGCAGCTCGATCTACCACATCGGCTTCCAGCAGGCGATGTGGAACCAGAGTCAGGAGATGGGCGTCCTCACGCAGGCCATGTACCACGCGCGCGAGCTCGCGATGACGCGCATGGAGGAGGAGGCGGACGCGGTGGGCGCCGACGGCATCGTCGGCGTGCGCCTCGACATCGGGCGCTACGACTGGGGTGCCGACCTGGCCGAGTTCATCGCCGTCGGAACCGCCGTCAAGCACGCCGGCGGCGAGCTTCACCGCGCGCCCACCGGGCGTCCGTTCACCTCCGATATGTCGGGTCAGGACTTCGCGACGTTGCTGCGCGCCGGCTACCGCCCGACGGGGCTCGTGATGGGCAACTGCGTCTACCACGTCGCCCGCCAGGGGATGCTCCAGTCGCTGCGCCAGATCGGACGCAACGTCGAGATGCCCAACTTCACCCAGGCGCTCTACGAGGCGCGCGAGCTGGCGATGGAACGGATGCAGAACGAGGCCGACGACCTCCAGTCCGAGGGCATCGTCGGCGCGCGGATCATCGAGCGCAGCCACGGCTGGGGGTCGCACGTGATCGAGTTCTTCGCGATCGGTACCGCGGTCGTGTCGGTCAGCACCGAGCATCAGATCGACAAGCCGGCGCTGGTCCTGCCGCTCCAGGGTTAGCTTCGAATGCCGGACGTCGAGATCAAACCGCAGCGCTACAAGGACGAGCGCCCGAAGGAGTATTTCGACCAGTACCACGCCCGGGTCCGCGACGGGGAGCCCGAGGCGAAGGTCTACGAAATCGTCCGGATCGTGACTGTGATGACCGCGCTGACGGTCTACCGCGCTCGGGGGATCCACAGTGAGCGGGTGCCGGGCGGGCCGCTGATCCTGGCGCCCAACCACGCGTCGTTCATGGACCACTTCTTCACAGGCGCGTTCGTCCGCCGGCGGATTCAGTTCATGGCCAAGTCGCAGCTGTTCGACGGCGGCCCGGCGACGTGGATCTTCAGCCACGGCGGCGTGTTCCCGGTGCGCCGTGGCCACCAGGACGAGGAGGCGTTCGAGAGCGCCTTCAAGATCCTCGAGCGCGGCGGCGCGATCGGCATGTACTGCGAAGGCGGGCGCTCCCGCAACGGCCAGCTGGCGGACACGGCAAAGCCCGGAATCGGGCGGCTGGCGCTCGAGTCTGGAGCCCCGGTCGTGCCGGTCGCGATTCTCGGCTCCTATCAGGTCCGCAACTGGAAGCGGCTCCAGTTCCCACGCGTGACCGTGAGCTACGGCGAGCCGTTCCGGTTTGAGGCTGTGCCGGAGCCGAGTCGTGAGTACCAGCAGGAGGTGGCGGACTACATCCTGGAACGAATCCGCGCGATGCACACGGAGCTGAGCCGTCTTGGCCATCGTGGCGCCTTGCGGGCCGCTCGACACGCCCCGCAGTAGTAGGCAACACGCACCAAAAAGTTGAGTTCTTGGTAGCATGCGCGCCGCAGGTCCTGTTTATAGGGCTCGCACTTGGGGGCTGCGACGTAAGCGCGGCAGGGCCGGAACCGTCAGTGCATCGGGGCTCCGCACTAAAACACTCAGAGGGGAGTAGTTCGTGAAGCGATTCACATCGCTGTTGGCAACGGTAAGCCTGATGGCCGCCGGTTGCGCCGTACTGTTCGGCGCCGGCGCCAGTAGCGCGGCGACCGGGAACGCGCTGCCAACGCTTACGCTGGGCCTCAAGGGCAATTCGGTCACCGTCGGCGGTTCGGCCGTGTCGGGGGCGGTCAACATCACCACGACGGTCACCGGCAAGCCGGGGGAGCCGGCGCTTGTGCGTCTCAACCCAGGCGTGTCGTTTGCCCAGTTTGGGCAGGCGGTCCAGGCCGTCAACAGCCACCACGGGGACCTCAACTACCTCGATCCCTATGCATCGCTGGTCTACGACGGTCCGGAGTTCTCCGGCACCAACACTGACCAGGTCGATCTGCAGCCTGGCAACTACTTCGCGCTGAACACCGGCGCCAAGGGTTCCCCGCCACACGCGGCGTTCACCGTCTCCCCGTCGGCCTCGCCGGCGGCGCTCCCCACTCCGGGGGCGACGGTGAGCTCAATCGAGTTCGGCTTCACCGGCGCCAAGGTCCTGCATGACGGCGAGCTGGTCCGCTTCCAGAACCTCGGGTTCCTGGTCCACATGGATGTGTGGGTGCGCGCCAAGAGCCTCGCCGCGGCCCATACGATCGTGGGGCTGCTGCTGGCCGGTAAGGACAAACAGGTCGGCCGCAACGTCGCAACGGCATTCGGCACGTTCGCGGGGCCGGTCTCGTCCGGCGCCGTGCAGCAATCGGTCATCACCGAGCAGCCGGGCTGGTATGTGCAGGCGTGCTTCATGGACACGCAGGATGGACGTGAGCACACCCGGCTGGGGATGGAACGGATCCTCAAGATCGTCAAGTAGTCACACACGACAGCCGATCGCGGCGATCGCGCGCGGTAGCTTCATCGCGTGGTGATCTTCCGCGACGAGCTGCTCGAGGGTCGCCGGGTCGCGTTTGAAGGTGAACGCGACTCGGCGATCGCCGTGATGTTGACGCGACTCGGGGCGGAGGTCGCCGTCGACGAGACCGACCGGCCCTTGCAGGCGCTCGTCCATGACGCACGGCGCGAATTCGGCTCCGGCGGCGAGGCGGCGCTGCACCGGAGCATCGAACGAGCGTGGGTCGTCGCCCGCGCGGTGGCGACCGCGGCGCTGATCGCAGATGGCCACGGCGGCAGGCTGGTGTTCATCGCCCCTCCCGCCGGGTCCGGTCCGTACGCAGCGGCCGCCCGGTCGGCGCTCGAGAACCTCGCCCGGACGCTGTCCGTCGAATGGGCGCGCTACGGCGTCACGGCGGTCGCGCTCTGGCCGGGCTCTGAAACGACCGACGACCAGCTCGCCGAGCTGATCTGCTTTCTCGTCTCGGACGCCGGCGGGTACTTCAGCGGCTGCCGTTTCGAGCTCGGCGTTTCATAGCTCGTTCTTAGCGATCGCTCACGCGGCTGCTACGACGCAGGCGCACGATCACGTCATGACCCAAGCGCAAGCAATCGCGATCCGGCAAGCGCGTCACGCGCGAGTGCGGATGATCCGCCGGCGCGTGATCGCCGGCGTGGTGGCGCTGTTCATCGCCACCTGGCTGTTGATCACGGTCATGCTGGTGACCGGTCACGACCCGGCGCTGGCACGGCAGACCGCAAAGGCCACCAGCACCAGCTCCCAGGTGTCCAGCAGCTCCCCGGCCAGCTCGGGCGCCACGTCGACGAGTACTGGCGGCCAGTCGAGCACCGGCACGAGCTCCGTCAGCTCGAGCCAGTCATGACCACGCGCGCTTACACGGCGCCGCGCGGAGCGAGCGAGAGCCGCGAGACGTTCGCTTGCTTCGGCGGCACCTGCACGGTGATCATCGCCGACGCACGCCGGCCCGCCGACGCAGCCGCAGCCGTCAAGGCCGCCAAGCGGTCGCTGCTCAGCTGGCATCAGCGGTTCTCGCGCTTCGAGCCCGACAGCGAGCTCAGCCGCTTCAACCGCGACACCCGAATGGAGGTCCCCGTGAGCCCGATGCTCCGCCGTCTGATCGAGGTGGCGCTGACCGCCGCGGCCGAGACGGGCGGGCTCGTGGACGCGATGCTCGGCGCGGAGATCGAGCGGGTCGGTTACGCGTCGCATTTCGGAGCGAGCGGGATCGGGCTCGACTACAGCCTGCCGGTGGCGGCGCCGCGCGCTCCCGCCGGACCGAGCCCCGTGTCGCCCGCGCAACGGATCGCGATCGACGCCGACGGCTCGACCGTGGTCCGCGAGCCGGGGACGATCGTCGACCCAGGCGGGATCGCCAAGGGAGTGTTCGCCGATCAGGTGGCGGCGTCAATGTCCGGTTTCGACGCGTTCGCGGTCGACTGCGCCGGCGACATCAGGCTCGGCGGCCGGGCGGGCGCCCGTCGCCCGACGCACGTGACCAGCCCGTTTGACGGGCGCCCGCTGCATACGTTCATGCTCGCGTCGGGCGGGGTTGCGACCAGCGGCATCACCAAGCGCAGCTGGATCGACGCCGACGGCCGCCCGGCCCACCACCTGCTCGACCCGCGCACCGGACGGCCGGCGTACACCGGCGTCGTCCAGGCGACGGCGCTGGCGCCGACCGCCGCCCAGGCCGAGGTACTGGCCAAGGCGGCGCTGTTGAGCGGCCCGGAACGCGCAACCGAGTGGCTGCGCTATGGCGGCGTGTTCGTCCGCGACGACGGCAGCTACGAGGTGCTCGAGCCGGCCGGCTTGCCGACGCGTGCCGACAGCCAGCCCCGGATGTCGGCCAGCACTTCGTCGCGCTCGGGTTCGTTGAGGATCTCGTGGTAGAGGCCGTCGTAGGCCTTGACCGTCTTGTCCTGCGAACCGATTCGCTGCCCGAGCATCCCGCTCCCCGACGGCGGGCAGAGCCTGTCGGCGGTTCCGTACAGGATCAGCGTCGGCACCGTGATCGCCGCGACGGAGTCCGGTAACTGGTCGATCGCCGACACGAGCTCGGCCAGCGTCCGCACCGGCAGCTTTCCGTGGTGGACGAGCGGGTCTGACTCGTAGGCGGCGACGACCTGCGGGTCGCGGCTGACCAGCGCCGGGTCGACGCCGATCGACGGCAGCGTCGGGGCGACGACCGACAGCGCGCGTCCGGCAAATCGCAGCGGCGCTCCAGCCTCGATCGCCAGCAGCGGCCCGGACAGAATCATTCCCGTCAGCCGATCCTGGTGACCAAGCGCATAGCGGACGGCGATCGTCCCGCCCACGCTGTGCCCGAGCACGAACACCGGCAACGCCGGGTGCTCTGCGAGCGCCTCGCTGACCAGGCGGTCGAGGTCGGCGACCGCGCGGTCGATCCGGTCGATCAGCGCCCGCGGCCCGTCGGACCGGCCGTGGCCGCGGTGGTCGAGCGCATAGACCGCGTAGCCGTCCTGAACGAGCGTTTCGGCGACCGATCGGTAGCGCCCGCTGTGCTCGCCGGCGCCGTGGACGATCACGATCAGAGCCTGCGGATCGGACTCCGGCGTCCAGCTCTGCCAGTAGATTCGCCGGCCGCCGGCGCCGGCCAGATAGCCGTTGGCCGCGATCACGCGTCTTCGGCCGCCCACGGCACGATCACCGCGTCCTCGTGCGGAGAGTCGCGGGCGACGACGTATTCGGCGGCCTCCGTGTCGCTCGTGTTCTCGAGCACGTGCGTCTCGCGGGGCGGCACGTAGACCATGTCGCCGGGCTCGAGCGCAAGCTCCTGATCGAGCCGGTCGCCCCATTTGACGAGCAGCTGTCCGGACAGCATGTAGACGGCGCTCTCACATCCCTCGTGGTAGTGCGGGAGCGAGCGGGCGCCGGGCGGGACGCGGAACCGGCCCATGTAGATGTTGTGCGCGTCGGCGGTCGTCTGCGAGATCTCGGCTCCGCCGACGACGCCGCGGGGGACGTCGCGATCCCCGCCGGGCTTGATCACCTTCATCGCGGGCGAGTCTACTCGCGGTGTGGCACCTCGATCTGCAGCGGCGGCTGCTCCGCGGCCTCGTGATCGACCTGCAGCGTCGTGTGCCGGACTCCGAAGCGGTCGGTCAGCAGGTTCTGCAGGCTGCGACGGCGCTCGTGGCAGTCATCGCCCGCCCGCACGACGACGTGCGCCGACAGCGCGACGAAGCCCGATGTGACCTCCCAGACGTGCAGGTCGTGGACCTCGACGACACCGGGCTGGGCTGCGAGCACGCGCCCGATCTCATCGGGATCCAATCCGGCCGGCGCGGCCTCCATGAACACGCGACCCGAGGCGAGCAGCAGCACGTAAGCGGCGTGCAGCAGCAGCCCGGCGACGACCAGCGAGGCGATCGCGTCGGCGCGGTCAAAGCCGGTCGTCAGGATCACGATCGCGGCGACCGCGGTCGCGATGAAGCCGTACAGGTCGGTCAGGATGTGACGGTAGGAGCCCTCGACGTTGAGGCTTCGGTCGGGCCCTGAGCCGTGCGCCAGGATCCGCGCCGCGCCGATGTTGACGGCGACGCCCACGATCGCGACGACGAGCATCAGACCGCCGTGCACGTCGGGTGGCGAGATCAGGCGCGAGATCGCGTCGACCACGATCAGCACCGACAGGACCAGCAGCGTCAGACCGTTGGCCTGCGCGCTCAGGATCTCCGCTCGCCCGAGGCCATAGGTCATCGCGCCGCCCGCCGGGCGGGCCGCGAGCCGCGCGGCGATCAGCGCCACCGCGAGCGCGACCGCGTCGGTCAGCATGTGAGCCGCGTCGGACAGCAACGCCAGCGAGTTGGCGATCACGCCGGCGGTCACCTCGACGATCATGAACACGACGATCAGCGCCAGTGCCGCCTTCAGCGCCCCGCGCTCGGCGTCGCGGCCGTTGACGTGCGAATGCGAGTGCTCGTGCGCCACTAGTTCATCGACGGGTCGACCGGCATCCGCGCGACGAGCGCGTAGCTGCCGCCCTTGCGCGTCAGCACCGACTCCCACAGCTCGACCGGAGTGGTCGTGAACGCGTCCTCGCGCGCGGCCCGCTCGAGGATCCAGTCGCCGCGCTCGAGCTCGGAGTCCAGCTGGCCGGGACCCCACCCCGCGTGCCCGGCGAACGCCCGGCCGCGGCGGACGCCCGCCGGCTGCTCGATCGAGGCGCTCGTAGCCAGCACCCCGACGTCCTCGAACGCGATCACCGCCGCCGCGTCCGCGTCGTCGAACTCCGCCAGCACGATCAGCGCCGATGGCTGTACCGGACCGCCGATGAAAAGCGGGTCGTCGACGTCGAGCAGCTGATCGAGCTCGGACACCGCTTCGCCGACGGTCGTCTCCGACGGGCGGTTGAGCACCAGCCCGAGCGCGCCGTCGTCGCTGTGCTCGATCACCAGCACGACGGTCCTGAAGAAGTTGGGGTCGATCAACCCTGGGCCCGCGATCAGCAGCTGGCCGCGCGTCGAGTCCATGTGTCGCGAGCGTAGCTGGTACGCGCGCTTTCAGAGCCCGAGCGAGCGCCCGACGATCTCGCGCATGATCTCGTCGGTTCCCCCGCCGATCGGGCCCAGCCGCGCATCGCGCACCGCACGCTCGAGCTCCGGCGGAGCGTCGAGCCCGTGGATCGACAGGCAGGCGTCGATCGCCTCAAACGCCGCCCGCTGTGTCCGCAGCTTCGCCAGCGTCACCTCGCGCACCACGTCCTCGCCGGCAACGAATCGGCGCAGCGCGGCATACGTGATCGCACGCCCGGCCTCGATCGTGACCGCGATCTCAGCCAGGCGGTGGCGAAGCGCCTGCTGGGATTTGCGGGTGCGGACGAACTCCAGCGTCTGCTCGAAGCAGACCTGCATCGCGCCGATCGCGCCGAGCGCCATCACCAGGCGCTCCCACTGGAAGTTGGCCATGATCAGGTAGAAGCCGCCGTGCTCGGGGCCGAGCAGGTTGTCCTCGGGGACGAACGCGTCTGCAAACGCGATCTCGGCCGTGTCCGACGCGTGCCAGCCGAGCTTTTTCAGTGGCGCCGCGGTCACGCCCTCGCCGCGCTCGATGATCAAAAATGAGATCCCCTCGTGCCTGGCGCGCGCTCGGCGTCCGCTCGCGCTTGGCGGCTGCTCGGCATCCGGCCTCGCTCTATCGGCCGCCGCGCGAGTCATCCGGCTGCCCGATCGCGCGCCGCACGAGTCATCCGGCTGTCCGCCCTCGGGCTTGGTCTGAACGGCGGTCACGAGCACGTCGGCGCGTACACCGCCGGTGATAAACGTCTTCGATCCGTTGACCAGATAGCCGCCGTCGACCCGCTCGGCGCGGGTCCTGATCGCCGCCACGTCAGAGCCGGCTCCGGGCTCGGTGATCGCGAGCGCCGCGATCTTCTCGCCGCGCAGCCCGGGGAGGAGGTAGCGCTGCTTCTGTTGCTCGGTGCCGAAGGTCGAGATCGGCGGCAGCGCGATCCCGGCGTGCGCCCCGAGCCCGGCGGCGACGCCGCCTGACCCGCACCGTGCCATCTCCTCGACGAGCACCGCGGCGGCGACCGCATCGTCGCGGCCGCCGTACTCGCGCGGGAACATGAGACCCAGGTAGCCGGCCTCCGCCAGCCACCGGAAGGCCTCGTTCGGGAACCAGCCGGCGGCCTCCCACTGATCGGCGTGCGGGCGCAGCCGGGTGGCGACGAACTCGCGCATCTGAGCTCGGAGCAGCTCGTGCTCGGTGGTGAATGGCGGGACCGGGCGGCGCTGGGTTTCGATCGCGATGCGGCTAACCGTACTTCAGACGCCCGCGCGGGCCCTGACGCTCCCGACGATCGCCTCGGCGTCGGGCACGAACGCGTCCTCGAGCGTCGGGCTGTACGGGATCGGCGTCTCGGCCGTGGCGACGATCCAGGCGTCGTCTAGGTCGTGCAGCGCCCGCTCGGCGACCGCGCCAACGAGGCCCGCCGCCCAGCCCCCGGTCCGGGGGCCCTCCTCGACCGCGAGCAGCCGGTTGGTCTTCTCCACCGACGTGAGCACCGTGTCGATGTCGAGCGGGCGCAGCGTCCGCAGGTCGACGACCTCGGCCGAGACGCCGTCCTGGGCAAGCGTCTCGGCGGCCGCCAGCGCATCCGGCACTCCCTTTCCGACCGAGACGATTGTCAGGTCATTGCCGGCCCGCGCGACCGCCGCCTCACCGAGCGGGATCAGCTCCTGCTCGGGCTCTGGACCCTTGACCGAGTAGAGCCGCTTGTGCTCGAGGAAGATCACCGGGTTGTCATCGCGGATCGACGCCTTCAGCAACCCCTTCGCCTCAGCGGGCGAGGACGGGAACGCAATCTTCAACCCAGGAACGCCCTGAAACCACGTCCCGTGCGTCTGTGAGTGGATCGCCCCGAAGCGTCCACCGGCCCCGACCGCCGAACGGACCACGAGCGGCACCGTGCCCTGCTCATTGGAGATGTACCAGAACTTCGCCGCCTGGTTGACGAGGCTGTCCATCGCCAGCCCCATGAAGTCGCCGAACATCACCTCGAACACCGGCCGCAGGCCCGCAACCGCCGCCCCGTAGGCGGCTCCCGCGAGCGCCAGCTCCGAGATCGGCGTGTCGAACACGCGCTCGGGGCCGAACCGCGCGGACAGATCGGGCGTCGCCTTGAAGACCCCGCCGGCCGTCGCGACGTCCTCGCCGAAGAACACCACCGACGGGTCGCGATCGAGCTCCTCGGCGAGCGCATCGCGGATCGCGGTGCGGAACTCGAGCGCGCTCACCGGCTGAACTCGGTCGCCGCGTCGGCCCCTGGGTCCGGGTACGGGGCGGCCAGCGCACCCTCGATCGCGTGCTCGATCAGCGCCTTGGTGGCGGCCTCGCCGCCCGCAATCTGATCCTCGGTCAGGCTGTCGTCGAGCAGCCGGGCGCGGGCGAGCTTGAGCGGGTCGCGTTCGAGCCAAATCTGCAGCTCGTCCTTTGACCGGTACGGGGCAGGGTCGCCCTTGGAGTGGCCGTAGTGCCGATAGGTCTTGCACTCGAGCAGCGTCGGCCCGTCGCCGCCGCGGGCCCGCTGCACGGCGCACGCGGCCGCCTCGCGGACCGCCCACAGGTCGTTGCCGTCGACGACCGCCGACGGCAGGGCATACGAGCTCGCGCGGGCCGCGATGTCGCCCCCGGCTGTCGCGTCGGCGAGCGGCGTGAACTCCGCGTAGAGGTTGTTCTCGCACACGAACACGACTGGGAGCTGGAAGACCGACGCCATGTTGAGGCACTCGTGGAAGTAGCCCTGGTTGGCAGCGCCGTCGCCGAAGAAGCAGACCGACACGCGCCCTTGGCGCTTGGCCGCGAGGCCGGCTCCGAGGCCGGCGGCGATCGAGCCGCCGACGATCCCGTAGCAACCGAGGAGCCCGTGCTCGAGGTCGATCACGTTCATAGACCCGGCGCGGCCGCCGCAGATGCCGGTGCTGCGGCCGAGCATCTCGGCGATCAGCGGCTCTGGCGCGGTGCCCTTGGCGAGCGCGTGACCGTGGCCGCGGTAGGTGCCGGCGACGTAGTCGTCGGCCTCGAGCGCCATGCAGACGCCAACTGCGACGGCCTCCTGGCCGGCGTACAGGTGCGTCGTGCCGTGGACCTCACCACTGAGAAACAGGCGGTGAATGGCGGTCTCGAACTCCCGGATCAGCAGCATCCGGCAGTACGCGTTCAGGTACTCGCCGGTCGCCGCTTGCTGTTCGGAGGCCTCGACGCCGGCCATCCCGTCTCCTTCTCCACTCGGTTGAGGCGGTCGCGTGCGATCGTAGCGCAAACGTTTGCAAACAGCGCTTGTGGCGGCGTCGCGCTGCGTCTCCAGCGAGCGCTGCTCAGGCGCGGGGTGAACGGCTCGCGATGTCGCCGTTCGGGCTGAGGCCGTCGTCGACGTCGACGTTCTCGGGCTCGAGCGCGAGCCCGGAGGCGTTCGCCACCAGCTCGAGCAGGGCGGCGAAATCGACGTCGTTGCCGGTCACTCCGACCAGTCCCTGGATGATCTGCTCCGTGGTCGCGGCGAGCGGCATCGAGACCTCCATCTCGCGGGCGGCCTCGAAGCCGAGGTGGAAGTCCTTGAGCAGCAGCTCGGGCGTGAACGTCGGCGTGAAATCGAGGTTCACGTAGGCGGGCGTCTTGTAGCGCGTGAAGGTCGAGCCCAGGACGCTGTCGTTGAGGAACTCGAGGAAGTCCGAGCGCTTGATCCCGCCCTTCTCGGCCAGCACCGTGACCTCGGCCATCGACTGGGCGATGATCCCCAGCATCAGGTTGTGGCAGATCTTGACCAGCCGCGCCCGCTCGCCCTCGCCGACGTAGGTGACCCGCCGGCACAGGAGCCCGAGATACGGCCGGGCCAGCTCCCAGGCCTCCTCGGGACCCGATGCGACGATCGTCAGCCGGCCGCTCTCGGCGACCTTCGGGTTGCCGCTCACCGGCGCTGCCAGCATCGCGGTGCCGCGCTCCTGCGCGTATGCGCGGATCCCCTCGGCGACCGCCGGCGAGATCGTCGTCGAGTCGACGATCAGGCGGGGCCTGACGCCGTCCTGCGACAGCAGGCCGCCGACGACCTCCTCGACGTCGCTCGAGCCGGCGACCATCGTGAAGACGATGTCGCGGTCGGCCAGTTCGGCGGGGGAGTCGACGACCGTCGCGCCGATGCCCTGAAGGTCGTCCGCCTTCGCGCGCGTCCGGTTGTAGACGCCGACCTCATGGCCTGCATTGAGCAACCGCTTGACGAGGGCCCGTCCCATCCGCCCGACACCCACCCAGCCAAGGCGCGTCATCTGGTCGCCAGCCATCCGTTTCTAAGGCCTCCTGGTGCAATCGATTGCAGAACTTTAGCTGAGCGGTATGGGGCGGTCAAGATCGGCAACCCACCGGTCACGTGAAAGCGGGGTGCCGCAAAGGGCGGCCGCAATCCCAGCGCCCGCTGGCCGCCGTTGAGCCGCAGACCGATCACCAGTACGATGGTGCAATCGTTTGCAAGCACTAACAAGGGTGGCTCCGGTGGGTTTACACAGCTACGGCGTGATGGGAGTCGATTGGGAGCAGCGGGTGCGCTACGACCGGCTGCGCGAGGAGCGGTTGGCGCGGATCAAGGGCCTGCTCGCCGAGTCCGAGCTCGGGGCGCTGCTGTGCTTTGACATGGGCAACATCCGCTACATCACGGCCACCCACATCGGCACCTGGGCGGCTGACAAGCTCAACCGCTTCTGCCTGCTGCCGCAGGAAGACGAGCCGATCATGTGGGATTTCGGGTCCGCTGCCCGCCACCACCAGCTCTACAACCCGTGGCTCGCAGATGGCCGCTCGCGCGCCGGTATCTCGACCCTCAGAGGCGCGATGTCGCCCCAGTCCGGCCGTGCCGAGGACGTCGCTCACAAGATCCGCGTCGAGCTCGAGCAGCGCGGCCTGCTCGACGAGCCGGTCGGGATCGACGCGATCGAGCCCCAGGTGCTGTTCGCGCTGCAGGCCGAGGGGATCAAGGTCGCCGACGGACAGCAGCTGATGCAGGAGGCGCGGGTGATCAAGACCCGCGACGAGATCACGCTGCTCAACATGGCCTGCGCGATGGTCGACGCCGCCTACGAGGAGCTCTACCGGACGATGCGCGCCGGGATCCGCGAGAACGACTGCGTGGCGCTGGTCAACCGCGTCCTGTACGAGATGGGGTCCGAGTTCGTCGAAGGCGTGAACGCGATCTCGGGCGAGCGCTGCAGCCCGCACCCGCACGTGTTCACCGACCGCGCGCTGCGCCCGGGAGACCCCGCCTACTTCGACATCCTGCACAGCTACATGGGCTACCGCACGTGCTATTACCGCACGTTCGCGGTCGCCAGTGCGTCACGGCCGCTGGTCGATGCCTACAAGCGCTGCCGCTACTACCTCGATGCCGCGATCGATCTGATCAGGCCGGGCGCGACCACCGGCGAGGTGGCGGCCGTGTGGCCCGCCGCGCCGGAGTTCGGCTTCCCGGACGAGGAGGCGGCGTTCGCGCTCCAGTTCGGCCACGGGGTTGGGCTCTCGATCTGGGAGAAGCCGATTTTCAGCCGGCTCGTGTCGCTCGACCATCCCGAGGAGATCAAGGAGGGGATGGTGTTCGCGCTCGAGACCTTCTGGCCCGCCAGCGACGGCTGGTCGGCGGCCAGAATCGAGGAGCAGCTGGTCGTGACCGCCGACGGCTGCGAGGTGATCACGCGCTTTCCCGCCGAGGACCTGGTGATCGCGGGCAAGCCGTACTTCACCCCCGGCGGCAGCCTGCCGCTCGAGCGCGACCCGCAGTCGAACCTCAACACCGAGCTCAACGCCGATACCAAGGAAGCAGTACCGCGAGTCAGCGAAGCCGCTCGCGAGCCGCAGCTCTGACCGCCGCGACGATCCCTTCATAGCCGGTGCAGCGGCACAGGTTGCCCGCCAGCTGCTCACGGATCTGCTCCTCGCTTGGATCGGGGCAGCGGTCAAGCAGCGCCTCCGCCGTGATCAGGAACCCCGCCGTGCAGAACCCGCACTGCACCGCGTGATGCTCGGTGAACGCACGCTGCAACGCGCTGAGCTCGCCGCCGTCCGCCAGACCCTCGACCGTCCGGATCGCATGCCGACGCGCCTGGACGGCGAGCATCAGGCACGAGCGCACCGGCTGACCGTCGAGCTGGACCGTGCAGGCGCCGCACACGCCCTGCTCACAGCCGACGTGGGTGCCGGTCAGGCCCGCCTGGTGGCGGATGAAGTCAGACAGGAGCGTGCGAGGCTCGACCTCGCCCTCATACAGGTCGCCGTTGATTTCCAACGCGATCCTCATCGCACGACCCGCTCGAGCGCCCGCTCGACGAGCGCCTGGAGTAGCGCCCGGCGGTGGTCGTCCGCGACCTCTCGCGCCGCCAGCTCCGCGGTCCGCCGGACGCTCGCGCCTGCGACCAGCGCCCGCTCGGCGCCCGTCGCCCGGACCGGGGCGGCCCACGCCCCCAGCAGCGCGATCGCGGCGTGCACGCCGGGCGCGACGACGACCGCGGCTCCGGCCAGTGCCCAGTCGCCGCGCGTGCGCGCGTACTCGACGTATGCCATCTGGGCACCCGCCCACCGCGGCACGGAAATCGCCGTCAGCAGCTCGCCGGGCGCAAGCGGCTCGCCGATCGCGACCAACCGCGAACCCCCCGGCGACCGCAGCTCGAGCCGTGCGTCAAGCGCCGCCAGCGCGACCGGCAGTTGCGCCCGCGGGTCGCCGAACGCGACCGAGCCGCCAACCGTGCCGCGGCTGCGCGTCGCCGCGTGGCCGACCCTCGCGACCGCCGAGCTCAGCAGCGGCCAGCCCTCGGCCACGATCGTCGAGTGCTCGAGCTCGGATTGGCGCGTCATCGCTCCGATCCGCAGCTCGCCGGGCGAAGCCTCGACGAACGCCAGATCCGCGATCGCGTTCAGGTCGACGACGATCGCCGGCCGCACGCGCCTGAGGTTCATCAGCGGGATCAGGCTCTGGCCGCCGGCGAGTACGACGGCGTTCTCGGCCGCCAGCAGCGCCAGCGCGCCGCCGACATCCAGCGGCGCTGCGTACTCAAACGGCGCGGGCTTCATCGTGCAGCGCCCGCCACAGCTTCTCGGCGGTGTAGGGCGGGTCGAGATGGCGCCCGCCGAGCGCGTCGGCGACCGCGTTGGCGATCGCGGGCAGCGCGCCGACCGCCCCGCCCTCGCCGGCACCCTTGGCCCCGAGCGGGTTCAGCGGCGTCGGGCTTGCGACCTCGCCGGTCGCGATCGCGGGCATCTCGGCCGCGGTCGGAAGCCTGTAGTCGAGCGGCTCGTCGCCCAGCACCTCCTCGACCAGGCACTCGCCGACCGCCTGCGCGACGCCGCCGACCACCTGCCCGTGGACCAGCGTCGGGCTGATCACCGTGCCGGCGTCGTCGACCGCGGCGACGTGCAACACGCGCAGCGCCCCGGTCGCCGGGTCGATCGCGACGGTCGCCGCGTGCGCCCCGGACGAGAACACGAGCGGCGACTCGAACCGCGCCTCGGCGCTCATCGGCGGCAGTTGCGCCCACGCGATCTCGCGAGCGCGATCTCCCAGGCGGGCGCGTGCGAGCTCGATCAGCTCGTCGATCGCGACCGCGATCGCCGAGCCGGCCATCGCCACGGAGCGGCTGCCGAACGTGCCCACGCCCTCCGGCACCTCGTCGCTGTCGCCGTAGCGGATCGTGATCGCGTCGGGGTCGACCCCGAGGCGCTGCGCGGCCAGCTGCGCGAACGTCGTCTCGTGGCCCTGGCCGTGCGCGCAGGCGCTGGTCGCGATCTCGAACCGGCCGCCTGCGAGCAGCTCGACCCGGGCCGCCTCCCATTGGCCGCCGGCGCGCTCGACGTAGAGGGCCACGCCGGTCCCGCTTCCCGGCGCCATCTGACTGAGCTCGACGGCAAGGTCGAGGCAGCGCTCGAAATCGCCGGAGTCGTACTCGAAGCCAAGCGGCGTCCGATGCGGAAAGCGCCTGATCAGGTTGCGACGCCGCAACTGCACGCGGTCGATCCCGAGCTCTCGCGCCGCGCGGTCGACGATCGCCTCGAGCATGTAGGCGGCGTCCGGTCGCCCGGCTCCCCGGTACGGGCCGGTCGGCACCTTGTTGGTCGCCACGCCGGTCACCTGAACCTCGGCGGCCGCGATCTCGTAGCAGCCGGTGATCAGCATCGCGGCCGTGATCGGCGGGACCGCGGTCGTCGGCAGCAGGTACGCGCCGAGATCCGCCAGCAGCCGCGCGCGGAGACCGAGCATCCGCCCGTCGCGGTCGAGCGCCAGTTCGAGCTCGCCTTCGATGCCGCGCCCCTGATAGGAGCCCAGGAGGTTCTCGAGCCGGTCCTCGGTCCACTTGAGCGGCACGCCGAGCCTGACCGCGGCGGCCGCGAGCGCGGCGATCTCGGGCGCGATCGCACCCTTGCTCCCGAACGCGCCGCCGACATCGGGCACGATCACCCGCACGTCGCGGCCGAGGATGTGCCGCAGCTGGGCCCGCGGCCGGTGCGGGTCCTGGGCCGAGCACCAGACCGTCAGCTCGTCGCGCTCATAGCGGGCGATCGCGCCGCGGGTCTCGATCGGGTAGGCGGCCAGACGCGGCAGCGCGTAGCTCCCGCTGACGATCTGGCTGGCGGCCGCAAACGCCTCCTCGACGTCGCCGCCCCGGCGCTCGAACCGCAGCAGCGTGGTGATCGAATCGCGCGGGTCGACGACGGCTGGGCGCGGCTCGTAGTCGACCTCCACGCGCTCGGCGGCGTCCTCGGCCAGCGCGCGGGAGTCGGCGATCACGAGCGCGACCGGCTGCCCGACGTAGCCGACCTCGCCGGTGGCGAGCACGGGGTGGGGCGCGGGCGCGAGCTCGGCGCCGCCCAGCACCGGGAGCGGGTACGGCCGCACGAGCCCGTCGAGGTCGGCGGCCGTCACGGCGGTGACGCCCGCGGGCACCTCGATCGCCTCGATCGAGGCGTGCGCGTGCGGGCTGCGGACGAACGCGACCTCGGCGATCCCGGGGAGGATGATGTCGTCGAGGTACCGCGTCTGACCGCGGAGGATCCGCCCGTCCTCGCGCCGTGCCCCGCTCATCGCAGCTGCTCGCGCATCCAGTCAGACACGAGTGGGCGGTATTTGAACGGGATGTTGTTGCAGACGTGCGTCCCGTCCTCGTACAGAACGAACTCGGCGCCCGGGACGGCGTCCGCGATCCGCCTGGTCTGCTGCCACGAGATCACGCGGTCGCGGGCGCCGGTGACGACCAGGCACGGCTGTCGCACGCGCTCGGCGACCCCGGTGAGGTCGAGCTCGTGGGCGCGTCGCCGGGCGTCGGCGTCGTCGCCGGCGCCGGTGTGATGGGCGATCGTCTCGCGGGTCAGCGACGGCAGCGACTCCCAGTCGGCGGCCAAGTCATACGGGCCGCTGATCGACGCGATCGCCCTCAGGCGCGGCTCGAACGCCGCCGCTCGGACGACGTAGTGCCCGCCGAGGCTGACGCCGGCCGCGCCGATCCGCTCGTGGTCGAGCTCCGTGCGGTCGGCGACGGCGTCGAGGATCGCGGCCACCGCGACCTCGTAGTCGGCGCTGATGTCGAGCTCGAAGCCGGTCTCGCCCTGCCCGGGGCCGTCGAGCGACAGGGTCGCCATCCCGCGGTCCAGGAAGACCGACTCCCAGACGAAGAACTCCTCCTTGGTCGAGTCGAGGCCCGGGATCAGGACGACGAGCGGGGCCGCCCGGTCGGTGCGCGGGCGGCGCAGGTTGGCGAACACGGTCGCGCGCCCCAGCGGTGCCCCGATCCGCTCGGCGGTCGGATCGAGCAGTTCGTGCGCGGCGTAAAGCGCCCGCATTGCGGCGCGCGTGTTCTGCCGGTTGCGATCGCGGTCCAGCACCCAGACGAACTTCGAGAAGTGGTAGCTGACCGCGGCGCGCAGGTATGCCTCTCCGGCGCTGCGAAGCCGACCGCGGTCGCGCGCCCGGTCGGCGAGCTCGGCGTGGACGTCCGCGGTCGCCGTCCACGCGTCGAGCCACTGTTCCCAGCGGTCGATCGACGCGGTCGTCCTGACGAAGTCGTTGTAGTCGACCCCGTTGGCGATGAAGCGTCCCGCCCAGTGGCGGATCGCGGTCTCGACGCGCTCGTCAGCCATCGCCGCCCAGCTTCAGCTCGCGCCTCGCGTTGCCGGCCAGCACTGCCTGCTCGGCCTCGCGCGTCAAGGCGGCAGTCCTGACGGTCGCGACCGGATCGGGGTCCGCCATGTCGAACGGGTAGTCCGATCCCAGCAGCACCCGGTCAGCGCCGAATTCGACCGCGTCGCCGCGGACCGCCGGACGCCACGGCTCGTCCGGCGCGGCGTCGCCCGGCAGCTCGGGCACGATCACGTGCGCGTGCACGTCGATCGCCGCGGCCACTAGCTGGGCGGGGCAGTCGAGCCGCGGATGATCAGCGCCGGCTCGAGCAGGATCTCGCGCGAGTCCTGGTCACTGTCCGCCAACCGCTCGAGCAGCAGATCGGCGGCGACCGTGCCGATCTCGCGCTGCGGCACCCGCACGGTGGTCAGCGGCGGTCGCAGCCGGTCGATGAACGGCATGTCGTTGAAGCCGACGATCGAGACGTCCTCCGGGCACCGCAGCCCGCGCGCCTCGAGCACGTCGTAGCAGCCGATCGCGAGCCGGTCGTTGGCCGCGACGATCGCCGTCAGCCGCGGTTCGTGCTCGATCAGCTCCTCGCAGGTGCGGGCGCCTTCGGACTCCGTGAACGCGCTCGAGACGCTGATCCAGGCCTCGGGAACCTCGAGCTTCGCGGCCCGCATCGCCTCGACGAAGCCGAGCCTGCGCTGGTGGCCCGTCGACACGTTCTGCGGGCCGGCCACGTGGCCGATCCGCTCGTGGCCGAGCGACACGACGTGCTCGACCGCGAGCCCGATCCCCTGGCGGTCGTTGACCGTCACCGCCGGCAATGAACCGTCCTCGAGGCTGCGGTTGACGAGCACGACCGGGATCCCGTCAGCGGCGACCTGCGCCAGCAGCTCGACGTCGAGCCGCGCCGTGGCGGCGATCAGGCCGTCCACCTGGCGGGCGCGGAGCGCCGCCATCTGGATTCGCTCTCGCTCAGGGTCGTTGTCGGTGTTGACCGTCAGGAGCGTGTAGCCGGCTTCCCCGAGCCGGTCCTCAAGCCCGCGCATGATCGGCGGGAACAGCGGGTTGGTCAGATCCGGGATCAGCACGCCGACCGTGAACGAGCGGTTGGTTTTGAGGCCGCGCGCGATCGGGTTGGGCTGGTAGCCGAGCTCCTCGGCGGCGCGGATCACGCGCTCGGCCGTCTCGGGGTTGACGAGGCCGCGAGTCTGCTCATTGAGCGCGCGCGAGACCGTCCCGGGGTGCACCTCGGCGAGCCGAGCGACGTCCCGGATCGTTACCGAGGTACTCACGGCGCCAATCCAATCATGCGCCCGGGCCCGCCTCGGCCGCGACCGCGCCGCCCAGATACAGCGCCCCGATCTCCGGATGCTCCAGCACCTCGCGGCCGGAGCCGCTGAGGCGGACGGTCCCGTTCTCCAGCACGACGCCGTGCGAGCTCAGCTTCAGGCCGGCCCGCGCGTTCTGCTCGACGAGCAGGATCGTCTTGCCGCGCCGGTTCATCTGCTCGATCATCTCGAACACCATCTGGCGGGTGTGCGGGTCGAGCCCCATCGACGGCTCGTCGAGCATGATCAGCTCGGGGTCGAGCATCAGGCACCGCGCGAACTCGACCAGCCGCTGCTGACCTCCGGACAGGCTGCCTGCCTTCTCATGGGCGCGCTCGCGGACGATCGGATACAGCTCCTCGACAGTCTTCAGCCGGTTCGCAACGAGCTTCTGATCGGAGACCGTGAAGGCGCCCATCTCGACGTTCTCGCGAACGGTCATCTCTCCGAACAGGCTGTGCGCCTGTGGGATCTGCGAGATGCCGCGGGCGAGCACCTGGCGGGGCGCGAGCCCCGATACGACCTGGTCGCCGAACCGGATCTCGCCCTCGCGCGGATGCAGCAGGCCGCTGATCGTCGCCATCAGCGTCGACTTGCCGGCGCCGTTGGGTCCGACCACGCACGTGATCCCGCCGCGCGGGACCTCGATCGACACCCGCTTGAGGATGTCGCCGCCGCCGTAGCCGGCGCACACGCCGCGCACGCTGAGCAGTGCCTTGGTGTCGCCGAGCTTCTCGCGTTCGCTGGGTACGGGGATGACGGACACGCCGGGGGCCGCAATGTCCGCGAGCTCGAGTTGCGTCGACGGGTCATCCTCGCCGCCGAGATAGGCGTCGAGCACGGCCGGGTTCGAGCGCACCTCGGCCGGCGTGCCCGAGGTCAGCGTGCTGCCCTGACTGAGGACCGTGATCCGCGAGCACAGGTTCATCACGAACTCCATGTTGTGCTCGACGACGAGGATCGTCTTGCCTGCCCGGTTTAGCTCCTTGATCCGGTCGGCGAGGTGGCCGACCAGGGTCGGGTTGACGCCGCCGGCGGGCTCGTCGAGCAGCAGGATCGCCGGGTCGGCGACCAGCAGCGAGGCGAGCTCGAGCAGCTTGCGCTGGCCGTAGCTCAGGTTGCCCGCCGGCTCGTGGGCGAGCTTCGCGATCCCGACGAACTCCAACAGCTCCATCGCGTGGCGCTTTTCGCTCTGCGACCCGGCGCGCCGCAGCACCCCGCGCAGCCACGTCTCCTTGCGTTGCGTGGCGACCAGCATGTTCTCCAGCACCGACAGGCGGGTGAACAGCCGCGTGAGCTGGAACGTGCGTCCGATCCCGAGCTTGAACACCCGGTCGGGTGGCGCGTTGGTGATCTCGGCGCCGCCGTAGTGAACCTCGCCCTGCTGGATGCGCTCGTAGCCGGTGACCACGTTGAACAGCGTCGTCTTGCCGGAGCCGTTGGGGCCGATCAGCCCGTTGATCTCGCCCTCGTGGACGTCGAGGTCGCAGCGCTGCAGCGCGTGGATGCCGCCATAGGACTTCGAGACGCCCCTGACCTCGATCAGGTTCGACATCACGCGGCCCCCGGGACGCGCCCGCGCAGGGTCGCCTCGCGCTCCTCCGGGATGCGGCTCTCCCGCCGCGTGCGGCGCTTTCGGATCAGCTCCGTGATCCCGGGGATGATCCCGCGCGGTAGCAGCAGGATGACGGTCAGGAACAGGACGCCGTAGGCGATCAGATAGGTCGCGTCATTCGAGAACGTCTGCGTCAGGTACTGCTGCAGCGACTCGAGCACCAGCGCTCCGAGCAGCGGGCCGGTGATCGTCCCCAGCCCGCCGAAGAAGGCCATCAGCGCGATCGAGAGGTCGAACAGCGGATCGAAGGCGAACTGCGGAAAGATCTGGCCGAGGAAGTAGAAGTAGAGGCCGCCGACCATCCCGACCGGGATCGCCGAGATCACGAACGCGGTCAGCTTCACGCGCCGGGTTTTGACGCCGAGGCCGAGCGCGCGGTCCTCGTCGTCGCGAATCGCGAGCAGCTGGAGGCCGAAGCGCGACCGCCTGACCGCCCAAGAGACGATCACGGTCGCGACGAGGATGATCAGCGCGACGTAGTAGAACGGGTTGTTGTAGGTCGCGGCCGGGAACGGCGCGAACGGCAACGTCAGCCCGGAGGTGCCGCCCGTGAAGCTGAAGTTGTAGGCGGCCAGCTGGAAGATGAAGAAGATCGCGATCGTGACGACCACGAACACGTGCCGCCGCGTACGCAGCGCGATCAGGCCGACCGGGATCGCGATCAGGCCGGCGACGACGCCGGCGACCGGCAGCAGCGCGAACACGGCCCAGCCGCCGGCGACGTGCCAGTCCTGGGCGGCGAGCGCGACCGCGTAGCCGCCGCTGCCGAAGAACACGGCGTGGCCGAGCGCGAGGTAGCCCGAGTAGCCGCTGAAGATGTTCCAGCTCGTCGCGGCGACCATGAAGATCAGCGTGAAGACCGCGATCGAAGTCGCCGTCGGGTCGGTGACCAGCAACGGGAAGACCGCGAAGATCGCGAGCGCGACGGCGATCCCGGCGACGGACAGCGCGCGTGGTGCGCGGGCGCTCATTGGGCGCGGGCCGCCGTCTTGCCAAACAGTCCCTGCGGCCTGAACGACAGCACGATCACGAGCGCGGCGAAGAACACGAGCGGCGACCAGGTCGGCGACCACGCGACGGAGACGACGTCGTAGATCACAAGCAGCAGGACGGCCGCCCCCATCGCGCCGCCGATCGAGCCCATGCCACCGAGGATCACGATCGCCAGCAGTCGCGAGATCAGGTCATAGCCGCTGTTGGGGTCAAACGAGTTGGTCGCGCCGAACACCATCCCGCCGATCGCGGTCACGGCGACGCCGATCCCGACTGAGATCGCGCGCACGCGGTTGACGTCGATCCCGATCAGGTCGGCGGCCGTGCGGTTCTGCAGCGACGCCCGCACCGCGCGGCCGAACTTGGTCCGGTAGAGCATGTAGTAGAGCGCCGCCAGCACCGCGACCGCGAGCCCGAACCCGATCAGGTAGATGTAGGGCAGGTAGAAGCCGAGGATGTGGACCGAGCTGTTGACGTACGAGGCGCTGAGCTGCTGGTAGTCGACGCCGAAGATCGCGGTCAGCACGCCCTCGATCACGATCGCGACCGCGTACGTGACCAGCACCGACATCGCCGTCCGGTCCTGGTCCCGCAGGCGGCGCATGAAGCAGAACTCGATCGCGACGCCGAGCACGAACATCGCCGGCACCGTGATCACCAGCCCCGGCAGCAGGCCGATCCCGAGGTGGGTCGAAAGCGCGTAGCTCAGGTACGCGCCGAGCACGACCATCACGCCCTGGGCGATGTTGATGATGTCCATGACGCCGAAGATCAGCGTCAGACCGGCGGCCATCAGCGCGTATACGCCGCCGGTCAGGATCCCATCGATGATCGCCTCGATCAGCGCCGTTGAGGACATTGGGTCCTCAGTGTCGCGCGCCGTCGCTGCGGCCGCTGAAACGGCAAACGGCCGCGGTCACTAGCCCGCCCACGCGGGCTTCGGGAATTGTGGCGGCGTCGACTGGGGCGCCGCGGTTGGGATCGTCTGTACGAGCTTCCCGTTCTGCCACTGGAACGTGAGCGTCGTCTGGGCAAGGTTTTCGCCGAGCGAGTCGAACTTGACCGGGCCCTGGACGCTGTTGAGGGTCACGCCGCTGTGCAGATAGCTGAGGATCTTCTGCTGGTTGAAGCCACCGGTCGCCTTGACCGCCTGCGCCAGCACCTGACCGACCGAGTACGCCTCGGCGACGTCCGCGTTGACCTCGGAGGGAGTTCCGCCGTACTTGGCGATGTACTCCTGGACCATCTTCTCGGAGTCGGCCTTCTTGAAGCCGCCGTACCAGCCGTTGGGGACGAAGATCCCGTTCTCGTTGCCGGGGCCGACCGCCTTGACGAACTGTGCGCCCTGGTCAGGGCCGGCGGTGGCGATGAACGCCTTCGGGTTGTAGTGCTGCTGGATGAAGGTGTGGACGAAAGCCGACACGGTCGGCACGTCGACCGAACCGAGGAGCACCGCCTGCGCGCCGGTGGAGGCGACGTCTCCGGCGATCGCCGTGTAGTCGCTGACCTCCTCGGGGAACACCTTGTTGAGCACGGTCTTGATGCCCGCCTTCTGGAGGATCTGCTGGGCGACCGGCAGCTGCGGCTGGGTGAACGGGTCGTTGACGGTCACGTAGGCGGCCGTCTTGGGTCGCTGCGACGGCGGCAGCGAGGCCAGCCATTGCGCGAACGTGACGAGGTTGTTCTTGACCGGGATCGAGACGTCGAAGACGTTGTGCAGACCCTCGCCGAACACCGACGGTGCGCCGCCCGCGCCCTCGACGAACGCATAGCCGTAGCGCGCCGCGACCCGCGCGGCGGGAGCGGTCAGCAGTGACGAGAACGGCCCGAACACGAGCGCGTCCTTGTCCGAGCCGATCAGCTTGTTGTAGTTGGTGACCACCTGGGCGGGGCTCGAGGAGTCAGACAGCACATTGAGGTTGATCTTGTGCCCCATCAGTCCGCCGGCTGCGTTCTGGTCGGCGGCCCACAACTGGTAGCCGCGCTCGAACGCCTGGCCGTCGGCCGAGAAGTCGCCCGACAGCGACAGCGACGTGCCGATTGTGATCGGGCTCTTCGATGCCGAGCCCGAGCTGGCGCTGGCGCTGCTACTGCTGCTGCTACTACTGCTACTCGATCCGCAGGCCGCGAGCAGGACCATCGTGGCCACCGCCAGGCCGGCTGTCAGATGACGCCTGTTGAGCATGCGACTCCTCCTCATCTTGCTTCCCTCCGGTCGGGGCAGACTAGGGCGCGCCGCGCGACGGCGCGCCGGCACCGAGGCTCACGTGCACCAGCGCCCGGGCCTGCAATCGTTTGCGGCAAAGTACCGCCCTGTTCGAGCGCTGTCAACGGCAATCGTATGCAGTTAGCACGTTGCCAATCTTCGCGTCGGCGGCCGGGCGCGACGGCGCCGGCGCGTTCTCGGCGGTGTCAGAGCCCGTACGAGCGCCCGATCACGTCGAGCATGATCTCGTCGGTCCCGGCACCAATCCGGTTCAGCCGCAGGTCGCGCCACGAGCGCTCGATCCCGTACTCCTGCATATAGCCGGCGCCACCGTGGATCTGGATGCACTCGTCGGCGACCTCGACCGCGATCCGCGCCGAGTAGAGCTTGGCCATCGTGATCTCGCGCACGGGGTATTCGCCGTTCTGGAAGCGCCAGGCGGTCGTGTAGACCATCTGGCGGGCGGTCTCGATCTTGGTCGCCATCTCGGCGAACTTGTGGCGGATCACCTGGAAATGGCCGATCTCTCTCCCGAACGCCTTGCGCTCCTTGGCGTACTGGAGCGTCCTGTCGAACACCTGCTGGGCGCCCGCGACCGCGCCGGCGGCGCCGATCAGCCGCTCGCCCTGGAGCTCCCACATGATGTGGTAGAAGCCCTTTCCGATCTGGCCGAGCACCGCCGTGGCCGGGACCCGCACATCCTGAAACGCCAGCAGCGCCGTGTCCGAGGCGTGCATCCCGAGCTTCTTGAGCCGCTTCTCGCGGATCACGCCCGGGGTGTCCATCGGCACCAGGAACAGCGTGAACCCGTCGTGGGTGGGCGGGGTCGTCGTTATCTGGTCGGTCTTGGTGACCAGCACGATCGCGTGCGCGCGGTGGCCGTTGGTGATGTAGGTCTTTGACCCGTTGATCACGTACTCGTCGGTGGCTTCGTCCCTCACCGCGCGGGTCTTGATCCCGGCGACGTCTGAGCCGGCGTCGGGCTCGGTGATCCCGATCGCGAGGATCGCCTTGCCGGCGATCGCGGGCGTGGCCCAGGCCTGCTTCTGCTCCTCGCTGCCGAACGCGAGGATCGGCGGCATCGCCATGTCGGTCTGGACCGCGACGCCCATCGCCAGCCCGCCGGAGTGCGCGTGCGCCATTTCCTCGGCCAGTACAAGGCTCGTGTAGTAGTCGCCGCCCTGGCCGCCGTAGGCCTCGGGCTTGTCGAGCCCGAGGAACCCGAGCTCGCCCATCCGCTCGAACACCCAGTCGGGGAACGTCGTCTCCTCCCACTCCTCGGCGTGGGGCTGGAGCTCCTTGATCACGAAGCGGCGGATCGACTCGCGCAGCTGCTGGTGCTCGTCGGTGAAGATGAAGTGCTTGCGCTCTGAGGCGAAGTCGGGCTTCAGGACATCTGCGGTCTCCATCTCGCGCAATAGTAAACAGTAAGACTTCCTACTTCCCGCAGTCCCGCGGAACCTGCGCGTTTAAGCGTCCCCTGGGTTCGCTTAAACGCGCAGGTAGGCTTGGGCCCGCCCATGAGCTACGAGACGATCCGGTACCGCGTCGCGGACAACGGCGTCGCGACGATCGCGCTCGACCAGCCCGAGACCCGCAACGCGCTGTCGGACGAGCTCCTCAGCGAGCTGATCGACGCGCTCCAAGCAGCCCGCGACGACGACAAGGTCCGCTGCGTCGTGATCACCTCGACCCACGAGCGGGTCTTCTCGAGCGGCGCCAACCTGACCGGCTTTGCCGCCGACGTCGCGCTGATCCACAAGCACTTCGCGACCGAGCGCTTCCCGCGCGTGTTCACGCTCCTCGGGGAGCTCGGCAAACCGTCGATCTGCGCTGCCAACGGCCACGTGCTCGCGGGCGCGCTCGGGCTCGCGCTCGCGTGCGATCTGATCATCGCCAAGGACACGGCCCGCTTCGGCACCCCCGAGATCAACGTCGGCGTGTTCCCGTTCATGATCATGGCGCTGATCTACCGCAACGTCGGCCGCAAGAAGACCGCCGAGCTGATGCTGCTGGGTGAGCAGATCTCGGCCGAGGAGGCGGAGCGGATCGGGATCGTGAACCGCGTCGTGCCAGCCGACGAGTTCGACGCGCTGGTCGACGAGTGGGCGGTCAAGCTCGCCGGCAAGTCGCCGGCGCTGATGAAGCTCGGCAAGGACGCGATCTTCCGCCAGCAGGACATGGCGTTCGAGGACGCGGTCGCATTCCTGCGCTCGCAGCTGACGATCGCGTTCTCGACCGACGACATCCAGGAGGGCGTCAAGGCGTTCTTCGAAAAACGCCCGCCCGAGTGGACGGGACGTTAAGATCGGCGCAAGGATCGACCGAGAGGGGAATGCAATGGCAGCGCAGTCCATTGTTGCCGGCACCGACGGGTCAGCGAGCGCGGAGAAGGCGGTCGATCGTGCCGGCAAGCTGGCGCTCGCGCTCGGCGCGACGGTCCACGTCGTGATCAGTTACAAGGACCCCGCCGCCGGCGCGTGGATGGCGGCCGCCAGCGGGTTCGCCGTCGGCGAGCAGTTCTCCGACAACGAGATCCGGGAGGAGGCCGAGCGGATCGTCGCAAGATCGCGCGACCGGCTGGCCTCGACCGGCGTCGAGGCGAAGACCCACGTCTGCAGCGGCGACCCGGCGCAGGCGCTGATCTCGGTCGCCGCCGACGAGGACGCCGACATGATCGTGGTCGGCAACCGCGGCATGAGCGGCGCCAAGCGGGTGCTCGGGTCGGTGCCGAACAAGGTCTCGCACCACGCGACCTGCGGCGTGTTGATCGTCCCGACTACCTGACCGCTTCCATGAATAGCGAGCCGGGCCGGTTGTCGATCAGCTCGACGTCCGGGCACCGGCCCTCGCGGTAGTCGCAAACCCGCGCGTCGTGGAACCCCGCGCTACGCAGCAACGCCTCGAGCGAGCCCGGGTTGTAGTGCCACCAGTGCCGGGCAGAGCGGTTCGCGCGCCGGCCGCGACCCTGGTAGATGCCCATCAGGAAGTGGTCAGGATCGCCCGGGTCATAGGCGGCGACGACCTGATCGAGGTTCGGCACCGCGAGCCGCACGATTCCCCCGGGCGCCAGCACGCGGTGGACCTCCGACAGGCAGTGCTCGGCGACGTCCGGATGCAGGTGCTCGAGCACGTGCGAGGCGTAGACGCACTCGAAGTAGCCGTCGGGGAAGCGGAAGCGAAGCGACAGGTCGAGGTAGCGCACGGTGCGAAACGCTCCCGACACGTAGGCGCTGTAGCGCTCGTCCGAGAGCCTGCCGGCGCGTCGCAGAAGCCACGGCAGCGCCGGCACCCGCGCGACCAGCAGATGCGGCGTGATGTCGGTGTCGAGCCAGCCGTCGTGCACCTGGTCGAACGCTCCGAGCTGAAGCCTGCGTGGGATCGCTTGCATTGGCGTAGCTTGACGTTGCCAGATCGCACGTGCCAGAGTGGCATGTAGTACGTCCCACTTCTCACTATGGCAACCGACGCTCCGTCCACCAGCCTGCTGCGCCCGCTCGCCGAGGACCTGCGCCTGCGCCGCGAGCAGATCAAGCTCGGGGGTGGCGAGGAGAAGATCGCCGCCCAACACGAGCGCGACAAGCTGACCGCCCGCGAGCGGCTCGCGCTGCTGATCGATGAGGAGACGTTCGTCGAGCTCGGAATCCACGGGCGCCCGCACTTCTCCCAACGGGCGATGGAGGGCAAGGATGCCCCCGCCGACGGCGTGATCACCGGCTACGGGAAGGTCAACGGCCGCCTGACCGCGGTCGCCGCGTACGACTTCACGGTGATGGCCGGCTCGATGGGGATGACCGGCGAGCTGAAGGTGACCCGCCTGCGGGAGCTGGCGCTGACCAAGCGGATCCCGTTCGTGTGGCTGCTCGACAGCGCCGGCGCCCGGATCCAGGAGGCTGTCGGGTCGCTGTTCGCCGGCAGTGGTCACCTGTTCCGCGAGGAGGTGATCAACTCGGGCGTGATCCCGCAGGTCGCCGCCTTGATGGGGCCGTGCGCGGCCGGCACCGCGTACATCCCCGGGCTGGCCGACTTCGTGCCGATGGTCAAGGGGCGCGGGTCGATGGCGCTCGCGGGCCCGCACCTGGTCCGCGCCGCGATCGGCGAGGAGGTGACGCAGGAGGAGCTGGGTGGGTCGCGGGTGCATTGCCGCAAATCCGGCGTCGGCGATCTCGAAGTCGTCGACGATCGCGACTGCATCGAGGCGATCAAGCAGTACCTCAGCTTCTTCCCCCAGCACTGCGAAGAGCCACCGCCCACGAAGCCGAGCGCCGACCCGATCGACCGCCGCGACGAAGAGCTGCTCGACGTGCTGCCCGAATCAAACCGCAAGCCGTACGACATGTACGACGTGATCCGGCGGATCGTCGACGACGGCGTCTACTTCGACCTCAAGCCGCAGTTCGCGAAGACGATCATCACGTGCCTGGCCCGCTTCGGTGGCCGCCCCGCCGGGATCGTCGCCAACCAGCCCAAGCAGCTCGGCGGGATCCTCGACAACGACTCGGCCGACAAGGCCGCCCGGTTCATCAACCTCTGCAACGCGTACGGGATCCCGCTCGTCTACCTGATGGACGTCCCAGGTTTCATGGTCGGGACCAAGGTCGAGCAGGCGGGGATCATCCGCCACGGCGCGAAGATGCTGTATGCCACCGCCAACGCGACCGTCCCCAAGATAACGATCGTGCTGCGCAAGGCCTACGGCGCCGGCTACTACGTGATGTGCGGGCGCGCCTATGAGCCCGACCTGATCGTCGCCTGGCCGAGCGCCGAGATCAGCGTCATGGGCGCCGAGGGCGCGGTCGAGATCATCTTCCGCAAGCAGGTCGAGGCGTCCGACGATCCAGCGGCGACCAAGCAGCAGCTGATCGATAACTTCCGCCAGATCATCGACGTCTACATCGCCGCCGGCAACGACATGATCGACGACGTGATCGATCCGCGCGAAACGCGCGCGACGATCTGCCGGGCGCTCGAGATGGCCGCCGGCAAGCGCGTCGAGCGCCCGTTCAAGCGCTCCGGCGTCCTGCCGGTCTAGTGCCCGCCGTCGACGCCGTCGTGTTCGACGTCGGCGGCGTCCTGCTCGACTGGGATCCCCGCCACCTTTACCGCCAGCTGTTCGACGACGAGCTGGAGATGGAGCGGTTCCTGGGCGAGGTATGCACGCTCGAGTGGCACGCGGCCGCCGATCTCGGCACGCCGGTTGCGCAGTCTTGCGCGGAGCTCGCCGCTCGCCACCCCGAGCAGCGGGAGCTGATCTGGGCCTGGGCGCACCGCGGCGAGGAGATGATCGCCGGCCAGCTCGACGGCACGGTCGCGATCCTGCGCGCGCTGAAACACCGCGGCGTCCGCTGCTTCGCGCTCACCAATATGGAGGCCGAGACGTATCCGCTCAGGCGCCGGCGGTTCGAGTTCTTCGGGATGTTCGACGGCATCGTCGTATCGGCCCTCGAGCGGATCGCAAAGCCCGACGCGGAGATCTTCGAGCGCTTGCTCGACCGCTTCGGCCTGCGTCCGGAAACGACGCTGATGATCGACGACGCGCCGGCGAACGTGGCCGCCGCGCGCGCCGTCGGGATGCAGGCGATCGCGTTCACGTCGGCCCCGCAGCTGCGGCGCTCACTTGAGGACCTTGGGCTGCTCTAGTGTCTGGGCAGAGATGAGCGACTACGACATCCGGCTCGACGACAAGTTCGGTCATCTGGCGCTGATCGACGTCGCACGCGAGGCGGCCGCGCACGACCCGTGGTTCAACCAGACGCTGACCAGCGTCAACGATGCGGTCATCCGGCTGGGCGTGATCGAGGGCGACTTTCACTGGCACAAGCACGACGACACGGACGAGTTCTTTCTCGTCCTCGATGGGCAACTGCTGATCGACCTCGACGGCGGCGAGACGGTCACGCTCGATCCGCATCAGGGCTACACGGTGCCGCGCACGGTCGTCCACCGCACGAGAGCGCCGGTTCGGACGTCAATCCTGATGGTCGAGGCCGCCGGCGTCTCGCCGACGGGCGACTGACCCCGCCTGCTTGACGTTCACAGGCCGATCCGCCAGAGTGGCAAGTAGCACGTCCTACTTTCCACCAGCGTGAGCGTCGAAGACCCAGCGATCATCACCTGCGCGATCTCCGGGGCGATCGCCAACCGCGACCAGTGCCCGGCGATCCCCTATACGCCGGCCGAGTACGCGGCCGAGGCGCGGCGGATCGTCGACGAGGGTGGCGTTCACATCCACATCCACGCGCGCGCCTCCGACGGCGCGCCGAGCTACGAGGTACAGGACTTTCAGGCGATCAAGAACGCGATCGTCGACGAGATCGGCGACGCGGCGATCATCAACTTCTCGACCGGGACGGTGGGCGTCCCGGTCGCCAAGCGCGTCGCATACCTCGAGGCGGGCCTGCCGGAGGTCGCGGCGCTCAACATGGGGTCGCTGAACTACGCCAAGTACTCGCGCTCGCGCAAGGACTTCGTGTTTCAGTTCGTGTTCGCCAACCCGTTCGACGAGATCATCGAGCTGCTCGACGCGATGCGCCGGCTGCAGATCAAGCCCGAACACGAGTGTTTCGATCTCGGCCACGTGGGTTCATTGGCGCCGCTGGTCGACATGGGCCTGCTGCAGGCGCCGCTCCATGCTGACTTCGTGATGGGCGTCGTCGGCGGCGTACCAGCGAGCGCTCGCAATCTCGCGGCGATGGCCGACAACATGCCGGCCGGACGGCATCACTGGGGGGTGATCGGGATCGGCCGCAGCCAGTGGATGCTGGTCGCCGCCGCGCTGACGCTCGGCGGCTCGGTCCGGGTCGGGCTCGAGGACAACTTCTACCTTCCGGACGGAGACATGGCGCGCTCGAACGGCGACCTGGTCGCCAAGGCGCGGCAGATGACGCTCGACGCCGGTCGCAGGCCGGCGACCGTCGAGGAGGCCCGCGCGCTGCTCGGCATCAAGCCGCGGGTCGCCGCGTGAGCGCCCTCCCGCTCGACGGATTGGTCGTTCTCGATCTCTCGAGGCTGCTGCCCGGCCCGTTCTGCTCGCTGCTGTTGGCGGATCTCGGCGCCGACGTGATCAAGGTCGAGGACACGGGGATCGGCGACTACGTCCGCTGGGCGCAGCCCGCCTACGAGGGGCCCGACGAGACCGCCGCCGGAGCGATCTTCATGGCGCTCAACCGGGGCAAGCGGTCGGTCCGCGTCAACCTCAAGCACGACCAGGGCCGCGAGGTGCTGCTGCGGCTGGTCGCCGACGCCGATGTCCTGCTCGAGTCGTTCAGGCCCGGGGTGATGGACCGGCTGGGCGTCGGCTTCGAGCGGTTGCGAGAGCGCAACCCGGCGCTGGTCTACTGCGCGATCAGCGGCTACGGGCAGGACGGCCCCGGTCGTGACCGCTCCGGCCACGACCTGAACTACCTGGCGCTCAACGGGGTGCTGGGGTTGACCGGCGAGCGCGACGGCCCGCCCGTCCAGTCGGCCGGCCAGATCGCCGATATCGGCGGCGGAGCGCTGACGGCGGCCGTCGGGATCCTCGCCGCGCTGCGCGAGCGCGACCGCTCCGGGGAGGGCCAGCTGGTCGACTGCTCGATGTTCGACGGCGCGCTGACGTGGCTGTCGATGGTCGCGGCCGAGGCGCTCGCGACCGGTCGCGCGCCGCGGCGCGGCGAGCTGCAGCTGGCCGGGCGCTTCATCTGCTACCGGCCGTATCCGTGCGCCGATGGCTACGTGTCGCTGGCGGCGCTGGAGCCGAAGTTCTGGCAGGCGTGGTGCGATGGCGTCGGCCGCACCGACCTGATAGCGCACCAGTTCGACGCGCCCGGCTCGCCCGCGCACGGCGCCGTCAGCGAGATCCTCGCCGGGCGGACGCGTGAGCAGTGGCGCGCGTTCGCGTCCGAGCACGACTGCTGCCTCGAGCCGGTGCTCGAATTCGACGAGGTGCTCGACTCCGAGCTCGTACGCGCGCGGGAGATGATCGTGACGATCGACCAGCCCGGAGCCGAGCGGCCGATCAGGCAGCTGGGGACGCCGATCAAGTTGAGTCGCACGCCCGCCCAGCCCGGCCGGCTGCCGGCCCCGGCGCTCGGTGAGCACACCGACGAGGTGCTGGCGCAGGCGGGGTTCAGTCAGCAGGAGATCGCAGCCCTGCACGACCACGGCGCAGTCGCCGGCACAGGGCAGACGGTCCGCGGATCGTTCATGGGCTGATGGCGGCCGCCGGGAAGCTGAAGATGTCCGAGCTCGCCGAGCGTTCGGGCGTCAGCGCCGGCACGATCAAGCACTACCTGCGCGAAGGCCTGCTTGGGTCAGACGACGACGTGCTGCGCACGAGCCGCAACATGGCCTACTACCCCGAACAATACGTCGAGCGGATCAAGCTGATCAAGCGCCTCCAGGAGCGGCGCTTTATGCCGCTGCGGGTGATCCGCGAGGTGATGGCCGATGACCCTGAGCGGGCCGCCCGGGTGATCGCGGTCGAGGACCGGATCCTCGAGCGTGCGATCGAGGCCGGCGAGTCCCGCCGCGTGTCGCGCGCGACCGTCCACGCGACCTACGACGTGCCGCGCAACGTGCTCGCGCGGCTCGAGGAGCTCTTGGTGCTGACCCCCAACTCCCGCGGCTACGACGCCGACGACGTCGCGATCATCGAGGCGATCTCGCGCTTCCGGGCCGGCGGATACCAGGAGGCGATCGGGTTCACCGTCTATGACACGCTGCGTTATCGCGAAGCGCTCGGGCCGCTCGTCAAGGAGGAGGTGCGCGTGCTGCTGGACCGGCTCGAGGAGTTGGACGTCGAACGCGCGGTCGAGATCATCTCCGCCGGCACCGAGCCGCTCCGGGAGCTGATCGGGGCGATGCACTCGAAGCTGCTGCTGGCCGAGCTGCGGCGCCAGCGGGCTCACCAGTAGACGTCGTGCTGTTCCATCACCCCGTAGCCGTCGGCCAGCCCGATGCCGGGGAGCAGCTCGCCGCTGAAGGTTCCGAAGGGCTGGCGATAGCGGCTCCGGATCAGGCCGAGGTTCTCGTGGCGCTGACGGACGGCCTCGGCGGTGAAGCTGAGGCCTCCGACCGCTGACAGGTCGGCGGCGAACTCAACCGGCCCGGGCTCGAGCGCGTCGCCCGCGATCCAGATCGTGCGCTCGCTGCCGCGCGGCGGGTCGTTGACTCCCCAGACCAGGTTCCAGGCGAGCTCACGCCCGTCCTGCGCCGTGCCGATGCCGGCGCTCCAGCGCCAGCTCGTATGGCGCTCGTAGTAGGCGGCAGTGTCGTCGATCACGGCGCGTCCGACGACGATCGTGCGCCGGCCACCGATGGCGACCGTCCCGCGCGTCTGGATGCCGCCCTGCTTGCGCGTCCACGCGTAGCTGTCACCGCTTTTGCAGACGGCCTCGACGCCGCTGGTCTCGGCGAGCTCGAGCGCGATTTCGACGTCGGCGTCACGCACCCGGACGCGGCCGGCGCCGAGCTCAACGGCGGTCGAACCGAGTCTTGTGCGCTCGTACAGGCGGCCGTCCCGGCGGTCCCAGATCGCCCAGAAGCACTGGCGCGCGGGACCTATCCGGACCGACGCGGCGCACAGCATCAGCTCGGGACCGAAGACGCCGACGTAGCGCCACGCCTTCAGCGGCCGCAGACCCTGGTGTGAGGGCATCGGGCGGGGCGGGAGCGGAAGCTCGTCCAGCGCCGGCGGCCGAGGATCGCCGAAAACGCCGCGGTGGGGGAGGGCGCCGGTTACGGTTGGTGATCGTTGTCTCATCCGCGGCGATCGTACGGGTCCCAGCGGGCGAGCGATCGCCGGCGACGGCGGCGTCATGTGGCAAACTGACTGACTAGTCAATCGGGAAGGACAGAGCGGTGCGCGCAGCAGCGATCCAACTCAACGCGAACGGCGACACCGATCGCAATCTGCGGACGGCCGATCGACTCGTCCGCCGGGCCGCCTCGGCCGGCGCCGAGCTCGTGGCGCTGCCCGAGAAGTGGACCGTCCTCGGCACGCGCGAGGACATGGCGGCCGGCGCCGAGACGCTCGACGGGCGAGCGATCTCCTGGGCGCGCGAGACCGCGGCCGAGCTCGGGATCGACCTCGTCGCGGGTTCGATCTTCGAACGCGTCGAGGGCCGCGAGCTGGGCGCCAACACGAGCGTCCACATCGGACCCGACGGCGAGCTGAAAGCCGTGTATCGCAAGATCCACCTGTTCGACGTCGAGATCGACGGTGCCCGGTACGCGGAATCGGCGACCGAGGCGCCCGGCGATCAGATCGTCGTCTCGCAGCTGCGCGATGGGACCAAGCTCGGTCTCAGCGTCTGCTACGACGTGCGATTCCCGGAGCTGTACCGGATCCTGACCCTGGCGGGCGCGCGGATCATCACCGTGCCGGCCGCGTTCACGTACCCGACGACGCGTGACCACTGGGAGACGCTGATCAGGGCGCGGGCGATCGAGAACCAGTGCTTCGTGATCGCCCCCAACCAGATCGGACACCATCCCGGCAACCTGCGCTCTGGCGGCCGATCGATGATCGTCGACCCGTGGGGCGTGGTACTGGCGCAGGCCACCGACCGCGAGACGGCGATCGTCGCCGACCTCGAGCTCGACAGAATCGACGAGGTTCGCGACCGGATCCCCGCGCTCGCCCACCGCCGCCCACAAGCTTACGACTGGGGGCTGACGTGACGACCGCCGCGACTGACAAGCGCCGGGTGATCCTCGACGCCGGCGTTCGCGTGTTCGCGCGCCAGGGCTTTCACACCTGCCGCGTGTCGGACATCGCCGACGAGGCCGGCGTCGCGTACGGGCTCGTGTACCACTACTTCTCCTCCAAGGAGGAAATCCTCGACACGCTGTTCCTCGAGCGCTGGGACGTGATGTTGGCCGCGATCAGCGAGGCCGACGCCTCGGACCGCACGCCGCGCGAGAAGCTGTACGCGATCGCCGCGTTCATCATCGACTCCTACCGCCACGACCCGGAGCTGATGAAGGTGATCATCGTCGAGGTCACGCGGGCGGCGAACACGTTCGGGCTCACCCACCTGGACAAGATCCGCGAGGCGTACGCCGGCATCGCTTCGATCGTCTCGCACGCCCAGGCCGACGGCAGCTTCCGCCGGGAGGTGACGCCCGAGTTCGCCGCGCAGGCGTTCTACGGCTCCGTTGAGCAGGTTCTGACCGGCTGGATATTCGACACCGCGCCAGTCGGCGAGGACGATCTCGAGCGCGCCAAGACCTTGATCGTCGAGACGATTTGCAGGGGGATCGAGCGCTAGCTCGAGATCGGCCTCGGGAACGCCGAGCCGGGCGATTCTGATTGAATGCCCCAGATGACGGAGAGTCCTCTGGTCAAGCGCCTCATGTGGTCCGGCCTGCTCGCCGGGATCGGCGCGCTCGCTAGCATCGCGTCGACCCGGTTAGCGGCCCTGATCTGGATGCGCGTGTTCGGCGAAGAGCCTCCCGAGTGAGCGATCAGCCGTCCAGCCCAACGACGCCAGAAGAGGCGACGACCTCGGGGTGGTCCGCGCCGTCGGAGCCTGCCGACGAGAGTTCGTTCGCCGAGCGTCCGGAGGTCAAGATCGGCGGCGCGTTCGTAGGCGGATTTGCCCTCGCTCTACTGCTGAGACGCCTTGCCCGCTGAGAACGAGAACCTGACTTCCGCGCTGACCGAGGTGTCGGAGCGCATGACCCTGCTCGTGCGCGAGGAGATCGAGCTCGCGAAGGTCGAGGTGACCCAGAAGGGGAAGAGCCTCGCCGGCGGTGCGCTCGCCGGCGTGATCGGGGCCGTGATCGGCGTGTTCGCCCTGATCTTCGTGTTCGAGGCGATTGCCTGGGCACTGAACTCGGTGTTCGTCAGCGGCGCCGGCGATCTGTGGGTCGGGTTCACGATCGTCGCGGTCGCGCTGATCCTGATCATGGTGATCGCGTTCCTGGTCGCGTGGCGAAAGTTCAAGGTCGGCCCGCCGATTCCGGATCAGGCGATCGAGGAGGCGAAGAAGATTCGCGAGACAGTGACCCCGGGCGGCTACAGCTGATGTCGGCGACGCGCTCGTCCACGGAGCTGCGAGCCTCGATCGAGGAGAACCGGCGCGAGCTCGGCACTGCCGTCGAGAAGCTCCGCCTCGAGGTCGTGCGGATGACCGACTGGCGTACGCAGCTGGGAACCCATGAGCCGCAGGTGATGGTCGCGGCGGGGATCGCGGGCTTCGTGCTCGGTGGCGGCGTGGCCGCGCTGGGCGCGCTCACCTTCGGGCGCCGCCGCCGCAAGAAGCTCGGGCGCTAAGAGTCCAGAAACGAGCTCGGCAGACCCCCGGCGCCGAGCAGGCCGGGCCCCACGTGCGTGCCGATCACGGGGCCGATCTCCGACACCACGCGCGGCGAGACGCCGAAGATCTCGGTCGCGCGCGCAGCGAGCGCCTGGGCCTGGGCAGGCGCCTGGATGTGCTGCACCATGTAGGCGTCGGCGCCGTCCTCGGCGCGGCTGCGCAGCAGGTCGACCATTCGCTCGAATGCGCGTCGCGAGGTCCGTACGCGCTCGACCGGCGTGATCTCTGATTCGACGGTCAGGATCGGCTTGATCTTCAGTGCCGAGCCGAGCCATGCCTGTGCGCCGGCGATCCGCCCGCCGCGGCGCAGGTACTCGAGCGTCTCGATCGCGAACCACATCTTGAGCTGGGCGCGGGCCTGGCGCGCGTGCTCGAAGACGTCGGCGCCGCTGGCGCCCGACCGCGCCTTCGCGGCCGCTGCCAGCAGCACGAGTCCCTGGCCGCCGCACGCGGTCGCCGAGTCGAACACGAACACGCGCGAGCCTCGGTCGCCGAGCTGCTCGCGTGCCTGCTCAGCCGAGCCGACGGTGCCGGACATGCCGCCGGCGAGATGGATCGAGACGATCTCGTGGCCGGCGTCGAGCAGCGGCTCGTAGACCTCGAGGAAGTCGCCGATCGAGGGCTGGGATGTGGTCGGCAGATCGGCGTCGGAGCCGAGACGCCGGTAGTAGGCGTCGTAGTCCTCGATCTCCGATTCGCGCTGCGCCCCCTCGGGGAATCGCACGTACAGGCTGACCTCGTGAATTTCGTGCTCCTGCACGAGTTCACGTGGCAGGTAGTGGCAACTGTCGGAGACGATCGCGACGCTCATGACCGCGGCACCCTAGCAGCGGGTTAGACTGGCCCGACTAGGTGCCGCGGACGCTTGTCACAGGCGCGACCGGTTTCATCGGTTCGCATGTCACAGCCCTGCTGCTGGAGCGCGGCGACGACGTCGTGGTCACCGTCCGCGACGGCTCGCGCCTGGACGCGCTGGCCGGGCTCGACGTCAAGCAGGTGCGCGCCGACGTCCTGGATCGCCGGTCGATCCGGCGCGCGATGCTCGGCGTCGAGCGGCTGTTTCACATCGCCGGGACGACCAACCTGGCGGCGCCGCGGCCGCAGGTCTTCGGGCTCAACGTCGAGGGGACTCAGATCGTGCTCGAGGAGGCGCTGCGGGCCGGCGTCGAGCGCGTGGTCTACACGTCGTCGGTCGCCGCTATCGGGCCCGCGCGGCCCGGCGAAAGCGCCGACGAGAACAACGCCTGGACCGCCGGGCACTACGCGATCGCGTACCTCGACGCCAAGCACGAGGCCGAAACGGCGGCGCTGCGACTGATCGCGCGCGGGCTGCCGCTGGTGATCGTGAACCCCGCCCACGTGTTGGGCGCCGGCGACCCGGGACGGTCGTCGACGGTGCTCGTGCGGCGCTTCATGCGCCGCCAGATCCCGGCCTACGTCGACGGGACGCTGAACGTGGTCGGGGTCGAGGACGTGGCCCGCGGCCATCTGCTCGCGGACGAGCTCGGCGCGGTCGGCGAGCGCTACATACTCGGCAATCGCAACTTCACGCTGAACCGGCTGTTCGCCGACCTGGGCCGGCTGTCGGGGATCGAGCCGCCCGCCGTCAGGCTGCCGGTCAACGTCGCGCTGGCGCTGTCGGCGACCGGTAACCGGATCGCCGGCAGGGCGGTTCCGAGTCCGACCGAGGTTCGCGCCGCGTCGCTCAACTGGGCGTTCGTCAACCGCAAGGCCAAGCGCGAGCTGGGGTGGACCACCTCGCCGCACGAGGACTGTCTGGAGCAGACCGTGGCCTACTACCGCGAGCGAGACGGGGACCGGACCGCGCCCGCCGGAGCTCGCCAGCCGCTCGCGCTCAGGCTGGCCGGCGCGACGCTCCGTCGTCTGGGGGTGTAGTGGTGGAGCTCAGTCGCTTGCGGCGCGAGACCCAGCCGACGCCGACAGCGAGCGCGACGAAGATCGCCAGCCGCGCGATCCTCAGCTCGACCAGCGCCGTGCCGCTGACGTGGAGGATGAACGTCGCGAGCAGGAGCACGACGAGCATCGCGACCCGGATCACGAGCACCATCCGGTACCTGCCGCCACCCTGAGGGCCGGGACGGAATAACGGGCTCATCGCGCGGTCGCCTCCATTCGCATCCCCGGCAGCAGGTGGTAGGCGACCGTCTGCAACGAACCGATCACCTCGTCGACGACCTCGCGATCCGAAGTTCCGAGCGCCGCTGCGAGCGCGCCGTCGACCGGTACCTCGGCGCGCCGCGCCCGCTCGCGAGTCCCGGGCGCCAGCCTCACCAGCGTCCGGCGGCGATCGTGATCATCGACCGTTGTAGTGAGCGCGCCGAGTTCGCGCAGCCGCGAGACGGCCGCCGAGACGTGACTCTGGGGAAAGCCGGTCCGCGCCGTGATCTCTCCGATCGAGCAGTCGGGGTTCTCGGCGATGTCGATCAGGATCATCCGGACGCCCGGGGGCAGGCCGCCTGGCGGTTTAGGAAGCGCGTCCTCGGCGATCTTCATCAGTTTGCGGCCAAGTAGATACAGCTTCACCGAATTCATATCAATATTGATACATCAAAACTGATGTAAATGCAAGGACGTATCGTTCGGCGCCGTGGCGACGCTCTACCGCTGCAACACCCCGACCGACTGGCTGTGTCCGTGCGGCAAGGTCGCGCGCGCGCTGCGACGCGAGGGGATCGAGTTCGAGCCGGTCGTGGTGGGCCAGCGCCGCTCGCGCCGGCCCGAGGTCGAGGCGCTCAGCGGGCAGCGGCGGGTGCCGGTCCTGATCCTCGACGGCGAGGTGATCTGCGACTCGAGGCGGATCCTCGAGCAGCTCGAGCTCAGGGGCGCAGCAGGCTGAGCACCGACTCGCCGGCCGCCGGCCGGGCGACGCCGCGCTCGGTGACGAGCGCCGACACGAGCGACGCCGGCGTGAGGTCGAACGCCGGGTTGCGGCACGGCGTGTCCGCGATCGTGAGTTCGTGCAGGGCTCCGTCGGGACCGCCGCGCGCACTGATCACCTCCGCGCCGTCGCGCTGCTCGAGCTCGATCTCGCTGCCCGACGGACAGTCGCGGTCGATCGTCGACGTCGGGCCCGCGACCACGAACGGGATCCGGGCTGCCGCCGCGGCGAGCGCGTGTGCATAGGTACCGACCTTGTTTGCGACGTCCCCGTTGGCCGCGACCCGGTCGCACCCGACCAGCACTGCATCGACCTCGCCGGCGGCGATCAGACCGGCCGCCGCGCCGTCGACGATCAGCTCGTGCGCGATCCCGAGCCGCCGCAGCTCGTAGACGGTCAGCCTCGCCCCCTGCAGCAGTGGTCGCGATTCGGCCGCGAGCACCAGTTCGAGCGAGTGCCGGTCGGCGAGCTCGGCGATCACCGCGAGCGCCGTGCCGCGGCCAGGCGCCGCCAGCGCGCCCGTGTTGCAGTGGGTCAGGATCCGCGTGCTGGAGGCCAGCTCGTCGGCGCCGAAGGCTGCGAGCGCGTCGCTGGCGGCTTCCTCCTCCGCGTGGATCGCACGCGCCTCGGCGAGCGCCGCCGCGGCGCCACCGCCGAGCGCCGCGCCGCGCACGCGCGCCACGGCGTAGGCGAGGTTGACCGCCGTCGGCCGGGCGCCGGTCAGGGTCTGGCAGGCGCGCTCGAGCCCGTCGGGGTCGCGGGCAAGCTCGAGCGCGACTCCGTATCCGGCCGCCACCCCGATCAGCGGCGCGCCGCGGATCGAGAGGCGCTTGATCGCCGCCGCGACGGCCGCCGCGTCGCGCAGCTCGAGCTCGACCTCGCGCCACGGCAGCAGCGTCTGGTCAAGCGCCCAAAGGGCTCCGTCTGCGAATCGAACGGCGGTGACCGGCCCGCGCTGCACGGCCCTGGCCAGCGCCGCCGTGCTGCTAGAGCCGGTTCTCGATCGACATCGGCGGTGCCTCGACCGGGGCTCCATTCGGAGCCTCGCCGGCCGGCTGGCCCTCGAGCCCGAGCGTCTGCGCCAGCTCGCCGGTCTCGTACATCTCGGTGACGATGTCGCAGCCGCCGACCAGCTCGCCGTCGACGAACAGCTGGGGGATCGTCGGCCAGTTCGAGATCGACGAAAGCTCCTGGCGGATCCTCGGATCGGGGAGAATGTCGACCGCCGCGAACTTGGTCTGAAGCGCCTGCAGGATTGCGACCGTGCGGGCCGAGAAGCCGCACGCGGGAGCCTCGGGCGTGCCCTTCATGAACAGGATCACGGAGTTCTCGTCGATTGCCTCCTGGATTGCCGCCCGCATCGGGCTCGTGGCTTCTTCGCTCATGTGGTCTCCATTTCGGACGTGCGCGTTTGGATTGAGAGTGCGTGGATGCGGTCGCCGAGCTCGGCCCCGAAAACGTCGTAGACCATGCGGTGCCGTGCGAGCCTCGGCATGCCCTCGAAGGTCGCCGCGGTCACGATCGCGTTGAAGTGATGGCCGTCACCGGAGACGCTCGCAACGGCGCCCGGAATCCCGGCTTCGATTCGTGATTTAAGCTCTTCGGGGGTTGCGGACACGTCCTCTAGCGTACCGAGGTCCCATCGCTATACTGAATGAAGCAATGATCACGCTTACGGATAGAGGCGCGGAGAAGGTTCGCGAATTCCTGTCGGGGCAGAGCGCTGTCGACGAGACCGCCGGTCTGCGGGTCGGGGTCAGGGGCGGCGGCTGCTCGGGCTTTCAGTACGCGCTCGCGTTCGACGAGCAGCGCGACGGCGACCAGGTGTTCGAGGACAAGGGAATCAGGCTGTTGGTCGACACCCCGAGCCTTCCGTACGTGCGCGGCTCCGTGATCGACTTCGTCGACGGCCTCCAGGGAGCCGGCTTCAAGGTCGAGAACCCGAACGTGATCGCCGCCTGCGGCTGCGGGTCTTCGTTCCGCGTCGCGGACGAGCAAGAGGTGTCGGCGGTCTAACCGTCCAGCCGCGTTGCGCGGTCCCGGCGACGCTGTACGCTGTCGACGATGAAGCGGGGCATTCTGGCAGCTCGGATGCTTGCCACGGTGGGCGCGGTGGCGATGCTAGTCGCTGCCTGCGGCGGCTCATCCGGGTCGTCGTCGACGCACGCGGCGACGGTTCCGGTGTCGACGCTCACGCGTGCGGCCTACGTCTCGTCGGCACAGACGGGCTACAAGGCCGTCATGCAACTGCACGAGACCGTCGGCACGACGCAGATCTCGATGGTCGGAGCCGGGGCGTTCACGCCCGCGAATCACGCGGGTTCGATGTCGATGCAGATGACGCTCCCCGGCGCGGCGGGTGCTGCGCTGGGCAACAAGCTCAACATCGACGCTGTGTTCGAGGGCGGCAGCTTCTACATGAAGATGCCGGCGGTGATCGCGGGCCAGATCCCCGGTGGCAAGCCGTGGCTGAAGTTCAACCTCGGTGCGCTGGGGAGAGTGGCCGGAATCTCCGGGCTGTCGGCATTGACGAACGAGAGTTCGACGCTCGACGACCCGGGTCAGTACCTCGACTACCTGCGGGCGGCGTCCGGCAACGTCAAGGATCTCGGCCATACGACCCTGAACGGCGTCAACACGACGCACTACCACGCGCAAATCGACCTCAACAAGCTGGCCGACGCGGTCCCCGCGAGCTCACGGGCCGGCGTCCAGCAGCTGGTCACCCAGCTCGAGCAACGCTTCTCCGGCGGCAACATGCCCGTCGACGCGTGGATCGACTCCTCGAACCGGATCCGCCGGCTCGCAATGACTTACTCGCTGCAGGTGCCCAACACCCAGCAGACCAGCAAGGTCGCGATGGTGATGGACTTCACCGACTACGGGCCGCAGCCGAAGCCGGCGATTCCGCCCGCGAGCCAGACCACCAACCTGCTGTCGCTGTTGCACGGCGGGTTGGGCGGCGTCAGCGGCTAGACGCAGCGCCCGCGCCGGTACCTAGACGGCCGGCCCCTAGACCGGCGTCGCGTCCAGCGACGCCCACAGAAACTCGCACGCCAGCGTCCGGTGGGGCCGCCAGGGCTCCGCGATCCGCTCCATCTCGACCGCCTCGGGCAGCTCCGGCAGGCCGTAGGCGAGCATGATCGCGCGCCGGATGCCGAGGTCGCCGACCGGGAGCACATCGGGCCTTGAGAGGTGGAACATCAGGAACATGTGCGCGCTCCAGACGCCGAGGCCCTTGACCGCTACCAGCTCGGCGATCACCTGCTCGTCGGGCAGCCGGCCGAGCTTGTTCAGCTCGAGCGAGCCGTCGAGCACGTGCTCGGCCAACGAGCGCAGGAAGCCGACCTTGGCGCGCGACAGCCCGGCCGCCGCGCGCAGCTCGTCGGGGTCGTCAGCCAGGACCTCCTCGGGCGTTGGCGTGCGGCCGCCGAAGCGATCGGTCAGGCGCCCGTAGATCGCGCGCGCGGCCTTGGTCGACAGCT
This sequence comes from uncultured Solirubrobacterales bacterium, assembly GCA_963756655.1. Taxonomy (GTDB): domain Bacteria; phylum Actinomycetota; class Thermoleophilia; order Solirubrobacterales; family Solirubrobacteraceae; genus Palsa-465. Next base: position 97,564 of record CAVWOQ010000003.1, read on the forward strand.
GCTGGCCGACGATCGAGCGCACCAGCGCTCCATAGTGGTCACGCGGGCGGACGCGGCGCCGGTCGCCCAGCCCCTCGATTCCGACCGTGTCGATCAGCCCGGCGAGCACCGGGTCGGCCGCGTGCAGCTCGGACACGGCCTGCTCGAGCGCCTCGAGGCGTCTCGTCGTCTGCGCCACTCAGGCGCTCGCCGACAGCGACATCGAGACTCCGTCGAGCGCCCCTAGCGCGCGCTCGACCGAGCACGAGATGCAGGTGAAGGTCGGGGTGTCGCGGAGCGTGTAGGAGCTCGACTCGCTGGTCCGCAGCCGCTGCACGAGATCGAGGAAGTCGGCCGGGTTGTCGGTCTCGAAGGCGACCACGAACTCCTGGTCGTCGAGCCCGAACGAATAGCTCGTGTTGAGGTCTACCGACGGGTATTCGCGGCCGATCTTGATGTGCTCCTGCATGATCCGCCAGCGCTCGTCGGCCGGCAGGCGGTACCACTCGCGCGTCTTGACGAACGGATAGACGAACAGGTATTTGCCGTGCGCGGGTCGAACCTCGAGCCGAGACTCGTCGGAGTACTCCGACGGCTTGGTCATCGCGAGCATCGAGTACGGCACCGTGCACCACTTCATCAAGCCGCTCTGGGCGAGGACGACGTGAAACTCATGGATCCGCTCGAGGTTCTGCGCCTGGCTGAGCAGCATCATGTCGGCGTCGCCGCGGGTGCCGATCAACGAGAAGCAGCGCAGCAGGTGCCCGTCGGAGAAGTCATCGCAGGCGGCGGTGAACTCGCGCTTGTCGGACGCCCGGTGCTCGTCGTCGAGCCGGCGCCAGGCGGTATCCACCTTCAAAAATGTGTATTTGACGAATTGGCGGACCGGCATCGATTAACGATGATAAGCGACCGAAACTCGGCTGAAAGCCCGGGGCAGAAGGTAAAATAAAGATGATGCGGATCGCCCTCGTGTCGCCTTACTCCTGGACGTATCCGGGCGGGGTGACTCGGCACATCGAGGCGCTGGCCGAGCGCTTCATCGAAGACGGTCACGACGTACGGGTCCTGGCGCCACTTGACCCGCCCGACACGTTCGCCGCGGTGGCGCACCGTGGCGCTCGCCCGCAGAGGCTCACGGCCCCCGACTATCTCGTCTCGCTGGGTCGCACGGTCGGCTTCAAGGCCAACGGCGCGGTCTCGAACCTGACGATCAGTCCGCACGGCGTCGCGACCCTGCACAAGGAGCTTCGGACCGGCGGCTACGACGTGGTGCACATCCACGAGCCGGTCGCGCCGCTCGCCGGCTGGGTCGCGACCGGTTGGACGGGGCTACCGCTCGTCGGGACGTTTCACTCCTACTCCGAGAACCGCTTCGCCAACGGCGTCGCCAACCTGTTCGGCGCGCGCTGGATGCTCAACCACCTGCACGTCCGGATCGCGGTCTCGGACGCCGCCGCCTGGACCGGGCGGCGCTTCTTCGGCGGCCACTACCGGGTGATCCCGAACGGCGTGCACGTCGACCCCGACGTGATCGCGCGCGCCGGCCGCGAGCATCCCGGCGACACGCTCCGGCTGCTGTTCGTCGGCCAGTCGGTCGAGCGCAAGGGCCTGCCGTTGCTGCTGCGTTCGTTCGAGGCGCTGCGTGAGCACATCGCGACAGAGCTGACCGTGATCGGCCCGACGCGCGAAGAGCTCGCGCCGCTGATGCTCGACGATCGCGATGTCCGCGTGCTGGGCAAGGTGGACGACGAGCGCAAGCACGAGGAGCTTCGTCGCGCCGATCTGCTCGTCGCCCCCTCGCTGCACGGGGAGAGCTTCGGCATGGTGCTGACCGAGGCGTTCGCCGCCGGGACGCCGGTGGTCGCATCCGACATCGCCGGCTACCGGGACGTGGTCCGCAACGGCGTCGACGGCGTGCTGGTGGTGCCGGGTGATGCCCAGGCGCTGGCCGAGACGCTGCGCGACATCTCCGAAGAGCCCGAGCGCCGTCGCGAGATGGCCAGGGCCGCGGCGCGCGACGTCGAGCGCTTTGCGTGGCCGCACGTCGCCGAGCAGGTGATGGAGGCCTATGAGGACGCGATCGCGACCCCGAAGCCGGTCGGAGCCGCTCAGCGCACCGCCGTCGCCGTCGGCTTGCGCGCCGCCGATCTCAAGCCGCAGGTCAAAGCGCGACGGATCCCGAGCCTCGAGCCGCAGCTCGGACGCCGGCAGTCGTCGCTGCTGATCGCCGCCCGCCGGGTGACGATGGCGGCGATCTCGATCGGCGCGATCGCGCTCGCCGTGCTGGCGCTGAACAAGATCGGCCTCGACCACATCGCCTCGGCGCTGATCAACTCGAGCCCGACGTTCGTGCTGCTCGGGCTCGCCGTGATGTGTAGCGCGATGGCCATGCGCGGTCTGTCCTGGTACGCGATCCTCCGCGCCTCGCGGCCCCCGATGCGGGTCAGGCTCGCCGACGCGATGCAGGGCACGTTCATCGGCGTGCTGATGTCATCGACGCTCCCGGCCCGCTTGGGTGAGCCGTCGCGGGCGCTGGTCGTCGCGCGGCGGACCGGCCGGCCGCGCGAGAACCTGCCGGTCGTGCTGGGCACGGTCGTCTCGCAGACGTTTTTGAACATCCTCGCCCTCGCGGTGCTGGGCGCGGTGATGTTCTCGTCCGTCGACATCTTCAGCGGCCATCAGGACGCGCTGCTGATCGCCGCGATCCTCCCGCTGGCGCTGTTGATCGTGGTCCTGCTGGCGCCGATCGTGCTGCGCCACGGCTCTGCGGACTCGCGCCTCGGGCGGCTGCATACGGTGCTCGCCCAGGCCCGCGAGGCGATGACCCGCGTGCGCGCGGGGCTCGCGGTGTTCCGCCAGCCACGCCTCGGCGCCGAGGCGGCGTTGTTCCAGTTCGCCGCGTGGGCGCTGCAGTGGCTCGCCTGCTACATCCTGCTGGTCGCGCTCGGCCTCAACGACCAGGCGGGGCCAGCCGCTGCTGCGGCGGTCCTGTTCGCGGTCAACATCACCGCCGTCCTGCCGGCGACGCCGGCCAACCTCGGTGTCTTCCAGGCCGCGTGCGCCGCCGTGCTGCACGCCGGCTGGCACGTCGGGTTGGGCACCGGCGTCGCCTACGGCGTGATCCTGCAGGCGGTCGAGGTCTCGACCGCGATCCTGATGGGCGGGCCGGCGCTCGTCAAAGAGGGGATGTCCTGGCGCGAGGTCCGCCTGCGGGCGATGCACGCTGCGCCGGTCAAGCTGCCTGCTCGCTCGAGCTCGGGGCGCTCGAGCACCGTCAAAGTCGAGAGTTAGGCTAGGCGCCCGCCATCGCCGGCTCGTCCTCGCTCAGCGTGGCGAGCCTCGTCGGGTCCTTTTCGGTGCCCGCGATCAGCTCGTCGTCCGCCTGCTTGGCGTTGCGCGGCAGCGTCCCCGATCGCGTCCCGAAGTAGACCGCCTGCGGGTGGTGGGCGACGATCGCGAGTGTCGACTGCTCGGGCTCGACGGCGTAGCCGCCCGACAGCGTCAGCCCGATCGAGGGCGCGTCGAGCAGCTCGAACACCTTGGTCAGCTCGGACTGCTCAGGGCACGACGGGTAGCCCCACGAGTAACGGCGACCCTGCGCGGGTCCGATCCCCAGGTCTGAACGCACGCGCGCGTGCAGCCATTCGGCCATCCCCTCGGCCGTCTGGACGCCGAGGCCGTGCACGAACAGCTGCTCGGCGAAAGACCCATCGGCCTCGAGCGACGCCATCAGCTCGGTGACGGCGCTGCCGGCCGTGACCGCCTGCAGGGCGACGACGTCGAGCTCGGTGCCGAGCGGGCGGTAGAAGTCCGCCAGGCAGATTCGGTCGTGGCGGGGTTGTCTGGGGAAGACCAGACGGCTCAGTTCTCGGGAGCCGGGGGCGCTCGGATCCCAGACGATCAGCTCGTTGCCGTCCGAGTTGCACGGGAAATAACCCAGCAACGCCCGCGGCTGCAGGTAGTCCTGCTCGCGCCACATACGCTCGAGCCGCGGCTGGAAGTCGTCGCGCAGCAGCCGCGCCCACTCCTCGCCCTTGACCCCGCGCCCACCCCAGTGGAGCTTGAACAGGACGTGCGTGTCGAGGTGGGTGTAGACCTCGCTGAGCGGGACCTCGAGCTCGCGCGCGCCCCAGAACGGCGGCTCGGGGACCGGGTTGTCGGTGCGGGCGCCGCTGCGGACCGAGGCGTCGGTTACCGGTGGCCCGTGGTCGGGCTCGGCGTCGGGCTGCTCACGAAGGCGTTGCGCGGCCGCACGGGTCTTCGAGATCAGCCCCTCGCGCGCCTCGGGGTCGACCAGCTGGTCCATCTTCGCCAGCCCCTCGAACGCGTCCTTGCAGTAGAAGACGCCGGGCTGGTAGGTCTCGTCGGACTCGGGTCCGTGCGGGTACAGGATCCGCAGGCCGAAGTTGCGGTTGATCGCGGCGCCGCCGATCAGGACCGGGAACCCGAGCTGTCGCTCGTGCAGCTCCTGGACGCAGGCCGGCATCTGCTTCGACGTCGAGACCAGCAGCGCGCTCAGCCCGATCGCGGTCGCGTCGTGCTCGACCGCCGCGTCGAGGATCGTCGAGATCGGGACCTGCTTGCCGAGGTCGACGACCGTGTAGCCGTTGTTGGTCAGGATCGTGTTGACGAGCGACTTGCCGATGTCGTGGACGTCGCCGAACACGGTCGCGATCACGACCGTACCCTTCGTGTAGCCCTCGAGCTTGTCCAGGTAGCGCTCGAGTCGCGCGACCGCGCGCTTCATCACCTCGGCAGACTGGAGCACGAACGGGAGGATCAGCTCCCCGGCGCCGAACTTGTCGCCGACCTCCTTCATCGCCGGCAGCAGCACCTGGTTGAGCGTCTCGACCGCGCCGATCTTCTCGACGCTCGCGTCGATCCACTCCTCGACGCCCTCCTTCTTGCGCCGCAGGATGTGGAAGTGGAGCGCCTCCTCGGGCTCCATGCCCTCGGTCGGGTCAGCCTTGGCGCTGTCGCCGTCGCCGTCGTCGGGGCCCTTGGCCTCGAAGTGCGCGATGAACTTCTCGAGCGCGTCCTCGCGCCGGTTGAAGACCAGGTCGTCGGCCAGCTCGCGCTCGGCCTCGGGAATCTCGGCGTACGGCGTGATGTGGTTCGGATTGACCATCGCGAGGTCGAGCCCGGCCTCGACGCAGTGGTGCAGGAAGACGCTGTTGAGCACCGAGCGCGCGGGGAGTCCGACGCCGAAGCTGACGTTCGAGACACCCAGCGACGTCTTGACGCCGGGCAGCTGCGACTTCACCAGCCTGATCCCCTCGATCGTCTCGACCGCGCTCGGTCGCCACTCCGGGTCGCCGGTCGTGAGCGTGAACGTGAGGCAGTCGAAGATCAGCGCCTCGCGGTCGAGCCCGTGCTCGTCGCAGCACAGACCGGTGATCCGCTGTGCGACCTCGAGCTTCCGCGCCGCGGTCTTCGCCATCCCCTGCTCATCGATCGTCAGCGCGATCAGCGACGCCCCGTGAGCCTTGGCGAGCGGGACGACGCGGTCGAGCTTGTCGCGGCCGGCCTCGAGGTTGACCGAGTTGACGATCGCGCGGCCCGGGATCTGCTGCAGCGCGGCGTCGATCACCTCGGGCTCCGTCGAGTCGATCTGGATCGGGGCGGGCTGGGTCAGCGAGATCCGCTTGACGACCTCGCGCATCTGGTCGGCCTCGTCCTGGCGCTCGGTCAGCGCCACGCACACGTCGAGCACGTGGGCGCCGCCCGCGACCTGGTCTTCGGCGACGACCAGCAGGCCGTCGTAGTCGTCGGCCAGCAGCAGCTCCTTGGCTTTGCGCGAGCCCTGCGAGTTGACGCGCTCGCCGACGAGCGTCGGGCGCGGGTCCTGGACGAGCGGCGTCGCGGCGATCATCGAGCTGACGTGGGGCGGCCTTCTCGCCGGCCGCGGTTCGGGGATGTTGCCCTTGACGCGCTCGGCGATCGCGCGGATGTGGTCCGGGGTGGTGCCGCAGCAACCGCCGACGATGCTGACGCCGTAGCGGTCGACAAATTCCCCTAGCACCCGCGCCAGCGGCTCGGGCTGCTCCGGGAAGATCGTTTCGCCGTTCGGCCCCTGGATCGGAAGCCCGGCGTTCGGGATGCAGTGCACGGGGACTGAGCAGAACTCGCCCAAAAAGCGGATCGCGTCGCGCATGTCCTCGGGACCGGTCGAGCAGTTGAGCCCGATCGCGTCGACGTTCAGCGCCTCGAGTGTCGCCAGCGCGGCGCTGATGTCGGTCCCCAGCAGCATCTTGCCCCCCTGGGGCAGCAGCGAGATGCTGCACTGGATCGGGACGGCGCGGCTGAGCTCGGCGAACGCGCGGCGCGCGCCGAACACCGCCGCCTTGAGCTCGAGGATGTCCTGGGTCGTCTCGATGATCACCAAGTCGACGCCGCCTTGCACCAGGCCGGTCGTCTGCTGCGCGAACACGTCGACGAGCTCGGCGAACGTGATCTGGCCGAGCGTCGGATCGTCGCTGGCGGGGAGGAAGCCCGTCGGGCCGACCGCGCCGGCGACGAAGCGGAGGTCGCCGGCCGCCTTGCGGGCGATCTGCGCCGCCTTGAGGTTGATCTCGTGCGTGTGCTCCTCGAGGCCCCACTCGGCGAGCTTCAGGCGCGAGGCCTGGAAGGTGTCGGTCTCGAGGACGTCGGCGCCCGCATCGAGCATCGACGCGTGCACGCCCTCGATCACGTCAGGGCGGTTGAGGACGAGCACCTCGTGGCAGCGACCAGGGAGCTTGTAGTCGCGTTCGAGAGACAGCCTTTCAAACTGCTCCAGCGTCGCGCCCATTCCACCGTCGTAGACGATCGTGCGCTCGTGAACAGCGGCGAGAAAGTCGCGCATCGGGGGCATGCTACTAAACCTTGACATGGTTGTGGCAAGGTTGGGCGCAAGCGCCTGCGCGCCTTCCCGAAGGTGCTTGCGCATTAGCTAGCTCTGTGCTAATCTGCTAGCAGACGTCAAACTGAAACGGAGCAAGCAATGGCAACCACCCAGACCAAGCACACGAACCCCTCGATCGAGTCCGCCTTTGAGCGCGCCACCGAGGCCGGCGAGCAGTTCGTCACCGCTAGCCGCAAGGCGGGCAACCTGTACCTCGACTCCTACGAGAAGGCCGTCGACCGCGCGATCGAGCTCGAGCTCAAGGTAGCCGGGGCGACCCAGCAGGAGTGGCTGAAGAACCTGATCGAGGCGCAGGCCGACTTCGCGCGCGAGATCACCAGCTCGTACACGAGCACCGCTCGCACGCTGCTGAAGTAATCAACCTCAGCAATTTGCGGGGCTGAGCTGCGCCCCGTGAATCGAGATTCGCAACAATTAGATGGCACCGGTGGGAATGACCGCCGGTGCCATCTGTGTTTGTGAGGAGGTATGGATGCCGTCGTCGTTCGATGGATTGCTCGACACCTGGGTAGACGCTTGGGCCGCCACCGCCGCGGGTGTCACGGATTGCGTCCGGACCGGTACCCGGATCGCGCCCTGGCCGCTCGATTTGGGCCGCTGGACGACGGTCGCAAACGCCCGGCGACCGCCCGGCTGGTCATCGCCGCACGAGATCGTGTTCGAGGCGCCGCTCGCGCGGCTGCGGGACTTCTCCGCCGGCCCGGGGCGCGGCGTCGTGCCGACGCTCGTGCTGCCCCCACAGGCCGGCCATGACTCGTGCATCGTCGACTACTCCGCCGAGCAGAGCCAGATGCGGACGATCGTGCACGCCGGGCTGACCCGCGCCTTCACGCTCGACTGGGCCGCCGCCACGCGTGAGACCGCGGACGCGTCGATCGAGGACTACCTCGACGTGATCGACCGTGCGGTCGACCACTGCGGCGGCCGCGTGAACCTGATCGGCGATTGCCAGGGCGGGTGGCTCGCCACGATCTACGCGGCGCTCGCCCCGCAGCGAATCAACACGCTGACGATCGCCGGCGCCCCGATCGACTTCCACGCCGGCGAACCGGTGATCGGCGAGGTGATCCGCTGGCTGGCGCCGAACGGCGACCTGCGCTTCTACGAGGCCCTGGTGGCGTCGGGCGGCGGCGTGCTCAAGGGCCGCCACATGCTGTCGGGCTTCATCATGATCCAGCCCGGGGCCGAGATCTCGCGCCAGCTCGAGCTGCTCTGCAAGCTCGGCAACGACGAACACGTGGCGCGCTACAAGGAGTTCGAGGACTGGTTCAAGCACACCCAGGACATCCCCGGCGCGTTCTACCTGTGGGTCGTGCGCAACCTGTTCCGCGACAACGCCCTGATCGCCGGCAAGCTCGAGCTCCGTGGACGCCGGTGAAGCTCGGTTCGCTGACGATGCCGCTCAACCTCCTCGCCGGCGCCAGCGACCACATCACGCCGCCCGACCAGGTGTTCGCGCTCGCCGACCACGTCGGCACGCCGGCCGACCAGGTGCAACGGCGGATCAGCTCCGGCGGACACCTCGGCCTGTTCATGGGCCACGAGGCGCTGGCGCAGCACTGGCCGCCGCTGCTCGCGCGGGTCCTCGACCATTCGAGGACGTCTCCGAGGTCGAATCCGGCGACGCGGTAGGGTCGCATCGCAAGCGCGCCCGCCGTCGGCCGTCACGCGGCGGCGAGCGGCAAATCAGCTACCGGGAGGTCCGCGATGATCGTGATGTTCTCTGCCCGCCGTCTGAAGCCTGGATCGTGGGATCAGTTCCGGCGGTCATGGGATCCGGGCGAGGCCCCGCCGCCGGGTATGCAGCGGGCCTACCACGCGCGCAACATCCGCGACGAGGACGAGATCATCTCGTTCGGCATCTTCGATATGACCGAGGAGGAGTACCACCGCTGGCGCGCGGAGGCCGACGCGCAGGAGAACGAGCGCGTGGATCGCCTGTCGGCGTTCGTCGTCAACGACCACGTCTCGGGCGTCTACGAGGTGATCGAGGTGGTGGAGGAGTAAGCGCCGGCCGCGCCTACCGGGCGGTCCAGCCCTTGTCCATCGTCACTGGCGTGCCGGTGAAGGCGCGCCCCGCAGGCCCGGCGAGGAACGCCACAACCTCGGCCACCTCGGCCGGCTCGATCAGCTCCTTGACCGCGTGGGGGGCGAGGATCACCTGCTCGAGCACCTGGTCCTCGGGGAGCGAATGCACCCGGGCCTGGTCGGCGATCTGCTTTTCGACCAGCGGCGTGCGGACGTAGCCCGGACAGACGGCGGTCGCGGTGATCCCGACGTCGGCGCCCTCGAGCGCCAGCGTCTTTACCAGCCCGAGCACGCCGTGCTTGGCCGACACGTAGGCCGCCTTGAACGGCGACGCGACCAGCCCGTGCACCGAGGCGATCACGACGAAGCGGCCGGCTCCAGACGCTTGCAACGCCGACCACGAGTGCTTGGCAAGCAGGAACGGACTGGTCAGCAGCAGCGAGACGATCGTCTCCCATCGTTCGAGCGGGAACTCCTGTATCGGGGCGACGTGCTGGACGCCGGCGTTGGGCACGACCAGGTCCAGGCGGCCGAACCGCTCGATCGCGGCGGCTACCGCACCGGCGTTTGCCTCGGGGTCGACGAGGTTGGCGCGATGGGGAACCCCGGGGCCGTCGGGGTCGGGTGCCAGGTCGACCGCGAGCACGTCGATCCCGTCGTCGACGAGCCGGGCGGCAATCGCGCGGCCGATGCCGCTCGCCGCCCCGGTCACGAGCGCTGCCCGCCGGTCACTCATCGGCGGACTCCGTGGCGTGACGGTGGGGGCGCGAGGCGCGTGGCGAGGTGGCGACGAACGCCTCGTAGACCTCCTTCAGCGCGGTGCGCTGCCGAGCTGTAAGCCGGGTGTCGGCCGCGAGCGCGTCGAGCACCGCGCTGGACTCGGACTCCTCGCCTGGCGGTGAGACCCCGGCCCGCTCGTAGAGCGTGTCGGCCGAGACCTTGAGCGCGCTCGCGATCGCGTCCAGTACGTTCTCGGACGGGGCGCGCAGCCCGCGCTCGATCTGCGACAGATAGGGGTTCGAGATCCCGGCGATCTGTGCGAACTGACGCATCGAGAGCTCGGCGAGCTCCCGCTGCTGGCGGATGATCTCGCCGAGCGCGGGGGCGGAACGATTAGCCATCGCGGCTGAATATAGATGCGAGCGACTAAAGGACCTCCCTTTTCCCCACGTATACGCCGGGAAAAGGGAGGTGAATGCCGTCCGGGCTCGCCAGCCGGCTACTACATGTCCTGTCCGCCGTTGACCCCCCAGACGGCGCCGGTGATGTACGAGGACTGATCGGCGGCGAGGAAGTGGACCACGCGGGCGACCTCGTCGGGCCGGCCGAGCCGACCGACCGGGATCTGCGCCTTGATCCGCTCCAGCACCTTTTCAGGGACGTGCTCGAGCATCTCGGTCGCGATGAAGCCCGGCGCGACCGTGTTGACCGTCACGCCGATCGAGTCCTCGGTCAGCTTTCCGGCGCGCGTGAGCTGGAACGCCGCCTCGCGGGCGAGCGTCTTGGTGAGCCCGAACAGGCCCGACTTCGACGCGGCGTAGTTGGCCTGACCGATGTTGCCGGTCTCGCCGATGATCGACGAGATGTTGATGATCCGGCCCGAACCGCGGTCGATCATGTGCGGCAGCACCGCCTGCGACATGAAGAAGGCGCCCGACAGGTTGACCGCGATCACGCGGTACCAGTCCTCGTCGGTCATCTTCAAGACCGTCTTGTCGATCGTGATCCCGGCGTTGTTGACCAGCACGTCGAGGCGGCCGTGGCGATCGACCACCTCGGCGACCGTCCGGCGGCAGTCGTCGGCCGAGCCGATGTTGCCCTGGTGGACGCTGGCCTTGACCTTGCCCTCCTCGAGCTCTGACAGGAACTCGGTCGCGTGCTCGGCGTCGCGGCCGTAGCCGGCGGCGACGACCGCGCCCTGGGCGCCGAAGCTCCTCGAGATCGCGGCTCCGATGCCGCGGGTGCCGCCGGTCACGAAGACCACGCGGCCGTGCATCCGCGGGCGTCGGACGCCGCCCGAGATGTCGACGGGCTCAGTGGTTGTGTCTGCGCTCATGTCCTCTCCTCACTCGTAGGTGTGCTCAGCGCTCGGATCGCTCAGCCAGCCATTGCGACATCTCCGGCCAGATCTCCCTGCGTGCGGCCGAGCCGGCGATCAGACCGATGTGGCCCCCGGGGCGATCGATGTGGGTGACGTCCTCGCTGCTGACGAGGTCAAACACCGGCATCGTGCCCGGGCGCGGCGCGATGTGGTCGGCGCCGGCGGTCACGACCAGCAGGTTCTGCTCGATCCGGCCGAGATCGATCCGCCGCCCGCGCAGCCGAGCCGTCCCCGACACCAGGGTCCCGTCCCGGTACATCATCCGGATCCACTGCGACCAGGCGCGGCCCGGGAAGGCGGGGTTGTCGGCGACCCACTTGGCCATCGGCTGGTAGACCTCGCGCCGCGCGGTCCCGTCCTCCACCCCCTGCCACAGCCGCCGATAGGTGGTGACGAAGTTGGTCACCGGTTTGAGCATCTTGTTGGCGAAGTCGACGGCGCTGCCTGGCACGACCCGCCACTGGTCGGCGACGCGCTCGACATCGAACTCGGGATCGCCGATCCAGTTCGCGTAGGTCGAGTGGCGTGCATCGACCGGCATCGTCAGCAGCGCCAGGTTGCGGACCGCGGCGGGAGTGCCGAACGACGCGGCGCCCGTCGACGGGATCTCGTCCAGCCCGCAGTACATCGCGCACAGCGTCGCGCCAATACACCAGCCCATCAGCGACAGCTCGTCGGTGTCGCTGGCGCGCAGCGTCTCGCGGATCGCCCAGTGCAGCTCGTCGCACACGTACTCGTCGAGGCCCATCTCCGCGTCCTCCTCATCGGGCGAGCCCCAGTCGACCAGGAACACGTCGAAGCCCTCGCCGAGCAGGTACTCGATCAGCGAGCTGCCGGGGCGCAGGTCGAAGATCTGCGGCCGGTTGATCAGCGCGAACACCAGCAGCAGCGGCACCGGATACTGCCGCTGGTCAGAGCGGTAGCGGTAGAGCGTCGTCCCGCGGTGCGTCCAGACGACGTCCCGTTCAGTCGCGCCGACGACGGCGTCGGGAGTGGTAAGCAGGATATTGGTGAACTCGAACGCGTTGAGCGGGGAGCGGACGATTCGCTCGGCGGTGCTCAACGCTGCGCCTTGGCCCGCGCGCCTGCCTTCGGGCCGCCCCCGTTGGACCGCCGTGAGCCGGGACGATCGCCGAGCTCGTCGCGGAGCTGCTCGACCTCCTGGAGGACCCGCTCGAGCTTGTCCTCGGTCCGCTGGAGTTGGCGCGCGAGGCGGGTGATGTCGGCGCGCCCGGCGACCCTCATGTTCCGCAGCACGAGGTCGGCGAAGTCGGAACCGATCCTCGACAGCGCGGCCACATTCTCGGCGCTGCGGGCCAGCAGCGAACCGAAGCTCGGCTTTGAGACGAACTCGTCGAACGACGTTGCCGTGTTGGACTCCAGCTGCTCGTACAGCGCGCGGATCCGATCGTCGGGGGACTGCGCACGCTTGTCGCTAGCTCCGGATTCCCTGCTGTTCGCCATTCGCGCCTACTCCCTCGTCGAAGTCCTCGAAGCGGCCCTACCCGAGTCGCCCGGGCCAGTGTTCGAGGCTACGCCCCGCGGCTGGGGTGTGCAAGCACACGGGCCCGCGGGGCAACGACCCGGGACGCGCACGACATCGGAGATCCAGCGTCCCGCGATGCACATTTTTGTGGTCAGTCGGACTGCATCTCGTCGGCCGAAGCCCGAATCGACGCGTAGCCTCGGAGGTCTCGGGGTAGAGCAACGGTAGATGAAAGACGCCGCGAGCACGCTCAGCCTCACCTACACGGCCGAGCCCGGGTCGGTGCCGCTCGCCCGCAACGCGCTGCGCGAGTTTGCGCTGGCGGCGGGAGCCAGCGAGCAGCAGATCGATGACGTGCGCCTGGCCGGCTCCGAGGCGATGACGAACGCGGTCGTCCACGCCTACCGTGAACAGCCGGGCGAGATCTACGTGACGGCGGCGATCGTGTCCGACGGGCTCTGGGTGCTGATCGCCGACGACGGCTGCGGGATGGAGCCACGCGCTGACCGCCCGGGCCTCGGACTCGGTCTGGGACTGATCTCGCAGGTCTCGGATGAGCTGGCGATCGTCCCGCGCGCCAGCGGCGGGACCGAGGTGCGGATGCGCTTCAAGATCGGCGCTGAAGGACGAACCCGGGAGCGCGCGGCGGCCGCGGAGAAGAGCGAGTCCGGGCCGGCGGCCCGGCGCCTGCGGCACTTCCGCCACACCCTCGCTTAGGTCCGCGGGTCGCTCTGTTCCGCGTGCTCCCCGGCCTCGTCGCGCTTCTCGACCACGACAAAGCTCGGCTCGCGCCTGACGACCGATTCGACCTCCGGCAGCTCGTGCCCCGGGATCATCAGGAAGTGGCGCGGGTCTGAGCGGACCTGCTCGTATTGATCGAGCCTCAGCTCGACGAGCAGGTTGCAACCGAGTCGGGCGCACTCACACCGGAAGCCGACCGGCTTTGCCTCCTCGCCGGGCCACTGGCCGCGCTCGATGCCCTCGTTGACCTCGCGGAACACGCCCTCGTTGGACGCCATCCGGCGCTGATGCTCTTCACTCGGCACCGGCGACCTCCAATCCACCGCCACCGGCGGCCCGGTAGAGGGCGTCGATCGCCATCGCCTGGCCGACCGCGTCGTCGCGCCCCAGCAGCGGCGTGGCCTCGCCGCGGATCGCCCGCGATAGGTTCTCGGCCTCGAGCATGTAGGAGTCGACCCGTGGCAGCTCGATGCGCTTGACGGTGTCGCCGGTGTCCAGCTCGATCACGGGCACGCGGCAGTGCCACGGGTCGTCGAGGAACAGCGTGCCGTGCTCGCCGACGACCTCGAGCTGGTCGCGGTCGGCGAGGCTCAGGCCGGCGTCGAAATGCGCGACGACGCCGTCCGCGAAGCCCATTGCGCCGACGAACACGACGTCGACGCCGTCGCCGCCGATCACCTGCTGCGAGGCCACCCGGAGCGGTTCGCCGGCCAGCAGCCGCGCGGCGCTGACGCAATAGCAGCCAACGTCCATCAGCGCGCCTCCGTCCAGGCCGGCGGAAAGCCGGACGTCAGCGTCGCCCGCGATCGCGAAGCTGAACGCCGCGCGGACGATCCGAAGCCGCCCGATCGCGCCCGCCCCGACCAGCTCCTGAAGGCGCTGCGTCTGTGGGTTGTGGCGGTACATGAACGCCTCCATCAGCAGCAGCCCCTCGCGCTCCGCGAGGTCGAACACCCCTGCCACCTCGTCCGGATTGCGGCTCAGCGGCTTCTCGCAGAGGACGTGCCTGCCGGCTCGCAGTGCGCGCTCGGTCCACTCGATGTGCATCGCGTTCGGGAGCGAGATGTAGACCGCCTCGACCTCCGGATCGGCGAGCAGCGCCTCGTAGGAGCCGTACGCGCGCTCGATCCCGCGCTCGTCGGCGTACGAACGTGCCCGCTCGGCGTCGCGGCTCGCGACCGCGCTGACGGTCGCCGCGTCGGACTGCGCGCAGCCGACGATGAACTTGTCGTTGATCCGAGCCGTGGACAGGATTCCCCACTGCACCGGCATGGCGCGCGCCTGCAGCTGCGGGTCAGACGACGTTGTCTGCCGGCTCGCGCGCCGGCGTGGCGGCTTCGCCGAGCGCCGGCTCCGTCTCGTCCCGGCGTTCGCCGTTGACCGCGCCCTTGAAGTCATGGATGCTGCGACCCACGGCGCGCCCGACTTCGGGCAGGCGCTTCGGTCCGAGCACGACGAGCGCAACGAGCAGGATCAGGAGCAGGTGGGTTGGCTGGACAATGTCGCCGATCATGGTCAGGGAGAGTACAGCGTGCCAGAGGCGGTGACCGCATTCGCCCCGGGGCGAGTGAATCTGATCGGCGAGCACACCGACTACAACGACGGTCTCGCGTTGCCGTTCGCGATCGGACAGGGCGTCACGGTGAGGGGGCGGCGGGCGGGGGCGGGCACCGTGCAGGTGATCGCCGCCGACCTCGATGCGGCCGACTCGTTCGAGCTCGCCGAGCCTGGGCGGGAACGAGGCTGGCGGGCATTTGCGCGCGGAGCCGTCGCGGAGCTCTGGGCGGCGGGCTTCGAACTGGTGGGATGCAGGCTCGAGATCACGGGCACGGTGCCGCGCGGTTCCGGGCTGTCGTCGTCGGCGGCGCTCGAGGTCGCGCTCGCTCTGGCGCTGCTGTCGCTGGCCGAGACGCCGGCGCCGGGTCGGATCGAGCTGGCGCGGATCTGCTCGCGGGTCGAAAACGAGTGGGTCGGCGCGCGCACCGGCCTGCTCGACCAGATCGCATCGCTGTTCGGCGAGCGCGACCACGCGCTGCGGATCGACTTCCGCTCGCTGGCGGTCAGCCCGGTCCGGCTCGATCTGGGCGACTACACGCTGGTCACGCTGGACTCGGGTCAGCGCCACGCCAACGCCGCCGGCGACGACCAGCCGGGGTACAACGCCCGCCGTGCCGAATGCATCCGGGCGTGCGAGCTGCTCGGCGTCGGCAGCCTGCGGGATGTGACGCTGCAGATGGCCGCGCGGCTGCCGGACCCGCTCGCGGCCCGCGCGCGCCACGTGATCACCGAGAACGAACGGGTGCAGGAGACCATCGCGGCGCTCAGTGAGCGGGACCTCGCTCGCGTTGGCGAGCTGCTGAATGCGTCTCACGCGAGCCTGCGCGACTGCTTTGAGGTCTCGACGCCGGCCGTCGAGGCGACCGTCAGGCGGCTGCGCGATGCCGGCGCGATCGGCGCCCGGATCGTCGGCGGCGGGTTCGGTGGGCACGTGCTCGGCCTGATGGCGCCGGGCAAAGCGCCGCCGGGCGACGCGGTCGCGGTCGCGCCCGGGCCCGGCGCCCACCTGGTCGGCGATCAAACGTCGCGCAGCGCCGGATAGAGCGCGACGAAGCGCTCACGCGCCTCGCGGTAGGGCTCGATCCACGCGTCGACCGGCTCGATCCGGGCGCCGGTGCGAACGGTGGCCGAGACCGCCGCGTCGACGTCGCTCCAGACGCCGGCCGCGACCCCGCCGAGCAGCGCAGCACCATACGCGGCGCCTTCCTCGACTCCGACCCGTTCGAGCTCCAGCTCCAGCGCCGATGCGACGATCTGCAGCCACAGCTCGCTTCGCGCGCCGCCGCCGGAGACGCGCCCGATGGAGGCGGGTATCCCAAGCTCGGTGATCAGGTCCAGGCAGTCGCGAAGGCCGAACGCGACCCCCTCGAGGACCGCCCGGATCAGCGCCGCCCGGTCGTGGCGCAGACCGAGCCCGACGAACGCTCCGCGGGCGTCCGGATCGGCGTGCGGCGTCCGCTCTCCAGCCAGATAAGGCAGGAACGTGAGGCCCTCGACCCCCGGGCTCCACCGGTCGGCGCCCGCCAGGAGCTGGTCGAACGCGACCCCCGGGGCGAGCACGTCACGGGCCCAGCCGAGCGATCCGGCGGCGGACAGCATCACTCCCATCACGTGCCAGGCCGACGGGCTCGCGTGGCAGAACGAGTGCAGGCGACCGAGCGGGTCGACGACGAACTGCTCGCTGGCGGCGAACACGACCCCCGACGTCCCGAGCACGATCGAGAGCGGCCCTGGCCGGACGACTCCGACCCCCAGCGCGCCAGCCGCCTGGTCCCCGGCACCTGCGGCAACCGGCACCCCGGCGCGCGTCTCGCCCGAGACCGACGGGCTCTCGAGGACCTCTGGCAGCCAGGCTGAGTCGAGCTCGAGCGCGTCGAGCACGTCGGGGCTCCAGCGCCGCGCCCGTACGTCGAGCAACAGCGTGCCCGAGGCGTCCGAGACGTCGGTGGCGCGCGCTCCGCAGAGCCGCAGCCGCACGTAGTCCTTGGGCAGCATCACGCTCGCGACGCGCGACCAGACATCGGGCTCGGTCTCGCGAAGCCAGAGGAGCTTTGGCGCCGTGAAGCCCGGGAGCGCCCGGTTGCCGGTCAGCTCGATCAGCCGCTCGAGCCCGAGCGCGTCCTCGATCTCGCGGCACTGGGCCGCGGTTCGCTGGTCGTTCCAGAGGATCGCCGGGCGCAGGACGCGGTCGGCTGAGTCGAGCGCCACGAGACCGTGCATCTGACCCGAGAGGCCGATCCCGGCGGGCGGCCCGGCATCGGACCGCAGCGCCTCCAGCACCGTCTCGGTCGCGCGCCACCAGTCCTCGGGGTCCTGCTCAACCCAGCCTGGTCTCGGCGTCGCGAACGGGTACGAGGCCTCGGCTCGCGCCAGCACCGCCCCGGCCGAATCGATCGCGACCGCCTTGACCGCGGTCGTTCCGACGTCGATCCCGACCGCGCTCACGCACCGAGCGCGGCGTAGACCAGCTCGTAGGCGCGCACTGCGTCCTTGCGCTGCTGGGCCTCGCGCAGCGCGGAGTCGTCGATCCGGGCCGCGACCGAGTCGATGAAGCGCCACTGCATGACGGAGCGCCGCACAGCGCCGACCTGGTCCTCGGTGTACGGGTAGAGATCGAAGCCAAGTCGCTCGCCGTCGTCGCCGTAGCCGCACCTCCGGAGCTCGAGCGCCAGCTCGAGCGTCTCCATGAACGCCGTCGTGCCGACCATGTTGTCGTCGTCGAACGTGCCCCAGCCGGAGTTGGCGTGCAGGTGGCCGAGCAAGCCCTCGGACGCGAGCAGTGCCGCGTACTCCGGGAGGTGCTCGCCGTTCATCAGCAGGTGCTGCCAGTCCATGTTGATCTCGACGTTGTGATGGCCGAGTCCCTGAAGCTTGTGGACGACGTGCAGGCACATGCCGATGTTGCGCATCAGAATCTTCATCGCGGGCTCTGAGTTCTTGTGCTCGAGCAGCAGCTTGACCCCGTGGCGCTCGCATTCCTGCGCTGCCTCGGCCATCCCCTCGATCAGCCAGCCCCAGGACTCGACGTACGGCGTCTGGAAGGGGTAGTTGTAGCCCTCGCCACCGGGCCAGATGATCAGATGGGCGCCCAGCGAGCCGGCGAACGCGGCGGCCTCGCGGACGATCCGCCGCGCCTCGCCGCGGAGCTGCGGGTCGGGGTTCACGAGCCCGCCCCGCCCGAAGCGCGGGTCGAGGTGCAGCCCGCCGGCGATGCAGTACACGTCGTGGCCGTCGAGCGCGGCGCGCACCGGGTCGAGGTTGTACGGCGACAGCTCGTTCGGGTAGTGGAACTCGTAACCGTCGATCAGGTCGCCCAGCCCCTGCACCGCCCGGTGGACCTTGTCGGCGACCGGTTCCGCGACGTAATCGTGGCTCGGCTGATAGCCGCTGGGGACGAACCGCGTGACCATCGGCCCGAACGCCCATATCCCGAGACTGGTCTTCAACACGACCCGCGAAAGGTTAGCGCTAACATCGCTGTCCAGCCAGTCGGTCACGGCGGCAACCTTGCGGAGAGGAGCAGGACATGGACCCCGAGTCGGGCGTCAGGACGCAAGGAAGGCAGCGCCGCCCGGCCGTTATGTCCGACGTCGGCCGGCTCGCCGGCGTCTCGCATCAGACTGTCTCGCGGGTGATCAACGGCAGCCCGAACGTCCGGCCCGAGACGCGGATGCGCGTGATCGCGGCGATGCGCGAGCTCGGCTATCGGCCGAACTCGGTCGCGCGCGCGCTCGCCACGGGTCGCACCAACATGCTCGGCGTCGTCGGCTTCGACACGACGCTCTACGGACCAGCCTCGGTTCTGTTCGGGATCGAGCGCGCCGCACACGAGGCGGGCTATTTCATGATCGTCGCCAGCCTCAAGGCGCTCAACCGGCCATCGGTCACCGATGCGATCGAACGGCTGCGAATCCAGGGCGTCGACGGGATCCTCGTGATCGCGCCCGACTTCGAGGCGGCGGACGCGTTGCAGCACGCCCACATCGACCTGCCGATGGTGGCGGTCGAGGCCGGCCCCGTGGACGTCGTCCCGGTGGTCGCCGTCGACCAGTTCGCGGGCGCGGTGAGCGCCACGAAGCACCTCCTCGACCTCGGGCACACCTCGGTCTCGCACATCTCGGGCCCGGCCGACTGGCTCGAGTCCCAGGAGCGAATCGAGGGCTGGCGGACGACACTCGCGGCGGCCGGGATCGAGGCGCCGCCGCCGCTGGCCGGTGACTGGAGCGCCCGCGCCGGCTATGACCTCGGCCGGCGCCTGAATGCGGACCCATCGGTGACGGCGATCTTTGCGGCCAACGACCAGATGGCCCTCGGGGTCCTGCGGGCGCTGCACGAGGCCGGACGCCAGATACCCGCCGAACTCAGCGTCGTCGGCTTCGACGACATCCCCGAGGCGCCGTACTTCATCCCGCCGCTGACGACCGTGCGCCAGGACTTCATCGAGGTGGGCGCTCGGAGTCTGCGCCAACTGGTGAGGACGATCGAGGCCGGCGAGCGGATCGCGTCGGGGTCGCTGCTGGCGCCGGAGCTAATCGTGCGCGCCAGCACGACGATTTCGCGCAAGCGTTGACACCGGGCGGTTGTGACCGCTAACATCGCGCCGGCAAGAGCGAAGATGAGAGGAGATGGGGACCGGCAGCACCAGACCTCTGGTCGGCGCATTCGTGCGCTGCGCGAATGCTGGCGATCGAGCAGGAGAAACGGATGGTCGCGTCATGTCCCTGCCAGCAAGAGGACGTCCACGTCCAGATTTACCCTCGGTTAATTTGATTGGACAGCGGCGCTTGCGTCTGAGAGGTTGTTGATGTCGGCGCTGGTGATCCGGAAGAGGAGGAGCAGCTAAATGTCTGACCAGCATGATCCGCACGACATCGTTCACGACGCGATCGATCGTCTCGAGTGGGATGAGACCAGCGAGGAGCGCAAGTACGCCAACGGTCCGTCGCACGAGACCAAGTTGCACCAGGTAACACGGCGTACCGCTCTGACCGGGGGCGCCGCCGGAATCGCGGCGTTGGCGCTCCAGGCGTGTGGCTCGAGCTCGAGTTCGAGCTCGACCGCGTCGGCCGCATCGAGCTCTAGCTCGAGCGCGGCCTCGAGCATCTTCGGCTTCACGACGCCGCAGCACTACACGATGGTCAACCACGTGACGACCAACGTGTTCTTCACGCCGACCCAGAACGGGGCCGCCGACGCGTGCAAGCTGCTCGGTTGCTCGTACACGTGGACCGGCTCGGCGACCAGCAGCGTTTCGGAGATGGTCAACTCGATCAACAGCGCTGTGTCCGCGAAGGCCAATGGGATCGCGACCACGCTGATCTCACCGACCGCGTTCAACGGCCCGGTACAGGCAGCGCTCAAGGCCGGCATCCCGGTCGTCGCCTACAACGCCGACGAGCCACAGACCGGCCGTCTGTCCTACATCGGCCAGGACCTGTACGTGTCCGGCCAGGAGATGGGAAAGATGATCCAGTCGCTCGTGCCCTCCGGCGGGCAGATCGCGCTGTTCATCGCTACCCCGGGCGCAGCCAACATCCAGCCGCGGATCAACGGCGCGATCGCCTCGCTGAAGAGCACTCCGAACATCAAGTACGACGTCGTCGCGACCGGGGCCGCGGTGCCGGCCGAGCTGACCGTGATCAACTCTTGGGCGACCGCCCACTCGTCCGCCAAGGGCATGTTCGCGGTCGATGCGGGTAGCACTCAGGGCTTGGCACAGACGATCCAGAAGCTGGGCCTGAAGGCCAAGGGCTGGGTCGGCGGTGGCTATGACCTGACGCCGATCACCGAGCAGCTGCTCGCCGCCGGCTACATCGAGTTCACGATCGACCAGCAGCCCTATCTGCAGGGCTTTTTGCCGATCCTGCAGCTCTACATGTACAACGCGTCGACTGGACTCTCGGGCATCGCCGAGACCGACACGGGCCTGAAGTTCCTGAACAAGACGACGGTCGTCCCCTACAGCAGCACCAAGAGCCGCTACGAGGGCACCGGTACCGCGCCGGGCGTCCAGAAGTCGTAGTAAACCGGCCCCGTTCGGGGTAGGGTTTCGTTTAACGATGGCGGTCACGAGCGACACGCGCGCTGGCCAAACGCCTCCTCCGGGCCCGGCAGCCGGCCGGGCCCGGGCAGGGACCGGGCTGGGCCTGTTCAAGCGCTTTTTGACGCTCCGCGAGGGCAGCATCATCGTGGTCACGCTGATCACGATCATCTACTTCGCTGCCACAACCAGCACCTTCCTCACCGGCAGCAACTTCAAGTCGCTGCTTCCGTACTTCACCTATCTCGCGATCATGGCGGCGGGGCAGGTGTTCGTGATGACGCTCGGCGAGATCGATCTGTCGATCGGCGCGCTGTGGCTGTTCACGCCGTTCGTGTTCTGGAAGCTGACCGAGGCGGGCCTGCCGCTGGTCCCGGCCGTGATCGTGGCGCTGATCGCCGCGATGCTGCTGGGCGCGGTCAACGGCTTCTTCATCGCCTACATAGGCATTGCCTCGTTCGTAGTGACGCTGGCGATGCTGTTCTTCCTCGACGGGCTGACGCTGATCATCTCCCACTCGCAGGAGATCACCACCCCGGGGACGTCGGTCGTCAAGGTGACCAACTTCGCGCAGGTCTTCGGTGCGGGTACGTACTCGGAGCTGATCTGGGCGATAGGGATCGTGATCATCTTGCAGCTCGTGCTGTCGTTCACCCGCTCGGGCGTGTACACGGTGGCCGCGGGTGGAAACCGGCTCGGGTCGGCCGAGGCGGGGATCAACGTCCGGTTCGTGCTGGTCCGGAATTTCGTGCTCTGCGCGCTCACCGCGGGTTTCGCCGGGATCCTCGAGGCGGTGCGGACGGCGAGCATGACCCCGGACCCGTCTGGCTCCAACACCATCCTGCTGGAGGCTATATCGGCGGTGATCATCGGTGGCACGCTGATGACCGGCGGCTCTGGGACCGTTGTCGGCGCCCTGATCGGGGCGCTGTTCCTCGGGGTCCTCAACGACGGCCTGGTCATCAAGGGGGTCAGCGCCGACTATGTCGATCTGTACCTGGGGATCGCGATCATCATCGCGATGACCGTCAACGTCTACATCCAGCGCGTGCGTCTGCGCTCGGGCCGTGGCTGAGGCGGCTTTCGCGGGCGAGCGGATCGTCGCGCCGACGACGGCCGACGACGATGTGCTGCGCGTCGAGCACATCGCCAAGCGCTTCGGCCCGACGATCGCGCTGCGCGACATCAACCTGCACCTGCGCAAGGGTGAGGTGTTGGGCCTGCTCGGCGACAACGGCGCGGGCAAGTCGACGCTGATCAAGATCCTGTGTGGCTTTCAGAAGCAGGACAGCGGGACGATGTGGTGCAAGGGCGAGGATTTCGTCCCCAAGAGCGTCGATGACGCGCGCCAGCACGGGATCGACACCGTGTTTCAGGATCTGGCGCTGATCGGAGAGCTGACCGTCTTTCAGAACCTGTTCCTCCATCGCGAGCCGGTCAGGCGCCCGATCCCATTCGTCAACAACGCCCTGATGAAGCGCGAGGCGCGCAAGGCGCTTGACCAGATTGGGATCAACATCCCGACGATCGACGTGCCGGTCGCGAGATTGTCGGGCGGACAGCGGCAGGCGATCGCGGTCGCGCGGACGATCTCCGGCGACGCCGACATCATCCTGCTCGACGAGCCGCTGGCGGCGATGGGCGCCAAGGAAGGCGCAATGATCCTCGACCTGATCCAGCGCCTCAAGGACGAGGGCAACGTCGCGATCGTCATGATCCTGCATAACTACGTCCACGTGCTGACGGCCTGCGACCGCGTGAACCTGATCCAGGATGGGGTGATCGCGCTCGACAAGCCGACCGCCGAGACCTCGGTCGAGGAGCTGACTGACATCGTCGTCGAGGAGTATCGCCGCGCCCGCGCCGAGGCGCTGGGCGGCAACGGTGCCGCAGCTGCCGAGGCGGCGCCCGCCGGCAACGCCGCCCCGGAGCCGGCAGCGGACACCGGGGCGACGGACGAGCCGTCGGCCCCGAATCCCGAACCCGGGTCCTAATCCGGGTAACCGAGCGCCCCGCGGTGAGCGAGCGAGCTTGCAGCATCGGTGTCGACTTCGGCACCGAATCGGGTCGTGCGCTGGTGCTCGATGCGCGCACCGGCGAGGAGCTCGCGGTCAGCGTCGTCGCCTACGACAGCGCGGTGATCGACTCCGTGCTCCCATCGACGGGCGAGCGGCTGCCGCCCGATTGGGCGCTGCAGGACCCCGCCGACTGGCTGGCCGTGCTCGAACGCGGCATACCCGAGGTCGTGTCGCGGGCCGACGTGGGCTCCGACCAGGTCGTCGGGATCGGGATCGACTTCACGTCCTGCACGGTCCTGCCGGTGGCGGCCGACGGCGAGCCACTGTGTCAACAGGCGCGCTGGCGCGAGCGCCGCCACGCGTGGCCAAAACTGTGGAAGCACCACGCCGCCCAGCACGTCGCCGATCGGCTCAACGAGGTCGCGCTCGAACGAGGCGAGGAGTTCCTGAGCCGCTACGGCGGCCGGATCTCGTCTGAGTGGTACTTCCCGAAACTGATCGAGCTGTGGCTCGAGGACCGCGAGTGCTACGACGATGCGGCCGCGTTCATCGAGGCCACCGACTGGATCATCTGGCAGCTGACGGGGCGCGAATGCCGTCAGACGTGCACGGCGGCCTACAAGGCGATGTGGTCGCCGACCGACGGGCTGCCGCCGGTGGCGTACTTCGAAGCCGCCTACCCGGGCTTCTCGCGCCCCGGCGCCAAGCTCGGGACCGAGTTTGTGCCGCTTGGGACCCGTGCCGGAACGCTGACCGCCGAGTGGTCGCGACTGCTGGGGCTGCCCCAGCAGGTCGCGGTCGCGGTCGGCAACGTCGACTCGTTCGTATCGGTCCCCGGCGCCGGGGTCGAGAGCGCGGGGACGTTCGTGACCGTGATCGGGACCTCGATCTGCGACATGGTGCTCGATACCGACGAGGTCCGCCTGCCCGGCATCACGGGCGTCGCTCGGGACGGGATCCTGCCCGGGCTGTACGGCTACGAGGCTGGACAGGCGGCCGTCGGCGACATGCTTGCGTGGTTCGTCCGCACGCTGGACGGTTCGGCCGAGACCTACGAGCGGCTGGAGCGGGGCGCGGCCGCATTCGGGCCTGGCGAGACCGGGCTGCTGGCGCTCGACTGGTTCAACGGCAACCGCTCGATCCTCGCCGACGCCGACCTCACCGGCGCGATCTTCGGGCTGACGCTGCGGAGCGCGCCCGAGCAGATCTACCGCGCGCTGCTCGAGTCGATCGCGTACGGCAACCGCCGGATCATCGACAACTTCACTGAGCACGGGATCGCGCTCGACGAGATCGTCGCCTGCGGCGGGATCGCGCAGCGAAGCCCGCTGACGATGCAGCTGATCGCCGACATCAGCGGCCTGCCGGTGACGGTCCCCGCCTCCGGCGAGGTGCCGGCGCGCGGCGCGGCGCTGTTCGGGGCGATCGCCGCCGGGGTGTTCGACGAGATCGGCGCGGCCGTCCGCGCCGCCGCCCCGCCGGCGGCTCACACCTACCTGCCCGACGGCGGCGCGTTCAAGACCTACGACCGGGTCTACGCGATCTACCGCGAGCTCTACGAGACGCTCGGGAGCTCCCGGGCGCAGCTCCTGCACGGACTCAAGCGGATCGCGACTGAGACAAGGAGAGCGACGTGAACGGACCGCCGACGATCGGCCTGCTGGGGATCATGCAGGAGCTCTACGACGAGATGATCCCCGGGATCACCGAGCATCAGGCGCGGTTCGCTGCCGCCGTCGCCGAGCAGCTGTCGGACTACGCGGCCGTGACCTTCACTCGCCCGGCACGCAACCAGTCAGACATCGAGCAGATCTCGGCCGAGCTCGCGGCGGCCGGCGTCGACGGCGTGATGATCGTGATGTTGACCTACGGCCCGGCGATGCGGACGATCCGCGCGCTGACGGGCCTGCCGGTACCGCTCGCGCTCGCCAACATCCAGCCCGAGCGCGCCGTGACCGCCGACTGGGACATGGACAGCCTCACCTACAACCAGGGGATCCATGGCGCGCAGGATCAGGCCAACGCGCTCGTGCGCGCGGACGTGCCGTTCTCAGTCATCACCGGCGACTGGCGCTCGGAGCGCTTCGGGCGCGCGTTCGAGGACTGGGCGCGCGCGGCCCAGGCGATCACCGCCGTGCGGCGCTCGAAGCTGGCGCTGCTCGGCTATCCGATGAACGGGATGGGCGACATCCGCTATGACCCGGAGGCGATGCTGCGCAGGATCGGCGCGACCGTGATCAGCGAGGACCTCGGCGCGCTGCACGCCCGGGTCGGCGCCGTCCCTGACGCGGCGGTCGAGGCGCTGATCGCCGAGCACCGGGAGCGCTTCGAGATCGACCCGGCGCTGCCGGCGGCCCGCCATCGGTACGCGGCGCGGCTCGAGATCGCGTTGCGCGCGATGCTCGAAGACGGCGGCTACGCGGGCTTCTCGTTTCACTTCGACTCGATCGGTGGCGACGGCCGCTTCGAGCAGCTGCCGCTGCTGGCCGCCTCTGACCTGATGGCCGACGGGTACGCCTACGCGGCCGAGGGCGACACGAACACCGCGACCCTGATGGCCGCCGCGCAGACCCTGATCGGCGATGCCCACTTCAGCGAGATGTACGCGATGGACTGGGAGCTCGACTCGGTTCTGATCAGCCACATGGGGGAGGGGAACTGGCGGCTCGCGCGCACCGACAGGCCCGTCCGCCTGATCGACCGGCCACTCGGGATCGGCGGTCTCGACAACCCGCCGACGCCCGTCTTCTCCGCCGTACCCGGCCCGGCGACAACCGCGGCGCTGATCCCGATCGAGGGCGACTACTACCGGCTGTTGGTCGGCCATGGCGAGGTGCTCGACACGCCGGAGCTGCCGCACGTCCAGATGCACTACTTCCACTTCCGCCCCGAGCAGGGGGTCGAGGACTTCATGGACCAGTGGCTCGAGTTCGGGGGCCCGCACCACTTCGTCACCAACCTCGGCGAGCACGCCGGGCGCTGGCGCCGGTTCGCGGAGTTGCTCGAGCTGGACTACGAGGAGATCTAGTGTCGCGATTCGGAAATTCGGTGGCACCGAGAGTGATCACTGGTGGATGCTGCGCAAGGACGCAGGAGCCGACGCGTAGCAGCGCTACGCGAGGCCGGCGCCGCTGGCGCAGCCAGTGGCGGGACGTAGCACAGCGCCGCCAGGGGGCGCTCGAATGCCATCCAATTTATGAATCGGGGCACTAGCGCGTGCTCGATCAGCTCCGGGAGCGCGTCCTGGAGGCGAACCTCGCGCTCGTCGAGCACCGGCTGGTGAAGCTGACGTGGGGGAACGTGAGCGGTGTCGACCGCGGCGAGGGCGTGATGGCGATCAAGGCGAGCGGGGTCGACTACGCGCGGATGACCGCCGCCGACATCGTGCTGGTCGACGTCGCCGGCGGCGAGCTCGTCGCAGGCGATCTGCGTCCCTCGACTGACACCCCCACGCACCTGGCGCTGTACCGCTCGCTGCCCGACATCGGCGGCGTCGTGCACACCCACTCGACCTGGGCGACCGCCTGGGCGCAGGCCGAGCGCGAGATCCCGGTGCTGGGGACGACGCACGCCGACCTGTGCTCAGAACCGATTCCGGTGACGCGCGCGCTGACGCCTGAAGAGGTGCGCGACGCTTACGAGGCCGCGACCGGCACGGCGCTTCTGGAGACGATCGCGGGTCACAACCGCGAGCTGCCGTGCGCGCTCGTCCGCGGCCACGCTCCGTTCTGCTGGGGGCGCGACCCCGCTGCGGCGGTCGAGGTCGCGGTGACGCTCGAAGAGGTCGCCAAGCTGGCGCTGCTGACGGTCGCGCTGAGCGCCGATGCCGGGCCGCTGGACGAGTTCGTGCGCGCCAAGCACTTCGAGCGCAAGCACGGTCCGCGCGCTTACTACGGCCAGGACTGATCCGCTCGGCGGTCCGGCGCGTAGTGCTGGACGTCCACCGGCGTCAGATAGATGACGCCACCACCGAGCTAGGAGGTCCAAGTGACCGAACGCAAAGAGGGCGTGAAACCGGAGCCCGGGGGCTTCACACGTCGCTCACTGATCGCCGGCTCGGCCGGCGTCGCAACGACCGTCGCCGTGACCGCGGTCGCCCCGGCCGCGGCGGCCGCGGTCCGCCGGGAGGCGCCGGCGACGCCGGTGCCGACGCCGACCACGCCGATCCCGCCCGACCCGGTGCTCGCCTACGTCCACGACGCCGCGCGATCACAGGTGACCGTCATCAACGGGGAGGTCGAGCGCACCTATCACGACCCGGCACTGACAAAGCGGCTGCTCGACGCCGCCAACTCATCGACCAAGGTGGGCAGGTAGATGTCATCGCATCGTGAAGCTCCCGGAACCAGCCAGGATCCGGTGGCCGACAGCACTGACCTGTACGCGTTCGTCAGTCCCGACGATCCTTCGACGGTGACGATGATCTGCAACTACATCCCGCTCGAGGGACCGGCCGCCGGACCGAACTTCTACGAGTTCGGTGACGACGTCCTGTACGCGATTCACATCTCCAACCGGGGAAGCGCCCACCCCGATGTGACCTACGAGTTCAGGTTCGAGACGGAGGTCCTCGATCCCGACACGTTCCTCTACAACACGGGGCCGATCGGCGGCCTCGACGACCCCCACTTCAACAAGCGCCAGTTCTACAGCGTGACCCGCAGGACAGCCTGGGGGTCGACCGTGCTGGCCAGCGGGCTGCCGTCGCCGCCGTGCAACATCGGGCCGCTGTCGACGCCCGACTACGAGTCACTTGCCGACGCCGCTGTCCACAACCTCCCCGGTGGGCGGGTCGTGTTCGCCGGCCAGCGGGCGGAGGGCTTCTACGTCGATCTCGGGGCGGTGTTCGACCTCGGCGACCTACGGCCGTTTGAGCAGCTGCACGCGTTTGGCAGTCTCCCGCAACGCGACGGCGTCAACGCGACCGCCCAGGTCAATGTCCACTCGATCGCGTTGAAGGTGCCGATCTCCGATGTCGTCGGCAACCACGGCCCGACGGTCGGCGTCTGGGCGACCGCCAGCCGCCGCAAGGTCGAGCTGCACACCACGCCGCCGCTCGACACCGGGCCGTGGGTCCAGGTCTCGCGCCTCGGCAACCCGCTGTTCAACGAGGTGCTGGTCCCGCTCGGGAGCAAGGACGAGTGGAACGCGAGCTACCCGGCGGACGACTCCCAGTTCGCCAACGGGGTCGCCCATCCCGAGCTCGCGAGCCTGCTGAACACGCTTTACCCGGGGGTGTTCCCGAACCTCGCGGCGTACACGAAACCGCGGGCGGACCTGTTGGCGATCCTGCTGACCGGGATTCCGGCCGGCATCGTGTCGCCGACCTACACGACGTTCACCGGCAAGACGCAGGCCGACATGCTGCGGCTGAACACGTCGATCGCGCCGAACACAAGCAACCCGAGCGTGCTGGGCGTGCTGGGCAACGATCTCGCCGGGTTCCCGAACGGGCGCCGGGTGTTCGACGACGTGTTCACGATCGAGCTACGCGCGATCGCGGGCCGGACGATCCCGCTCGTCGATTCCTCGTTCTCGTACGACGGTGCGGCGGACGCGGTCACGGATGGGCTGACGTTCGACAACTACCTGCCGAACTTCCCGTACCTCGGACTGCCGTACAGCGGCTACGACGTACCGAGCAGCTGATGTCCGGACACGAAGAGCCGATCGCACGCCCGCACCCGGAGCACGTCGTGCTCGAGCTCGGCGCCGACACCGGGGCGCTGGTGATCCACGCAGATCCCGAGTGTCACGATCTCCAGATCGAGATCTGCCCCGCCGGCGCCGAGGACGGCAAACGCGAGCATCAGCACATCCTCGAGCGACCGATGCCGGGCCGGACGATCTACGCGGCCGTGTTCTACGGCCTGCGGGCCGGCCGCTACACGCTGTTGACGCACGACGCCGTGCGCGAGCGCGACGTGCTGGTCGAGGGTGCGAACGTGACGACCCTCGACTGGCGAACTCAGGCGTCGGCCGCCTGACGGGCGCGCCGGAAGCGGGACCGGGACCGGCCCGATCGACCTCGGGCCGGTCCTCACCGTGCGCGGGATCGCGCGGCAGGGCAAAATGCCACGCGTATGAGTGAGGACGGCCTGCGAGCGGCGGCGGACAAGATGCGAGACGCCGGCGCTCACGAGGAGGCAATCCGCGCCTTCGAGAGCGCCTACCGGCGGCTGGAGTCCGGCGCCGAGGCGATGCTGCCGAGCGCGGACCTCGAACCGGCCGGCGAGATACCGGCGCTCGAGCAGCTGCCCGAAGCCGACGCCGCCGACGCGCTCGCGCACGTCGTCGTGATCAAGCTCAACGGCGGGCTGGCGACGACGATGGGCCTGCAGGAGCCGAAGTCGCTGGTCGAGGCGCGCGAGGGGCGGTCATTTCTGGAGATCATCGTCGCCCAGACGCTCGCGCTGCGCCACAGGTTCGGCGTCCGCCTGCCGCTCGTGCTGATGAACAGCGACGCGACCCGCGACGCGACTGAGCGCGCGCTCGCCGGCTTCACTGAGCTCAGCAACGACGGCCTCGCACCCGACTTCGAGCAGAGCATGATCCCGAAGCTCGCTGCCGCGGACCTGACGCCGGTCAGCTGGCCGCCGGCGCCAGCGCTCGAGTGGTGCCCGCCCGGCCACGGCGACGTGTACGGGGCGCTGCGCCGCTCCGGGATGCTCGAGGCGCTGCTCGCGCAGGGCTTCCGCTACGCGATGATCTCGAACTCCGACAACCTCGGCGCGAAGCTCGATCCGCGGATCGTCGCCCACATCGACTCCGGTCAGATCCCGTTTCTGATGGAGGTCGTCCACGGTACTGCGGCCGACCGCAAGGGAGGACACATCGCGCGCCGCAGGGCCGATGGTCAGCTGGTTCTGCGCGAGATCGCGCAGACGCCGCCGGAGGACGAGGACTCGTTCCGCGACTTTCGCCACTGGCGCTACTACAACACCAACAACCTGTGGGTCGACCTGCGCGTGCTCGCCGACACGCTCGAGCGCTCGCACGGGGTGCTCGAGCTGCCGTTGATCGTCAACCGCAAGACGGTCGACCCCCGCGACCCGGATTCGACCCCGGTGATCCAGCTCGAGAGCGCGATGGGCGCTGCGATCGAGAGCTTCCCCGGGGCGAGCCTGCTGCTCGTGCCGCGGCAGCGGTTCGTGCCCGTCAAGACGACCGACGACCTGCTCGTGCTGCGCTCCGACGTCTACCGGCTGAGCCCGGACTCGGACGTCGATCCGATCCCCGATCGCGCCGACGACCTCCCGTTCGTCGAGCTCGATAAGCGCTTCTACAAGCTGATCGACCAGTTCGAGCGGCGCTTTCCCGCCGGGCCTCCGTCGCTGCGCGCAGCGAGTCGGCTGATCGTCCACGGCGACGTCACGTTCGGCGCCGGCGTCGTCGTGCGCGGCTCAGTCGAGCTCGACGAGCAGGCACCGAGACGAATCGAGCCGGGCGCCGTGCTGGAATCCAGACCGTGAACGACGACAGCGACAGCGGCGCCGAGGCGATCACGATCGTGATCGCCGACGACCACGAGGTCGTGCGCGCCGGACTGAAGATGCTGCTCGACGCCGAGCAGGACTTCAAGGTCGTGTCCGAGGCCGGCGACGTCGCGGTGACTGAGCGGCGCGTCGCCGCCTACCGCCCAAGGGTCCTGGTGCTGGACGTCAACATGCGCGGCGGGTCGAGCATCCCGTCGATCCCGAGGATCCGGGCCAGCGCTCCGCAGACCAACATCGTCGTGCTGACGATGCAGAGCGACCCTGAGCTGGCTCGTGAGGCGCTGCGCGCCGGCGCGACCGGCTTCGTGCTCAAGGAGTCCGCCGAGGCGGAGCTGATCCAGGCCGTGCGGCTGGCGGCCGACGGTCGCACGTATCTGAACCCCGAGCTCGGTGCGCGGCTCGCCGCGGCCCCGGCGGGGGAAGGGCGACCCGACGACCTCAGCTCGCGCGAGATCGAGGTACTGAGGCTGATCGCGCTCGGTCACACGAACGCTGAGATCGCCTCGCTGCTGTACCTGAGCGTGCGGACGGTCGAGTCACACCGGGCGCACATCCAGCAGAAGACGCAGCGCAGCACGCGCGCCGAGCTGGTCGCGTACGCGCGCGAGAACGGGCTGTTCTGAGACAATCGCCCGAAAACACTGGCAATTCGGGCGACTTGTCAACTGTCTGTCAACGAAACGCGCAGGCGCGGTCTAGGGGCTCTGGCGTAACGATTGGCGAAACTCCAGCGCCAGTCTCGGTTTCCGGAGAATTCGTGACGTGCTAGGCCGACTTGGAACCGGAACCGCTGTGGCAGCGTTGCCTCTCGCGACTCTGCTGTGGGCTGCGAGTGGCTCCGGACGCTCCGTCGCCGGGGCCTTGCTGTGTCCTACTGGGGGCCGCGCTGCTTGTCACCTTTGCCCCGTGGATTCACGGCGTGCGTGCGCGAATTCCGACCGCTAAACGGGTCAAGCACCTGGAACAGCTCTGGGTGCGCGGGCATCAAATCGCAGAGCAGGAGGTCTACGCCTCGGTGGATTTGGAGAACGTCGCCTCACGGACTCAAAAGTGGACGGAGGAGGGGGGCGAGTGGATCCAGCACAACATTTCGCCCGTCGAGGCGGAGCGATTCCGGCATCCGGTGGCTCTTACCATGCTCTACCTAAGGAGCTTTGACCATGAACATGCCGCGCTCAAGGCCGAGATACGCAATCAACTTGACACAGTGATTCGCTTGCGTGACGAGCAGCATCAGGCGCTCCGGCGGGCGGCACGCGGCTAGCAACTTGATCGTCGCGCTCACACAGCCATGGCTGGGGCCCTGGAGCGCGCGACGGCCGGTGGCTACTCCTTCCACGCTCCTGCGTGATGCCCCCGGACCGTGGTCGGCACCCGCGCTGACCATAGCTCGGCGCGGGTGCCGACCGAACTTTTTCGATACAGGAAGGGCTGACACGATGAGACGATTTCAAGGGCGCAGGCGCGGGGAGTGCGGATGCGCCGCGCGCTCGCGCTCATGTGCCCGAGCGAAACGCTGAGCCCGGATCGGCGCCCTACTGCGAGCTGCTTGCCCGCGCCCCGCGACGGATCGCAAACAGTGGGGCGCCGCACTCGGGGCAGTAGCCCTCCCAGCCGGCGCGACCATTGGGAAGGGTTATCTCGTGTGCGTTGGCAATCGTGACCTTCGCGCCGCAGACGCATCGACCCTGGGGTCCAGGATCCCGTGCCGCTAGGTTCGAGTCCGCCATGGAGAGGAGCATATTCGCTGTTACACGGAAGGATCCGCGACGGTGAACGGTAGCCGCGACTCCCACGCGGAGTTAGGGCCAGTAAAGAGTCGGGACCCGAACCGGCGCAGGCCCCCTACTTTATGCAGCTAGGCTCCGGCCGGTTCTTCCTCGCCGAGGATGATGAGGCCGTGCAGGATGTATATGCACAGCACGAAGATCGCCAGCGACCACCACGGGTGCGTCCCGCCGACCGACAGCAGCGACTCGAACGCGCCAATGACGGCGGCGATAATCCCGATTGTCCGGCCATAGCCTCCCCCGCCGAACAGCGAGAACCCAGCGGTGAACTGGATGATGCCGATGATGACCGTGATCCACCCCCATGTGTGGAGGCTTGAGAACACGAACTGTGTGCCGTTGAAGAAATGAGCGTTGCCGATCGCGGCGATGCCGTAGATGATGTTCAGCACGCCGATGATCAGCAACAGAATCGCGACGAAAATTGCCCGGCCTGCACCTTTCATAATGCGCTTCCTTTCCGCCCTGGCCGTCTTCTGCGACGGTCGTCTGATTTCGCGTGACGAGTTCGCATTGGGCGCCCGGAATCCTCTCGTGCAGGCTCCGGCCCCGAGGTTGCCGCCTTGTGACTGCAATGTTTGGGGAAGCAGAAGCCACGAGCGCGCTCCGCCAGACAGCTCCGGCGGCCTAACGGCGGTAGCGCGCTCGCCGAGCCCGGTCCAGAGACATTGCTGAACGCTTGCCCAGGCCATCGACCCTCCACCCGGACGACTGCTTTTCGATCGTTGGGAAGCGAGCGTTTGTCGCTTCCCTCTGCTATGGACGGTCTCGACCTAAGCCGTCAGCGGCCGCGACGTCGCGGTCCTTTTCGGCGGGCCTTCCCCGTAGGCTCGCTGTCGGACTTCTCCGCAGGCTCGCCCTTCGGCCGGACCCGCTCGGGAAGCACGTCCGCACTCCGGTCGGCGACCGTCAGCATCAGACGCGTAGCCGAAGAGGGGTGTGACGGATGCGGGCGCCCGACATGCGATGCGGGTGGCTCCTCGTGCGATCCGCTGTTCTGCGACTGCGCCCCGGGTGCGAACGGAACGATCAACGTCGGCTCCTCCTGTTCGGTTGCGCCCAATGATCCCACCAACCCCGATCGTGTCAATTCCGCCATCCGCAGCTCGTCCTCCATCAACGCGGAAGCCCGATGGTTACGGGTCACCGCTTGGTTGAGCACCCGCAACAGGAGTACGTTCCCTCCACATTGGCCCGCTCGCGCCTCACAGTTCGTGCACTCCTCGTCTGCGTCGTCGTGCTTCTCGGGGTCGGCTGGGTAGCATCCGCGCACCCCTATTCGAACAGCGCGCAGGTCGGTGCGACGCACCAGGTCAACTCGCGGATCGTCGCCAGCTTCCGTGCGTTCCGCCGTCCGCGCACCAAGGCGGACGCACTGCCGGCCAGCCTCTCGTCGTTCGGCTTCTGTGGTGGCGAGGGGCCAGGCAACTACGCCTTTTGCGACGTCGACCAGTCGCAGCAAGGCGTGCCGGGCCAGCCGGCCGACGCGGCCGACGGTTCGCAGCTGGTCATATACGGGCAGGTGCACGCCCTCCAGGTGGCCGACTCGCGCCGCGTACCGCTGCCTGATGGGCTCGGCGCGATCTGGTTGATTCCTTCCGGCCGCTGGTTGTGCGCAGTCTTAAACCCGCCGCGCAGGTTGCGGAGGTATTACGTTCGGATGGGGTGCGGGACAATCGGTTTGATCCTCCGTCGCCCGCCGATCAGATTCCCCGGCTACTTCTTCGGGCCGACCGCGCACGGGATCATGATGGCGGCCGAGCCCGATGAGGTCACCAGCGCGGTCATCGGCTACCCAGGCGGGACCGAGACGGCCGTCCTGCGCGGCGGCGGCCTGGCTGCCTGCGTCGGCCAGGGCCGCTACGAGCTCAAGCAGACGACCGCGCGGGGGGTACACCTGAGGCCGATCCGTGTTGGGGCCTTCGGGTCGTTTAAGCGCGTCAGCTGCCCGGCGCTGCACTTCAATAACCGCTGAGGCCGAGCGGGAGCAGCTAGCGGTCGCCGCAGGTTTCGTGCCTTCCGCTTCGGGCTAGAAGTAGCAGCGCTCGGGGTGGTCCAGTTGACCGGGAAGCCCGGCGACCAGAGCCCGGCCGCCGGGCCTGATGCTAGGAGTGGGCCGACTGACGCACGATCGATGCGACCTCTACCTTTCCGCCATTGGGGAACCAAATCGCGCTCAGTCGTTACCTGCGGCTGAAGCGTGGTATTGCAACAGTGCGGGGGAGGATTGTGATCCGCACGCTGTTAGGACGACAAGAGCCACCTCAAGGATGCCCGGGGCGACGGCAGATCGGATCGTAAATAGTCATCCCTGTTGTTTGTTACTCATCCCTGTTGCCTGGTGAGAAAGCTCTCATTGCTAGGAGGCGGGACGGCTTGCACGAGCAGTGTCAGTGTGGTAGTGGTAACTCGTAGTTATCGCGACGAAAGGGGTGCCAGACTGAGTCTCCTCGGGGGTCTTCCGTCCGGTGTCGGGCCGGGCGCGATCCTCGAGCATTGGCCGGTAACTATTCTTCTACCGGGTCGCTCTCGGAAGGAATCTGCAATGCGTTACTCGCGCGCCGTGATGGTGACCGCAACCGCAGTCGGGGCGTTTCTCGTTCCCTCTAGCGCAGTCGCCCAGATTACGTCAATTTCGATGGGTCAGGCGAGACTCGGCCCACAAGGCGCCTCGGTCTCACTTCCGGTGACAGTGGGGTGCGAAGCCAACTGGAATCTCGCGTTTGGGACTGTCGGCGTTCTCCAGTCGACGGGACATAAGCTGGCTCAGGGCTCTGGTTCCTTCTTCGAGAATTTCCCGGGTATTCCGTGCGCCAGTCCGATCACAAACCAGACCACGGTCGCTGACTCGAGCTCCTTCGCATTCAAGCAGGGTAAGGCGACTGCTACCGCCAACGTCGAGGTCTTCAACCCGACGACGGCTAGCTTCTTTGATGAGACGGTCAGTCAGTCGATCCGTATCAGCAAGAAAGCGCCTATCTACGTTGACCCATTCGCTCCCAATAGAAAGTGAGCGCTACCAGTAGCCGTGCATGCGGTCCTCCAACTGGGCGGTTCTTGCTCGTGAGAATACGAGACGCTTGAGCGAGCGGCAGCCGCTTCTCATATGGGCTAATAGGAACAGCGGATCGCGTTGGTTCTGAATGGCCTAGCGTTGATCACGCGTAAGACTGCTGGTTGTCGATCGTTGCGACAGTCGTTCCGCGGCAGCGACCGTGCCGTGCCGTCGCTACGCACTCCACCGTGCTGCGCCGGCACGCGGCCTTGCGTCGTCGGCACCTCGCGGCATCGATGGTTCGTCTAGGCTCGGCCTCGCCACTTGACGTCATCGGGCGTCAGGAACCTTAGGGGGTCCCATGAAGAAGGTATTGCGCCGCAAGCCATCCGCGTCGATGGTAGTTGCGTTGATTGCGCTGTTCGTCGCCGCATCGGGCACGGCAATCGCCGCCTCGAAGCTGGTCAAGGGAGACAAGCTGATCGCGAAGAACTCGTTGTCGGGCAACCGCCTGCGTAACCACACCATCACCGGTACGCAGGTCAACCTCAACAAGCTCGGGAAGGTGCCGAGCGCCAAGAACGCGGACAACGCCACCAACGCGGCGAACGCCACCAACGCCACCAACGCCACCAACGCGACGAACGCCACCAACGCGACGAACGCCACCAACGCGACGACCGCGGCCAAGATCGGGAGCTTGGACTACCGCACCGCGTCGTTGACGGTACCCGCCGACTCACGCGCAACGGGGTCCGTTGCGTGCAGCGCGGGGACGTTCGCGACGGGCGGCGGCATCGCGAGTCCGGACGAGGCCACCTACCTCAGTGACTACCTAATCGACACGTATCCGACCAGCAACAAAGCCGGCTGGCAGGCCACCGTCGAAAACGAGACAGGGGCAGCAATTACCGAAACGGTCTGGGCTGTCTGCGCTCCGGCGTCCACGACCGGGTGACGCGCGCACGGCGATAAAGTGATTCAGCTCGTGGCTTCAGGCGCGAGCTGAATCCGCTTTCGCTTCGGGCTACAAGCAGCGGCGAGGCGCCTCGTTCTGAAGCCGGTCGGCACGAGACTGCTGCAACTCGATCTTTAGGGCACTCTGCGGTGCGGCTCTCCTGGAACGCCCCGGCCGAGCTAGTGCCCCGATTCATAAATTGGATGGCATTCGAGCGGCCCCTGGCGGCGCTGCGCTACGTCCTCGTCACCTCGCGTAGCTCCGCTACGCGTCGGCTCCTGCGTCCTTGCGCAGCATCCACCAGTGACCACTCTCGGTGCCACCGAATTTCCGAATCGCGACACTAGTAGATGCGTGCTAGTTCGATCGCGACGATGAAGAACCACGCGATCGAGGCGACGTAGAAGAGGCGTTCGAAGAGCCCGACGATGCGCTTCAGTCTGGGTCCTCTGAGCGCGACCAGGGTCCCGACCGCCCCGCCGGTCATGACCCACGGGAGGGCAGTGAGCCAGCCCTTGACGCTGTGCCACGCTGGTCTGTGTTCGAGCGTTGAGCCGAGTTTGGATGCGGCGACGATGATTGCGGCGAAGATTACGATCGCCAAGATCATGTGGATCGTGCCGGGCGCGGTCTGAAACCGACTGCCGTTCTGGTCGGTCGGGAACACCGGGATCAGAAGGCGTGCAAGGCCCGCGATCGCCAGCAGCACGATGACCAGACTGGGGATCGATGGCTTAGCGTCACCCAGGGCGACCGCGAGCGCGAAGCACGCCACCGCACCCGCCAAGGTCTGCGTCCAAAACAGACCGCGATACCGCCCAATGCCGTAATCGCTCACGGCGTCGGTCCTGGGGTTATAACCCGTGGGCAGCAGATGCAGCGCAATCAGCGCAATCGTCTGAGCGGCAATCGCAATGACGGCAACGATGCTGAACGACTTAACGATGCCTCAGCCCCCGATCGGTGGACTCTCGGTGCCTGACCAACGACCGCCGACCCTAATCGTTCGGGTGGCTGTCTTCAAGCGCCGACATCGCCGAGCGGTATCAGCTGGCTGCGGCGAGCGGGGGTCGAGTGGGCTGGGTGTCGGTGAGGTGTGTCAGCTCGCTCGCGAGGAGGCTGACGAGCGGGAACTCGGGCAGTTGCTGCTGTAGTACTTGAAGGCAGTGGCGGTAGTGCTGGACTTTGCGGCTGCGTACTCGGGGGTCGTGGTAGCCACTGGCGAGGCGTAGCTCGCGGGCCTTTGACAGCTTGTCTGCGGCGAGCACCATCAACGCTTGCTCGCCTGCGTTGGCGGCCTGGTTGCAGAGCGCTTGCTTGCGGTGCCGGTAGCCGGTGATGGTGTCGTCCTCTGTGACCGCTGCGACGATCGCAGCGACGCGCGGTCGGAACCGGATCGCTATATGCGACGCGGTCGTGCCATTCGTCCTACAACCGAACCCATGACGCGCCTGCGAGTTGCGGAACCGTGCTTCCGTCGGCCAAGCAGCTCGCCGGGCGCGTCTGCGCCGTCCAGCGTCTCCGCCTTCAACAACGGGTGCCAGCTCCGGCCGAAGGAGAGCCCCGATGCCACAACCAAGCTGACGTGAGGACCTTGGGTGACTCGAGGACGACGTGGACGTCTTCGCCTGGGCGGCCCGGCGAGGCGATCCGGATCTATCCCACCCTCGGCGAGCTCGAAAGGACTAACGAGGCGGGATGCTGGGCGCTCGCCCGGAGACGGGAAAAAGAGAGGGCCCGCCGAACATTGGACGGACCCCCGGGCTCTCGCCTACGGCATCAACCCTTGCAGCGGCCTCTAAGTTGCGGTGCCTCACCTCTGACGGGGCCCCGTCCAGTTGTCGCATCGTGTGGAGCGGAATGTCGAGCAGGAGCGGCAGGACGGAGGCGTTCAGGGCTGCTTCGGCCGCAGCACTCTGCCGTTTGGCAGCTTCTGTCTGGTCACCCAGAAGGGAAGCTCCTTCTCTGCAGCGTCGGCCGTTAGCTTCGCGGCATCGGCCGTCTCCTGGCCCGACTTCGCGAGTGCTCGTGTCTTCGTTGCCAGGACGAACGTCGCGATCGCGAGGGTTCTAATTCACGGGCGCCGACGCGCCTGAAAAGGCCGCTGCTCGTTGTGCGGAACGGCGTAGGATGCCGTCGGGCCGGCGTCGGGATGACGTTCTATGTATCCCCCGGACGGAGCCTGGCGCCGGTGCGGAGATGTCGCATCCGGACAACAGCTGTTCTAAGGGTCACGGTCGGCCGGCGCCGCCGGCGCCCGCCAGCTCGTCGCGCTTCTCGGGCAGCCCTGCCGACTTCGGGACCGGCTCGTACAGGACCGTGTGGTGGCGGACGTCCGCGATCCGCGCGAGCGCCGGCCGCCGAGGGGCGCCGGGGGCGCCCCAGACGACCGTCGCGGGCCGGTAGCGCAGCAACGCCGCCCAGGTCTCGGGGCCGACGATCCCATCGACGGTCAGGCCGTGGGCCAGCTGGAAGTTCTCGACTGCGTCGAGCGTCGTCGCGTCGAAGTTGCCGTCGACCGGAATCTGTTGACCGGCCGACACGAGATGCTCCTGGGCCCAGACAACGAGATCACCCTGGGCGCCCTCGCCGATGCTCGCCATCGGATCGTCGGCGACATAACCGGCCAGCGAGCCGGCGGGGCGCGACACCGCGCTCCAGTCCGCGGCCGACGCCTCCTGCCAGTCCCACCAGCTGACGCCGCCGGCGCCATACACGCGCGACAGCTCACGGAAACGGATGATCTGGCGCAGCGGCGGCGAGTTGTACACCTGACCGAGCGGGAAGATCGGACGCCCGTAGATCGTGTTGTACGAGTAGGTATGGGCGAACACGGCGTCGACGGTCACGCCGATGTCGTGCCAGTACATCTGCGGCGCGTTGTACTGAGCGCCGTCGGGACCGAGGAACACCGAGTACGGGAAGCCGGGGTGATAGTCGATGTACGGGAACCCGGCCAGCGCGAGCGGGAACCTGGCGCCGATCAGCTTGCGTAGCCGCTGGATGTAGGTCTGGGCGGCGACGTACTTGCCCTGGTACTCGACCTCGGCATCGATCAGCAGGCAGTCGGCGCCGTCCTTGACGGCCTGGGCGCCCATGTACGCCTCGGTGACGGGGTGGTTGCCGTATACGTACTGCCAGGCGCACACCTTGAGTCCAGCGGCGTGCAGCTTCGCCACGAGCTGTGGCGTGAACTGCTGTGACCAGAACGTGGTCCCGTCGCTGCTCTTGATCATCAGCGTGCCGACCCCGTACTGGTGAGCGGTCGCGATGATCGAGGTGAGGCTACCCCCGTTGACGGCCGGCAGCGCCCAGATCCACATCGCCCGGCCCGCCAACGGGTTGCCCGGCGGCGGCTTGTGGCCGCCGAGCGAGCCCTGCCCGCTCGTACCGTCCAGCGCCCCGCCGCCCGAAGCTCCCAGCGCGGCAGGCGAAAGCACGGCAGCTGCGAGCGCCACCAGCACCAGCAGCGACGGCAGATGACGGATCCCGCGGCGCCCCTTCCGTGGAGCACCGCACTCCACGCGGCCTTCCGACATACGGGGAATCACCGTAGCGAACAACCCGGCGGGCGATCGCAAGTTGCGCTGCGACCGCAGCCGCCCTGCGGCCCTACGCTGGGACGGCGATTGCTCGATCCGTCGCCGCGTTCGGCGCCTCGAGACCCGGCCCGGATCCCCGACCCGCGAGGCTGATCCCGGCCATGTAGCAGGCGACCACGCAGAACACGCCGCACTCCCAGAGCGTCGGATTCAGCGCGGGTATCAGCCACAGCAGCAGCGGCACCAGCCAGACCGGCCGGAAGGTCGGCCAGGCGAGCAGCATCGGCACGAGCAGAAGCGCCAGGTAGTGCGTCTCGACGACCGGTGACAGCGCGAGCGCCGCGACCACGCTCCACGTGAAGGCCCTGCGGTCGCGCCTGTGGACCCCGCAGTGGACGCACGCTCCCGCGGCCGCCAGCCCGATCATGACCATGACCAGGTACGCGAGCCCAGGAGCGGCACCGGCGCGCAGCAGCAGCGACACGATGCCGTAATGGGCACGCTCGGCGTGCAGCGTGAAAGAGCGGAGCGTGTTGAGGTATTGGGGCAGCTGGGAGAAGCCGACGACGGCCCACGCGGCGGCACTGAAGACAAATGCGAATGCCGCTGTCCAGCCGGCGGCCCCATAACGCCGGGTCGCGATCAGCCAGAAGCCGAGTGGCCAGAAGAACAGCTTGATCGCGATCAGTAGCCCGAGGGTAGCTCCCGGAATCACTCGGTGGTCGCGATAGCGCCAGATCACCGCCACCCCAAGGCACAGCGGAAGCGTGATGTTGGCTGTCTCCCAGCCGATCACGACCGGTTCGAGCAGCATCACCAACCCGTACAGACGCCAATCGCGGATCCCCAGCACGCGCAACATGGCAGCGACTGACGCGATCGCCACGATGGTGAAGGTCGCATCGCCGATCGGCCGTGCCAGGAGCGAGAAGGGTGCGAACAGGACCAATCCCGGGGCCGGGTAGTAGAGCGCGTGCGGATATGGCTGGACGTACGGGCTCAGACCATCAAGCAGACGGTGACCGGCGGGCCAGTACCAGCCGCTGAAATCAAACGCGAACTGGCGGTTGCGGAGCAATACGAACGTCAGCACCGGCACCGACAGAAGTGGGATCACACCGAGTCCGATGACCGTGCCCGACCGCTTGGCGGCCGCGGTCAGACGATGCCACCTCACAGGCAGCTGCGCCGACCAAGGTCGACTGCTAACGCTGATTTGCATGCTGCTCCTATATGCCCCGGGCTCTTTCGAGCGTTCACGCGCCCCCGCGCGAACCTCATCATAGCTCGTAAAAGCTTCAAATTTCACGATTCCTGGAGCGATCGTCGAATTGTCTCGCGGATCGGCGCTTGACTGAATATCCTGGCGTCCATGACCGCACCCGAAGGTCCGATCCTGATCGCCTACGACGGCTCCGCCGCCGCCCGCCAGGCAATCACCGACGCGGCGCGCCTGCTCAAGCCGCGCCAGACGCTCGTGCTGACCGTCTGGGAGGCGGCGCTCGCCTACGCGACGGTCGCCACGACGCAGGATCTGTCGATGGTTCCGACCGTCGACCCCGCCACGGTCGTGCAGGTCGATGAGCGATTGCGACGTCAGGCCGACGAGGTATCGCGTGAGGGCGCCGAC
Source organism: uncultured Solirubrobacterales bacterium (assembly GCA_963756655.1). Classification (GTDB taxonomy): domain Bacteria; phylum Actinomycetota; class Thermoleophilia; order Solirubrobacterales; family Solirubrobacteraceae; genus Palsa-465. The sequence continues at coordinate 138,832 of CAVWOQ010000003.1, forward strand.
CTCGCGCGATCGCTCGGCCTCGACGCAGAGCCGCTGTCCGCCGCTGACGCCGGCGACGTCGCCCGGACGATCCTCGAGGTGGCGCGCGAGCGGCACGCGGCGGCAATCGTGATGGGCTCGCGCGGGCTGAGCGGCTTGCGGGCGCGTCTCGAGGGCAGCGCCTCCAAGACTGTCGTCAAGCGCTCAGAGTGCCCGGTGATCGTGGTGCACGAGGCCGCCGACGAACAGTGACCTCGCGGCGCTGCGTCCTAGGCTCAAGAGATGGCGATCATCGACTGCCCCAGCTGCGGAGCGCGCAACCGCGTCGGCGCGATTGCCAACGGCGTCCCGCGCTGCCCGCGCTGCAAGTCGACGCTCCCGTGGGTCGTCGACGCCGGCGCTGACACGTTCGCTGACGAGACGACGGCGTCGGTCCCGGTCGTGATCGATTTCTGGGCAGCGTGGTGCGGACCGTGCCGGATGATCTCGCCGGTGCTCGAGGAGCTCGCCAAACGCCACGCCGGACATCTGAAGATCGTCAAGGTCGACGTCGACGCCAACGCGGGGCTCGCGGCGCGCTTCGGGGCGCAGTCGATCCCGCTGCTGGTCGTGATCAAGGACGGCCACGAGGTCGACCGGATCGTCGGCGCGATGCCACGCGCCGCGCTCGAGCAGCGACTGGCGCCGACGCTCGCCGCCTAGGAGGGTCCGGTCTGGGGCGGGCGGGGGCGGGCCCCGGGCGGGCGGGCACTTATACCACCGGGGCCCGCGCGTCCGGCGCTACTTGATGAACAGGATCTCCGAGTACTTGGGCAACGGCCACAGATCGTCCGCGACCAGCTTCTCGAGCTCGTCGGCGAAGTCACGCACGGCGGTCATCGCCGGGATCGTGACGTCGCGCATGTATTCGCCGTGCTTGAGCAGGTCGTCGTGGGGCTGGTTGTCGGCCAGGTTGGCCGACTCCAGCGACTTGATCGCGTCGACGAACTGCGACAGCACCGCCTCGACCTCGCTCGCGAGCTCGGGCAGCTGGGCGCTGACGAGCAGCGCGATGTAGCGCGCGGCGGCCGGCACCAGCATCGTCCGCGCGAGCGAAGCGGCGGTCTCGGCCTCGATGTTGAGCCGCGTCACGTACTGCTCGAGGAACACCTCGTAGCGTGACTCGAGCTCCCGGGGGGACAGGACGCCGTAGTTGGAGAACAGGTCCTGCGCCTGGTCGTTGATCAGATACGGGAGCGCATCCGGCGTCGCCCGCAGGTTCAGCAGGCCGCGCTGCTCGGCCTCTTCGTGCCACTCCTCGGCGTAGTTGTCGCCGCCGAAGATGATCTGCTTGTTGCCCGCGTAGCTGCGTTGCAGGATCGGGCGCAGCGCCGCCTCGACCTCGGTGCCGTCGTTGAGCGCGTTCTCGAGCTCCTCGGCCAGGTCGTCGATCGCCTCGGCGACGATCGTGTTGAGGACGGTGTTGGGAAGCGACAGCGACTGGCTCGAACCCAGCGCCCGGAACTCGAACTTGTTGCCGGTGAAAGCGAACGGGCTCGTGCGGTTGCGGTCGCCGCCGTGCATCGGCAGCGGCGGCAGCACCGGCGTGCCGAGGCCGAGGAACGACTCAGGCGTCGACTCGCCCACCTGCCCGCGCTCGATCGCGCCGAACACCTTCTCGAGCTCCGCGCCGAGGAAGATCGAGATGATCGCCGGTGGCGCCTCGTTGGCACCGAGGCGGACGTCCTGACCCGGCGACGCGATCGACGCCCGCAGCAGTCCCTGGTGCTTGTTGACGGCCTGGATGACGGCCGCGCAGAAGAACAGGAACTGGAGGTTCTCGTGCAGTGTGTCGCCCGGCTCCAGCAGGTTTTCGCCGAGATCGGTGCCCATCGACCAGTTGTTGTGCTTGCCGGAGCCGTTGACGCCGGCGAACGGCTTCTCGTGCAGCAGACACACGAGCCCGTAGCGCCGGGCCACGTTCTGCATCACCTGCATCGTCAGCTGCTGGTGGTCGGCCCCGACGTTCGAGTTCTCGAAGATCGGCGCGATCTCGTACTGGTTCGGCGCCACCTCGTTGTGGCGCGTCTTGACCGGGACCCCGAGCTTTTGCAGCTCACGCTCGGTGTCGAGCATGCAGGCGAGGATCCGCTCCGGGATCGAGCCGAAGTAGTGGTCGTCGAGCTCGTGTCCCTTCGGGGGCTTTGCCCCGAACAGCGTCCGGCCGGTCGTGATGAGGTCCGGACGCTCGAAGTAGTACTGCTCGTCGATCAGGAAGTACTCCTGCTCGGGCCCGACGGTCGTGAACACGCGCGACGCGTCGGTGTTGCCAAACAGCTTCAGGGCGCGGATCGCGGACTTCGAGAGCGCGTCCATCGAGCGCAGCAGCGGGATCTTGTGATCCAGCGCTTCGCCGGTCCAGGAAGCAAACGCGGTCGGGATGCAGAGCAGCGCCCCGTTCGGGTTCTCGAGGATGAACGCCGGCGAGGTCGGGTCCCAGGCCGTGTAACCGCGGGCCTCGAAGGTCGCTCGGATTCCGCCGGTCGGGAACGACGATGCGTCCGGCTCACCTTGGATCAGCTCCTTGCCGGTGAACTCGGCCAGCGCCGTGCCCTCGCCGGTCGGGGCGTAGAAACTGTCGTGCTTCTCGGCGGTCGAGCCGGTCAGCGGCTGGAACCAGTGCGTGTAGTGAGTCGCGCCCTTTTCGAGCGCCCACTCCTTCATCGCCAGCGCGACCGCGTCGGCCAGCGAGGTGTCCAGCGCCTCACCGCGCGCGAGCGTGACCTGCAGGCGCCGGAACACGTCCTTGGGCAGTCGCTGGCGCTGGACCGCCGAGCTGAAGACGTTGGCTCCGAAGAACTGGTTGTCCGGGACCGTCAGGTCCGGAGCGCCGATCATGCCGCCATTGGGAGTCCACTGGGCGGCGAGGACGTTCTGCTGTCGAATGGGCATGCGCTCTAGTTGTTCCTTCCTGTCTGCGCCCCGGCGGCGGGGACGCGCACGTAAATGTGCGTCTCTTGCGAAACGTGAGGACGCAAATGTAGGCGACAGTCGCGCGCGGGTCACTATCCCAATGGCCAAAACGGTCGCAAAGACCATGCTCCGCGGGGAAGGCCGGCGACCGCAAAATGCGAGGTCTTGGATAATGGCGACGATGCCGCCGAACGTCGAGGTCGGCCCCGCGCCGGTGTACGTGCCGGCGGCGGACCGTTACCAGCAGCTCGACTACCGCCGCTGCGGGCGCAGCGGCTTGATGCTGCCGCCGATCTCGCTCGGCCTGTGGCAGAACTTCGGCGACGACCGGCCGCTCGCCGGGTGCCGCGCGACCGTGCGCCGCGCGTTTGACATCGGCATCACGCACTTCGACCTCGCCAACAACTACGGGCCTCCTTACGGGAGCGCCGAGATCAACTTCGGGCGGATCTTCGCCGAGGATTTTCACCGCCTACGCGATGAGGTCGTGATCTCGACCAAGGCCGGATACGACATGTGGCCCGGTCCGTATGGGGATCACGGATCGCGCAAGTACGTGCTCGGGTCGCTCGATCAGAGCCTGGGTCGGATGCGACTCGATTACGTCGACATCTTCTACTCGCACCGGTTCGATCCCGACACGCCGCTGCACGAGACGATGGGCGCGCTCGATTCGGCCGTCCGCCAGGGAAAGGCGCGGTACGTGGGGATTTCGTCCTACAGTCCGCAGCGGACCGAGGAGGCGATCGCGATTCTGCGCGAGCTCGGTACGCCGCTGCTGATCCACCAGCCCTCGTACTCGATGTTGAACCGCTGGATCGAGCGCGGCCTGCTCGATCTGCTGGGTCGCGAGGGGATCGGCTGCATCGCGTTCTCGCCGCTCGCCCAGGGGCTGCTGACCGACAAGTACCTGAACGGAATCCCCGACGACTCGCGGGTGCGCCGCGGTAACTCCTTCTCCGCCGACCTAGTGAGCGAGCAGAACCTCGAGCGAGTGCGGGCGCTGAACGAGATCGCGCGCGGCCGCGGGCAGACGCTCGCGCAGCTGGCGCTCGCCTGGGTGCTGCGCGACGAGCGCGTCACTTCGGCGCTGATCGGCGCCAGCAGCGTCGAGCAGCTCGAACAGAATGTCGCCGCGCTCCAGCGCCTGTCGCTCGACGCCGGCGAGCGTGAACAGATCGATCAGTACGCGGTCGACGGCAGCCTGAACATCTGGGCGTCGTCGAGCGACGCCTGAGCCAGTCCACGGACTAGCCCTTCTTGCCGGGCGGGACGATGACGATCTTGCCCTGGTTGTTGACGTAGGACTGCTGCGGGCGCGAGCTGACGAACACCGTGAACGTCCCGCGCGGCTGCGTGCCGTCGGCCAGCACCGCCTTGGCCTTGCCGTTGAGCCCGGCGGCGACCTGCCACGCGACCGTGTGCTTCCCGGCCCAGACCGCCGTGACTCCCCACACGAACCTCGCCGCCGCGCCGGGCGCCAGCGCGTGGCCCAGCGCCCAGGTGTTCGAGTACGCCGTCACATACGCGCCCTGACCGCCGCTCTGGCAGCTGTAGGTGCACGGCCCGGGCGGGCGGTCGACGATCCAGATCGGCCGCGACGGATTCGCCACGTACGGCTGCCCGACGTCCTGCGCGAACGCGGCGGCGCTGCTGCCCTGGCCGCGCGGCGCCGGATACGCGCACGTCACGTTGCAGATCGTGACCGCCAGGTTCGGGATCGGCTTGCGCCCCGTGTTGCGGATCACGAGCACCAGCCGGGAGCGGCTCGCCAGCTTCTGGAGCGGCGGGAAGGTCGCGCGGCTGATCGCGACCCGGAACCTGGCGTTCGGCTCGTGGGCGTCCTGGCGTGCGCCTGAGCCGCAGGCCGCCAGCGCCAGCACCACGACGACGCCGGCGACGACCTGGCAGCTCCTCGTTCTCCACGCGCTCAACGCGGGCGCAACATACCAACAAAATGCGTATGCGGACGCCGGTTCGCCGAGGGCTCACGGTTCACACTTGGTTTTTGAGTTTCACCTGTCGTAGGCTTACGCGCCTAGCTTCGCTCATTCGAGCTCCGAGCCCCTGGGAGGGAACAGAGAGGTTGATCAGAGCCGTCGCCGACCGAGCGTTCCTGCCAACCAAGAACGTTCTCGAAGAGGTCGGCAACATGATGATCTTGACGGGCAAGACGCTCGTCTCGGCAGTCCGCCCACCGTATCCGTACGGCAGCGAGTTCGTGGGCCAGTTCCTGTTCGCGATCAAGCTGTGCTGGTTCCCGCTGCTGATCTCGACGATCGCATTCGGCTACGAAGCGCCAGGACTGCAGGCCGCGAACTTCCTGGTCCTGTTCGGCGCCCTTGACCGGCTCGGCGGGTTCTTCGTGCTGGCGTCGATCAGGGAGTTCGCCCCGTTCGTCGACGCGATCGTGCTGGCCGGCGTCGCGGGCACCGCGATCACCGCCGACCTCGGCGCCCGCAAGATCCGCGAGGAGCTCGACGCGCTCCAGGTGCTGGGCGTCGACCCGATCAAGAACCTGGTCGTGCCGCGCTTTTTGGCGCTGATGCTGCTCACCGGACTGTTCGACGTCTACGCGCTGATCTTCGGGATCTTCGGCGGGATCCTCGCGACGCTCGTCAACCACGCTCCGCTGGGGCCGTTCTGGGCGACCTTCTTCAACAACGCCGAGACGACCGACCTGTGGGGATCGATCCTGAAGACGACCCTGTTCGGGGCGATCATCGCGATCGTCTGCTGTTACAAGGGGATGACCGCGTCCGGCGGTGCCGCGGGGGTGGGGCGTGCCGTCAACCAGGCGGTCGTGATCGCCTTCCTGGGGATATTCGCCTTCAACTACGCCTTCACTCAGACGCTGCTCGCGACGCACCCAGAGATCACCACGATCATCAAATGAACGATCTGATCATCACCCCCAAGGGCTGGGTCGAGGCGTTCGGCGAGATCGTCAAGTTCGCCGCGCAGGTCGTGCGCGAGGTGGTGACGCTGCGCGTGTTCCGGTTCTTCGGCGAGGCGCTGCGCCAGGCCGGGATCCTGATCGTCTCCTCGACACTCGTGATCTGGGGCCTGGTGTTCATCATCGGCCTGCAGTGCGGGATCGAGGGCGCCTACTTCACCTATGGCGAGGGCACCCCGGCATATTCCGGCGTGTTCGCCGCCTGGTGCGACCTGCGCGAGCTGGTGCCGCTCGTGTTCGGCTACATGATGGCCGCAAAGGTCGGAACCGGAATCGTCGCCGAGCTCGGTTCGATGCGGATCTCGGACGAGATCGATGCGCTCGAGGTGATGGGGATCAGCGGCATGACGTTTTTGTGCGCGACCCGTCTGCTCGCCGCGATCCTGGTGCTGCCGTTCGTCTACCTGTGCGCGGTCGGGGCCGGTTTCTTCGCCAGCTACCTCGCCGTTGTGCAGCAGATCGGCTACGTGTCCTCGGGGGGATTCTTATTGATCTTCTGGCAATTCCAGAACCCGCCGGACCTCTTATATAGCTTGCTGAAGGCCATGGCGATGGCGGTCGTGATTGTGATCGTCGGCTGCTATTACGGGTATAACGCCAGCGGCGGACCGGTCGGCGTCGGCACCGCGACCGCGAAATCGATGGTGCTTAATATCGTCAGCATCCACCTCATCGGAATGCTGGGAACGCAGCTCTTCTGGGGCGCGAACCCACGGGCACCAATCGGAGGCTAAATGGAAGAGCACACGGACGAGCCCGAAACCGAGGACGCTGACCAGGCGTCCGCGCCCGAAGATCCGCGCGAGATCGGCGACCAGAGCGAGGACAACAGCGCCGCCGCGCGCGGCGCCGAGGTCGAGCTGTCGCCCGAGGAGCGCGACGAGCAGGTCACGAGCGCGGCGCCGCACGGCGGCGAGATCGAGGAGGCGCCGCGCTGGGAGCAGACCGACGAATCCCAGGAGCAGGAGCGCGAAGAGTCGCGCGTGTCAGTCGTCGACGAAGCGCCACCGCGGCCGGAACCGCCGAGCGGGGTCTCCGATGACGAGTACCGTTGGCACACCTACAAGGTGTATCCGTCGGGCCGCCCCGACGCGGTCGAGTTCATCGACACCTACAAGGCGTTCGGCCGCTCGCACATCCTGCGCGGTCTGAACATGGGGCTGCCCGAGGGGATGGTCTCGATGATCCTCGGGCCGTCGGGAACCGGCAAGTCGGTCTGCATCAAGCACATGGTCGGCCTTCTGTATCCCGACTCCGGTGATGTGCTCGTGCACGGCGAGTCGGTCCCGAACATGGCCGACGATGACCTGTTCGACATGCGCAAGAAGTTCGGGCTGCTGTTCCAGGACGGGGCGCTGTTCGGCTCGATGAACATCTTCGACAACGTCGCCTTCCCGCTCCGCCAGCACACCGAGAAGGGCGAGGACGAGGTCGAGGACATCGTCATGCGGCGCCTGAACGAGGTCGGCCTCGGGACCGCGCGACTACTGCTACCAAACGAGCTGTCGGGTGGTATGCGCAAGCGCGCCGGGTTCGCGCGGGCGCTGGTGCTGGAGCCCGACATCCTCCTATTCGACGAGCCCGATTCGGGGCTGGATCCGGTCCGCACGGCGCTGCTGGGCGAGCTGATCCTCGAGATCCACCGCGACATGATGGACGAGGCCAAGGAGAAGCAGCGGGCGCACCTGCCGACCTTCTGCGTGGTCACCCACGACATCATGAGCGCGCGCCGCGTGGCCGACTACATCAACGTCCTCTGGAAGGGGCGGATCGTCGAGGCCGGTCCGGCCGAGGACATGCTCAACTCCGACAACCCGTTCATCCGTCAGTTCCTGTCGGGCGAGTCGCAGGGCCCGCTGACGATGGACTGAGCCTCCGCGCCGGCGGCCCGGTCCGCGCGCATCGGCGCGAGCCGCCTGCCGGCGAAGGTAGCCTGACGCTTTAGATGACTGCTCAGAAGAGGTTCGAGCGGCTCGCCGGGGCCGCGGCGCGCCGGCCGCTTCTGACGCTCGGGATCGTGCTCGCGCTGGCGCTCGGCGGCGGCCTGCTGTCGCTCGGGCTCAAGCCCTCGGCCGGCACCGACACGTTCGTCTCGAAGTCCTCCGCGAGCTACAAGGCGACCGTCGACGACGAGCGTCACTTCGGCGACGACGCCGTGATCGTCCTGATCCGTGAGCCGCTCCCGGACCTGGTCGAGACCAAGGACCTCGGGACGCTGACAGAGCTCGAGGCGTGCTTTGCAGGCCAGAACGTGGTCGCCAGCCAGACGCTGCGCGCGTTCGTCCCGGCGACCGGTGCGCACACGCCCTACGGCGGCTACAACAGCCCGTGCGGAGAGCTCGCGCGGAATCGGCCCGTCCAGGCGGTGTACGGACCCGGCACGTTCCTCAACCGCGCGGTCGCGGCCGTCAACACCCAGATCGGGGCGATGATGGCCGGCGTCGGGACGAGCGTCAAGAACGCCGAGCGCAGCGCCTACGAGCTCGCGATCGGCCGCGGGATGAGCCGCGCCAAGGCGCTCAACGCGGCCAACGCCGCCGGCGAGCTCGAGTATCAGCAGCAGATGACTTCGCTCGAACAGCTGGCGGTGACCTCCGGGATCACGCAGCTGCCGTCGATCGACTCACCGCAGTTCATCCCCGAGATCGTGTTCGACCAGACCCGTGGGGTCAACCAGCCGAAGGCGAGGTTCGCGTACCTGTTCCCGACCGCCAACTCGGCCCTGATCCAGATCCGGCTGAAGTCGTCGCTGTCGGACGCCCAGCAGGCGCAGGCGATCTCGTGGATCCGCGGAGCGATCAGGATGCCGATGTTCCGCTCCTCGTACGGCGGTAGGTACACGGTCACCGGCGTGCCGGTCGTGCTCAACGAGCTCGCGAACACGATCACCGGCTCGATCGCGGGGCTGCTGATCGCCGTCCTGCTGGTGATGGCGGTGACGCTTCTGATCGTGTTTCACAATCGCCTGCGGCTGCTGCCGCTGGCGATCGCGCTGGCCGCCGCGGGGATCACCTTTGGGGTGCTGGCGGTCGTCGGGGCGACGCTGACGATGGCGTCGATCGCGGTGCTGCCGATCCTGATCGGCCTCGCGGTCGACTACGGCATCCAGTTCCAGGCCCGGGCACAGGAAGCGCGGCAGAGCGAGACCGGCCCGGTCGACGCCGAGGAGGCCGTCGCACAGGCCGCCGGCCGCGCGATGCCGACGATCGCGACCGCGGCGCTCGCGACCGCGACGGGCTTCCTCGTGCTGCTGCTGTCGCCGGTGCCGATGGTCCAGAGCTTCGGCCTGTTGCTGGTGGTCGGGATCGCGATCGCGCTCGCCTGCGCGCTGAGCGCCGGCTCGGCCGCCTTGGTGCTGTCAGAGCGCGGCGGCGGGGTGGTGGGCGCGTCGCTGCGGGGCGCGTCGGAGATCGTCGGTTCGGTGACCGCCCCGGTCAGACGCGCGTGGCGGGGAGCGGGCGAGATCGTCCGCGGCGCCGGGCGGCGCGCTGCCGCACCTCGGCCGCCTCGGGATGGGCCGATCGCCGCCGCGACCCGCAACCCGGGCCGGGTGCTGGCGATCGCTGCCGTGCTGGCGCTGGTCGGCTGGATCGTCGGCACGCAGACCGCGGTCCAGTCGGACGTCACCAAGCTCGTGCCTCCGAACCTGCCGGCGCTGCGCAACCTGCGCACGCTCGAGAAGGTGACCGGCGTCTCGGGCGAGATCGACGTCACCGTCCGCGCGCCGAACGTCGCGACGCCGAAGACCGTCGAGTGGATGATCTCCTACGAGAACAAGCTGCTGACCCACTACGGCTATCTCGAGGAGCGTGGCTGTTCACACTCGACGCTGTGCCCGGCGCTCTCGCTGCCGGACCTGTTCTCGACCAGCGGCCAGTCGACGCGGCAGATCAGCCTCACGCAGACGCAGATCAACCAGCTGCTGGCGGCGGTGCCGACCTACTTCTCGCAGGCGGTGATCACGCCTGACCACCGCGAGGCGACGCTCGCGTTCGGGATCCGGCTGATGCCGCTGTCGCGGCAGGCGCGGGTGATCGACTACATGCGCTCCCAACTGCATCCGCCGCCGGGCGTCGAAGCCCAGCTCGCGGGCCTGCCGGTGCTGGCCGCCGAGGCCGACGCGGCGCTGTCGTCCTCCGGGCGCCGCCTGCTGATGCTGCTCGCGGGGCTGGTCGCGGTCGGGCTGGTGCTCGCGATCGTGTTCCGCGACATCCGGCGGGCCGTCGTGCCGATGATCCCGATCGCGTTTGCGACGGGGTGGTCGGCGCTGATCCTGTTCCTGATCGGGATCCCGCTCAACCCGATGTCGGCGACCCTCGGAACGCTCGTGATCGCGATCTCGACCGAATTCAGCGTCCTGCTGTCCGAGCGCTACCGCCAGGAGCGCGCCCGGGGCCATGAGCTCGCCGGCGCGCTGGCGCGAACCTACCGCTCGACTGGGGCCGCGGTGGTGGCGTCGGGGATCACCGCGATCGTCGGCTTCGGCGTCCTGATCTTTTCGGACATCACGATGCTGCGCGACTTCGGCTTCGTGACGCTCATCGACCTGTCGGTCTCGCTGGCGGGCGTGTTGCTGGTGCTGCCCGCGGTGCTCGTGCTGTCCGAGCGCCAGTCAGCGCTGGGGTGGATGCGAACGCTGCCGGCCACCGCCACCGGCGCGATCCGCCGGCGACAGCCCGTGGCGTGACCGAAGAACCGCTCCAGCGCCTCGATCCTGACCGCGCCGCGCGTCCGCCCGCGGCCGAGCAACCGGAACCGGAGGAGAGTCAGCTTCGCGCTGCGGCCGTGGTCGACACCCGGCGCTACCGGTGGATGATCGGGATCTTCGGGCTGGCCGTCGTGCTGTTCGTCTCGATCTACCAGTTCGCGACCAACGGGACCGGTACCGCCGGTGTCCCGGCGGGGCACCGGCTGCGCTTCTTCGCCGCGCCGCTGGCCGACAGCGACCTGGACGGGACTCCGAACCTCAACCCGCCGTGCACGCTCGCGCGCCACGATCCTCGCGCGCTGAACATCTGCCTGATCGCCGCCAGCCGTCCACTGGTGCTGTCGTTCTTCGTCACGGGGTCGTCGCAATGCAAGCAGCAGGTCGACGCGCTCCAGCAGCTGCAGAGCCGCTTTCCGCCGGGCGCGGTGCAGTTCGCGGCGGTCGCGATCGGGGCCAGTCACGCCGCGACTGCGAAGCTGATCCGGGCACGGCACTGGACGATCCCGGTCGCCTACGACAGCGACGGCGCGGTCGGGGCGCTGTACGGGGTCGTGGTCTGTCCGATGGCCGAACTGGCATATCGTGGCGGGATCGTGAAGGCCCGCCTGATCGGCGATCAGTGGCAGACGAGCGCGGCGCTCGAGCCGCAGGTGGCGGCGCTACTGCGCGGATCGAAGTGAGCGCCAACGAGGGTTTCGTCGAGCCGCTCGTGGCGGGCGAGTTCCCGGGGCTCTGCCTGCGGTGGGTGACGGTGCCGGCGCGTCGGCGTCGCAGCCCTCGCGAGCTGGTTCGGCGGCTCGACGAGCTCGCGAGCCGCTACCGCGGCGCCAGCGTCGTTGCGGCGCGGACGAAGCCGGTCCCGCACGCCTACCGGGCGTTCTTCAGGCAGATCGGGCTCGACCCGGACGTGCAGCGGATCCCGAGCGAGCAGGCCGCCGTCGCGCGCCTGATGCAGGGCGGGTTTCGATCAGTCGACGTGATCGCCGACGCGTGCCTGGTCGCGCTGATCGAGACCGGCGTGCCCGTCTGGGCGCTCGCCGCCGCCGACGATGGGCTGGGGATTCGCACGATCACGGCCGCCGACTGCGAGCGGGCGTTCGAGCGCGGGGAGTGGTTGACGCCCGGGAGCCTCGCGGTCGCCGGCGCCGGAGGGATCCACTGCCTCCTGTTCGGCGATCCCGCTTCGGCGGATCGGGTCGCCCGGCCAACCGAGCGCGTGACGCTGTTCGCGGTCGGGGTCGACGGGGTGCCATCGATCCACCTCGATGAGGCGCTCTCGATTTGCGTCGATCTGCTGACATAGGGTCTCGTCTGACGCCCGATCAGTTGATAACGTGGCGCGGGATGGGAAGGCAGGTGTACAACGCCACCCCGCCTCCGGCCGCGCCCGCACGCGACCGCGTCGTGCAGCCGCAGGAGCAGGCAGCGAGGCGCACGCTGCGCCAGCAAATCGCGCGGCTCGAGGGTGAGCTCGCCGACGCGTTCGTGACCGCGTTCCCGATGGGCGGGCTGGAGCAGCCACCGGCGACCGCGGCGCAGCCCCGGCTGCTCGACCTCGGCGAGCTCGAGCAGGTCCGCGACCAGCTCGCCGAGCGCCTGCACGAGGCGCGCGTCAGCATCGCGCGCCGCGCCGATCAGCAGGAGGACAAGCGGCGGCTGCTAGAGCTGATGCTGCTCGACCCGGGCTCCTACCGGTTCGTCCGCATCGCCCGCAGCGAGATCGGCGAGCCCGGCTGCGGTGCGTGGCAGGTCAGGCCGCGGCTCGGCCTGGTCGGCATGCTGATGGGCTGGTGGCAGGTCAAGCTGTCCTCTGGCTGTCCCTTAGCCAGGGGCCGCGGGACTCCCGCGGCCCGCTAGCGACCTCATGCGTGTGCTGCTGAGAAACGGCGCGGGCGCTGTGCTCGTGGTGCTGATCATGTTCATCGGCAGCTTCTGCCTGTGGGTCGGCACGCCGCTGCTGTGGCTGTGGGTTGGGTCCCAGATCCAGGGCGCGACCGAGTCGCTCGGGGTGGCGCTGCTGGCGATGCTCGTCGGGGTTGTGATCACGGTCACGTTCGTCGCGTCGGTACTCGCGAAGCTGAGCGAGATCTATCGCGCCAACTGCCTCTCGCGGGGTCGCCCCGACCCAGGGCACATCGTGCTCGAGGCGGTGCTGGTCGTCAGCGCGGGGCTGACGCTGGCGGTGTTCGTGATCTGGTTCTTCCTGCTCGCGGGGGCGAACCCGGTCCCGATCGGGATCCAGATCTAGGTCCCGATCCTGCCGGGACGTGCTCCGCGCGTTGCACGGGGCACGTCCCGGTGGTCGCCGGTCTGCGCCAGGGCCTCCCCGGCCCCCGACGCAGTTACGCGACCGCCAGCGCCATCTCCAGGCTGGGGGTGGCCTGAGGCGTCGAGGTGGGGCTCGGCGCCGCCGACGTGGGGATCGGCACCGCCGCAGGCGCCTGCAGCGAGGCTGCGAGGATCCTGCGCTGGCGGTCGGTAAGGGTCCCGATTGGCTTCGTCTCGACGAGCTGGTTGCGGGCTAGGAACTTGCGGCATCTGGTGGTGCCCCAGCGTCGCTGGCTCGTCAGGAGCTCTCCAATCGGCCAACTGCGTGCCTCCTCGGGGCAGGCGAGAAGCACGTCCGCTGCGGAGACCTCGCCGAGTGCGATACGTCGCTTGAGGCACGCACGCGCGAGCCGGATTTCGTTCGCGCGCTCAAGCGCCCGCAGCCGCTGTGGCTCAGGGGTCTTCGTTGCGGTCGGCTGCATCATGTGGCTACTCACTCCCTGACTGCGGTTGGTTGGTGTGCGGACATGGACCATCGTTACCAGGGCAGCGTGCTTGCGCATCTGCCGACCGGCTGGACCTGCTGTGGGTTTTGGGGGCCGGTTGGCCCCCGATTTTGGAAGTGCGACCGGCACGCGAACCCCGCCCGGTCGGCACTCCTGTCGCCCGGTCGACGACCACCGTTCGACGGGTCAGAACCTAGAACAAACGGATCAGTCACAGCAACGTCACATCTGCCGTTGATGCGCACAGAGCGCATTTTTTGTTTAGCCGCAGGTCTTGTGCGGGAATGGACAAGTCCGATCGCGGATATACGCCACGCGGGCGCACCGTCGATCGCCGGCCGCTGTGGCTCAGCCGGCGGGCAGCGGTCCGTGCTCGGACTCGAACTCGCGCTTGACGCTGTCGAAGATCGCCAGCGCGCGGTCGAGCGTGTTGCGATCGTGAGTCGCCATCACGCTCGTGCGCAGCAGCGCGCCACCCAGCGGCACCGCTGGATGGATCGCCGTGTTGACGAACACTCCCGCCTCGTACAGCGCCTTCCACAGGAACGCGGCCTTCCAGTCGTCGCCGACGACCACCGGAACGACCGGCGTCACGATCTCGGTCCCATCCTTGAGCCTCGTCGGCGCGACGACCCTGTAGCCGAGCGCATCGAGACCGCCGTGCAGGTAGCGAGCGTTGTCGAGCACCCGCGCGAACAGCTGGCGTCCCTCGTCGGATCGGCAGATCCGGACCGCGGCGAGCGCCGCCCCGAGCGCCGCCGGCACGCCCGAGGCGGTGAAGATGAACGACCGCGAGGTGACCCGCAGGTACTCGATCACGTCCGCGGGACCGGCGATCACGCCCCCGCACGAGGCGAGCGACTTCGAGAACGTCGCCATCCGCAGGTCGACGCGGTTCTCGACGTCGAGCAGCTCGCACGAGCCGGCGCCGCGCGCTCCGAGCACGCCGAGCGCGTGCGCCTCGTCGACCATCAGCCGTGCGCCGTAGCGGCTGCACAGCTCGGCGATCTCCGGCAGCGGCGCGACGTCGCCCTCCATCGAGAAGACGCCGTCGACGACCACCAGCACGCCGCCGGGATCGTTGGCCGCCTTTTCGAGCGTCGACTCGAGCTTGTCCAGCCGGCCGTGGCGAAACGGCCGCAGCTTCGCGCGCGAGACGAGGCAGCCGTCGAGGATCGACGCGTGGTCGCCAGAATCGACCACGACCGTGTCGCCGGGGCTGAGGATCGCCCCCAGCGAGCCGACGTTCGCCTGGTGGCCGGTCGTGAACACGAGCGCGCCGTCGGTCCCGAGCCAGTCGGCGAACTCGGCCTCGAGCTCGACGTGCAGCGCCGTCGTGCCGTTCAAGAACCGCGACCCGGTGAGCCCGGTTCCGTACTGATTGAGCGCGTCGATCGCGCCCTGCTTGACGCGCTCGTCGCCGGTCAGCCCGAGATAGTTGTTCGAACCGAGCATGATCCGCTCGGCGCCCTCCATCTCGACGACCGGAAGCGTCGGGCCCTCGAGCACGTGGAAGTAGGGGAGGGCTCCGAGTTCGCGCGCGATCCGAAGCCGTTCGAGATCCTCGTGCTCGCGAGCCTTGGCGAAGACGTCGATCGAGGTCGGCATGGCTGCACTCCGCATGCTACGGGGTCTTCGGCGACGACCGCGACCCGGATTTGAGATAAGTTGGACGTTGCCGCTTTGAACGTGACCGCTCCCGCTGTCACGATGTGCGACTCCAATGAGCGCCGAGACCCACTCCGACATCGAGCTCGCAGAGGACGAGGAGGTCGTCGACGGTCTCCCGGTGTTGGCTGAGGTCCGCACGATCGAGCCATCGTCGCCGGCATCGCTGCCCGCCGTGCAGGCCGCTGCAGCGGCGGCCACGGGGTTCGTTGCCGGCGCGGCGACGATCGCGCTGTTCAGGCGACGCAGCGCGCGCCGGCTGGCGCGGGGCCGGGTCACCGGCCAGCGCGGTCCCAACGGCGGCCTGCCGATCGTCGGTACTCGGTCGTTCCTGGTCGACGTCCACCTGATCTCAAAGCCCGGCGATTGAACCGCGCGGACGGTCTCGAGGTCCGGATCGAGGTCCGGCCCCGGTGGCCGTTCAGGTTGTCCCGCCGGGTCGGTCTCGACGGTCTCGCTCGTGTGCGAGGCGGGGTCCTGCACCGCCTGCTCCACGCTGGCGACGAGCCGGTCTGGATCCGGATCGCCCAGCTGTCGCCGGACCGAGTCCTGTTCGGCGCCCGCGCGCGCGACCGCGAGGCAGCGGAGTGGGGGATCGAGCGGATGCGGTTCGCGCTCGGGATCGACGAGGACCTCGAACCCTTCTATGAGCGGTTTCGCTTCGATCCGTTGATCGGGCGCGCGGTCCGCGCCAACCCAAGGCTCCGGGTCGCGGCACGTCCGGACCCGTTCGAGGCTCTGAGCTGGGCGATCTGCGAGCAGTTGATCGAGTACGAGCGCGCGGCGGCGATCCAGCGGCGGCTGATCTCCCGGCTCGGCCGGCGCTGTCCGGTATCGGGGCTCCGCGACGCGCCGACGGCGGCGGCGTTGGCAGGGCAGGCGCCGGCGCTGCTGGCCTCGTTCGATCTCCTTCCCACTCGCGCGCTGACGCTGGTCAACGCGGCGCGGGAGGTGGCGCGCGGACGCGTCGACCTTCAGGCCCTCGATCATGAGCGGGGCTGGCGGCGCCTGCGCCGGATCAACGGGATTGGCAGCTGGACGATCCAGACGCTTGCCCTGACCGGCCAGGGCCGCCTCGATCAGCTTCCGGCGGGCGACCTGGCGTATCTGAAGCTGGTCGGCCGTCTGCGCGGCGGCGGGGATCCGTACGCGCGCGCGACAGAGGACGAGGTCGCGTCCTTCTTTGCGCCCTACGCGCCGTGGTCGGGGCTCGCGGGGCTGCACGCGCTGAGCGGCGCGGGCAGCGCCGCGACGCTGCGGCTGGCCGCCTGAACCCCGCGGGCCGCGCGCTACGGGCCCTGGCCGGCGAGCAGCTGGTTGGTCGACGCGTCGACGATCGCCGCCGGATTCGAGATCAGATGGTGCGACAGCATCCACTCGCCGTACTTCGTCCACTGCCTGGAGTCCTGCCAGCCCCAGGGCAGGTTCGGGTTCGACGGGAAGTAGGACGAGAGCGTCGCGCGCACGCTCGCCAGCTGCAGCTTGGTGCTCAGCGACGGGTTCGCGCGGACCAGATTGGCGACCGCGCCCTGGGGGTCGGCCCGGACCGCTTCGTAGCCGCGACCCAGCGCCTGCACGAAGCGCCGCAGGACGTTGGTCCGGTTGGCGATCTCATCCTCGCGCGTGACCAGCACGAGCTCGTCGTACGGCGGCACGCCCGCGTTCTGGACCTGGATCACGTTGTCGCGCTTGCCCAGCTGGCGAAGCTGGATCGCCTCGTAGTTCCAGTACGCGCCGAGCGTCGCGTCGACCCGGCCCGACAACATCGCCGGCACCAGGTTCGAGCCGACGTTGACCTCCTTGACCGAGCTCAGCGGCACCCCCGCATTGGCGAGGATCGTCGTCAGGTACGCGTTCTGGTAGGGGATCCCCGCGTCGCCGACGGTCTTGCCGCGCAGCTGGGAGGGGCTAGAGATGTGCTTGGACGCGAGCGACACGATCGACGTCAGCGGCCGCTGCACGAGCGCCGCGATCGCCACCAGCGGCGCCCCCTGGTTGCGCGCCAGCATCAGCTCCGGCTCGTACGAGATCGCCGCGTCGACCTTGCCGGCCGCCACGAGCTGCAGCGGCGTGGCCGGGTTCGACGGCACCTGGACGTGGACGTCGAGACCGGCGTCTGAGAAGTAGCCCTTGGCGAGCGCCTCATAGAGCCCGACGTGGTCAGCGTTCGGGAACCAGTCCAGCATCAACGACAGTGACTGCTTGGGTGCCCCGGCCGCCGTCAGCTTGTCCTGCTTGGCGCCGCAGGCGGCCAGCACGAGCGCTGCGGACAGCGCCACGATGAGCGCGGGCAAAAGTCGTTTCATCGAGTTGTTTCTCCAGTTGTCTCGTAAGCCCAAGGCAGCGCGATCCGCTCGATCACCGTCAGCAGCGCGAACAGCGAAATCGCGAACAGGCACAGGATCAGGACCGCGGCATAAGCACGCGGCATCAGCAGTTGCGCCTCGGACTGCTGGTAAAGGTATCCGAGTCCCGAGTTTGCCCCCGACAGTTCGGCCAGCACGGCCGCGATCACCGCGATCGCGGCGGCGATCTTTGCGCCGGTCAGGACCCCAGGCAGCGCCGACGGGAACTCGACGTGCCAGAACGTCCGCCGCCGCGGCGCGTCGAAGCTGCGCATCAGCTTGACCAGTCCCGGGTCGACCGCCGCCAGGCCGGCGAGCGTCGTCACCACGATCGGGAAGAAGCAGACGAGCGCGATCACCACGAGCTTGGGAGCGATCCCGAATCCGAGCCACAGCACCAGCAGCGGCGCGATGATCGGGATCGGGATCGCCTGCGAGGCGACAAGCAGTGGGTAGATCGCCTGGCGCAGCGTGCGCGAGAAGTGGATCGCGATCGCCAGCCCTAGCCCCGCCACCGCGGCGACCAGGATCCCCAGCAGCACCTCCCCCGCTGTGACCACGAAGTTGCTCCACAGCAGCGAGCGGTCGTCGTACAGCGACTGTGCGATCGCGTGCGGAGCGGGCAGGATCAGCGAGTTCGCACCACCGAGGTCGACGTACAGCTCCCAGATGCCGAGCAGCACCGCGAGCAGCAGCAACGGGCGCCAGCCCGCAACAAGCCGCCTCATTGCCGCACCCCCAGGGCGCGATAGACCTGCTCACGCAGCGCCACCAGCTCGGGATCGGTGCGCCGCCGAGGGCGCGGAAGGCCGACCGCGATGTCGGCCACCGCGGTCCCGGGCCGAGGCGACATGACGACCACCCGGTCGCCGAGCACGACCGCCTCCTCGACGTCGTGCGTGACCAGCACGACCGTCCGCGGCTCGGCCTGCAGGCTTCGCTCCAGCCACCCCTGGACGTCGGTCCGCGTCAGCGCGTCGAGCGACGCGAACGGCTCGTCGAGCGCCAGCACCGGCTTGCCGGCCAGCAGCGAGCGCACGAACGAGACCCGCTGGCGCATGCCGCCCGACAGCGCCGCCGGCCGCTCGTGCTCGAAGCCGCTCAGCCCGAAGCGCTCGAGCCATGGGTTCGTGAGCTCGCGGGCGCGATCGCGCCCCACGCCGCGTGCGCGCAGCGCGAGTGCCGCGTTGTCGAGCGCGCTCAGCCACGGCAACAGCAGGTCGCGCTGGGGCATCAGCGCCGCCGGCGCCGATTCGACGACCCCCGCGTCCGGCTGCTGCAGGCCGCAGATCAGCTCGAGCAGCGTAGATTTGCCGCAGCCGCTGGGGCCTACGACCGTCACGATCTCGCGCGGCAGCGACGCGCAACGACATGTTTGAAAGGGCCTGCACCGGACCGCGCTTGGTGGCGAATGTCCGACTCACGAGCTCGATCCGCACCCCGCCCTTGCTGTCAAGCTCGCGAGGCTCCTGTGGCGGAGCCTCGATCATTACTCGTGTCGCTCCCTCCGCGGGCATTACCCCACAGGTTCGAAGGGTCAGCGCCGGGTCGCAGTCGATGCGAGGGGCGCTATCTCAGCCGGCTTCCCGCCAGCCCCCCTGGGTTGTCAGATGCTGGCGGTGATGCTACCGCGTGCGGTCGCACCGGACGCTGTGAGCGGCTGCATCGGGCCACCACCGACCTGCGCTAAGGTGCCGCGCAATGGGGCGCCTGAAGCTGGTTATAGCGTTGGTCGCGTTAGCGGCCGCGATCTCGTTGCCGGCCGGCGCCGGAGCCACTCCCGCCAAGGCACGCCACTCGGCGCCGCAAGCGTTCAGGCCGCGGATCGGGTTCGCGATGGGGATCCTGCCGAAGCTCGGCACGCTGCCGGAGATCACCAGCGGCGCCAACTGGCCAGTCGTCTATCACGGCGGCGACGTGATGCGCAACGTCACCCTGCACACGATCTTCTGGGCGCCGCCCGGCTACCACTTCGACGGCTCGCCGTCACCCGGCACGCTCGGCTACGAAGCGCTGATCAAGCAGTTTCTGTCCGACGTCGCGCACGACTCGGGAGCGCCGAACAACATCTACTCGACGCTGACCCAGTACCACGACGCGCAGGGTCCCGGGAGCACGAACATCAGCTACAACCCGGCGGTCGACTCGATCGACCTGACTGACCCGTACCCGGCGCAGTCAGACCAGTGTGCGTCGCCGGCCGGGATCGCCACCTGCGTGACCGACCTTCAGCTGCAGCAGGAGATCAACCATGTGATCGGCGCCAACGACCCCGCAGCCCGCGGTCTGTCGAACATCTGGTACGTGTTCCTGCCGCCGGACGTCGACACCTGCACGCAGCCCGGTCAGTGCGCGACCACCGTGTTCGCCGGCTATCACTCGGAGTTCGACCTCGGCAACGGGCCGACGGTCTACGTCCCGGTCCCTGATCCGCTGGTCGAGTTCACGCCGCCGCCCGGCTCGGACCCGGAGGGCAACCCGGAGGCCGAGTCGACGATCGACACGGTCGCCCACGAGACCGAAGAGTCGATCACGGACCCGTACGGGACCGCGTGGATGGATCCCAACGGGCTCGAGGTAGCCGACAAGTGCGAGACCGGGCCCCAGCAGGGGACGCCGGTCGGCTATGCGCCGGACGGGTCGCCGTACAACCAGATCGTCAACGGCCACGAGTACCTGGTGCAGGACATGTGGTCAAACGCCGCCAGCGGCTGCGTCCAGGGGTCGACCGCGACCGGCTCGGCGCTGCCGCTGCACACCGTCAACCTGCGCCAGTTCAGCTCGTACGTGAGCGGCAGCACCGGCGTCCCCGGCCGCCTGTCGGTCGAGGTCTCGCTGCTGCGCGACTCGACAGTCGTCGCGAGCGCGGGCACTCACACACGTGCCAACGGGACCTGGGGGCCGGTCCAGCTGCGCTCGGACAGCGGCGCGCCGCACGCGGTCGGCGATGACCGTGACGGCCTCGCCGTGGTCTACAGCGGCGGGGCCAATGCGCCGCAGGCAGACCTGATCGCGACCGGCGACGGGGGCAACCCGTTCACCGAGGCGGGCTACACCGGCTGGTCCGATCTCGACCATGGCTACGCCGTCAACTCCAACAACGTGATCCTCGGGCCCTGCGGGCAGACCGGTGTCCTGGCGCTACGAGTCGGATCGAAGTTCACTGAGCCGCCCGTGCAGCTGTGCGGCACCGAGACTGACCTCTCGCAGGTGTTCACCGGGGCGCTCCGGTCCGGCACGCCGCTGACGCTCAGCAGCGAGGACAACCGGGCCGAATCGCCGCTCGAGCTCAACGGCGCGCTCGTCAACTTGACGATCCCGCTCGGCGAACCGAACAGCGTCTCGGCGGTCGGCAACAGCCAGATCCCGCTGATCCCGACCGGCTTCCCGCAGTGCACGGCGTATCTGCGGCTCGGGTCGGTGCGCTGCACCGGGCTGGTCGCGCGCGCCCGCTACAAGCTCGGCCGCCGCCATGCCACCGCCGGCTCCGATGGGGCGATCTTCGTTCGCGGGCTGCGGCTGCACGGCGGCCAGCAGCTGGCGCTCATCAACCGTGCCGGGCGGCGGCTGACGACCCTGCACGTCGCCCACCTGCGGGTCGCGATCATCGGCAACCAGACCCGGATCGCGTCCGGGATCTGCCAGCCGGGAGACTTCTACGGACCCCCGCTGAGCTCGTCGACGCCGGTCTCGGACCAGGTCGGCGACGGGGTGTTCGGCAACGGCACGATCTGTCCGCCGAGCGGCAACGCGAAGGGCCTGTCGACCAAGGACATCGCGCAGACCGACGACTTCAGCGGCGGCCAGACGACGATCACGGTGCCGTTGATCGAGTCCACCGCGCCGATTCAGGACGAGACCCTGTACGGGTCGTTCGTCGCCTCGGCCCAGTCGGGCCTGCCCGGTCCACACGGTTCGATTTCGGCGACTGGCGCCCCGGTGGCGCTGACGATCACTCGCGCCGGGTCTCTGCGTCCGGTGTTCCACGCCGCCAACGTCGACACCGCGAGCGGCGTCGCGGTTTCGGCTCTGGCGCCCGGCCCATACCTCGCCAACTGGGTTCTGCGCGACGCCAACGGCGACACGCGCACGGTCACGACGCGATTCGTCGACGAGGGCTAGATCGCCACCCTGGTCGAGGCCCAGTCGCTCGGCGCCGCCGAACTGGCGGCGCTGTTCAGCGAGGGCTTCTCCGACTACGAGGTACCGCTGGCGCTCAATGAGCCCGCGTTCGCCGAGCACGTCGCGCAGAACGACATCGATCTCGCGTGCTCACGCGTGGCGGTCGTCGACCGGCCCGCGTCGCTGGCCCTGGTCGGGCGCCGCGGAGACGAGGCGTGGGTCGGCGGGATGGCGACCGCGCCCGCGTATCGCCGCCAGGGCCTCGGCGAGCAGGCGCTGGTCGCCGCGATCGAGGCGGTCGGCTGCCCGACGGTCTGGCTCGAGGTGCTGCAGGGCAACCGGCCGGCGATCGCGCTGTACGACAAGCTCGGCTTCGAGCGGGTGCGGGAGCTGATCGTGTGGACGCTGAATTCGCCCGGAACCGCGGCCTGGCGCCTCGCCAAGCCTGACCGCGCGCACGCCTGGATCGCGGCCCACCGCACCGTGCGCGAGCCCTGGCAGCGCGCCGACGCGTCGCTGACGCAGATCGAGGCGCTGGTCGTCGAGCGCGACGGCGAGGTCGCCGGCGCCGCGCTGTATCGCGATCGCCGCGACGCGCGAATCATCGTGCAGGCCGCGGCTCTCGACGCCGCCGCCGCCCGCGAGACGCTGCTCGCGACCAGGGGCGGTCTGCGGTTCGCCAACGTGGCGCCCGACGATCTGTTTGCGGCGGCGCTGGAGGAGCTAGGAGGGCGCCGCGAGGCGCGTCAGTTCGAGCTGCGCCTCACGCTGCCACCGGCTTCGTAAGCGCTTTGACAAAGTCCTCGAGCTGATCCGTGCGCCAGCACTCGAACGCCGTGCAGTGGCGCTCGTAGGCGGCGATCACGCTATCGCCGTAGTTCCAGTACAGCCGCGGCTCGGGATTGAGCCAGAACGTGCGCCCGGCGCGGGCCGTGATCGCGGCGAACACGTCGTCGCGCGGCGGGCGGCCGTTGGTGCGCGCGTCACCCAGCACGATCACCGTCGCGCGAGGGTGCAGCTCGTCCTCGATCAGCGCCAGGAACTCGGTCCAGACGCGGCCATAGTCCGTGTAGCCCGAGATGTCGGCGACGCCGGCGTCCCGCGACACGGCCTCGCTGGCGGCGCGGAAGTCGCGCTCGCGCTCGAACACCTCGGTGACCTCGGAGATCCGCTCGATGAACACGAACGAGCGCAGCTTGCGAAACGAGTCGTGCAGCGCGTGCAGGACTGAGAGGAAGAACGTGCTGGCGCTGGTGACGCTGGTCGAGACGTCGCACAGCACGAAGATCTCGGGCCGGCGAGGGCGTCGCGGGCGATACTTGAGCTCGACCGGGACGCCGCCGGTCTGCAGCGAGGCGCGCATCGTACGGCGCACGTCGACGTGCGCGTGGCGCTTGGCGCCCTTGAGCTCGTGGCCCTGGCTGGCGAGCCGGCGCTTGAGCTGCGCGACGACCCGGTGGACCGCCGCCAGGTCCTGGATCGGGCCGGTCGGCAGCGCGCGGTCGAGATCGCTCAGCGGTCGCTTCGGCGGCAGGCTCTCGGTCCGCTCGATCAGCTCGCGCTCGAGCTCGCGCCGCAGCTGCTGCTCGAAGCGCCGCAGCTGCTCGCGCTCGATCCCATCGCGGCGCGGGTCGCCCTCTGGCAGGTCGGGCTGCGGCTCGCTGCGCAGTCCGAGCGCGCGGCGGATCCGCTGCACGTCGACCCCCAGCACGCCGGATCCCTCGCCGCGGCCGAAGGCGGCGATCGCCAGCCGCGCCAAGTCACGCAGCGTCGCCTCGTCGCCGTCACGCAGCGCCGCGGCGATCTGCTGTCGCAGCGCCTCGAGGTCGACCTCGAACGCCTCCGAGCGCGACTGCGACTCACTGATCTTATGGCGGGTCGCCTGCGCTTCGGCGGCGCGGAAGAAGAACCGCTCGAACACGAGCTCAAACGTGCGCGCGTCCTCGGGCGACTTGGCGAGCGTCGCCGACAGCGCACCCTTGAAGTCCTGCTGGTCAGTCCACGGCACCTGCTCGATCGCCGCGAAAGCGTCGAGCAGCTCCGAGGTCCCGAGCGCCATCCCCTCCTCGCGCAGCTCCTCGGCGAACGCCAGCAGCTCGGCGTCGAAGCCGCCGGGGCCGCGATCCGAGATCCGGGCGTAGAGCGTGGCCGGCGGCTGCGGCACGGCTTACGCCGCCGGACGCGCGTCGTCGCTCGCCGGTCGCTCGAGCTTGACGCCGACGCGCGCCGCGACCGTGTCGAGGTCGGTGCGGTGCTTGACGATCACGCTCATCGTCTGCTTGAAGACCTCGTCGTCGATGTCGTCGGCGCCGAGCAGGATCAGCGCCCGGGCCCAGTCGATCGACTCGGCGATGCTGGGCGGCTTCTTGAGGTCGAGCTCGCGGACCTGGTGGACGACCTCGACAAGTTTGCGCGCGAGCGTCTCGTCGAGATCTGGGGAGTGCAGGCGGACGATCTCGAGCTCGTGCTCGGTCTCGGGGTAGTCGAGCCACAGGTACAGGCAGCGGCGCTTGAGCGCCTCTGTCAGCTCTCGGGTGTTGTTCGAGGTCAACAACACGACCGGCTGCGTGCGCGCCTCGATCCGCCCCAGCTCCGGGATCGAGATCTGGAAGTCGGACAGCAGCTCGAGCAGCATCGCCTCGAACTCCTGGTCGGTCTTGTCGATCTCGTCGATCAGCAGCACGACCGGCTCGGCGGACGCGATCGCGGTCATCAGCGGCCGCGGCAGCAGGAACTCCTCGCCGAAGATGTCGTCCTGGACGTCGTCCCAGGAGGTGCTGTCTGACTCCGTCTGGATCCGCAGCAGCTGCTTGCGGTAGTTCCATTCGTACAGCGCCTTGGCCTCGTCCAGGCCCTCGTAGCACTGCAGCCGCACAAGCGTGCGCTCGAGGTACCGTGCCAGCGCCTTGGCGAGCTCAGTTTTACCCACCCCCGCCGGGCCCTCGACGAGCACCGGCTTTCCCAGCTTCGTCGCCAGGAATGAGACCAGCGCGGTGTTGGAAGCGGGCAGGTAACCGGCCGCCCGCAGTCCGGCGGCAACGTCGTCGACTGAGTTCGTCTCGGGCATCAGCCGTGAATATAGGGTTCCGGCAACCGGTGCTCCTCCTCCTCGCCAGCCAGCAGTCGCAGCTGACCGTGTTCGTCCTGGTCCTGATCTTCGGCCTGGCGGTAGGTGTGTTCGGCCACATCGTCAGCTCGCGAACGCTGATCCTGACCGGGATCCTGATCATCGGGCTGGCGAGCGCGTACTTCTCGTTCGTCCTCCAGCCCGGGGGCGGCTGACGCTCAGTCGCTGCCGTCGAGCCTGATCGTCAGCTGGTCGTCGGGGCCCGGAAGCGGTTCCGGCGCCGGCTTCGCGCGGCGAACGGTCGGCACCTCGGGTGGGTCGTCGAACTTGATCTCGTCGAGATCTGAGAAGTTGAGCTTGCTCGAGGTGCGCGAGGTGCGGGCCCGACGGGGGCGGCGCTCAGGCGCGCGCCTCGGCTGCGGCGTCGCGGCCTCGGCGGGACGCGGTGGCGGCGCCGGCTGCTCGCCGGGCAGCGGCGGCTCGGGCTCGTGGGCGCGCCTGATCCGGGTGCCCGCGTAGGCGAGCAGCGCCGCGATCCCGAGCGCGACGAAGATGCCCCATTCGATGCCCGACGTGGTCGCGTACTGGCCGTGGCCGGTGGTGCCCTGTTTGTCGAACATCCGCCAGATGATCAGTACGCAGGTCCACACGCCGGCGGCCAGGATCACGCCGCCGTCGCCCCACGGGACGTGGAAGGCCCTGCCCTCGGCCCGCGCGAACAGCAGCACGAGCACGCCGACCGCGACGAGCAGCACCGCCGCCTCGACGAACGAGAACGCGCCCCAGCCGGTCAGTGACGCGCTCGCCGACCGGAGCGCCGGCGTCGTCGAGCTCGCGATCACGGTCTCCTGATACCAGGGCAAGAACAGCGACACGAACAGCCCGATCGCCGCGATCGCTGCCAGCCGGCGCTCGGGCGGCAGGACCCGCCACACGCGACCGACCCTAGCCATCGACGAACCGGAGCGCGCCTCTTTGGCGGCGCTGCGGGTGGCCCCGTGCTGGCGATCGTCGGAGCTAGCCAAGGACTCGATTGTAGGTGTCGCCCCGGCCGGGGATGCGGGGCCGCCGGCGTCAGGCGATCGGTATGTCCTCGGCCGCGGCCGGCTCCCGGCGCTGGCGCTCGCTGCGCTCGAGGTACCAGTCGATCAGCGCCCGCAGCGCCAGCAGCACCTCGCGCAGCGCCTCGCCGAGACGTCGCTGGAGATCGGGCGGGATCCGGTCGCGGAGCGCGTGGACCGCCTCGAGCAGCAGCTCGATCTCGCTGCCGAGCGCCGCCCTCGCCTCGGGCTCGCTGTCCTCGCCCCGTACCCGCTGCCAGCCCGCGGGCGGCGGCCTGCGGACGGCAGCGGCGGCCGCCTCGGCGATCAGCCGCTCGGCCGCCTCGGATGCCCGGTCGAGCCGCGCCTCGAGCCGGACGAGCGGATCGTCGTCGCTAGCCATCGAACCGCACCTCCAGGGCGCCGTCCTCGAACCTCGCTCCGGTCGGCCGAAAGCCCGCCATCGCCTGCGGCAGGAGGATCGTGCGCTTGTGTCCGTCGACGCCGACGATCACCTCGAGCCCGAGCTTCTTGAGCGAGATGTCGCCCTTGGTCGCAAACGGCAGCTCGAGCCGCAGCAGCGCCCCGTCGTCGTCGACCTCGAGCTCCTGGGTGATGCCGTCGTGGAGCACAGCGCTCGCGTCGCGATCGGCGAACAGCGCCTCGGCGAGCCGGTCGAGCATCCCGGCCCCGACGACCTCCTGCTCGAAATACGGGGCGCACAGCACCGGCACCGGCGCGAACGCGGAGTTGACGAGCTCGAGGTGCTCCTCCTGGACCCGGCGCCAGGCGGCGAAGTAGTCGCCGACGCCGGCCGGAAACAGCCGATTGACGATCACGGCGTCGGTCAGGTAGCCGTACAGGTTCAGGTACGTGAACGTCCGCATCGCCTCCCCGATCACCATCTTGTCGGGGTTCATCACCAGCCGGATCGTGCAGCGCTGGCGGTCGCGCAGGATCTCGTTCATCGCGATCAGGTTCTGAGACAGGCGTTCGAGGTCGGCGAACACGGCCTGGCCGGGCAGCGAGATGTCCAGCAGCGACCGGGCGATCGGGCGCGCCGCGGCGAGGATCTGGTGCTCGAGCGGGAACACCTTGTCGATCCACCAGCGGGCGACGTCGGGGAACGACAACAGCCGCAGCGTCTCGCCGGTCGGGGCGCAGTCGACGACGATCGCGTCCCAGCGCCCGGACTCGCTGTGCGCCTGCAGGCGCAGCAGCGAGAACAGCTCGTCCATCCCCGGCGGCACCGTCAGCTCCTCGGCCGAGATCCGGTCGACGCCGCGGTCCTGCAGCAACTCGCTGAACCATTCCTGCACGCCCGACCAGTGGCGCTCCATCTCCTCCTGCGTCCTGACCTCCTGTCCCCACAGGCGGTCTGAGATCTGGGTCGGCTCGCCGTCGAGCTCCGCCGACAGCGACTCGGACAGGCTGTGGGCCGGGTCAGTCGAGATCACGAGCGTCTGCAGCCCGGCCGCCGCGCAGCGTCGCGCCGTGCAGGCTGCAACCGACGTCTTTCCCACGCCCCCCTTGCCCGTGTACAGGATCGTGCGTGGCCTCATGGCGAGCCGAGTCTATTCGGCGCGCGGCGCCGGGGCGGGGTCCGATCAGTGGGGCTCGATCTGCAGCGAGCCGGCGATCCGCGCAAAGTTCCCGGCCAGATCGGTCGCTGCGAGCGCGATCTCGTAGGTGCCGGCGTGCTTGAGCGCCGGGATCGTGAACTGATCGACGCCGTAGGGGACGGTCGCGCTGGTCTCGAACCTCGTCGTTGTGCCCTGCGTGACGACGATCCCGACGTGCGAGATCTTCGACAGCCGGAAGCGGAGCGCGACCGGCTTGCGCGCGCGACCGCGGAACGTCAGCTGCGTCAGCGTCGGCGGCGTCGTCAGATACGACTGGAAATGCTGAGCGGTCGTGCAGTAGACCGGCTCCGACGTCATCGTGCAGAGCTGCTGCAAAAAGCCGGTCACGAGCTCGTGGTAGCTGAGGTCGTCCTCGACGCCCGGCTGATACAGGGACCAGGCCCCGGTGTCGAAGCTGGGCACCTCCGCCATCGCCTCGGCGTTGCCGACCGAGAACAGCTGCGTCGCCTCGGGATTGCCACTCACCTTCGCGTAGTCGTAGAGCCCTATCAGCGTCTGCAGGAAGGCGTTGATGATCGATGTCCGGGGCGCGAACGTGTACTGCAAGAAGCGCGTCCCGAGCGCGGTCTTGACCGCCACTCCGGCCGGCGGCCCGACGGTGAATACCGGCAGCGCCTGGCTCGCGACAGTCAGGTAGTACTGGTTGCCGGTCGCCAGGTAGGCGCGCGTCAGCGCCTCGAGCCCGGTCGCCTGCGACATCGCGCTCGTCCACGGCGGGCGCCCGCCGTCGAAGTTGAAGTAGTACTCCCAAGCCAGCCCGCCGCCGCGCTCGGCCGCGAGCGGGATCAGCTCCGCCAGCAGCTGCTCCATCGCCGAATAGTCGGCCGGGCCGGCGGTGTAGAGCCCGTCCGCCTTGCCGAAGCTGCCGAGCACCTGGAGCTGGATCCCCTCGCCCGGGTAGTACTCCCAGACCAGCTGCGAGCCGGCGAACTCGACCCGCTCGCCGCTCGCCAGCAGCGGCCCGGTCGTCCACCATTGGACGTTCGCGGCCAGGGTCGCGAACAGCGCCGGGAGCCGCGACGGCGTCAGCTGCCCCGAGACTGCGATCTGATGGATCGTCACCGTGACCGAGTCCAGCTGCGCGAGCCGGGTGCCGGTCAGGTGCTTCTCGACCGACAGCGCGTGGCCGTAGTCGGCGCTGTATTGCTGCTCGGCTGCCTGGCTGAGCGCGCCGGTCTTCGCCAGCCGGGCCAGCACTGAGAAGACGGTCGGTTGCGGCTTGGGCTTCGGGCGGCGCTTGGCGACCGCGATCGAGGCGAGCGCCGGTCGCGGCTTGCTGCGCGGGCGCGGACGGGCCGGGCTCGCCGCCGGCGCAGGGGTGACCGGCGACCCACTCAGAAACGGGTCGTTTCGGGCGCTAACTCGGCCATCGCGGCCGAGAACCAGCACCGGCGCCGCGGCCGCGCTGCTCGGAAAGGCGGCTACCGCGAGCAGGACTAACAGGCTCCTGCGCACTGATCCGATGCTACATTCGCGCCGGTGAACGTGCGACGGCTGAGGAGGATGTTGCACGCCTAGCGCTCGGAGAGTGGCCCGATCTCGCCGTCGCTCAGCGGCCCGTCTAAGAGCAGCGGCGCCGGCAAGCTGCCGGAGTCCGACCTCAACATCGGCCTCAACGCCCTCGGCCACCACGGCCAGCTCGGGATCGTCTCGACCGGCGGCACCGGCTACGTGACGCTGGACGGGAACGCCTACAGGCTCCCGGCCGGCGATGTCCAGAAGATCGCCTCGAGCTTCTCGTCCGCAGGGTCGGGTGGCGGCACCCCGGCGAAGCTGGGGATCGATCCCCTGCACCGGGTGACCAACCCAACGATCGTCGGCACCGAGACGATGGGTGGCGCCGAGACGATCCACATCCGGCGGGGATCGACATCGCGGCGCTGCTGGGCGATCTGAACACCTTCCTCGGCAAGGCGTCGAGCTCGACCAAGGTGATCCCCGGCACGATCTCGGCCGCCAAGCGTCAGAAGATCGCCGGCGAGATCAAGAGCCCGACCGTCGACGTCTGGACCGGGAGCGCCGACAACACGCTGCGCAGACTGTCGCTCAACCTCGGCTTCCCGGTCAGCGGCGAGATCTCGACGCTGCTCGGCGGCACGACCTCGGCCGGCTTCGGGATGACGCTCCGGTACTCGGACCTCAACCAGCCGCAGACGATCTCGGCGCCGGCCAACCCGCAGTCGTTCAGCGCCTTTGAGGCGAAGCTGCGGGGGATTGTTCAGCAGCTCGGCGCCGGGCAGCTGCTCGGCTCGCTCGGCGCGAGCACGGGCGGCACGAGCACCACGAGCTCGTCGGGCCCGGCGTCCGCGAAGTACGGCCAGTGCATCCAGCGCGCCGGCGACGACGTCGGGAAGATGCAGAAGTGCGCGTCGCTGATCAACAGCGGCGGTTGATCAGTCTTCGCGCCCCGGCTCCTGGTCGTCGGCCTCCAGCTCGTCTTCCTCTTCGTCGTCCTCATCCTCGGCGGCGCCAGGGTGATAGTGGATCTGGAAGCGCTCCAGCAGCTCATCGCGCTCGTGCTCCTCGACCGGGATCTCGTCTGAGATCAGGATCCAGTCGGCGCCCTCGAACTCCTCCATGTTGAAGATCTCGGTGTCGAGCTGGGGGGAGTCGTCGACGATCAGCAGCACCTCCGTCTGCGGGTTGAAGTAGGTACCCGGACGGTTGATCAACTCATCGAGCTCGACGCGGCGTGGATCGGCCATCGCGCCAAATCTACCGCGATCAGAGCTTTGCCAACCCCGCGATCTCGCGCTCGATCTCGGCCTCGACGTCGAGCGGCGGTTGGCCGTGCCGAGCGCGGCGATGATTGCGCGCGACCACCAGCTGGCGGATCTCCTCGCGCAGCTCGGCGTCGACCTGCGGGGCGGTCAACCGCCTGAATTCCTGCTCAATGTCGATCTCGGGCTCGCCACGCCGGCGGCGCAGCGCGTTGCGGGCCTCGAGCAGCTCGCGGATCTCGGCGTCGCGCTCGACATTCGAACCGTTCGACGGCTGGTCGGTGTCGAGCAGCAGGTGGCTGCGGCCGTAGTCCTCCCAGGTTCGGTTACTGATCAGCAGCGCGACGATCGCGCCGATGATCCCGACTCCGGCCACGACCCAGACGACGGTCCCGAACGCACCCTGCACGCTCCCAGTGTCCCGCATTGCTTCGTGGGATCGTCCATTCGTCCTCCGATCCCCCAAGCGTGTTGGGGGTGCCGCCCAATCGGGTACCCTTGTTGCAGTGCGGTTGACTGACTAGTCAATCGAGGATCCAAGGAGAACCGAAAGTGGTTGATTTCACGCTCACCGACGAGCAGCAGAGCATGCGCGAGATGGCGCACGATTTCGCCGAGAGGGAGATCCGGCCGGTTGCCTGGGACTACGACCGCGACGGCACGTGGCCCCAGGAGATCATCGAGAAGGCCTGGGAGCTGGGGCTGATGAACAGCCATCTGCCGTCCGAGTACGGCGGCCCCGGCCTCGGCTACCTCGACGGCGTGCTGATCGAAGAGGAGATCGCCTGGGGTTGCTCAGGGATCGGCACATCGCTTTCGTGCAATGGCCTGGCGACCGCCCCGATCGGGCTCGCCGCCTCCGACGAGCTCAAGAAGGAGTACCTCGGCCGCCTCAGCGAGGCGCCGCTGCTGGCGTCGTTCTGCCTGACCGAGCCCGACGCCGGCTCCGACGTCTCCGGGATGAAGACCACCGCCACCAGGCGCGGCGACAAGTGGGTCATCAACGGCTCCAAATGCTTCATCACCAACGGCGAGTACGCCAACTACTACACGGTCTACGCGAAGACCGACAAGGAGGCGGGCCACCGCGGCATCTCCTGCTTCATCGTTCCGCGCGAGGCCGGCGTGGTCGTCGACAAGCACGAGGACAAGATGGGTCAGCGCGCCTCGAACACCGCGACGATCACCTTCCCCGAGGTCGAAATCCCCCTCAACCACCTGGTCGGCGAGGAGAACAAGGGCTTCAAGATCGCGATGATGACGCTCGATCGCACGCGCCCCGGCGTCGCCGCGATGGCAACCGGCGTCGCGCGCGCCGCGATGGAGTTCGCGATCGATTACTCCAAGGAGCGCGTCCAGTTCGGCGTCCCGATCGCGATGCACCAGGCGATCCAGTTCCTGATCGCCGACATGGCGACCAAGGTCCACATGTCGCGCCTGGCGACCTGGCAGTCGGCGGTGCTGCTCGACCAGGGCAAGCGCAACACGATCGAGTCCTCGCACGCCAAGCGGTTTGCCGCCGACTCCGCGATGGAGGTGACGACCGATGCCGTCCAGGTCTTCGGCGGCTACGGCTTCATCAAGGAGTACAAGGTCGAGAAGCTGATGCGCGACGCCAAGATCCTGCAGCTGTACGAGGGCACCGCCCAGATCCAGCGGCTCGTGATCGCCCGCGAGACGCTGCTCCCCCGCGATGGCGCGCGCTTGGCATCCAGCCTCGCTTGAAAGCGCGCCGCGGGGGCCATCCGGCTGGCGGATCGAGGAGCCCGCTCCGGCGACGGTCTGAGGCGGCGTGTATGGAGGCCCGCCCGCCCCGCCCGCCCGCACTGAGCGGCCCCCTCAGCCCGCCAGCTCCCCGGGTAGCAGCCCGTAGACGACCGTGTCGACGCGCCGTCCGTCGCGCGCCTCGCCATACGAGCGCAGCCGGCCCTCGCGCACGAAACCGCAGCGCTCGGCCAGCCGGTGCGAGGCGTCGTTGTCGGGCTCGATCAACAGACCCACACGCGCCAGATCCAGCTCTCCGAAGGCCCACGCGACGACCAGCCGGACGGCGGCGCTCGCGAGCCCGCGCCTGCGGCCCCCGGGGCCGAGCCAGTAGCTGATCATCGCGCTGCGGTGGTGGCGGTCGATCTCCCACAGCGAGATCGAGCCCCGCGGAGCGCCGTTCTCCTCGATCGCCAGTTCAATGCCGATGCCCCGCTCGCGGCGTTGCTCGTTGCCGTCCAGCCATTCGCGGGCCTGATCGGCGTCGAGCGGCAGGGAGTATCGAAAGCGCGTCACGACCGGGTCGCTGCCCGCTTCCAGCAGCGCTGGGATGTCGGCGACCGTCCACGGGCGCAGCCTGACGAGCTCGTTGCCGAGCGCGGGGTAGGGGAGCGGCGCCAATCACAGCAACTTACCCGTCGCGCCCGGGCTCGGCTGGACGGTCCAGCGCTACTCGGTCGCGCTGAACTCCCAGATCGCGATCCCGAGCATGACCAGGCCAAGTGCGAGGATCATCGCGGCCTCGAGCAGCCCCGGCACGCGCCATCCCCACCAGGTCACGCCCGAGTCGAGCACGTGCTTGGCCGCCGCCGGGATCGTCAGCGCGGCGAACACCAGGCGCCGCATCGGGTCGACCGCGTAGGTCAGCGGGTCAAGCCGGTTGAGCACAGCCAGCCAGCGCGGAAGCCCGCTGACTGGGAACAGGGCTCCGGAGATGAAGAACATCGGCATCACGATCATCTGCATAACGCCCATGAACGACTGCATCTGCTTGATCCGGACCGCGATCATCACCCCGAAGGCGGTGATCGAGAACGCGAGCAGCAGCTGCAGTCCGAAGATCCCGAGGATCAGTAGCGGGTCATACGGCACCTTCACCAGCCCGGCGAGGCAGATGATGATCAGGCCCTGAAAGCCCGCCACCGTCGCACCACCGAGGCACTTGCCGATCACGATCGAGCTACGCCGCACGGGCGCGACCATCATCTCGCGCAGGAAGCCGAACTCCCGGTCCCAGACGATCGAGGCGGCCGAGAACATCGCCGTGAACATCACTGAGATGCACAGGATCCCGGGGTAGATGAACGTCTTCAGCGCGACCCCGTGGGTGCCGGCGCTCGCGAGCCCCTGCAGTCCGGCGCCGAGCACGAACAGGAACAGCAGCGGCTGCACGAGCGCCGTCACGATCCGCAGCTTGTCGGCGCGAAAGCGGATCAGCTCCCGGCGCCAGACGATCTTGATCGCCCGCAGCTCGGAGCGAAGGCTTCGCTTCGGGACTTCGACTCTGACGATCTCGCGCTCGGGACTCGGCGGCGCCTGGCGTTCGACCGTCGTGGTCACCGTCGACCTCCACTCATCATCTGCATCATCACGCGGTTGCGATGCTTGGACTGGTCCTCTTCGGCATCGCGGATCGTCGTGCCCGTGTAGGACATGAACACATCGTCGAGCGTCGGTCTCGAGACGCTGACCGCGCGGATCGGGATCCCGGACTCGGCGAATAGCCGCGGCACGAATTCTTCGCCCGCGGGCACGCCGAACGTGACCGCACCCTCGACGATCCTCGCTTCGATCCCGAAGCGCTCACGCAAGGCGTCGATCGCCGCCTGATCGTCCTCGGTGTGAATCGAGACGCGGTCCTTCCCGATCTGCGCCTTGAGCGTCTCGGGCGCGTCGAGCGCGACGATCTGACCATGGTCCATGATCGCGATCCGGTCGCACCACTCGGCCTCGTCCATGTAGTGCGTGGTCATGAAGATCGTGATCTCCTCGCGCTCCTTGAGCTCGCGTATATAAGACCAGATCGATCGCCGAGTCTGGGGATCGAGCCCGATCGTCGGCTCATCGAGAAACAGCACCCGGGGCGAGTGCATCAAGCCGCGGGCGATCTCGAGCCGGCGTCGCATCCCGCCCGAGAAGGTCCCCACGACGGAGTCCTTGCGCTCCCACAGGCCGACCATCTCCATCACCTGCTGCATTCGCGCAGCGACGAGGTTCGACTGCACGCCGTAGAGCTCAGCGTGCAATTTCAGGTTCTGCTGCGCGGTCAGGTAGCCGTCGAGCGTCGGGTCCTGGAACACCAGGCCGATGTTCCGTCGCACGTCGTCGCGCTCGCGCACGACGTCATGACCGGCGACCCAGGCCTCGCCCGAGGTGGGTTTGGCAAGCGTGCAGAGCATGTTGATCGTGGTCGTCTTACCCGCGCCGTTGGGACCCAGGAAGCCGAACACCTCGCCGGCGGCGACCTCGAAATTCACGCCCCGCACCGCCTCGACCTCGTCGAAGTTCTTGACGAGGTCGCGGACGGCGATCGCGGGGGTGGGGAAGTCTCCGTTGGTCGACACTGGCTCTCTGTACGTTACGACGTTGCTCACTCGAAACCGGCCACTCGGTCCGGTTGTCAGTCGTCCTGGTCCTCGGCGAGGATCCGATAGAGGCCCTTGCGGGTCTCGTTCAGCAGCTCGACGGCGCGGTTCTGCTGATCCTCGGTTCCGGCCATGGCGACCTGCATCGTGGCTTGCGCGATCGCGCCGATCAGCCTCTTGGCGTCGCGGGACGGGTGTCCCTCCTCGTCGGGAAGATCCCACGGGGCGGGCTCGTCGGCGCGCGTCTCTAGGTGCTGACGGCCGGCGTCGGTGATCTCGAATGTCCGCGTGCCATCGGCCTCCGCGGAACGGACGAGACCCTCGTCCTCGAGTTGCGACAGCGTCGGATACACCGAGCCGGGGCTCGGGCGCCAGTCGCCACCGCTGCGCTCCTCGATCGTCTGCATCAGCTGGTAGCCGTTTCGCGGCTCCTCAGCCAGCAGCCGAAGCAGCGCCAGCCGGACGTCGCCGCGCCGGGCGCGGCCACCGCGACCCCGCCGGCCGCCCCACGGGGGACCGCCGAACGGGCCGCCGCCCCACGGACCGCCACGCATCCGGCGGATCTCGACGAAGTCCTCGAGCTCCTCCGGTGTTGGCCGGCCACGATGGCCGGCGTGCTTCGCAAATGCCCACGCCTCACGGTGTCGGGCCTTGCGTCCCCGGGCTCGACGCCCGGGCCACTCTTGTGCAAATGCATCGCTACTCATGTCACTTCTCCTCTTGTCGATCTATAGCGATGCGTCAACGATATATCGCTTAGTCGGATTTGTCAAGCGTGCGACGCCAAAAAGCGATCCCGCCGCACAACACCGCAATGACCTCCCTTTTCCGGCGTTATACGCGGGAAAAGGGAGGTCAATCGCGCGCGAGCGCTTCAACCAGGTCCGCCGCCCGCCCCGCGCCGCCGCGGGGCCCGCGGGGCGGGTCAGTCGCCGCCGCGGCCGCTTGCGCCGGCGCCGCGAGGCGGGTCAGTCGCCGCCGCGGCCGCTCGCGCCGGCGCCACGCCTGCGCAGCCAGTCGGCGACCTGCTGGCTGACGTCGCCCGCCTGCGAGCCGAGCGTCGTGACGTTCTCGCCGATCTCGCGGAACAGGGCACGGAAGCGCTCGGCGTAGAACTCCATCGCGTCGCCCGCTTCCTCGCGGACCTCCTTGTCGTCGCCCCGGCGGCGGTACTCGCCGCGGATGATGCGGTCGTACTCGCCGCTCTGGACCCAGCGCATGACCTCCGACACGCGGCGCACCGAGTGTGAGTGCGTGGCCCCGATCTCGAGGAAGAAGCGGCGCACGCGATCGTGGGAGTCGGTCCAGTTCTCGTACTCCATCGCCTGGGTCATGAACGAGTCGAGGTTCAGCTTGTCGGCGTGCACGCCGCCGGCGACGACCATCAGCGTGCGGCAGACGATCTGCGGATCGCGCACGGCGAGCGTCGCCGCCCGGTCACAGCTGAGCTCGGCAGCGCGCATCCACTCCAGCAGCACCGCGCGCACGGCGCGCAGCGGGACGCCGACGAGCCCGGACAGGTTGACGCTCCGCAGCAGGATGTCGAGCGCGGTCATGTACAGCACGTGGTCAGACAGGATGTGACCAAGCTCGTGGGCGAGGACCACCCGCTGCTCGCCGGGACCGAGCAACTCCAGCAGGTTGGAGTCGAGCACGATCATCGGCTTCTGGGACCCGACCGCGCGTGCATTGCCGAACACCGACGCGGTCACGTACAGGTCGTAGGCATCGGGCATATCGAGGATCTTGCAGACGCCCTGATAGGACGCCCACAGGTCGGGCAGCTGGCGCTCTGAGATCTTCACCGAGTTGCCGAGGTAGAACTGCCGCAGCGCCCGCTCGTAGCGGAACTCGACCAGGCGCCGGACGACGACGTCGAGCATCGGGACCGCCTTCAACGCGGCGGTCGCGGCGCGGTCGGCGGGGTGCTCATAGGCCCTCGAGGAGATCTCGGGGTACGACTCGAGTGCCTGGGGGAGATTGTCTGACATGGACGCTACCCGGCAGGCTACTCCCGCGCGCCCGGAACACGCGAGAATCGAGTGCGATGCGGGGTGTCCAAGTTGCGCAGACGTTCGCGGGCACAGTCGACGAGGCCGAGCGATGCTGGTATCAGACGGCCGGCTGGCATAACTGGGTCGACGGCCTCGACCGCGTGCTGTCGGTCGACGGCGACTGGCCGGAGGTCGGCTCGACCGTCACCTGGGAGTCGGGTCCGGCCGGACGCGGCACGGTCGTCGAGCGGGTGATCGCGTACGAGCCGCTTCAGGGCCAGGCACTCGACGTTGCCGACGACTCGATCCGCGGCCGCCAGAGCGTCGTGTTCGCCGCCGCCGGCGATGACGGCGTGCAGGTCGGGCTGACGCTCGAATACCGGCTCGTGCGCCGCACGATCGTGTCGCCGGTCGTCGACGTGCTGTTCATCAGGCGGGCGATGGCGACGTCGCTGCGCTCGACGCTGGGCCGCTTCGGGGCCGAGCTCGATGCCACGCGTGCTGGACGCCGCACCTAGACTGCGCGCGGTGTCAGAGAACGGAGCGCCCCGGCTCGCCGAGCTGATCGCTGGTTGTGAGTTCGTTGTGGCGCTGACCGGCGCGGGAATCTCGGTCCCCTCGGGGATCCCCGATTTCCGCTCGCCCGGCACCGGCCTGTGGGAGACGGTCGACCCGATGGAGGTCGCCCACATCGACGTCTTCCGCCGCGACCCCGAGCGCTTCTGGCACTTCTACGGCGACCGCTTCCAGACGCTCGAGGACAAGCTTCCGAATCGCGCCCACGAGGCGCTGGCGCGGCTCGAGCGGGCGGGTCTGCTCGAGGCCGTGATCACGCAGAACATCGACCGGCTGCACGGCAAGGCCGGGACCGTCGAGCTGATCGAGGTGCACGGGACGATCAGCCACTCGTCGTGTCTTCAGTGCCGCGAGCGCTACCCGCTGGCCGACGTGCGGGCGCGACAACGGGCCGACGCGGCCGGCGTGCCGCGGTGCGACTGCGGGCTGCCGCTGAAGCCCGACGTGGTGCTGTTCGGCGAGTACCTGCCCGTCGACGCCCTGCAACGCGCCGAGCAGCTCGCGTCGGCGGCCGACCTGATGATCTGCGTCGGTTCCTCGCTCGAGGTCTACCCGGTGGCGCAGCTGCCGGAGATGACGCTTGCCGGCGGCGGCAAGCTCGCGATCGTGACCCAGGGTGCGACGCCGTTTGACCGCTACGCGACGGTCCGGCTGAGCGGCGACGTGGTCGACGAGCTGACCGCCGTGGCCGGGCTGCTGGGCGTCAACTGAGCGCGGCGGGCGCGAGCTCGGACGCCACCCGGGCCAGCACGGGCGCGTCGACCGACTCCTGTACGCAGCGCGCGAACAGCCACTTGACGAGGCGATCCTGTTCGAACTCCAACAGCCCTGCGAGCCGCCGCACGAGGCCGCCTGGGTCCGACGTCAGCCGTTCGCAGTTGAGCATGTGCTGAAGCACGTCGTAGGCCACGTCGCCGAAGTACGGCTTCGGGTCGATCATCAGCCACGGCTCGCGCTCAGCCGCGACCACGTTCTCGGCGTGCAGGTCGGTCGCCAGCAGCGCCTCGCGCGCGGCGGAGGCCGGCAGCGCCCGGAACAGTTCGATTCCGGCCCGCGCGAGCCCGGGGTCCAGGGCCGGCGGGTTGTCGGCGGCCCGGCGCTCGAACGACGCCGCCCAGGCGTCGCACATCGACTGCAATGGCCTGAACCGCGAACCGTCCGCCGGCGCGTCCCAGAGCCGCTTCAGCAACCCGGCGATCACCAGGTCCTGCTCGGGCTCGGGCGCCGTCGAACCCAGCACTGTGCCGGGGCGGCAGCGTTCGAGCAGCAGCGCGCTGCAGTCATCCCAGGCATCGGACGCGTAGACGAGCACTGCGCCGTTGCCGTTCCAGGCCCGCAGGCCGTCGGCCTCCTGCTCGGACCCGTCGTGGCGCCACCCGAGCTTCAGCACGAGCTCGTCGCCGGCCGCGTCGCGCGCGGGGGCGACCCACGCGGTCTGGCCGCCCGGCTGATACGGCGCGCCGAGCTCCAACGACCAACTCGCCGCGATTCGATCGAGCGCAGCGGGCAGGCGCTCGAGCCATCCCTGGCGCCACGGCTCCTGGCCGACGCTGGCGAGCAGGTTCGACGGCACCTCCACGATCACGCGTTGTGCACCGCGCGGGCGCGCAGCGCCGCCTCGACCCGGCCGAGCGTGAACGCCACCGCCTCGAGCTCGGTAGCGGTGAGCTCGCCGCCGAGCGCGGCCTGAGCGGCGGCGGCGACCGGCTCACGCTGGGCGCGCAGCTCGGTGATCCGGTCCGCCAGCGCGCCCGCGGCCGCATCGGCCTGCAGCTCCGCGAGCGCCGCGTCGAGCGCGACCAGCAGCTGCAGCGCCGCCTCGCGCCCGCGGCCGTGGTCGAGGTCGAGCCGGGCGCGGAGCGCGAGCTCCTCGCAGACCAGCGGCCGCTCTCGTGCGGAGAGCACCGCCGCCAGCCGCGCCTGTGGCGTCAGCACCCGTGAGCGCCGCTGGCGGCCAGCCGCCTGGACGAGCTCGAGCGCGCCGGTCCACAGACCGTCGGCGACCTGTTCGCCGGCACCGAAGCCGACGCGGGCGACGAGCGCCTGCTCGCGGGCGACGGTGTTGACGTACGGATCGCTGCTGACGAGCCGGAACGCGTGCAGCGCGCGGTTGAGTACCGCGATCCCCTGGTCGAGGTCCGTGTCGCCCGCGTGCGAGAGCCAGGCGTTCGCCTGCGCGAGGTCGTCGAACGGCATGCCGGCGTCGATCACGGTGGCGCGTCCGGTGCTGACGGGCGTGGGCGCCGGCTCTGGCGAAGCCTCGCGGTGCCTGCGCAGCTGCGCGAGTCGCCGCCGCTCAGGTGCGCCGAGCGTCGCGAACACGATCACGTGGGTCGGTAGCCCGTCGGGGTCCCCCGGCGGCCGCAGCAGGTAGCGGCCGTCCGGGGGGCCGAGCGGCCACGGCAGCTCGACCTGGACGAACCGGAACAGGGGCGCGGACGCGCTCACCCGCGCAACCTAACGCGTGATCAGTTGCCGGGAACGCGGATCGCGTATTTGCTGGGTGCGATCGGGACGACCGGCTCGGGGATCTTGCCGATCGTGTTGATCAGCTGCACCCACTGGTTGGGCTGCAGGAGGCTCTTGACCTGCTTAGAGAGCTTGTTGTTGGCGCCGTATTCGGGCGTGAACAGGACCTGGATCCGGTCGCGGTGGTCGGGGAGCGCGAGCGTCGTCGGCTGGCCCTTGTAGGCCATGTCGCTGATGATCTCGTCGGGCGCCATGCTGCCCTGGAGCGTCAGCAGCCGACGGATCGTGATGTCGGTGATCGAGCCGAGGCCCTGGTGGCCGAGCACCGGGACGTTGTTGATCTTGGAGATGTCGAGGCTGTCGCCGGTCGCGCCCTGCGCGTCGACGCCGGTCGTGGCATTGACGCTGTGGCCGCAGTCCAGGCCAGACACGTACGGGTCAAGCCCGGAGGCCGACAAAAACTCGATCGTCGCGAGCACGTTGCGGCTGATCAGGCCGGCCCCGATGTCGCGCCGGCCGCAGTTGTAGATCTGCACGTGCGGGTCGACGAGCACGCGCTCGGTCAGCTGCTGCTTTGACATCAACAGCACCT
Source organism: uncultured Solirubrobacterales bacterium (assembly GCA_963756655.1). Lineage (GTDB taxonomy): Bacteria > Actinomycetota > Thermoleophilia > Solirubrobacterales > Solirubrobacteraceae > Palsa-465. The sequence goes on from CAVWOQ010000003.1 coordinate 178,786, forward strand.
GGCCGACGGTCGCATTCTTGGCGCCGGGGCCGAAGAACGGGTCGACGCCGTCGGCGCGGTAGACGGCGGTCGCCTCCAGAAGCTTCCAGCCGTCGAGGATCGGCTTGGGGTCGACCAGCGGCGCGTTCTTGCCGGCCGGGCGGATCTGGAAGTACAGGTGCGACGCCATCCCCTGCGACGGCGCACCGATCCGTCCCAGGATCGTCCCGGCGACCACGATCGAGCCGGCCTTCAGATGCTGGAGCGTGTACTGGTTGCGGCCCAGATGCAAGGTGTCTGAGAAGTAGTCCTGGAAGTTTGAGATCTGCTGAGAGGCGCTTCTCAGCTGCAGATCGCCGCCGGCGCCGTAGGACGCCTTGCGCGACGGGTTGGCGAACAGCCGCTCCTTGACCATCGGCGTCGCAACCGAGGTCGTCGGCGTCGGCGCCGCGCTCGGGGTCGTGACCGGGAGCGTCACCTGCGAGGCGCTCGACTTCGCCGACCCGGTCGCCTTCTTGATCTGCTTGCCGGACGACGGGTAGGACGCGATCTTCGTCAGCTGGGTGCCGGCGCTGGCTGCCGACGTCGGCGGCTTGCCGGACGGCGCCGACAGCTCATGCGCGATATCGCGGGCGGTCAGCTTGACCTGCTTGGGGACCGGATACATGCTCGACACCGACCCCAGCTGCGAGTAGATGTAGACGTTGCCGGTTGCGTCCTGAAGCTCGATGTAGTGGCCGAGCTGGGCGTTGTCTGAGACCTTCAGGATCTTGCCGTCGTTGACCGCGATCACGGGCGAGCCCGGCTTGGCGAAGATGTCGGTCCCGGTACTCGTCGTCGAGCCGATCGGCACCGCCGCGTTTGACCCGACCGTGCGCTTCTTCGCGAGGCTCAGCACGTCGTCGTCGGCGTACTTGGCGGGCGCCGCGACCGGGAAGTGACCCTGCACCAGACCGGTCAGCGCGCCGACCAGCTGCGACGGGATGCCGCCGATCAGCTTCGCGCGCAACAACACACTCTGCACATACCAGCTCGCGTGGTTGTACGCGAAGATCGCCTGAGCGAGGTTCGTCGACGCGCCCGCCGCGTGCAGATACCTAGCCGCGGTGAAGATCGCGTCGACCGGGTTGTACGGATCCGCGATCCCGTCACCGTTGGCATCGACCGCCCAGCGCTGCCACGTCGATGGCAGGAACTGCATCCAGCCGACCGCGCCAGCCGACGACACGGACAGGTTGCGCCCATAGTCGGTCTCGATCTCGTTGATCGCCGCCAGCACCTGCCACGGCACCTGATACTCGATCCCCGCCGCCTGATAGATCGGGATCAAGAACGGCGGGATCTGGAAACTGTCGATGAAGAAGTTCGGCACCCCGATCGGAGCCGGCCCCGGGATCGAGAGCGAATAGCTCGGATTGTTCGCCGCCGGGACGCCCGGGCCGCTGGGCAGATCCGAGCGCGGCTTCTGCTTCTTCTGTTTCTTCTTGTTCTTCTTGGCCGAGCCGCTCGAGGTCGTCGAGCTGCTGGTTGTCTGCGGGCGCGACGAGGTGCGCTGGTCGCGGCTCGGATGGTTGGGGCGCGGCGCCGAGGTGCTGCTCGAAGTCGTGGTGCTCGAGGATGAACCCGAACTCGAGGTCGATCCCGAGGTGCTCGAGGAGGCCGAGCCGGAGCTGGTCGTAGTCGGGCTCGAGCTGGTGGTCGTGGTCGGGCTCGAGCTGGTGGTCGTGGTCGGGCTCGAGCTGGTGGTCGTGGTCGGGCTCGAGCTGGAGGTGGCGCCGCTGGTGGTCGTGGTCGTCGAGGACGACGTCGTCACCGGCGCGCACGACTCGCTCTCGGACACGACGACACCCTGGACCGGGAGGTTCATGGCCGAGATCGGAGTGCCCGGCGCGACGTTCACATTGAACGTGTAGGTCTTACCGCCGACGACCGTGACCGTGACCGTGCACGCATCGGCCGAGGCGTTCGACAGCGCGACAGTGCCGAGCGCGCCAAACGCTCCAATCACCAAGGCCAGCAAGAACAACAACTTCCGCCTAGTCGGCAACTGTCGGCCCGTTCCTCTTCCTCATCCGGGTGTGGGCGGCTGTGAACCCTACGTCCAAGATCGACGCTCCACGCAACCTACTGGCTGGTTCTGGGCTTTTCAACGCTGAACCGTGACTCGCAAACCGTGCCCCTCTGGCCGCCGCCTGCGGACCGGGGCGGGCATTCTAGAGCACTCACATACCTCGCGCGCTCGCGAATTAGGCAGAAAAGAGCAATTTCATTCGACACTCAGTCTGAAGCTCAGGTTGAGACTTGCTGCAAGCCGATTCCGGGGGGTGACACCAGAGGATTCGACGGCTTGGCGGCGCGCCCTGAGCGCTAGAGTGCTGCGCGATGAGCGACGACAACAGCCTCAAGGTACGCGTCACCAAGCAGGGTGAGGAGGCGATCGGCAAGCTCGCCCAGGAGCTGCTCGAGAACTCGGTCGTGTCGGGCGCGCTGTCGGCGGCTTTCGAGACGCGCGAGCGCGCGATGCGTGCCCAGGAGATCGCGATGGGCGCGCTGAACATCCCCTCGGCGAGCGACATCGAGCGGCTGACGCGGCGCGTGCGGAGCGTCTCGCAGCGCCTCGAGGGGATCGAGGACAGTCTCGACCGCCTCGAGTCGCGGCTCGATCCGGCCGGCGAGGTCCAGGCGCTCGAGGAGCGCCTGGCGAGGATCGAGGCGGCGCTCGAGCGACTCCAGGGCGCTGACGCGGTTGGCGTGTCGGGCACCGAGGACCAGCCCGCCTAGCGCACGGTAACCGTCCGTCAGACGGCGAGCGCGCGAGCGGCGAGCTCGCCGAGCCGGTGCTCGCCATCCCGTAGCGCGTCGGGGTCGATCCGCCGGCGCTCGGGGATCAGGAGGTCGGTCACCAGCAGCAGAGCCGCGGCCGCGAAGCCGCGCCGCGCGGCGAGCGCGAACAGCGTCGCCGCCTCCATCTCGACCGCGACCGCGCCGTCGGCGAGCCACCGCTGTTCGGAACGTCCCGACGGGTCGTAGAAGAGGTCGGTCGAGACGACCGGACCCGGCGACGCGCTGCCGTCCGCTGCGGCCTCGAGCCGCGCTACCAGCTGTGGGTCGGCGGCGACCCGCGGGCCGGCGCCGAGTGCCCGGCTGGTTCCGTCGTCGGCGATCGCCTCGGCCACGATCAGCAGCTGACCGAGCGCCAGGTGCGGCGCCAGCGCCGCGCACGTGCCGGTCCGCAGGAGCGTCCGGGCGCCGAGATCGACCAGCTCGCTGATCACGATCGCGGCGCTCGGTCCGCCCATGCCGGTGCTCTGGATCGTCAGCTGGGCGCCATCGGCGGCGGTCCCCGTGTAGCCCCACAGGCCGCGGTTGTGATTGAACATCTTCGGCTCTGTGAGCAGCGACTGCGCCAGCAGCAGCGCCCGGCCAGGGTCGCCGGGCAGCAGCACCCGCTCGGCCAGCGGCGCGGTCGGGTGCAGGTGAATCGGCTCGGGCATCGGGTCGCGAGCTTAGTGGCGGCCACGGTTCGCTTTAGACTCCGCGCCCGATGGCGGAATTCAACTCGCCGCAGGAGTTCAGGGAGGTGATGGACCGGACCTTCGCCCTGATGCGCGACGACGACGAGATGGGGCCGAAGCTGCGCGATGCCGACACGCCGCAGCGATTCGAGTTCACTGACCTCGATCTGGTCGTCAATATCCGCGCCGGGGCAGAGGACGAGCCTAACCTCGCCTGGGAGTGGACAGACGACATCGACTGGGAGCCGAAGGTGCGGATGTCGATGAACTCCGAGACCGCGAACAAGTACTTCCAGGGCAAGGAGAACGTCGCGGTCGCGATTGCGCGGCGCCGGATCAAAGCCGGCGGCGACGTCAAGGCGGCGCTCGCGATCATCCCGATCACCAAGCCGCTGTACGCGCGCTACCGGGAGATGATCGCCGCTGATTACCCGCACCTCGAGCTCTGAGGACCGACGCCGCGTCGCAACGCGCGGTTTGAGCGGCGTGCTCGATTGACTTTTCGCGCGATGCCGAGTAGACCTAGAGCATCAAGCAAGGCACCAGGTCGGATCGTGGTCGCGCTGCCGAGCGCGAACGCGAGGCGCCGCCGGAAACGTGACGAGCGCCGACGACCGACGCAGCGGGCCGTGACGCCCGCGGGCGATGGGGCCCCGTCCTCACCGGGACCCCATCGCCGACTTGCTGAGCGCGCGCGGAGCGTGTCGCCTTGACGCTCAACGAAGCCGCCACCCGCGTCGGCGTGCGGCCCGCGACGCTTCGCAGGTGGATCGCACGCGGTCTGATCCCGCAGTACGAGGGGGACTGGACGCCGGCGGCGATCGGCACCGCTCGCGTCGTCGCGCGGATGCGCGAACGTGGCCATTCGCTGGCCGAGATCGAGCGCGCGACTGGGGAAGGCCGGCTCGCGTTCGGGTTCCTCGAGGACCTGTTCCCGCCCGACCAGGAAACGGTCTCGGTCCGTGGTGCCGCCCGCGAGACGGGGCTCGACGAGGGGCTGATCGCCCGGGTCCTGAGCGGCCTCGGGATCCGGCCTGGGCACGTCGAGAAGGTGTCCGAGGACGAGCTCCAGCTGCTGCGCTACGTGGCGGCGGTGCTCGAGTCCGGGTTTCCACTCGTCGCGCTGCTGCAGCTGGTGCGGGTATATGGCCAGGCGATGGCCCAGATCGCCGACGCCGAGGTGCGCCTATTTCACCTGTACGTGCACGAGCCGCTGATGCAGTCCGGGACGGCCGGCGTCGAGACCGCCGAGCAGATGCACGCGCTGTCGCGCGAGGTGCTGCCGCTCGCGTCGCCGGTGCTCGACCAGATCCACCAGCGCTACCTGCAGCACTTCGTCGAGCAGGACGTCGTCGGGCACATGGAGGCCGATCTGGGCGCGAGCTCGATCAATCTCGGCCGGATGCGGGTCGCGATCGCGTTCGCGGACCTCGCCGGCTACACGCGCCTGACCGAGGAGGAAGGCGAGCTGACCGCCGTCGACGCCGTCGAGCGGTTCATCGAGGCCGTCGAGGTGACGCTGCCCGACGAAGCACGGGTGATCAAGACGATCGGCGACGAGGCGATGATCGTCGGCCCGGATCCGGCGGCGCTGACCGACTGGGCGGTCGGCTTCCAGAGCCTGCAAACCGAACGCCCACTGCCTCGGATCGCGATCCACTATGGGGTCGCGCTGTACCGCGAGGGCGACTACTACGGGCGCGAGATCAACATCGCCTCGCGCGTCGCGGCGCGCTCGGCCGGCGGCGAGGTGCTCGTCACCCGCCCCGTGGTCGACGTCGCCGGTCCCCACCTCGAGTTCGAGCGGATCGGCGAGGTGACCTTGAAAGGCTTCAGTGAGTCGACGGAGGTCTTCATCGCCCGCCAGAAGGAGGAGCAGTGACCGAAGCAGAGCTGCTGGCAGCCGTACGCGAGCAGGACCTGTTGGCGCACGGCGCCCCGGTCGTCGTCATGTTCTCAGGCGGGCGGGACTCGACCTGCCTGCTCGACCTCGCGGTCCGGATCGCGGGCGCCGAAGCGGTCTCGGCCGTGCACGCCAACTATGGACTGCGCGCCGCCGCCGACGCCGACGAGCGCCATTGCGCCGACATGTGCGAGCGCCTCGGGATCCAGCTCGACGTCCGTCGGCCGGCGCGGCCCGAGGACGCCGGCAACGTGCAGGCGTGGGCACGTGAGGAGCGCTACCGGGCCGCGTTTGAGCTCGCGCTGGCGCGCGACGCCGACGTCGCCGCCGGGCACACGCGCTCTGACCAGGTGGAGACGATCCTCTACCGGCTCGCGTCGTCGCCGAGCCGCCGGGCGCTGCTGGGGATGTGGCCGCGCGACGGGGTGCTGATCCGCCCGCTGCTGGGTTACACGCGCGAGGACACCGAGGCCTACTGCACCGAACGCAAGCTGCGCTGGCGCGACGACGAATCAAACGAATCGGCCGCCTACGCCCGCAACCGGATCCGCCGCGACCTCGTGCCGGCGCTCGAGCGCGCCCATCCCGCCGCCCAGGAGAACGTGCTGGCGCTCGCCGAGATCCTCCGCAACGAGGCCGATGTGCTCGACGAGATCGTCGCGACGGCACTCGACGGGCGCGGGGAGATCGAGCTCGCGCAGCTGCGCGAGCTGGCGCCGGCGCTGCAGCGGCTCGTGATCCAGCGGTTGGCCGACCAGGCGCTCGGGCGCCCGGCGGCAGGCGCCGCGCGGCGTGCCGAGGAGGTGGCGGCGCTGAGCGACCACGGAACCGCGTCGCTGGATCTCCCGCACGGCGTGCGGGCGACGGTCACGAATGGGGTCCTGAGGTTCGGTCCGACGCCTCGGCTTAGACTGAAAACGTGACCGACGACGGATCGATCGGGGAGGTCCTAGTGCCTGCCGAGGCGTTGCAGCGCCGCGTGCGTGAGCTCGCCCGCGAGGTCTCGCGTGACTACACGGGCAAGGACCTGCTGCTGATCGGGGTCCTGAAGGGGGCCGTCTTCTTCCTCTCTGACCTGATGCGCCACCTCGAGATCCCGGTCGAGGTCGACTTCATGGCGGTCGCCTCGTACGGCTCGGCGACCAAGTCGTCGGGGGTGGTCCGGATCCTCAAGGATCTCGACGCGGCGATCGAGGGGCGCGACGTCCTGATCGTCGAGGACATCGTCGATTCGGGACTCACTTTGCAGTACCTGTTGCGCAATCTCGAGGGGCGCAATCCCGCTTCGCTCGAGGTCTGCGCGCTGCTGATCAAGCCAGAGCGACGCAAGGTCGACCTCCAGACCCGCTACGTCGGATTCGAGATCCCCAACCGGTTCGCGATCGGCTACGGGCTCGACCACGCCGAGCGCTACCGCAACCTTCCGTACGTTGCGGCGTTGAAGCAGTAGTGAAAGCCCCGCTGCATCGGGGTGTTGGCCCTATTTGCGGCCCAAACGCAGGTGCTACGCTTGCCAAATCCCGGCATGACGCCGATAAGACCCATGTGCGCATCCGGCTAGACCACGTGACCCTTTCATGAGCAGGTTTTTCAAGAGCGCGGCATTTCCGATTTTGATCGTCGTCGTCCTGGCGTTCTTCGCGCAGAAGCTGATCGGCAGCTCGAGCCACACGCAGAACTACACGTTCGGCGACATGCTCACGCAGCTCGACAACCACCAGATCAAGCAGATGTCGCTTGACCAGAAGGCCAACAGTGCCGACATCACGCTCTACAGCGGCGCCAAGTACTCGGTCGGCTACCCGGACTCCTACGCGCCCTTCCTGATCCACGACGCGCAGGCTGACGTTCCCGCCGGCGGGTTCAACGTGCAGAGCAAGTCGACCAACGGCTGGCTCTCGCTGCTGACCTACGTGCTGCCGTTCATCCTCTTCATCGGCTTCTGGATCTTCCTCATGAACCAGGTCCAGGGCGGTGGCTCCAAGGTGATGTCGTTCGGCAAGTCGCGCGCCAAGCGGATGTCGGTCGACTCGCCGAAGATCACGTTCCGCGACGTCGCCGGCGTCGACGAGGCCGTCGAGGAGCTGCACGAGATCAAGGAGTTCCTCGAGAACCCCAAGAAGTTCCAGGCCCTCGGTGCGCGGATCCCGAAGGGCGTGCTTCTGTACGGCCCGCCGGGCACCGGCAAGACGCTGCTGGCGCGCGCGGTCGCGGGCGAGGCGGGCGTCCCGTTCTTCTCGATCTCCGGCTCTGACTTCGTCGAGATGTTCGTCGGCGTCGGCGCCTCGCGCGTGCGTGACCTGTTCGAGCAGGCCAAGCAGAACAGCCCCTGCATCATCTTCATGGACGAGATCGACGCGGTCGGGCGCCACCGCGGCGCCGGGCTCGGAGGCGGCCACGACGAGCGCGAGCAGACGCTCAACCAGCTGCTGGTCGAGATGGACGGCTTCGAGATGAAGGACAACATCATCCTGATCGCCGCCACCAACCGGCCCGACATCCTCGACCCGGCGCTCCTGCGTCCGGGCCGCTTCGACCGCCAGATCGTCGTCGACCGTCCCGACCGGCTCGGCCGCAAGAAGATCCTCGAGGTCCACACGCGCGGCAAGCCGCTGGCGCGGGAAATCGATGTCGATGCGCTGGCCGGGCAGACCCCCGGGTTCACCGGCGCCGATCTTTCGAACCTCGTCAACGAGGCGGCGCTGCTCTCGGCGCGCAACGGCAAGCGCGAGATCACGCAGGTCGAGCTCGAGGAAGGGATCATGCGCGTGATCGCGGGTCCGGAGAAGAAGACCCGGGTGATGAGCAACAAGGAGCGCAAGATCACCGCCTATCACGAGATGGGCCACGCGATCGTTGGCCACTACCTGCCCAACTCCGACCCGATCCACAAGATCTCCGTGATCTCCCGTGGTCAGGCGCTCGGCTACACGATCTCGCTGCCCGGCGAGGACAAGTTCCTGACCACGCGTGCGGAGCTTCAGGACCAGCTGGCGATGACGCTCGGCGGCCGCGCCGCGGAGGAGATCATCTTCAGCGAGATCACGACCGGCGCGTCCAACGACCTCGAGAAGGTGACCGCGACCGCCAAGCAGATGGTGATGCGTTTCGGAATGTCCGAGAAGCTCGGCCCGCGCGTCTTCGGCCACGACCACGGGATGCCCTTCCTGGGCCGCGAGTTCAGCGCCGAGCCCGACTACTCAGACGAGATCGCGCGCGAAATCGACGACGAGATCCGGCGGATCGTCGAGGCCGCCCACGTCCAGGCGCGCGAGATCCTGACCGACAAGCGCGCTTCACTCGAGAAGCTGTCCGAGATCCTGATCAAGCGCGAGACGATCGAGAAGGAACAGTTCGAAGCGCTGCTCGACGGCCAGACCGAGGAGGGCGTGTTCGGCTCTGAGGCGCCGCCGCCGCCCGAGATACCGGCGGTCACGGGCACCCCCGCCGAGCGCAGCCGTCCCGATGCCCCACGCGGGCTCCCGCGCCCCGGCCTTGCCGGCGGCACCGCCGAGTAGGCCGACCTCAAGCCGCGGCTACATCGGGGGCGTGAGACCCGCCGCGGTGCACTGCGCGAGCCCGGCGGCGAGCCCCGGAGCCGCCGCGAGCTTCGGCGGCTTGGCGAACGCCGGCTCCGAGAAGTCGAAGTAGTCGATCATCGGGTGCGCGTTGGCGTCGCGGAACGTCATCGCCGGCAGGTTCCACTTGCGCTCGATGAAGGCGGTGATCGACGTGTGGTCCTGGACGACCGTCGAGATGTAGTTCTGCTTCGCCCACGGCGAGACGACGACCAGCGGCACCCGGAAGCCGTAGCGGTTGTAGGTCCCCGGCGCCAGCGTCGCCTTCCCCGGCTCCTGGATCGGGGCGATCGAATCGGGCAGGATCGCCGGCGGGGGCGGCACGTGGTCGTAATAGCCGCCGTGCTCGTCGTAGGTCAGAAACAGCGCTGTGCTGTTCCACTTCGGCCCGTGCATCAGCGCCTTGACGACGCTCGCCACGAACCGCTCACCGAGCTGGACGTCCTGCGGGTTCTCCTCCGAGGTCGTGCCGTAGTTCGGATCGAGGAACGTGAACGAGGGCAGCTTGCCCGACGCCGCGTCCGAGTAGAACCTCGTGATCGGGTGCGTCCGGGAGGGGACGAACGACTCGGGGATGATCACGTAGCTCGGGGCGCCATCGGCGTAGACGCCCCAATTGACGTGGTGGGCGCTGAGCCGCTCCCAGATCGTCCCGTTGGCAGCCGGGGTCGTGAAGGTGAGCGCGTCGGTCGCCGTCAGCCCCGATGCCGTGCCGGCGAACAGGAAGCGACGGTTGGGATACGTCTGCGCGAGCACCGAGCAGAAGTAGCGCTGGCCGAGCGGGAAGTGCTTCGCGAGCGAGTAGGTGAACGGCAGGTCGTGGCCGTCCCAGTAGCTCATCGCGACGTCGCCGCTGGCGAGCACGAAGCCGCTGTTGGCGCCGTTGGCGTACGCCTCGTGCGACGCGTTCCAGGATTGCGACGGCTCGCCGTTGAGCTGGCACGGCGAGCTCATCGGCGTCGCGAAGATGCGGTTGCCCTGGGCGTCGGGATTGAAGTTGACGACGCGGCCGCCGCTGCGACTGAAGCCATCGACCTTGTGGCGTCCCGTGACCTCGTAGGGGACCATCCCGAGCAGGTTGTCGAACGAGTGGTTCTCCATCATCAGCACGACGACGTGCTCGATCTGCGGCATCGAAGCGTGGCCGGCCGGCAGGTGCGGGAACGGCAGGCTGTCGGGCCTGCGGATCCCGGCGGCAGTCGCGGTGAACTGACGCGCCCAGGCCGGCAGGCCGGCATAGGCGAGCAGCGCCGCGCTGCCGGCGGCGCCACGCAGCAGCGTCCGTCTCGTGATCTCGCCCCAAGTCATCCGAGCCGGGTGTATACCAGCTTGGCGCCAAGCCGCGATGCACCCGATGTAACGTGATCAGCAGGTGAAGTCGCACACGGAACGCACGCCCGGCCGGTTGCTGCTGATGGCGACCCGAATCTGGCTGCCGATCGGGATCGCGATCGCCGGCGTCGTGCTGATCGTGCTGGGCCACGCGAGCGTCTCCGATCAGGGCTCGAACCACGCGCTCGAGGCGGGTGCGGGGGTCGCGCTGCTGATCGTCGCAATCATCGTCTGGATGCTCAACTGGATGTTCAGGATGAGCGTCGATTCAAACCGCGATCGCGAGGACGAGGAGCGGGCGCGTGAGTTCTTCGACGTCCACGGCTACTGGCCCGACGAGGAGCCGTGATGCGCAGCGCCGTCGCCGCCGCGGCCGCCGGGGAGTTCGCCGTGATGGGGATCGTCAACGTGACGCCGGACTCGTTCTCCGACGGCGGCCTGTACCTGGACCCGCGCGCGGCAGTGGACCACGCGCTCGAGCTCGAGTGGTCGGGCGCGACGATCCTCGACGTCGGCGGCGAGTCGACCCGCCCCGGCGCCAGCCCGGTCTCCGAGCGCGAGGAGACGCGTCGCGTGATGCCGGTGATCGAGGCGCTCGCCGACGCGCGTGCCCAGGTCTCGATCGATACCTCGAAGGCGGCCGTCGCGGCCGCCGCGATCTCGGCCGGCGCGACCCTGGTCAACGACGTCACCGCCCTCCGGGGGGACCCGGCGATGGCCGACGTGGTCGCCGCGGCGGAGGTCGACTGCTGCCTGATGCACATGCTCGGTGAGCCGCGGACGATGCAGCGGGATCCGCGCTACGGCGATGTCGTATCCGAGGTCAAGGCGTTCCTCGAGGAGCGGATGGCGTTCGCGGTCGCGCATGGGGTGGCCGAGGAGCGGATCCTGCTCGACCCCGGGATCGGCTTCGGCAAGACGACTGAGCACAACCTCGAGCTGCTCCGCCGGCTGGACGAGATCGTGTCGCTCGGGCGACCGGTCGCACTCGGCACCTCCCGTAAATCGTTTCTGGGCAAGATCACCGCCAAGCCGGTCGAGGATCGGATCGCGGCGACGATCGCGACCAACGTGCTCGCGTACCTGCGCGGGGCGCGGGTGTTCCGCGTCCACGACGTGGCGCCGATCCATGACGCGCTGGCGATCACGGCTGCTACGGTCAAGCGGCCATGGGCGAGCACGACGCCGACGAGTTCGACGATCTCGACGACGTAGACGACGACGGCGGGGACCGGACCGAGCCCGAGGTCACGATCGAGATCAGTGGCCTGTCGCTGTACACCCACGTCGGCGTGACCAGCGCCGAGCGGGAAGTCGGCCAGCGCCTGCTGCTCGACCTGCGGATCGACGTCGGCGAGTGCGACGCGACGATCACGGACCGGATCGAGGACACGATCGACTACGGCCAGGTCTGCGAATTGGCGAACCTCGTCGCCCACCAACGCAATTACAAGACGCTCGAGCGGCTGTGCGCCGCGATCGCCGAGCAGCTGCTCGACCGCTACGACGCGAGCGCCGTGTGGGTCAAGGCGGCCAAGCCGGAGCCGCCGCTGGCGCTGCCGGTCGGCGAGGTGTCGGTCGAGGTCTGGCGCGAGGCGAGTGGGTGAACAGGCCGGGGTTCCTCGGTCTGGGCTCCAACATCGGCGACCGGCGCGCACACCTGAAGGCGGCGGTCGCGGCGCTGCCGCGACACGGTGTCGAGGTGCTGGCGTCGTCGTCCGTCTACGAGACTGTGCCCGTCGGTCTGGTCCTCGACCAGCGCGAGTTCTACAACGCCTGCCTGCGCGTGATGACCGAGCTCGAGCCCGAGCCGCTGCTCGACGCGTGCAAGGCGGTTGAGCGCGAGACCGGGCGCGAGACCGGAGGCGTTCGCCACGGGCCGCGGGCGATCGACGTCGATCTGCTGCTGCTGGATGACCTCGAGTTTGAGTCGCAGCGACTGACGCTGCCCCATCCCGAGGTCAGCTCGCGGCGGTTCGTGCTCGTGCCGCTGCTCGAGCTCGAGCCGGAGCTGACGCTGCCGGACGGCGTCAGGCTCGCGGACGCGATGCGACGGCTGGGGGACGGGCAGGCGGTGCGCCGCGCCGGCGGGGCACTGGTGTAATTCGGCGATGCTGCTCGTCGTCGACGTAGGCAACACCCAGACGCACTTCGGCGTGTTCGCGGAAGGGAGCTCGGAGGTGACCGAGCATTGGCGCTTCGCGACCGTGCGCGAATCGACCCAGGACGAGCTCGGCGCCGCGCTCGCGAACCTGCTGGCGCTGCGCGGGCTCGCGTTCGTGGACATCGACGCGTCGATCGTCTCCTCGACCGTGCCGCAGCTGTCCGAGCAGTGGACCGAGATGTCACGGCGTTATCTCGGCCACGAGATGCTCGTCGTCGGGCCGTCGATCAAGACCGGGATGCCGATCCGGATGGACAACCCGCGCGAGGTCGGCGCCGACCGGCTCGTGAACGCGGTCGCCGCCTGGGAGCGCGTCCACGACACGTGCGTGATCGTCGACTTCGGGACCGCGATCACCTACGACGTCGTCTCGGCGGCGGGCGAATACCTCGGCGGGATCATCACGCCGGGGGCGGAGATCTCGATCGACGCGCTTTACGAGCGCGCCGCGAAGCTCCCGAAGGTCGAGCTCGCGCAGCCGCGGTCGCTGATCGGCAAGTCGACGGTCGAAGCGATCCGGAGCGGGATCGTGTTCGGCTTCGCCGCCCAGGTCGACGGGATCGTGCACCGGCTCCGCGACGAGCTCGGCCCCGACACCAAGGTGATCGCGACCGGTGGCCTGGCTCAGGCGCTGGTGCCGTCGGTCCGTGAGACGATCGACGAGGTCGACGACCTGCTGACGCTGACCGGGCTGCGGCTGATCTGGGAGCGCAACACGCGGCCCTAAGCCGCTGTCACCATCTCCGGTATCGGGACGTCGGGCGTCCGCGCGACGATCGAGGCCATGATCAGGAACGCGAGCCGCCGGCGGTCCTGAGGCTCCTCGGCGTTCGCCTGATCAAACTGGTCAAGCAGCCCGCGGATCACGGCGAACAGCGGCGCGTCGTCGATCTCATCGGGCACGTCACACGCGAGCCTCGCCAGCGCCAGCATCTCGGCTCCGGCCTCGTTGCCGCGCATCGTCGCGATCGCGCCGAGCATCAGGAACGCCGACACGCGGTCAAGCAGCACATGCGGGGCGCGCTCGCGCTCGCCGATCGCGGGGCCGCACTGCGCTAGCGGCTCGCCGGCCGCGATCCGCAACGACTGGCCCGACGCGATGCAGCGCATCTGCTCGTCGCCGAGCCCGGCCTGGCGCGCCATCCGCAGCTGGAACACGGCCGAGCCCATCGTGTTTCCGTAGGGCGCGTCTGAGGCGAACAGGATCTGGCCGGGGGGCACGAGCGAGAACAGCGTCTCGAGATCGGCCGGCATCCACCAGGCGGTGTCGAACAGGAGGTTCGGGTGGTCGGGCGCGACCCGCCAGATCCACGACAGGTCGCAGATCCCGGCGTGGGCGAGGATCAGGCGGGCGTTGGGAAACTCACCCGCGAGCTGGACCGCGTGGCTCCCGAGGGCGGGGATGCCGCGGCCGGCGTGGATCAGGATCGGCAGCCCGCGCTCATCGGCGAGCGCCGCGAGCTTGGGGACGTCCGGGTGGTCGAGCGTGAATTGCTCGGCGCGAGGATGGAGCTTGATCCCCTTGGCCCCGGCTGCGAGCGCCCGCTCCGCCTCCGCGAGCGCGTCGGCGCCCGGCTTGACGCGGCAGAACGGGATCAGCAGGCCGTCCGACTCACGGGCCGCCTCGATCACCATGTCGTTGGCGGGGGGGTAGCCGTCGGGCTCGTGCATCGGGAACACGAATGCGCCGACCGCGTCCGCGCTACGGAGCGTCGATAGCAGCTGGTCAGGCGTCTGCTTCATCCCGTCGGGGTCGTTCTGCCCGAGATGCGTGTGGGCGTCGAACAGCTCGATTCCCGGGACCTGCTCCACCATCAGGTCAAACCACGGTTGCATCACGGCTGTCAGATCCATCCCTGATTCGTACCATGAATCGATGCCCGGCAAGCTGACCGACAGCTGGACCCTCGGCGGGATCTCGATTCCGAACCGGGTCGTGCTGGCGCCGCTGGCGGGAATCGGCAATTGGTTCGTGCGCCTGCAGGCGAAGCGCTACGGCGCCGGGCTGGTGGTGTCCGAGATGGTCTCGAGCTTCGCCGTCCACTACCGCAACGAGCGCACCTGTCGCGAGCTGTTGCGGATCCATCCCGACGAGCACCCGGTCTCGATCCAGCTGTTCGGCCACGATCCCGACGTGATGGAGTCGGCGGCCGAGCGTGTGGCGGCCGCGGGCGCCGACCTGATCGACATCAACATGGGCTGCCCAGTGCCGAAGGTCTGCAAGACCGGCGCCGGCGCGGCGCTGCTCGCCGACCCGGACCTGGCGGTCGCGCTCGCCCGCGCCGCGGCGCGGGGGAGTGGTCTGCCGGTGACTGTCAAGTTGCGGACCGACCTGCGCGCCGGCGACCACGCGGGGGTTGCGGTCGCGCGTGCCCTCGCTGAAACGGTCGGCGTCGTAGGCCTCGCGATCCATCCCCGCAGCGCCACGCAACGCCACAGCGGCTCCCCTGACTACGCGCTCGCGGCCCAGCTGGTGGAGGAGCTGCCGGTCCCGGTGCTGATCTCCGGCGGGCTGCGCGACGCGCGCTCAGCGCGCGAGGCGTTCGATCAGACAGACGCCGCCGGGGTGCTCCTGGCGCGCGGGTCGCTGGGCAACCCGTGGTTGTTCGAGGAGCTCCTGGGCGACCGCGCCGAAGAGCCCACGCCGGAGGAGATCCTGGATGAGCTCGACTGGGTGATCGAGCGCGCGCGTGAGCATCTCGGCGACGACCGCGCGACGCGCTACCTGCGCAAGTTCTACCCCTGGTACCTCGAGCGGCTCGGTGGCGACCGCGCGATCCTGGACGGCCTGCAGCGAGCCGGCACGCTGGACGAGGCGCGCGAGCTGTGGCGCGGCTACATCCGCAGGTACGACGCGCCGTTGATGTCGAGCACGGTCCCGCTCGCCAGCTCGGCCTCGGGCGAGGCGAGGTAGAGCACCGCGGCAGCCACCTCCTCGGCGGTTGCGACCCGACCTAGCGGGCTCTCGGCGCGGCGGATCTCACCGCGCTCCCCCGCGAGCGCCTCGGCCGCCATCTCGGTCTCCGTGAACCCGGGCGCGACCGCGGTCACGGAGATGCCGCGAGGTCCGAGGTCCCGTGCGAGCGACTGACCGAAGGCGATCAGGCCGGCCTTGCTAGCGCCGTAGCCGGGATTTTCGGGCTCGCCGCGGAACGCTCCGCGGGACGCGATATTGACGATCCGGCCGCCGGCGCGCATGTGGCGGACCGCGCACCAGGTGACGTTCGCCGCGCCGACGAGGTTGACCGCGAGCGTGTGGTTGAAGGCCTGCTGCCACTCCTCATACGAGCTCTCAGTGATCGGGTGCGACTCGTACACGCCGGCGTTGTTGACCAGCACGTCGATCCCGCCGAGCGCGTCGGCGGCGGCGTCGACCATCCGTCGGATCGCGTCGGGATCGGCCAGATCGGCGCCGACGACGATGTGTCCGTCGCCCGGCAGCTCTCTGCGAACTTCGTCTGCGCGGTCCCGTCTGCTCCCGTAGTGGATCGCGACCCGATCGCCGGATCGAGCGAACGCGCGCGCTATGGCGGCGCCAATGCCTCGCGAGGCTCCGGTGACCACGACCGACCTGTCGCTCATGCCCTGAACCGTCGCACAGCCGGGGGCCCGTTAGTAGGGTCCGCGCCGTGATCCGGGTTGTCAGGCGAATCGCAGCTGGCGTGGCCGCGTCACTGGTGGTGGCGGCGCTCGCCTATGTGCCGGTCGCTGGGGCGCAGGTGCAGCCGTACGGGACCGACGACTACTGCTGCTTCCGCGACATCCTGCCGCCCGGCACGAACGGGTTCGACGACCTCGGGCAGCTGGTCCAGTTCGAGACGACCGGGGCTCGGCCGCCGCACAACGACGACCAGCTGCAGATGTACTCGAACCTGACGACCGCGGCCGGTTCGATCACCGAGTCGACGATTCCCGACTACTACAAGGACGCGACATTCGGGGTGCCGGCCGGCGATGTGGAGAGCACCCAGAGCCCCGAGCCCGGGGTGACGATCGTCCGCGACAAGCAGTTCGGCGTGCCGCACATCTACGGCGACACACGCGCCGAGCTGATGTTCGGGATCGGCTACGCAACTGCCGAAGATCGCCTGTTCTTCATCGACGCCCTGCGTCACGCGGGTCAGGGAGACCTGGCCCAGTTCGCGGGCGGCTCAAACGTGGCGATGGACGAGAGCGTCTGGGCGAGCGAGCCCTACACGCAGCAGGACCTCCACAACCAGATCAACTACATCGCCAGCCAGCCCGGTGGCGCTCAGATCTTCTCCGACGCGACCAACTACGTGAACGGCATCAACGCCTACATAACTGCAGCCAAGCAGCCGCTGAACTCGCTCTCGATGATGCCGGCCGAGTACGCGGCGCTCGGGATGCCGCAGGGGCCGGCGCCGTTCACGCTCGAGAACCTGGTCTCGATCGCGACGCTGGTCGGCGGGATCTTCGGCGACGGCGGCGGCGACCAGCTCTCGAACGCGGTCCTGTACGAGAACATGACCCGGAGGTTCGGCAACGAGCGCTACGTGGTCGATGGCTCGCCGCGGGTGATCTCCGCCAAGCGCAAGCGCCACCTCAAGCACGCGGCGTTCACGGCACGCAGGCGCCGCGCGCAGAAACGCGCGGACCACTCGGGACTCGCGACCTTCCTCAGCTTCGACGACCCCAACGACCCCGAGGCACCGACGACCGTGCACGGAAAGACGTTCAAGTACCAGACGCTCCCGAAGCCGACGAAGGCGGTCGCGAAGACGATCGCGCTGCCCGACTACGGGTCGGTCCGGTACGTCAACCACGTCGTCGCCGGCGCCCCGCCGTCGGGCAGCGGACCGCCTCTGTCGCTGTCGCGGCGGGCCGAGTCAAAGCGCCACGCGTATCCGATCGGCGACGCGCTCGGGCCGTCGGCCAATGCCGGTCCGGGGCTGCTCGCGTTCCCGCGCGGGATGTCGAACGCGCTGCTGATCAGCGCCCGCGACAGCGCCAGCGGCCACCCGCTGGCGGTGATGGGGCCGCAGGTCTCCTACTTCTCGCCTGAGATCCTGATGGAGGAGGACATCCACGGTCCGGGGATCGATGCGGCCGGGGCGGCGTTCCCGGGCGTCAACCTGTACGTCGAGCTCGGTCACGGCCCCGACTACGCGTGGTCGGCCACCTCGTCAGGGCAGAACATCATCGATACGTTCGCGGTCCCGCTCTGCAACCCGAGCGGCGGTGCGGTCTCGAAGAGCTCCGATCACTACGTGCTGCACGGCCAGTGCGTGGCGATGCAGGCGCTGACCGACCACGAGTCGTGGACGCCGAACCTCGCCGACTCGACGCCCGCGGGCTCGATCACGCTGCAGACGCAGCGGACCGCGTACGGGATCGTGATCGCCCGCGCGACGATCAAGGGCAGGCCGGTCGCCTACACCAACCTCCGCTCGACCTACATGCACGAGCTCGAGTCGGCGGCCGGCTTCGAGCAGTTCAACGAGCCGGCCGAGATGCGCACGCCGCAGGACTTCATGAACGCCGCCTACAAGATCGGCTACACGTTCAACTGGTTGTTCGCCAACAACGCGCACATCGCGTACTTCAACTCGGGGCTCAACCCGGTCCGCGCGCCGCACACCGATCCGCTGTTTCCGAGCTGGTCGACATACGGCTGGAAGGGATCACACCCGGCCGCACAGATGACGCCCGCGAGCTTGACCGAGGCCCAGACGCCTGAGCGCCAGCACCCGCAGGTGATCGACCAGGCCTACCTGACGAGCTGGAACAACAAGCAGGCGCCCGGCTACGGCGACCCGGCAACCGGCGAGGAGTTCTCGTCCGTCTACCGCTCGCAGCTGCTGGACAACAACATCAACCATTACCTGGCGGTCGACCACGGCAAGCTGACGCTCGCCGACCTGATCAACGCGATGGGGATCGCGGGCACGCAGGATCTGCGCGGGGTCGAGGTGCTGCCGTATGCGCTGAAGATCATCGGTCGGCCGAGCAACCCGGCGCTCGCGACCGCCGTCAACGAGCTGCGCGCGTGGGTCGCGAGCGGCGCGCACCGGATCAACCGCGAGAACCCCGGCGCCCACGGCGACTACGACCAGTCCGACGCGATCCGGATCATGGACGCCTGGTGGCCGCTGCTGGTCAGGGCCGAGTTCCAGCCGGTGCTGGGTTCGGCGCTGCTGAACCAGGTCGAGGGAGATTTTCCGATCAACGACGAGCCGGGCCACGGCACCAGCGGCTCACACCTCGGCTCGGCGTTCGACGTCGGCTTCTTCGGAATCGTCCAGAAGGACCTGCGCGCCGTCCTGCACGACAAGGTCCGCGGGCCGCTGAACCGGATCTACTGCGGCAACGGCTCGCTGGAGCGCTGCCGCGCCGCGCTCGAGAGCTCGCTGGCGACGGCGGCCGCCGAGAGCCCCGACCAGGTCTACCCGGCCGACGGCGTGTGCTCCGCCGGCGACCAGATGTGCTCAGACTCGATCCAGTTCCGGGCGATCGGCGCGATCACCCAGCCGCTGATCGAGTGGGTCAACCGGCCGACGTTCCAGCAGGCTGACGAGCTCGTCGGGCGCATGCCCTAGCGGGGCGCGTTGCCCGTCATGTGAGCCGGAGTCTGATCTCGGTCACGTCCCCACCATTAGCCGCCATCTTGCGACCGCGGAGGAAGGGAACGGGTTCGCGCCGACCGTAGGAAGGAGAGGCCCACCCATCTGCGATGTAAAACTCGACACCGGGCGCCGCGATCTGAAGTTGGGCCCCGTTTGCAAACCGCGCGGTCGCTCTTGATCCGCTCACCTCCGCGACGCAAGGGGCGAGAGGAAAGGTCCATCGGAGCCTGTGAGGACCCGGCGAGTCGACTCGATCAGTGATACAGAGTGTCGAGGTCGCTACCTCGAGCTCGAACCTGCGGGTGTGAATGGCCGGCTCCGGGAGCGCCTCGTAGCCGTGGTGACGGCCCTCGAACGAAGGTTGGGCAGGGTCGGGGCTCCAAGCTACCGCCTGGGCGCGGCGCCGATCCTCCATCACGAAAAGTGCTCCGGACAACGGATTCTGCTCCGCGTCGTCGATCTGCAGCGTGCTGTGAAACGAAGTGGAGCGGAAGAGGTTGCGCTCCGTCGGGTCCGCTGTATACAGGTAGCTGCCCGGATCGATGACGAGCGGCTGGTCGCCAAGAGCGAGCTCGAACGAAAGCGCGTCGTTGTGGGCGTGGGAGCCCAGGCCGCCGACCCCGACATCACCGCAGCGGACGAGGACAAACAAATCGCCCGCTTGCATGACCCAGTAACCGCCATCCGGGTAGGCGGCGTGCCTGCGACTAGCCGTATAGGGACGTCCCGCTTGCGCGAATAGATGCACGTGTGAGCGCGGATCGGCGCCGTAGTCGCCGAGCGGGAGAAACCGGCCGTCGTCGGCATCGCCAACCTGTGGTGCGAGCCCGTCGGGCCGCGTGTAATCGGCGGTGAACACGAGCATCCGCTCGAGCCGCTGGCGATCGACCGCTCCCAGCCGTCCAGGGGCGAGTGCCTCGGCCGCCTGGGTGCCACAGATGAACAGCTCGGCGACGAGCCGGTGATAGGGAATCGACGCTTCGTGGTCGCAGCCGTCCTCTCGTACTTGATGCGTCAGCTCCGCAGACAGCTGCTCAGTCGCGAACTCGGCCCATGCGTGGCCTTCGCGAGAGCCGTGAAACAGGGCCGAGACCACCACTAGCCCGGCCACATCGGACAGGTAGTGGTTGCTGCGCACGTCGGCCCACTCGAGGTGAGAGCGGATAAAGCGTGCATGGAGAAGGAGGCTCGCTAGTGCCTGATCCAGCCACGGCCGACCGACCGTGTCGTCGGCAACCATCACCAGCGTCGCGACCCAGTTAGCCGCTCGGATCGCGACGTCCATTGTGCAGGCCCAGTTCGGCCCGAACTCGACCGGGTTGGCGGCGATCCAGCTCTCGATCTGGTGTCCGACCTCATCCAGCCAGCAGGAGTCGGCCGTAAGTCGATAGGCGGCGGCAAGGAGCGGCAGGTGTTGAAAGCGCGATAGCTCCCACGGGACCTTGATGTCAGACCCGTCGCCGAGCACGATAGGCAGCTGGGAGATGTGCACAAGCGGCCACCGACCCCCGCTCTTGAAGTCGGTCAGCCAATCGATCTGGGCGCCGAGCTCCGTCGGTCCGGAGCCGAGCAGATCGAAGCTGTGCCGGGCCACAAGCTCCGCCCGGGCAAGCAGCTCAGCGCGGCTGGCCGGGTCAAGGCGGTCGACGTCGCGCTCGAAGCGGGCGACAGTCGGCAGCGCCGCGAGGGCTACGCCGCGCATGATCGCCGCTGGCTCGCCGGCCAGCGCGCGCCGGACCTGCTCGTTCGTGACGCTTATTGGCCGCCGGTGCAACCAGGCGCGGCGCAGCGGACTGCGAATCGCCAGCAGGGCAAGCGCGACCGCGGCCCTGGTACCCGCCCATGGCCCCAGTCGCCGCCACTGCGCGACTCCGGCGCGCAATCGCGCGGCCATAGCGCTCAGAAGTCGTGCCGCCCGACGACCCAGTAGTCGTACCAGGCGCTGACGTTGTAGAGGTTCCAGAGGTGGAAGGCCCAGTTAACCGGGCCCCGGCGGTGTGCCTCCCACATCCGGTCGACCTGGTCGTAGTCGATCAGCCGCCGGTCCGCGAGCGCAGACTGCTTAATCTGACGTTGCGCTCGGCGACCGAGCTCGCCTCTGAACCATTCCGAGACCGGCGCGCCAAAGCCCTGCTTCTTTCTGTAGACGATGTGGTCGGGAAGCACGTTGCCGGCGACCGCCTTCTTGAGCAGATACTTGCCGACACCGTCACGGACCTTCATCTCCGGTGGCAACGCGATCGCAAACTCCACTAGGTCGTGATCGAGGAACGGCACGCGCGCCTCGACGGATGTCGCCATCGTCATCTTGTCGACTCGCATCAGCAAGAGCTCCGCGAGCCGTTGCTTGAGCTCCAGGTAAGTCATCTTCTGCAGCAGGTCGGCACCGGGACGCTCGCGCTCAGCGTCATCCCAGAAGCGCTGCACCACCTCGTATGAATCGGGCGGCACTCGGCCGTTGTGCGCGAGCACGCGGTCCTTGATCACTCCCTGATAGCAGATCGCCCCGCCCCAGAACGGAAGCCGACCGGCGGCTGCTTCGGCGACCTGGAGGGCGTGGACTTCGCCTCGTCCGACACGCCGTGCAAGGCCGGTAACCGCCCGGCCGGTCCCGCGACGCATCGGCGCCGGGAAGTGCTGGAACGGTTCCCAGAAGCGGCGCCGGAAGCGGGCGGCATTTATGTAGCTGTCGTAGCCGTGAAACAGCTCGTCCGACCCCTCTCCCACTTGGCAGACGATCGTGCCGGTCTCCCGCGCCAGCTTCGCGACGTAGTGGAGTGGCACACAGACCCAGTCGGCGATCGGCTCGTCCTGGTGGAAGATCATCTCGGGCAAGAACGATGCGAGGTCGTCCCAGTCGATCACGACTTCGTGATGGTCAGTCTTGAAACGCTGTGCGATCTCGCGCGCATACTGGAGCTCGTTGTATTGCTCGTAGTCCTTAAAGGCGACCGAGAACGTGCGTACGCGGTCAGTCATGAGCTCGGACATCAGCGCGACGTTGGTCGACGAATCCACGCCGCCCGAGAGGAACACGCCGAACGGCACGTCGGACATCATTCGCTTCTTGATCGATGCTCGCAGCAGCTCGAGCAGGCGCTCCTCCATCTCCGCCTCGGTCATCCCGGCTACCTGCGCCGCGGCGTTCGGTGCCATCGGGCTCCAGTAGATCTCCGAGAGCTTGGAGCCATCGGCGCGGACCACCATTCGCTCGGCAGGCGCGAGCTTGCAAATCCCCTTGAACATCGTTAGCGGCGCAGGGGTGCAGATGAACGTCAGGTAGTGATAGAACGCCTCCTCATCGAGGTCAGGTGAGATCGCCGGGTGCGCCAGCAGCGCCTTGATCTCGGAGCCGAACACGAAGCCTCCGACGGGCTCGGCGTAATACAGCGGCTTGATCCCCAGCCGGTCACGGGCGAGGAACAGCTCGCGCTTGCGCGCGTCCCAGATCGCGATAGCGAACATCCCCTGGAGGCGCTCGACGCAGCGCGGCCCTTCCTCCTCGTACAGGTGGATGATCGTCTCGGTGTCGGTGTGAGAGCGGTAGCGGTGGCCCTTGGCCTCAAGCTCGGACCGCAGCTCTTGGTGGTTGTAGATCTCGCCGTTGAACGTGATCCAAACGGCGCCGTCCTCATTTGGCATCGGGTTGTGGCCAGCCGGGCTGAGATCGACGATCGACAGCCGGCGATGGCCAAAGGCGACCCGCCCGCCATCATCTGCCCAGACCTCAGCGCCCGCGTCATCCGGACCTCGGTGGATCATCGTGTCGCGCATCGCAACGACGGTTTCCTCAGAGGCATTGAAGGTGTCGTTAAGGGCGATCACGCCGCAGATTCCGCACATGCCAGCCGCAGGGTAGCGGCGCTGGCGATGGCAGCTACAGCATCGCCGCTGCTTGAGTCCGCCGCGCCAGTCGCTCGAGCGTCAGGTCGAGCCCCAACGCCACCCAGATGAGGTAGACGAACACTGCGGGGCAACATGTACCGGGCCTCTACGTGGAGCACCAGATACGGCAAGATCGTCGCGACCGGAACCGCGACGAGCACCAGATGCTGGCGCGCGTATCTGTGACGGGTCGCGACGGCTACCGAAACGGCGAGCAAGACGACCAGCGCTTCGCCGAGTCCCCACGGCCACGCCAACGTGTGGAGATCGATCGTGGTCACGAGCACGCGGCGCGCGACCGCATGGAGCATGACCAACGGGTGGTCCTTGATGGCCGTCAACGCCTTTTGCTCGAGGTAAGAGTCGTAAGCGGGTGTGCCGTGCACGAGGCCGGGCCGTACCGCGTGTACCTGGGTCAAAGTGGCTTGGTCGTTGAGAACAGCGCCAAAGTTGTTGTGCACCTCACCAAGACCCTCCCAGAGGTTCTGGCCGATGCCTATCCGGGTCGGAATGAAGCGGTGAAAGACCGCTTCGTTTCGCACGGTCCATGGGACCATCAGCAACCCCGTTACGACGACCGCTGTCGCCCCGGCCTGAAGCGCCCAGCGCCAACCGCGCCACGGGACGGAGGCGAGAGCGAGGAGCGGCGGGAGCAGCAGCACTCCCGGCCTGAATTGGATCCCGATCCCGGTGATGACGCCGGTCAACAGCGCCCACATCCATGGCCGCGGTTGCTCTAGCGTCTTCGTCCATGCAGCGACGATCGCGATCGTGAAGAACACTGCCCAGATGTCCAGGTGCGGGATGCGGGTCAGCAGCGGCGTATACAGCGTGTAGGCCGCGGCGGCGAACAGCGCCGCGCGTGGTCGATCGAAAAGACGGACCGCTATCCAGTAAACCAGCGCCACCATCACACTGTCGATCACCACCTGGAGCAGCTGGAGACAGATGTAGCGCTGATCCCCGGTGAGCTTCCAGATGCCTGCCAGGAGTACCGCCTCGCCCGGCGGTTGAAGGACGGACGGTTGGTAGTGGGGGGTGGGAGACTGCGGGGGTTTATGTCGGCCGGGTCAATCAGTCGATCCTCCGCCGCCTGGCGCGCTTCGATCGCTCGCAGAGCGGTTATGTTCTCGACGATCCCGCGGCCGGCGAGGATGTTGACCGCCACGTTGCCGTGGTCAGCCGCGAGCCCGGAATTGTCGTAGGGATGCGTGTCGGCGGCCAGGAGCAGCAGACGCCAAGCAAGCGC
Source organism: uncultured Solirubrobacterales bacterium (assembly GCA_963756655.1). Classification (GTDB taxonomy): domain Bacteria; phylum Actinomycetota; class Thermoleophilia; order Solirubrobacterales; family Solirubrobacteraceae; genus Palsa-465. Next base: position 202,978 of record CAVWOQ010000003.1, read on the forward strand.
AGACAAGCCCGACGAGGATCAGCGAGCGGCGGGAGAGCATGCACGGATGAGCGGCGGCCGTCCCGTGGCCGCGGCCGTCAGCGCGGGAGTGTAAGCCGGTTGTCGGCTTGATACTCGTGCCGCGACGTGTGCCACGATCAGCCGATGGCGTCGTCATCGCAGGCTCCAGCGGCAGCGCCCGGGCCGACTTCTCGCCCGCTCACGTCTGATGTGGCGCTGACCCTCGGCAGCAAGTTGACGGTGACTCTGCTCCAGGTTGTCGGGACCGTCCTGATCGCACGTCAGCTCGGTCCAGCCGGTCGCGGCACGATCGCGGTGGCAGCCGCCTTGGTGTTGATCATGCAACAGGTGGGGAGCCTCGGGTTGGTCACTGCCAACCCGTATTTCGGGCTCCAGGACCGCTCGGCCGTTAGTCGCCTGGTCGGCAACTCGCTCCTCCTTGGAATGTCCGTCGGCGCGTTTCTTGCCGCAATCTGCCTGCTCATCAAGCTGATCGTGCCTGCTGTTGTGCAGGGACTCAGCTGGCTTGACGTGGGGATCGTCGCCGCAGCGATCCCGGCCGCGCTCATATTCCTGTATCTCCAGAGCATCTTGCTGGGCGAGGGGAGGATGCTCGCTTACAACCTGATAGAGGCCGGCCAGAACCTGCTGAGCGTCGCGGCACTGGCAATTGGTCTGTTCGTCTTCGAGATGGGGGTAACCGGCTCGATCGCGGTGCTAGTAGGCGTCTATTACCTGGGCGCCGCCGCCTATCTTGTGGTCCTGCACCTCCATGTGGCGACGGCTGCGCGTCCCGATCTGGGGCTGGCGAGGCGCATGCTGCGGTACGCGTTTCGCATCTACGTAGCCGGCTTTGTGTCGTTCCTGATCATCCGGCTTGACCTATTTCTCGTGAACGGCTACCTGGGCGCCAGCCAAGCTGGCCTCTACGCGGTCGCGGCAGGGCTCGCGGACGCGCTGTTCATCCTGCCGATGGTGATCGGCCTAAACGTGTTCCCACGGATCGCGGGCGGCGCTTCGATCCAGACCAGCGCTGCGGTGTTCCGGCTCGTGGCCCTGGTCTACGGCGTGCTCGTGCTCGCCTCGGCTGTGCTTGCCGGCCCGGTGATCGAACTGCTCTACGGGCACGCGTTTGCTCCCTCCGCGGGCCTCTACCGCTGGCTCGCCCCCGGAGTGTTCAGCCTCGGGCTGGTGACCGTGCTGTCCAACCATTTCGCCGGCCGCGGCTTTCCTCTTCAGGCGATGGCTGTCTGGCTCGTCGGTCTTGCCGTCAACCTCTCGATCAACCTCGTGTTCCTGCCTGGGAACGGGACTTACATCGCGGCGCTGAGTTCGAGCATCGCGTATACGTTGCTGCTGGTTCTACACATACGACTGTTCGCGCCCGAAGTAGGTGGATTGCGAGAGCTCGTGCCGCGCCCCCTCGAGCTGTTGGCGCTGATCCGGGCGTTGCTAGGGCGCGGAGCGCCGGTGGCACACTAGCGCTGTCTGGCAAGCGCCCCTATCCAACGAGCGTTATATGAGCAGCCCCGTGTATCCCGAAACTCGCCCGCTGCCGGCTGGCTCACCACCACTGCCGGGCGAGAACATCTACGGTCATGTCAGCCGGCTGAAGTGGTTCGCCGAACACATCGCACCCAACGATCGTGTCGTCGAATTCGGCTGTGGCACCGGCTATATGATCAGCTACCCGCTGCGGACACGCGGCTACGACGTGGTCGGTATCGACATCGACGCCACCAGCATTGAGTATGGGCAGGGTCTCCTGCAGCGGGCCGGGCTGAATCCGCAAACGCTGCGCACGATTGATCTGACTGATCTGGATGGGCCATTTGATGCAGTCATCGCTTCGGAGGTGTTCGAGCACCTCGATGACGATCTTCTCGCTGCCTCGCTGGATTTGATCCACGACAAGCTGTGCATTGGGGGTAGGCTCCTTGTCACGGTGCCCAACGGCTGGGGTTGGTTCGAGTTGGAGGCCCTGGTCTGGAACCGCCTCGGCGTTGGCAACTTCCTCCAACGTCGCGCGGCTCGCGGAGCCGCCTGCGGCGTCCTTGCACAGGCCAAACGGCGAGTCACGGGCGACTACGTCGCGGATGCGCTCGCGTCGACGCTGGCCCAATCGCCGCACGTGCGCCGATTCACGCTTCGATCGATCCAACGCACGGTCGCAGCACACGGGTTTGAAATCATCGAGGCGCGCGGCTCCGTGCTGGTATGCGGCCCGCTCAGCGATCTGTCGCTCACGGGTGTGGGACGAGTGATGGAGTACAACCGCTGGCTCGGAGAACGCCTTCCCTGGGTCGCTGCCGGCTTCTACGTTGCCGCAGTTCGGCGCTGATCGGCGCGCGGCTACTCACCATGCAGCACCGGCCATCAGACATGGTTTGACGGAATAAGTCCGAGCGGCACAGTCGCTATCGGTCAAGGAGGACACGGCTGGCTTGCGATCTCACGTTTGTTCGGCGCGCGGATATGCCCGCCTTGCAATCGCCAGGATCAGTTCACGGCAGTTATCGAAGAGAGAGGCAGGCCAAAGGGATGCGAGCATCGCTAATTGGTGGCGCACCCCGCTGCGCGAGGGTTGATGCTGTAGTTGAACGTCTCAACGGATAGGGCGTGAAAGCCTGTCAAGCCCAACAGCTGCGTTACCTCTGCAGCCGTGTATTCCCGATCCGGGGCGGTGAACGGCGGGACGCTGGCATACAGCAACTCGAATGGCTGATGAACGCTCCCGCCGGGCAACGCGCGCATCCGCTTCGGCCAATACGCGATGTTCGGCACCTCGACCGCGGCCAATCCGTCGTCCCGTACACAGCGCCGCACGTTGCCCATCAGTTCGCGTGGTGAGCTCGGAAGGCGCTCCAGGATGGCCGTCGCAGTGGCGAGGTCAAAGCGGTCGTCGGGCCGCCGTTCCCGCGCGAGTGTGAAATCAACCGGCCAGACCGTTACACCGTGCTCCTCCAGGTGGCGCGCCAAGCCGTCGAACGCGTCCCCGTAATAGCTGTATTGCTCGACTGGTGTGGTCCTGGCCCCGGACCGCGCGAGCGCGAGCGGAAAGGCTCCCACGAAGCCGCCGACGTCAAGCGATCTGGGCTCGGCGGATGAATGCGAGCAATAGAGGTGAAGTTGTCGGCCACGCGGAGATAGCGCGTCTCGGAGGCTTCGAGATAGGAATCGAACCGGAAAAGATCGGGGTGCCGCTGGCGTTATGGCGCGCGATCAGCTCCTGGTGCTCGCGCGTCACAAACCACATCACCTCGGGAATGGCGCGCCGGTATTCGTCGATGAACCGGCCGCGATCGATCGCCATCGTCATGCGCGGGCGATCACCTCTTGCGGAGTGCCTGTCGCGATCGCTTCGAGCGCCGCGAGCGCGACGCTCTGTGCAGCGTAGGCGGCTCCGATCCCGGGTTCAAACGGCCGCTCGCCGCGGCACGCATCGATCAGGCGGGAGATCAGCAACGCGTGTCCCTTTTCGACTTCACGATGTTGCTCGATGCGAGGCCCGGTGGCTGTGTAGGAGGTCAGCGCGCGGAAGTCGTCGAGCGCCCACGAGCGACCGCCGGCGAACACCTCGATTCGCTCCTTCGGCATTGACCCTGACCCGACTCCCGAGTAGTGGACGGTAGCAATTGAACGGTTCTCATATTCGATCGTTACCGTCGAGCTCTCCACTGTGCGCAACGATCCCGCTACGGGCAAGGCGCTGGCGTGGGCGCGCCGAGGCGTGCCGCAAAGCCAGTTCGCGTAGTCGTACATGTGGCATGCTTCGCCGAGCACGCGTCCGCCGCCTGTCGCCGGATCATTGAGCCAATCGCTTGCTGGCAGGGGCGAGCAGACTCGGTAGACAAGTTGGATTGGACTCGAGCCGACTTCGCTCAACTCCCGCTGTAGCAGCTGTGAGAGCGCAGCGAACGGTCGGTTGAACCCGATCGCGAGCCGATCGTTACGGCGCGCGGCGTCCCATACCGCGTCGATCTGGGCGCGGCTCAAGCCGAGTGGCTTCTCGACAAAGACGGCCTTGTCGGCGTCTAGCGCTGCTGTCGCGATCTCGGCGTGGGAATCGTGCCGGGTGCCAACCACGACGAGGTCGACGTCGTCGCGTTCGATCACGGAGCGCCAGTCTGTCGTCGTGTCGGCGCCGCCGGCTCGACGTGCAGCGTCGCTCGCCGACGTGCCGCTTCGGTTGGCGATCACTCTGATCGCGACTCGATCATCGGCCTTCAGATTGGGGAGATGTACCGCCGAGACGAAGCCGCCAGCGCCGACCAGGGCGACGCCGATCTGGGTGACCCGGGTCGCCTTAGTCCTCGAAGTAGTTCCAGAGACCCGGACGACCTCAGGCTGGCCGGGCGTGCGCGCCGCAAGCGCGGCTCCGTAGTAGGTGACAACCGCTGCGAGCGGCGGATGCTGGCCGGCCACGGCCGCGTACAGCTCAGCGGCTTGCTCCACCGGCCGCTCGATCTCGACGAGCCTGTCGACCCGGACCGCATTTGACGCGAGCAAGTGGAGGAACGCTTCCATATTGCGGTTCTCCGTCCAGCGCACGTAGCCGAACGGATAATCGATCCCACCCTCTTCATACGATGGGTCGTACCGGCCGGGCCCATACGAGGTCGAGATCCGAAGATCGGCTTCGCGGGCGTAGAGGCTCTCTCGTGCCACGCCGAGCCCTACGTCGCCAACCGGGATAACCCGTCCCTTCCGTCTGAGCATCTCAATCGCGTCGTTGATCAGCCCGTCACTCGATGATGCAGCCGTGACGAACGTCGCGTCAGCCCCCTGACCGTCTGTCCAGCTGGCTACCGCCTCGCGCGCGTCGGCAGGCGCTAGCGTCAGTTCCGCCCCGAGTTCGCGCGCGAGTTCACGCCGCGCCTCAAGTGGCTCGACGCCAAGCACCTGACAGCCATTGGCGCACAGAAGTTGGACCGTGATCAGCCCCAACAAGCCGAGCCCGAGCACCACGCTTCGCTCGCCCAGCGTCATCTCGGCTCGCCTGAGCCCCTGCAGCGCGATCGACCCTATGGTCGTGAATGCCGCTGAAACGGGGTCTACTTGCGGCGGGACCGAGGCAACCAGATTGCCCGGGACAGAGACCACCTCGGCGTGATTGGCGTTCCCAGCGCCTGCGCATGCGACCAGCTGACCGACGCGGAAGTTAGGAATGCCGCCCGTGTCAATCACATAGCCGGCGCCGGAATAACCGAGTGAAGCATCAGGGGCGGTGATCCCACGGGCGAGGTCGAGCGTCTCACGAAGTCCATGCTCCCGCAGATGATCCAGCGCCTTGCGCACAAGCTCGGGGTTGCGGACTGCGCGGACCGGGAGTGGCCCACCCGCCCCGGTGACGGCAGCTCTCTCGGTCCCGGTCGAGATGACTGAGGCCTGCAGGGCGATTAATACGCGCCCGGGCGTGGGTGCGGGTGCGGGGACCTCGACGACCTGTGGCGCCCCGGCCCTGAGTACGACCTGTTTCATGATGGCGCAGGCTACGCGACCGGACAGGCCGGCCACGCGGCGGCCGGGTTGGTGCTGTTGGCGGACACCTATGATGCGTGCGCGATGGCCGCTCGCACGATTCTCTCGGTCGTCGGGGCACGACCCAACTTCATGAAGACGGCGCCCGTGATTGCTGAGTTGCAGCGACGCGCTGACGAGTTCAGTCCTGTTCTGGTCCATACCGGGCAGCACTACGACGACGGAATGTCACAGATCTTCTTGTCCGAGCTCGGCGTCGGAGTGCCGGATTACATGCTCGGGGTCGGCTCGGGGTCGCATGCTCAGCAGACCGCTCGGGTGATGGAGCGACTCGAGCCGGTCCTACTGGAGGTCGTCCCTGACATCGTGCTCGTCCCGGGGGATGTCAATTCAACGCTCGCGGCGAGCCTGGTCGCGTGCAAGCTCGGGATACCGGTCGGCCACATCGAAGCGGGCCTGCGCAGCTTCGATCGCACGATGCCCGAGGAGATCAATCGGCTCGTGGCTGACGCGGTCGCCGAGCTGTTGTTCGTCCACTCGCCAGAGGCGGTCGACAACCTGGTTCGCGAAGGGGTTGCGCCGGAGAAGATCCACTTCGTCGGCAACACGATGATCGACACGCTCGTGACCATGAGGCCTAGGATCGAGGCGCTCCGAGCAGGCGACAAGCTCGGGCTACCGCAGGGCGGCTATCTCGTTGTCACGCTGCACCGTCCTTCCTTGGTCGATGGGCCGTTGCTGGCCGACGTTATGCACGCCTTGACAGCGATCGCTCAGCGGTTGCCGGTCGTTTTCCCCGTGCATCCACGCACGCGGGCTGCGCTGACGACCCACGATCTCGGTACGGAGCGAGACGCTCAGTTGATGCTGCTCGATCCGATTGGATACCTCGAGTTTCTGAGTCTTGTCAACGACTCCGCCGGCGTGCTGACCGACTCGGGGGGGATCCAGGAAGAGACCACGTTCCTTGGAATTCCGTGCCTAACGCTTCGCTCTACGACCGAGCGTCCGATCACTTGCACCGTGGGTACCAACACGCTGCTGGGACTCGACCCCGGGCGGATCTTGGACGTGCCCGAACTCCTTGAGCACGGCCGTCGAAGGATCGGACGGATTCCCGACGCGTGGGACGGACATGCGGCTAAGCGAATCGTCGACGTACTTGCGGGGATGCCAACTGCCCGAGTAGCCTCGACGGCCGCCTGATCGCGGCCGATGCGACTGGAGGTCGATCTTCGGCTCGACGCAGTGCCCAATACACAAGGCGCTGGGTCCTACGTCTTGGATCTCGACACGATCGCGGGGGCGATTCGTGCGCCTGCCCGTCTACCAATCCTTCTACGCGACCGTCGGTACGACGAACTCGCGATCCGCACGGGTGAGTTGCCGTTGTCGGGCCGCCAGGCGATCGTGCTCGTCGCGCTCACGATCGCGAGGACGCGCACGTTCGTCCGCGACGGCCGTCGCAGCGGACGGACGGCCTTCGCGGCTGGCGCCGTGGCTACCGCGGCGGCCGCGCTTACGATCGAGCTCGCGTGGACGGTCGTGCTCGCACCAAAGATCTTGTTCGATAGTCGTAGGCGGTACCGACTGCCAGCAACTGCGCCGACAGCACGTTCTGTCCTTTACCTGCGGGTCGAACCCACGATGCGCTGGCATGGCTCACAGGTCGGCGGCGCGGCTACGCACACAACCGGCGTGGTCAATGGCCTGATCGACGGCGGAGCCGACGTCCGGGTAGTCGCCTCCGAACGGCCAGTCGGAACGGAGCGCGCGGCGTTCGTCCCGGTCCGCCCACGGCGAGTCCTCGATCTCGTCCAGGGAGTGGGGTACGCAGGGTATGCGCGTGCCATAGCCCGTGCTGCATCCGGATACGGCGCCGACCTCGTCTATGAGCGATACCAGTACGGCTCATCCGCGGGCCTGCGGGTCGCGCGGCGCCTGCGCGTGCCACTTGTCCTCGAATTCAATGGCCCAGAAATTTGGGTTCAGCGCCATTGGCGCGGTGGGCGGATGGTGATCGGCGGATTGCTGGAGCGACTTGAACGGCGTAACCTGCGGGACGCCTCGCTTGTCGTCGTCGTCTCAGAGCCGCTTCGCCGACACGTGCTGGATCAGGGCGTGCCACCGGGCCGTGTTTTGGTCAACCCAAATGGCGTCGACGTCGATCAGCTCGCTCCTTATCGTCGGCTGAGTCCCCGGGAATGGCGTCAGCGCCTCGCAGTGCCGGACGTTCCGACGGTCGGGTTCATCGGCACTTTTGGGCGCTGGCACGGGGTGGAGCTGCTGCCGTCGCTGATCGCTGCGGTCCCCGATTCGCAGTGGATCCTGATCGGTGGCGGTGGGTTGTTCGAGCAGGTCCGCGCTGAAATCCAGCAGCGGGGACTGAGCGACCGGGTCCGGCTGACCGGGGTGATCGAACACGACAACGCACTCGAGACGCTCGCCTGCAGCGACGTTTGCGTCTCACCGCACATCCCGAATCCAGACGGCAGCGCGTTCTTCGGGTCCCCGACGAAGCTCTTTGAGTACATGGGGCTGGCGCGCCCGATCGTCGCGTCCGACCTCGGTCAGATCGCTGACGTAATCGAAGACGGCACAACCGGGCTCCTCTGTCCGCCCGGCGACGTCGAGGCTGCCGCCACTGCGGTGCGGCGCCTGCTCGGCGACAGCGAACTCCGTGCTCGCCTGGGACAGGCGGCGCTGGAGCGCGCGGCCGCCAGCTATAGCTGGTCTGCACACGCGCGACGGATAGTTGATGCGATCACCGGATCGCCAGGGTGACTTGATAGCTTGATCGCGTGGAGCGGACTGACGCCAAAGAGGAGGCGCAGAGGCAGTGGAACGCTGACCCGTGCGGCCCCGAGATCGAAGCTGAGCCTGGCACCGCGGCGGCGATCGAGCAGCTGATCGGAGGTCGTCGCGCTTATGCGCCGTGGTTCGAGACAGCACTCTCGTATCAGACGGTTCGGGGCTTAGATGTCCTCGATGTCGGGTGCGGGCAGGGGATCGACGTCGTCGAGTACGTGCGTGCCGGCGCGAACGTGACTGGGGTCGACATCACGTCCCGCCACCTCGAGCTCGCGCGCAGTCACGTCGACGCAGTTGGTTTGACGGCGACGATCGTGCGCGGAGACGCCGAGCAGTTGCCGTTCGCCGACACGAGCTTCGATCGCGTCGCAAGCAACGGCGTCCTTCATCACACCCCCAATATGCCGGCCGCGCTGCGCGAGATCCGCCGTGTCCTGCGCCCGGGAGGCGAGACGAGAATCCTCGTGTACAACCGCCACTCGCTTCATTATTGGCTCTCGCAGGTCTTGCTCGAGGGGATCTTGCGTCGGCGCCTGTTGGCGGAACGCTCAATGGAAGGCGTGCTGGCCGCGAACGTCGAGCGCACGTCGATTGGCGCACGGCCGCTGGTGCGGGTGTACTCACCCGCCGAGGTACGTAGCTTGCTGCAAGCGGCCGGCTTCGTGAGCGTCACCTCCGAGGTAGGTGGCTTTAACGTCGAGGACACGCCGATCACTGCCGTAATCGCGCGCCACACCCGCGTCCTCGACCGACGCAACGTGCTCGACGCGATTGGTCGGTTTGGAGGCTGGTACGTCCTAGGCGTCGGCCGACGGCCATGACCGTTGGCGCGGAGCAGACAAAGGACGAGGTCCGCAGCTTCTGGAGCCGGACCCCGTGTGGTTCCTGGGACGCAACGGCTCCGGAGGGCACGCGCGAGTACTACGACCAGATCGAGGCGCGGCGTTACGAGCTTGAGCCGTTTATCCGCGGCTACGCCGAGTTCGACGAGAGCACCGGGCGAAGCGTGCTGGAGATCGGCGTTGGCCTGGGCACCGACCATGTCCAGTTTGCGCGCGCCGGGGCCGAGCTGTACGGGGTCGACTTGACGGATCGCGGGATCGACCTGGTGCGTCGGAGGCTGGAGCTGGAGGGCCTAGCATCCGACATTCAGGTCGCTGACGCAGAGGCGCTGCCGTTCGCCGACGACCGCTTCGACATCGTCTACTCGTGGGGAGTGCTGCATCACACGCCGAACACCGCCAAGGCGATTTCCGAGGCTGTTCGCGTGCTGCGGCCGGGCGGCCGTGTCTGCATCATGGTTTACGCCCGCCACGCCTGGGTCTCGTATGGCCTGTGGGCAAGAAACGGTCCGTTGAGCGGCAAGCCCTTTCGATCGATCTCGGATGTGCTCTATCACCACATGGAAAGCCCGGGAACGAAGGGCTACACCAAGCGCGAACTAAGGCTGATGTTGACCGGCGTAGGAGAGCTGAAGATCGAGAAGGTCGTCACTCCGTACGACATTGAGTACGCCGGCGGACTCGCTCGCCTCACCGGAAGTCAGCTTGGCTTCTTCATGGTCGCGCGGGGCCGCAAGTTCGCCTGACCGGTAGTCCCGGACGCCAGCGATGCCAGCTAGACGGATCCTCGTCATTACCTACCCCTATCCGCCAATGCCGACGGTAGGGGGCAACCGGTGGCTTGCGATGTCCAAGTACCTTAGCCGCGCCGGGCACGAGGTCGAAATCTTGACTACGGGGGCGTTCGGGTCCGCTGACGATGATCGCGAGCACAAGGTGCATCGGACCAAGGATCTGCTCGCCGCTCAGTGGCTCAGGTCGCTATTGCGCCGCCCACCGCTGCCAAAGGCGGGGATGCCGGCCGCGGAGGACACCCCGGCGCCCGCGATCGCAACCAAGACGATCGTGCCAGACATGTATCTCGCTACGTGGGTTCCGTATGCGCTCGCTGCCGCTCGCCGCCTGATGCGCGAGCGCCCATTCGACTGCGTCGTCACTACCTCGGCGTATGAATCCACGCATCTGGTGCCGCTAGGACTGGGCTCGAGGCGCCCGGCGTGGGTGGCCGACTTTCGCGATGGCTGGACATTTCACCCACACAAGCCGGCGTATCCCACCGCCACGCAACGCCGTCTCGATGTGTGGCTCGAACAGAGCGTCGTTCGTAGTGCCGAACGAACGATCGTCGTCGAGCGGCCCGTTGTTGACGACCTCCGCTACAGGCTCGGCGTCGATGCCGCGCATGTTCCCAACGGCTGGGATCCCGACCTGGCCCCTCCGCCGCGGTCAGACGCGATCCCGGCCCGCGCCGATGGTCGTCTGGTGCTGGTCCACACGGGCAAGCTGAGCGGCGGCTGGGGTCGGCACCCGGGCACCCTCTTCACGGCGATGGCCCGGCTGCGAGAAAGGTCGCCCAAGGCCGCCTCGCGCATTCAGCTCTTGCTAGCTGGACGCCTCGACGTCGCCGAACGTGAGCTGATCGAATCGTCAGGCTTGCGCGACATGCTGCGCCACGTTGGGCAGCTTTCGCGCGCTGACTCGCTTGCGCTCCAGCGCGAAGCCGACGTGCTCGTATTGATCACGGCGCCGAATCTGGTCTGGGAGCTGCCAGGCAAGCTGTTCGAGTACATCGGCGCGCGCCGTCCGGTGTTGGCCCTCGCCGAGGGCAACGAGGCAGCTCGCGTTGTCGCCGAGACTGGCGTTGGGTGGACCGTGCCGCCGGGGAACGTCGACGCGATCGCAAACGCGCTCGAAGGAATTAGCCGCGGCGAGCTCCACTATGCACCTGATCCGGCGGCGATCGACCGCTATGTGTTCCCAGCGCCCGCTATAGAGGCGGAAAAGCAGATCGAGCTCGCGATTGCGCAGCGCAGAAGTGGCCGTTCGAGACGATCCCGTTAGGAGCGCTGCCGCGACAAAGCGTGCAGCTGATCGCCGCCGCCGCCGATCCGGTCTGCGAGCGTCGAGAGCGGAAGGCTGAGGGCGCAGAGGCCGGTAGCCACCCGCAGGGCAAGCCCGTCGGGGAACAGGCAATGTCCTGCGATCGCATACTGGATGCTCGCCGGCAGCCCGACCGCGCTCGTGCTCGTGCGCAGCTGAAGCAGCTCGAACCCCGCCCGGTCGAGCAGCCTGGCGAGGCCGTCGCGCGAGAAGTGCGTGCGGTGACGGGGGACGTCGAGGTGATACCAACGCGAGCGCAGCCGGCGCGCCTGCCAGTTTGAGAAGTTGGGCACCGTGATCACCGCCAGGCCGCCAGCTCGCAGCGCGGCGCGCGATAGACGTCAGGTCGGCAAGCGGGTCGAAGGTGTGCTCCAGCGAGTGCTGGAAGACGGTCGCGTCGTAGCGGTCGGCGTTCGAGCTCGACGTCGGCTAGCGTCCCCACGCGGACGTCGACGCCGCGACCCCGTGCGTTCTCGGCGGCCTCCGAGGACGGCTCGACACCTGTCATTTGCCAGCCGATTGCGATCAGGCTCGCGGCAAGATCACCGCGGCCGGAACCGATGTCGACTCCACGGCCTGGAACCATCGACCGCAACGCTCGCAGCGGAAATGTCCGTAGCGCGCGGCGGGATTGCCAGCCGCGGATAGCGCGCGAAATCAGCCGCACGATCGGGTTCGTGGGTCCTCGTACGGCCCGTACCCGACCGGGTAATAGGCGCTGAGTTCGCCGGAGGGACGAAGGGCGTCGTCGCCCGGAGCCGCAGCTATGGCAGATGACGAACCCGGAAGTGTCCCGGCGTGCGGTGTAGACGATCGACCGCTTCGAAGCCTGAGTGTGGTGACAGCGAGCCGCTGCAGGCGGGGCATCGGAGTGGCTGCTCCTCGCTGGTCTCGGGCATGATCTCTGCGTCGCGGCGTCGACTGCGGTAGCTCGCAGGCCGCGGCTACAGTGCGCGTCGTGCGAGAGTACCGGTCACCCCGCGTGAGCGTCCTGATCGGCTGCTGGAACAACGCCGACACGCTTCGCGAGGCGATCGACTCGATCCTCGGACAGACGGTCAGCGATCTCGAGCTGGTGGTGGTCGACGACGGCTCAATCGAGCCGACGCCCGAGATCGTGCGCGGGGTGCAGGCGGCTGATCGCGCGTGCGCTACCTGCCGCTGGAGCACACGGGGATCTCGCGTAGCCTCAACGAGGGTCTGCGCGCTGCCAGCGCGGATCTGGTGGCCTTCCAGGACGCCGATGACTGGTCGCTGCCGCTGCGGCTCGAGCGCGAGCTCGAAGTGCTCGAACAGCCGCCCCGACGTCGCGGTCGTCGGCTGCAGGATGCGCGAGGTCGACGCCGCGGGGCGAGAGCTTGCGCCGCGGACCTCGTTCGTCGCCGGCGACGTCAACGGCGCGCTACTGCACTTCAATCCGATCCCGAACTCTTGCGCGCTGGTCAGGCGACAGCGATGCTCTTGCTGCCGGCGGTTTCGATCCGCGGTACCGGTACGCGATGGACTACGACCTGTGGCTCCGGCTCGCCGAGCGTGGAGTGGTGACCACGCTCGACGAGGCGCTTGCCGTCAGGCGCATGGGGGACCGCCAACGTCGCGGCGCGCAAGGAGCGGGCTCAGACTGCCGAAGCGGTTCGGATCCGGCTCGCCGCGATGGGCCGGCGCCGAAGTCTCGAGGGTGTCGGTGGGCTGGCGTTGCCGCTGCTCTCGCTTGCGACGCCCTGGCGGTCAAGCGTCGTGCACGGCGCTCACGTGGACAGGCGCCTTAGCCATCGGGCCGTTGGACGCTCTCATAGACCTTGGCCGTGCCGGACAGCATCCGGTCGGCGGTCAGCTCGTTGGCGATCCGCGCCCGGCCGGCCGCTCCCAGCGCGGCACGACGCTCGGGTTCGCGCGCTAGTTCCAGCAGTAGATCCGAGAGCTTGCCCGCGTCACCGGCTGGAAAGACGACTCCCGCGTCGCCGACGGCTTCTGTGTTCCCGGCGGCGTCGGAAACAACCGTCGCCAAGCCGCGCCCCAGCGCCTCGAGAACCGCGTACGAGAGGCCCTCTCGCAACGACGGCATGACGAACATGTCTGCTGCGGCGAACAGTTCGGCCACGTCAGTCCGCTGACCCAGCATGCGGATCCCGTCGTCGGCGGAGGCGGCCACGGCAGAGGCAACCGGGCCGTCGCCGGCGAGGAGAAGCACCATCTGGGCGTTCGTCAAGCGCGCTTGGCGAACCGCACTCACTGCTGTGAGCGGGATCTTTCCGGGGTTCGAGCTGGCCGAGGTACAGGACTGCAACCTGATCGGGAGTCAGACCGAGTGCACCGCGCGCCTTCGCACGAATCTCTGGAGCTGGTGTCGGAGGGAGCGGCAGACCGTTCAGAACGACGGCTAGCCGCGAGTGCGCCCGTGCGGGTAACCACTTGAGATCGTCGAACTCAGCCTGTGAGACGCAAATCGTTCGGCTGGCGCCCCGCGATACCGCGCGCATAGATTGGCCCTCGCGAGGAGCTGCGGCATGCCCGCAGACATGCGACGCAGCAGATGGAGGCCGTGGAGTGTGAGGACCGAGGGGCGTGCAACCAGCCACGGCAACGAGATCGCGGCACCCACCTCTCCGTGAACGTGGACGATGTCCGCACGCCTCGCGAGACGTACGAGGTCGGGTTGACGTCCTGCGATGCTGGCCACGGCCGAACCCGGTGATCGGCTGGCGCTCAGCTCGAAGACCTCAAACCGATAGCCATCCAGTTTTGCCAGTACATCGATGTACGTCTGGGCGCCCGCGCCAGCATGCGGCAGAACATGTAGGACCACCCGATCTGTCATCAGCTCATGCTGCTTCCGCGTTGTGCGAGTAGCTCGCCACGACCCGATCGAGCGAGTGCGACAGCGACAGCCGCGTTGCATTGCGCCGGTACCAGGCCGCCGTCGACTCGCGCAGCGGCTCGCCAGCCTGGCTGATCCGGATGATCGCTGCCGCCAGCTCGGCCGGCTCGACCGACTGCACGATCGTGCCGTTCTCGCCCTCGGAGATCAGCTCGGTCGCAGCGTTGTCGGGCTCGCGCACGACGATGCTCGGGACGCCGAGCGCCGCCGACTCAACAACGATCATGCCGTAGCCCTCCCGTTGCGACGGAAGCAGCATGCAGAGCGCGCCTCGAAGCGTCTCGTCGACCACCGGCGTGGCCACGAACCCAGGTGCCTCGACAACGTCATCGGCTCCGTTGAGGCGGATTGCCTCCAGCACCCGGGGCCTCTCAGGCCCGTCACCGAAGACGGTCCCGCGCAGCCCCGGGATCTCCCTGGCCGCCGCCATCACAGCTGGCACGACCGCGGCGGCGCGTTTTTCAGGGATGTGACGTCCGGCAAACACGACCAGCGGCTGCGCTGGCGCGGGATCGCTCGTTGGCTCAGGACCCGCGTACTCGCCCTCGAGGATCGTCACGTCTCCGCGGAGGCCCGCTTCCTTGAGCCGCGCCGCGTGCAGTCGGGAGAAGCAGAAGGCCCGCTGGTCGATCAGCGCGCATAGCCGCTGCACCAGAAAGCCGATCCTGCCGGCGGCCGATCCGAGGTAATCGAGCCAGTACTCGCGTGACCACACCTCGTGCCAGTCGACCACGAGCCGGAAGCGGGCAAACGGTCGCGCGAACGCCGCGGCTAGGAGCGAGAAGTAGGGAAACGACGCGGTGTGGACCACGTCATAGCGTCGGCCATGCCGCAGCAGATGCCACAACACTCCTGCCCCAAACACAAGCGGCGGCAGGATGCGGCGGCGGCCTGGCGACGAGTAAAGGCCCATGCGCGGACCTACCGCCCGGACCTCGACTCCGGAAACGCCCGGGTCCGCACCCCGATCCCACTGCCGGAGCGTCAGATACGTGACTTCGTGTCCTTCCGCGGCGAGCCGCTCCCCGAGGTTGCGATACCAGCGCTCGGCGCCGCCGACTGTGTGCGGGAAAAGGCAGTCGTAGACGAGGCAAATGCGCATCGGTCAGTTGGCCGCCTCAAGCACTGCCAGTGCCCGCCGGATCAGCGGCGGCGGCGCAGGCCGATGATCGACAGCAGGAACGATGTAAAGAAGATCTCGATCCCGACGATGAGCAACGTCGCGGCGAGCACAGCCAGGTTCTCGTCGGCCAGCGCGCCAAACCCGTTCCCCAGCCAGTCGATCACGATCAACGTGCCGATGCCGAGGCCGAGCAGCATGACCGCGCCTCCCAGCGCCAAGCCATGCTCGAGCCTGTAACGAGCGCGCATGCGGTCAAACCAACGGTCCTGTTCTCCCATGTAGTAGGTGCCGTAGGCATGCGCACAGATCCCCAGCGCCACGACCTGCGTGCCGACGATTGCCAGCAACGCCCCTGCGATCGTCGCGTGAATCTGCCATTCGCGGCCGAGGACCCCGATGTGGGCGATGGCGATCAGTTCGATCAAACCACCGAGCATCGCCATCAGCGCGCCCGGCAAGATGAACAGATGGTTGGGGGAGTGGACCAGCAGGAACCGCAGGTGGCGCCAGCCGTCCCTGAAGCTCGAGAGCTTGGACTCGCCCCCGCGCGGGTGGTAATGGATCGGAAACTGCCGGATCTGAAGTTTTTCCTTCGACGCCCGGATCACCATCTCGGAAGCGAACTCCATCCCGGTGGTGCGCAGATCGAGCTGCGGGAGAACTTCGCGGCGCACGGCGCGCATGCCGCAATGCGCGTCGCCGACGCCGGTGTTGAAGAGCACGTTGAGGAAGCCCGAAAGCAGCGGATTGCCGATGTAGCGGTGATGCCACGGCATCGCGCCCGGGAGGATGTTCTTCATCCGGTTGCCAATCACCACGTCCGCTCCGCCCTCGAGCTCGGCCAAGAACCGCGGTGCCTCGGCGAAGTCGTAGGTCAGGTCGGCGTCAGCCATCAGGATGTACTGGCCCCGTGCGGCCCCCAGGCCCGCGAGGTAGGCGCTCCCGTAGCCGCGCTCAGGCTCGTGGACGACGTGGGCCCCGGCGGCAGCCGCAAGCACGTCGCTTCCGTCATCAGACCCGTTGTCGGCGACGATCACCTCCCCGACGATGTTGTTCGCCTCCAGCGCCTGACGCGCGCGGCGAACGCACTCCTCAATCGTTCCGGCTTCATTGAGGCATGGAATTACGATCGAGAGGTCCAGGACGCCGTGTTGGCGCGTTGCTGGGGAGTCAGCCGGCAGGTCCTCGCGGGCGGCAAGTTTCGGCGCTGCTGTGGTCCGCGGCGCCGCGGGATGTACGACGGTTGCCCCCAGTCCGAGCGGACTCGCGGTCGGCGCTGAGACCAGTTCTCGCATTACATCGAAGCTTCGGCTTTCGCGCGCGCGAGACCAACGCCACCAAGCGCTAGATCTACCTAGACGAAGGTCTGGCTCTGGGTCAGGCGGACGGTTGAGCCAATCAGGCTTAATCCCGCACCCGGCGGGTGTCTATACTCATCCGCCCACCTCACCCATTTGGGTGACTCGGTGTGTGGGATCCCGCCGGCGCAGGCGGTTTTCTCTCCTAGAACCGTTCCCTATCCAGGTCTAATAGCGCTATGCCCAAGGACGTCATCCTCACACAGGAGGGCCTCGCCAATCTGAAGGCGGAGCTCGACCATCTCTCGACCACGCGCCGTCGCGAGGTCGCCGGCCGCATCAAAGAAGCGCGCGAGTTTGGTGACATCACGGAGAACGCCGAGTACGACGACGCCAAGAACGAGCAGGCGATGCTCGAGGCGCGGATCGCCGTGCTCGAGGACAAGCTGCGCTCGGCGACGGTCGTCGACGCTTCTGATCTGGGCACGGATGTTGTCCGGGTCGGCTCAATCGTCCACGTCAAGGACGAGGGCGGCAAGTCGAGCAAGTACACGATCGTCGGCTCCGCGGAGGCCAAGCCGGCCGAGGCCAAGCTCTCAAACGAGTCTCCGGTCGGCAAGGCGCTGCTCGGTCGCAAGCGCGGCGAGGAGGTTCAGATCGCCACCCCGCGCGGCGAGCGCAAGCTCAAGATCACCAAGATCGACGTCGGCGCGAAGTAGCCGGAGGCCTGGCGTGGGCGAGGATCCCGCCGACACTTCGGAGCTGCTGAAGGCGCGCAGAGGCAAGCTCGACGCGCTGCGTGCGGCCGGCGTCGACCCGTTCCCGCACCAGTTCGAAGGCGTCGAGCCGATAGCTGTCGTGCGTGCCGCGCACGACGCTCTACTCGACGGCGAGGAGACCGACGCGACGCACCGCGTTGCGGGACGGCTCGCGGCCCGTCGCGGCCAGGGCAAGATGGCGTTCCTCGATCTCGTCGACCGCTCCGGGCGGATCCAGCTCCAAGCGCGCGTCGACGAACTCGGAAGCGACGGGATGGAGCGGCTGCTGGGCCTCGACCTCGGCGATCTGCTGGGCGTCGACGGGACCGCGTTTCGCTCCCGCCGCGGCGAGCTGACGCTGCGGGTGCAGGCGTTCACGCTGCTCGCGAAGTCGCTGCGCCCGCCGCCCGACAAGCACCACGGGCTGTCGGACGTCGAAACCCGGTTTCGCCACCGCGAGCTCGACCTGATCGCCAACGAGGATGCGCGTGAGCTGTTCGTGACCCGTGCGCGGGTCGTGTCGGCCGTGCGGCGGTTCCTCGACGAGGAGGGGTTCGTCGAGGTCGAAACTCCTGTTTTGCAGCCTCTTTATGGCGGCGCTTCGGCACGGCCGTTCACCACCCACCACAACGCGCTGAACCGTGATCTGTACCTGCGGATCGCGACCGAGCTGTACCTCAAGCGGCTGATCGTCGGTGGCCTCGAGCGCGTCTACGAGCTCGGCAAGGACTTCCGCAACGAGGGCGTCGACACGACCCACAACCCCGAATTCACGATGCTCGAGTGGTATGAGGCGTACGCCGACTACCGCGCGACCGCCGATCGCTGCGAGCGGCTGGTGCACCACGTCGTCCAGGCGGTCGGCTACGAGGGGCCGATCGACTTCACGCCGCCCTGGCGCCGCGAGACGCTCGCGGGGGCGATCGCGGACCGCACCGGGATCGACATCCTCGCGCTCCGCGAGCGCGACCAGCTGGCCGACGCGATGCGGACGCAGGGGATGCAGTTCGAGGACGGCGACTCGTGGCCCGAGCTGGTTGACGACCTCGTCTCAAAGCACGTCGAGCCGACGTTGATCGAGCCCACGTTCCTGTTCGACTACCCGGTCGAGCTGTCGCCGCTGGCGAAGGACCATCGCGAGACGCCGGGGCTCGTCGAGCGTTTCGAGGCGTTCGTCGGCGGGATGGAGCTCGCGAACGCGTTCACCGAGCTCAACGACCCTGACGAGCAGCGGCGCAGGTTCGCCGCCCAGCGCCGCCTGGCCGCCGCCGGCGACGAGGAGGCGCAGCCCTACGACGAGGATTACATCGAGGCGCTCGAGCACGGGATGCCGCCGACCGGTGGGATCGGGATCGGAATCGACCGGCTGGTGATGCTGCTGACCGGGAAGCGGTCGATCCGCGAAGTGGTGCTGTTCCCCGCCCTGCGGTCATGAGCCGCCGCGCCTGGTGGGCGTTCGCGTTCATGTCGGTCGTCTGGGGCGGCTCCTATCTGCTGATCAAGATCGCCATCGACGGTGGGATGACGGCGCCGGACGTCGCCTGGTTGCGGGTCGCGATCGCGGCCGTGTTGCTGGTCGCGGTCGCCTGGCGCGAGTTCGGCACCCTGCGCAAGAGCTGGGTCTGGATCGTCGCCTACGCGGTCGCCGAGATCTCGATTCCATTCCCGCTGATCGCCGCCGGTGAGGTCCACCTGGCGTCGTCGTTGGCGGCGATCATCATCGCCTCGGTGCCGCTGATCGTGACCGTGTTGTCGTTGCGGTTTGACCCCTCCGAGCGCCCGACGCCGCTGCGCGCCGCGGGTCTGGTGCTCGGCTTCACCGGCGTGATCGCGCTGGTCGGGATCGATGTCGCGGGCAACGGCGCCGAGCTGTTGGGGGCGTGCGCGATCTTCATCGGCGCGGTCGGCTACGCGATCGGGCCGATGGTCGTCAAGCTCGGAATGGGCGGACTCGATTCACGGGCGGTGATGGGAGCGAGCCTCCTGGTCGCGGCGGTGATCCTGGCTCCGTTTGCGGCGCTCGACACCCCCTCGCGGGCGCCCACCGTGGGGGCGTGGGCGGCGGTCGCGACGCTCGGGGTGCTGTGCACGGCGATCGCGTTCGTCGTTTACACGTTTTTGATCCGCGAGGCCGGCACCAGCCGCGCGACCGTGATCACCTACATCAATCCGCTGGTCGCGGTCGTGCTGGGCGTGACGCTGCTCGGCGAGCGCCCGGGGCCGAGCGCACTGGCCGGGTTGCTCCTGATTTTGGCCGGATCGTGGCTCTCGACGGGCGGCAGACTGCCGCGTCCCGGGCGCCGGTCGGAGGCGGGCGCCGATCGCCGAGCGGCCCAGTCTCGCGGCGTGTGAAGTCGCGCACAGACCGCAAATCGATGGGCCGGGGTACCGGAGAGCGGCTGTTAGACTTACGCATGGCCCGATAGAGAGCCGTTGACACTCATCTATTCCGGCGTTTTGGCCGAAGAGGTGGGTATCGACGGTTAGTCGGCATCCCGTAAGCTGCGAGATCCGCGGCGTCCAAGGAAAAGTTCGCGACCGACCACCTCGCAAAGCCCCGCCAGAGACAGGAAGCACATGTTTGAGCGATTTACAGAGCGAGCCCGCCAGGTGGTCGTCCTGGCTCAGGAAGAGGCGCGAACCCTCAAGCACAACTACATCGGCACTGAGCACATCCTGCTCGGACTCCTGCGCGAAGAGGAGGGGCTCGCCGCGCGGGTGCTGGAGTCCCTCGACATCACCGTGGAGCGCGTGCGCGCGCAGGTCGTGCGCATCGTCGGCTCCGGTGAAGAGGTCACCTCCGGCCAGATCCCGTTCACGCCGCGCGCCAAGAAGGTGCTGGAGCTGGCGCTGCGCGAGGCGCTGAGCCTCGGCCACAACTACATCGGCACTGAGCACATCCTGCTCGGCCTCGTGCGCGAGAACGAGGGCGTCGCGGCGCGGATCCTGCTCGACTTCGATGCCGACTCGGAGAAGATCCGCAACGAGGTGATCCGGATGCTGTCCGGCCCCGGCAGCCGCCAGCGCGGCTCAGGCGCCGGCGCCCAGGGCGCCGCGGGTCCGGGCGAGGGCAAGAAGTCGTCCAAGCTGCTCGACCAGTTCGGCCGCAACCTGACCAAGCTCGCCTCCGAGGGCAAGCTCGACCCGGTCGTCGGTCGTGAGACTGAAATCGAGCGGATTATGCAGATCCTCTCGCGGCGGACGAAGAACAACCCGGTGCTCGTCGGCGAGCCCGGCGTCGGCAAGACCGCCGTCGTCGAGGGCCTCGCCCAGCGGATCACCAACGCCGACGTGCCGGAGCTGCTGAAGGGCAAGCAGATCTACACGCTCGACCTCGCCGCCCTGGTCGCGGGCTCCAAGTACCGCGGCGAATTCGAGGAGCGGCTGAAGAAGGTGATGAAGGAGATCACCCAGCGCGGCGACATCATCCTGTTCATCGACGAGCTGCACAATCTCGTCGGCGCCGGCGCCGCCGAGGGGGCGATCGACGCGGCTTCGATTCTCAAGCCGGCGCTCGCACGCGGCGAGCTGCAGACGGTCGGCGCGACGACGCTCGAGGAGTACCGCAAGTACCTCGAGCGTGACTCGGCGCTGGAGCGGCGCTTCCAGAAGATCACCGTCGACCAGCCGTCGACCGAGGAGACCGTCCAGATCCTAAAGGGCCTGCGCGACCGCTATGAGCAGCACCACAAGGTCAACATCACCGACGAGGCGCTCGAGGCGGCGGCAGATCTCGCCGACCGCTACATCTCCGACCGGTTCCTGCCAGACAAGGCGATCGACCTGATTGACGAGGCCGCGTCGCGGATGCGGATCAAGTCGATGACCTCGCCGCCGGTGTACCGCGACCTCGAGGACGAGATCACCGAGACGCGGCGCGCCAAGGAGGAGGCGATCGAGAACCAGGAGTTCGAGAAGGCTGCGAGCCTGCGCGACGACGAGCGCCGGTTGGTGCAGCGCAAGCGCGAGTTGGCCGAGCAATGGGAGGCGGGCGAGTCGACCGAGCGGCCGTCGATCGGCGAGGAGGAGATCGCCGACATCGTCTCGATGTGGACCGGCATCCCCGTTTTCAAGCTGACCGAGGCCGAGACCCAGAAGCTGATGCGGATGGAGGAGGAGCTCCACAAGCGCGTGATCGGCCAGCACCCGGCGATCGAGGTCGTCTCGAAGGCGATCCGGCGCTCACGGGCGGGGCTCAAGGACCCCAAGCGCCCGACCGGCTCGTTCATCTTCCTCGGGCCGTCCGGCGTCGGCAAGACTGAGCTCGCCCGCACGCTCGCCGAGTTCCTGTTCGGCGACGAGGACACGATGGTGCGGATCGACATGTCGGAGTACATGGAGAAGCACGCCGTCTCGAGGCTTGTCGGGTCGCCGCCCGGCTACATCGGCTACGACGAGGGCGGTCAGCTGACCGAGGCCGTGCGTCGCAAGCCCTACAGCGTGCTGCTGCTCGACGAGATCGAGAAGGCGCACCCGGATGTGTTCAACATCCTGCTGCAGATCCTCGAGGACGGGCGCCTGACCGACGCGCAGGGTCGCACGGTCGACTTCCGCCACTGCATCGTGATCATGACCTCGAACATCGGCGCTTCGGAGATCGCGCGCAACACGCCGCTCGGGTTCGCAGTCTCAGACGACGAGACCGGGATCACCTACGACGACATGAAGAACCGGATCATGGGCGAGCTGAAGAAGGTCTTCCGGCCCGAGTTCCTGAACCGGATCGACGAGGTGATCGTGTTCCACAAGCTCGCCAAGGGCGAGATCAAGGAGATCGTCGAGCTGCTGTTGCGTCGGATCCGCGAGTCGATGGCCGAGCGCGAGCTGCAGCTGGAGCTGTCGGAGCCCGCCAAGGACTTGCTCGTCGACAAGGGTTGGGACCCGGCGATGGGCGCCCGGCCGCTGCGCCGCGCGATCCAGCGCTACATCGAGGATCCGCTCGCCGACTTCGTGCTCCGCTCACAGGTTCCGGCCGGTTCGACGGTGCTGGTCGAGCCCGGCTTGGGCGAAAGCGGCGAGCAGGACGACGTCAAGTTGTCGGTGATCGAGCCCGCGCCGAAGCCGACGCCGGTCGCCGTCGGGGCCGAGGGCGGCTCGAGCGAGGACGACGACGAGCACGGCGCAGAGCCGTCGGATCCAGCCGCCCCGGACGCTCCCTCCGACTCCGAGTAACCGCAACGATTCTGTGACGATCTGCTGAGCCGTCGGGCGCAGGGCGTACGCTCGGCGTCCGATGGCTCGTGCCACGTCAGTTCACGTCTGCTCTGAGTGCGGACACGAGACCGCCCGTTGGGCCGGGCGCTGTCCCGGCTGCGGGGAGTGGAACACGCTCGTCGAGCAGCTCAGCGCGCCGCCGGCAACGAGCTTGGGGGCGCGGCGCGGGCGCGCTACCGCAGCGCGACCGGTCGCGCTGCGCGATGTGCGGGCCGACGACCACCGCCGACTGAGCACCGGGATTGGCGAGCTCGACAACGTCCTCGGCGGTGGCATCGTGCCCGGCTCGCTGGTCCTGATCGGCGGCTCGCCGGGGATCGGCAAGTCGACGCTGACGACGATGGTGCTGGCCAACATGTGCGCCGCCGGCCGCCGGACCCTGTACGTCTCGGCTGAGGAGTCGGCGGCGCAGATCCGGCTGCGCGCGCAGCGGCTCGCGACCGGGGAGGCGCTCGCCGTACCAGTGATTGCCGAGACCGAGCTCGACACGGTCCTGGCGACGCTCGAGCACGAGCGCCCCGAGGTCTGCGTGATCGACTCAGTCCAGACGCTCCACAGCGCCGAGCTGTCGAGCGCGGCGGGCTCGGTCGCCCAGGTCCGCGAGGTCGCCGACGGAATCATGCAGGTAGCCAAGCGGCTGCGGATCGCGGTGCTGCTGGTCGGGCACGTGACCAAGGACGGCGCGCTGGCCGGCCCGCGGGTGCTCGAGCACCTGGTCGACTGCGTGCTGCAGTTCGAGGGCGAGCGCGAGCGCACGTACCGGACCGTGCGCGCGATCAAGAACCGCTTCGGCTCGACCAACGACGCGGGCGTCTTCGAGATGCGCGACGATGGCCTGGTCGAGGTGCTGGACGCCTCGGCGAGGTTCGTGGCCGAGGCGACGCATAGCCCCGGCAGCGTCGTGCTGTGCGCGATGGAGGGCTCGCGGCCGCTACTGGTCGAGGTGCAGGCGCTCGTCACTTCGTCGGAGCTGGTGCCGCCGCGGCGCGTGGTCGCCGGGCTGGACCGCAACCGCGTGTCGCTCGTGCTGGCGGTGCTCGCGCGCCACGGAGGGATCGGCCTCGGCGCCGCCGACGTGTTCGTCAACGTCGTCGGCGGCGTGCGCGTCGATGAGCCCGGGGCCGATCTCGCGGTCGCGCTGGCGGTCGCGAGCGCCGCCAAGCGGGTGGCGCTGACCGGCGCCGACGGCCGCCCGCTGGCGTGCTTCGGCGAGCTCGGGCTGACCGGCGAGCTGCGGACGGTCGGGCACGCCGATCGGCGGCTGGCCGAGGCGCGGCGGTTCGGGCTCGGACCGGTGCTGGCGCCCGAGACGCATCGGTCGCTGCGTTCGGCGCTGACGGTCGTGCTCGGATTGCGCTCGCAGGCCGCCGCTGCCGCGTAGCCCGCGCGCGCGGTCTGCGGACAGACGATCTACAACCGATTGCCGTCGCGCAACCTGGCGGAAACATTACGGCTAAGATTGCCCTGATGCCGCCGCGTTCCGGGGAAGAGCTCAAAGAAGAGCTCGAGTCTCGACAGGAGTCCCGGATCATGAGGGCGCTCGAGATGGTCGCGCCCGGAACCTCGCTCCGCGAGGGGATCGACAACATCGTCGACGCCCGCACCGGCGCGCTGATCGTGATCGGCGATCCGGAGGAGCTCGGTTTCCTGTTCTCGGGCGGGATCAAGCTCGACGTCGACTACTCGCCGGCGTTCCTATACGAGCTCGCGAAGATGGACGGCGCGATCGCGCTCAGCACCAACGCCACCAAGATCGCGCACGTCAACGTGCAGCTGACCCCCGACCCGACGATCCTGACGCTCGAGACGGGGACCCGGCACCGCACCGCGGAGCGCGTCTCCAAGCAGACCGACGCGATCGTGATCGCGGTCTCGGAGCGGCGCGAGGTGGTGTCGCTGTACGTCGACGGGGTCAAGTACATCCTCGAGGACATCCCGGTCGTGCTCGCGAAGGCCAACCAGGCGCTGGCGACGCTCGACAAGTACCGCAGCCGACTCGACCAGGTCTCGACCCGGCTGACGGCGCTCGAGTTCGAGGGCGGCGTCACACTGCACGATGTGTTGACGGTGCTCCAGCGGGCCGAGCTCGTGACCCGGATGGCGGTCGAGATCGAGCGCTATATCGTCGAGCTCGGGACCGAGGGTCGGCTGATCGAGATGCAGCTAGACGAGACGATGGTCGGCGTCGCGGCCGACAAGGCGGCGCTGCTGCACGACTATCTGGTCGAGGACACCGATGAGTGCTTCTCCGTGGTCGTCGACCAACTCGTGCGGCTTCCGCATCAAGACTTGCTGGACTTCGGTCGGCTCGCCGAGTTGCTCGGCTACGATCGGAAGCTGAACACCCTGGATTACCCCTCGTCTCCGCGCGGGTTCCGGATCCTGGGTCGGATACCCAGGCTGCCGCGAATGGTCGTGCAGCGGATCGTGACGGAGTTTGGAGGGTTCGAGGAGTTGCTCGCTGCATCGGATGGCGAGCTGGAGACCGTCGACGGCGTCGGCGAGATCCGGGCGAAGGACATCCGCGAGGGCCTTCGCCGACAGCAGGAGATCAACCTGGTTGATCGCTACCTGCAGACGTAGCGCAATCCGCGAGCGGGCACCGTCCTGCGCCGCAATGAAAGAGGAGGACACCATCACAGAGCTAACGGAAGAGCACCTGGATGATCTTGAGCCTGCCGAGCTGCCCCCACACATCGAGTTCGAAGTAGGCGACAGCGTCGTCTATCCGCACCACGGGGCTGGCAAGGTCCTCCGCAAGGAGATGAAGGAGGTGCTCGGTGAGAGCCGCGAGTACCTGACAATCAAGATCCTGCACAACGACATGACCGTGATGGTCCCAACCGAGAACGCAGCGCTGGCCGGGCTGCGACGTGTGATCGACGAGGAGACGGTCAAGAAGGTTCTCGCAGTCCTCAGCGACGAGTGTTCGGAGATGCCGAAGAACTGGAATCGGCGCTTCAAGCACAACCGCGACAAGATCAAGACCGGCGACATCTATGAGCTCGCCGAAGTGGTGCGCAACCTCGCGATCAGGGAATCGGAGAAAGGTCTGTCGACCGGTGAGAAGCAGATGTACACGCGCGCCAAGAAGATCCTCGCCTCCGAGCTGATGTATGCGCTCGAGATGGACGAGCAGGAAGTGGAGGCGCACCTGTACAGCCTGCTGGTCGAGTCCAATGGCAACGGCAACGGTCACGCGAGGGCCAATGGCAACGCCAAGGTGGCCGTCGCCGCCGAGTAGGCGACGAATATGGCGGTCGCGCTGATCGTGGCCGCGGGACGTGGCGAGCGCCTTGGGTCGGACCGGCCCAAGGCGCTCGTCACTCTTTGGGGGCGCCCGATGCTCGAGTGGAGCGTCCGGGCGCTGCGGAGCGTCGACGCCGTCGATCAGATCGTCGTCGCGCTGCCCGCCGACGCGCTCGCGCAGGCGCCGGCCGGGACGATCGCGGTCGCGGGCGGTGATTTCAGATCGCAGTCCGTGCGCGAGGCATTGCGGGCCACGACGCAGGGCGCCGACCCGGTGATCGTCCACGACGCCGCCCGGCCGCTCGCCACGGCCGAGCTGTTCGAGGCGTCGCTCGCGGAGCTCGAGCGCTCGCGAGCGGATGCGGTGATCGCGGCCACGCCGGTCTCGGACACGATCAAGGAGGTGGCCGGCGACGGGAGGACCGTGGTGCGGACGCTCGACCGTTCGCGACTGTGGACCGTTCAGACGCCGCAGGTGTTCAGGCGCGACGCGCTCGCGCGGGCGCTGTCCGCGAGCGACGACGAGCTCGCCCGCGCGACCGATGACGCGTGGCTGGTCGAGCAGGCCGGCGGCGTCGTGCGCGTCGTGCGCGGTGGCATCGAGAACCTCAAGGTCACGACCCCCGCCGATCTGCGGATCGCCGAGCTGCTGCTGTCGGAGCGCGCTTGATCACGGGCATCGGATACGACGCCCATCGCCTCGTCGCCGGCCGGCGGCTGGTGATCGGCGGCGTCCAGCTCGACCACGAGCTCGGGCTCGAGGGCCACTCCGACGCGGACGTGCTCACGCACGCGGTGATCGATGCGCTACTGGGCGCCTGTGGCCTCGGCGACATCGGGCAGCACTTCCCTGACACCGATCCGCAGTACGAGGGCGCCGATTCGCTGGCGCTGCTGCGGTCGACCATCCGGCTCGTGGGGGAGGCCGGGTTCGCCGTCGTGCACGTGGACGCGACCGTGATGCTGGAACGGCCGAAGCTCGCACCGGCTCGCGACCGGATCCGCGCGACGCTCGCGCAGGCGCTCGGTCTCGCTCCCGCGCACGTCAACGTCAAGGCGACCCGCGGCGAGGGGATTGGCTTCATCGGGCGCGAAGAGGGCATCGCCGCGCTCGCGATCGCGACTGTCGACGAGCTCTGAACAGGCTGTGAAATCGGTCTGAAGAAGTTGGGGCGGGCGCCGTGCGCTGCCAGAATCAGTTCATGGAGGATCACATTCGGGGCACCGTGCTGGTAGTCGACGACGAACCGACGATCGCCGAGGTCGTATCGCGCTACCTCGAGCGCGCGGGCTACCGCACGCGGGTCGCGGCCGACGGCGCGCAGGCGCTCGCTGAAGTGGCCAACCAGCGCCCCGACCTGGTCGTGCTCGACCTGATGCTGCCCGGGATCGACGGGCTCGAGGTGATGCGCCGGCTGCGCGACCAGGGCCGCGACCGGATCGCGACGATCCTGCTGACGGCCAAGGGCGAGGAGTCAGACCGGGTCGTCGGGCTGCGGCTCGGCGCCGACGATTACGTCGTCAAGCCGTTCTCGCCGGCCGAGCTGGTCGCCAGGGTGGACGCGGTGCTGCGGCGGGTGGACAGCTCGCCGGCCCGCGAGGAGCCGATCGTCTGCAGTGATTTTACGATCGAGCCGGCGTCGCGGCGGGTGCACGTCCGCGGCGAGGAGGTTCAGCTGACGCAGCGCGAGTTCGACGTGCTGCTGTTCCTGGCGCGCCACCCCGGCCAGGTGTTCTCTCGCAACCAGCTGATGGACGCGATCTGGCAGTACTCGTTCTACACCGACACCTCGACGGTCACGGTCCATATTCGCCGCCTGCGGGCCAAGATCGAGCTCGACCCAGCCCAGCCGCGTCACATCGAGACCGTCTGGGGCGTCGGCTACCGGTTCGCGCCGTGAGCGGCAACTGGGTTCGCTCCCGGGCCGGTTCCCTCTCACGACAGTTCGCGCTGGTGGTGGCGATCGCGGTCGCGCCGGTCCTGGCGGCACTGGTGGTCGTCAGCGTGCTGATGGTCGTATCCGGGCACGAGGCCGTGCTGGTGGCGGCGGTCGTGGTTCTGGCGGGCGTGCTGGCGGCGATCGGCGCCAAGCTGGTCGCGAACGGCATTCTGCGCGACGTCGAGACGATCCGCGACGGATTGCGCGCCGTCGGCCGCGGCGAGCGCGACGTCTCGATCGAGACATCGGCCCACGACGAGCTCGCGGAGCTGGCGGCGGCGGCCAACGCGATGATCGGCGAGCTCGAGGCCGAGGCGGCGGCGCGCGACCAGTCCGATCGCGCGCGCCGGGACCTCGTGGCCGCCGTCTCGCACGACCTCAGGACCCCGATCACGACCCTGCGGTTGCTGGCCGAGGCGGTCGGCGATGACATCGTCGTCGACGTCGACACGCGGCGCGTCTACCTGCAGCGGATGCGCACTCACATCGACGCGCTCAGCGCGTTGATCGACGACCTGTTCGAGCTCTCGCGGCTTGAGGCGGGCGACATCAGCTGGTCGCTCGAGCGCGTGCCGCTACACGAACTCGTCACCGAGACCGTCGAGGCGATGCGGGTCCAGGCGGAGGCGAAGCGGATCGCGGTCGTGACCCGCGTCCCGGACCAGCTCGCGCCGGCGCGAGCCAACCCGGAGAAGCTGCAGCGCGTCCTGTTCAACCTGATCCAGAACGCGATCCGCCACACGCCGGCCGACGGCAGCGTGGTGGTGCGCGCCGAGCCGGTCGCCTCGGGGATCGAGGTCGAGATCGCCGACACCGGCGGCGGAATCGCGCCCGAGGAGCGCGAGCGGGTGTTCACCGCCTTCTACCGCGGCGGCGCCGACGCCGCCCGGACCGGCGACGGGGCGGGCCTCGGTCTCGCGGTCTCGCGGGCGATCGTCGAGGCTCACGGGGGCCGGATCTGGCTCGCGGACTCGAGCAACGGCACGAGCGTGCGCTTCAGTCTGCTCGCGGCCTAACCTGGCACAAGCACGACGAACACGACGAGTTCTTCCTGGTGCTAGATGGCCAGCTGCTGATCGACCTCGAGGACCGTGAGGCGGTGACACGCGACCGCCACCACTCGCCGTCGCGTGTCATTGCACCAGCGGATGGCGATTTACCCTGTCGCGACATGTCGCGCTATCACGTTCTGAGGTGTTTTGCAAGGCAACAGGCCGGAAATTATTTCGCAAATTGCGTTGATTTTCTTCGTCGTGGCCTTGTTCGAGTGGATTCGATTCATTATGTTGGCGCCGCAATTGGTCAGGGGTGCCCATGAGAGTGGGCTCTATGTTGGGGAACGCCGTAATGCTCCGAGGTCACAGCGATCTGAAGCCGACCGCGCCACCGCAAGCCAACTTGTTCGCGTCGACGTCATGGGTGCAAAGCCCCGCCTCACCGATTACAGCGCCAGACGAATGGGGGGCGATCCCAGGCGCTGGTAGCGCCCTGCCCGCCGAGAAGCGGAGCCACGGGGGCGATGGCCCCGTTCTCGGCGGCAGGGGTGCAAAGGGTCACCGCGTCGGCTGGCGCGGCGGAGCCTGCCACGGGGGAAACCGTCAGGGACTCCGTCGATTTCGGGCGCCTTTGGTGAGTGTGCTCGCGCTGCTCCTCCCGGCATCCGCGCTCCTGCCAGCGCAGGCGCTCGCAGCCAGCGGGAAAGAGCGGGTCGCCGCCCATGCCCGATTGAGCGCCGGCCAGTTTGACCGCGCGACCCTAGCGCTTGGGAGCGGCTACAACACTCCGGAGGGCTCAGCGGCTGTCCGAGTGCTCCAGCGTCGCCTGGTGCTAGCGGGCGACTCGCCCGGACCTATTGATGGCCTGTACGGGCCACTGACGATGAGTGCGGTCATACGGTTCCAGGCGTCGCGCGGGTTGGCCGTCGACGGAATCGTCGGCCACCAGACGTGGGGACTGACGCGGTCAATCGTGTTGTCGCCGGGCCTTCGGGGCCACGACCCGGCTGAGCTCGTGCGGAAGCTGCAACGTCGACTGGCCGCGGCGGGCTTCGCGCCTGGGCCTATCGACGGGCGGTTCGGTGCGGTCACCGAGCAGGCCGTTCGGCGTTTCCAGACCGCGCGCGGCCTGCCGGCCGATGGGATCGTAAGGAGCCGCACGCGGGCGCTGTTGTCAGCGCCGACGCTCGTCGTCCATCGGGTGTCGCGACACACAATGCGATTCACGCTACTAGCGACACATGGGGCTCCGGCGGCCCATGGATCACCGTTCGTCCATCGCACGCTCGCGGTTCATGGCACGCCGGTGGCCCGTAGCACGCCGGCCGCCAATAGCTCGCCAGCGGCACTTCACGCGCCGCCCGTACGCGCCACGCCGGCGTTGCATCCGTCCAGCACGCCTCCAGGGCTCTTCCTGTTTCTCGCCATCATCGGGGTGACGCTGGTGGTTGTCGCCGCGCTCCGCCGCCGACCCGGGCTGCTCCCCCAGCCGCGGTTGGGCCGCCCATCGTGGCTGCGATTCCGGCTAGGGCTAAGCCGGCGGCGGCCAGCGTTGAGTAACGCAGGGGAGGCAGCCCTGGAGAGCAAACGATCCGTTCCCGCGCGAGTATCTCCGGTCTCGGCCACGGACAGCAGGCTCGGCAAGCTGCTCGAGGAACACGGAAAGGTGAGACAGGCGGAGGCTGCTTATCGTCGCGCCGACGCGGCGGGCGACGCGGATGCAGCCTTCCAGCTCGCCGTGCTGCTAGAACGGCGCGGCTCCAGAGAGAAGGCAGAGGCAGCCTACCGCCGAGCCGATCAGCTCGGCCACGGTCCCGCGGCTTCGAATCTCGGCGTGATGCTCGAGGGGCGGGGCGCTAAGGCCGAGGCCGAGGCGGCGTATCGCCGCGCCGACCAGCGCGATGACGCCGGCGCAGCGTTCAATCTCGGCGCGCTGCTAGAGAAACGGGGCGCCCTCGCTGAGGCGGGCCAGGCCTACCGGCGGGCCGGTGAGCTGGGCGACGGCGAAATCGCCAAGATGGCGCGGACAGCGCTGACCGGGCTAGACGCTCGCCAACTAGCCGGTGCCGCGTGAGCAGCGACGCCGGCGGGGAACCTTCGCCCGCGCGACGAATTCCGTCGGGCCGCCGCCGCTGGGGCGACGGTGCAAGCCTGGCTATGAACGCGAATTACTCGTCCTGTTTGGCCGTCGGGCCGCCCAGGCCTTGTCGAAGGACGTAGCGCTGTAACGCCGCGCGGCGTGCGTTTCGTCGCTGGCGCCAGCCTCCGGTGGCGAGGACGAGTAGCAGCTCGTCACGGCCTCGGTCCTGCTCGGCGCGTTCGGCGATGCCCTGCATCTGGCTCTCGAGGACAGCGGCGCGGGTCCAGGCGTCGATGAAGTCGGCCAGCAGTGGCTCCAGCACCGGTCGCAGGAGCTCCTGCAACTCCGTGACTGCGTGCTCCGGCCAGGCGTCCGTCAGGCTTGTGTAGCTTGCCTGCGCGCGCTCGACCTCGGTAGCGCGTGTCAAGTGGCTGACGTCCCGACGCCGCTGCTCGAGGGCCGTGACGAGGTCTCGCTTCGACACGGTCGCAGGCGCGCCCGAAGGGCCGCGCGAGAGCTGCCCGCGCTTGACCATCCTCTCGACTGTCCTGCGCGAGACGCCCAGCGCCTTCGCGGCCACGCCGAAGTGAACGTCGTCGTCCGCCTCGGGCCTCGGGTCCGCGACCTCCAACTCCGCCGGCTCGCCCCCGGGATCCTCGCGCGAGGCCGTTGCCTCGGGCGCAGGGAACCTCAGGAGTTGATTAAGGTCAGGAGCACCTTGCTGCGACCCGGTCGGCTCATCGGACCGCGATCGCGCCGGCAACGGACCGTACGGCAGATCCTGGACCGAGTGCTGGCCGGAGGCACGTCGTGGGTCGGAAGGTGACATCGCTTGACCTTTCAGGTGTGTTCGACTGGAATCGCGACTAACTGCGGTTCAGGAGCGCATCGCTCTGTCGAGACGCTCTCGGTTCGACGGCGACATGGTCGCGACAGGTGTCGCGACATATGACGCGACCCTGACGCGAAGGCTCCGCCAGGGGATGCAGCGACCCTCATTCCCGGGCGCCGCGACCAGTTGCGTCGGGGACCACCGCTCCGGTAACTCATTCTCGACCCTCCGGATCGGTTGCGCCGGCGACCCGGGCGGTCTCCCATAACCAAGTCCGGGCGCCGCGCCGCTGCTGTAGGAATCGGAGGTTTTCGGCCGCCAGCGGATGGCCGCTTGAGGCTGAGCGCCGCCAGGCCGCTTCGGCGCTTTCGAGGTCGCCTGTCTCGTACAGGAGCACGCCTAGGTTGAAGGCCGCATCGGGGTCACCTCGTCGCTCGGCCCGTTCGTAAGCCCCGCGGGCGCCGGCGAGGTCGCCGCGCTGGTGCAGGAGCACGCCGAGGTTGAACGCGCCCCCGGCCTCGCCGACCTCATCGGCACGCCGGTAGGCGCACTCCGCCGACTCTGTCCCCGCGGCTTGCGCCGCCTCGTCTGGAGCGGCTCGCTGCTGCTGCATCAGGAATCGCAGGTTCGCGGCGGCCTGTGGATGGCCCGTCGCGCTGGACCGCCGCCAGGCGGCTTCGGCACCGTCGAGGTCGCCGTCCTGATACAGCAGGACCCCGAGGTTGAAGCCCGCGTCGGGGTCGCCTCGGCGCTCGGCCCGTTCGTAAGCCCCACGGGCGCGGGCATGGTCGCCGCGCTCGTGGAAGAGCACGCCGATGTCGAACGCGTCGATGGTCTGCCGGCCGGCGTCGGCGCGCCGATCCGCCCGCTCCGCCGCCGCGATCTCGGTCTCGGGTCCTTCTATGGATCCTACGGTCAGCTCAGCCTCGTCGCGCGACGACCTGACCCGCTCCCCGAAGTGCGAGAGCCGCCCGAAACGTACTCGCCCATCACGGGCCCGGTCACCGGTGGCCGCGGAGCTCGCCGCCTCGGTCGTAGCTCGGCGATTGGCCGCGATCTCGGCGCTGAGCGCGGCGGCGGCGCGCCGTCGGCGTGCGCCGTACGTCGCGCTCATAACCGCGGTCAGGAGCACCGCGAGGACGGCCCCGAGCAGAATGATCGGGAGCGGGTTCGACGCGCCGGCCGGGCGCGTGCCGCCGGGTAGCGGCGCGGTCCGCGATGCCCGGCTCGGCCGCGGGCGAGTCGCCGTCTGGCCCGTGGTCGCGCTCGTGCAGCACAGTCGCTGGGGCCCGAGCGGGTAAGCGTGCACAAGCTGCTGAGGAGCAGTCGCCGTCGAGTTCGCGGCCGCGGGCGGCGCGAGCACGATCGCGGCAGCAGGCAGGGTCAGCAGCGTAGCGGCGAGGAGCGCCCCGAGCTTGCATCGAAACAGCACGGTCGGGCCGTTCATCTGATCGTGACGGGGGTGCCGACCGGCATCAACTCCCCGAGCTTCGTGATCGCCGCGTTGGTCATTCGGATACATCCGTGAGACACCCGTCCAGGTATGAGATTGGGCTGGTCGGTGCCGTGGATTCCGACGAAACCGCCGGCGGGCCACTCTGTCAGGGTCGGCGAGCGCGCATTGGTGCCGAACGCGAGCGGCCCGTAGAACGGGTCGGCGAAGCCCTTCAGCCGATCTCGGATGTAGAACGTGCCCGCCGGCGTGGGTGTTCGCGGAGCTCCGATCCCGACGGGGGCGTGGAAGATCGCTCGCCCCGCGCTGAACAGCGTGGCCGTCAGGCGCGCCCGATCGACCACCAGGTGCGTCTCGATGAACGACCACGCGCCGAGCGAACTCCGCGGTAGCCAACCCTCGGCGCCATTCGGCAGTATGGCCAGCGGGACGCGCACCCACACGAGGCCGTGACGGACGACCTCGCCATCGGCGACCACGAGGTTAGTGGTGTTCTCGGGCGTCCGAGCGGGAACCGAACCGACGAGTGCGCTGTGGGAGTTGGGCGCCCGGCGAGCGACGCTGGTCCGAAGCACCGGCGCCCACCGGGTGACGCTGCTCGCGTTTCCGAGCGGGACTAGCCGACCGGTGTTGAACGCCGAAGGCAGTACGGTCGGCGATGCTCCGGAATAGGAGGACTCGCGGTTATCCCTCCTCGACACCAAGGGATTCGAAGAGATCAATGCAGTCGCGGCGGCGCTGAGGAAGAACCCGCCTGCCACCAACATCCACGGTCTCATCGCCTCGTCACTCCCACCTAAATGCTCCGGGAGAATTGCACGGCCTGCACGACCGCCATTTGCGTCCTGGTGGGGGCACTCACCGCCCGGACCCTTACCCCGTGAACTGAGGAGCAGTCTGCGAAGTCGTGACCGGCTTGCGCAAAGTGACGAAGTGGGTCGAGTTGACGATCTCGACGACCTTATCGTCAGGCAGCGGATCGTCAAAGGGCTTAGCCGCCGGGAGGAATCCGGCCAGTCGCCTGATCCATGCCGCGTGGCGCGCCTCAACCGAGTGGATCGCGATCGCGCCGGCGAGAATGCTCCGGGATTGGATGATGGGCGCCTGCTCCTTGTACGCGGCGACGGCAAGGTCCTCGAATGCCACCGAGGTGCTGCGAAACGCGCTCGGGTTGCCGGTCACACCGCGGAAGTTGAAGCTCGGTTCCTTGATCGCCGCGGTCCCGAGCAGCGCCCTGAAGGCCCTCACGTGATCGCGCTCGTGCATGCCGACGACGTGGGCCTGTGAGCTAGCGCGCCGTGAAGGGCTCCGATCCGTTCTGCCTCTGTGTAAAACGCCGCTTGGAGGTACTCGAGCGCGAGCGCGAAGTTCAGGATCGCGGTGTCGTGCGGGGATGGAGGCCTCCCCGCGGCGGCTGCGGCGGCTGCGGGCCGTGCGCCTAACGCGATCACCGCCCCGGCGCCCGCCGCCAAGCTAATGAAGCCTGCTCTGGTTTCCTGCCTGCACTGCTCGAACGTTTCGCGCACCGCCCCGTCGACGTCGAAGTCGCGCAGACGGAGGGGGTCAGGACGGAGATCTGCCATGGTCACGCGATATAACGCTGGAACACGCTTTTGGCTTGCTCGATGGTGATCGGAACGTCGATGGGCACCGGCGCAGGGTCCTCGTTCGCGAGCGCCCGCGCCCACCCGGCATGGCGCGCTTCAACGGACACGACCCGAGCCACCGCGGCCAATGTCTTCGGCGTGAGGTTGACTGCCTGTCCGTTGTAGACCGCGACCCCGGTCTGCTCGAGCGAGATGGCGGCGGCGATGAATTTCGCGGGATCGCTGGTCGCGTCGCCAAAGCGAAACTTGGGGCTCTTGGGCGCGCTCGAGCCCAGCGCGTCGATGATGTACCTGACGTGCGCCTGCTCCTGGCCGCCCACGACCTCGGCGAACTGGCGCGCCTCGCCCGACAGGCGTCCGTTGCGCAGCGCCTCGGCGTAGAACGCGGCTTGCAGTCGCTCGATCAAACAGGCCGAACGACAGGATCTCCCGATCCTGCGTAGGCGACCCTGAGAAGGCCGCAAGCTCAGATACGCCAATGGCGCCTCCAGCGAGCGCCCCCAAAACCGTCGCGAAAGGCCCGCTCGAGAGAAGCGCACGGGTGATGAATCCCGGTGGCCTTCCTGTGCCGTTTGCTCAGGCTCCATGCGCTCCACCTCCATCATGCTGAAGACAGGAACCGAGTCTAACCATTTCCACTAATTGCTGATTTTTTTACAGGCGCACGTCGCGCTGGGCGACGTCGTGCTCGAGATCGGCCCGGGCTTTGGCGCCGGGACACGGTTGCTGGCGGCCCTAGTCGACCGGTTCAGCGTGCTCGAGCTGAGCGGCAGATACTGCGCTCGCTGCGCTTCCGAGCGCTGGCGCCCGTGTGAGAACCCAGGATCAGCCGGCGCCCGCGGCGCGGCGCTGCGCCGCCGCCGCGCGCAGCCGCTCGTGCTCGACCAGCTGCGTCAGCTGGCGACAGCTCGCCTGCAGGTGTGAGGTGACCGCTGATCCGGCGATCCGTTCGGCCAGCCACCCCGCGAGCCCGGATCCGGCGACGCCGTACGCGAGCCGGATCTCGACCCGGGTGCGGCCGCCCGGCGCGGGCCGCAGGCGCCAGCGCCCGCGCTGGTCGATGCCGGTGACCGACGTCCACGCGAGGTCGCGCGGCGGGTCCCATTCGACCACCTCGACCAGCCCGCCGACCTCGGCCGAGCCGACGCGCATCAGCATCCGGTAGCGGGCGCCGAGCCCGGTCGGCTCCTCGCTGTCGACCTCCCAGCGAGTGACTCCGGACATGAACATCAGCACCCGTTCGGGGTCCGACACGATCTCCCACACGGACTCGAGCGGTGCCGAGACGACCGTGTGCGCCTGGCATCTCATCCGATCACCGGGAACCGGCGCTCGGCAGCCAGCGCGTCAAGCGTGTCCTGCATCAGGCGGAGCAGGTGGTCGTAGATGTCGTCGATGTCCGGGTCATCCCCGAACTCGGCCCGGAGGTCGATCGGCGGCAGCGTCTCGATCGTGATCTTCGAGGGCAGCGGGATGTGACCCAGCATGTCGCCGACGTTCAGCCCCCACGGGACCGCGAGCGAGATCGGCAGCACCTTGAGCCGGAATACGCGATCGAGCGCCAGCAGGCGCGCCAGGCGCTCACCGCGGCTGAGGAACAGCGCCGTCTCCTGGCCGCCGATCGCGACGACCGGGACGATCGGCACCTCCTGATCGAGCGCGATCCGGATGAAGCCCTTGCGGCCGTTGAAGTCGATCCGGTTGCGCTCCCAGGTCGGACGGTGGACCTCGTAGTCGCCGCCGGGGTAGACCAGCAGCGCGGCGCCCGAGTCGAGCGCCTTGCGAGCGTTCTCGGGCGACGCCGCGACGGTCCCGAACTTTCGCAGCGAGCCGAGCCCGGGCATCGACAGCACCAGGTTGTGAGCCAGCTGGTAGAAGGCGCGCTCGACCCCGAAGTAGGTGTTGAACGCGAGCGTGAACACGAGCGTGTCCGGCGTCATGTTGCCGCCCGAGTGATTGCCGACCAGCAGTACCGGCCCGTCGTCGGGGATATTGCCGAGCCCGCGTACCTCGCCGCGGTACCAGAGGCTCGCAAACAGCCATGCGAGCGGCAGCTGCTCACGGATGTAGTCGGGATCGCGCTCGTCGAGGTCGGCGCGCGGGATCCGGCGCTGAGCCTGGCTGGCGAGCTCCTTCAGCGCCCGGGAGAGCAACGATCTCTTGCCGCCTGAGTCCCGCTCGTCCGCGTCGACGTGGCCGTTGCTGAGCGCTTTGTCGGCGACAGCCATGAGGCGCGATTCTAGGCTTTCGGGTTGCCTACGCGGCTGCTGCGCCGACGTCGTCCGCCGCCGCGGCCTGCTCTGCGTCGACGCGGGCGAAGAACGAGCTCAGCATCGCATTCGTCTCGCCCGGGCGCTCGACCTGCGGGACGTGACCGCAGTGGGCGAGCGTGACCTGCTCGGCGCTCGGAAGCCAGCGGCGCACGTGGCGGCTGAACGCCGGCGGGATCAGTCGGTCGTGGCTACCCCAGACGAAAAGCGCCGGCGGCCGCAGCTCGGCGAGCCGCGGGTAGAAGCCGTTGCGCCCGTACGGAGCCTCGAGGTAGATGTTGCGCGCCGCCGACAGGAACGCGAACCGGGCGCCGGCCGTGTGGTAGATACGGCGGAACTCGTCGACCATCAAGTCGCCGACGGCCGGGTCGATCAAATCGCGGTCGTAGAACATGCTCCAGAACTGGGACGCGACCGCGCCGCGGGAGAAGCCATGCGGCAGCAGACCCAGCTCGGGCCGCAGGACCCTGACCAGCGGGTGAAAGCCGCGCTTCACCCACGCGACGGCCGGGCAGAGGAGGCCGAGCGCGCGGATCCGCTCCGGCTCGCTAATCCCCATCTCGATCGCGACCCGGCCACCCATCGAGTTGCCGACCGCGTGGGCGCTGGCGATCTCGAGCTGATCCATCAGCCCGAGCATCAGCTCTGAGAACCAGCGCGCGTTGTAAGCGCCGCGCGCCGGCTTCGATGATGAGCCGAAGCCGGGCAGGTCTGGAGTGTGGACGCGGTAGCGCTGACTGAGCGATGCGGCCGTCTGGAGCAGCGACGCGCGCGTTCCGCCGAGCCCGTGGAGCAGCAGCACGTCCGGCCCGTGCCCCATCGTCAGCGTCGAGATCCGGTGGCGGCCGACGCGGACATCGTGGATCTGCAGCAGCGGCGGCCGTCCGCCGGGGAGCCTGAACATGCCCTCGAACCCGATCGCGTAGTCGAGGTTGCCGCGCACCGTCAGCCGGCGCCGGTCGAAAGCGTCGATCCCCGACAGCTCACCCTGTCGCAGCGCAAGCCATGTGTCGGCGTCGGTCCAGATCGTCACGTCTGGAGCTCTGCGGGTCACGCCCTGCCGGACACGGGCGGCATGGCTGGTGCAGCGGATCTCCCACGTGTGGCCGAGGTCGCTGAGCTTGACGTTATAGGTGGCGTCGAAGCCGGGATCCGCCCCCAGATACCGGTCGGGCAGCGAGCGGAAACCCTCCTTTACGGCTTTCAAACGCTCAGCGTTGATCGAGCGTTGGGACATCCGCGGCAACCTAGCTGTCGGGTCGGATCGTTGCGTTGACGGCCGGTAGGGTTGCCGCACATTGCGCAAGATCTCGCTGCACGACACGCGGACCGGAAGCATCGTGACGCTCGAACCGGCGGTCGCCGGCCGGATCCGGATCTACGCCTGCGGGCCGACCGTCTACGGGCGCATCCATGTCGGTAATGCCAGGCCGTTTGTGGTCTTTTCGCTGCTCAAGCGCTTCCTTGCGAGCGAGGGGTACGAAGTCGACTTCGTGTCAAACATTACAGACGTCAACGACAAGATCTACGCGGCCGCTCTCCAGGCGGGCGTCGACAGCGCCGAGCTGGCCCGCGAAATGACGGACGCCTACATCGCCGACACCGACGCACTCGAGCTCGGTAGGCCCGACCACGAGCCGCGCGCGAGCGAGACGATCGGACCGATAGTCCAGTTGATCGAGCGGTTGATTGAAGGTGGGCATGCTTATGCGGCCGACGGCGACGTCTATTTTTCGGTCCGCAGCTACCCGAAATACGGGGAAATATCCCATCGCAATATCGATCAGATGGATCAGGGCGAGGGCGTCGAGGGCTCCGACCGCAAGCACGATCCGCTCGACTTCGCGCTCTGGAAAGCCCACAAGCCAGGCGAGGACACGTGGTGGGAGGCCCCCTGGGGTCGCGGGCGGCCGGGTTGGCACATCGAGTGCTCGGCGATGGCGGAGCAGACGCTCGGGCTCGGGTTCGAGATCCACGGAGGCGGCAGCGACCTGCTGTTTCCCCACCACGAGAACGAAGCCGCCCAGACGTTCGCCGCACACGGCGAGCCGCTGACCAAGCTCTGGGTCCACAACGGCATGGTGCGCATCGACCGCGACAAGATGTCCAAGTCGGTCGGCAACGTGTTCGCGCTGCACGAGGCGATCGCGCGCTACGGTCGCGACGCGCTGGTGATGTACTTCTGCGGGGCCCATTACCGCCAGCCGATCGAATTCGACGACGAGCGCCTGGAGGAGGCCCAGGCGCGCTGCGCGCGGATCCGCGAGGCCGCGCGCGGCCTGACGGACGGCGCCAGCCCCGAGTGGTCAGCGCCGCTGCGCGAGCGCTTTGGCGACGCGCTGGCCGTCGACTTCAACACGCCGCGCGCGCTCGCGGAGGTGTTCGACTGGGTGCGAGAGGCCAACCGCAGCGGTCCGGCCGGCGATGCCGACCTGCGCGCGATGCTGGACGTGCTCGGGCTCGCCAACCTGCTCGAGCGCCAGTCCGTCGAGGTGCCCGCGGAGATCAGGTCGCTCGCGGATGCCCGTGAGCGGGCCCGGGCGCGGCGCGACTTCGCGCGCGCCGACGAGCTGCGGGATGAGTTGCGCGGGCTCGGCTGGGAGATCCGCGACGGGCCCGACGGACCCGAGTTGCTGCCGGCGGCGTGATCATCTACGGCCGCCACCCGGTCCACGAGGCGATCCGCGGACCACGCGCGGTCAAGCGCGTGTGGGGGACGCGCAACGCGCTCCGGGAGCCCTGGCTGGCGCCGCTTGTAGCCGTTACGACCGGCGCCGACGCGGACGAGCTCGAGCGGCTGTGCGGCTCGCCCGACCATCAGGGGCTGTGCGCCGAGGTCGCGCCGTTTCAATACGCGGCCGCCGACGACCTGCTGGCGCTGGCGCAGCCGTTCATCGTCGCGCTCGATCAGGTGCAGGATCCCCAGAACCTGGGCGCGATCGCCCGCAGCGCCGAGTGTGCCGGGGCGTCGGGGCTGGTGCTGCCTGAGCGGCGCTCGGCGGAGGTCACGCCGGCCGTCTGCAAGGCCTCGGCGGGCGCCGTCGAGCACCTGCCGATCGCGAAGGTCCGCAACCTCGCCGACTTCCTGGCCGACGCCAAGCGCGCCGACCTGTGGTGCTACGGCGCCGACCAGGACGGGACCGAGACCTACACGGCCGTCGACTACGGCCAGCGGCTGGTGCTGGTGCTCGGGTCGGAGGGGAAGGGGGTGCGGCCGCGCGTCGCGGGCGCCTGCGATGCGCTCGTCTCGATCCCCCTTCGGGGTCGGATCGAGTCGTTGAGCGTTAGCGCCGCGGCCGCGGTCCTGATGTTCGAGGTTGCCCGTAATCGGCAAGCCGGCTTGCACGGCGCTTGACACGCGAGCGTTGCTATGTCAAGCTCGCGCGCGAAAATAAGGATCAACTCGAGCTTTAGGGCTGAGTTGAGGGAGAGTGAGGCTTCGCGCCCTGCTTTCTGGGAAGGCTCCATACGGTGCGGCGCCAGGGGAGGTAGCGCGCCACGACACTCCGATCTTCCGCCGCCCGGCGGAGGGAACAAGGAAGGTTTTCGTGGCTCGACTTTCTGCTTACTCTCAGCCTCAACCTAGGGTTGAAGATGGTTATCTGATCGCCCTGGCGAAGCAGGGACACGCCGATGCGTATGACCGCATCGTGCGCCGCTATTACGGATTCGTCCGGCTCAAGGCGTCGTCGTATTTCCTCGCCGGCGGCGACTCCGACGACCTGATCCAGGAGGGCCTGGTGGGGCTCTACAAAGCGGTCCGCGATTACCGGACTGACCGCGAATCGAGCTTTCGCAACTTCGCCGAGCTCTGCATCACACGTCAGATCATCACCGCGGTCAAGACCGCGACCCGCAACAAGCACACGCCGCTCAACCAGTACGTGTCGTTCTCCAGCACGCCGGCCGGATCGTTCGGCGACAACGAGCCGACGCTCGACGAGATGCTGCCTGGCTCGTCGGTCCAGGATCCCGTCAACCAGGTGATCTCCTCCGAGGAGCTGCGGGCGCTGGTGGCGTGCATCTCGACCGCACTATCCGAGCTCGAGTCACGGGTCCTCGCCCTGTACCTCGACGGGCACTCCTACGAGGAGGTCGCACGTCGGCTGAGCTGCGATTGCAAGACGGTCGACAACGCGCTGCAGCGCGTCAAACGGAAGGTCGGCCACCATCTCTCGGAGCGCAATATCCCTGCATAGAGCGGGGTTTCGCAGCCTGGCGCCGACGGGCGCAACCCCGTCCTGACGCCCGCGACCGCATCGATCGTGCCTCTGAGCGTGTTCTCAGGGCCATGCAATCACTACGCAAACACTCACGGCTGCTGGTGGTCGCGGTCGCCTGCCTGGCAATCGGCGCAGGCGCCAGCGCAATCGCCACCGCCGGCGCGGCGAACCCGACCAAAGCCCGCGTACCGCTGCATCAGCTTCGGGACGGGCGCGGCCTCGCCCGCCTGCGCGCCGACGGCCTCCGTCTGGTCGCCCGGCGCGCGGTCCACGGCGACGTGGTCGTCTGGACGCGCAAGGGCTTCGTCACGATCACGTTTGACCGCGGCACGGTCGGCTCCGTCAGCGGTCAGCAGCTGACGATCAACGAGGGCAACGCCAAGGCGACCTACAAGCAGGTCACGTTGACGATCGCCAGCAGTGCCGTCGTTCGCGACAATCGCCAGAAGGCGACACTGCCGCAGCTGCAGCAGGGTCAGCGGGTGATCGTCATCCAGACGCCCAACCGCACGTTCGTCGTCGCTCACACGCCGAAGGCCGGCTGAGGCGACCGCCCGAAGTTCTTCGGTTCGCCCGCGTGGAGGCTCAGCCCGCGAGCGGACCGAGTACGGGCTCCAGCCCGTAGGTCTCGAACGCCCGGAACCTCGAGAAGGACCGGTGCTCGGGACCGTGGAAGTCCGACGAGCCGGTGCTCAGCAGGCCGAGCTCCGCGCAGCGGTCGGACAGCAACTGGGTCTGCTCGCGGGTGTGGGTGACGTAGAACGACTCGACGCCGTCCAGGCCCGCCGCGCGGAAGCGGTCGATCGTCGCCAGCACATCGTTGGGCGCCGGGATGTCCCAGAACGGATGCGCCCAGACCGCTACGCCGCCGGCGCCGTGGATCAGCGCGATCGCCTGCTCGACCGACGGCGCCTCGCGAGGCCTGAACGCCGGCCGTCCGTCGGTCAGGTACGCGACCAGGAACGCGGTCGGGTCGAGCAGGCGCTCGTCCTCGAGCCGGGCGTGGTTTGCGTCGACGCCGACAACCGCCTGGGCGAGGTGAGGTCGGCCGATCGACTCGCCGCGGGCCGAGCGCTCGGCGAGCGCCTGCTCGTCGAGCTCGAACCCCAGCTCCTTCAGCGCGTCGACCATCAGCTGTGCCCGCTGCTCCCGATGGGTGCGCGAGCGCGCGAGCGCCCGTGCGAGCCCGGGCTCGTCGGGGTTGATCAGGTACCCCAGCACGTGGAGGTCTTGGCCGCCGTCGAACAGCGACGTGACCTCGGTCGCCGGCACGAGCCCGATCCCGGCCGCCACCGCCGCCGCTGCTGCCTCCGCGACGCCGGTGGCGGTGTCGTGGTCTGTCAGCGCCATCAGCTTCACCCCGGCGTCGGCCGCGGCGCGCACGACCTCGCTCGGCGTCAGCGCCCCATCGGATTGCAGCGAGTGGCTCTGCAGGTCGAAGGTTGGCGCCTCCACGCGGGCGAGCGTAGCTAAGCGCGGTGGTAGGTGAGGATCACCGTCCCCGAGTCCAGTGATCTGGTGTCGGCCAGCGCGAGCACGGGCGTGCCCGTGACGTCGGCGAACAGCCGCTTGCCGTGGCCGAGCACGATCGGGAACACCATCAGCCGAAACTCGTCGACGAGGCCGAGCGAGGTCAGCTCGCGGACCAGGCTGGCGCTGCCCGCGACCAGGATGTCCCCGCCCTCTTGCGCTTTGAGCGCCCGCACCTCGTCGGCGACGTCTCCCGAGAGGACCGTCGAGTTGTTCCAGTCGGCGCGCTCCAGCGTGCGCGAGACGACGTACTTGGGCATCGAGTTCATCTTGTCCGCGAAGCCGACGTCGTCGGTCATCTCCGGCCACGCCGCGGCGAACCCCTCGTAGGTGACGCGCCCCAGCAGCAGGGCCTCGTGGTCGAGCACCTCGTCGAGCTTGTACTTCATCCCCGCGGGGTCGTTGAACTTGAACGTCCAGCCGCCGAAGTCGGTGCCCTCGGCGCCGCCAGGATCCTCGATCACGCCGTCGAGGGACACGAACTCTGTGACGACGATCTTGCGCATTGCAGCTCTCCCGTGGTCGATTGTGCACACACCCGGGCGTCCACTGGGCCCCCCGGATTTCTACACGAGCCGCTAGCCGCGGCCGGCGACGAGGCTCGGCGCCGGCCGTCCCCGGAGCGCCACCGGCGTCCGGCGCAGCGCCAGCAGCCCGCCGATCGCGACCAGCGCGATCGTTACCGCCCCCAGCCCAAGCCCGGCGCGCGGTCCGATCACGGCCATGATCCAACCGACGAGCGGGCCGCCGATCGGGGTCGAGCCCTGGAAGGCGACGAACCATAGGGACATCACGCGGCCGCGCATCTCGGGCTCGGAGTTCAGCTGCAGGGTCGAGTTGCCGGTGGACATGAACGAGATGCTGGCCGCGCCGGCGAACGCGAGCGCGATCAGCTCGACCGGTAGCGTCGGAGCGACGGTCGCGATCGTCATCGTGACCGCGAATCCCGCAGCGGCGAGCACGAGCGGCCGCAGGCCGGTCTTGCCGCGTGCGGCGACGAACAGACCACCGAACACAGCGCCGACGCCCATCGCGGCGGTCATGAAGCCAAAGCCGGCCGCGCCGACGTTCAGCCCGCGCGAGGCCATCACCGGCAGCGAAACCTGGAACTCATACGTCAGGCAGCCCGCGACCCCCATCATCAGCAGCGGTACCGCCAGCTGCGGCGTCGAGCGGACGTAGCGCAGCCCTTCGCGCAGCTGACCCCGTGCCCGGGGCGCCGGCACGGTCGGCGACAGCGCCGCGATGTCCATCGTCGTCAGCGATGCAACGACCGCGACGAAGCTGGCCGCGTTGGCGAGGAAGCAGATGCCGTCACCGACGGTCGCGATCAGGATCCCGGCGACCGCTGGACCGATCGCCCGCGCGATGTTGACCAGCACCGAGTTGAGCGTGACCGCGTTTCGCAGGTGCTCCGCCCCGACGAGTTCGAGCATGAACGACTGGCGCGCCGGGTTCTCGAACGCGTTGTTGAGCCCCAGCAGGGCGGCGAGCACGCCGATCTCCCACACCTTGACCGTGCCGGTCACCGTCAGTACGCCGAGCACGAGCGCCTGCACGCCCATCGCGCTCTGCAGCGCGATCATCAGCTTGCGCTTGTCGACCCGGTCGGCGATCACGCCGCCGTAGGGGCCAAGCAGCAGCACCGGCAGCGTCTGCAGCGCGATCACGACACCCAGGGCGGTGCTCGAGTGCGTAATGCTGAGCACCAGCCACGCCTGGGCGGTCATCTGCATCCAGGTGCCGATCAGCGAGATCGACTGACCGCCGTAGTAGCGGCGATAGTTGGGTACTGAGAGGGCGGCGAATGTGACGCCTCCGGCCTGGCGCGCGCTCGCCGTCCAGGCTCGCCATATGCGCGCCGGCGGAGTCATCCGGCTGCGTTGACTACGCGGGTCACGAATACCTGTCCTTGAGCTGCTCCGCCAGCCCTTCAAGCGCTGGCAGCGCGCGCTCCAGTAGGTGGCGATCGTCGTCGGGCAGTCCCTCGAGCGCCTCGTTGAGGGCGGCGGTCCGCTCGCGGCGGATTCGCTCCGCGAGCTTGCGTCCGGCCGCGGTCGGCGTCACCCACGCGGCGCGACGGTCACCGTCGTCAGAGGTACG
Source organism: uncultured Solirubrobacterales bacterium (assembly GCA_963756655.1). Classification (GTDB taxonomy): domain Bacteria; phylum Actinomycetota; class Thermoleophilia; order Solirubrobacterales; family Solirubrobacteraceae; genus Palsa-465. The sequence continues at coordinate 247,765 of CAVWOQ010000003.1, forward strand.
CGCGACCAGGCCGTCGGCGACGAAGTCAGAGATGACCCGCGACAGCATGGTCGGGTTGAGCCCCTCGATGTCGGCGAGCTCGGCGAGGCGGATCTGGCGGCTGCGGACGATCGTCAACAGGACTGAGGTGCGCGTCGGCGTCAACCCCGCGCCCGCGCCGGCAGCGGTCGGACGCAGGCGCCTCGACAGGCGCGCGATCGCCACTCGGAGGCGGACCGCTGTCTCTTCGTCGAGGATCGAAGGTGAGGCAACCAAAAAGTTTCCTTAGCTAAATACTTGCTTGCTGGCAAGCATTTTAGCACGCGTATGCGTGGTCGGCGGGGCGCTACAGGGCGCTCGCTCGGCGGGCACGCGTATGCGTGGTCGGCGGGGCGCTACAGCGCGCGCTCGCTCGGCGCGAGGCGATCAGCCGCTCAGTCGGTCGCGACGATCAGGACGTTGCAGCGAGCGTGATGCGAGACCTTGTTGGGCACGTTGCCGAGCGTCAGGCGGCGCGCGCCGTGCATGCCCTTGCTGCCGACCACGATCATCGTCGCGTCGACCGTGTCGGCAACGCTGATCAGGGCATCGGCCGGATCCTCCTGGACCGCGTGGGTCGTGACCGGTACCCCCGCGAGGCGCACACCGGCCGCTGCTTGGCTGAGAATTCCCTCGACCTCATCGTGGGGTAGCGGCTGCCATACCTTCGCGGCCCCCTCCGGTGCGCCGTGCACCCGCGCCCCGCGCAGCGGCTCAAACGCGGATACCACGTGCACCTGTGCGCCGAGGGCCTTCGCGAGGCGCACGGCCTCATCGACCGCCACCTTGGCGGTATCCGAGCCGTCAGTGCCGACTACGATCGAATCGTCCATCTACCTTGATCCTCCTACGGGGTCCGCCGGGCGGGTCTCGTAGACCCTACCGTGCGCGAAGCCATTCCGGCAGCTGTCTCACCTCCCTCGAGGTCATGAACCTACAGGACCGCAGGGTCGGCGCCGCGGTGCTGGCGGCGCTGGGCTCGATGACCAGCGTGCAGCTCGGGGCGGCTCTCTCACAGCCGCTGTTCGCACAGCTGGGCGCGGCGGGCGTCGTCGTGCTGAGGCTGCTGTTCGCGGCCTTCGTGCTGAACATCGCGGTCCGGCCGCGGATTCGGGGGAGACCAGCGTTCGAGCTCGCGGGCCCGGTCCTGCTGGGCGTCGTCTCGGGTCTGCTGACGCTCTCGTTCTATGAGGCGATCGATCGGATCCCGCTTGGGATCGCGGTCGCGATCGAGTTCACCGGCCCGCTCGCGGTCGCGTTGGCCGGCTCGCGCCGGTGGCTGGATGCGGTCTGGGTCGCGCTCGCCGCCGGCGGCATCTGCCTGCTGACGCTCGGACACCCGGTCTCGGGCTCGCTCGACACGACCGGGGTGCTGCTCGCGTTCGGCGCTGCGGTCGGGTGGGGGAGCTACATCGTGCTCACGAAGCGCGTCGGGCAGAGCTGGCCCGGTTTCGGCGGCCTGGCGGTCTCGATGGCGGTCTCAGTGCTGGTGACGGCGCCGTTCAGCCTCGTGAACTTCTCCGAGCGCTTCGGCGACCCGGCCAAGGTCGCGGCGGGCCTGGCGCTCGGGGTGCTCGTCCCGCTGCTGCCCTACGTGCTCGAGTTCTGGGCGCTGCGCCGGCTGCCGACGCGCGTGTTCGGGGTGCTGATGAGCATCGAGCCCGGGATCGGCGCGCTGCTCGGCCTGCTGATCCTGGGCCAATCGCTGGCCGTGGCCGGTGTGGTCGCGATCGCGATGATCGTCGCAGCGAGCGTCGGCGTGACGCTCAGCGCGGCCCGTGATCAGGCACCGATCCCACTGATCGTCGACTGACCTCGATGCGCTGGGGTCCGGCGGGGTGCCTAGCCGACACGATCGATCGGCGGCGGCTCCCAGCGCCCGTCGAGCACGCTGCGCCGCGGCCAGTAGATCCGCATCGTGACGCGAAAGCCAGCGCTCGGGGACGGCAGCCAATTGACGTGGGCGCCGCTGGGGCGCGACCGCTGGATCAAGACGACGATGCTGCCGGTGTGCTCACGCCGCAACGGCGGATGAATATCGCCGACCGCGGAGCGATGCGCCGGGTTGGCGACCAGGAAGCCATTCGAGTTGTAGAGCGTCAGCGACCAGAACGCGCGATTCGGTGGCGCCTGGCCGGGCTTGAACACCAGCCGGTAGTCGTCGGCGCCGTCGAGCGGCTGGCGGGCGGTGTCGGTGAGCGCGGTCGGATAGACGGCCTCCTGCCTCGTGTTGGCGCCGAGCCCGAGCTCGGCGACCTGCGCACGGAACAGCCAATCGTCGGATGTTCTTCACGTTCGCGTCGGCTACGGAGAAAGGGTCAGCATCGTCGCGCTCGCCGGCGGAATGTGCACGACGTAGGTCGCGGAGCTCGGCGCGAGCGTGGTCGTCTGCGCGTGGCCCGTGAGCTGGCCGGTGGTCGTCTCGGTCCCGAACGTCTGGCCGCCGAGCGTGACCCCGCCCTCGGCGGCTACGCTCGGCGCGCGTAGCTGTTCAATGCTCGCCGCGCCCGCCACGCCTGGGATCCGGAGACGGACGGTCTGGCCGACGCTCAGGTGCTTGTTGATCACGACGATGTGCACGCGGCCATGGGAACGCGGGTTGCCCAGACCTCGGCCCCGGCGGGCGTGGCGCCGGCGCGCGTGCAGCCGCGCGAAAAGCGGCGCGGGCCGCCCGGCGGGCTGATCTGGTAGCGGCGCATCAGCGCCACGGCGCGTCGCAGATCAGCGCGCCCGCCGTCGATCAGCGTGCGGCCGACGACCCACACGCGCCGGTACCGACTGCGGATCACGCGGGCGCCGGGCACGGGCGTGGGGTGGTGGCCGGCCCACTCGATCGCGAAGCTGCCGGCGGCGGCCCCCGTCGTCCGCGTGCCGATGTAGCCGATCACGTTCGTGTACGGATCCAGCAGCTCGAACGCGAAGTAGCGGTGTCCCATCGCGGGGTGGCTGAGCACCACCGGCCCGCGACCGAGATCGAGATGCGCGAGCGAGTAGAGCGTGTCGACGTTCGGCGCGACCACCGTGCGGTCGCTCGGCCTCGCCAACCTGTCCGCGGTGCTGAACGAGTTGGTCGGGGCGTCGCCGTTGGCGTCGGGGCAGCGGACACTCGTCTGGGTCGCCTGCACGCGCAGAAACGAGAGCAGCGGGAATCCGTACAGGTACGCCTGCCGTCCGAGCGCGCGCCTCGGATGCTGTGACCGGGTTCGAGCCGGCGCTCGCCATCGCGAGCGGTGCACTGATCGCGCCAACGCCGCGGACGCCGCCGCCAATCGTCGAATGTTCTTCACGTTCGCGTCGGCTACGGAGAAAGCGTCAGCATCGTCGCGCTCGCCGGCGGAATGTGCACGACGTAGGTCGCGGAGCTCGGCGCGAGCGTGGTCGTCTGCGCGTGGCCCGCGAGCTGGCCGGTGGTCGTCTCGGTCCCGAACGTCTGGCCGCCGAGCGTGACCCCGCCCTCGGCGGCTACGCTCGGCGCGCGAAGCTGTTCAATGCTCGCCGCGCCCGCCACGCCTGGGATCCGGAGACGGACGGTCTGGCCGACGCTCAGGTGCTTGTTGATCACGACGATGTGCACGCGGCCGTTGGGTGCGCGGGTTGCCCACACCTTGACACCGGCGGGCGTCGCGCCCGACAGCGCCAGCAGCCGGGCCCCCGCCGGCGCCGCCTGGGCGAACATGATCAGCCCGTAGAACTCGGGATGGACGCGCTCCTGCCAGGTGCCGTCGTTGTAGGTCGAGCCCAGAACCTCGTTGATCGTGTTCGGGACCGTCTGGATGTTGACGCCCGAGACGCCGGTCCGGGCGAGCTCGAACATCGTGTCCAGCGCCCACAGCGCGGACGCGAACGCGTTGCTGACCCCGCGCTCGCCGCCGCAGGTGACAGCGTTGATCTCGTCGACGCGCAGCGGCACGCCGTGCCGCGCGGCGGCGGCGGCGTACGGCGCGATCTGCTCCGCGAGGCCGTGCGACGCGTCCTGCGCCAGCAGCTGCGGGATCGTTACGTCGGCGGTCACCGCGCAGTGTTTGAGCGGGTAGGCGTGCACGGTCGCGAGGCGCACCTTGTGCTCAGCCGACAGGAACGAGCCCAGCTCGACGAGCCAGGTGGCCGCGCCGCTGCTGGGCCCGGCGAGCGACACGCTCGGCATCGCCGCGGCGAAACTCGAGTAGTCGTGGAAGAAATCGGCCTCGTTGTAGCCAGGCGCCCGCCCCGGAACCTGCTTGCCGCTGACCGACTTGTACCAGCCAAAGCCGGCGTACAGCTCCGGCTCGTTGCCGATCTCGAGCGCCTCGATCGCCGAACGCCCGATCCGGTTCACCATCGCCTTGGCCTCGGCAGCCGCGATCGTGCGGTTGTCGGCCTCGAGGTTGACGCCGAGGATCAGGCGCCCTCCGACCGCGGTCGCGAGCGCGCGAGCGACGCTCATCCAGTCCGGGGTAAGGGCGTATTTGACCCCCGGGGGCTGCGCGACGTGCGCGACCGGCCACCAGGTCCAGTCGGTGCTGTCCCCGCCGATCCTGAGCACCGGGTGGTCGGGGTCGATGTCACGGATCAGCTGCACGAACGCGGGGTTGAGCGCGTTGGGGTCATCGCCGACGTATTCCTCGAGGTCCCGGAACTCAATCGACAGGCCGACGAATCCGGGCGGGATCGGCCGGCCGACCGGCGAGCGCCCGACGGTCAGCGCCGACCCAGCGGCCGCCGCGCTCGGCGCCGCCGCTGCCTGACCAGTGCCGGTGTGTGACACCACCTGGCCCGCGCTGCTGTGCGCCGGCGCCGCCTGGCCCGTGCCACTGCACCCCGCGATCAGCACGGCGAGCAATGCCGTGAGGACGACCACGGGCACGATCTGGCGGCACGTCACGAGCGCCCGGTGTTGGCTTCGATCGCTGATCTTCGGCAGTGTGACGGAACGCCCGGCAGGTCGGCGCCAGGAGATGGGTCCGGTAAACGCTGCGCTTACATCGGCCGTCTAGGGTTCGCGGCTGCCGATAATCCAGATAGGAGGGGATTGATGGACCAGCAGATCGTGTGCGACACCGTCGAGGCGCATGCGCAGGCCATCGTGGACCCGATCGACGTCGGCCACGTTCAGGCCGATCTGATCGAGGAGCTGCATCCGCAGCTGCCGTCAGCACGGTGATCACTGATCAGACGGCTGATCTGGCCGTCGTGTCGGAGACCGAGGCGACCGGCTGCAGCGTCGAGACGCGGCGTTGAGCACGTTCCGTCGGGGGTGACGCGACTTACTTCGTCTGAGGCTCAGTTAGTCGAGGCACCGCTGCCAAGCAGATCGCCACGGGTCAGCCGACCAGCAGCTCGGCGCCGCGGTCCGGCGACGACGACGAGGCAGGGTGTTCTCCCGCCGTGCCCCGTCCCAGACGGTAGTTGACAGCGCAACCATGCACGCGCTATACTTGCGCTAACAACCTTGCTCTGGCAACTGACCCACCGGGAAGAGAAACCATGAACCTCGACGGCCTTCACCACATCACCGCGATCACGGGCGATGCCCCGCGCAACCTCGACTACTACACCCGCGTTCTCGGGCTGCGGTTGACGGCCAAGACCGTCAACCAGGACGACCCCAGCGTCTACCACCTGTTCTACGGAGACGAACTCGCCCGGCCGGGTCTCGACCTGACCTTCTTCGAGTATCCGTTTGCGATTCCGGGTCGGGCCGGGGCGGGCATGGTGCACCGAATCGTCTGGCGCGTCGGCTCCGAGCAGGCGCTCGACTTCTGGACCGACAGGCTCCGCGCCGAGGGGATCGAGGTGCAGCGCGACGACGCGAGCGTCCGGTTCGCCGATTTCGAAGGGCTGGGACACGAGCTGATCGTCGATCACAGCGGCGACGAGCCGTTGATCGCCGACCACCCCGAGATCCCGGCCGAGCTGGCGTTGCACGGCTTTGAGGGCGTCCGCGCCTACAGCGCGGCACCGGACGCGACGCAGGCGCTGTTGGAGGAGCTGATGGGCGCGACACCACTGACCGCCGGCGGCGACACGTGGGAGCTGCGCGGCGACAAGCGGGGCGGCTGGATCGCGCTCGACGAGCCGCCGGCCGAGCGCGGGCGGCAGAGCGCCGGCTCGGTTCACCACATCGCCTGGCATACGACTGACGCCGAGCAGGGGGAGTGGCTGGAGCGGCTCAACGAGGCACGGATCCCCAACAGCGGCGTGATCGACCGCCATTACTTCCATTCGGTCTACTTCCGCGAGCCGGGCGGAGTCCTATTTGAGCTGGCGACCGAGGAGCCGGGCTTCACGGTCGACGGCACGGTCGAGGAGCTCGGCCGCAGGATCATCCTGCCGCCGTGGCTCGAGTCCCGGCGTGAGGAGGTCGAGCAGCGGCTGACCCCGCTGCCGGACCCGCGGGCGGACTGGCCGGCGGTGCGGTCATGACCGCGACGCGCGAGGACCAATGTGAATACGTGCTCGGCGACCCGGGGCCGTACGCCGACGCGTGGCTAGGTCTTCAGCGGGCGACCCGCGAGCTCAACCGCATGCTCGAGAGCCGGCTTGTCGAAAGCCACGGTCTGTCGCTCAGCGAGCTCGAGCTGCTCGGGCGCCTGGCGGCGTCCGAGCAGCATCGCCGCCGGCTGTCACGGCTGGCGTCCGACGTCGGCTTGAGCCTCAGCCGCGTGTCGCGGATCGTCGATTCGCTCGAGCGACGCGGCCTGGTCGTCCGTCAGCCGTATCCGGACGACACCCGCGCGACCGACGCCTGCCTGACCGATGCCGGCCTCGAACTCGCCAGTCAAGCGCAAGCGGGACACCTCGCCGACGTGCAGCAGCTGTTCTTCGACCATTTGACCCAGGCCGAGCTGCGAACGCTCGCCGAGGTGTTCGCGCGGGTCCGGCGTGAGCTGGACGCCACGCCCGCCGGGCGCCATCTATAGCTAGCTTCGCGGGCGCGCGACGCCGGCGGCGGCGAGCGCTTCGTCGGGGTCCTCGAAGTGGACCATCTCGACGACCAGCCCATCGCGGAAGGTGGTGAGGTTGGCGCGCAACTCAGTGTCACGCGGCGGGCGCATGATCACGACCACCTGGTCGCCCGCGTCGACGAGCTCGACCAGTTCCACGATCCCTGAGGGACGCTCCGGACGCTGCATGAACGCCAGCACCTGGTCACGGTCAAGGCACCCGTCCGCGGGGTTGCCACCGTGCCACTTGACGTCCGGATGCAGGATCTCACGAACCGTGTCGTAGTCGCCGCGGGCGATCGCGTCAAAGCCGCGTCGTGCACGCTCGACGTTGGTCTCGGACATTCGCGTGATTGTCCCACACCGCGGCAATTAGCTCTGTCGCAGAGGTATATGATGAAGACGCAATGCGAGCAGCAACGCGCGCTCACGCAACGCCCACGGAGCTGCACGAGGTCGCGGACCAGCTCGTCGCCCAGACCGCGCGGATCCGGCGCGCCGGCCGTCGCTACGCCGGCAGGCCGGCCGAGCTGTCGCTGCTGACCGGAGCGCAGCTCGAGCTGGTGCGGCTGGTCCGGCGGCGCCCCGGCGTATCGGTCGCGGAGGCCGCAAGCGAGCTCGGTTTGGCGGCCAACACCGTCAGCACGCTCGTCCGCCAGCTGACCGAGATGGGCCTGCTCCTGCGCCGGGTCAGCGATACCGACCGGCGGATGGCGCGGCTCGAGCTGTCGGCCGGGATCAGCAACAGGGTGGGCGCCTGGCGCGATCGCCGCGTCATGTCGCTGGCGGCCGAGATCGCTGAGCTGCCGGGCGATGAGCAGCGGTTGCTGGCTCGCGCGGTCGAGCTGCTGGCGAGGGTCGCCGACGGCCTCGAGCGAGCCGGGGCGGCGACGTGAGCGTGATCGAGGAGTCGCAGGCCGAGGTGCCGGCGGTCCGCTGCCAGGGCCTCTGCCACCGCTTCGGAGATCACCTGGCGGTCGACCACGTCGACCTCGACGTCCGACCGTCAGAGGTGTTCGGCCTGCTGGGTCCCAACGGTGCCGGCAAGACGACCACGCTTCGGATCCTGAACACGCCGGTCGGCGCTGATCCTCGGCAAGTCGTTTTCGGCCGCGCGGCCTTCAGGCCGCGGGTGTCACGCCCACTTCGGCCGCCATCACCTCGATCACCGGGACACCGAGCGACCGCACCCGCCGCGGCAGGTCCAAACGCCGCCAGCGCGACAAGCCGGCCGGCAGCATCGAGATGATCACCTCGTCGAAGCGCAGCAGGTTGACCGCATCCTTGATCGTCGCGAACGGGTCGTGCGACCCGATCATCCCTACGACCGAGCGTCCCGCCGCGTAGGACAGCAGCGGCACCGCGGCCGCGAGCCGCGCCTCCGCTTCCTCGGTGCTGCGCACCTCGCATTCGACCACGGGCTGCAGCCCGTGCGGCCGCCGCGGCACCAGCAGCGTGAACGTACACGGCCCGACGTCGGCGCGGTGTGCGACGGCGTCGATCAGCTGCTGGCTGCCGGCCGTCTGGTGGGCCACGATCAGAACGTTGCTGGGGCGCACCGAGCGCATCCGGTCCTCCTGTTCGAGTTGCTCGCTTCGACGCTAAGGACGCCAGCCACGCCGAATGCTTCCCGCGTGCTCGGAACGCTCGCGTGGCTGGCCGGGCTGTCGCTCGTGTTTGTGCCGCTGGCCGTGTCGCGCTACCGGGGCCTCGAATAGGGATAACAATGTGGTAACGGCGTTACCCGGGTGTTAGGTCCAAGCCCGTATAACCGCGGTTGCCGACCACCCGCGACGGTGCCCGAGATGGAGAATCGCAAAGCTGGCGAACCCCGCAACGCCCATCGACGTCGCACGGCGGCCGCGCTAGTCGCGATCGGCTGCGCGCTGATGGTTGGCGCTTGCGGCTCCTCGGCTAGGCCTAACGGCACCGGCGCGGGTGGTGGTCCATTGCTCAAGCTGGCGCAGTGCATGCGTTCGCACGGAGTGCCTGACTTTCCCGATCCGCGTGCGACCGGCGGTCTCGTGATCCCATCCAACATCAATACGAACGCGCCCGCGTTCGTGTCCGCTCAGCAGCGGTGCAACGGGCTCGTGCCGGGCGCTGCCGGCCCCGGCTCAGCGCCGTCGGAGAGTCGCAAGCTCGAGTTTCTGAAGCTGGCGCGGTGCATCCGCAGCCACGGCATTCCGAACTTCCCAGACCCCACGTCGCACCCCTCACCGTCCGGTGGCGGAAACGCGCTCGGCGGGGGCGGGGTGTTCCTCGTGGTACCAAACCCGCTCACGCCGGCGTTCAAGCACGCAGCGTCCGCGTGCGGGTTCTCTCTCCCTAGCGGATGAGGTGAATCGTGACGTGGGCGGTGCCGGGCTGCATGCGCGGCGCGCTGGCGACGACCGAGACCGCCAGCGTGACCTTCCACTTGCCGGCGAGCCCAGTCGCGATCGCCTTGCGCGCGCTCGCTGACAGCCTGATCGTCAGCGTCACCCGCTTGCCGGCGGTCGCCTTCGTCGACAGCAGGCGCCGGATTGTGATCGTCCGCGGCTTGACGCGCTTGTGCGGGGCTGGCTTGGAGGCGATCACGAGCTTGCCGCTAAACGGGAGACTGCAGGCCGCGGCGCAGCGAACCTGGATCTTCAGCTGACCGCGGCGCGAGAGGATCTGCCGGGCCTTTGCGGTCAGGCTCACCTGGAGTTTCTGAATCGCCGTCGAGCCGCCTCCAGGCGTCGTACCGGTGCCGCTGCCGCCGCTGCCGGTGCGGTGCTGCCGCCGGTGCCGGCGCTGCCGCCGGGGTACCGCCGCTGCCGCCGGTGCCGCCGGTGCCGCCGGGCGGCGCGGTGACCGTCCAGGTGCTCGTTGCCGGCGTCGGGTCGACGTTTCCGGCCGGGTCAGTGGCGCGCACGGCGAACGTGTGCTGGCCGACGGTCAGGTTCTGATAGCTCACTGGAGACAGGCACGCAGTCCAGGCGCCGGCGTCGAGGCTGCACGCGAACGTCGAGCCCGTCTTCGTCGAGGTGAAGCTGAACGATGCGGCTGTGGCGTTCGTCGAAGCCGGCGGCCCGGCGGTGATCGACGTGTCGGGCGCGACCGTGTCGATCGTGAACGTGTGCTTGACTGTTTGGCCGGTGTTGCCGGCCGAATCCGTCTGCGACGCCCGCGCGCTGTAGGTGCCGTCCGGCAGGACCGCCGCGGTCGCCGACCAGGCGCCACCGCTGGCCGTCGCCGGGATCGTCTGGATCGGCGTTCCCGAGGCGCTGCTGCCGCTGTAGATGTCGACCGTCACGGTGTTCAGGTCGCCGGACGCCGTTCCCGCGGCGCCGCCGAACGTGGGGGTGTTGTCGTTGCCGAGGCTGCTGGGTCTGGAGCTGAGGGTCACGGCCGGCGGCGTTGTGTCGATCGTGATCTCGATCGGGCTGCTGTAGTCGGTCGTGATGCCATCGGAGCCGAGCTGTGAAGCGAACGCCGTGTAGGTGCCGTCTGGCAGCGCCGGCGTGGCGGGTACCGACCACGAGCTCGCGGCGGTCGCGTCCAGGAACTCGACCGGGTCGCCGTTGACGTCATCGATCTCGACCGTGATGTCGCCGTTCTTGGAGTTCGCTGCGCCGGAGAACGTCGGGGTCGTGTCGTTGGTGTCCGTGCCGTCGGCGGGCGAGGTCAGGGTGACGGGCGAGTTGGCGACCGTGTCGATCGTCCAGCCGTCGACCGGTGGATTCGGGTCGACGTTGCCGGCCGGGTCAGTCGCCCGGACGCTGAACGAGTGCGTGCCGAGCGCCAGCGAGCTGTAGGACTGCGGCGAGGTGCACGCGGTCCAGGCGCCGGTGTCGAGCTGGCATTGGAAGGTCGAGCCGGGCTCGGAGGAGGTGAACGCGAACCGGGCGGTGGTCGCTGAAGTCGTGCCCTGCGGACCGGCTGTGATCGTCGTCGTCGGTGGCGTCGTGTCGACCGTGAACGTGTATGCGGCCGTGTATGCGGTGCCCGCCGAGCCGGCCTGCTGCGCGAACACGGTGTAGGTGCCGTCCTGGAGGGCGGGGGAAGGGTGCGTGCTCCACGCGCCGGTGCCCGACGAGACCGGGGTCGAGAGCGTCTCGGTCGGAGCCCCGGACGTGCTGGAGCCGCTGTAGAGCTCGACCGTCACGGTGCCCGCGTCGCCGCTCGCGACGCCGCCGGTGCCGCTGATCGCCGGCGCCGGATTGTTGGTGGTCGTTCCGTCGCTGGGCGAGCTGATGCTGAGCGCGGGGAGGTTGGTGTTGACCGACCAGGTCTGGCTCGCGGCCGGGCCGACGTTGCCCGCCTGATCGGTGGCGCGCACCTGGAACACGTGCGAGCCGTTACTCAAGCCCGTGTAGTACTGGGGCGAGCTGCAGGCGCTCCAGCCGCCGCCGTCGAGCTGGCACTGGAAGGTCGCGCCCGGCGCCGCCGAGCTGAAGCTGAAGCTCGCCTGACCCGAGCCGCTGGTGCCGGGCGGTCCGACCGTGATCGTGGTCGTCGGCGATTGCGTGTCGACCGTGAACGTGTGGACGTCGCTGGTCGCCGTCCCGGCGCTCCCGGACTGCTGCGCGTACGCGGCGTAGGTGCCGTCGGGCAGCGTCGTCGCCGTCGCCGTCCACGAGCCGTCGCTCGCCGCCGTCGTCGTGAGCGTCTGGACCGGCGTGCCGGAGAGGTCCGTGCCGCTGTAGACCAGCACCTGAACGGTCGACGAGTTTCCGGCCGCGGTGCCGGCGACGCCGGTGAACGTCGGCGTCGAGTCGTTGGTGTAGGAGCCGTTGGCCGGCGACTGGAAGCTGATCGCCGGCAGCGCCGTGTTGACGGTCCAGGTGGCGCTCTGACCGGTCATGTCGATGTTGCCCGCCCCGTCGATCGCCTCGACGGCGAATGTGTGCGACCCGCTGGCCAGGTTGAAGTACGAGATCGGCGACGTGCATAGACCCCAGGCGCCGCCGTCGAGCTGGCACTGGAAGGTCATCCCGGCCTGCGACAGGGCGTCGGTGGCGTGGAAGCTGAACGTCGCCGTGGTCGAACTCGTGGTGCCGAGCGGGGCGGTGTCGAGGAACGTCTGCGGGGGTGTCGTGTCGATCGTGATGTGACTCGTGCCGATACCCGTGTTTCCGGCCAGGTCCGGCTGCGTCGCCTGGATCGTGTAGTTGCCGTCGCTGAGCGCCGCGGGGAGATTCACCACCCATTGGCCTGACGGCGAGACGTTGGCGGTCTCCTCCACCGGTGCGCCGCTGCCGCTGACTGTCACCGTGACCGTCCCGATGTCCGCCGCCGCGGTGCCGGCGGTGCCGGCGATCTCCGGACTGGTGTCGTTCGTGTGCGTTCCGTTGAGCGGCGTCGAGACCGTGACCGCCGGCGGCGTCGTGTCGACCGTGAACGCGTGCGCGTCGCTGTAGCCGGTATTGCTTACCTCGTCGGTCTGCTTGGCCTGCGCCGTGTAGGTGCCATCGGCGAGCGCGGCGGCGTTGACTGACCAGGAGCCGTCTGACTGGACGCTCGCGGTCTCGGTCTGAATCGGGGTGCCCGATGTGCCGGTGCCCTGGTAGATGTAGACGGTCACCCCCGAGTCGCCGGGCGTCGTCTCGGCGGTGCCGCTGAGCGCCGGCGTAGTGTCGTTCGTGTAGCCGCCGGCGACGGGCGCCGTCAGCGTCACCGCCGGCGCCGTGGTGTCGACCGTCCACGACGCCGTCACGCCGGTCGGGTCGATGTTGCCGGCGGGATCTATCGCCTGGACGGTGAACGTGTGGGTGCCATCGGCGAGGCCGGGGTAGGTCTGTGGCGAGCTGCACGTGGTTGGCGTCGCGTCGTCGAGGCTGCACTGGAAGCTTGAGCCCGCCTCTGAGGAGGTGAAGTCGAATGTCGCGGTGCTCGAAGCCACGACGTGCGACGGAGCGCTCGTCAGCGTCGTGGTCGGCGGCGTCGTGTCGACTGAGAACACCGGCAGGGTCACGAAGTGGGTGCCGCCGGCGCTCAGCTCCAGGCTCCACTGGCCCTGGTTACCGGTCGCAAAGCTCGGACACGGGCCGCTCTCGTAGTTGGACTGGTCGTTCCAGGCGTCGGGTCCGGTGACCGATGCCGGCGTGTACCGCAGGTTCGGCTGCGCGGGTGAGGGGAGCGAGGTCCGATCCGGGAGCTGTCCTCCGGCTGTCGAGCCGGGGAGGTCGTTCGCGTTGTTGGTCGTGTTCGCGCACGCCGTTGTACCCTTTGGTGTGATCCAGGTCGTGGTCCAGGTTCCCGGCCCTTCGGCGGCGTTAGTGCCGCTTGTCTTGGGCTCGCCGACGCCCTCGACCTGCACATAGGCGGTCGAGCCGGCACCGAACAGGCTCTGTTGGTTGGTCAGCGCGGAGCTGCTGTAGCTGGTGGCGGCCGCGACGTCGAAGTACAGCGAAGAGTCATGCAGCGCCCCGCTCGCGCTGCCGCACGCGGAGGCGCTCGAGAACTCCCGCAGCCGGTACCGCCACGAGTTCGTGTTCGACAGCGGGTCGGTGTTCTGGAGGATGTAGCTGCCACCGACGTTTCCGTTTCGCGACGCCGGCCGGCAGGCGCTTGTCAGGACGTCGTTGCCCGACGGGTTATAGACGTCGAAGCGGTAGTAGCGCCCGCGATCGACCGTGCCCTGCTCGACGACCGTGTTGCCGGCCGTGAACAGATAGTCCTGGGGCCCCGAGATGCTTCCGAGGTGCAGTTGCTTGAGCGTGAACTTCGCCTGAGCGAGTGGCGCCGCCACCAGACAGACGGCGATCCCGAGCAGCATCGCGAGCGTGATCCGGGAACCCCGGCCAGCTCGAGCAAGCCTGCGCGTGTGTGTTTGATCGCTCATGCACGTCCTATCCCCCCGCGACCCGATGTCGCGGCTATCCAGACTGGCGGCCGAGCCATCTCGCGATGCGAGACCTCTCGCTTTGCGTCCCTGCCTCACGGCAGGTTTGCCCCATTTTCAGTCGATTGACTCCTCCGAGGGTCGGCATCCATGGCCGCAACCTTGAGTGCCGGGCAGAACAAACTGGACACGTTTGGACGCAAAACCTGCACGGATTTGCGTCCGAAGCGTGAGGTTTGCTCAGCGACGTGGAGTGCTCGCTCCTCCACCCCGGGAGGGGTGCGGCTACCTCCCGCGGCCGATCGGAAGTTCGCTCTTGGGGGTGTTTCGCGCGCCGCGCCGAACGCGTCGGTCTCTGGGGCTCAGGTGACCGCTCTCAGGGCGGCGGTGACGGCGATCGCGACCCCGAACACGACCACGAGCGAGCGGCCGCACCGCAGCGCGACGGCGCCCGCGCCGACGCCCGCCAAGGCGCACCAGTCCACCGTGTAGCGACCGTTGGTATCGAACAGGTCAGTGACGACCAGCGCGGAGAGCATCGCGACAGGCAGCAGGCCCGCGGTTCGCTGAACCCGCGGATGGTTGAGCACCGACTCCGGGAGCGATACGCCGGCGAGCTTCAGCCCGTAACAGCCGCATGAAGCGACCAGGATCGTCGCCCAGGCGGTTGTCATCGGTCCTCGCTTCCGGGACGCGACGGGATCAGTCCGGCGGCGACTGCGACGCCCGCCGCGGCGATCACCGGAACCCCAGTGGGTGCGACCGTGACGAGCCCTAGCGCCACGGCGGCCGCGACGAGTGCGACGCCCGGCGCTCGAGCGCGCGAGAGCTGTGGCCACAGCAGCGCCAGGAAGATCGCCGGGGCGGCGGCATCGAGCCCCAGCGCCGACGGATCGATGCCGCTGCCGATCAGCGCCCCGGCGAGGCTGCCGAGATTCCACAGCGTGAACATGATCAGCCCGGTCGCCCAGAACGCATAACGTCGCGCTCGCGGCGTCAGCTGGGCGACCGCCATCGCGGTCGTCTCGTCGATCACGAGGTGGGCCGTCGACAGTCGCCGTAGCCCGCGCGGCCTGAGGATTTGGGTGACCGGCACGCCGTAGAACATGTTGCGCAGCCCCAGCAGGAAGGCCGCCGAGAGCGCGGCTAGCGGTGAGCCGCCGGCGCCGAGGACCCCGACGAGCGCGAACTGCGACGCGCCGGTGAACATCACAGAGCTCAACACCATCGTCTCGGCCAGGTTGAGCCCGGAGCTGACGGAGACCGCGCCGAACGTGACCCCGAAGGCGCCGGCGTAGAGGCCGATCCCGGCCGCCGCGCGCGTGACCCCGCGACGCTCCGGAAACGTGCCGGCCGCCGCCTTGGGCCGCCGAACGGCGGATGGGATCAGCGCGGTGCCCACGCTGCGAAACGATACGCTGGAGAGTGCGCCATCCGATAGCGAATATGCCGTCGGACCGGGGTCTTTGCGCAATACTTACGACTATGGACGCGATTGACCGCCACATAATTGCTGAGCTAGAGCGCGACGGTCGCCTCTCGAATGTCGAGCTCGCGGAGCGGGTGGGTCTGACGCCGGCGCCGTGCCTGCGTCGTGTGAAGCGTCTCGAGGACCAGGGCGTGATCCTCGGCTACACCGCCCGTATCGATTCGCATGCGATCGGTCGCGGATTCGAGGTGCTGGTCAACGTCGACCTGACCCGCAAGGACCGCGCGACATTCGAGGCGTTCGAGGCCGCCGTCGCCGCGTTCGACGAGGTGATCGAGCTTCGGCGGATGTTTGGCCTGCCCGATTACGTGCTGCGCGTCGCGACCGGCAGCCTCACCAGTTACGAGACGTTCGTTTCGACGCGGCTGGGCGACGTGCCCGGGATCCTGACGCTCGACTCGCACCTGACGATGAAGACGATCAAGTCACCCGATCTCCAGCTCGCACCGCTCCGGTGACGCGGTGATTCGTCGGGTCGCGCTCCGCTTGGGCGTTTCGCCGCACGCCGGTCCGTCAGACTGGGTGGCATGAACGATTCAGCTACCCGTGTCGCCGCACTCCTTCATGAGGCCGGCGAGACGCACCACGTCGTGTATCGCATCGTCGACGGCGACGACCCTGACTGGCCATCGTGGTACGCCGACTGGCTGTTGAACCTCTCGGAGCTGCCTGAGGTCCTGGACGCGAGGCCGGTTCGAAGCGAGCTCGTCTGGCTGCTCGTCTCGCTGGACAAGGACTACAAGAAGGCCGCCCCGGAGCTCGACTGGCCGCAGTGGTACGCGGAGCGCATCATCAGTCACTTCGCCGCTCTCGGCCGATAACACGAACCTGGCTGCGCGATCGTCTACCAGCACAACTACCGACGTCGACGAACGCACCGATCGCGATCGCCGGCGACACGCTGCTCGTGCCCGTAGCACCGACGACCCGTGGCGACGGAATCCTCAGCCTCACCGGCGCGACGATGGGGACTACGACCCTCGCGTCAGGCCGGAGGATTCTCAGCGAACTGCGGAGCGTCGCCGCCGATCTCGTGCCAGCTGGCCTTGTACGCGACTTGGAGGTGGAAACTAGGATCAAGGTCGAGGTCGCGCATGAGCCCTGCGGCGACGAAGTAGTTCTCGCCGAGGTCGTCATAGAGGCTGGATCCGCAGTTGCTGCAGAAGTTGCGGGGCGCGAACTCGCTCTCGTAGCGCTTGACCAAGCCCTGGCCCTTGGTGAACTTGAAGTTCTCCTTGGCCACGACCACCCCTGCCAGGCTCGAGCCCGTCCAGCGCTGGCAGCGAGTGCAGTGACAGTACCCGAGAGCCTGCGGATCTTGAACCTCGTACTCAACACCGCCGCACAAGCAAGTTCCCGTGAGCGTCTCAGTCATCACGCACCCTTTTCGAGTTGCCATTTTGAACGATCCACGGGCGAGGCTACCACCGGGATTCGCTGCTTGTGGGGCGTGCCGCCGCAAAAGACCGCGCGAAATCCGCGCTGCCCCCACCACCGCCAAACGATCACGTTCACGCTTGAACGACGGATCCAACTGAGGGCCACACCCGCGCGCCTCCAGGAACCTGAGCGCAGCTCGCCCCGCTCGCCCACGGCCGTGCCATGATCGCGATGTTTCACCCCAGGATTCGATGAAACCGGGCCAGGTGCGCGAACAGCGATGCCGTTCGGCCAATCTTTGGGAGAAGGTGGTGCGATGAGCGTGATGCGTGAGACGATGGCGACGCAGCCCGAGGTGCTGCGGCGGATGCTCGACGACCAGCGAGGGCTGGAGTCAGCGGCGCAGCGATTGGCCGGCCGGCGAGTGTTGGTCATCGGGACTGGCACGAGCTGGCACGCCGCTAACCAGGGCGCTTGGTATTTGCGGAGCGGCGGCGTTGACGCATGGGCTGTCACGGCCGCTGATGCCGCCGCCGGCCATCCTTTCCCCGGGAAGCACGACGCGCTCCTTCTGCTCAGTCACCGGGGAACCAAGCTATTCACGTCAGAAGTGCTCGAGCACGCCCGAGCAGCGGGTGTTCCCACCGTGGTGGTATCCAAACGTGGAAACCCGGACGCTGACTTGGAGACGGTTTCGGAGGAGGTCTCCTCGGCGTTTACGGCGAGTCACCTCGGTGCTCTGATGCGAGTTGCGCAGCTAGCTGAGCGACTGGGGGCCTCTCTGGGAGCCCTTGACGACGTTCCAGACGCCGTAGCCCGAGAGCTCGCGCACGGTCCAGTGGGTGTGAAGCCGCCGGCGCGGCTCTTGGAATTCGCCGGCGTGGGAATCAACGCTTGGACAGCCGCAGAGGGCGCGCTCAAAATCAGAGAAACCGCGCTGGTCGCCACCGAGGGGCTCGCGTGCGAGTCCATCCTGCACGGGCCAGCGGTGGCTCTCGGTGCCGATGACGCGCTCGTGTGCCTGGACAGCGGGGTCGGATCTGACCGCCTCAAACAGCTGGCCGATGTCGCGAGAGCACAAGGCAGCGCGGTAACCGAGTTCGCGCGTCCCGAGCTTGGCGAGGCGCTTTCGATATTCCCGCTCACGGTGATCGTCCAGAAGATCGCCGCCGAAGCCGCCGAGACGCTTGGAACCAACCCAGACAGCTACGGGCGCGACCTGCCCGGTCGAGACGCTGCTTGGAGCGCGATCAAGTTATGAGCGGCGTCTCGTCCCTAGACCACGGTCGCCTCAAGCCCGACCGACGGTGAGAACTCGACCGCGGCGGAGCGCGTTGTGTCGAGGCCGCGATACGAAGCGGCGAACCTCGCGTCTACGGGTCGTCACCATATGTGAAGCGCGACCAACGAACCATGGCGAGGAGGAGTAGCGAGATGGCTGCAACTGAGAAGGCGATCCTTGCGGGCGGGTGCTTCTGGGGTGTCCAGGATCTGATCCGCAAGCTCGATGGCGTGAGCGGCACGCGCGTTGGCTACACGGGTGGCGACACGCCCAACGCGACCTACCGCAACCACGGCTCGCATGCTGAGGCGATCGAGATCTTGTTCGACCCGGAGCGGATCTCCTACCGGGACCTGCTGGAGTTCTTCTTTCAGATTCACGACCCGACGACGACCAACCGCCAGGGCAACGACGTTGGGGCGAGCTATCGCTCGGCGGTCTACTACGTCGACGACGAGCAGCGTCGCATCGCGGAGGACACGATCGCCGATGTCGACGCCTCGGGCCTGTGGCCGGGCAAGGTCGTCACCGAGGTGGCGCCCGCCGGACCGTTCTGGGAGGCGGAGCCCGAGCACCAGGACTACCTCGAGCGCTACCCCAACGGCTACACGTGCCACTTCGTCCGTCCGGGCTGGAAACTGCCGCGACGCGCACAGGAAGCGGCGCACTGAGCTGACGCGAGGCAGGCGAGCGCTGTGACTAGCTCCCCCAACGGCGATCGGACGACCAAGCAAAGCGACCCTGACACGCGTTCCACCGCCGCCGTGCCGAGCTTGCATTTACAGCCGTGCCGAGGATGACACGCGAGTGCAGACGCTTGAGATGGTGCTCGGCGTGCGTCTGCCTCGCTTGGGCGTTTGTGCCATGTGCGTGGGCCTCGGCGGCACCCGGATCGTGGACGTTGCAGTCGACGCCCAACCCGCCGGGGGCGACGTCCAGCACGCTCGCCGGAGTGTCCTGTAGCTCGCCGCGAGCGTGCACCGCGGTCGGGAATTTCACGAGCAGTACCGGCGCCGGGGTGATGCTCGCGGAGCGGTGGGACGGCGCCGGTTGGTCGATCGAGCTCACCCGGGTCCCGAACCAGCTGGACACGACGCTGCTGTTCGGGGTCGCTTGCCCGAGCCGGCGTAGTTGCGTCGCCGTCGGCAGCCTGATAGCGATTGACGGGCACGCGGTGCCGCTCGCCGAGCAATGGCGAGGCGGTCGCTGGTCGATCGGGAACCCCCCGATTCCGGCGCGGGCGAACCGGCGGCAGGTCAGTTATCTCGCCGACGTTTCGTGCGCTTCGCCGCGGTCCTGTGAAGCGGTTGGGTACTCGGGTACCAGCGCCGGCACCGCCGGAGTACCACTGGCCGAGCGCTGGAACGGGATCCGGTGGACGGCCCAGCCGATCCCGGATCCACCGACAGCGGCCGCCGCGTTCCTCAGCGGCGTCTCCTGCGTGTCGCCGGATAGCTGCGTGGCCGCTGGGTTCTTCAACAACCGTGCGGGCGAGGCGCGGACGTTGGTGGAGCGGTGGGACGGGACGGAGTGGGGGATCGAGCCGTCGCCGACCCCCGCCGCTGCCGAAACGGTGCAACTTGAAAGGATTTCTTGCTCGACGCCGCTGGCGTGTCTCGCCGTGGGCTACTTCACGGTCGAACCGGGCATCGAGGTGCCGCTGGCCGAGCGCTGGGATGGGAGCGACTGGTCGATCCAGCGAATCCGATCTCCGCACGGGTACGGTGCCCGACTCGACGGCGTGTCGTGTGCCGCGGCCGGGACGTGCGTCGCCGTCGGGTCATGGATCAACGCGACCGGAGCGACCGTCCCGCTCGCTGAATCAGCGTCCGGCGAGCGCTGGTCGATCCTCTCAACCCCGCAGGCCGCCAGCACCACGGGTGGCGGTCTCGTGGCGGTCTCGTGCCCATCGACAAGTCGTTGTAGCGCCACCGGTGATGCCACCGATCCGACTGGAAACCAGATCGCGCTGGCCGAGCGGTACGCAGGGCCGCCACCGTGATGACCGCAGTTCGACACCGAGGACCTGGCTGTGCTGGGTGAGATGAAGAAGCTGCAAGCGCTCTCGATCGGGGCGTTGCGGAATGTCGAGCGCCAGGGCCCGCTCGACGGCAAGCCCTCCGGCAGACTCCGCTACTTGACGTTGGAGCGACTGCTCGGGCTTCAGATGTTCGAAGAGTTGGGCATCTGTGCGGCGTTCGAGGACATCGAAGCCCGGCCCGCCGACCGTGGACTGGTCCTCTGTTGCGCGCGCCGTCGTTGAAAATACCTTCATGTCGGGATCGGGGGTGTCCTTGCCTGGCGACGGCCCGTCGCCTCGTACATCACCTGATTGGTATTGGCGATTCTGACGCGCGCGGCCGGCCCGGCCGAAAGGAGCAACGAGCGGCCTGCACACCCGGCCGAGCGGGAGGCGCGGGTCAGAGTTGGACACACTCGGCTCGATCGGCACCCAGGAAGGTCGCGGCAGCTTCGCGCCGTCGTGGAAGGGCGGGCGGGACCGCCGACGGCATCACCGGCATCCATGAATGGCTTTTCGCGGAGACTGACGGCGGCGTTCGAGTGACCACGAACGAGTCCTCTGCTGGCGATCCTGTCCGCGTCGATGTCGCCGGGATGCACGCTCAATCAACGGATCGCTCGTGGTCTGGCTCGACTACCTCACGTCAGGCCGCCGAGGACAACGGTTGAGACCTGCCGCTTTAGCATGGAGAGCACTGCCGCGTTAGCTCGTTGCACCAGTCACAGGCATGGAAACCCTAAAGTGGTAAAGCGAGGCCGCTTTGGCGGAGCGACGGGGCCGCGAGTAGGGCCGAGCTGATGTCAGTGCCCGGATACCTGAACAGGGCCCGAGGGGGCCAGACCGACGAAGGCCGCGACTGCTGTGCCGACCCCTTCGATCGGTTTGTTGCCCGACGAGACCTCCGCGACATAAGCGTCTCGCGCCCGCTTCGCCCGCACCGCGAAGACCACCACCCCGAGGCTGATAAGCGCCCAGCGCTTCAAGTTGCCACCGCGCTCGTCCTGTGCCATCACCCGAATCGTAGTGGGCCGACGTAAGTCCGACCGCTTGGTGAGCTGATTGAGATTGCAATGGCGCGCTGCTCGGTTCAGCCCGAGGCAGCGGTCTCGGCCTGTCTCCGAACGCCGCTCGGTTCCGGCACCTGAGGCGCTAGCTGTTTGGGCGAGGATTCGCGGCTATCACGCGGAACCCCGGAACGTATCCGTCAGGTGCGCGTCGCGCTCGGCGGCGGCCTCCGCGGCGGCCGACTGCTTAGCTTCCTGCTGCGCCGCGCCGGCTGCTTGGGCGTTCTCTTGCTGTTGCTCGCGCGCTCGCGCGTCCACGGCGAGCCGATTGGCCTCCCGCACTGTTTCATCGAGGACCGTGCGCAGCTCCTGCGCAGACTCGAGGCGCACGTCGCTGACGATGATCTGACCGTGGGCCAGGAGAACCGCGCCCCAGCCTTCGCGTCGGGGATTCTTGAGCGGATCTACGATCCCATCGAACTCAATCATGAACGCAAAGTCGGGCGCCGGCTCGAGGCTCACGCTCAGCTTGCCATGCTCCACTTTGCTAGTGCTCCATTCGATGTGACAGTCCATGGGCTTCGCCCTCCGTTCAGGCTCGTGATGCGCTCTCGCTCGCGGATACAGCGCGTAAGGATTGGCTCGTACGACCAAATCATCGATGATCTGGTCTCGCGGCGGCACGCTTCTCCAACTCACCCGTGAGCAGGACCGCCTAGCTCGCCGAGGTCGTGATCGCCGACGGCAGCGACCTGGCAGGCCCGCCGCTATTCGCGCGCCACCCAGGACCGACCTCCGTCTTGAGGTCCCGAGGGAGAAAGGTGGACCACAAGGGTCAGGCGGCCGCCGGCCAGCCGCTGAGTCTCACAACGGAGGGCTGAGGGCATCGTCGAGACGTCCGGCATCGTCGGCTGCAATCGCGGCGACGAGATCACGGAGGGCGCCGGGCGCCGCTCGTCGATGGGCACACACCGAGTTCTGACTGCACTGCCGTCGGCAGCGCGTCCACCGGGCAGAGGTAGCCGATCGCGTTGAGGACCGGCCGCCACGCGCCCGAGACATAGTGGAAGATCGCCGTCGGGTATCCCGTAAAGCCCCCGCAAGGGCTCAGGTGATTGAAGTCGGCCCTGGCGTAGGCGCGGTCGGAAGCAAGAATCGTGACGGTCAGGCAGCGCAGTGGATAACCGTACGCCGCTGCAACTCCCGACGGTCCGTTTTCACGCGCCAGGACATTGATCCGCTGCCGTCCGGCGCCTCGGTCGACCAGCAACCCACCAGCGGCTGCCCCGAGGATTACGAGTGCGAGGGCAACTGCGACGATCGCCTGCCAACGGGTGATCTGCTTGAGACCCGCGACGCGCTCCCGAAGCGTACGAGCATCGGGGGCGCGTAGCACCGTTATCTCTACGAGGACTACCTGCGGACGGTTGGAAGCCTCGTCCGGCTGATCGGGCTCGTCGTGCGCCCTCATTCATCGCAGTATCACTCTGACCAGCCATTTCGCAAACGCCCTTTTGCTCAGCCGAGACGCCCGAGCGCGGGCTTCCGGGATTGTCGGACAGAGGAGTCCGTGAGCTGGCGAGCAGGCTGGTGAGCTGATCGAGGACGAGCAGTGGCAAGGAGGGAGCCGTCTTCGTCCCTTGCGGCGTGTGCACAGGGTCGTTGGTAGCGGCCCGCGAGCCGCTACCAACGTCGCGTTGCTCCTACTGCGAAGCGCCCACCGTCATCTGTCCCGCGTGAGTCGACCCGGCAGCGCTCGAGCCGAAGCTGTAGCCGCTGCTGCAGTGCGCGCCGGCGGGGCAAGCAGGGCCGCCAGGGCCTTGCGACGTCGAAGGGAACTGCTGTGCCGCCTCACCGCCGGCGGTTGTCACGTTCGCCGTGGTCGCGCGTGCGGTCCCCGGCCACCACGCCAGGTACCAGCCGCCGGAGACCGTCGCCTGGACAGAGCCGCCGTCGCTGCGGTCGATCGTCACTGACTTCACAGCGGCGCCGATGCGACCATCGACGAGGGTCAGCGCCTGACCGGAGGAGTTCTCGAACCCAGAGCCGAACAGCTGCACCCGCCCAGGCGGGAGGTCAGCCTGGGTCGATCCGCTGTTGGACGAAGCGATCGACAGCGATCCTCCCTCCAGGCAGAGGTGGCTGCTGGTCGCGTTGGCGTAGATCGAGACTGTGTATGGCCCGCGGGTGTCGGTCAGGACTGGGGTGCCAAGGTTGGCGCTGCATTCCTGTTCGGCGGCCGCTAGCTGCCCCGCTGCAGGCGGCGTCGGCGTTGGTGACCACCCGGCGAACGCCGGGGCCGCGCTCGAGCCCAGCGTGACGGCGACGATCGCTGCCACGGCCGTAGCGCTGACGCCGAGCGCGCCAAGCGCCGGGAGGGCGGGCACCCGGCGCCGGCGGGGGCGGTAGTCGATCGCGCGTAGCCGGGCGATCGCTGCGGGGTCAATTTCCGCAGCGCGTGTCGAAAGCGTCTTGCGGATCTTCTGTTCGAGTAGGTCACTCATGTCTCATGCTCCTGGGTAGCGTTCGATTGGCGACTCATGCCTCAGCACCCCTGGGTCTGGGGCGAGGAGAGCTCGAACACCTCGCGCAGCCGCGCGAGTCCGCGGGAGGCGTTGCTCTTGACAGTCCCCGGCGAACAGCCGAGGACTTCGGCGGCCTGGGCCTCGGTCAAGTCGTTGAAGTAGCGGAGGACGAGCACGGCGCGCTGCCGGGGCGGCAGCTGCCCAAGCGCATCGACCAACTCGGCATGGGTGTCCAAGGCCGCGAGCGGATCAACCGACCGCTCGGCGCTACTCGCAGACGGCGGCTCGAGCTCGACGCGGCGCCGAGCCCGGCTACGAGCGCCGTCCGTCGCGAGATTAATGAGAATCCGCCGCGCATAAGCGTGCGGCTGGTCCATCGAGCGGACCCGCGGCCAGCGCCGAGCGACCTTGAACAGACACTCCTGGACGAGATCCTCAGCCTCGATCTCATCCCATGCGATCAGATACGCGGTCCGCAGCAGGTCGTTGACCTGGGCCGCGACAAACGCGTCAAAGTCGGCGTCAGTGCGTGCCATCAATCTATACAACCCCTTCCGTGGTCCGAAAGGTTGCTACATACCGAGTCGCCGAAGCTCGCTCAGTGGACGCGGCAGCCAGCAGATCCTCGACCTGGCGTTGGCGTGCTTGAGTGGGCGAGAATGTGGATGTGGGGCCTGAGACGCGTTATGCGCTGAGCGGCGATTTCCACATTGCCTATCAGTTGGTCGGTGACGGTCCGTTCGATCTCGTTTTCGTCCCGGGTTTCGTCACCCACATGGAGCTGCAGTGGAAGCTGCCGGGCTTCGGAGCATTCCTAGCTGACCTTGGGTCGTTCTCGCGGTTGATCCGGTTCGATAAGCGCGGCACCGGGATGTCGGACCCGGTCAGCGGCGCTCCGAGCCTTGAGACGCGGATGGACGACGTGCGGGCGGTAATGGACGCTGTGGGCTCCCGGCGTGCCGCCTTCTACGGCCTGTCGGAGGGCGCGGCCATGAGCATCCTGTTTGCGGCGACCTATCCCGAGCGGACTGCCGCAGTGATCGTCCGCAGCTGCTCCCCACGAACGCTTTGGGCGCCTGACTTTCCGTGGGGCCGAAGCGAGGACGCCTATCAGCGCGAAGTCGATCAGGCGTTACGGGTATACGCATCTCGAGCCGAGGCACGCGAGGCAGTCCGGGCGCTCGGAATGCAAGACGAGGACGAAGTCGAAGCGTTTATCGACTTTGTCCGGTATGGAGCGAGCCCGGGGATGCTCGAGGGCCTGTACCGGATGAACAAGGAGATCGATATCCGCGAGGTTCTCCCAACGGTCCGCGTCCCAGCGCTCGTCCTGCATGGCAGCGAGGATGAGATCGTCCCCGTTGAGGTCGGCGCCTACACCGCGCAACACCTCCGGTCGGCCCGGTTCGTCGAACTTGCCGGGGTCGGGCATCTGGCGCTACGGGCCGGGGGCGAACAGATCCAGGCCGAGATCCAGCGCTTCCTGAACGAGGTCTGGGAAACCGGCGGATGGGAGGAAAGCGAGCCTGACCGGATGCTCGCGACGGTCCTCTTTACCGACATAGTTGAGTCGACCACGAAGGCGATCGAGCTCGGAGACCGGCGCTGGCGCGAGCTGCTCGAGCGTCACAACGAGCTAGTACGACGAGAGCTGCTGCGATTTCACGGCCGCGAGATCGACACCACAGGCGATGGCTTCCTCGCCACCTTTGACGGTCCCGCGCGAGCGATCCGCTGCGCGGCCGCGATCGTCGAAAACGTCCACGATCTCGGTCTGTCGATACGCGCTGGGCTGCACACCGGTGAATGCGAGGTCACTGGCGGCAACATCGCCGGAATCGCCGTCCATACCGGCGCGCGAGTGGCCGGCTACGCGCTCGCCGACGAGGTGCTCGTCTCGAGCACCGTGAAGGACCTAGTCGCCGGATCTGGCATCACGTTCAACGAGCGCGGACTCCACGTACTAAAAGGGATCCCCGGCGAGTGGCGCCTGTTCGCGGCCGACCGGGTCAAGTAGACGCACGCTCGCTACTGGATCGGGCTACGACCAGCGCTGTCGCGTGTCGATCCAAGCAGCACTCTCGTGGCGTCGCGCGAGGGCCCCGCGTTTCCGCGCGCGCCAAGAGTTGGTCCACCGCTCTGCGCGGCCGTTTAGCGCAGGTGCAGCTGACCGCTGGCGGCGGTCGTCGTGCCCGCCGGGTTAGACGCGGTCACGCTGCACCTAACGCTGCGTCGCCTGCGGGTTTTGCCAACAGTCAGCCTGGGCTTGGCATCCCTTGTTGCTACGCCGTTCACTCGCCATGCGTAGGAGAAGCCGAGAGCGTTGCGCCAGCGTCCACGCATGCAGGTCACGGTGCTGCCCGAGCGAACGAGCCTTGGTCGACTCGTGTTAAACGGCAACGCACTGGGGCTGGCGGTCCGCCAGACCATTCCATTCACCCAAACGCGGGCGTAGAGTGCGACGGAGGTCAGCCAGATGCTCGACAGACCCGTCGCCGTCACCATCGCCGACGGAAGTGGGATCGTGAACGTCTGGAGGCTGGGAAGAAACAGCCCACTCAGGTCGTTCGGGACCGCCTGCCACACGATCGCGCCGGCGTTCGACGCGAGAGGGGTGGATCCCGACGTCAGTAGTCAACGCATAGTTCGTCCCGCAGCGCTCGAGAGAAGCTCATGCCGGCACGGGAGCGCGAATTGCCGTAAGGAGTGAGCCAACCCCAGGCCGTCCCCCCATCGTAGACGCTCTCGAGGTTATTAGGCATGGCCGCACCCCGGACAGGCCCTTGCGCCAGGCCGGGCGAGTTCAGGTCCGCAACGTGGTCGCGTGGTCGGGTCGCCCCGAAGCTCGCCGGTCTGGATGTTCTGGGAGTGGACCCGGTCGGGAGGCGGTGGTAACAGCCCGCGACCCACCAATCCAGTAGGCCCCGACGGCGTCCGCGCTACACGAGACCTGCGAGTCGTAAGGGGGCGATGAGCAGTACGGCATCCCGGGGCTAAGCGTGACAGTCTGACTCGTCCCGTTAGCGATCGAGTAGAGCTCAAGGTCGGATTGCCCGTTCGCGTCCGAGGACGACGGGCAACCGAACGAACAACGTGTCGACGAGCTGCGTCGGTGGTGCACTGCTGGCCAGCGCGGCGTTGTGCCAGTCCGGTCGTCGGTCAACACCAACGTCGAATCGAAGGCGCCGCTGAGCAGATAATCGCCGCTCGTCCAGACGCTATCCGTTGCGTTCGCTCCGATCGGGCTGAACGAACTACCGAGGACAACCTGACTGTGGCGGCAGCGGCTGGCTGACCAGCCAGCACGGGCCGTTCGCCACCAACAGCGCCCCGAGGACAACAAAAACGAGGATTGATCGCAAAAGCGCCCGCACCTAGCCAAGAACGTACGCCACCCCGAAAAGTTCTGCCCGACCCTCCATCACCAGCCCGAGCGCCGCCCTTGCCCTTCGGGCTATACGCGGCAACGGCGGGCCGCTGTCGCAAATCGAGGCATGAAACTGCCTGCTGGCCGCTCCGTCCGGCGCTGGTCCTAGGTTCCGGCGATCCGGCACAGGGGCTTCGTTGGGAGAACGCAGTCGGGTAGGCCGTTTTGATCGATGGGCTTCGAGCCCGTGCAATTCGTTCGGCCGCCCCTGCGACTTGCCTGGATTGAGAACTCCAGCACCGGCACGTATTCCTACTCCTACCACTTCCGCAAGAATCGCGGTTGGCCTGATGTTCGCCGCGTGAGCCAAGCTTGCGTGGGGGGTCAATTAGGTCGTGGTGCCAGCCCGGCGCACACGTCCAAGTATACGCTCATCAGAGCGGGGCAAATCCCGGCGCACGTGCACCAGCACCCAGAACTGCCGGATCCCGATCTCAACGAGCTCGACGTTTGTGTCCGCCACGGCTGTGAGCGCCCGAGGATCGGGTTGGATGAGCGCCAGTTCGCCGAATAGCCCGGGGGCGGCCACAGTCTCGACCACACGGTCCCCGTCTTTGAGCGCGACCGAGCCCTGACGTACAACGTACACACTGTCTCCACGCTCGCCCTGCTCGAAAATGACCGTGCCGGCAGAGTACTCTCGGGGCTCGCTAACCCGACCAAGTAGCCCGTAAAGCTCGTCTGGGGTGCCGATCGACGACATCGCTCCTCTCCTGCGGTCGCTGGTGGGCTCGCGACGGATCATACGGTCCTACACGTAGGTGGTCGGAACTTGTCCGATGCGAAAAGGAGCGATCTCAGCTTCAGAACAGAATCTCAGGCTGCTCCTTTGGGCTTAGTCAAGCAGCAGCGAAGCGTCTCGTCCTTACGCCGGCGCGAGCATCACCGGTCGTCGTCTGTCTGCGGGATCAGGCGACCGCGGACGATCAGCTTGCTGGGCGTGCGCAAGATCCCGAGCGGGCTCCACGTCATCCCGAGCCGGCGGTGGTCGGCTTCCGTTACGGCCTCTATCTCAAGCTCGCCGTCGAGGTGGCGCAGCGTTGCGTCGAGTTCCAGCGGGATCGCTTTTCCGGCGGCGTCAAGCCGCCCGTGCACCGTGAGCCGTTCGCCGTCCAGCGCGGCGGCGTCGGAGACGAACCGGACCTCCGGGTGATGCTCGACATCGAAGAAGTCAGCCGAGCGCAGGTGCCTGTCGCGGCGCCCTTGCTTGGTGTCGAGGCTGTCGGCCTCGATCGTCAACTCCACGGCCGGCTCAGAGCGCAGGTCCAACGTCCCCTCGTAGCGCTCGAACTTCCCCTTGACCGTGACAAGCCCATAGAAATGCGGCACCTCAAACTCGACGCTCGAACGCGCGGGATCAAGCCGCCAGCGTCGCCGCTCGACATCGAGCACGCGCGGCGGGTCAGGAACGGTGTTCATAGGAGATCCTTTCTCTTGCAGGAGCGGCCTCGAAAGCGCGTTGGGTCACGTTTTCAGGGTGTCCGCTTCTTTGTGTAGGCGGGGTCGATGGTTAGTCGGGCAGTCGATCTCCGAATTGGATCTTGAACGCGAGCAACGCTTTCGTCCACCCGCGTGTGCGCGTCCATTGCGGTACGGCGTTTTGGATCGCGAGGATGTCTTGCGGGTCTTGGGCCGAGGTCGATGCGCGGATTGCGGTCACGTCGCCGGAGCTGTTCGATGCTCCGGTTCAATGTTCGATACCCGGAGGTTTAGTGTCGTCCGGCTCGCGCCGGGATCCGACGCGCCACAGTCTGAGCGAGGCGAGGAGAAGCAGGGTCGTGAGCGCCAGCCCGAGCACGAGTCCGGGGGTGAGGCCGTCTGTGACGGCGTGCGCAACCGAGGCCAGCAAGAGTGCGGTCAGAAGTCCAATGCAGGCACGGAGGCGCCGCATCGTCTGGGAGTGGACGTTTTGGGTGTCCGCGGACACAGACTGGCCTGAGCCCTGGCGCTCTGTGGGCGGTCTCTGATGCGTGGGGTCGGGTGAGTGCGGGTTCTTGGCGGTTGTCTGAACGCGCGTTCGGCCATTGGCTTTCTTGCTGTCGATGGCACGTGGGTTCACGTGAGCGTTCCCTCCGCTTGAGGTGTGACGGTGGAAGTGATCTCCCCCGCCGCAGCATCACTCTGTGCAACCTGGTGTGGCTCTCGGCGGCGGAGGAATGCGTAGCCGATGACGCCGCCGAGGCTCGGGATCCAGAACGCGATCGCGTGGTAGACGACCACCGCCGCGGCCGCCTGGGTCGCGGGCGCGCCATAGGCGATCAACATGCCGGCCAGGCCCGCCTCCAGCACGCCGAACCCGCCCGGTACGGGGAGCATGTTGGCGAGGTAGCCGATGAGGTAGCCAAGGACGAGCGCGTCGACCGGCATCGGGTGGCCGGTGGCGGCAAACAACGCACCCAGCGCCGCGATATCGAAGCCGAGGTAGCCGACGGCGCCGAGCATCCGCCAGCTGGGCGCGACGAGTGAACGACGGGCCGCTTCGACGCCAGCGGAGATGCCGACCAGCCACCGCGGCCAGCGTCGGTACCGCGCGCGTCGCAAAACGACCGGCAGGGCGAGCGTCGCGCAGGTCGACCCCGCTCCCAGCGCGATCGGGGCGCCGGCGAGGATCACCGTGTCGTGGCCGCCGAACGCATCGCTGGACAGCATCACGCCGCCGACAACGAGAGCGGCGACGTTCATCCCGCTGGTCAGGAAAAACAGGGCGCTGGAGCTCTCGACGATGCGCCGAGTCGACATTCCGGCCTGGCGCAACAGCCAGCCGCCGATCGCGAGAGCTCCAAGGCCGCCGGTGGGCAGCAGCGCGCCCGACGCCTCCTCGGTCCAGGCGAGCTGGCGGGCCAGACCAGCGGGCACAGCCGCGAAGAAGAGACGGAAGATCACCACATAGGCGGCACACGAGGCGATCTCGAGGACCAGGGCCGCGGCGATCCAGCCGAGGCTCATACGCGATATCTGGTGGACTACTCCGCGCAACGGGGGCACAGCCAAGAGGAGAGTGACGGTCGCGGTCGCAATCACGAGCGCACCCGCGAGCCGCCGCCCCAGACTGCTTGAGCCGCGCCGGCGACCGGAGCGCTGAGCAACAGCACGCTCAGCGCGCGACGCGGGGCACAGGCTTCGTCGGACAACGCGAGCGGTCGGCAAAACCTGGCGGCGCTGACCATGAACATTCGTCTTGGTGGGCGGTGGTGGCATATCCTAGCCCTAACGTTGACCGCTCAACTATATCCCCACACCGCTTGAGGGGTCAAGCACTTGTACCCCACCCGGGAAGCGCGTCGCGTGAGCGTCTGTGAGACGAACCCGCCCTGAGGGACTGACTGGCGCGTCCTTGGAGCCGATGGCGTTGTGGACGGCGCGGGTGGTCTGATCGGTTTCTAGGCGATGCTTGCCAGCTTGGGGTTGGCGGCGGGGCGGTCGGGCGGCACGCACACCATCCCCTCGCTGAAGCCGGCTGAGCCGATTCCGAAGGCGGCGTTGAACCGGTCTAGGTTGACGAGCGTCAGCAGTGCGGTGATCTCGACGAGCTGCTCGTCGCTGAAGTGCTCCTTGATCTGGGCGAACAGTTCGTCGGTGACGTCGACCGGTGTGTCCATCACCGCGACCGTGTAGTCGAGCGCCAGCTTCTCGCGTTCGGTGAACAGGTCGCTCTGGCGGTAGCGTGGCAGCGCCAGCAGCTCTTCGTCGGAGACGCCGGAGTTGCGGCAGATCTGCGAGCCGAGGTCGACGCAGAACTCGCAGCCGATCATCTGCGCGCCCTTGAGCTCGATGAGGTTCCTGAGCCGCTCGTCCACGGACTTCCCCTTGCGCACCGCTTGGTTGAACTTGCCCATCCCCATCATCATCCTCGGCTGGTAGGCCCAGATCTCCATCGGCTCCATCCCGTTACCGATCTGCGGCTCGCGGCCGGTCAGCTTCTTGATCATCCTCGGTCCCAACGTGTAGATGAGCCTGACCATCGGCCCGGCCTTGCTCTTCGAGACTCCGTCGATGCGTGCCATCGGGCACCTCCTGTCACATTGGTTGGGTTCGCGGGTCTAACGCGATGACCCGCGAGAGCCGGATGATGTGACAGCAATCTGTCGGGCGCCCAGAACCGCGCCATCTGAGTCGAGATCGGAGCTAATGACGAAGGCAGTCCGTTTCGGGCGGTTCGGGGGCCCGGAGGTCCTCGAGATCGTGGATCTCCCCGATCCGCCATCCGGCGCATCGCTCAGCGTGTCGGCTGCTTCAACGCCGCGTGTGCGGGCGCGAGCTTTTGCCAGCGGCCGTCGGGGGCAATGAGCTTGTCGGCTTGCTTGGGTCCCCAGGTGCCCGGCTTGTAGGGGTGCGACCGGTGGTGGATGGTGAGGACGGGGTCGACGACCGCCCAGGCGGCCTCGACCGTGTCCTCTCGTGTGAACAGAGCGCCGTTGCCGGCCATTGCGTCGCCGAGGAGTCGTTCGTAGGGCGCTTCTTTGTTCGGTTGCGTATCGAGCAGCAGAAGCTCGCGCTGGTCGCCGAGGAACTGTTCGCCGGCGCGCTTGACCCGCGCGGCGAGAGCGATCGCGGCGTCGGGCGCGAGCTGGAAGCGGAGGTAGTTCGCCGGGCTGCCTGCCGGCCAGGAGTCCTCAAATAGTTGCTGCGGTGGCGGCTTTAGCTCTACCAAAATCTCGGTGACCGTCTCGGGCAGGCACTTGCCGGAGCGCAGGTACCACGGTACCCCCGCCCAGCGCCACGAGTCGATCTGCAGGCGCAGGGCGCAGAAGGTCTCCACGTCGGAGTCCTCCGCGACACCGGGCTCGTTGTGGTAGCCGACGAACTGGCCGCGCACGAGATCGTCCGCGGCCAGCGGCTTCATGGCCTTGAAAACGTCGGTCTTCTCGCTATGCAAGGCACCGAAGTCTCTATACGTCGGCGGCTCCATGGCGAGCAGTGCAACCACCTGGAACAGGTGGTTCTCGACCACGTCACGCAGGCAGCCAGCGGTCTCGTAGAACGCGCCGCGGCCCTCGACGCCGAAATCCTCCGCCAATGTGATCTGGAAGCTGGCCACGTAGTTGCGGTTCCAGATCGGCTCCAAAAACGAGTTCGCAAAGCGAAAGTAGAGGAGGTTCATGATCTCCTCCTTGGCGAGGTAGTGATCGATGCGGAAGATCGAATCCTCTGAAAACACCGACCGCGCGAAACGGTTGAGCTCCTTCGCCGACGTGAGGTCGCGCCCGAACGGCTTCTCGACGATCAGGCGCGCGCCGCCTGCAAGGCCCGCGGCACCTAGCCCCGCGATGACGGTCTCAAAAACCGACGGCGGGATCGCGAGGTAATACGCCGGGCGCGCCGCATCTCCGAGCGCTCCCCTGAGCATGGTGAGCGCGGCAGGGTCGCTGTAATCGATGCTGACGTAACCGAGCAACGAGATCAGACGGCCCAGGGCCTGCTCGTCGTCGATTCCGCCAACGTCCTGCGCAATGCTGTCGCGGACCCGCGCCTGGAAGCGCTCAAGGTCCCACTTCGAACGGGCGACGCCGATAACCGGAACCGCCAGGTCGCGTCGCTTCGCCATCGCATAAAGGGCGGGGAAGATCTTCTTGTGGGCGAGGTCGCCGGTCGCGCCGAACAGCACGAGCGCATCAGACCAGCCTGGGTCACCGTTGGGGGTGCTCATCTCCGCTTCCTCCGCTCGTTCGCCAAATCGATCAGGTCCGCCACGCCCCGCTCCGGGCGGGCCCGTGCCGGTGTAGGGCTCCAGAGTCTTGCAACATCGCGCGGCGGTCGATCGCCGCAAACGGAGCGACCCGGCCGGTCGTCACAGCGGCTCGATCTACATCGTGCATCGACCGACCGCCAACATCAACTCCGACGTGCGCGAGCACGAGTGATCAGACCCGGCCGCGACACACGTCATCGCTCGGCCGGGTGATCGGGGCTCGTCCGCGGTGACGAGGACCGCCAGTACGCCCTGAGCTGCCGAACGCCTTCGAATCGCAGCTCGACACGATGTCCTCGCCGAGCGAGTCCTCGAGGCGACAGGGCTGGTGAACCGATCTATGCGCGCAGTCGTCGCGACGCGGCGTCGGAGAGCACCAGTATGCGCGTATCCACTGCTCGATCTTCGAGCAGCGCCAGCGCTCAAGGCCTACGGCGCGACGATCTCCGAGACTCGCATAGCCGGGGCTCCTTGCCGACCCAGAACGGCCGGACGGCAGGTCCGGCCTCCCGCTTGGGTTGTAGAAACGCCGCGGGCGGCAGCTATGAAGCGCAGGACCGGCCCTTCGATCGGCGTTTCGCGGATGTCGGAGCCATAAGACCGACCGATGTCTCGCGTAGCTCAGCCGTGTCGGACACTTGCAGCCGGTCTAGCTACGCGGCGTCGGACCTGGTGACCGGGTTGATGCAAGCGCCGCGAGAGCCCTCGCCAAGTATTGACATCGACTACCGAACGCGTTGACGCATGGCGGCGGGCGTCGCACAAACGATCGACGACTGCGACGACTTGTCACTTTTGGCCGAAGGCCATGAGGTTGGCCCGTTGCGGGCGCCTCGGTCCACCAGCCTAAGGCGAACCACGTTTCGTGTGAGTACGCGCGAGCCCGGCGGCGATCGCGGCCGCCGAATCTACGATCACCGCCTGTATCTCAGGTAGCTCCGGGACGGCGCGGTGAGGTGGCCCACGCGTGCCGGCCAGTAGCGATCGCCTCTGCATCGATGCTGATCGGCCGCGCGATCAGGTTTCGCGCTCGACGTGCGGCGCCCCGTTCTCCTCTGCAACCACGCGTGGGCTGTCGCTTATCAGCCCGCGCTCGCGCAGCCGTGGGAGGCCGGTACCGGAGCCCGTGAGTCCGACCAGTGTCGCGTACGCCGGCTCGCTGCTGACCGAAAACCGCTGCGCGTCTGTCTCGATAAAGAACCCGTCGATCTCGAACTCGAAGCCGCCGTGGCTGGGGTGGATTTCGAGCGTGACTTCTACGTCGTCTGGGACGACGAGCGGTGGGCCGCAGCCGCCGTGCATCGCCAGCGGCGTGCAGACGACGGCATTGGTGCCAGCTGCCAGAAGCGGGCCCCCGGCCGCCATCGAATACGCGCTCGAACCCAGCGGGGTCGCGACCACGATCCCGTCGCCCGCTAGGCGGACGTAGAGCTCGCCGTCCACGCGCACGTCGACGACCAGCTGGGTGCCCCCTCGCCTTGCCAGCACGACGTCGTTGATCGCCCACGCGAGGTGGCCGTCGCCAGCGCCGACGTCGAGCGCCGGTAAGTCGCGTCCCACCCAGTCGCCAGCCGCGAACTGGTCAAGCGCGGCACGCAGCGCGCCCTCCCTGACGGTCGTCAGCACCCCCAGGCTGCCGTAGGCGACGCCCAGCACCGGTGTCCGCGCTCTGCCGGCTGCGTGCAGCGCCTTGAGGACCGTGCCATCTCCACCAAGCGCGGCAATCAGGTCGCACGCGCCCACCTCCCCCGGTGGCGCCACCGGGGGCTGCTGACCGGCCGCAATCTGCACCAGCCCGAGACCACGCTCCTCCGTCCAACGTTTGAGCACCCGCACGGCATCCTGCACCGGCCGGGTCGGGTGGACGAGGACTCCGACGCGTTCCATATCCGTTGCAGACTACGGCGCCGCGGACCGCGAACCCGTGGCGCCACACGCCGGGCGGGCCGCGCGCGCCACAGGCAGACGCGCGGACGGCGCTACACAGCCACACCGACAGTCCGAGGGCCACGAACCGGCGGCCGCGTGACGGTCACTGAGCCGATCTCGTCTGCGCGGCAACATCAACTTTGTCTGCCAGTAGTTCGCTTCGCCGTCGCGGAAGCGATCGACCGCCAGACGCCCTAACCACAAGCCCGCATCGCCGCCAGCATCTTGAGCCGCTGACAACCAGTCGGTGGATAGAGCGCTCACAGGTCCCAGGCACGCCTTCTGATCTGTCCGCAGAAGAACGCTCGGCGAACGTCGGCCCGCGCCGGACGACAGTGTCGGAGGTCGATTAAACCGAAGGCGTGCCAGCTCGTGGTGAAATGGTGGCTCGTCTAGCCCTGGTTCTTCTTGCGCATCCAACGAGCCATCAGCCGTTGCAGACCCATGCCGATCTTCTCGCCGATGCTGCCCTCCGGCGGCGCGGCGCCGAGCTGGCGAGCGAGACCGAGGTTGTCCCATTCGGCCCAGGCCTCGACTACCTTGCCGTCCTGCCACCGATCGATGCTTATGCCGGTCACCGATCCGTGGGCGCCGGTCGCTGCGAGGCCCGCGAGGTCGCCGCGGTGCGTTCCCTCGCTGTGCCACCGCAGCACCACCTTGTCATCGGCTGCGATCACATCGTCGACGGTGATCCGCACGTCGGGGAACGCCTCGCGGTACATGCTTACCGTGCGCTTGAGCACCTCGGGTCCGCGCAGGGCACGCATCTGGGCCGGAGTGGCGGGGTCGTGGTTGACGGCATCGGACGCGACAAGCTGGTCGACTAGGTCAAAGTTGCCCTCGTTGAAGCTCTGCTCAAGAAGCTTGCGTGAGGCTTCGGAGAGGTCTCCCGGTCCCGTAGTCGCTGTGGCATCTCCGTCAGCGCCGTTAGTGACATCGTCGGACATGTCCTTCCACCTCCGTTGTGTTGTTGGATCGAGCGTACGCTCGTTCTCAGGGCCCGGTCAAGGCCAGCCGTCGCGCCGAAACGTTCGCATTTTGTACTCGCCCGGCCTCGATCTCGACCACGTCCGCGGCGAGCTCGCGAGGAACATCTTTGAGTACGGCGGCTGCGAGCCACTGGAGAAGTCGGGCACGCGCGCGGTGGCCTTGGCGGGCCAGCGGCGGTCATCCGCCGGCCGGAACCCGCGCGCCGACGGCTGCGAGTCCGTGATCGATCGCTTCGGCGATCAACGCGAAATGCTGCTCGGTCACCGTCAGTGGCGGCGAGACCGCGATCGCCGTCCCGAGCGGACGGACGAGCACGCCGTGATCGCGCGCGTGGCGTGTGACCCGTGCAGCTGCATCAGGCTGACGCTCGAGCAGCTCGCCGGTCAGCTCAACCGCCGCCATCAGACCCAATCCGCCGCGAACCTCTGCCACCGTCTCGTGGCTGGCAAGCGGCGCCAGCGCGTCGAGCAGCGGACGCTCGAGCTGGCGTCCACGCTCGAGCAGCCCGCCGCGCCCCAGCAGCGCGATGTTCGCCAGCGCCGCGGCGCAGCAGGTGGCATGGGCCGAGTACGTCGGGCCGTGCCGCAGCACCGGACCGCCGGGAGCCCGCCAGAACGGCGCGGCCACCTGCTCGGACACGACCACGCCCCCGAGTGGCAGGTAACCGCTCGTGACGCCCTTCGCAAACACGATCATCGCCGGCTCGACATCCCAGCGCTCGATCCCAAACCAGGTCCCCAGCCGGCCGAACCCGCAGATCACCGAGTCGACCACCAGCAGCACGCCGGTCCGCTCGCAGAGCGCGGCGAGACCCTCGAGATAGCCCGGCAGCGGCGGGTACACGCCACCAGCGCCGATCACCGGCTCGACGAATACCGCCGCGACCCGTTGCACGCCGACGCGTTCGATCTCGGCCTCCAACGCCTCGAGCGAATCGCGGGGAACCTGGAGGGTCTCGACCTGTGGTCCGAAGCCCTCGCGGTTAGCCGGAATGCCGGCGAGCGCGGTACCGAATCCATGCGTGCCGTGATAGCCGGCCTGGCGGCTGACAAGCACGGTTCGTTCGGGCTCGCCGAGCTCAAACCAGTAGCGGCGCGCGAGCTTGGCGGCCGTGTCGATCGCGTCACCCCCACCGGACACAAGAAACACGCGCGCTGGCATCGGTGCGAGGTCGGCGAGCGTCTCAGCTAGCTCGAGCGCCGGCTCGTTGGCGAAGTCACCGAACGCCGAATAGGCCTCGAGCCGCGCCATCTGCGCGGCGACGGCCTCAGCGATCTCGAGACGACCGTGGCCCACGTTTGCGTACCACAGACTCGCAGTCGCATCCAGGTAGCGACGTCCTTCGCGGTCCCAAACCCACACATCCTCACCGCGCTCGATCACCAGCTCCGCGGTCCGGACGGAGCCCATGTCCGCAAACGGATGCCACAGCCGCGTGTCCACAGCCTCCGACTGTACAAATCACCGACTTGCCCCGGCGGGCAATCTCGCTGGGCACAACACTCCAGCCTGGCTCACTCCAGGTCTACGCGCGGCCGCGACCGTGCCGGCGCCGGGACTAAGGCGACCAAGATGCGGCCTTGATAGCTCGACGGTCATCGCCTCCGCGACGCGTCGCCTGGGCATCGGCCGTCCAGTTGTGACACATCGACCGAGCCCTCGGGAGCGAGGCCGTGCCCTGCGGCACTGGCGTCCGATACTGGAAGGCTCAATGCGACGGCTGCCGGCGATCGGATTCGTGGCGTTGCGGTCGTGCGGCGGCGGCGATCGGCTCGATCGAGGCGTCGCCGAAGGGGTCGGGCGCGCCGAGGCGGCTCAAAGAACAAGAGCCATCGCGCCGCCGTCGGCGCGCGGAAGACAGCAGCCTGCTTGACCGTCCAGTAGGTAGTTCCTAACCTGTCGCATGTCGGCACGTCGCATGTGCGGGTTCTGCGACCGGGACCGTTGATGGCTGACGTCTTCGTTTCGTACTCTCGCAGCGACAAGGGGTTCGTGAGTCGGCTGGCTGACGATCTCGAGGGTCGCGGCAAGAACGTGTGGATCGATGTCGACGGGATCCGCGACGGCGAGAAGTTCCCGGAGGCGTTGCGCCGCGCGATCGAGGGCAGCGACGCGTTCGTGTTCGTGATCAGCCCCGACTCGGTCACCTCGGAGTACTGCGAGCAGGAGGTCGCCCACGCGGCCGAGCTGAACAAGCGCATCGTCCCGCTCGCGCTGCACCAGGTCCTCGACGAGCAGATCCCCGAGGAGATCCGGTTCCGCAACTGGATCCCGATCGAGGCGGACGGCGACACCGCGATCGACCGAGTGATCACCGCGATCGACACCGACCTCGCTTGGGAGCAGCAGCACACCCGCTTGACGGTAAAGGCGCTGGAGTGGGACGCGTCCGGGCGGGACGGGAGCTTCCTGCTGCGCGGCTCAGATCTCTCGGCGGCGGAACGCTGGCTCGCGGAGGGGGCAGGAAAGGACCCGGGGCCGACACCGCTCGAGCAGGAATACCTGCTGGCGGCCCGGCAGGCCGCGAGCCGTCGGCAGCATGTTCTGCTCGGTGGAAGCCTGACGGTTGCAGTGGTCGCGATCGGGCTGCTGATCTTCGCGCTGATCTCTCGTGGGCAGGCGGTCAGCGCCGAGACCTCGGCGCATGCCCAGGCGCTCGCTGCCGAGAGCGAGGTGCAGCAGTCGGTGGATCCCGAGC
This sequence comes from uncultured Solirubrobacterales bacterium, assembly GCA_963756655.1. GTDB lineage: Bacteria > Actinomycetota > Thermoleophilia > Solirubrobacterales > Solirubrobacteraceae > Palsa-465. The sequence continues at coordinate 285,953 of CAVWOQ010000003.1, forward strand.
GGGCGGTGCTGCTGGCGATGGCAGCGGTGCGGACGCAGGTGACCTACGGCACGAACAGCACGATGTTCGCGTTGCGCTCGGCGATCGACGCTTCGACGATCCGCTATCGCCTGCCGCCGGCGGGGACGCAGGGCTGCGGCGGACCCGGCGTCGCGTACGATCCTGCACCGGGCAGCGACGTGCTCGCCGAAGGGCTCTGCGACGGCGAGATCGTGTTCGCCGACGCGACCACCGGTCGCGTCGAGCACGGCGTGCGCCTGCCCCGCGCGAACGCGATCCAGCTCGCCTACACAGCGGACGGCTCGGCCCTGATCGACGCAACGAGCACCCGTCTGCTCGAGCTCGATCCTCGCACCGGTGCTGTGCGCGCCCGCGGCCCGTTCCTGCCTGGCCTGGTCCGCTTCGCGGTCGATCCGCGGGCCCCGATCGTCGCGGCGCTGAGCGGCTTGCAGCACGGGCAGCTCGACTTCTGGGATACCGCGACGGGGCGGCTGACGGTTGTGCGACCGAGCCGCGCCCAGGCGCGGATGTTAGGGCAGGTCTCGGCCCTCACCTACAGTCCCGATGGGCGCCGGCTCGCGATCAGCTTCAGTCAGGGCCCCCCGAACGCGCCTGGGCTGATCGTCTACGACATCGCCAGCGGCCGGATCGTGCGGTCCCTGTCGAGCGTGGGGTCCCTGTCGAGATTCGTCTCCACGGCCGCCTACTCGCCTGACGGCCGCGAGCTGGCGGTAGGGGAGGTGCTCCCCGCGGGCGGAACAGTCGTGGTGCTGAATGCGAGCACGCTGAAGCCGGTGCCCGGCTTCCGTCCCGTGAACGACCCCGACGTCGAGCCCGCCGCAGTCGCGTTCAGCCCCGACGGCGCCCGGCTCGCGTACGGGTTCTCCGACGGCACCGCGGGCCTGGTCTCCGCCGCCCGCGGTCAGCCGATCGACACCTACGCCGGCGACAACGCCGCGATCACCGCGCTGAGCTTCTCGCCGGACGCGAAGCTGCTCGCGACGGGCTCGGGCGACGGGACCGCCCGCGCCTGGCGCACCACCGGCCTCGCGCTGCGCACGGTTACCGTCGGCGGCGAGCTCGCCGATGTCGAGCCAGACGCCGGCGGCTTCCTTTCGCTCGCGAGCCCGGGCGCGGGTCCTGGCGCAGGTGTCGTGGCGCAGCGCTGGGTCGATGCTGGCCGGCCAGCGGACCGGCCGCTCGTGCTCTCGGCGATCACGAACGTCAACGCCTTTTTCCTCGGCGCCGGCGGGCGCTTGGCGGCGGTGATCCCCGCCGCCCCGGGAACCGGGAGCGTCGTGCGCGTCTGGAACGTGGCCGAGCGCCGGATCGTGCGGACGGTGCCGCTGAGGGCGCCGCAGGGAAGCGAGCCGGTGATGAGCCCGGACGGCAACCTGATCGCGATGACCGTGCAGGGACCGTTCACCCCGCCGGCGCCCCCATTGGACCTCGACGTACTAGACCTGGGCACCGGGCGCCAGCGCGTGCTGGCGAGCGAAACCTCATGCCCTGCTGGTTGGCGGGGATTTGCCTTCAGCCCTTCCGATCGGTTGCTTGCGGCCGGGACATTCTGCGGCACGGACGTCTCGGTCTGGAACCCGGCTACGGGCAAGCAGGTGGGCGGCGCGCTCGGGCTCCGCGGCGGCGAGCTCGCCTGGATCGCGTTCAGCCCGGACGGGCGCCACGTCGCGATCGCTTCGTGGAACGGCACGATCCGCGTGAGCCCGGTGCCGCTAAACGTGAACCGCACGGTCACGCTGACCGAACACACCAAGGGCGTGCCGATGGTCGCCTACAGCCCGGACGGCCGCTACCTGGCCAGCGCGGGCCTTGATCACACGGTCCGCATATTCGACGCCCACAGCCTCACCGAGCTGCGCGTGATCCAGCAGCCCGCCGCTGTGACCGGGGTCGCGTTCACCGGTGACAGCCAGGACGTGCTGAGCTGGGGAGCCGACAATGACGTGCGGCTGTGGGACGCCTGCACCGACTGCGAGAACCCGCAGGCGCTGCTCCGCCTTGCCGGCTCGCGCGTCACGAGGTCGCTGACCGCGGCCGAGCGGACCGAGTTCGGCGTGGGCTGAGCGATTTCCGACGTTTTCGTCTCCTGCTCGCGCCGGGACGGCGAGGTCGTGCGCGAGCTCGCGCGACGCCGTCAAGCTGGTCTCCGCCCAATCTCAAGCATCCGGCTCCGTGGCCCGCGCGATCGCTTTAGGCGTCCGGCCGCTCAGGTTTCACGACCCCTTCGGCGACTACGGGCGCGGTCAGCGTGGCCGGTGCCGCACGGCTGCTCGGCCAGTGAGAGCACTCTGACGCGATGACGAACAGTGGTGATCGATCGACCGCGCGGGCAGACTCGGGTCGGTTCGAACGGCGGTTAGCGAGACTTCAAGCGGCGGTATCCCCACCGCATCAGAAAGCGTTCAGTTCAGGGTCCTCAAGGCTTGGGACTCACTGTGGGCCTCGCATCGCCTCCAGCCGCCTTAGCTGAGGTGGGCTCTCAGGCCACTGCTAGCCGTTTGCCCGGTGAAACAGACGGCCAACTTGGCCAAGTCCGGGAACTCCTGAGATGGCCAAGTGGTAAGGCGTCGAGACAAACGAAGCCCCGCGCGCTACGAGGCGGCGGGGCTAGTTTGTCGCGTGTCCACGTGGGGCCAGGAGCCGGGAGCCGAGCGGGAGGAGCGTCCAACGCGCGCCCCTCCCGGGCCCCTGGCGCTCAGCGGTGACCGGCGAACGGGGTGGCCGCTGCGACGACGCTCCGGCTTTGGGCCGGGTAGTTACCGGCGGGCGCATACGAGTGACCGTAGTTCAGCGCCCCGTGGTTTTGCGCCATATCGGCGCCGGCAGGCGTGATGCTCGTGACCGGCGTCGCGTTGACGAGCTTGACCGTCGTCGGCTGCGTCGTGGCCGAGTTCAGCGCCAGCAACACGAGTGCGAGCGCGACCGCGCCAACCGCGGCGGCGATGATCGCCACGGTACGGCGGCTGACGGTGGACAAAGACTGGGCGGTGAATGACGGCGTGGACATTTGTGGCTCCCTGCTTTGGATCGCGGTTCGCTTTAGGGTTTCCACAAGGTCCCACGAGCGCGCCCGGGCGACCACGTCGGTTGACCCATTGCGGTGAGTCATTTGACCCACGCCCGCGCGCGTCACGTTCGACTCGGAAAGCGGCGACGCGGCGCGCGGCCGCTCCTTTGCGAGCAAAAGAACGGGGCTCGTGGCCGCACTGAAGTGCGTCGAGGGGTGGATCGCGATCGAGTCGGGTGACCGGCGGGAGAACCTCGGCTGTTTCTGAGAGGCTTTGCCGACCGGTGAGCGAGCGGGCAGCAGCAGCGTTGGGGGACCCGATGAAGGTCACGGGATTCATCTCCGGTCGGCGTTACTGCTCCGCTGAGGAGCTCGGGGAGCGGGTCGCGCGGGCGCAAACCGTGCTGGCCGGGGTCGGGGTTGGCGAGGGGGACGCGGTCGCGATCATGCTCCGTAACGATTTCCCGTTCATCGTCGTTTCATACGCGGTGTCGGCGCTGGGTGCGATGGCGGTTCCAGTCAACTGGCATTACCGGAGCGGCGAGGTGTCGTTCATCCTCGAGGACTCTGGGGCCAAGGTGTTGGTCGTGCACGCCGACCTGCTCGGGGCCGTCCCGACGGGGTTTCCGGTGCTGGTGGTCGACACACCGCCCGAGGTCGCGGCGGCGTACGGGATCGCGCAGACCCCGGCACCGCCGGGGTGCTCCTGGGATCTCGCGCTCGCGGCGGCCGAGCCATGGACGGGGGATCCGCTGCCGGCGCCGCCGAGCATGATTTACACCTCGGGCACGACCGGCAAGCCGAAGGGGGTCCGCCGGTGCTCGCGGATGGACCCGGAGAATCCCGTCGTCGCCGCGGGGCTGGCCGTTCTTGGTGTAGCGCCGGGGATGCGGACCGTCGTGTGCGGTCCGATGTACCACACGGCGCCGAACGTGTTTGCGCTCGTCGCGGGGCGGACCGGAGGGCTGGTGATACTGCAGGCGAAGTTCGATCCCGAGGGGCTGCTGGCGCTCGTCGAGCGCTACGCGATCGGTGCCCTGCACCTGGTGCCCACGATGATGGTCCGGCTGCTGCGACTGTCCGAGGAGGTCCGCTCGCGGTATGACCTGAGCTCGCTGCGGAGCGTTACCCATGCCGCCGCGCCCTGCCCGCCCGAGGTCAAGCGTCAGTGCATCGAGTGGCTCGGCCCGATCGTCAACGAGTACTACGGCGCCACCGAGACCGGGGTGGTCGTGGCCTGCAGTAGCGAGGAGTGGCTCGCGCACCCCGGGACGGTCGGGAAGGTGATGCCCGGCTGTGCGGTCAAGATTTTTGACCCGGACGGGGGCGCGCTACCGGCGGGCGAGGCCGGCGATGTCTACCTATGGAACTCCGGGTTCGGCGATTGGACCTACCACCGCCGCGACGCGGATCGCCGCGCGATCGAGCGCGACGGACTGGTCACAATCAGGGATATCGGCTACCTCGACGAGGACGGCTTTCTGTACCTGTGCGACCGCCGGAACGACATGATCATTTCCGGCGGGGTGAACATCTACCCCGCCGAGATCGAGGCCGAGCTGGTCGCCCATCCCGGCGTCCACGACTGCGCCGTGTTCGGAATCCCCGATGAGGAGTTCGGCGAATCGGTGGCAGCCGTGATCCAGCTGCGCGACGGCGCCGCCGAGAACATTGAGGGCATCCGCGACTTCCTCGCCCAGCGGCTGGCGGGCTTCAAGGTGCCACGACTGATCGAGTTCGCGACCGATCTCCCCCGCGAGGACTCGGGCAAGATCTTCAAGCGCCAGCTCCGTGCGCGCTACTGGCCCACCGATCGCGCGATTTGAGCGCGCCGTGCGCTGCGGGTACGAACCGCTGCAACCTTCGGGCGCCGTTCATAGGCGACACCCAGCGAGCCATCGATCATTGACCAGCCCGCACGCCTACTCAGATGAGAGATGAGCCGGACCGGGTTCACGGCGACGTAGGTGTGGTCGGCGGGCGCCGGCGTCGCGCGATTGCTTTGCCACGAATCCGATCACGCGGTCGATGACGACGACTTGTTCTGGTGCGATCTGACAAGGGCCGACAGGCTCGCCGCGATCCCCTTTAGGACGGCCGCGGACCGTCTCACCGGGATCGCCAAGCGAACGTCGGGACCGTCGATTGACGACATGCCGTGGCGGTGCGGCCGACGTCTCACTACCTAAGGCTTATCGGACGGGCTCCCGGGCCGCCTCAGCCTCAGCCGGCTACCGGTCCTCCCAACCACCATTGTTCGTTGCGTGGCCTCACTGTTGTCTGCGGGAGGGTCGCGGTGTCGTAGTCAGGCGCGCTCGTGGCCGAGGGAGAGTGGCCTGCGGTTTCGGTTGTGATCAGCTCGTGCCGTGGGGGCGGCTTTATGGGTCGGGGAGCTTGCGTCGGGCGCGTGGATGGGAGGCGTCTGAGAACTCTTGGCGTTCGGCGGTGAGCACGAACGCGGCCTGTTCGGCGACGTCAGCGGCGTTGTCGCCGATTCGCTCGAGCGCTCGCGCGAGCAGCATCTGATGAAAGCCCAGCTCCCGTTCGTCGGGATGGACTTCGAGGCGGGCGATGGTGTGCAGATCTCCCGGTTGAATTAGCTAGAGCATGTCCTGTTGGGACCAGTCGTCGAAGGTCCCGAAGTCGCTCATCAGCTCGTATCGTGCCAGCGCCGTCCCGTCGATCGCGAACTCGAGCACGTCCGTGCGCTTGGTTGCGGTGAAGTGACCCAGAAGCGTGCCGCCGAAGCTCGCCTGACGCTGGTAGCGGGTGAACATCTGCTCCCAGGGAGTCGTCCCGCCCCAGGACACCTGGAAGCCTCGGCCGTGGGCGCGAGCGATGTCGCAGCGGCCGTCGCCGTCGAAGTCGCCGAAGACGAGCTGTCCGAGGTCTGAGGAGAGCTCGCGGTTGAGGTGGTGCCAGTCGGTGGTGCCGCCGTATGAGACCGACCATTGGTGGTTTGCGAGGCTGAAGACGTCGGTCTTCCCGTCTCCGTTGAAGTCGCAGAAGCGCAGGTCGCTGACCTTGAGCCGCGAGCTTGCCAGCGGACGCCATGAGCCGGCCCCGGCGCTCGAGTAGTAGAACCGGCTGCCGTTGGCGCGGAACACGTCGGTCTTGCCGTCCCCGTTGAAGTCGCCGAACCGGTAGCTGCTCATCGGGATGTTGGAGGTAGCGGGAAGCGCACGCCACGGGCTCATCCCGCCGTACGAGACCAGCCAGTGATCGCCTGATTGGGTGAACACGTCGGTCTTGCCGTCACCGTTGAAGTCGCCGAACGCCAGGCGGTTGAGGCGAAGGCTCGAGGCGTTGAGAAAGCGCCAGGCTCCGCGCCCGCACGGGGAGTACATCCATTGCGTGCCCGTGGCCACAAAGACGTCGCTGCACCCGTCGCCGTCGAAGTCCCCGACCGCGAGCTGCTGTGACGTGTTGACGCTGTAGCGGTTGCCGCTGACGACGAGCTTGTGCTCCAGCGCGAGCCGTAGGCTGTTGGTGCCGGAGATGACGACCGCCTTGCCCTCCGGCGCCTCGGTGACGTTGTCGGCAAACGTGGCGCTCAGCGTCGGGGTGCCGCGCAGGTCGAACGCCGGCCGTCGGTCGCGACCCAGGAAGTGGTAACGCTGGTCGCCGCGGACGGTGTTGTCGCGGATGTCGAGGTAGGTGCCGGCAGTGCCGCCGACGTGGCTCTTATTGCTGCCTGGGCCGTGGCCGTGCATGTCGAAGTGGCCACCGTAGTCTCCGGCGCACGTCTTGAAGCTCTCGCTCAGGGTGAAATTGAGCTCGGCGACGTAGCCCGATCCGGGGGTGCCGTCGCCGGCAACGTCGTGCTTGTTGTAGTCGAACACGTTGCGGTCGATGAGCGCGTATGAGCTGTTGGAGATGACGATCCCGTAGCCGAGGTTGCAGTCGACGTTGTCGTGGATGAAGTTCTCGGTGATATGCACGCGGCGCGCTTGGGCGCGAATCCACGCCGCGTCGGCGTCGTGGCGCACGCGTCCGTATGAGACAGGGCCGACGCTGATTCCGGCGTTCGGCCAGAAGGAGACCTCGTTGTCTTGCACGAGCACGTCAGGGGCGATGATGCTGACGCCCGTCGCGACCTCGGCGTGCTGGGCATCCTCGCCGTAACCCACGAGTCGAAGTCCAATCAGACGGGTGTGGGCGCTGAGCACGATCATGCTCTTGGGCATGTCGCCGCCGGGGATCAGCACCTGATGGGTCATGAATAGCTCGCCGCCGAGATGATGTGCCGAGCGGTCGCTCTCCAGCGTGACCCCCGGTGGGACGTGGATGACTCCCGTCGAGGTGCTGACGGCGTCGTAGCCCGGGTACTGACCGGGATTGTCGGCAAGCTGCGTGAGATCGATCTGTGCCCGGTCGTCGATCATGATGTTGCGACACCCGGAGCGCAGCGCGTCGATCAGCTCCTGGCCGGTGACAACGTCCGCGCACGCCGACTCAACCTGGAGCTGGAGGGTGACTGAGTGGGCCACGGCGCCGGCGCTCGCCGCCAGCGGTGTCCCGGTCACCGTGACCGTGGGCGCGGCACCCCGAGTTGGCGGCACCGTGGGGTCGGCGGTCAACGTGAGCGTCGTGGTCGCGGTGGCGGGGTTGGGCAAGAACTGGGCGTGCACGCCGCTCGGCAGCGCCCCGGTGCCCAATGCGACGGCTCCGTTCGAGCCGCCGATGCGGCCGATCGTGATCTGGTCGGTCACGCTCTCCCCGTACGCGACGACGAGGGTCGTCGCCGCGGGCGTCAGGGTGAAGTCCGGCGACGCCGGCGCCGACGGGGTGTTGAACGTGAGGTCGTCGATCGCCACGCTCTTCTCGTTATCGGTGGGGTCGCGCGTGCTCACCTCAAAGCCGACGATTGAGGCCGTGGGCGTCGACACCGACAGTGGGGTGTTCACCCCGGCGCCCTGGGTGACGGTCACCGGCGACGAGGTGGCGATGCGGTTGCCGTTGGAGTCGTAGGCGACGAGGGTCACGACGGCGCAGGTGGGGGCGGTGCTGCCAGCCGAGCAGGCGCTGGCGGCGGTGCCGAGCAATCCCACGTCGACCGATACGTGCGAACGCGGGACCGCGAACGTCGCCGTCGTATCCGGGATGTAGCCGATACCTTCGTTGCACGTGGGGCAGTTGATGTCGGCGACCTGCCCGTCGGAGTGAGCCTGGCCGGGCGCGCTCGTGACGACCGGCCGGGCACTGTCGCCGGCAGTGCCGGGAAGCGGCCCAAACGTCACCCCCTGTCCCGCCCCGCCGGCGTTGGCGTACTGAGTGGTGAGCACAGTGCCGGGCACCAGGTCATCGAAGCTAACGGTCGTGTCGGCGAGCGCAGACGCTGGCAACAAAAGCATCGCCACCACGATCGGGGCGAATGCCCGGCACACGATGTTTCCCCCCGGTCCCACCCAGAGTCGATCGTACGCGCAGGCCGACAGCCGAGTCAAGACCGACGCTCGCGGCAGGGTGCCCGGTGCGGATCCGACCGAGGCGGATCATGCCGCTTCCGGCTGCGGCCGCGGCCGCGACCGGCGCCACGGTCGTTGCGCCTGCCGGTGCGTCGGCGAGCCCCGCCGGAGCGGCCATAACCGCACAGACCATCGCGCCGGGCAGCACGACCGCCAGCCCGACGGCAAACATCTGCGCCGCGCGCATCGATTGCACCTACGCGCCGTTCAGCGGCGACGTGCCGCCGGAGCTGCAGGTGACATTCGACGGGACCGTGACGAGCTTCTCGCTCATCGCCGGCAGCGCCGGAGGGCAAGTGAGGCTACGCGTCCTGCGCCCCGCCATTGGAGGCGGTTCACCGGGGTGAGACGAGTCCCGCCGAGACGTGACCGTTCAGACACGGTCTCGCTGCCGGTCAAGGCCAGCGACGTGCTCGGGCTCAACACTGACTTGAGCGCGCTCATGTTTGACACGACGACCCCAACGGCGATCGCCGCCTTAGATCGTCTCCGTCTCGGATCTCCGTCTCGCCAGGGCCCCGGCTCCTCGCTCGCGCTGCGACGTCGACTGAGCGTCCACCGGGATCGCTTCGGGTGCGAGCTAGGGATCAAGTGACTCCTAGCGGTCAGAGGGAAGCGTTCAGTTGGTAGGGGGACATAACTTCGCGCTGGCGATAGCGGCGATGATGCGTCCCGGTGACCACCGCGAAGATCTCGGTCAGGGTGCGGCCAAACGCTCGCCGCGATGAGCTGGTTGGGATCCGTGAGGGTCTGCTGGTGACGCGCGTGGCGGCACCGGCGTTGGACGGCCGGGCGAACCGCGCGGTGTGTCGCCTGTTGGCCAAACGTGTGGGCGTCGCTCCTTCGAGCGTGACGATCGTGCGCGGCGAGCGTTCGCGCGACAAGCTCGTTCAGATCGAAGGAATCGATCAAGCGGCGCTCGACGCCGCGCTCCGCGGATAGCAGTGCGGTGGCCGTGACCGCCACGAGCTAGTCAGAGCAGGGCTCGCCGAGCGCCGGCGGCGACGCCGCATCGCTAGCTTGTTCTCCGCCGAAAGCGTTAGACGACCGGCCAACGATCGCGGCCGGTACCAGGAGCCGAGGGGACCGCGGAGACGGCGAGGGGTTGAACGGGTGCGCCGGCGGCTTCGGCTGCCCCCAGGGCGATCGGTGAGCGCGCTCCAACTAGGCCGTGTGCGCGTCGGACTTGCACTGCGACGGCTCTCACAAACCGAACCTCCACTGCAA
>CAVWOQ010000004.1:0-121615 GCA_963756655.1 uncultured Solirubrobacterales bacterium
ATGAAAAACCCCGACGAGCGGGGCTTTCCCAGTGCGCCCGAGAGGACTCGAACCTCCACGGACCATTCAGTCCACAAGGCCCTCAACCTTGCGCGTCTACCAATTCCGCCACAGGCGCGTGGGCGGGCAGTATATCCCCGCCTCGCGGCTCCGATCGGCGTGCGACGGGACTTCCCTGAACGGGCCCGGGGGCGTCGCCCGCGAGCGCCGACCTGACAGGTCGCGCTTGTGTCCGTCCGCGGGCCGCGCTAAATTCACGAACACATGTTCGATGCAGGCCCGCGGCGGCCGATCCGATCAAGGAGTTCACGCATGGACCTGACCAAACGACAGCAAGAGATCTTCGACTTCATCAAGCGCTACTCGGCCAGGTACGGCTACCCGCCGACCGTGCGCGACATCGGCAAGGCGGTCGGCCTGGCGTCCTCGTCGACCGTCCATGCGCATCTTGCCAACCTCGAGCGGATCGGGATGCTCAGGCGCGACCCAACCAAGCCCCGCGCGATCGAGCTGCTCGACCGGGCTGCGGCCGGGGTCAAGACGTTCGTCAACCCCGGGCTGCCGCTCGTCGGCCACGTCGCCGCCGGGCAGCCGGTCGTCGCCGAGGAGAACATCGAGGAATACATCCAGACGCCGCCGTTCGCGGGCGGGGAGGACGGCGAGTATCTGCTCCGGGTGCGGGGTGAATCGATGAAGGACGTCGGCATCCTCGAGGACGACCTGGTCGTCGTGCGTCCGCAGGAGACCGCCGAGGACGGCGACATCGTCGTCGCGCTGGTGGGAGAGGAGGCGACCGTGAAGCGTTTCTTCCAGGAGGCCGATCACATCCGCCTGCAGCCGGAGAACGCCGCGATGGAGCCGATCCGCAGCCGCGACGTCAGCGTGCTGGGTCGCGTCGTGGGGCTGATGAGGAACATCTCGTGAGCACGCTCGCGCCGGCACCGCCGAGCATGCGTGCGCAGCGTGGCGGCGAGCGCGGGCGGTCGCGGGCGTCGCAGACGCTGTTTGACGACTTGGGCGGCGAGCCGACCCTCGACGAGCTGATCGCCGGGGTGTGGGAGGGGCTCGCCGCTCATCGCCCCGCTCGCTGCCCGGTCTGCGAGGCGGAGATGCACCCGGTCTACGGCGCGCACGCGCTGCAGCTCGATGATTCGCGCACGGCCGGGATGAGCGAGGCCGGACGCCCAGCGGGTCGCATGCCCGAAGGCGGGCGCTGCACCGAATGCGGCAGTGCCTTGCAGTGAAAGCGGAGCCCGGCGCTATGCTGCGGTGCCGCAGGCTGAGCAGTCGCGGAGGTATGACCTTCGAGGAAAGTCCGGACATCACAGGGCAGGGTGGTCAGTAACGCTGACCCGGGGAAACCCGCGGGAAAGTGCCACAGAAATGACACCGCCTAAGCCTGGAGCCGCTGCAGAGCTCCAGGCCGGTAAGGGTGAAATGGTGCGGTAAGAGCGCACCGGCGTCGCGGTGACGCGGCGGCCAGGTAAACCCCACCCGATGCTAGGCCAAGCAGGACCGCTTGTAGGTGACCCGCCAAGGTCCGGGTAGGCCGCTCAGATGGATGACTGCTCTCGACAAGATCCGGCTTATAGGCCTGCTAAGGAGAGACCCCGCCACGGCGGGGTCTCTCTATTTTCGGCCTCACCCGGGCCGGGGTTCTCGCCGGCCTCACGCAGGCCGGGGCTCTCGTCGACCTCACCCGGGCCGGGGTTCTCCAGACGGCACCTCAAGTGACCGTTTTCTTGAGTGACCACACCCGACTGACGGCGAGCGGCGCCGCTGGCTGATGTGGCGCCCGCGACAGCGTCTATCGGCTACGCTGCGCGGCCGCTTTGGGACCGCATTGAGGAGGGAAAGCATTAGAAAGCTTGCATCGATCGTCGCCGCGCTCGCGACCGCCGCAGTGGCCGCCGCCCCGGCGGCAGCCAAGGATTACGCGATCATCGCGCGCGACATCGTCCCGTCGGGCGAATACGGCTCAGTCCCGCCGCCACCGGAGGCCCCTCAGCAGGCCGAGATGTACAACGCGCTGACGCCGCTGTTCAACCACGTCACGAGTCAGGATCTGCTCGCCGACTTCAAGCCCGACTATCTCGGCGGCGCCGCCGTCGGCCCGTTCACGACCGACTCCGTGCCCCATCCGGGCGTCACGATCAAGCTCGACCCCTATGACGTCCCGCAGATCATCGGCAAGACCCGCGACGACGTCACCTGGGGCGCGGGCTGGATCGAGGCGCAGGATCGGGGGACACTGATGGAGGAGGCTCGTGGCGACGCGACGGTGGCGGCGGTCGACGCGCCTGGGCTCAGCGCGCTCGGCCTCATCGCAAACCTCGAGTCGTTCCAGCCCAGTGCGCAGACCGAGCGCGTGATCGCCCGCCAGACCGGGGTGCTGGAAGCGGCTGGGGCGAACGGCCGCGGCGCGCTCCACGACCTCCGCGTCTACCTCCAGGGGATCAACGCCTACATCCGCGACAACGGCGACGCATTGGGGCCCTACGCGCACGTCGCTCCGTTCACGCTCGACGACATCTACGCCTTCAACGCGCTCAAGGACCAGTTCGTCGGCGAGGGCGGCGGGCAGCAGGCCGCCAACGCCGAGTTCCTCGCCGGGCTGCGCCAGCGGCTCGGCGCCAAGGAGGGAACCGACGTCTTCAACGATCTACGGGAGGCCAACGACCCCGAGGCGCCGGTCAGCGTCCCCGGTCACGTCCAGTTCCAGCCGCCGCCGACGAGTACCTCGGGCAACGTGGCGCTGGACCCGATCAGCCTGTCGGCGAGCGCCAGCCGTGCGCTCGCTGTGCAGCGCGAGTTCAAGGTGCACGCCTCCAACGCGCTGCTGGTCTCGGCCAAGCGGTCGGCGACGCACCATCCGATCATGGTCGCCGGCCCGCAGATCGGCTACTACTACCCGGGCCTGACGCTCGAGGTCGACCTCGAGGGCCCCGGGATCAGCCAGCGCGGCGTGACCTCGCCGCCGTTCCCCGGCTACGTGTTCATTGGCCGCAATCAGGACTCGGCGTGGTCGCTGACCTCGGCCGGACTTGACCAGATCAGCACCTACGCCGAGACGCTGTGCGATCACAGCATCCACCGTTACATGTTCGACGGCCGGTGCCGAAAGATGGAGTTCTTCAATGCCGGCGTCCTGAACCCGGGAACGAGCAACGCCAAGAAGGTCACCTTCTACCGCACCGTCCACGGGCCGGTGTTCGGCTACGCCCGCGCCCACGGCCGGCTGGTGGCGCTCACTCACAAGCGCGCGAGCTACGGCAAGGACGCGCTCGACCTGCTGTTCTACCGCAAGCTCGCAGACGGTCATGTGCACAACGTTCACCAGTTCTTCCGCGCCGCTGACCTGACGCCGCAGACGTTCAACTCGCTCTACATCGACGACAAGGACATCGGCGTGTTCACGAGCGGGCTGGTCCCGATCCTGCCCCGCAACGTCGACCAGGATCTGCCTCTCAACGGAACCGGCAAGGAGGAGTGGCGAGGGTGGGTGCCGTTCAAGGATCACCCGCAGGGGATCAACCCGCCCAGCGGCGAGATCATCAACTGGAACAACCGCACTGAGGCCGGCTATGAGGCGCCCGACGACAACTGGCTCTACGGGCCGGTCCACCGCGTCAGCCTATTGATCCGCAATCTCGGCAACGGCGACAATCTCACCCCGGCGCGGGTCGTCTCGGCGATGAACGAGGCCGCGGGCCAGGATGTGCCCGAGGTGACAGACGAGCCCGTGCTGTCCAAGCTCCTGCACGGCGGCCGCGCACCGAACGGCCGCGACGCCCAGATGCTGGCGTTGCTGGATCTATGGCACCGGCAGGGCAGCAGCCTGCTCGATCGGACCGGGAATGGCCAGATAACTGCCCCCGGCGCCGCGATCATGGCTGCCGCCTGGCCGCTGTTGGCCAAGGCCTGGGCGTCCAAGGTCCTCGGCGCGAAGCTGACGGCGGAGCTGAACTCGTTTGATGCGATCCAGCAACCGCCGCCCGGCGGGCAGGAGCAGAGCTGGATCGAATACATCAACAAGGACCTGCGGACGATGCTCGGTGCGCACGTGCGGGGCAAATACGCGGTCCGCTACTGCGGTGGGGGCAACCTCAGGCTGTGTCGCAAGCTGATCTGGGGTGCGCTCAACCAGGCCGGCAACGAGTTGCAGGCCGTGCAAGGCCCGGATCCGTCCGATTGGCATGCCAGCGCGATGGCGCAGGACATCACGTTCGTCCCCGGCATCTTGACCTACAAGATGGCCTACACCAACCGCCCGACCGGGATTCAGCAGGTCGTCAGCTTCTACGGGCACTCGCCGCAGGACACCGGTCGCTGACGAGAATGTCGCCGCAGACGCTCGCGATTGCCCGCGGGGGTCAGCTGACGGCGACGCGGCGTAGCGCGTCTGCGTCGAGGCGGTGCAGCTCCCAGTCGTCGAGCCGCTGCGCGCCCAGACGCGCGTAGAAGTCCAGCGCCGGTTCGTTCCAGTCGAGCACGTTCCACTCCAGCCGCGCGCAGCCGCGTTCGACCGCCACCCGCGCGACCGCCCGCACGAGCATCGCACCGATGCCCGCCCGCCGATGCCGCGGCCGGACGTACAGGTCCTCGAGCCAGATCCCGGGCCTGCACTCCCAGGTGGAGAACGTTCCGTGGAAGATGGCGAAGCCGGCGGGCTCGCCGTCGAGCTCGGCGATCATCGCCTCGGCCGACGGCTTGGCGCCGAACAGCGCCTCGCGGAGCAGCTGCGGCGTGCCGGTCACCTGCTCGGGGGCACGCTCATAGGTGGCGAGCTCGACGATCAGCGAGTGGATCAGCTCGACGTCGGCCGGGGTCGCCGGCCGCAGCGCGACCGCGGTGCTCACCCGTTCCCAGGCAGCTCGATCTCGCGCTTGAGGATCTTGCCCGTCGGCCCCTTCGGCAGGTCCTCGACGAACCAGATCCGGCGCGGGTATTTGTAGGCGGCCACCTGCCCCTTGACGAACTCGCGCAGCTCGTCCGGACTCGCGTCGGCGCCGTCCTTCAGCGCCACCGCTGCGGCCACCTCCTCGCCGTACTCGTCATGCGGAATGCCGAGCACGGCCGCCTCGCGAACCGCGGGGTGCTCGTAGAGCACCTCCTCGATCTCGCGCGGATAGACGTTGTAACCGCCGCGGATGATCATGTCCTTCTTGCGGTCGACGATGAAGAAGTAGCCGTCCTCGTCGACCTTGCCCATGTCGCCGGTGTGCAGCCAGCCGTCGCGGATCGTCTCGGCGGTCGCGTCCTCGCGCTGCCAGTAGCCCTTCATCACGTTGTGGCCCTTGATCACGATCTCCCCGACCTCGCCCTGCGCGACCTCGGCGCCGTCGTCATCGACGACCATCATCTCGACGCCCTTGATCGGAGTCCCGATCGAGCCGGGCTTGCGCTCGCGGTCAGGCTGGTTGAACGAGGCGACCGGCGAGCTCTCCGAGAGGCCGTAGCCCTCGAGGATCACGCATCCGAACGCGTCCTCGAATCCGCGCATCAGCTCGACCGGCATCGCTGAGCCGCCCGAGGCGCACAGCTGCAGGGACGAGGTGTCAAACGACTCGTGGCCCGGGTGGTGCAGCATCGCCCCGTACATCGTCGGGACGCCCTGGAAGATGTTGACCTTGTCGCGCTGGATGATCTCGAGCGCCTTGCCGGGGTCGAACCGCGGGATCAGCGACAACGTGCCACCACCGCCGATCGTCGCGTTCAACGAGCACGTCTGACCGAACGAGTGAAACAGCGGCAGCGCGCCGAGCGTCATCGCCTCGGAACCGAAGCCGAACATGTCGCGCGAGGCCTGCGCGTTGCGGGCGAGGTTTGCGTGCGTGAGCTCGGCCCCCTTGGGCGTGCCGGTCGTCCCCGACGTGTAGAGGATCACGGCCGTGGCGTCGTCGTCGACGTCGGCGACCTCGGTGATCGGTTCCGCGGCTCCGACCGCGTGCTCGAACTCGCCCGGCGCGACTAGGATGCAATCCGCCCCGGCCTGCTCGGCGCCCGCCCGCGCGTCGTCTGCGAACCCCTCCCATGCCAACAGCAGCTTCGCGCCCGAGTCCTCCAGATAGAACGCGACCTCGCGCTTACGCAGCAGGACATTCATCGGCACGACGATGCCCCCGGCCCGCAGCACGCCGTAGTAGATGACCGGGAAGTAGGGGACGTTGGGCAGCATGATCCCGACTCGGTCGCCGGGCTCGAAACCGTGTTCGCGCAGCAGCCCGACGATGTGGGCGCTGGCGCCGTCGAGCTGTGAGTAGGTCAACGCGATGTCGTCGAGCCTGATCGCGATGTGATCGCCCTCGCGCGCAGCCGAATCGGTCAGGAGCGAAGCGAGGTTCATCGAGGCGGTCAGCTGCCGCTGAAGTTCGCCGGGCGCTTCTGAACGAACGCGAGCACGCCCTCGGCGAAATCCTGTGACTCGGCACGCTCCTGCTGGAGAGTCGCCTCGAGCTCGAGCAGGTCCTCGAACCCGTCGTATGCGCGAGCGTTGATCGTTCGCTTGATCGACGCGTACGATCCCGGCGGGCCGGCAGCGAGGCGCGCCGCGAGCTCGTCGACGCGCTGGGCGAGCTGGTCGTCGTCCACGACCTGGTTGATCATGTTCCAGCTCAGCGCCCGTTCGGCAGCGACCCGCTCGCCGAGGTACGCGATCTCGAACGCGCGCGTGTGTCCGGCCCTGGCGACCAGGCTCTGCGATGCGCCGCCATCGAGCCCGAGGCCGATGTTCACGAACGCGAGCAGGAAGTACGCCGACCGCGCGGCGACGATCAGGTCGGCGGCCAGCGCCAGCGAGCAGCCGATGCCCACCGCCGGCCCGTTGACGGCCGCGATCACCGGCTTCGGAATCGTCCGCACCCGCAGGATCAGCGGGTTGTAGACCTCCCGCAGCGCCGAGTCCACCCTCGGCGCTCCGTCGGTGGTCAGCTCGCGCTCAGCCTTCAGGTCCGCGCCCGACGAGAATGCGCGGCCGGCTCCCGTGATCACGATCGCCCGCACCTCGGGGTCCGTTGCCACCTCGTCGAGCGCCTCGCTCATCTCGCGCCCGAGCTGCTGGGTCCAGGCGTTGAGCGCGCCGGGGCGGTTCATCACGATCGTCGCGACCCGCTCCGATCGCTTCAGCTGCACCGTTTCGAGGTTCACCACGCTCATCGCTGGCTGCCGGACAATAGCGCTGACCGCCACGGCGGACCCCTTTGCGCGAATATGTGCCGCTGGCGATGGAGCTGGTGCCGAAGACGATCACGCGGCCGGTAGGCCGACTCGGAGCCGCGGCGCAGAACGCGCTGGAGATCGCTCGCTTCGGCGGCCTGACGACCGACGAGCAGCCGTCGCCGTACCAGATCGCCGCCGAGCATCGCGTCTACAAGCTGCGCCACTACTACGGCGGTGGTGGGCCGCCGGTCCTGCTGGTACCGCCGATGATGCTCGCGGCCGAGGTCTACGACGTCTCGCCGGCGACCAGCGCGGTGACGATCCTGCGCGACCACGGGGCCGATCCGTGGGTCGTCGACTTCGGGATTCCCGAGCGCGAAGCGGGGGGACTCGAGCGAACGCTCGCCGACCACGTGATCGCGATCTCCGATGCCGTCGACCGGGTCCGGAGCGAGACCGGCCGCGACGTGCACCTCGGCGGCTACTCGCAGGGCGGGATGTTCTGTTACCAGACCGCCGCCTACCGCCGCAACGAGGGCCTCAGCTCAGTGATCACGTTCGGCAGCCCGGTCGACACCCGCCACGGGATGCCGTTCGGGATTCCTGAGCAGCTTGCGTCGGGAGCCGCCAACCTGCTCGCCGACCGCGTGTTCCGCGCTTGGGCGTTCCCCGCTTGGGCGAGCCGGACCAGCTTCCGGCTGCTCGACCCGGTCAAGTCGGCGCGCAACCGGGTCGAGTTCATCCTCCAGCTCCACGATCGCGAGGCGTTGCTGCGGCGCGAGGGCCAGCGGCGGTTTCTCGAGGCCGACGGCTGGGTCGCGTGGCCCGGTCCGGCGCTGGCCGATTTCCTGCAGCAGTTCATCGCCCACAACCGGATGCTCGAAGGCGGGTTCGTGATCGGCGACCGGCTGCTCAGCCTGGCCGACCTGGCGTGCCCGATCCTGTCGGTCGTCGGGACGGTCGACGAGATCGCGCCGGCGCGCGGCGTCCGCGCGATCCGCCTAGCCGCGCCACGCGCCGACGTATACGAGTTGGCGCTCCAGGCGGGCCACTTCGGTCTCGTGGTCGGCTCGACGTCGAACGCCGTGACCTGGCCGACGGTCGCAGGCTGGGCGCGATGGTGCGACGGGGAGGGCGAGCTCCCGGAGCAGATCACCGAGGTTCCGGACGATCCGTCCGCTGAGCTCGAGCCGCAGGTCCGCAACCGGGTCGGCTACGGGCTCGAGCTCGCCGGTGGGGTCAGCGTCGGCGTCGCGCGGTCGCTCGCGCTGGCCGCCCGGCGGACCGCGCGCGGGATGCGCGAGCTGACGATCGAGGCGGCGGGTCAGCTGCCCCGGCTCGCAAGACTCGAGCAGGTCCAGCCGAGCACCCGGATCTCGCTCGGGCTGCTCGTGTCAGAGCGCACGCGGCGGGCTCCAGACGAGACCTTCTTCCTGTTCGAGGACCGCGCCTACAACGCCCGCGAGGTCGGCGAGCGGATCGACAACATCGTCCGCGGCCTGATCTGGATCGGCGTCCGCCAGGGTGAGCACGTCGGCGTCTTGATGGGGCCACGCCCGAGCGCGCTGGCGTTGGTCGTCGCGCTCAACCGGCTCGGCGCCGTGTCGGTTCTCCTGCGCCCCGACGGCGAGCTCGCGCGCGAGGCCGCGCTCGGCCAGGTGCACCGGGTGATAGCCGATCCCGAACGAGCGGTACAGGCGGCGGCGCTCGGCGCGCTGCACACGTTCGTGCTCGGCGGTGGCGGTGGCCCGCGAGACCTCGGCCTCGAGCTGACGACCGACATGGAGCAGATCGATCCGCGCAACGTGCGGCTGCCGAAGTGGTACCGAGCAAACCCGGGCCGCGCGGGCGACCTCGCGTTCGTCACCTTCACAGGCCACGGCGAGGGAACCCGGATGAGCCGGATCACGAACCGCCGCTGGGTCACGTCGGCCTTCGGGACCGCATCGTCGGCGGCGCTGTCGGCCGCCGACACCGTCTACAGCGTGACGCCGCTATATCACCCGTCCGGCTTGATGATGAGCGTCGGCGGCGCGATCGCCGGCGGCGCGCGACTGGCGATGGCGACCAGATTCGATCCGTCGACGTTCTGGCAGGAGGTGCGGCGCTATGGGGTGACGGTCGCGACCTATACCTGGACGCTGCTGCACGATCTCGTCGCGGCCGGCCCGGAGCCCGGGGAGCGCCACCACCCGGTCCGGCTGTTCATGGGCTCCGGGATGCCACGCGGTCTGTGGCGGCGGGTCGAGCGGCGCTTCGCACCGGCTCGCGTGCTCGAGTTCTACGCCTCCACTGAGACCGGCGCGGTGCTCGTCAATCTGCGAGACGCCAAGCCCGGGTCGATGGGCCGCCCACTTCCCGGTAGCGCCGAGGTGCGAATCGCCGCCTATGACATCGAGGCCGGTCAGCTGGTGCTCGGCGACGGCGGCTTCGTGCGCGAAGCCACGACCGACGAGGTCGGGATGCTGTTGGCCCGGTCGCGCCCCGACGCCGGCGTCGCGACGATCGCGCTGCGCGGCGTGTTCGCGCGCGAGGACGCTTGGCTGGCGACCGCTGACCTGTTCCGGCGCGACGCGGACGGCGACTACTGGCGACTCGATGGCGTAGCGGAGGTGATCCGCTCCACGGCTGGTCCGGTGTTCACCGCTCCGATCCGCGACGCGCTCGCCGATCTACCGGCAGTCGACCTGACCGTCGCTTACGGCATCGCCGGGCCAAGAGGCGCCGAGCTAGCGGTCGCCGCGGTGACGCTCGAGCCCGACGCCGAGCTGGACGCGCGTGAGCTGAGCGCTGCGCTCGGCGCGCTCGAACGCAGCCGGCGGCCGACGCTTGTTCGTGTCGTCGACGAGATCCCGGTGACGACCTGGTACCGGCCGATCACAGGGCCTCTGCGCGACGCGGGTGTCCCGGCCGAGAGCGACCCGCTGCCCGTCTTCTACCGTGGCCCTCGCGCCGACGGCTACCGGCGGTTGACAGCCGCCGATCGCCGGCGCCTGGTGACGAGCTGAACGCGGGTCGCGTGCGGCTGACGGGCGCCGTGGCGGCGAGCTGAACGCCCGGGTCGCCGTTCAGGAAGCGGGGAGCGTCTCGCCCGAGTAGAGCTTGTGGATCGTGACCGTGCCGGCGGGCGCGGCGTTGATGCACAGCTCGCACAGCACGCACTCGTCCAGGTTGCGCTGCACGATCTCCAGCCCGTCGTCGCCGGCCTTGAAGATGTCGACCGGGCAGACCTCGGCGAGCTTGCGCGCCAGCTCAGGGTCGGCCGCGACCGCGGCGTCGACCTCGACGTCGATGAACGTGCCCGCCATCAGATTCGCTCCTTGACCATCGCGGGGATGTCCTCGATCCGCTCGGCGACCGTGATCCCGGCGGCGCCGAGGCGCGCGATCTTCTCGATCGCGGTGTCCTCCTTGCCCTCGACGATCGTGCCCGCATGGCCAAAGCTCATGCCCGGCATCTCGTCCATGAACCGGCCGGCCATGAAGGCGACGATCGGCAGCCGCGAGTTGTTGTCCTTCACCCAGCTCGCGAGCTCGGCCTCCATCCGCCCGCCGGGCTCGGTGTAGATCACGATCGCCTTTGTCTGCGCGTCGGCCTCGAACAGCGGCATCAGCTCGGCGTAGCTGGAGCCGATGATCGCGTCGCCGCCGATCGAGACGGCCGTCGACACGCCCAGCCCGGCGGCACTCAGCGTCGAGGACATCTCGGTCGTCATCCCGCCCGAGCGGGAGATCACCCCCACGGGGCCGGCGTGGTAGGACTTGGCGGCGTCCTTCGCCGGACCACCGATGCCGCCCATCTTGATCACGTCGGGGACGATGATCCCGAGGCAGTTGGGTCCGATGATCCGGGCGCCGCGCTCGGTCGCGAGCTCGACCATCTGCGCGACGTCGCCACGCGGAATCCGCTCAGTCACGATCACCACCAGCTTGACGCCGTTGTCGAGCGCCTCGAACACGGCGTCCTTGGTGAACGCGGGGGGGACCGTGACGACTGAGCCGTCGATCGCCGTACCGTGATGCTCGACGGCCTGGGCGACCGTGTCGAACACCGGCACGCCGTGCACGTCGCGCCCCAGCCGCCCCGGCGTCACGCCGCCGACGATCTTCGCACCGCCCCCGTAGTCGAGGCACTCGCGCGTCAGGTTGACCGCCTCGCGGCCGGTGATCCCCTGAACGATGAACGTTGTGTCCGCGTCGACCAGGATGCTCATGGGCGGGTGGGTCCAATCCTCTCGACGGCCCGCCGCGCGGCCTCGTTCAGCGACACGCTGCGGTCTGCATAGGAGACGCCGTAGTGCTCGAGGATCTTGAAGCCCTCCTCCTCCCAGGCACCGGGGATCCTGAAGATCGCGATCTTCTCAGCCGGGTCGTGGCCGAGCTCGAGGCACGCCTTGATCACGCCGCGAGCGACGATGTCGACGCGGGTGTTGGAGACGATCGACATCATCACCGCGATCTTGTCGACGCCGGGCTTCTGCAGCACGAGCTTGGCCAGGCCGCAGGCCTTGCTGACCGACGGGTTACCGCCGATCTCGCAGTAATTGGCCGGGTCGCCGCCGTGCGCGCGGACCGCGTCGAACAGCGTCAGGGAGCCTCCGCCGGCGCCGATCACCAGCCCCAGGTTGCCATCGAACTCGGTCACGTTGCCGGCGACGCCACGGTGATCCTGGCCGTCGACCTGCTCGCCGGCGAGCTCGAACGGCGTCGCCTCGCGCGCTTGGCGCGTCTCCTCGTCGCCGACCCCGAGCTCGTGCAGCAACGCCTGCTGTCGCGGCCGTGCCTCGTTCTCCATCTCCATGTGGGCATCGAGCGCAACGAACGAGCCATCCTCGAGCTCACCGAGCGGGTTGATCTCGGCGAGCGTCATGTCGTACGTCAAGAACAGGCGCGCGAGGCGCGCGAGGATCGGCGTCAGCCGGTTCAGGGCGCTGCCGGTGACGCCGAGCGAAGCGATCACGGACTTCGCCTGCCAATCCGAGAACTCGGCGCGGGTCGAGAAGTGCGCCCGTGCGACGTGGTCGGGGTGCTGCTCGGCGACCTCCTCGATGTCGATCCCACCCATGTCCGAGAACAGCATCACCGGGCGCTTGCGGATCCCGTCCCAGACGACGCCCGCGTAGTACTCGTGCTTGACTGCGGCTCGCGAATCGACCAATACGCCGCGTGGCATGTGGCCGTTGATCTCGAGGTTCAGCACGTGCTCGGCATGCCGGGCCGCTTCGTCGGGCGTGTCCGCGAACTGGACGCCGCCGGCCTTCATCCGGCCGCCGGTCAGGACCTGGGACTTGATCACGACCGGGCCGGCGATCTGCTCGGCGATCGTCCGGGCCTCGTCGGCTGACTTCGCGAACCCGTGCTTGGTGGCCGGGATCCCGGCCCTGGCGACGATCGCCCGAGACTCGTACTCGAAGAAACGCATCGGCGGCGGCGGAGGCTACACAAACGCAGCTTCGCGGTCTTGTCAACCAAGTCGCCTGGTCTTGTGCAAAACTGGCTGCCAACCAAATCTGTAATTACAATTGACAAACTTGTGTATACGGCGAGGACTCATGAACCAAACTTTCGGAACAAGACGATGGGCCGCGGTGGCGGCTGCGGTCGCGGCGACGGTGGCCGTGGCTGGATGCGGGGGCTCGTCTGACGCGACGACGAGCTCCAGCGGCGGCGGAGGGTCGAGTAATGCAAAGACCCAGCTGGCGCTGGTCGCCTACTCGACGCCGAAGAAGGCTTACGACGCGCTGACGGCGGCGTTCGCCGCCACGCCGGCAGGCAAGGGCGTCGGCTTCGGTGAGTCGTTCGGCGCCTCGGGCTCCCAGAGCCGCGCGGTCGACAGCGGCCAGCCGGCCGACGTGGTCGCGTTCTCGACCACGCCCGACATGACGCGGCTGGTCAAGGACGGGCTCGTAGCAAAGGATTGGAACGCCAACCCCGAGCAGGGCTTCTCAAGCAACAGTGTGGTCGTGTTTGTGGTCCGCAAGGGCAATCCCAAACACATCACGAGCTGGGATGACCTGGTAAAGCCGGGCGTCCAGGTGATCACGCCGAATCCCTCGACGTCGGGGAGCGCCCGCTGGAATATCCTCGCCGCCTACGGAGCCCAGCTCAAGCAGGGCAAGACACCCGCGCAGGCGCTGGCATTCGTCAAGACGCTGATCACCAAGAACGTCAGCGTCGAGGATTCGAGCGCCAGCGCTGCGTTGCAGACGTTCACGAGCGGCAAGGGCGACGTGTTGCTCGACTACGAGTCGGATGCGATCGCCGCCGAGAAGGCCGGCGACGCGGTCCAGTACATCATCCCCAAGCAGACGATTCTGATCCAGACGCCGATCGCGGTCATGGCCAAGAGCTCGCACGCCACGCAGGCGAAGGCGTTCCTGGCGTATCAGTGGTCGCCGGCCGGGCAGACGATCTGGGCCCAGCAGGGCTACCGGCCGGTACTCGCCTCGGTCGCCGAGCAGTTCACAAAGCAGTTCCCGGTGCCGCCGCAGCTGTTCGACATCGGCTATCTCGGCGGCTGGACCAACGTCAAGAAGCAGTTCTTCGATCCCTCGACGGGGTCGATCACGAAGCTCGAGCAGGCAGCGGGGTACCCAACTGCCTCCAGCTAGCGCATACGCCGCTCCGGCAGCGAGCGCGGCCCCCCGGCGGCGGAGCATCTCCGCCGGCCGCGGGGGCCTCGGGGTAGGCCTGGTGACGCTGTATCTGAGCGTGATCGTGCTGATCCCGCTGGCGGCCGTCGCCGTCAAGGCGATCGACGAGAGCCCCGGCAGCTTCTGGGCATCGGTCACCAACGGGCCGGTGCTGATGGCGCTGGCGGTGACGCTCGGCGCGTCGCTGCTGGTCGCCGCGATCGGCGCCGTGATGGGGACGATCGTCGCCTGGGTTCTGGTCCGCGACGAGTTCCCGGGCAAGCGGCTGATCAACTCGGTGATCGACCTGCCGTTCGCGCTGCCGACGATCGTCGCCGGCCTGACCATCCTCGCGCTGTACGGCCCCGACAGCCCGCTCGGCCTCCACCTCGCATACACCCGCGCGGCGGTGGTGGTCGCCCTGATGTTCGTGACGCTGCCGTTCGTCGTGCGCTCAGTGCAGCCGGTGTTGATCGAGCTCGATCGCGAGGTCGAGCACGCGGCCGCGTCGCTCGGCGCGTCCAACGCGGTCACCTTCAGGCGCATCATCCTGCCGGCTCTGCGCCCTGCGATCGTCTCGGGCGCGGCGCTCGCTTTCGCGCGCTGCGTCGGCGAGATCGGGTCGCTGCTGCTGATCGTCGGCAAGGTGCAGATCGCGAGCATCGTGATCTTCGCCGACATCGAGTCGGACGCGCCGCAGGCGGCCGCGTCGCTGTCGCTGGTCCTGATCGTGGTGTCGCTGATCGTGCTGGTGCTGCTGCGCAGGCTTGGAGCCCGGGATGGTCGTTAGCCGCCGAGCGAGGCTGTCACTGCGCGCGATCGCGCTGCTGTACCTGCTGCTTTTGCTCCTGTTGCCTGTCGCCGTCGTGTTCGGCAAGACCTTCGAACACGGCTTCGGCGTCGCCTGGAGCTGGATGACGACCCCGGCCGCGATCAGCGCCTTCTGGCTGTCGGTGACGCTCGCGGCAATCGCGGTGCCGCTCAACACCGTGTTCGGCATCGTCTGCGCATTGGTGCTGGTCCGCAGGCGCGGACGGGCCGCGGCGGTGATCGACTCGCTGATCGACCTCCCGTTCCTGGTCTCGCCGGTGATCGTCGGCCTGGCGCTGACGCTCGTCTACGGGATCCACGGCTGGTTCGGGACCTGGTTTGCCGACCACGGCATCCAGATCATCTTCGCCCCAGCAGGGATGGCCCTCGCGACCATATTCGTCTCACTGCCGTTCGTCGTGCGCGAGGTGGCGCCGCTGCTGGTGGAGATCGGCGACGAGCAGGAGCAGGCTGCGGCGACGCTCGGCGCGTCGTCGTGGCAGACGTTCTGGCGGATCACGCTGCCATCGATCCGCTGGGGCGTTGCCTACGGCGTCGTGCTCTCGACCGCCCGGGCGCTGGGGGAGATCGGCGCCGTGCTGGTCGTCTCGTCGCTGGTCGCCGGACAGACGCTGACGCTGCCGTTGCTGGTCTTCCAGCGCGAATCTCAGGTCGGCCCCGGCTCGATCACCGGCGCGTACGCGGCCGCCACCGAGCTCGCGATCATGTCCCTGGTCGTTCTGCTTGCGATGATGATGCTGGGACCAAGGAGGCAGAAAGCCCGATGAGGATCGATATCGACGGCCTGTCCAAGAGTTTTGGCGACTTCGCCGCGCTGCAGGACGTCTCGCTCGAGGTCCCCGAGGGGTCGTTGACGGCGCTGCTGGGCCCGAGCGGCTCTGGCAAGTCGACACTGCTTCGGATCGTCGCCGGGCTCGAGACGCCAGACGCCGGGACCGTGTCGATCGACGGCGCCGACGTCTCGCACGTGCCGGCGCAGAAGCGTGGGATTGGGTTCGTGTTCCAGCACTATGCGGCGTTCACGCACATGAGCGTGCGCGAGAACGTCGCCTTCGGGCTGCGGATCCGCAAGCGCCCCGGCGACGAGATCAACGCCCGCGTCGACGAGCTGCTGGCGCTGGTCGGTTTGACGAAGTGGGCACAGCAGCGGCCGTCGCAGCTGTCGGGCGGCCAGCGCCAGCGGATGGCGCTGGCCCGGGCGCTCGCGGTCGCCCCCCGCGTGCTGCTGCTGGATGAGCCGTTCGGGGCGCTGGATGCGACCGTTCGCGCCGAGCTGCGGGCATGGTTGCGGCGGCTCCACGACGAGCAGGGCGTGACGACCGTGCTGGTCACCCATGACCAGGAGGAGGCGATGGAGGTCGCTGACCGGATCGCGGTCATGAACGCCGGCTCGATCGAGCAGGTCGGCTCGCCGCGCGAGATCTACGACCGGCCCGCGAACGAGTTCGTGATGGGGTTTGTCGGGCCGGTGAGCAAGCTCGGCGAGCACCTTGTGCGCCCGCACGACGTGACGGTCTCGCTCGAGGCGCAGCCCGGCGGCATCGAGGCGATGGTCGCGCGGGTAGTCCACCTCGGGTTCGAGGTGCGGGTCGAGATCGAGCTCCCCGACGGCTCGCGGGCGCGGGCGCAGTTGACCCGCTCGCAGGCCGACGAGCTCGAGATCGACCGCGGCGACATCGTCTACGTGCGGCCGCCGGCGGGGGTGGAGTTCGAGCCCTCGATGCGCCGCGAGGTCAGCGCGTAACCCAGGCTTCCGGGTCCTCGGCGAGCTTGTCGATCGCCGCCGGGAGCTTCGCGTTGGCGATGTCGGCGATCGTGACGTGCTCGACCACGCTACGGAGGTTGGCGCGGACCGCGATCCAGACACGCGGTAGCGTGGTGGCGGCTCCGCCGTAGTGCGCTTCCTCGGGCGGACCGCCGCGGACGCTCGCGAGCGGGCCCTCGACAGCTCGGATCACGTCGGCGACCGTGACCTCGTTGGCCGGCCGCGCGAGGCGAAAGCCACCGTCGGCGCCGCGATGGCTGCGGACGACGCCCGCGTGGCGAAGCTCGCCCGAGGATGTTCTCGAGGAAGTTGAGCGGGATCGCCTGGGCGGTCGCGATCCGCTCGGCCTTGACCGGCTTGTCGCCGTCGGCGGCGGCGAGCTCGACCACCGCCCGGACCGCGTAGTCAGCTTTGGCCGAGATCCGCATCGTCGCTAGGCGGTCGCGGGGCGCAAGCCATAGGCCTCGGCCAGCTCAGGGTCCTTGTCGGCGAGCATCTCGGCCAGCTCGACCATCACCTTGCACTGCTTCCAGGTCGCGTCGTCCTGCATCTTGCCGTCGATCATGTGGACGCCGCGGCCGTCGGGGATCGCGTCCAGCACCTTCTTGGCGAATGCCACCTCGTCCGGCGCCGGGCTGAACACGCGCTTGGCGATCTCGATCTGGACCGGGTGCAGTGACCACGCACCGACGCACCCGAGCAGAAACGCGGCCCGGAACTGGGTCTCACACCCCTCGACGTCGCGGATGTCCCCATAGGGCCCGTAGAACGGCAGGATACCGGCCGACGTGCAGGCATCGACCATCCGCGCGATCGAGTAGTGCCACGGGTCCTGCTGGGCGGTTGGCCTCGGCGCCTCGGGATCGTCTGGATCCGGGTCGTTGATCACGCGGTAGCCGGGATGGCCGCCGCCAACGCGGGTCGTCTTCATGCGCCGCGAGGCGGCCAGGTCCGCGGGGCCGAAGCTCATGCCCTGCATCCGCGGGCTGGCGGTCGCGATCTCCTCGAGGTTGACGACGCCGAGCCCGGTCTCGAGGATCGCGTGGACGAGGATCGGGCGCTCGAGCCCGGCGCGCGCCTCGAGCTGCGCCAGCAGCCGGTCGACGTAGTGGATGTCCCATGGGCCTTGCACCTTGGGCACCATCACGACCTCGAGCCGGTCGCCGATCTCGGTCACCAGCGTCGTCAGGTCGTCGAGCGCCCACGGCGATTCGAGGCTGTTTACGCGGGTCCAGAGCGCGGTCTGACCGAAGTCGATCTCCTTGCCGATCCGCACCAGCCCGTCGCGCGCCGGAAGCTTGCGGTCGACCGGCACCGCGTCCTCGAGATTGCCGAGCAGGATGTCGGCCTGTGCGGCGAGATCCGGCAGCTTGGCCGACATCTTCTCGTTCGACGGATCGAAGAAGTGGATCATCCGCGAGGGCTTGATCGGAATCTCGAGGATCGGCTCCGGGGCGCCGATCGCAAGCGGCTTGCCGAAGTCGCGGGGGTTTCGCACGGCTCGTTCTCCTAGTCGGGTCTTCGAAAGCTAGCGAGCTAGCCTCGCGTTTGATGCCCGCAATCATCGTGCGCGACGCCGCGGCGGACGATGCTGCCGCGATCGCGCGCGTCCATGCTGCCTCGTGGCAGGCCGCGTATCGGGGGATCGTCGACGACGACCGCCTCGACCGGATGTTGGTGGACGAGCGTGAACGGCGCTGGCGTGAACGGCTGACGGGGCCCTTGAACGGCTTTACGATCGTCGGCGAGCGCGAATGCAGCCTGCTTGGGTTCTGCGCTGTCGCGGTCGAGGCCGAGTGCGAGATCGGGTCCCTGTATGTCGATCCGACCGCGTACCGGAAGGGGATCGGGACCGCATTGCTGAACGAGGCGCTCGGCCGGCTGCGCGTCGACGGCCACCGCGAGGTGATGCTGTGGGTGTTCGCCGACAACCACGGCGCGCGGGCGTTCTACGCCGGCTTCGGGTTCGAACCCGTCGCGGAGCTGACCGGTTCGATGGGGATCCCGATCGTCCAGTTGAAGGCCGGACTGGCGGCCTGAGCTTATGCTCTGATTCCGCGATGCAACTACTCAGGAGTACCGAAATGCCCGAAGTCCAAACCGGCCAGGCGGAGCGCGAGGCCTCAGGCGCGCACCCATACGGCCGCTATCTCGAGGAGTTCGAGGTCGGCGCCGTGTACAAACACTGGCCCGCCAAGACCGTCACCGAGGCCGACGACCACCTCTTCTGCCTGTTGACGATGAACCACCACCCACTGCACATCAACGACGTCTACGCGGCCGAGTCGCAGCAGGGCCGCAACGTCGTGGTCGGGCCGCTGGTCTACTCGCTGGCGCTCGGGATGAGCGTCTCCGACGTGAGCGGCAAGGCGATCGCCAACCTGGCGACCGAAGAGCTGAGCCACCCGGCGCCCGTGTTCCACGGCGACACGCTTTTCTGCGAGTCAGAGGTGCTCGAGGTCAAGGAGTCGCAGTCCAAGCCTGACCGCGGCACGGTCCGTGTTCACACCCGGGTGCTGAACCAAGACGGGGTGCTGGTGGCCGAGTTCAAGCGCCTGGTGCTGGTGCCCCGCAAGCTGCCCGCGTAGGGGTCCGCCCGCGTACCAGCGGGGCGACTTTGTGAGCAACTTGTGTCCTGCGGGGGTACGCTGTCCGAGCCACCGACACCCCTAAGGAGTGCCCCAGAACATGGCCCATACTGCTCCGAAGCACCAAGCTACGACCTCCCATACCCGTTTGCGGGCGTGGGTAGAGGAGATCGCCGCGCTTACTCGGCCGGACGAGATCCACTGGTGCGACGGTTCGGATGACGAGTACGACCAGCTCGCCCAGACGCTGATCGACGCCGGGACGCTCGAGCGGCTGTCGGAGCACAAGCACCCTAACTCCTACCTGGCGCTTTCAGACCCCGCCGATGTGGCGCGTGTCGAGGACCGCACGTTCATCTGCTCACAGCGCGAGGCGGATGCGGGCCCGAACAACAACTGGCGCGATCCGGATGAGATGCGGGAGGTCCTGAACGGGCTGTTCGACGGCTCGATGCGGGGACGGACGATGTACGTCGTGCCGTTCTCGATGGGCCCGCTGAAGTCGCCGATCGCATACCTCGGCGTGCAGCTGACAGACTCGGCCTACGTCGCGGCGTCGATGCGGATCATGACTCGGATGGGCCAGCCGGCGCTCGACATGCTCGGCGACGATGGCGAATTTGTGCCGTGCGTGCACTCGGTCGGCGCGCCGCTCGTCGATGGCGTCCAGGACGTCCCATGGCCGTGTAACGCCGACAACAAGTACATCGTCCACTATCCCGAGTCGCGCGAGATCTGGTCGTTCGGCTCCGGCTACGGCGGCAACGCGCTGCTCGGAAAGAAGTGCTTCGCGCTGCGGATCGCGTCGTGCATGGCGCGCGAGGAGGGGTGGCTCGCCGAGCACATGCTGATCGTCAAGCTCACGTCTCCCGAGGGTGAGGCCAAGTACCTGGCGGGGGCGTTCCCGAGCGCCTGCGGCAAGACGAACCTGGCGATGATGATCCCGACGCTGCCGGGGTGGAAGGTCGAGACGATCGGCGACGACATCGCGTGGATGCAGTTCGGCGACGACGGCCAGCTGTACGCGGTCAACCCCGAGGCCGGCTTCTTCGGGGTCGCCCCGGGCACCGGCGCGCGCACGAACCCCAATGCGATCGAGATGATCAGCCGCGACTCGGTGTTCACCAACTGCGCCAAGACCGACGACGGCGACGTCTGGTGGGAGGGGCTGACGGGCGAGCCGCCGGCACACGCGATCGACTGGCGGGGCAACGACTGGACCCCCGAGTCAGACAAACCGGCCGCGCATCCCAACGCTCGCTTCACGGTCGCCTGCGCTCAGTGCCCGTCGATCGCGCCGGAATGGCAGGACCCGAGCGGAGTGCCGATCTCGGCGATCCTGCTAGGTGGTCGGCGCGCCACGATCGTGCCGCTGGCGTGCGAGGCGCACGACTTCGAGCACGGCGTGTTCCTCGGCTCGATCATGTCGTCGGAGATGACCGCTGCGGCGGTCGGCGAGGTCGGCAAGCTCCGCTTTGACCCGATGGCGATGTTGCCGTTCCTCGGCTACCACATGGGCGACTATTTCGGCTACTGGCTCAGCATCGGCCAGCGCAAGGACGTCAAGCTGCCGAAGTTCTTTTACGTCAACTGGTTCCGCAAGGGCGACGACGGCAAGTTCATCTGGCCCGGCTTTGGCGAGAACTCCCGCGTCCTGGCGTGGATCTTCGGCCGGCTGACCGGCGATGCGGACGCGGTTGACACCCCGATCGGGCTGCTGCCGCCGATCGGCGAGGGCGGAATCGACACCGATGGTCTCGAGCTCCGCGGCGGCTCGATGGCGAAGCTGCTCGAGGTCGACGCCGACGGCTGGATCGCGCAGCTACCACAGATCAAGGCCCATTACGCCGAGTTCGGCGACAGGCTCCCCGCGGAGCTGCGCGCCCAGCTCGATTTGCTCGAACGGCGCCTGCAGAGCTGAGGCTGGAAACTCTTATCTGAGCGCGCTCTACTCTGGGGCGATGGCGCTCGCGTTCATCCCCTCAGATGTGGCGATGCTGGCCGTGCAGGCCGGTTGCGTAGCCGCGCCACGCAAGCCGCCCGAGGTGCCGTGGCTCCAGCGCCTGTCCGGGCCCGGCTGGGCGGTGATCCCGATCGCGTCGATCATCGGCGTGATCTTCGCGATCCGCTACGTGTCGAGTACCGCGACCGGGCTGACGTATCTGGCGCTGGTGGCGGTCCCGATCCTGGCCGCGGCCGCGCTCGGCTGGGCGTCGCGCGGATCCAAGCCGTGGCTCGCGCTGGTGTCGGTGCCGCTGTTCCTGCTCGCCTGGACGAGCCGCACGACGCTCGTCGGTGAGGGCGCGGCGGCGCTCCTGTCGGCGCTCAGCTGCGTGACGCTTGGCGTGCTGCTGGCGGCGGTCACGCCGCCGTCGTGGCTGAAGCTCGGAATCCTGGCGATGGCGGCCGCGGACACGTGGCTGGTGCTGTCAGATCTTCTGCAGACGCCCAACTCGACGCTCGTCGCGGCGGCCCCCGGCGCCGGCCTGCCGCAGCTGCAGTCGGAGCTGTTCGGCAGTGTCTCGATGGGCTACGGCGACCTGTTCGTGGCGGCCGTGCTGGGGGCGGTGCTGGCGCGCGAGGGTCGGCGTCAGTGGCCGGTGGCGCTGCTCACGCTCGTCCTCGCGGGCGCGTTTGATCTGCTCTTCTTCGTGCTCAACGAGCTGCCCGCGACGGTCCCGGTCGCGCTGGCGCTGATCTTCACCGAGGCCTATGCGTACTGGCGCCGGCGGCGGCTCGCGCCTAGTGCTGATCGTCGCCCGTCGCCGCCGGCGGACGCGATTCCTCGGCCAGCGAGGTGATCGCCAGCTGCCCGCGGGCGGCCTCCTCGAGCACCTCGGTCGCCTCCTCTGCCGAGCGCGAGTAGAGCTCGACCAGCAGGTGGACGACGATCCGGTCCTCGTCGTGTTTGTGGAAGCGGACGTGGGTGAAGAACTCGCGCGTCCCGTGGTCACCGAACGCGGCGTAGCTGAGCGCGTCGCCGGCCTCCGGCCCTGAGCAGGTCTCGACGTCGTCGGCGTCGACCGTGACGGTACACGACGCGACCCACGGGGTGCCGGCGATCATCCGCTCCCAGCGGTCCTCGATCGGCTCCACGCGGCCGTTGTGGAAGCCGAGATGGGGCTGGTCGTGCATGCATTCGAGGCACTGCACGACTGCCTCCTGCATCTCGTCGACGACCTCACCGCGCTCCCCGGTCTCGGGGTCGATGCGGTGGATACCTTCGTAGTGGACCTGGACTTCGAGGTTCTGGGACCAGCAGCGGTAGCAGCGCAGCCAGCTTCGGACCTCGGTTGAGCCCTCCATCGGTGTGATTCTAGGACGGTCTCGGAAGTGGCCGTCACAGGGCGTGGAACGGATTCGCCCCGTGGCGGACTTATCGGTTCCGAGCGCCCTACCCGAACGTGAAGTCGTAGGCGCTGATTCCGGGCGGGATCTGGATCGTGAACGTGTGCTGCTGGGCTTGCGGGAACGAGATCAGCCCGTACAGGCGCTCGCCCCTGACCGTGACGTAGCTGTCGTGGACGTCGGCGCCTGAGTCGGCGGCCGAGATCGGGTGGCCGTCGAGCAGCACCCGGAGCCGGCGCGGGACGTTGCCCGCCGACGTCAGCACCAGGTAAACGTGCGCGGCCTGGAAGCGGCCGGTGATCGTGTCGCCGACCGAGACCGGCGTCACGGATTCGGAGCCGACGTTCCAGATCCCGTGCAGGCCGAATTCGTTCAGATGCGGGTCGATCACGCCGGGATAGAAGCTGGTGCCCTGCTTCAGCTGCTGGGCGAAGCCCTGCGCGCGGTCGGGATTGAGGTAGGTCTCGGGCGTCTCGAGCCCGGCCGAGGCGACGATCGCGTGCGCGGTCATCGCCGGCGGCAGGTTGCGGGCTCCGGCTTCGTAGAGCAACTGCCGGACAGCCGCCTCGTCCTGCTGGTAGTCGCCCTCGCCGAACTGGTAATGGCGGACGTCGCCGTGGGCGTCGATGTAGTACTCGGCCGGCCAGACGTTGTTCCCGTACGCGTTCCACGTGCCGTACAGGTTGTCCTGGACGACGGGATATTTGATGCCGTCGGAGTCGATCGCCTGCTGGACGTTGCCCGCCTCCTGCTCGAACGTGAACTCCGGCGTCTCGACCCCGACGACGTCGAGGCCGTAACGGTGGTAGGTCGCGTACAGGCCCTTGACGAACGGCAGCGTGCGCAGGCAGTTGATGCACGTGTAGGTCCAGAAGTCGACCAGCACCACGTGGCCCCGGAGGTCCTGGATCGATAGCGGCTGGTCGCCGGGCGTGTTGAACCATCGCTGTGTCTTGGTGAAGTCGGGCGCGACGCCGAGCTTCGGCAGCGACGGCGTCTTGACGCCCGGGATCGAGACGCCGACCTCGTCGGCGACCGGCGTCGCCGACGCCTGCTGCTGGCGGATCGCGAACCGCGATCGCGGCCGCAGCGAAGCGAGCCGGTTCTGGACGGCGCTCGAATTCTCCAGCGCACGCGTCGGGTCGACGAGGATCGCCGGCAGGCTCGTGTCCTTGGCGAGCGCTTCCTCGAACCGCACGTCGACGTTGAACGCCATCAGCACCCCGGTCAAGATCAGCACGGCGCCGAGGCTGCGCTCGACGATGTGGCCGCGCGCGTGGCGGCGCACGCGATCGAGCACCGCGCGGCCCCCGAGCCCGTACAGGAGCATCACGCTCGCCAGCCCGGCCGAGTACGACAGCGCCACCAGCACCACCCGCGCCGAGGCCCCGTTCGAGGCGCTGACCGACGTGACCGCGGCGAGGATCGGACCGGCGCACGGCGCGCAAACGAACCCCAGCGCGCCGCCGACCGCGAGCCCGGACCAGAAGCCGGTCCCGCGGGTCTTGGGCCCGAAGCGCGCCAGCCGAGACAGCGGCGCCTGGATGCGCTCGGCGAGCTCCGGGATCATCAGCACGAGCCCGAACCCGATCAGCACGATCACCGCCAGCGAGCGCGCCGCCCCGCTCGCGAGGCCGACGCCCTGAACCAGCTGCGCGAGCGCGACGATCGCGATCGTGAACGTCAGCGCCAGGCCGAGCACGATCCCGACCGGGCGGCGGCGGCCGCCGAGCGCGCTGGCCGACAGCAGTGCCGGGACGACGGGCAGCACACACGGCGTGATGGCCGTTCCGGCGCCCGCCACGAACGCGAACAACATCAGCAGCAGCATGTGCGCCTCAGATGATGCTCAGAAAAGCTTGCGATCCCGTTAAGCGCTGCCCGGCGGGGCGATCAACCGCCGATCGCGGACATACTCCGCGCCGGCTGGATGAAGCCCGGCTCACCGACGTGGTGCTTGAGCTCCTTGCGCCACACGGCGGCGCGGATCACGGCCTCGAGCTCGGGGTCGTCGGCGCCTTCGCGCAGCGGCCCACGCAGGTCGGTCTCGTTGAGCGAGAACAGGCACGTACGCAGCCGCCCATCGGCCGTCAGCCGGACGCGGTTGCAGTCGGCGCAGAACGGCTCCGAGATCGGGTTGATGAACCCGATCCGGCCACGACCGTCGGCGAACCGGTAGATCCGGGCGGTCGCGCTCGGTTCGCGGGGCTCCGGCTCGAGCGGGTAGACGGCGTGGATCGCATCCCTGATCTCGGCTCCGGTCAGGACCTGGTCCGGCGTCCAGGCGCGGTCGGCGTCGAGCGGCATGAACTCGATGAAGCGGATCTCGTACGGGGTGCGGCGCGCGAACTCGGCGAACGGCAGCACCTCCTGCTCAGTGAAGCCGCGCATCGCGACCGCGTTGACCTTGATCGGGTGCGCCTCGGGGAAGCTCGCGAGCAGCTCGAGCCCGCGCAGCACCTGGTCGAGCGCGTCACGTCTGGTCAGCTCGTAGAAGCTGTCACGCTGGAGCGAGTCGACCGACACGTTGAAGCGCGCGATCCCGGCCGCGACCAGACGCTCCGCGTCGCGCTCGAGCAGGAAGCCGTTGGTCGTTACCGATACCTCGTGAAGGCCGTCGATCTTCGTCAGCATCGCCGCGAGCGTCGGGAAGTCGCGCCGCACGAGCGGCTCGCCGCCGGTCAGGCGCACGTCCTTGACCCCGATCGAGGCGAAAACCGACACGATGCGAGCGATCTCCTCGAAGGTCAGGATCTCGGCGCGCTCGAGCCACGGCAGCCCTTCCGCGGGCATGCAGTACTGGCAGCGGAAGTTGCATCGGTCGGTAACCGACACGCGCAGATCCTCGATCAAGCGCCCGTGTCCGTCACGCAGCGGTTCGCTCCTCACCTCCTCAAGGCTACTCTTTCCCGGCATGCGGCCCGGGCGAGGAATCGCGCTCCTATGCAGCGCATACGTACTCGCCGGCTGCGGTGCCAGCGCGCATCAGCAGGTCGAGGCCAAGGTCCAGGAATTCGCGCGTGCGACCGCCAACCGGAACTATGCGGCGCTCTGCAGCGACGTGCTGGCTCCGGCGCTGGTCGCCCATCTGACGGCTGCCGGGCTCAGTTGCGAACAGGCGATGCGGGTCTTCGTCTCGAGCGTCCAGAACCCGTCGATCAACGTCTCGAAGGTGACCGTCCACGGCTCGAGCGCGTCCGCGGTCGTGCTCGCCTCGGCGACCGGCCAGCGGGCGGCGATCGAGTCGATCGAGCTGATCGACACCAAGCAAGGTTGGCGGCTGGCGTCGCTCGCTTCGCCGCGCTGATTCAGCTGCCGCCCGCCAGCAGCGCGTACGCGAGCATGTCCTGACGCTCGGCGTTGTGGCGCATGTACGAGCGCAGCAGCGCCTCGTGCGTGAAGCCACTGCGCTCGGCGACCCGCTGTGAAGGGCGGTTGCCGGTCGCGGCCATCAACGTGATCCGCGCCAGCCCGAGCTCTCGGAACCCCCACCGGCAGATGAGCCGCACGGCGCGGGTGGTGTGCCCCTCGCCGCGCGCCTCGAGCGCCAGCCAGTAGCCGACCTCGGCGCGCTGGTGCTCCCAGGCGATCCGCATCAGTGCGATCGACCCCAGCAGCTCGCCGTCGGGCGCCCGCACGATCGCGAACGCGGCCGCCAGGCCGACGAACGCCATGTCGTAGCGCTGCTGCAGGTAGCGCCGACCGTCGGCCTCCGTGTAGTTGGCGGGCACGCGCGTCCAGCGCGAGATCTCGGGATCCCGGCACGCGTCGACGAGGCCCCTCAGGTCGGAGTCCCGCCACGGCCGCAGCGCCGTCGGCCCGTCGATCAGCGGCTGCGCGGGGAGCACGATGCGACGCGCCAGATCAGCCATCGGCCCGGTCCTCGAGCGCGCGCTGAAGCGTTGCGACGTCCGCGTCCGGGTCCTGTGCGCTCAGCCAGCGCTCGGCCTCGCGGCGCCCGCCGAGCGCCCGCAGCCCGCGCTCGCCGTGCTCAGTCGAGAAATCGGCGAGCGCGTGCATCCGGCGGCTGTGGACGCGACGCGCGCGGAGGTCCAGCGATCCGAGGTGCCGATCGAGCGCGCCGACGAGCTCCGCGATCCCGCTCGCCGGTGGCACCGACGACACGGCTAGCACGGCGGTGCTGGCGCTGTCGAGCGCCGTCAGCGCGGCGCGCAGATCGGACAGCGTCCGGATCGCGACCGCGCCCAGGTCGGCCTTGGTCACGACCAGCACGTCTGGGATCTCCATGATCCCCGACTTCAGGAACTGGAGGACATCGCCGGCGCCCGGCTGGACGACGACCACGACCGTGTCGGCGACGTCGGCGACCTCGGTCTCGGACTGGCCGACGCCGACAGTCTCAATGACGACCACATCGAAGGCGACCGCGAGCGCCCCCGCCGCCGCTCGGGTCGCGGGCGCAATCCCACCCAGCCGTCCGCCGGCGGCCGTCGAGCGGATGAACACCTGATCGTCGCCCGGGTCACGCTCGATCCGCGCGCGATCTCCGAGCAGCGCACCGCCTGACCGCCGCGAACTCGGGTCGACCGCGAGCACCGCGACCGAGCGCCCGGCGGCGCGCCACTCGGCGACAAGCCTCGAGAGCAGCGACGACTTCCCGACGCCCGGCGGCCCCGTCACACCGATGATCTGACCGCGCGGCTCGGCACCGAGCGCGGCGGGCGAGATCGACTGCAGCAGGGCACCGGTCTGCTCGGCCGCGCCCGGGCTGCGGCTTTCGGCGAGGTTCAGAACGGCCGCCGCAGCGGTCAGGTCGCCGGCTCGCAGCCGGGCCCCGAGCGCGCGGCCGTCGTCGGCATTCAAGCCGGCGCGGGCGTCTGCACGCCCTCGGGCCCGCCGCCCGCTCGGCGTCCGGCCTCGCCTGACCGGGCGGCGGCCGAGTCATCCAGCTGGTCGCCTACCAGTGCGACGATGTCGCGGATCATCCGGTTCAGGTCCCAGTCCTTGGGCGTGTAGACGGCAGCGACGCCCGCTCCGAGGAGCGCCCGGGCGTCGGCGTCGGGGATGATCCCGCCGACCACCACCGGGACGCCCTCGACGCCGGCGTCGGCGAGCGCCTGCAGCACCGACGGGATCAGCTCGGCGTGCGAGCCCGACAGGATCGATAGCCCGATCACGTGCACGCCCTCCTGGGCCGCCGAGCTGGCGATCTGCGCCGGCGTCAGGCG
The DNA here is from genome assembly GCA_963756655.1 of uncultured Solirubrobacterales bacterium. Classification (GTDB taxonomy): domain Bacteria; phylum Actinomycetota; class Thermoleophilia; order Solirubrobacterales; family Solirubrobacteraceae; genus Palsa-465. Next base: position 27,511 of record CAVWOQ010000004.1, read on the forward strand.
GATCCCCTCGTAGACCACGTCCATCCCGGCGTCTCGGGCGCGGACCGCGATCTGCTCGGCGCCGTTCGAGTGGCCGTCGAGCCCGGGCTTGCCGACCAGGAACTTGAGCCGTCGCCCGAGGACCTCGCTGACACGCTCGACCTCGTCGCGCAGCTCCGAGATCGACTCGCCCGACACCGCGGCCGCCTGGCCGACGCCGGTCGGCGCGCGGTACTCGCCGAACACGTTGCGAAGCGTCTGCGCCCATTCTCCCGTCGTCGCACCGGCGGTCGCGGCGGCGATCGTCGCCGGCATGATGTTCTCGCCGTCGTCGCGCGCGACCCGCGCGAGGTCGGCCAGCGCCGCGTCGACCGCGGCCTGATCGCGCTCGGCGCGCCAGCGTTGCACCGCCTCACGGCGCTCTGCCTCGACCTCGGGGTCGACGACCAGGATGCCGGCGTCGGCGTCGGTGACCAGCGGCGAGGGCTCAGTCGACGTGAAGCGGTTCATCCCGACGACGGTCAGCTCGCCGGATTCGATCCGCCGCCAGCGCTCGCGATGGGACTCGACCAGCGCCGCCTTCATGTAGTCGACCGCCTCGACGGCGCCGCCGAGCTCGGCCACGCGCGCCATCTCGGCGCGGGCGCTCTCGACCAGCTCGGCGACCAGCGACTCCATCACCTTCGAGCCTTCGAAGATGTCCGGGTACTCGAGCACGTCCGTCTCGTAGGCGAGGATCTGCTGCAGCCGCAGCGACCACTGCTGGTCCCAGGGTCGCGGAAGACCGAGCGCCTCGTTCCAGGCCGGGAGCTGGATCGCCCGCGCACGGGCGTTGCGACCGAGGGTCACGGCGAGCGCTTCGAGCGCGATCCGGTAGACGTTGTTCTCGGGTTGGGCTTCGGTCAGGCCGAGCGAGTTGACCTGGACCCCGTAACGAAAGCGCAGCTGCTTCTCGTCCTGGACGTCATACCGGTCGCGCCCCAGCTCATCCCACAACTCGGCCATCGCGCGCAGCTTGGCGTGCTCCTCGACGAACCGGACGCCGGCGTTGACGAAGAACGAGATCCGGCCGAAGACGTCGCCGATCAGCTCCTCCGGGACGCGCTCGCGGACCGCGTCGAGCACCGCGATCGCGTTCGAGATCGCATAGGCGATCTCCTGGACCGGGGTCGCGCCGGCCTCCTGCAGGTGGTAGGAGCAGATGTTGATCGGATTCCACTTCGGGATCTGCTGAACCGTGTAGGCGATCGTGTCGGCGATCAGCCGCATGCTGGGGCCGGGCGGGAACGCGTAGGTGCCGCGACTCAGATACTCCTTGAGGATGTCGTTCTGGGTCGTGCCCTGGAGCTGCTCAGGAGCCACTCCCTCGTCCTCGGCGGCGACCACGTAGAGCGCCAGCAGCCATGCCGCAGTCGCGTTGATCGTCATCGACGTGTTCATCTGATCGAGCGGGATCCCGTCCAGCAGCGTCCTCATGTCGCCTGCGTCGGCGATCGAGACGCCGACCTTGCCGACTTCGCCACGAGCGAGCTCGTGATCAGGGTCATAGCCGGTCTGCGTCGGCAGGTCGAAGGCGATCGAGAGGCCGGTTTGGCCCTTCTCGAGATTGCGGCGGTAGAGCTCATTTGAGCGCTTGGCGTCTGAATGCCCCGCATAAGTGCGCATCATCCAGGGCCGATCGCGCTCGGGCAGCCGGGACGAGTGGGTCTCAGACATGGCGCCATTGTATGAGGCGAGGCCCGAGCGCCGATCGTGCGACAATGGGCGCCAAGTCCCTGATGCCAGATCAGAGCTCAGCCGCAATGGAGCACGCGATCCTGCAGGAGATCACGGCTCCCCTACAGACGTTGCCAGACGATCCAGTCGCAGCAGTTCACGCCGATTTCCCGGTCGCACTGCGCGGGTACGACCGGATGGCGGTCGACGCGTACGTCCAGCAGACCAGCCAGCTGGTCGCTGAACTGCAGGCCACGCGGTCGCCGGAGGCCGCGGTCCGCAAGGCGCTCGAGCGGGTTGGCGAGCAGATCTCCGGGATCCTGCAGCGGGCGCACGCGACCGCCGAGGAGATCACCGGCCAGTCACGGGCCGAAGCCGAGCACCGGCTCGAGCACGCGCGGATCGAAGCGGCTGAGATCGTCGCCGGCGCGCATCAGCGGGTCAAGGACCTCGACGCTGACACCGACCGGATCTGGATTGAGCGCCACCGGATCGTCGACGACGCGCGTGAGCTCGCCCAGCAGCTGGCCGCACTCGCCGACGCCGCCGCAGAGCGCTTCCCGGAGTCCGAGCCGGAGCCCGAGCCGCCGGCCGAGCCCGAGTCAGAGACGGAGCTCTACGACGGGCAGCAGCAGCCGACCGTCGTGGCAGCCGACGACGTCGAGGCGACGACCCGCATGGAGCCGGTCGAACCGCCGTCGGATGACGACACCGGCACCGACGAATAGCCCAGCAGTACAGGATTCAGCCGCCGTGCGCGTGATCGATCTCATGCACGTTGGTCGCGAGCGCGTGATCGGCTGCTGGCAGGTGGGCGACGTCCTGATCGACCCAGGGCCTGGCTCATGTCTTGAGAATCTGCTCGCTGCGCTCGGCGACCAGCGACCGCGCGCGTTGCTGCTGACCCACATCCATCTCGACCACGCGGGGGCCAGCGGCGCGCTCGTCGAGCGGTGGCCCGAGCTCGAGGTCTATGTCCACGACCGGGGCGCCCGGCACATGCTCGATCCGTCGCGGCTGATCGACAGCGCCAGCCGCCTGTACGGCGACGACATGGACCGCCTGTGGGGCGAGATGGTTCCGGTCCCAGAGCGCAATCTGACCGTTGTGAGCGGCGGTGAGCGACTGTTCGACGGCGCGTTCGAAGTCGCCTACACGCCCGGCCACGCGTCGCATCACGTCTCCTACCTGCACGACGGGGTCGCGTTCGTCGGCGACGTCGGGGGCGTCAGGATCCCGCCCGCGCCGTTCACGATCCCGCCGACGCCGCCGCCGGACATCGATGTCGAGGCGTGGCACGAGTCGATTGCCCGGATCCGCGCGTGGGAGCCGCGACGGCTGGCGATGACGCACTTCGGCGCGAGCGACGATGTCGAAAACCAACTCTCTCAGCTCGGCGCGCGGCTCGACGAGTACGCGCAGCTCGCGCGCGACTCAGGGCGCGAGCAGTTCGTCGCTCAGGTGCAGGCCCAGATCCTGCGTGAAGGCGGTCCCGATCTGACCCAGACCTACGAGCAGGCGGCGCCGATCGAGCAGCTGTATGCGGGCTACGAGCGCTACTGGAGCAAACGCGGGTAGGAGCTTGGTCTGGCCGCCTCGCGCAGTCGGAGGTATGCTGGCGGAGATGTCGCAGACGGTGGAGTTGCCTCGCGTCCAAGGACCGGGTAGCGGGCTCGGGGGGCATTGGCGCGTCGTTGTCCTCAACGACGACCACAACACATTCGACCACGTGGCGGAGACGCTCGCCGGCGTGATCCCCGGGATGACGCTCGCCGACGGCTACCGGACCGCCGACCGGATCCACAACACCGGTTGTGCGATCGTCTGGAGCGGCCCGCGCGAGGACGCAGAGGTCTACTGGGAGACCCTGGACGACGCGGGGCTGACGATGGCGCCGCTCGAGTCCGGCTAGCGCCTCAGGCCGGGCCCGCGGCGGAATGCCGCGCGTGCCTCAGGCCGGGCCCGGGAGCGACTTGCCGCGCGCGCCTCAGGCCGGGCCCGGGAGCGACTTGCCGCGCGCGCCTCAGGCCGGGCCCGGGAGCGACTTGCTGCGGGTGGTCGGCAGCGTCTTGGCCGCCTGACGCTCGGGGCTGATGCGGACCACGTTCCAGATCAGCCCGAGCTTCTCGAGCACGACGATCAGCAGCCCGGTCGGGTCCGCGAGCTTCTCCCAGAAGCGCAGGCCATGGAAGGCAGAGGTGGGGAACGCGTGATGGTTGTGGTGCCAGGACTCGCCCATCGAGATCGGCGCCAGCCAGAAGACGTTGCGCGACTCGTCCTCGATGTCGAACCGCTTGCGACCGAAGAAATGGCACACCGAGTTGATCGACCAGGTCACGTGGTGCAGGAGGAACACCCGCACGAAGCCGCCCCACAGCAGCGCGGTCAGCGCCGTACCGAGCCCGCCACCGATGATCCACCCGAGCGCGAAGGGAATCGCGAAGCCGAGCACGACCCACAGCCAGAAGAGCCGATCGACGACGCCCACGACGCGGTCCTTGACGAGGTCGGGAGCGAAGCGCTCGCGCTCGGCGGTGCCGACCGACTCGAACAACCACCCGACGTGGGCATGCCACAGCCCCTTCACACCGCCGAGGAACCCGGGTCCGCTTAGGTGCGGTGAGTGCGGATCGCCATCCTGGTCCGTGAACGCGTGGTGCTTGCGGTGGTCGGCCACCCAGGTGATCACCGACCCCTCGACGGCCATCGAGCCCAGCACGGCGACGATCGCGCGAAACGCGCGCGAGGACTCGAACGCGCGATGCGTGAACATCCGGTGGAAGCCGAGCGTGATGCCGAATCCGGTTATCAGGTACAGACCGATCAGCAGCGCGAGCTCGAACGGGCCTACTGCGTGGTTCCACAGCAGAACGATCGCGATGGCGACACCGACCAGCGGCATCGGCACCCCGATCAGATTTACGATCTTGTGGGTGCGACTCATCCGGGAATCAGAGGATACGTTGCTGTTGCGCAAGATTCTCCTAACCTACTAAGTACCCAGGGCTGAGAACTTATGCGCCTGGTATGAATCATGGCTGACCAGCCCTGGCACGAGCTTCCACCTGCAATCGTCGAGGTCCTGCGCCCGGCGCTCCCCGACGTCGCCAACGAGATGATCGAGGCGGTCGCGACCGTGCCGGCCTATTCACGGCCGCTCGACGGGCCGTTCGGCGAGGCGGTGCGGGAGGGGGTGCAGGAGGCTCTGCGGCACTTCTTGGCGGAGGTCGAGGCGGGTGGCAAGGTCGCCCGCCCGGACGTGTACTCGGCGCTCGGCAGAGGCGAGATGCGCGCCGGGCGAAGCCTCGAGTCGCTGCTCAGCGCCTACCGGATCGGTGCCCGGGTCGCGTGGCGACGGTTCGCGGCGACCGGGGTCGCGGCCGGCCTCGACCCCGACACGCTGTACCTCCTGGCCGAGTCGATCTTCGCCTACATCGATGTCCTTTCGGCCGAGTCGGCCGAAGGCCACGCGCTCGAGCAGTCGGCGGCCGCGAGCGAGTCTGAGCTCCGCCGGCGGCGCCTCGTGAGGATGCTGGTCCGTGAGCCGCCGTCCGATCCTGACGCCGTGCGAGCGGCGGCCACCGATGCTGGCTGGCCGCTGCCCCGGACGCTCGCCGTGCTGGCGATCAGTGGCCGGCAGCGCTCGGCAGTCGCATCGCGGCTTCCGAACGGCGCGATCAGCGAAGCGGTCGGCGACCTGACGTGTGCTGTAATCGGCGACCCCGACGGTCCCGGTCGCCGCGCCTCGATCGAGCGCGCGATCGCCGGGACGCGGGCGCGGGCCGGTCTCGGAACGACGGTCGACTGGGCGCAGGCGGCAGTCAGCTTCGGGCGCGCCCGCGCGGCGCTCGAGCTCGCGGGATCGCCGCCGGCGTTCGTCGTCTCGCGTGAGCGCGCTGGCGAGCTATTGCTGCGCAGCGACCGGCTGCTCGCCGGCGAGCTCGCAGCCGACAAGCTGGCTCCGTTGCAGGCCCTGTCTCCCGGGTCGCGGTCGCGGCTGACTGAGACGCTGCGGGTTTGGCTCGCCGAGCAGGGGAGGCTGGGTCAGGTGGCGCAGCGGCTCGGGATCCATCCGCAGACCGCCCGCTACCGGCTGGGTCGGCTGCGCGAGCTGTTCGGTGAGTCGCTCGATGATCCCGACTCGCGCTTCTGGCTGGAGCTCGCGCTGCGGGCCGAGGCGGCCGCCGACTGATCGGCGGACTCTGCGGCTTGCGCGGCTTACGCGGCGGCCTGCGGCGCCGGCTGCTGCGGCTCGGGCTCCGGTTCCGGCTCCGGGACCTCCGGACCCAGTGACCCAGCGGCGATCTCGTCGGCCCAGGCGTACGTGATCGGGATCTGGTAGTGCCCCATGTTCCGGGCGCGGAACTCAATCATCTCGGGCCCATCCCAGTAGCGATACCAGTCCTCCTTGCTGCCGATCCACGTCATCTGCGTGACCTTGTAGCGATCGTCGTTGTTGATGTGGACCTGGTACTGGGTCGCCCCGTAGCGCAGCGCGACCGGTGCGATCCCCGCCACGTCCGCCGCGAACGAGTCCTTGCGGAACGTGGTCGCGTACCAGGAGACGGTGACGAGGTCGGCCATCGCTAGGCACCAACCTGGGCGCGGATCGCCCCTGGTCCGTCGGCGGTCTTGCCCAGGCCCTCGGCCGTTGCGCCGACGAGGATCGCGATCTTGCCCAGGTGCTTGTTGTCGCGGAGCAGCTGGTGCGCCTCCGCGACACCCTCAAAGCCCATCGTCTGCCACAGGACCGGCCTGATCTTCGACTCCTCGATCAGCTCGTTGGCCTTGTTGGCCTCCCACGCGTTGGCGAAGTGGGAACCGATGATCTGCTTCTGGCGCATCCATAGGTAGCGGACGTCGAAGTCAAGCTGATAGCCCGAGGTCGCGCCGCAGATCACGACCTTGCCGAACGGCTTCACGCACAGGACCGATGTCGGGAACGTCGCCTTGCCGACGTGCTCGAACACGATGTCGGGCGGACCGCCGAGGATCTCCTCGACCGCCTTGCAGAAGCGTCGCGACTCCTTGAACCGTGCCCGCTCCTCGTCTGCATCCTCGCCGCCGCGCCGCATCATGCCGTCGTACTCCGAGCGGTTGATGTAGCCGACCGCACCGAGCTCGTTCACCAGCCGGCCTTTCTCGTCGCTTGATACAACGCCGACCGCGTCGGCGCCGGTCATCGCGCACAGCTGAGTCGCGAACACGCCGAGGCCGCCAGCGGCGCCCCAGATCAGGACGCGGTGGCCGGCCTGAAGCTGGCAGCGGTCCATCAACATCCGGTAGGCGGTGAAGTACGTCAGCCCGTAGGAGGCGGCCTCCTCCCACGCCAGGTGCGCCGGCTTCGGTAGCAGCTGCTGGGCCTGCACCTTGCAGAACTGGGCGAACGAGCCCCAGCTCGTCTCATAACCCCAGATCTGCTGGCTCGGTGCGGCGAGCGGATCGAAGCCGTGGACCTCCGGATCCTCATACGAGGCCTGGTTGCAGTGCACGACGACCTCGTCGCCCGGCTTCCAGCGGGTGACGCCCGGGCCGACCTTCCAGACGATCCCGGAGGCGTCAGAACCGCCGATGTGGTGGTCCTCGTTGGGGTGGTAACGGAACACCGAGACTGGCTCGCCCAGCGCCGCCCAGACATTGTTGAAGTTCACGCCGGCGGCCATCACGCGCACGATCACCTCGAATGCGCCCGGCTCAGGGACCTCGATCTCCTCGAGCTGGAAGGCATCGACCGGCTCGCCGAAGCGCTCCTCGCGGATCACCCAGGCCGCCATCGTCGGCGGCAGCACGCCGGGCTCGGTCTCGACGGTCGCGATCTTGCTCGTGTCTACGGCCACGGGCGGGATCGTAGGGGTTTTGATCGCCCGGGGGCGCCCTCTCCGCCCAACGCCCGGAATTTGGGTGGACGGGCCAGCGGATCGCCGGCGGGCCTATCCGGATCGCCTGTCACGCCGCGATCGCTGATGTGCCGATGCGCCCGGCCGGGCCCTGCGTCCGGCAGACCCCCAGGTCAGATCAGACGAGCGACAGCTCGGCCTCGGCTGCGACCTCAGGCTCGGCCTGCAGTTGCGCCTCGACAGTGCGCTTCGGCTTGCTCTCGATCAGGACCAGCGCCAGCACGGCGCCGACCAGCGTCACAGCTGCACCGATCGTCAGCCCGATTCCGAGCGCCGAGATGAACGCATCGTGGACGACCGTGACCACGTGCTCCGAAGCGTGACCACCCGGGACCCCACCGGCCCCGAGCGCGTTGGCGAGTCCCGATCGCGACGCGGAGGAAAGATGGGGGAGACCCTCGTTGATCTTCGACGTGCCGATCACGGTCAGCAGGGCGCCGATCACCGCGACGCCGAAGGTGCCGCCGACCATGCGGTTCATCGACAGCACTCCGGACGCGACGCCCGCCTTGGTGCGGTCGACCGCGTTCATCGCTGCGGTGCTCATCGGCGACATCGTCAGACCCATGCCCAGGCCCATCAGGATGAATCCGGGCAGCAGCAGCCCGTAGCCGGTGTGGACCGTGAGCCGCGACTGGATGAACAGCGCCGCGGCGACGACCAGCAATCCGGCGGTCATCAGCGGGCGGGGGCCGATCCGGTCGGTCAAGCGTCCCGCCAGCGGGCCCATGACGATGATCACGAGCGTCGCGGGAAGGAACCGCAGACCGGTCTGAAGCGGCGTGTAGTGGAGGATGTTCTGCATGTACAGGGCGAGGAAGAAGAACTGGGCGAGCATCGCGAACGAGACGATGAACGCGACGAGGTTCGAACCCAGGAAGGTGCGCGAACGGAAGAACCCGAAGTCGACCATCGGCGCTCGGCTGCGCAGCTCGATGATCACGAACGACGCCAGCCCGATCGCGGCGACGGCGAGCAGCGAGATGATCCGCGCTGAGCCCCAGCCCCACGAGTTGCCCTGGACGAGCGCCAGGATCAGCGACGTGAGGCCGATCGTGATCGACGCGATCCCGGGGATGTCGACCTTGCGCGAGACGGTCTCGTCGCGCGATTCGCGCGCGGCGAACAACGTCACGGCGACCGCGATGATGGCGATCGGGGGATTGAGGAAGAAGATCGCGCGCCAGCTCACCTGCTGGGTGAGAAAGCCGCCGACCACGGGACCGATCGCCAGTGCCAGCGCACTCACGCCCGCCCAGGTCCCGATCGCCGTCCCGCGCTGGTGCGGCGGGAACGCCTGGGTGATGATCGACAGCGTCGCCGGCATCATGAACGCCGCGCCGATGCCCTGAATCGCGCGGAACGCGACCAGCGCTGTGTCGCTAGGGGCGAGGCCGATCGCCGCGCTCGAGATCCCGAACACGACCACGCCGAACAGGAACATCCGGCGACGACCGAAGATGTCGCCCAGCCGGCCCCCCGTGACGAGCAACACCGCGAACGTCAATGTGTATGCGTTGACCGTCCACTCGAGTGCCGACAGCGTCGCGTGCAGGTCGCGCTGAATCGACGGCAGCGCGACGTTGACGACCGTGTTGTCGAGCATGATCATGAATAGCGCGAAGCACATGGCGCCGAGCGTCCACCAGCGGCTGTTGTCCTCGGTGATCAGGCGGTGGCGTTGCGCGAGAATTCTGTCCGTCATTCGTCTCTAGATCCCTTCTGGTCTACAGACGGCGACGTCGGGACGCTGGAGCAGCTGTTCAAGCGCTCCGGCGAGCGCCCGGCGCTCGTCGTCGGTCAAGGTCTGTGTGAACTGCTCGAGCCCGTTGAGGCGCGCCGCGTTGAGCTTGCGGATCACTGCCCGGCCGCGGTCGGTGAGGCTGATCCGCTTCATGCGCCGGTCGGAGGCATCCTCGTGGCGCTGGATCATCCCGCGCCGGACGAGGTCGTCGACCGTCCGGCTGGCCGCCGGAAGCGACAGCCCGACGAGCTCGGCGCCCTCCTTGAGGGTCAGCTCGTGCGTGACGTCCTCGAGCTGGTGCAAGAGCTTGATCTGGGTCATCCCCAGCTCCAGCAAGCCCATCGCCTCGAACAGGTCGGAATTGCAGTTCTTGTGCAGGAACACGACCAACGCAAACAGATCCGATGCGAGCGTCGACGCGGACGACGGGTGTGAAGTAGTTACTTGCATGGAAGCAAGTATTCCACACAAGTTGTGTTTGCGCAAGCGAAAGCTTCAGTGGCTGAAACCGTTTGCCGGGTCGCGCAGGCTGGGGCTGGCGCGGCCGGCTAGGGCTGGAGCAGCCGGCTAGGGCTGGAGCAGCCGGCTAGGGCTGGAGCAGCCGGCTAGGGCTGGAGCAGCTGGTTGCCCGAGCTGGGCCGCTGGCGCCCGATGCGAATCAACGCCGAGCGAATCGACGACTGCACCGAGAGCTGGGCGTCCGTGCCGCTGCGGGCGGTCTTGATCGTGTACACGCCCGGCCTGAAATTGACCGATACCTGAGTCGTCCCGTCGGGGTTGATCGGAGCTGTCCGGGCGATGGCGGTCACGCCGCCCGAGCGGGAGATCGCCAGCGCTTCGGCACTGGTGGCCTGGTTGGTGACCGTGAACACGACCGGGCCGGCGCCGACCGACGACGGGGAGACCGAGATGCGCGAGTCGTTGACGTAGACCGACAGGGCGATCGGCGATGGCGAGCGGGGCTGAGTCGGGAGCCTGCCACCGGAGGTACCACACGCCGAGATGCCGACCGCGCAAGTCCCGACGATGGCGATCATCCTGATACGCATTGCGCGACAGGTCTCCTCTCCGGCTCGACTAGGGCCGACCGCACTGGTCAGCTTTATGGTCGATCCGGCGGCTAACCCTATCCCAACCGGCGCTTACGGTCTACCCAAGTTGGGCTGGCGAAATCGCGATCGACTCGCGCTCCTTCTCCAGCCGGCGCAGCTCAGCCTGCAAGGCCTCCCACGATTCCGACTCGGCCTGCTCGTACTCCTGGCCGGTCAGCTCCCGCAACCGCTCACTGTAGGTGGCCCACGCTTGGCGCGTCTCGGCGTCCAGCTCTTGCGGCTGATCCGTATCCGGTGCGACAGACGTCATTCAGGCTCCTTCCCTTGTGGGACGGTAACGATGCTACCCCTCGCGCCGGTCGACACAGGCCAGTTCGGGCGCCGCTACGCACGAGAGCGTGCATGCCGTCCGCCCGCCGCCACGCACGAAAGCATGCGTGCCGTCCGTCCGGGGCCACGCACGAACGCATGCATGCCGTCCGGCCGCAGGCGTATCACGGCCGTAATGGACCTGCTCAGCGCCCCGATCGCGACCGCCGAGTTCATGGCCGTCGACACGGAGACCAACGGCCTCGGCGGCGACGCCTGCGAGCTGACCGAGGTGGGTGCTGTACTGGTGGGCGGCGGGGAGTTGCACGACCGCTGGAGCTCGCTGGTGCGGACGAGCGCGCCGCTGCGGCGCGGGATCCAGCGCTTCACCGGCATCACCCAGGCGATGGTCGACGGCGCGCCACCGCTCGAGACGGTGCTGCCGCCGTTGGCGGAGCTGCTCCGCGGCCGGGTGATGGTCGCCCACAACGCGGCCTTCGACCGCCGGGTGCTGAGGCAGGCGTTCGGGCGCGTCGGCCTCGACTGGCCCGACCCACCGGTGATCTGCACGGCGGCGCTCGCGCGCGCGATGCTCCCGCTGCAGCGCAAGCGGGGGCTGACCGTGCTCGCCGATGCGCTCGGGATCGATGTGGAGGCGGCGCACCGGGCGCTGCCGGACGCCGAAACCTGCGCGCGCGTGCTGTGCGCGCTGCTGCCCCGGCTGTGCGCGAACGCGCCGACGGTCGCCGAGGCGCTCAAGGCGCTCGCTCCCCGGCGCCGGTCACGCCGCGGTCCCGCGCCCCGTGCGCGGACGGGCCACTTCTGGGGCGGCGCGGCCGGGCGCCAGGAGCCCGATTTTGCGCAGCTCCCACGAGACCCCGGCGTGTATCTGTTCCGCGACGACGCGGGCCGGGTGCTGTACGTCGGCAAGTCGGTCTCGATTCGCGGCCGCGCGCGGGCACACTTCGCCCCGTCGGCGCCGCCCGCGGCGTGGACTGTGCACGCGTCGGTTGTCGACTACCGCACGACGCGCTCCGAGCTCGGGGCGCTGGTGCTGGAGAACCGGCTGATCAAGGAGCTCGAACCGCCGGGCAACAAACGCCTGACGCGCCAGGACGACCGGCTCGTCTACGTCCGCTGCCGGCTCGACATCCCGTTCCCGATCCTCGAGGTCAGCTCAGACCCGGCGCCGGGACACGCGGTCACGATCGGTCCACTGCGTGGTCGCCGGCTGGCGATCGAGTTGGTTGAGCAGCTCGACTCGCTGTTCGGGCTGCGGCACTGCGGGCGGCGGCTGCCCCGCCGTGAGCACCCGTCGGCGTACGGTCAGATGGGGCGCTGCCTGTCGCCGTGCCTGGGTGATCTCGATCCGAACCTTTATCGGCGGCGGCTCGACGAGGTGCTGCGACTGTTCGTCTGCGACTCGCCGAGCAGTGAGCCCGGCCGGCCGTTGCTGGACCACGTCGAGCGCCAAATGTATGCGGCATCGACCGAGCAGCGCTACGAGCGCGCCGCGGCGCTGCGCCGCCGGCGCAAGCGGCTTAGCATCGTCCTCGGACGGTTGGGCGGCGTGCTCGAGGCGACCCACGCGCGTCCGCGCCTGCTGCTGGGTGCGCACCCCGACGGAGCCGAGTTCGACTGCTTCTGGATCGTCGGTGGCCGGCTCGTGGACTGGGGTCCGGTGGGCGCGGAAGAAATAGGCACGCTCGAGGCGCGGACGGCCGCGGCGCTGGCCCGCGACCTGCGCCCGGGGGAGCTCGGTACGCACGTTCCCCCGGGCGAGATCGACGAGGTGCGGATTCTGTCGGCGTGGCTCAGCTCGCATCCCGACACGCCGCGCCTCGCCCTACGTCCGGCGCCTGGACGCGACGCGCTGGCGGCGTTCGTCAGCTCAGCGCTCGAACGGCAGCGTGACGACGGTCGCGCCGATCTGGTCGGCGCCGACGGTCACGGCTGAGCCGGCCGGCGCCTCGCGGCGCACGAGGGCCAGCGCCAGCGGACCGAGCGACGGCGATTGGACGACGCTCGCCAGGCGACCGACCGTCCGGCCCTGATAGGCGATCTCATCGCCCGTCTCGGCGGGGCTCGACAGCCGCAGACCGCGGAGATGGCGGTTTGGCTTGCCGCGGTAGTACAGGCGCGCGACCGTCTCCTGACCGACGTAGCAGCCCTTCGTGAACGACACCGCGCGCTCGTTCAGATCCGCCTCCTGCGGGATCACGGTCTCGTCGAGGTCGAGGCCGAAGCGCGGGCGGCCGTGCTCGACGCGCACGCACTCGGCAACCTCGTCGGAGACCGCAATCGCGCCGGCGCTCTGCAGCGCCTGCGCGAGCGCGTGCGTCTGCCCGGCGTCGCACAGCAGGTCGACCCCGAGGTCCGTGCGGATCGCGCGCACCGGGATCCCCGCCACGTAAGCGCTCACGTGTGAGTACTCGACGCCCGGCAGGTCCTCGACGCCGGCGGCGTCGGCTGATCGCGGCCCCAGCAGCGACAGCAGCCCGCGCTCGAGCGTGCGCTTGTGGAGCTCGACGTCGTAGCCGATCGAGAAGCGGCGGATCATGTTGAACAGCTCCTGCAGGGCGACCCGCTCTGTATCGAGCAGCAGTTCGTCGCCGGTGTCGAGGAGCCTCAGGTCGCCGAGCATCTTGCCCTTCGGGGTCAGGAGCGCGGCGTAGCAGCCGCGTCCGGGGACCAGCGCCTCGACGTCGTTTGACACCTGGCCCTGGAGGAACCCCTTCGCGTCGCCGCCGGTGAGCGCGAGCTTGCCGCGCTCAGAGCGGTCGAGAAGCCCACAAGCGTCCGTGATCGCGTCGTATTGGGTCGTTGAGAGCTCGAGCGAACTCATTTCGACAGAGAATAGGGACGGCCGATTGCAGCCCCGCCGAGACCCGCCTAGGTGCTTGGCGAAATCAGAATTTTGGGCTACCATAATTTTGTTGGCGGTCCACCAGGAAATCAACCCGCTTCGATCCACGGCGGTCGAGGATTACACGAAGGCGATCTACGCGCTTCAAGAGCGCGGCGAACGTGTGGTCAGCACGAACGCGATCGCCGAGCGGCTGGGCGTGACGGCCGCGTCCGCCTCGGGGATGGTCAAGCGACTCGGCGAGCTGGGTCTCGTGGCCCATGAGCCCTACCACGGCGTGTCGTTGACCGACGCCGGTCGCAACGTCGCGCTCGAGGTGATGCGCCACCACCGGCTGCTGGAGCTGTACCTCGTCCAGAGCCTCGGCGTGCCATGGGACCGGGTCCACGAGGAGGCCGAGGTGCTCGAGCACGTCCTCTCGGAAGAGCTCGAGGAACTGATCGCACGCAAACTCGGCGACCCGACGCGCGACCCGCATGGTGATCCGATCCCGACGCGAGAGCTGCAGATCGAGGAGCGCGAAACCGAGAGCCTCGAGTCGCTCCAGGCCGGAGCGTGCGGCACGTTCGCGCGCGTGTCGGATTCCGATCCGGAGATGCTGCGCTATCTCGCCGATAAGGGAATCGCGCCAGGCGACGAGCTCGAGGTGGTCGAGCGTCAGCCGTTCGGCGGGCCGCTGTTCGTCCGCTTCGGCGACCACGTCCACCCGCTCGGGGGAGAGCTCGCCCGGGCGATGCGCGTCGAGGTGCGCGTTTGACCCCGCCGCCGATTTCGGACCCCCGGATCGGCAGCGAGGGCGCCGTCGCGCTCCCCCCACCGGTCCTCAGTCCGGAGGACTTTGCCCGGTCGCGCGATCGCTTCCGCGTCCACGACGCTCGCCGGAAGCGCCAGCGGTGGTTCCTGCTCTGGTTGCTCGTGGGTCCCGGGATCCTCGCGATGCTCGGGGAGAACGACGGTCCGAGCATGATCTCGTATGCAACGAGCGGCGCGACCTACGGCCTCGGCTTCTTCCTGCCGTTCATCCTCGCGACGTTCGCGATGGCACTTGTCGTCCAGGAGATGGCGATGCGCGTCGGAGCGGTCACCCATCGTGGATACGGTCAGCTGGTGCTCGAGCGCTTCGGGCCGCTGTGGGGCTGGTTTAGCGCCGGAGATCTGATTCTCACCAATCTCGTCACCCTGATCGCCGAGTTCGTCGCGATCAGGATCGGCCTCTCGTACTTTCACATCGGCGCCGGAGTGGCGGCATTGCTCGGCATCGCACTCGTCGTGTTCACGCTCAGCGGCGGTCGCTACTGGCGCTGGGAGCGGATCGTCCTAGGCCTCGCGATCTTCAACGGCCTGTTCCTGCTGGCGGCCGTTCTGACTGGCCCTGATTGGGCCAAGGTAGGCCACGCGACGGCAACATTCTCACCGTTTCCGGGCGGCAACGTACACACGCTGCTGCTGCTGATCGCCTCGACAGTCGGCGCCACCGTGACGCCGTGGATGATCTTCTTTCAGCAGAGCGCGTCTGCCGACAAGGGCATGACCCGCGACGACCTTCGTCACGGTCGGTACGACACGCTCGTCGGCGCGACGCTCGCTGCAGTGTTCGGGTGCGGAGCGTTGATCGCGGGCGCCGCGTTGGTAGGCCACGGTGGTTCCGAAATCGGCGGGCTCGCGGGCGCCGGATTTCCCGGCGCGCTCGCGCACGCCTCGGGGGGAGCGGTCGGCACCATATTTGCTCTTGGCCTAATCGAGGCGGGTGCCGTCGCCGTGCTGACGATCTCGGCTAGCACCGGGTACGCGGTCGGCGAGTGCATTGGCGCCCCCCGAAGCCTCAACAATTCGGCTCGCCGCGCCGTGCTGTTTCACGCCGCGAACATCGGCGCGGCCGCGATCGCTGGTGCAATCATCCTGATTCCGGGCGTACCGCTGTTGGCGATTGCCCTGAACGCCAACGTACTTGCCACGGTCCTGCTTCCAGTCGTGCTCGTCTTCTTGATCTTGCTGGCGCGCGATCGCGAGCTGATGGGGAGGTTTGCGAACAAGTTGGCGAACGACTGGCTGGCGATTGCGATCGTCGCGTTCATCTCGATCTGTGGCACCGCGTACGCGGTGGATTCGTTCCTCCGCGCTGTCCACGTGATTTAGATGCCCGACCACGACCCGCTTACGTATCTGGAACCGGACCAGTTGCAGTCCAATCGCAGCAGGCCGCTTCCGCGGGCGCTGGTCAGTCGCCGCGCGACCGCCGGGCTCTGGGCTCTGCGTGTGTTGGTCGTGGTGCTGAGCGCGATGGTGATCTACACATTCATCTCGCAGCTCGGGAGCTAGTGCGCGAATCGGGCGATACGCTGGTCAGCGCGATGGCGCTGGCCGACACTTTCACAGAGGTGGTCGCGTCGCTCCCCGACGACTGGACCGATCTCGAGTTCGACCTCCGGATCCTCGACGAGCGCCGCTATGTCGACGCCGCGGTGATGCTGGTCACCGCCAATCCGCGCCCGTACTCCAAGCACGACTGGCACTGGCGGCTGGTCGTCGCACATCGGTTCGGCCATGCAACGCCGGTTCCGTCGGTCCAGCTGGCGCTAAAGCTGCTCGACGATGCCGGGATCGAGGGCGAGCTGGCGCTGCGCGAGGTCCGCACCGGACGGAGCGAGGTCGTCCAGATGTGGGGCCGGACCGAATCTGTGCGCCAGGAATTCAGGCGCCGCCGGGCGCAGTAGCGCCGTGGCCCGCGCAGTCGCGTTCGTTCCCGACCTGCTGTTCGGCTCCAACGTTGTCGGCATGCTGCAGGCGGGGGGCCACGATCCGGTCCTGGTATCGAGTGCAGCTGACCTCGCGGGCGCGCTGGGCGGCGCCGACGTGCTGATCGTCGACCTCACGGCCGACGCGAACGAGCGAATCGCCGCAGTGCAAGCGCTATCGGTGCGGCCGCCGACGCTCGCCTTCTACGCCCACGTGGAGCACGACGTGCGCGCGCAGGCTGAGGCGGCTGGCTTTGACCTGGTGGTCCCGCGCTCGCGCATGGCGCGGACGGCGGCCGAGCTCGTCAGCGACCTGGCTAACTGAATTCACCTCCCTTTTCCCCCGTAACGCGGGAAAAGGGAGGTCATTCCCGGTGGGGGGAGGTCATTCCCGGTGGGCGCCCAGGGCGCCACGCTGGGAGCTCCGCATACGCTTCGCGCGGGAGCGTCGTTTCGCGCCCCACGCCTGCCCCGTGGCGGCACGCGAGCTCGGAGCGGGGGTAGACAATCCCCTTGTCCGGCCAGCCGACGCGCGTGCCGGTCATGAAGATCACGCACGGTCCGTCGCCGGCGCCGACGACGGCGTGCTCTGTACCGGCGGGGAAGTGGACGAAGTCCCACGCCTTCATCAACCGCTCCTGCCCCTCGACCAGCAAAAAGCACTCGCCCGACAGGACCAGGAAGTCCTCCTGGTTGGCCTCACGGTGGTAGCGGCCCCCTGACTGACCCGGCTCCAGGACCGCGATCGTGTACCCGAGGTCGGGAAACACGACCTCATCGCCCTCGAAGATGCAGGCGGCGCCCAGCTCTTCGTTCTGAACCCAGGCGGCGTCGACGACGTTGACGACAAACCAGCCCTCTGTGACGGGCGTCAGGCCCGCGTCTCGCTGCTCGAGGCGCGCCTCGTCAACCATGTGGCAGGAAGCGCTGCGTGAACGTCGTCGCGACGTCGGGCGTCGCGCTGACGATACCGAAGCGGTGCTCCCATACCGCCCAAGCTCGCAGGCGATTGGCGTTGAGCGCGCCCACGACGCCGCCCGGCTCGTCGAAGCTCGGCAGCAGGACGCTCAGCTCGGCGTGCACCAGCGACGGATCGAGCCCCGGTACCTGCGATTCGAGCGCCCGCTCGCCGGCCGCCGGATCAGCGAGCACCTGCCGGTAGCCGGCCGCCAGCGCGCCGACGACCGCCCGCGCGAGCGCCGGGTGCGCGCGCAACGACGCGCCCGACGCGCAGACGACCAGCTCCGGGTACGTCGGCGCGCCGTACTGGTCGACCCGGAAGACACGGAAGCCCGGGTTGTGACGGCGCACCGTCACGCCCTCGTCGTTCCAGAACGCGGTCGCGGCCGCAACCCGTCCGGCGAGCAGATCGGCGACCGCGTTGTAGCCGATTGTGATCGTCTTCACCCGGCTCGGCGTCCCGCCGGCGCCGGCGACGATCGAGTGCAGCACCGCGGTGTCGCTCGGAACGCCGGTGATCCCGACCGTCCGCCCCGCGAGCGCCCTCGGACTGGCGACCGACGGTGCCGCGATCACCGCCGCCAGCGGCCGCTGCACGATCGCCATGATCCCGACGATGTCCTGACCGCGCTCGCGGGCGATCGCGAGGTCGTGGATGTCGAGGATCGCGAAGTTGACGCGACCGGTCTCGAGCAGTCTGATCGAATCGGTCGACGCCGACGGCACGATCACGTGAAGCCGGACGCCCGCCCGGACGTCGTCGCGGCGCGCGAGCGCCTCGTAGATCCCGGCGTGGACGGCGTTCGGGGTGAAATCGAGGACCAGGGACGCGCTCGGCGGTGCGGTGTGCGCGGAACCGCAGCCCCCGACGATTACGGCGGCGACAAGCAGCGGCGCTAGCGCTAGGCGGCGCATCGGCGGGCAGCATAGGCGTCTCCGTAGAATCCGGCCGGAGGATGCGCCGACGGGTCACGTTCAGCCGTAACTTCACGCTGTCGCTGTCGCGCACGTGCCAGTGCTACTGCAAGTACTGCGCGTTCGCGACCCACCAGCCCCACCTGCACGAGCCCGACGAGGTCCTACGGCTGCTCGACGACGCGGTCGCCAAGCACCGCGTCAAGGAGCTGCTGGTCCTGACCGGCGAGCGCCCGGAACACAACCCGCGGGTCGCCGCGAAGCTGGCTGAGCTCGGCCACGACGACTTCACCTCGTACGTCGTCTGGGTCTGCGAGCGCGCGCTCGAACGAGGCCTGCTGCCGCACACCAACCTCGGCGTGCTCGACCGACACGACCTGCAGCGGCTGCGGGCCGTGACCGCTTCGCAGGGGCTGATGCTCGAGTCTGTGAACCCCGACCTCGCCGCGCACCAGGGGTCGCCGACCAAGCATCCGGCCAGGCGCCTGGAGACGATCGCCGCCGCGGGCGAGCTGCGGATCCCATTCACGAGCGGGATCCTGGTCGGGATCGGCGAGTCACGAGGAGCAGCGGATCGAGGCGCTGGAGGCGCTCGCCGGCGAGCACGACCGACACGGTCACCTACAAGAGGTGATCCTCCAGAACTTCGTCCCGCACCAGAGCTACTACGGCCGCGAGCCGGCCCAGATCGCCGACCACGCGGCGCGCGACTACTGGCGCACGGGTGTCGGCACGGCACCCCACCGAGACGCCCCACAGTGGTCGTGTCCGGTGACCATCGACGACCTCAAGCGGCTGATCTCAGAGACGCAGCGACTGCTGCCCGGGGTCGGGATCCAGGTGCCGCCGAACCTGTCCGACTGGTGGCCGGAGCTGGTCGCCGCCGGTGCGACCGACCTCGGCGGCCTGAGTGCCAACGGAGACCATATTTCCCCCGAGCACCCGTTTCCGTCGCCGCCGCAGGTCCGCAAGCGGCTCGCGCTAGACGGCTTCGCACTGTCCGAGCGCCTGTGTGTATATCCGGAGTACATCGAACCGGAGTGGGTCTCGGAGCCGGTGCTCGACGTGATCAAGAGCCGTTACTGGTCATTCATCCCGCGGCGCGGCAGCGGGCGGCGAGCCGAGCGCAAACTCGCCGACGACCTGGCGCCGCGCGCGATCGAGCGCGCCCGCGACGGCCACGCGCTGACGGCCGATGAGCTGACCGCGCTGTTTGCCGAGCAGCGCCCGACCGTGATCGAGGACATGCGCAGCGCCGCCGACGAGCTCCGGCGCCGTCTCGCCGGCGAGACCGTGACGTTCGTCGTCAACCGCAACATCAACATCTCGAACATCTGTGTCGTCGGCTGTGCCTTCTGCGGCTTCGGGCAGTCCAAGCGCTCGCCCGACGCCTACGAGCATTCCGAAGAGGAGTTCGCGACACGCGTCCAGGAGGCGGTGCAGGCGGGCGCAACCGAGATCTGCATCCAATCCGGGATCCACCCCGACTGGGGGCTGGACGACTACCTGGGGTGGCTGCGGTTCGCCAAGCGGATCGCCCCGCAACTGCACCTACACGCCTACTCCCCGATGGAGGTCGCGCACATGTGCGACGTCAGCGGTCTACCGCCCCGGGCCGTGTTCGCGAAGCTGCGCGAGGCCGGGCTCGGGTCGACGCCCGGGACCGCCGCCGAGGTCCTGCACGACGGGGTTCGCGAGCGCATCTCCCCGAACAAGCTGCCGGTCGCGCGCTGGGTGCAGATCATCGAGGCGTCGCACGCGGAGGGGATCAGCTCGACGGTGACCGTCATGTTCGGACACATCGAGGAGCCGTGGGAGCTCGCTGAGCACATGCGCGTCGTGCGCGAGCTGCAGCAGCGGACCGGCGGCTTCACCGAGTTCGTGCCGCTGTCGTTCATCCCGTTTCACACGCTGCTCGGCCGCACGCACGGCGTGCAGGAGATCTCCCGGGAGGAGAACCTCAAGCACACTGCGGCGTTCCGGCTCGCGCTCGGCGACACGGTCGCCAACCTGCAGGCGAGCTGGGTGAAGATGGGACTCGACGCCGCGACCGAAGCACTGCGCTGGGGGGTCAACGACCTCGGCGGGACGCTGATGGAGGAGTCGATCTCGCGGATGGCCGGCAGCTACCACGGCGTTCGAGTCGAACCCGAGCAGCTGATCGACGCCGCCCATCGCGCCGGGCGCCCGGCCGCCGAGCGGACCACTTTGTACGAGATCCGCCGCCGGTACGAGCTCCCGGCAGCCGCCTGAGCTGACCGGTGAGCGTCGAGCGTCCGCCGTCGCTGTTCGCCGGAGTCGAGCCGTTGGAGGTGTTCGTCGAACTGCTCTCCGAGCTCGACTCCGACGACTCGCCGACCGAGTTCTACGATCGGATCTGCGAGGCGATCTGCCGGCTGACGACGATGCGCCGGGCCGCGATCTTCATGGCCGATGAGACCCGCCGGCGCGTGCGCGTCGTCGGCTCGTACGGGACGTCGTTCTCGGAGCTGGCGACGCTGGAGCCGTCGCCGTCGCTGATCTCGGCCCCGATTGCGCAGCGCGCGCTGGCCGAGGATCAAGTGGTGGTCGTGTCTGAGGGGATCGAGAATCAGCTGCCGCCGGAATATGCATCGCTGTTCGGGATCACGACGCTCGTCTGCACGCCATTGAGCGCTGCCGGTCGCGCCTACGGCGTGATCTGTGCCGACCGCGGCGGCGGCCGCTTCGAGCTGTCCGACGGCGAGCGCCATCTGCTGTGGACGCTCGGCAAGACCGCCGCACTGGTCGCGACCGCGCGTAACGCGACCCGCCAGCAGGAGCGCAACCGCCGCCTCGGCGAGCGCCTCGAGTTGGCGCGCGAGATCCACGAGCGCGTGATGCAGCGCCTGTTCGGCGTCTCGCTGGCGCTGACCGCCGAGCGCTCGTTCGACGACGACGAGCGCGAGCGCTGCCGGGTCGAGATGCAGGAGGCGCTGAGCGACCTGCGCAGCGCGCTCGAGCGGCCGCTGGCGCCGGTACCGAGCGAGACCGGGACGACGCTCGCGGCCGAGTTGACCCGGATCGCCAGCGCCCCGGGTCACCGGGTCGAGATCGACTGGCCGTCGAACGTGACCGTTCCGCCCGACATCGAACCGCTCGCTCAGTCGGTGCTGGCCGAGGCGCTGCGCAACATCGCCAAGCACGCCGCGCCCTTGCAGGTCGAGGTGCGGGTCGCCAGCGACGACGACACGTTCACGCTCGAGGTCCGCAACGACGGCGTCGGCCCCGGGGCGCGCGGCGCCGGGATGGGGCTGCGGCTGGCGGGGTTCGAGGCGCTTCAGCACGGTGGCGTGGTCGAGTTCGGGGCGCCGGAAACGGGCCACTGGCGCGTGCGCCTGGTGGTCCCGCAAGCGGGGGCCTCCGCATGAGCGAGCGCAAGCTGCGCGTGCTGGTCGTCGACGACCACGACGTGGTGCACTGGGGGTTTCGCGTGCTGCTGGGCGAGCAACCGTGGGTCGAGCGCTGCGAGGCGGCGCGCACCGGCGCCGAGGCGCTGGCGCTGCTGTCGACGCTGAAGCCCGACGTCGC
Source organism: uncultured Solirubrobacterales bacterium (assembly GCA_963756655.1). Classification (GTDB taxonomy): domain Bacteria; phylum Actinomycetota; class Thermoleophilia; order Solirubrobacterales; family Solirubrobacteraceae; genus Palsa-465. The sequence goes on from CAVWOQ010000004.1 coordinate 49,233, forward strand.
GCTCGTCGACCTGTTCCTGGTCGGCGAGTCGGGCGCCGACGTGTGTGACTCGATCCGCCGCGCGTCGCCCTCGACCCGGGTCCTGCTGATCTCCGGCGCCGGCCGGATGTCGGCGGCCGCTGCGCGCGCCGCGGGCGCGTCGGGGTTCGTCTCAAAGGACCTCGAGGCACGCGAGGTCGTGCGCGCCGTGCGGACCGTCGGGCTCGGGATGACGGTCTTCCCGCCGAAATCCGATCAGCCGGCGCCGCTGCTGTCAGAGCGCGAGCGCGAGGTGCTCGACCTGATCGCCGCCGGCTCGACGAATCGTGAGATCGCGGCGCGGCTGTTCCTGTCGCCGCACACGGTCAAGGAGCACACGAGCGCTCTGTACCGCAAGCTCAACGCACGCAACCGGGCCGAAGCCGTGCAGCGCGCGCAGCGTGTGGGACTGCTGGGTTAGAGCCTCAGCGCCGGCGTAGGACGCGCTCCATCACCGGCAGCTTGATCGCGTGCGGCACGTAGCGCGCGGCCAGCATGCCGGCGCGGACCGGGAGCCCGGGGACGACCACGCGGCTTCCACTGGCAAGCCCCTCGACACCTGCGCGGGCGACCTCCCGCGGCGACGGCTTGGTCGCGCCCGGAAACGCCTTCTCGAACGATTTGCCGCCCGCCTGCCAGCCGGCCTGCTCCCAGAACTCGGTGTCGACCGGTCCCGGCGCAAGCGCCGTGACCGTCACACCCTGCCCGCGTACCTCCTGGTGGAGCGCCTCGGAGAACGTGAGCACGTATGCCTTGGCGGCCGAGTAGCCGACCGAGTACGGCAACGGCTGCATGCCGGCCGTCGAGGCGACGTTGAGGATCGCGCCGCGGCGGCGCTTGACCATCCCCGGCAGGAACGCCGACGTCAGCGCGACGACGGCTTCGACGAGCACCCGGACCTGCTCGAGCTCGCGCGCCGGGTCGGACTCGGCGAACGCGCCGCCAGTCGCAAAGCCGGCGTCGTTGACAAGGATCTCGACGTCTAGCCCGAGCGACTCGACGCGGCCCGGGAGCCGGTCACGCGAAGCCGGCTTTGACAGGTCGCATCCGAGCGTTTCGGCTCGTATGCCGTGCTCCTTGCGCAGTTCGGAGGCGAGCTCGTCGAGCCGATCCTTGCGGCGCGCGACGAGGATCACGCCGTGCCCGCGCCTCGCCAGCTCGCGCGCGATCTCAGCGCCGATGCCAGCCGATGCGCCCGTGACCAGCGCCGCAGAGCCGCTGCTGGGCTTCGGGAGGCTCACTACTCCAGCGTACCGTTCTTCCCCCCGAACGGGGGGAATGCGGAGCGAGCCTGTATCTCGCCCGGCCGAGCGGCGTAGGTTGAGATTGGATGAGGTCAAAGACTGCGATCCTGTTCCCCGGGCAGGGCAGTCAAACGGCCGACATGCGCGATAACGTGCTGCGCACGCGACCGGAACTGCTCGAGCTCGCCGCCGAAGTGGTCGGCGAGGACCCGTACGCGCGCGCGAGCGACGGCACGAACTTCGCGCAACCCGCGATCTTCTGCGCCAGCCTCGCCGGCTGGCACGCGCTCGGCAGCCCGGACGGCGACTTGATGGCCGGCCACTCGCTCGGCGAGCTCGCGGCGCTGGTCGCCGCCGGAGCCTTGGACGAGCGCGACGGGCTCGAATTGGTCGCGCTGCGCGGCCGGCTGATGCACGAGGCCGGAGTGCGCGAAGGCGGTGGCGGGATGGTCGCGGTGCTCGGTCGCGGCGCGGCCGACCACGCCCACGAGATCGCTGAGGCGCACGGGCTGACGGTGGCCAACGACAACTCCCCGCAGCAGATCGTGCTCTCCGGCGCGCGATCGGAGCTGCCGGCCGCGGTGGAGCACGCCAAGGAGCTCGGCCTGCGCGGGATGGAGCTCGACGTGACGGGCGCGTTTCACTCGCCGATGATGGCCTCGGCCGTGCCCGAGTTCAGCGCCGCCCTCGAGCAGACTGACTTCACGCCGCCCCGCGTGCCGGTGATCTCCGCAGTCACGGCGCGGCCATTCGAGGACCCGCGGCGCGAGCTGGCGGATGCCCTGACGATGCCGGTCCGCTGGCGCGAGACGATGCTGGCGCTGCACGAACTCGGGGCCACACGGTTCGTCGAGACTGGCCCCGGCCGGGTGCTGACCGGACTTGCCAGGCGGACGCTGGCGGACGTGGAGCTGGTCAATGCTTGAGGCGCAGACGATCGGCGCACCGCCCGAGCCGGCAGAGCGCGTTGGGATCCAGCCGGCGGCGATTCTGTCGGTCGCGACTGAGCTCCCCGAGGGCCGGCTGACCAACGCCGAGCTGGCACAGCGACTCGGCGTCAGCGAGGACTGGATCCTGTCGCGGACCGGGATCCGCGAGCGCCGTCGGGCGGAGCCGGACGAGCGCCTGAGCGACTACGCCGCCCGCGCCGGGGCCAAGGCGCTCGGCGCAGCCGGAGTGTCCGCCGCCGACCTCGACCTGGTGATCGTCGCGACGCTGAGCCAGGACGAGCTGACGCCGAACACGGCACCGATCGTCGCCGACCAGCTGGGTGCCGTGCGGGCGGGCGCGTTCGACGTCGGCGCCGCCTGCACCTCGTTCCTGACCGCGCTCGCGCAGGCGACCGCTCAGATCGAGTGCGGCCGCGCGCAGCTGGTGCTCGTGATCGGCGCCGACTTCGTGACCCGGATCACCGACTACCGCGACAGCAAGAGCTCGCCGCTGTTCGCCGACGGTGCGGGCGCCGTGGTCGTCGGCGCCGGTGGCGAGGGCCGCGGCCAGATCGGCCCGATCGTGCTCGGCGCCGACGGCTCGCACGCGCGCACGATCTTCGCGACGCTGTCTGAGCGGCTGGTGCGGATGGACGGCCCGGAGGTCTTCCGCCACGCGGTCACGCGGATGGGCGACGTCACGCTCGAGGCCGTCGCCCGCGCCGGGCTGACGCTCGCCGACATCGACCTCTACGTCTACCACCAGGCCAACGCGCGGATCACGCGCGCGCTCGGCGAGCGGCTCGAGCTCGATCCCGGGCGGGTCGTCGACTGCATCGAGATGCTCGGCAACGCTTCGGCCGCGACGCTCCCCGCGGCGCTGGTCGTGGCCGAGCTCGATGGTCGGCTGAAGCCAGGGTCGCGGGTGCTGCTGAGCGCCTTCGGCGCCGGCTTCGTGTGGGGTGGCGCGGTGATCGAATGGGGTCACCGTGGCTGAGCCGCGGACCGCAGGCTGCGCACTGGTGACCGGCGCCTCGCGCGGGATCGGCGCCGCGATCGCGCGCGCGCTGGCCGCCGACGGCTGGGCGGTCGGCGTCAACTACCGCTTCGACGAGCACGGCGCGGAAGCCGTCGTGACGGCGATCGAGAGCGACGGTGGCCGCGCGCTCGCGCTCGGCGCCGACGTCGCCGATCCGGCCACCGCCGAGAAGCTGTTCGGGGCGCTCGAGGAGCACTACGGCTGCCCGGTGCTGGCGCTGGTCAACAACGCCGGGATCACTGCCGACGACCTGACGCCGTCGCTCAGCGACGAGGCCTGGGACTCCGTGATCGACACTGACCTGAGCGCCGCCTTTCGCCTCACCCGCCGAGCGCTGAAGCCGATGCTGCGCGCGCGGGCCGGGCGGATCGTCAATGTCGCCTCGTTCTCGGGGCTGCGCGCGAACGCCGGCCAGGCCAACTACGCGGCCGCCAAGGCGGGGCTGATCGCGCTCACCAAGACGTCGGCGGTCGAGGTCGCGCGGCGCGGGATCACGATCAACGCCGTTGCCCCGGGCGTGATCGAGACCGACATGACCGCGAACCTCAACGGCGAACTACTCTCGCATGTCCCCGCGCGCCGTCTCGGCACCCCCGAGGAGGTCGCGGCGTGCGTCCGCTTCTTGATTTCCGACGAGGCCAGCTACGTGACCGGTGCGGTGCTTACCGTTGACGGTGGGCTGGCCGCATGAATCCAACGTTCAAAGGAGTAACTGGATGTCAGTGACAACAGAGCAGGTCGAGAGCCGGGTCGTCGAGACGCTTGCGAGCTTCGGCCCGGACGCAAGCCAGATCACGCGCGACGCGACGTTCGAGGAGCTCGACATCGACTCGCTCGACCTCGTCGAGCTCGCGCAGGTCGTCGAGGACGATTACGGCGTCGTCCTCAAGGGTGAGGACATGAAGGACCTGAAGACCGTTGGCGACGCGATCGACATGATCGTCCAGCGGGCCGGCTAGTGACTGCACTGCCGGACAGACGTAGGGTCGTGATCACCGGGATCGGCGCCGTCACGCCGCTCGGCATCGGTGCCGAGCCGTTGCACGAGCGCTGGGCCGAAGGCGTCGTCGGGATCACCGAGGGCGCCGGAGCGTGCCGCGACTTCGAGCCGACGGAGCTGCTGTCGGTCAAGGAGGCGCGCCGGCTCGACCGGTTCGCGCAGTTCGCGGTGATCGCCGCGGGTGAGGCGATCGGACAGGCCGGGTGGGACGGCGAGGCGCCGTATGACCCGCTCCAGATCGGTTGCGTCATCGCGACTGGGATCGGCGGTCAATCGACGATCGAGACCCAGCTCGATGTCATGCGCGAGCGGGGCGCGAAGATGGTCTCGCCGCTCGGGATCCCGATGTACATGCCGAATGCGGCGGCGGCCGCCGTGTCGATGAAGCATTCGCTCCGCGGCCAGAGCTACGGCGTCGTTTCCGCCTGCGCGAGCGGCGCGCACGCGCTTGGCACCGGGCTGCGGATGATCCAGTACGGGGACGCCGAGGCGGTCGTCTGCGGCGGCGCCGAGGCGACCCTGACCGACTTCGGGTTCGCGTGCTTCAACTCGATGCAGGCGCTGTCGCCGACCGGTATGTCGAGGCCGTTCGATCTGCGCCGCGACGGGTTCGTCATGGGTGAGGGCGCTGGGGTGGTGGTACTGGAGGAGGCCGAGGCGGCCGCGGAGCGCGGGGCGACCGTGCTGGCCGAGCTCGTCGGCTTCGGCTCGACCTCCGATGCCCATCATCTGACGGCCCCTGAACCTGAGGGGGGTCCGGCGTCGCGGGCGATCACGCTCGCGCTCAACGACGCCGGCGCCGGCCCAGCCGACGTCGCGTACATAAACGCCCACGGCACCTCGACGCAGCTCAACGATGCCGCCGAGACCCGGGCGCTGAAGCTCGCGCTCGGCGAGCACGCCAAGCGAATCCCGATCTCGTCGACGAAGTCGTCGATCGGGCACCTGCTGGGTGCGGCCGGGGCGGTCGAGGCGGTGGCGACGGTACGGACGCTGATCACCGGCGTGATCGCGCCGACGCTCGGCTACGAGGTGCCCGACCCCGAGCTCGACCTCGACTACGTCCCGGGTGAAGCGCGGCCGCTGCTGGCGTCCAACGGCCGCCCGCCGCTGGCGCTGTCGAACTCGTTCGCGTTCGGCGGCCACAACGTCGCGCTCGCGCTCAGAGGAGCCGCAAGATGAGCGCCACCGCGGTCGAGACCAGGCCGCGGCTCGACCCGCTACAGCGGCTTGAGGCGCTGTGCGACGCGGGCAGCGTCCACGTACTGCGCTCCAGCGTGCGTTCGTCGCGGCTCGGCGATCGCGCCGTCCCGGGTGACGGCGTCGTCGGCGCGACCGGGACCGTCGACGGCCGGCCGATCGCCTGCTACGCACAGGACGGCGCGTTCCTCGGCGGCTCCCTCGGCGAACGGCACGCGGACACGATCGTGCGCGTGCTCGGGATCGCCGAGCGCGCCCGCATGCCGGTCGTCTCGTTCGTCGAGTCGGGCGGCGCGCGGATGCAGGAGGGGACCGCCGCGCTGGCCGGCTACGGACGGATCTTCCGCCAGACGGTCGCGATGACCGGGGTCGTGCCCCAGATCTCGATCGTCTCCGGCGCCTCGGCGGGCGGCGGCGCCTACTCGCCGGCGCTCACCGACCTGATCGTGATGACGCAGGACGCGGCGATGTTCCTCACCGGCCCGGGTGTCGTCCGCGAGGCGCTCGGGGAGGAGATCGATGCGACCGGTCTCGGCGGCCCGCACGTCCATGACCGCAACGGCGTCTGCCACCTGGTCGAGCGCGACGAGGCGAGCGCCGCGGCACGCGTTCGCGAACTGCTTTCGTACCTGCCGTCGGCGGGCGGTCAGACGCCGCCGCGCGCGGCGTCGCTCGACCCCGCGATGCCCGATCCCGGCGCGCTGGTCCCCGACGCGCCGCGCAGCGTCTATGACGTCCGCGACGCGCTCAGCGCAGTGATCGACCGCGACTCGCTGCAGGAGCTGTGCCCGCGTTGGGCTCGCAACATGGTCACCGCGTTCGCACGGATCGAGGGGCGACCGGTCGCGATCGTCGCCAACCAGCCGCGCTACCTCGGCGGCGTGCTCGACGCCGAGGGCTCCGAGAAGGCGGCCCGGTTCGTCGGCTTCTGCGACTCGTTCGGGCTGCCGCTGATCGCGATCGTCGACACGCCCGGGTTCATGCCGGGCTCGCGTCAGGAGCGGGCCGGGGTGATCCGCCACGGCGCGTCGCTCGTGCGGGCGTTCGCCGCAGCCAAGGTGCCGAAGCTGACCGTCGTGTTGCGCAAGTCCTACGGCGGCGCCTACATCACGATGAACTCGCGCGACCTGGGCGCCGACCTGGTGCTCGCCTGGCCCGACGCCGAGCTCGGGATCATGAGCGCGCGCGCCGCGGTCGGGATCGTCAACCGCCGCGAGCTACGGCTCGCGAGCGACCCCGAGGCCGAGCGCGAGCGGCTCGCTGACGCATACTCGCTTGAGCACCTGCGCGCCGAGTCCGCGGCGGCCGAGGGGTTCGTCGACGAGATCATCGAGCCGTCGCAGACGCGGGAGCGGCTGGCGGCCGCGCTCGACGCCTTTGCGGGTGGTCACGCGTGATCCTGGAGGGCAAGCGCCTCCTGATCACCGGCGTCATCACCAAGGACTCGATCGCATTCCACGCCGCTGAGCAGGCCCAGAAGGAGGGGGCCGAAGTCGTCCTGACGAGCTTCGGGCGGGTCCGCCGGATGACCGAGCGGGCCGCGCAGCGGCTGCCCGAGCCCGCCGACGTGCTCGAGCTCGATGTCAACAAGCCAGAGGATCTCGAGGCGCTGACCGCTGCCCTGCGCGAGCGTTGGGGCGGCGTCGACGGCGCGCTTCACGCAATCGCGTTCGCCCCCCAGGACGCGCTCGGCGGCGGGTTCATGACCGCACCGGCTCAGAGCGCGATGGCTGCCTTCGAGACGAGCGCCTTCTCGCTGAAGGCGCTGGCCGCGGCGTTGGCACCGCTGATGCAAGCCGGGTCGGGGATCGTCGGGCTCGATTTCGACGCCAGCGTCGCGTGGCCGATCTACGACTGGATGGGCGTCGCCAAGGCGGCGCTCGAGTCGGTCTCGCGCTACCTGGCCCGCGACCTCGGTCCGCAGGGAATCAGGGTCAATCTGATCTCGGCCGGCCCGCTCGGAACGGTCGCCGCCCGCGGGATCCCGGGCTTCGAGCAGCTCGCCGAGCTGTGGCGCGCACAGGCGCCGTTGGGCTGGGACATCGAGGATCCGATCCCGGTCGCGCGCGCGGTCTGCTGGCTGCTGTCCGACTACGCGCAGGCGATCTCAGGCGAGATCGTGCACGTCGACGGCGGTTTTCACGCAGTCGGGGCACCGAGCCAGCTGGACGCCTAACGTCAGAGCAGCGCCTCCTCCGACACGGCTTCGCGCGCCGGTCCGACGAGCATCGTCTGCACCCGGCGCACCGCGTCGAGGTGATCGCCGGTCCAGATCACGCGCACTCCGGTCGCGGTCCCGTTGCCGTCGGGGTCGCGCAGATCCTGAACGACTGTCTCGGCGAGCCGCTCGTTGGCGCCGTCATCCGTCGCGAGCGGCTCCGGGACGGCGCCGGTGCCGGTGAGGCTCGCGGCGAAGCCGTCGTACCAGCCGTTCAGCTGCTGGGCTCGTTGGAGCAGATCGGCGCGGGCGCCGGCACGATCGCCCGCGACGCCGTCGTCGCCGTCCCAGAGGTCGATCACGGCGTCGGCGGCCAGCCGCAGGCCGCTGACGCCATTCACCAGCCGGGTCACCTCCGCCAGCCGGACCCGCTTGGCGCCACGCTCGGCCAGGTAGCCGCGGAACGTGTCGTCGAGCCGCCGCGCTGCCGCCGCGGCGCGGGTCGACTCGTCGATCGGTTTGGTCCGCGACGGCCCGCTCGCGTCGCAGCGGCCGACACCGTAGGCGACCGCGCTCGACAGGTAATCGATGCTGTCTACGTACGCCTCCGAGAGCGCCCTGCCGAGCGCCGCCGCGGCGCCGCGCGGCCAGAACAGCAGCCCGACGACGAGGCTGACCGCGCAACCAAGCGCGACGTCCTCGATTCGGACCAGCCCGATCTTCCAGCCGGCCGGCGCGAGGATGTTGAACAGGATCAACAGGACCAGCGTGAAGGCCGCCTGGCCGGCGGCGAACGAGACCGTCGCGGGCGCGAGGCCAGCGAGCAGGATCGCGATCGGGAGCAGCGCCCAGAGAACCGTCGTGTTGGTTCCGATCAACGTCACGAGGATCGCGCCGACGATGAATCCGGCGGCCGTCCCCAGCAGCGCCCGGACGATGTTCTGGCCGGTGTTCAGTGCGCTCGAGCGCAGGACCGCGAGGGTTCCGAAAACGACCCAGAACGCGTGCTGGACACCGCTCAGGTCGGCCACCAGGACGGCGACTCCGAGCCCGGCCGCGCCGCGCACGCTGTTGCGCAGCGACAGCGACTGCCGGCTCATGTGAGAGCCGGCCCGCTCGCGCGCCGCGGACAGCACTGAAGCGAAGCCGGCCGGCTGGCGCCCGAGCAGGCGATCGACCAGGCCACGCCGCTCCGCCGCGGCCGCGAACTCGGTGTTGGTCGCGATCTGCGCGACGACGAAGCTCAGCTCCTGGGCGCGGAAGCTCGGGTCAAGCGAGCTGACGACGGCGTTCGTCCCGTCGGCGGTCGCGGGCAGCCGGCTGGTCGTCACGCGCTCGAGCTCTTGCAGCGCCTCGCGCAGCTGCGCCAGCGCCGCGTCGAGCGCCTGTCGGGAGTTCGACGGCGCCTCGAGCAGGTCGGCGGCGAACTCGAGCGCGGTCGCCGCGGCCTTCTTTACCGCGCAGACGTTTGATCCCGACGGCGTCACGATCCGCTGCGGAGCTGAGCGCAGAACGACCGCGTTCAGCCACTGCAGCTCGTCGACCAGGCGCACGACCGCGCGCGTCGGGGTGCTCAACCCGGTCGGGCGATATGGGGTGGCGAAGAAGCTGGTCTCGAGCGCTTGGACGGATTTGTCGGCATCGGCGATCGCGGCCTTGCGCTCGGCGTCGAGCGGCTCGGTCTGTCCGCCGAGCACGTACGCGACCTCGGTTCGCAGCCGTTTCGCGAGCGCCCGGCAGGCGTTGATCGCGGTGCCGCGAATGGGATTGTGGGCAGGTGCGGGCCACAGCAGCGAGATCGCGAACAGCGCCGCGACCGAGGCAAGCCCCCAGCCTGCGATCCGGTCTGGGATCGACGATGCTGGCCCCTTCAACGTCACCGGCAGGATGTACGACAGCAGCAGCGGCGTTGTCGCCCCGGCAAGGACCGAGCTGACGACCCCGGAGAAGATCACCGCGAACCCCACGACCGCCATCGAGGCGCCGGCCAGCCATGCGTTGCGCGAGGCGAGCGTACCGAGTGCGATCAGGACGCAGCAGGCGACGGCGAGCGTCGCCTCAGCCTCGAGCCGGTCACGAATCGAGCCCGCGAAATCGACCAGCAGCAGCATCGCGAATGAGCCGAACGCCGCAAACGTCGCGATCACCGGATTGCCGATCACCTTGTCGGCGAGCGCGAACATCGCCGGCATCACGAGCGCGGCCCTCGCTGCCCGGCGCAACGCCGCGTAGTCACGGTCGTGGGCATGCAGCCACTGCATCGCCTTCATCGGAACAGGTCCTGATCGGGTGAGCGGATCAGCGCCGCGGCGCCCGGCCCATCGTCCGCGCTCACGTGCCTGTCGGCGCCGCTGACGAGCACCGCCGGCTCCATCGCGACCTTGGTCCGCGCGAGGTCGGCGGCGGCTGCGAGCTCATCGGCGGCCGCGATCAGCGTCGCCTTTAGCTCGCGCCCGTGGCTGTCGGTCAGCCCGCGCCAGTCGTCGAGTGGCCCCAGTCCGGCGCAGCCGATTGCGACATCGCACTGGCCCTGGCGCCAGGCGCGACCGAACGAGTCGGTGATCAGTACGGCGAGGGAGGCGCCGAGTCGGGCGCTGAGCCGAGCACGAAGCTCGCGCGCCGAGCGGTCGGGATCGACGGGCAGCAGGATCACCGTGTCATCGTCGGGCGCGTTGGACGCGTCGACGCCCGCATTGGCGCACACGAAGCCGTGGTGGGTGACGGCGATCAGCACACCATGCGCGGCGCGCCGGACCTCGCGCGACTCGTCGAGGATCACCTGGACATGGCGAGCATCCTTGCCAAGCGTGGCCGCGAGCTCGGTGGCCCGCTGGTCCGGGACGACCGAGGACAGCGTGCGTGTCCGGCCCTCGGCCTTGGACACGACCTTATGGGCGAGCACCAGGACGTCGCCGTCGGTCGGGGAACCCGATGGCATCACGTCCGCCAGCAGCGCCGCGAGATCGTCTCCCTGCCGGATCTCCGGTAGCCCCTCGAGCGCGACCGCGGTCACCCGGCCCATCCGTCAGCTTCCGATTCGCGCGAGCTGGCGCAGCATCCCCCGCGTGTGCGCCGCACCGCCGCGCCTGGCGGCGAGCGTTGCCTCGACGACCGCCAGGTCCTCCGGCGTGTCGACGTCGAGCGCGAGTGAGCCGACCTCGACCGTTTCCACGTCGAGGCGGGCGGCGCGGGCCAGCCGCTCGTGACGCTGGCGGCTGCCCGGGCCGAACGACGGCGACATCGCGTCCGGCGGCGATAGCAGCAGCGCGTTGGTGCCGGAGCCATGGCGGTCGGGAACGATCACCGCCGAGCGCTGCGGCGGATGGGTGTCGATCAGCTCGTCGAGTTCGGCGGGGTCGAGCAGCGGGCAGTCGCCCGGGACCAGCAGGACCCGCTGGGCGCCGAGCTCGAGCGCGCGTCCGACGCCGCGGCTCGCCGCCTCGTTGTGGCCGTGTTCGTCTTCCTCGAGGACTATCGCGCCGTAGCCGGCGGCGATCCGCTGCGCGCCGTGGTCGCTGGTCACGACCAGCACCTCATCGACAAGCGCGCAGCGCCGCAGCGCGATCAGCACATCGGTGAACATCGCCTCGGCGAGCACCCGGCGCGTCGGCCGGTCGAGGGCGTCGCCGAGGCGCTGCTTGGCTTCCTCGAAGCTCTTGATCGGCAGGATCGCGAGTGGGTTTGGGACGGCCATCTGAGCGAACGCTAGTTATCTCAGCCCGAGCGTGAATTCAAGCGTCCGGGCGGCGAGCGCACGGCGCCCCGACTCACCGTCCATCAACACGTCAGTCTCGAGCACCGGCGGCCCAGCGGCGGGCTGATCCGCGACCAGGCCATCGAGAAGCCCACGGTAGGTGGACACGATCCCGTCGCTCGACAGCGGCTCGCCCGACCAGCGCATGAACTCGACCGTCGGGCCCTTCAGTACCTTGCCGCCGACCAGCGGGCTGACCGCCACGACCGGCGCGTCGGCGTCGGCGATCGCCTGTTTGACGCCGTCGAGTGCGAGGATCGGACCGATCGAGATCACCGGGTTCGACGGTCCGATGATGATCGCCCGGGCGGTGGCGATCGCGTCCAGCACTTCGGGCGTCGGAGGCGCGGCCCGGCCACCACGGAACTCGACATCGAGCACCTCGCCGCGCTGCTTGATCAGAAACTCCTGCAGCGGCCACCACTGGCCCGCCGACAGCACGCGCGTGCGCACCGGTTTGTCGCTCATCGGCAACACGTGTGCCTTGACGCCGAGCGCCCTGACGATCTCCGCCTGGGCGTCGGTCAGCCGCTGGCCATCGTCGAGCCGTCGCGCGCGTTCGATCCCGATCGCGAGGTCGCGATCGCCGAGGTTGAACCACACGTCGACCCCTAGCTCGCGCAGCCCGTCCATCACGTGGAACGTGTCGTCGCGCAGACCCCAGCCGCGCTCGTCGATCCGGTCGGCGAGCCAGAAGGTCACCAGGTCTGGGTCGGGCGAGACATAGGCGCCGTATGGCTCGATGTCGTCGGCAGTGTTGGCGATCACGATCAGCTGCTCGTCGTCGACGACGTCCAGCATCCCGCGGGCCAGCTTCGCGCCGCCGGTCCCGCCGGCGAGGATCACGACCGAGCCGTCGCTCATTGCAGACCGGTGATCTTGATCCCAGCTTGCACCTTGTTGCGGACGTTGATCGAGATCAGCAGCGCGGTCAGCTGCTCGACGATCCGAGCCATCTCCAGCGGACCGCAGTCGACCGCCCGTAGCCCCTCGATCCGCTCGACCAGCGCGATCAGCCGCTGCTTGTCCGCGCGTCGGTCACCACATACGAGCACGTCCTCGTCGAGCGTGTGGTCGAGGTCGGTCAGCAGCGCGGCGCTGACCGTGTGGAAGGCCGACAGCACCCGCACCCCCTCGGGGGCCATCTCCTGCGCCTGCTGCGCCGCCGAGCCCTGCCAGACGCCGAGCGTCCGCGTCGCCTTGCCGCTGACCGCGGCCGCCAGCGGGACGGTGGCGTCGACCAGCAACTGGTCGGGTTCGAGCGCATGCTTGAGGTTGGTCAGGGTCTCGGACTGCGAGCGGAACGGCACGGACAGGATCACGATCTCACCACCTCGTACGGCGACGGCGTTCTGCAGGCCGGTGAACTCGCCGCTCGGCACACGCTCGCGGGCGCGAGCCGCTGCCTGCTCGGCGCGCTCGCCATCGCGCGAGCCGATCACGACCGGGACGCCGGCGCGCCCGAGCCTGACCGCCAGTCCGAAGCCGAGCGCCCCGGTCCCTCCGATGATGCACACGGGACTCGGCACAGAACCGGCAGTCTATGTACTGATGCAGGTCTATCGTTCTCGAGAACGTGGGCGCTCGCCGGTTTGCACTCGCAGTCGTATTGGCGTTCGCGGTTGCCGCCGCGCAGGCGAGCGCGACGGGCGGTACCGGGTCGCCGCTGGAGTTGTCGAGTTCGACGCTGACCCAGTCCGGTCAGCAGCTGATCTGGACGGTGACGACGACGCAACCGTTCAGAGTGCGCCGCGGTCTCTCGTTGTGTCTCGTGATCTCCCAGCGAAGCACCCGTGCGCAGCTGTGCGTGACCGGTCGAGCGCGAGTCCTCGAAACGCCGGCCAGCGGCGCTCCGTTCTACGTTGAAGCGACCGTCACGCGTTCGAGCTTGTATGAGCTGACGGCGGCGTTCACCCCGCCGGCCGCGGGGTTGGCTTACCGCACGCTGCGCTGGCAGGCGGTCAGCGTGGCGGCGCCTTGTTCGCCCGGAGCGCGATGCGAACGGGAGGAGTTTCCAGCCGTGCCGGCCGCGATCAGGCTCCACGTGCCGCGGCTGATGGGCTGCGTGCCGCGCGGCGCCCCGTTCGTCTACGACGGACCCACTGACCGCATGGAGATCGCGCTGACGTTCGACGACGGCCCCTGGTACCAGACGCCTCAGTTCCTGAGCCTGCTCGAGCGCTATCACGTCGTGGCCACGTTCTTCGAGATCGGCGACCAGATCGCCGAGTACGGCGAGGGCGGGGCGATCGAGCGCCGGATGCTCGCCGACGGGGACATGATCGGCGATCACACCTGGAACCATCCGAACGTGTCAGCCGGTGGCGCGTTCGCGAGGACCGAGATCACGCGCGCCGCGGCCGCGATCAAGCGCGCGACGAACGGCTTTGAGCCGTGCCTGTTCAGGGCGCCGTACGGGGCCGTCAGCCCACGTCTGCTGTCGCTCGCCCGGTCTCTGGGGTTCACGACGATCCAGTGGGACATCGACCCGCGCGACTGGGCGCGCCCGGGCGTCGCGGCGATCGACGACAACGTCCTCGACCACGCGCACCCCGGAGCGATCGTCGAGGAGCACGACGGCGGCGGCGACCGTTCCGAGACGCTCGCCGCGCTCCCGACCGAGATCGGAGTGCTGCGGCGCCGGGGCTACCAGTTCGTGACGGTCACGCAGCTGCTTGGGATGCGGCTGCTCTACCGCTAGCGCGGTCGCCGAGGTCGTTGTCGATCGCGTCGATCAGCGTCAGCGCCAGCTCCAGCAGCTTGTCCGTCGCTCCGTTCTCGATCGCCTCCGGGAGATCGGCCGGCTCGTGCGATCGCGGTACGAGCCCGTCACCATCCAGGCAGCCGATCGTCAGCGCCGCCAGCCCCGCCGCGCGCGCCGGGAGCGCCGGTGAGGCGCCGCGGCCGCGGTGCGGCTCGGCCTGAACCTGGGCGCCCGCTCTGGTCGCCAGTTGGCGCAGCCACGACGCGAACCGGAGCGGGATCATCGAGCCGTCGCTCACCCACCAGTTGGGGGTGCCCCCCGCGCCCGCGCCGATTCCGAGCACGATCGTCTGTCGCGTTTTCAGCTCAGCTCGGTGGCGTCTGAGGTACCTGGACAGACCGAGCATCTGCCCGTCTCCGGCGCCCTGTAGGACGACGTCGACCGCCAGGTTCCGCGGTGGCGAGGCGTCGAGCGCGCGGGCCAGGGCAATCGCCACTGCGACACCGGTGGCGTTGTCTCCCGCCGCGGGCCCCGGAGCTGACGCGGCGAGCTCCGCCAGCAGCGCCAGCGCGAGCACGAGCGCCGCCGTCGGGATCAGCTGCAGGACGCCGATCACGTCGCCGGTCGAGCCGCGGTCGCGCAGAATCGCGGTCACGAGCACCCACGCGAACATGATCGCCAGCCAAGCGAGCCACCCCGGGCCATTGAACAGCTTCCGCAGCGCCGCGGCCGGCTTGCGCAGCGCAGGCCGGTAGACAAGTCCCATCCGCCCAGCGTCATAGTTGGCGGTGATCACAAGCGTGACCGGGGGGCGATCGGCGGTCGTCCGGCTGACCACATTCTGGCTGGCGTGTTCGCGTGACAGCCGGCGACCGAGGGAAAAACCAGCCAGCGGGTCGAGTACGAGCGACGCCAGCGCGACCGCGAGCAGCGCGATCCCGGCGCCGGGCGAAGCGACCGACAACAGGCTGCCGACGAGCGCGAGCGCGACGTGCCACGCGTGCGCGAGCGCCCAGTTGGGCCGGCACCAGAAGGTCTCGATCGCCGCATCGCGCCGAGTGCTCTGGAACTCCTGCGCGAGCGACAGCGCGGCGCGGCGCTCGGCGTTGGTCCCGGCGCCCCGCTGCTCGAAGCTGGCCAGCGAAGCGACTGTCTCCACCGTTCCCATCGGCTGAGGATGATCTCAGCGTTGGCGCCGATCCTGTACAACCGGCGCCGTGAGCCAGTCATCGCCAGAGCTCGAGCTGCTCGGGGTCGCCCGCGAAGCGGCCCGCGCCTCGGCGGCCGAGCTGCTGCCGCGATTTGGCCGCGGGCAGCGGGTCCGGTCAAAAAGCACGCCGACCGATCTGGTGTCCGAGGCCGACCTGGCGGCCGAGGCCGCGATCCGCGACCTGCTCGCACGGCGCCGGCCCGGCGACGCGATCCTCGGCGAGGAGGGGGGAGCGAGCGGCGACGGCGAGCTGCGCTGGGTGATCGACCCACTCGACGGCACGATCAACTTCCTGTTCGGCGTGCCGGTGTTCGGGATCAGCGTCGCGTGCGAGGACGCTGATGGGCCGTTGGTCGGCGTCGTCCTTGACCCGCTCCGCAACGAGTGTTTCTCGGCGACCAGATCGGGCCCGGCGGAGCTCAACGGCTCGCCGATCGCCGCCTCACAACGCGCCGATCTGGCGACGGCGCTGGTCGCCACCGGGTTCGGCTACGACGCGCGCGTGCGCGCAGGACAGGCGTCCGTGCTGGCGAGCGTGCTGCCGCGCGTCCGCGATATTCGCCGCGCGGGCGCGGCGGCTATCGATCTGTCGTGGTGCGCGTGCGGGCGCTACGACGCTTACTACGAACGCGGCCTCAAGCGCTGGGATTACGCGGCCGGGGGCCTGATCGCCGCGCGGGCCGGCCTTGCGGTGCACAGGCTCGAAGCGGTGGGGGAGCTGCCGGACGGGCTGCTCGCCGCGCCGGCGGCGCTGGCTGATGAGCTACTGGCGCTGGTCAGCGGCGGCTCCTAGCGCGTCTCCGTCAGCGCCTAGACTTGGCGCCCCCGCGGCGGTGGTGGAACGGTAGACACGATGGCCTCAAAAGCCATTGTCCTTCGGGACGTGTGGGTTCGAATCCCACCCGCCGTACTAGGCGGCTGCGACCTGAGGGCCGCTATGGGCGGGGGTGATCCCGCGCCGGCGGGCCTCCTCCTCGGGGACTTCCAGCTCGACGTTCCAGCCCTGCGCGAAGCCGATCATCGCGAACGCGATCAGCAGGATCTCGATCGGGATCAGCAGGACGGTGAAGAACCCGAGCGTCGTGCTCCCGAGCCCCGAGCCACCGAACAGCGACTGCGCCGGCGCGAAGCCATAGTGGCTGCGATCGAACCAGCTCGTTCCCGCCAATCCGGTGCCGGCGATCACGGCGACGATCAGCAGCAGGATCCCGAGCGCGGCTGCGATCGGAAGCAGTCCGCGCGCCCAGCGCCAGATGTAGAACGCGCAGACGAGATACAGAAGCGCCCAGATGAAGTTGAGCGGCTTCATCCCCTCGAGCTTGCTCCAGCCGCCGATCGTCAGGATCAGCATCAGCGCCACCGACACGAGCAGTATCAGGACGACTATCAGCCGCACGAGCTTGCAGGCCGCCTTCTCGCGGTTTGGATGGATGACGACGTAGCCGGGCGTGATGTTCCGAACCTGGGCCACTGGTGCGGACCATACCTCTCCCAAGGCGCGGCTGCGTCAGTTTCTGGTCAATCGGGCGCAGCGCGGCGCGCGGCCTAGAATCGTCCAGCCCTCAGCTGCGCGGGCGTGGCGAAATTGGTAGACGCGCCGGCTTTAGGTGCCGGTGAGCGAAAGCTCTTGGGGGTTCGAGTCCCTCCGCCCGCACCTCCGCCCGCACTGACGTCTAGGCGGAACGTCTGCTCTCGAGGCCTTCGCTGTATCGACGGCGGATGTGCTTTTCAGGGTCCTCGTCGCCGAGTGCCTCCTGGCCTTGGCTGAAGCGCCCGCGGTGAGGACCTCGCGCGGGCGGCGGCGGCGTGCGCTGCCCGTCGCCGAAGCCTCCGAGCCGGAGCGCGAATGCGTCGCGATCCTCGCGGAGCATCCCGCGTGCGAACTTCGAGCGAGGGATCTCCGGTTGGACCGGCTCCTCGTGACGTTCTGTGTGGACGTGGTGTGTATGGGATCGATCCGTCGTCATTGCTACCTCCCAGGGAGTGGATCGAGGAATCGGTTGTGCTGGACCTGGTTGTTGCTCGCGATCAGTTCGCGGGCCTCGAGCGCGCCCCACAGTGAACGCATCGCCGGGGCGAGGTGCTTGAGCTCCTCGAGGTGAGTTTCGCTGAGCCGATCGAGCTTCTCGAGCCCGGCCGGCGTCAACGCGAGTCTGACGCTGCTGTGGTTGGCGGCGTCCGGCGTCCGGGTCACGAGCCCCGCGGCGACCGCACGATCGATCAGTCCGACGGCGCTGTGATGGCGGAGCACCAGGTTCTTGGCGACATCGCCGACAGTCGGTCCGGCCGGGTCAGGGTGGCCTTTGATCGCTAGCAGCAACTGATGCTGGCCGGGCGTGACGCCGGCCGCCCTGGCCTGTTGCTCGCTCCAGTGGAGAAACCGCCTGAGGCCTGTGCGGAGCGCGAGAAGGTGCTCGAAGTCGGAGTGGTCCAGATCCATATCGTGATACGATATCGTAGCACGATAACCTTTGGAGGACCAAATGATCGACCAACCTTCCGACGTAACCGCAGGACGGACCGCGCGCAGCATCCGGGAGCACCCCGGAAGCCCGCAGCCTTTCCGCGACGTGACCGATCCGCGCTCCAATCCGCCGGCCGCCGGCAGCGATCCATACGAGCGGCCCGAACGCGTGATCACGGATCCGACTGATCCGCGCATCGGGCTGCCGCGTCGCTGATCCAGCCATTGATGGGTGGCGACGACGGCTGGCCGGACGAGCCGCCGCTTTCAGATCAAAGCGGGGAACGGCCCGTCGTCAGACGCGACCTCCCTCACACGCTGCTCGGGCTGGTCACCCTTGTCGACCTGCTCCGCGCGCGGTTGAGCGACCTGCAGGAGGAGCGCGTCAGCGAACGCACGCTTCACCTGCGCGAGTTCACCCCGCTGTCCCGGGGCCTTCGAGCGCAGCGCGAAGAGACAGTGGTCGCTGACTGACGGGCGCGCCCAATGTCCCTATCCCACAAGGAGGACCTATGGCTACCTTGGCCCAGGAACGAGCAGTAAAGCCGTTGCCGATGCGCTGGCGAAAGGGGTACGTCGGCGAGCTGTGGGCCGAGTTCTTCGGCTGCTTCATCCTGATCTCGTTCGGCGACGGCGTGGTGGCGATGCTGTGGGCGCTGGTCGGGTCCGGGCGCAGCTCTGCGGGGGCGCTGCAGTCATCAGGGGACTGGCTGTTGATCACCTGGGGCTGGTGTCTGGCGGTGGCGTTCGCCGTCTACGTCGCGGGCGGGATCAGCGGCGCCCACATCAACCCCGCGATCACGCTCGGTCAGGCCCTCCGCCGTTAGTTTCCGTGGAACAAGGTGTTGGGCTATTGGACCGCGCAGCTGCTGGGGTGCTTCGTTGGAGCGGCGCTCGTGTTCCTCGTCTACAACAACGCGATCAACCACTTCGACGGGATGAACCACATCGTCAAGGGGACAGCCGCGTCGAAAGCGACCTACAGCACGTTCGCGACGTTCCCTGCGCCGTACTTCCACAGCTTCCTCGGTCCGCTGATCGACCAGATCGTCGGGACGTTCTTCCTGGCGCTGTTCGTGTTTGCGCTGATCGACGAGTTCAACCAACCGGTGCTGTCCAACATGGCGCCGTTCATGATCGGCATGGTCGTGATGGCGATCGGCGTTTCGTTTGGAGCAAACGCTGGCTACGCGATCAACCCGGCCCGTGACTTCGGGCCGCGGATCTTCGCCTGGATCGCCGGATGGGGGAAGGTGGCGATGCCTGGCGACTACGGCAACGTCAACTTCTACTTCTGGGTCCCGATCGTCGGACCGCTCCTTGGAGGTGCGATCGCGGCGTTCGTGTACGACCTCGGGATCCAGGACTTCCTCAAGGCCCGTAGGGGTCCTGAGCCCGGCGTTCACGGCGAAGGGGAGACGGTCGAAGACCTGCGTCCCAGCCCCGAGGGATAGCAACGGGTAGGCCGCGGTGGTGGCCAGTCCAGGGTGGCGACCAGGCGTGACTTTTCGCCGCCGCTAGCTACCATCGCGGCAACCCAGGGGAGTGAGTTAATGGCTATGCGCATGGTCTCCAAAACCATGAATCCGGGTTCGAATCCCGGCTCCCCTGCTGCGTGAACTCCCACACGGTCTACAGGACGTTCAATACCGAGCGGCGCCGGGAGTTCATCCGGATCACCGACGATGTCGCCGACGCGGTGCGCGAGTCGGGGATCGCCGAGGGCATGGCACTTATCTGCGCGATGCACATCACGGCGGGGGTCTGGATCAACGACGACGAGCCGGGTCTGCACGCGGACGTGCTCGAGTGGCTCGACAAGGTCGCGCCACCGAGCTGGACGGATCCGGCCAACGAGGTAGCGCGCGAACTGCTGCCCGATCCCGGCGACTACCGCCACCATCGCGGCGGTGAGGACAACGGCGACGCGCACCTGAAGAACCTGCTCGTGCACCATCAGGTGATCGTTCCGGTGACCGACGGCACGCTCGACCTCGGCCCCTGGCAGCAGGTCTTCTACTGCGAGTTCGACGGTGGAAGGCCGAAGCGGCTCGTGATCAAGGTGCTCGGGGAATAGCGCTGGAGCCTTCGCGGATCTTCGCGCCCGGCCTGCTCGACGGGCGAGTCGCGCTTGTGACCGGAGGCGGCACGAACCTCGGAAAGGCGGCCGCGACTGAGCTCGCCCGCTGCGGCGCCGCGGTCGTGATTGCCGGCCGCCGCGAGGAGGTGCTGGCCGAGGCGGCATCTGAGATTGGCCCCGGCTGCTCGTACGTCGTCGGCGACATCCGCGAGCCGGCGCGGGCGCGCGCAATCGTGAGCACGGCGCTCGAGCGCCACGGCCGCCTCGACCTGCTGCTCAACAACGCCGGCGGCCAGTACTTCGTGCCCGCCGAGGGGATCACGCCCAAGGGCTGGCGCGCGGTCCAGCGGCTCAACGTAGGCGGGACGATCAACATGTCGCAGGCCGCGTACGAGCTCGCGATGCGGCCCGCCTCAGGCGGGACGATCGTAAACGTGACCGTGTCGCCGCACCACGGGATGCCGGCGATGGCGCACACGGGCGCGGCGCGCGCGGCGGTCGAGGCGATCACGCGTGAGCACGCCCGGGGCTGGGCGGCCGACGGGGTCGCGGTCGTCGCAGTTGCACTTGGCCGGCTGGCGACCGAGTCGCTGCGCAAGTATCCGGCCGAGCTGTGGCGGCGCGCCGCGGAAGGGGTGCCGTTGCAGCGCCTGGGGGAGGTTGAGGAGTACGGGTGGCTGGTGGTGCTGCTCGCCGGGGAGCTGGGCCATGCGCTGTCCGGATCAGTCGTGACGCTCGATGGGGCGCTCGACAATTGGCCCGGACCCTGGCCGCCGAAGGAGCTGTCGCGCGACGGCGAGGTGCCGACCGAGGAACGCCGGCCCAGCCAGGCGGGGTGACCGCGGTCGCGCGCGGGGCTACCATGCCGTTACTCGCGGGCGAGGTGTCAACGGCTGCACGGGAGCCTTCCAAGCTCTAAGAACGGGTTCGAGCCCCGTCGCCCGCTTGCCTTCGAAGCACGCATGGGCCTTTTGGAGCGAGCACTCCGATCCCGGAGGAGGTTCGCTCTCCAAGCCCCAGGGGTGGGGACAGCAGAGCGAGCACCGCAGAACGAGCGAGTGCTCGCTCCGAATCGGCCGCGGCCGCGAGGATCGGGGCGACTGCGCGTCACGTCGAGCTCCGCCGCACGTAGAATCACGGGACCACGGGGAGTGGCGCAGTCTGGTAGCGCACCCGGCTGGGGGCCGGGCGGTCGCAGGTTCAAATCCTGTCTCCCCGATCAGACAGAAGCCCCGCTAATGGCGGGGTTTCGACTATGGTTCGACCTGCGCGAGCGGATTGGCCATGTACTAAGTGTGTACTGTCTTGTGGAGAGTGTTGAGGGGTCGCACCGGTCAGCGTCGGTCGCGCTCCAGCTGAGCCGCCGGTCTAGGCATTACGCTCAGCGACGGGGATGACGTTCACCGAAGCTGCGCTCCGAGTTCTTCGCGACGAACGAAGGTCCCTCACGACGAGGGAGATCACTGAGATCGCCATCGCGCGTGGCTTGTTGACCAGCGAAGGCAAGACCCCAGCCGCGACTATGAGTGCGAGGCTGTACTTGTACAGCCTCGAGCCCGGCGCGGAGGTGCGTCGGGACTTTGAACCCGGGGCCGGTCGGGCAAGGCGCGGATCGGTCAGGTGGACGTACGTAGGGACTCCTCGATCCTCAAAGGGACAAAGGACCAAGCCCGGCATGGCGGGGCCGAGACGAGGGCGCGGGCCTGCCTGACCGTGCGCCTCGATTGGGCCTACGCCGGCGGTGTGCGGGTGAGAGTGAGGCGATGGGTGCTCCCCGCCCCTCGCTCGATGAGAAGAAACCAGTCCTTGAAATTGCGACGGTGGATCAGATCAGCCAGCTCGTCCCAATGGAGGAGCGTCGTCGCCCGCCCCCGCTCGGCCCGATGCTTCCCATAGTCGAGGCGGAGCTTCTTGATGCCCAGGCGACGCCGCTCGAGATAGCAATCGAACGTTACCTCCCCGATCTCTATCCAGTTGTTCTCGCGATCACGCCGACGCTTCCACCGCTCGTGTACGAACAAATCCCTGCGGAAAAACGTGGCTGGATCGATCGCCAGTCCCGGCGGCTTCGTGATCCTGACGGCCCCGACTGGGCTTCCGGCCGGAGGGCGTTGGACGTCGGTGTTGGTGAGCTTCTTCCACCAGGTATCTGGGGTCAGCGGAGCACGGCGTGGAGCGAAACGCCGACCAGCCTGAGAGCTGGTGGCCGCCGGGATCGGTCTCGTTCGCTTCAGGACCTGGCTGCGGGTGAAGATGGCTGACCGCGTCGTGCGCTTCGAGCGCGTCGGGCCCGTGTCCTCATTCGAAGCGGGCGTCCGTTTGCTCTCGTCGCCCAACCAGCCGTCGCGCTCAAGGCGCTCGAGAAGGCTAGGGGTAAGGCGTTTGCAAATAGCCGCGTCGCTCATTAGCCGAGTCGCAAAGAGTTCGACCTCGGCGACGAATTCGCGGTCATCGGCCTGGCGGAGATTCAGCTTGTGGACGATGGCTGCCTCGTAGTTGAATCCGACTCCACCGGCCGTGAGGTTGTTCGATCCGACGAGCAGATAGGCGTCATGCCTGCCGCGAACGAGGTAGATCTTTGGGTGGAACGTCCGGCCCTCGATGTCATGGATGACAAATATGCGGTCGAAGAGCGGAAGCGCTGCGTTCAGGCCCTGCACGGTTGTCCCTCGGTAGTCCAAGCCCACGAACAGGTCGGCGCGGCCGCCACGGTCCTTCATTGCCTCGATGCTCGGTGCGAGTGTCCCGAGTCCGCTAGCTCGGAGCCACGCCGTGGCCACGAGAAGCTTGTTGGTCTTGCGATCGCCCAACGCCTGCGTGACAAACGTCGCGCCCGACTCGGAATGTCGGTACGGCTGGATCAGTAAGGATGGCCGCACGTTGCGGGCATTTCGGCGGCGGACGCGGTGATCCTGCCTCGCACGGCGGTCAGACGACCGAGCCGCAGGCCAAAATGGATCCCGTGATCCTTCAAGACCGTTTGCAGCAATGTCGGTTCGGCTGACCTGGGAGGGGCGGCCCAGCCATGTAGAGCGCCTCCGCCTGCCCTTCCAGACCGTCGAGACGATCAACAAATCTCGCGCGAGTCGCGAACGAGATGCCGCGGCGCTGTTTGAAGGCTCGGGACGGCCCTCCGATGCGAACCTGCTCATTTGGGGCGATAACCGCCTTGTCATGTCGAGCCTGCTCGAGGACTACGCGGGAAAGATCAAGGTGATCTACATCGATCCACCGTTCGACACCGGCGCCGACTTCACCGTCGAGGTCGACGTGGGCTCGACCAGCGTCGTCAAGGAACCCTCGGTTCTCGAGGAGCACGCATATCGAGACACGTGGGGATCCGGATCGGATTCCTACCTCACGATGATGTACGAGCGTCTGGTGCTCATGCACGACCTCCTGGCCGAGGATGGAAGCTTCTACTTGCATTGCGGCCCCACCGTGAGTCACCATCTCCGGCTTCTCTGCGATGAGATCTTCGGCACGGAAAACGCACGCAATGAGATCGTCTGGAAACGGTTCAACTTCCACGCGGATGCCCGTCGGTACGGGCGCGTGACCGATCGGATCTTGTTCTACACAAAGAGCGGTGCGTTCACCTTCAACGACGTGAAGGTCCCGTTCAGCCAGGACTACATTGATTCGAAGTTCACGCACCAAGAGGCCGATGGGCGTCGCTATCGACTCGACAATCTGAATCCGCCCGCGGGGCGCGGCCCGGTGTACGAGTTCAACGGAGTGACGAAGGCGTGGCGGATCACCGAAGACAAGATGCTCCAGCTTGATGCGGAGGGGCGCATCTACAAGGTCAGCAAGGTCGCTCAAGTCAAGAGATATCTCGATGAGCTCGACGGTCAGGCGGTGCATGAGCTCTGGAGCGACATCGCTCCGATAAACCCACGGGCCGCTGAGCGCCTTGGTTACCCAACCAGAAACCGGAGGCGTTGATCGAGCGCATCCTCCGCGTTTCGAGTAACGAGGGCGATCTGGTTGCCGACTTCTTCGCGGGGGCGGGAACACTTCCAGCGGTTGCGGAGCGCTTGAATCGCGACTGGATCGCGTGTGACCTTGGCCGTTTTGCGATCCATACCACGAGAAAGCGGCTGCTAGATCTGCCCGACTGTCGTCCCTTTGACATCAAGAACCTTGGGAGCTACGAGCGCCAGCGGTGGCAGATCGCCTCCGGCAATGGCGCTCTTCGTGCTTACCTAGACACGATCCTCGGGTTCTATTCGGCGGAATCCATTGACGGCTTCGCTCACCTCCACGGACGGAAGGCCGGCCGTATGGTGCACGTCGGCGCGACCGATGCTCCGGTGACGATCGACGAAACTGAAGACGTGATGGACGAGATGGCCGACAACGGCGTCGAAGCATGCGATCTGCTCGGCTGGGAATGGGAGATGGGGCTACACGACACCATCTCAGAACGTGCTCGTCGACGTGGACTTGACGTTCGGCCACGTCAGATCCCGAGAGAGGTTATGGAGCGCCAAGTGATCGACGCGGACGCGGTCCGCTTCTTCGAGCTCGCATACGTCGACCTCGATGTCCGGCGGCAGGGCCGGGAGGCGTGCGTCATGCTCAAGGACTTTGCGATCCCCAGCGAGGAACTGATCCCGCCGAAGGTTCGTGAGCGCGTCCAGTCGTGGTCGGATCTCATCGACTACTGGTCGGTTGACTACGACTTCAGCGACGACACATTCCACAATCAGTGGCAGGCCTACCGCACGCGAGCGAACCCGGACCTTGCCACCCAGAGCGACTGGCACGAGTATCCGGAACCGGGGCGGCATGCGATCGTGATCAAGATCATCGACATCTTTGGCAACGACACGACGAAGCTGGCCGAGGTCACCATCAAGTGAGAGCAGACGAGGTCGCGCTTTTGCCGAGCGACCCGTACGCGGTTCCGCGAAGGCGTAAACCTAGCGAGGGCACCTACGCGGTCAACGGAGTCCGAGCACGCGTCGACGCGTGGCGCGCGCAGTCATATCCGAACGCCTCGGCGACGTCGCGACGACTGCTTGGGTTCTGGTTCGCGGATGAGCATCGAACGCAAACCGGTGAGCCGTTTCGCTTCTACTTTTGCCAACGCGAAGCAGTCGAGACGGTCATCTACCTGACGGAGATCGAGCCGGTCCGAGGGCTAAAGGATCTGCTCGAGTTCTCTGAGCACGGCATGAGGATCCAGCCCGGCGAGCCTAAGCGGCAGCGGCTCGCCATCAAGATGGCGACCGGATCGGGCAAGACGATGGCGATGAGCCTCTGCGTCGTCTGGTCGTACTTTCACGCGCTCTACGAACCGGATTCGCCGATGGCGTCCTCATTCCTCGTGCTCGCGCCCAATCTGATTGTGTTCGAACGGCTCAAGAGTGACTTCGGCGACGCGGCGACGTTCCGCCGCGACCCGCTGGTACCGCCGGAGTGGTCGCACGATTTCGACCTCGCCGTGCTCCTTCAGGACGACCCGGCACCGGTCACGAGCCGCGGCATTCTGTATCTCACGAACATCCAGCGCCTCTACGAGCTGCCGGCCACCCGTGGCAAGAACAAGTCGGCGCCAAACCCCGTTGAGGCGATGATCGGCCCCCGTGTCAACCGCGATGTCGACGCGTCCTCGGCCGAGGAGCTTTTCGATCGGATCGCGGAGCGACACCGCCTGATGGTGCTCAACGATGAGGCACATCACGTCCACGACGAGAAGCTGAAGTGGAACCAGACGATCGAGCGCCTGCACGACGAGCTTCGGACGCGCGCGCCGGACGACCCTGGTGCTGGAGTCGTCTCGCAGCTCGACTACTCGGCAACCCCCAAGTACGAGAAAGGCGGCGTCTTTCGGCACGTCGTCGTCGACTATCCGCTCGCACAGGCGGTCGCGGATGGGATCGTCAAGACGCCTGTGATCGGAGAGGTTTCGGGAGCTCAGGTGGAGCTCGGCGACACCTCGTTTCAACGCAACCGGCAATGGCTCGATGTCGCTGTCGGCCGATGGCGGGTGTTCAACGAGAAGCTCTCGCCAGCAGGCAAACGGCCAGTTCTATTCGTGATGTGCGAGAACACGCTGGCGGCGGATGAGGCCGGCGACTACCTACAGCGTCTACCTGACTTCGCTGGCGACCGGCTACTGGTGATCCACACGAACCGGTCCGGGGAGATCACCAAGGACGACCTCGACCTTGCGCGCCGCGCAGCCCGCGAGGTCGACGAACCCGACAGCCGCATCCGTTGCATCGTCAGCGTCCTGATGCTCCGCGAAGGGTGGGACGTACGCAACGTCTGCGTGATCGTCACGCTGCGACCGCTGAGTGCGGCAAACCGCATCCTGCCGGAGCAGGCCCTTGGTCGAGGCTTGCGCCGAATGACCCCGCCGGGTTCTGGCTTCGATGAGCGAGTAGTCGTGATCGAGCATGAGGCTTTCCGCAATCTATGGACCGCCGAGCTGGACGGCGGTCTGGTCGTCGAGAGGGAGGAGGCCGACAAGATCGAGCCCGGCGCCGTGACGATCTTCCCTGACGCGGCCAAGCGCCGATTCGACATCGTGATCCCGCAGCTCACACGGGCACTGGCACGAACGGACAGCCCACTCAACGAGCTGCATCCGAATGATGTCCCCGAGCCGAAGTCGCGGCTCGCGGTCCCCGATGTCGAGCCTGACGAGTACGTGCGCTACCGCGGCGTGCACCTAATCGACAAAGGCGTGATCGAGGAGTACGAGTTCCACGTGCCCTATGCCGAGGATCCCTCCGGCGTCATCACCTACTACACGCGCAGCGTCGCGAAGGCGGGGGGAGTCGACCGCCTCTCGGGAGCGTTCGCCACGCTGGCGCCGATGGTCCGTGCTTACCTTCGCGAGCGCGTCTTCGAGCGGCCGGTCGAACTAGAGGACAAAGTCGTCTTGCGCAGGTTGGCGGAGAACGACGCTCAAGCGCTGGTCGTGGGTGCTTTTCAAGAGGCGATTCGGGCGCTCTCGATCACGGAGCGCGAACCGACGATCGAGGAGAACGTGCTGCGCGTGTCTGAGACGCCGCCGTTCCCCTGGTCTCGGGCAACCGTCCCCGGCGAGCGAACGATCTTCAACCTAACGCCCGTGGACAGCTCTCTCGAGGCGAGGTTCGCGCGGTGGCTCGACCGCGCTACCGACGTCACCGCCTGGGCCAAGCTGACGATGAACAGCCGCTTTGCCCTGGAGTACATCTCCAAGGCGGGGGCGCTCCGCTACTACTACCCCGACTTCGTACTGAGGCTGAGCGACGACACCTGTCTGATCGTCGAAACGAAGGGTCAGGAGGACCTCGACGTCGCGCTCAAGGACAAACGGGCCCGTCGCTGGTGCGAGGACGCTACCCGACTCTCCGGCCGCGAATGGGCCTACGAGAAGGTTCCGCAGAAGCTCTTCGACGTGTTCGACGGCGACAGCATCGACGGGTTCCGAAGGTTCCTAGACGCCAGCGGAACTGCAACAAAAACGTGAAAATCGGGGGCGCCATGGATGTCTGGCGCTACTGTCAAGATGAGCTTTGATGCCCCGTGCGATCCACTCAGACCAAGGCACGCAGATCGACCTAACCGCCTGGGCCCAGGAGCTCGAGGAGGAGCGGGCTCGGCTCGAGCAAGCCAACGAGCACCGCGCCGCCCGGCGCGGTTATCTCGTCTTCGCGACCGACCCTGAGCGGGCTCCGGACGAGCCGGGCTACCGCGAGGTATACGCGACCGAGGCCAAGACGCCTGGGGAGGCGACGGCCAAGGTTCGGCCGCTCGCCGAGGGCCGGCGTCTCCGGACGTTCCTTGCCACCGGGACGTACAAGGATGAGCTGGCCGACGCCCGCTGGGTCGCGTAGCTTGGGCTAGCAGCGGCCTGGAGCGCCAGTGCGCTCTGCTCCATCACGCTGGCGGGTCAGGCTCATCTGAAATCCCGCAGACGGTGGCTGGTCGGTCCACATGCGCTCACATCACGCGCTGCCGGATCGTCCGCACGAGTGCGGCGAGATACCGCTGATCAGCGACCGACATCGACCGCGCATCTTCGTCCCAGGTGCACCAGCGCCGCTCCTCGTAGGCCAGACATGCTCGTAGCACACCGAGGTTGCCGACATCTGGAATCGCACCCGCGAGCCCGTACTCGGCCCTGATGCTGTTCGCGACGGCGGCGACGATGCCGTGAACGTCTTCTACTCCGAAATACCGAGATGCGTCAAACTTCCGCGCGAAGCGGCAGATGGCTGGGAAGTTGAGGCTCGGTTCCTGAATCGGTTCCGAGGGCCCGGCGTCGTCAGGCTCAGGAACGTTGCTCGCTCGAAGATCGCCGGTGGCGATCGGCTCGGGGAGATCCGGGATTGCTGCTTGGATCGACTGGAGGAGGGCGTTTACGTAGGCCGCTTGCTCCGGCCTCGACCTCGCTCGACCCGAGTACCC
This sequence comes from uncultured Solirubrobacterales bacterium, assembly GCA_963756655.1. GTDB lineage: Bacteria > Actinomycetota > Thermoleophilia > Solirubrobacterales > Solirubrobacteraceae > Palsa-465. The sequence goes on from CAVWOQ010000004.1 coordinate 77,448, forward strand.
GGCTCTCATTGCTCGCTGCTGGATGAACAAGAGCGCCCAGAGCCAGCTCAGGTCTCTGATCGGGATCTCCCCGCCGGCCGGGACATGCTCGCGAACCCCGCTAGCCAACAGGTCGAACTCAGGGCCGAGACCGCTGAGGGCATACCCGTCGAAGGAGACCGCAAAGTGATCAAACGCATCCCATTGGGGCGCGTCCACATCGAGCACCTCCGGGTTGAACTGAGTCACGTCGCTCAACTTCAAGTCGCGATTGCGGATGATCCGCCACTCGTTGATTTCATGGGTCATGGCGTCTGATTTCGCCGACCATGCGCCGGCACGGTCTCGCGATTTTCAAGCGCATCGTGCGTTGTACGGTCGGGATGGTCGATCTCCATCGACAGGGCGTGGACTGCGGCATGGAGGGCAGATCCACGCCCGTCCGCCCGCTCCGCCTGGGTTTAGGGTCGCGCCGGCCGCTGACCCCGCCCCCACATCGTGTGTGACCGGGGTCAGCGGCCGGGCGCGTTAGGTTCGAGGCGGGGCGGGCGGACGGTGGGCTGTCGGGTCCGGCGGGCAGACGGGCTGGTGACCGGCCGGGCGGACCGAATCCGGGATATCAACCGGGACGACTTACGGGACCGCGAGGACGCGACGCAATACCTGAGATGTGACGGCTACGCGATCTCGGGAGGCCGCAATGATGCAGGGCGCAGTGAGTTCCAGGATGCCGACGCTGCCGGTCGTACATCTCGCGCATCTGGTGGAGACGGGAACGTGGTTCGCCATCGGCGGGGTGGTCGGAGGGGCGGTGCTTGCAATGGTGATCCCCCTTCGCGGGTGGTCGTGGACGTGTGAACTGCCGCTGCTCGTTGCGGTTCCCGAAGCGTCGTTGCTCAGCTGGCGTGCTGAGCTCTGCGCCGTCGCGTTCGCAGTCGCAGCTGTTGGCATCGGCGCGTGGCGCCACCTGGCTGACCTGCGCGCTGGCGGTGACCTGGCGCAGCGAGCACGGGATCGCGTTGGCCTGATGGCGTCGATTCGACGGTGGTACGGGTGGCGCAAGCTGCGCAACGGCGAGTGGGTGACGTCCCAGGGCGTGGTGATCGGGTTCACGCGGAAGGGCGAGCTGGTTCGCGTCTCGGTCGCGAGCTGGCGCGCAGTCATGTCGCTACTCCTCGGCGCAACTGGGTCTGGCAAGACAATCTTGCAGGTCTTGCTGGCGCTCGCCGCAATCAAGCGCGGGCTCGGTGTCATCTACATCGATCCCAAGGGAGACGATTTCGTGCGCGAGGAGCTGCACGCCGCGGCGTCCCGCGCAGCTCGGCAGTTCCGCGAGTGGGATCCAGAGGGCAACACGATCTACAACCCCTACGACCGCGGATCGAACACCGAGATCGCCGACAAGCTGCTCGCAGCGGAGGTGTTCACCGAGCCCCACTACCAGCGGCTGGCGCAACGGTACATCGGCCACGTCATCCGGGCGCTGCGACTTGCCGGCGTGCCGGTCAGCCTCGCGACGGTGGTCGAGCACATGCACAACGGACGCCTGGCGTCGTTGACCCGCAAGATGACTCCGACCGACGCCCGGCCGCTGCTCGCGTACCTCGAGTCGTTGACGCCGCAGCAGGAGCGGGATCTGGCAGGCGCCCGCGACAGGCTCGCGATCCTTGCCGAGTCAGACGTCGGTCATCTGCTGAACCCCGCAACCGGCGGTGTACAAATCGATCTCCGCGAATCGCTCGACCGCGGCGACGTCGTCCTCTTCCGGCTCGAAGCCGATCGGCGACCGCTCGCCGCAGAGATGCTCGGCGCCGCGATCGTCCAAGATCTCGTCGCGATCGGCCAAGAACGTCAGCACGGTGAGCACCGACCCGCGCTCGTGATCATCGACGAGTTCTCCGCGTTTGGCGCGCCGCAGACACAGCGCCTGTTCGGCCGCGGCCGCGGCGCCTGGCTCAGCCAGCTACTCGGCACCCAGGAAGTGGCCGATCTCGGACCGAACGACACGAACGTGCTCGGCGGGGGCGGCGGGATCCTGGCCCAGGTGGCCGGGAACATAGAAGTGCTCCTATGCGGCCGTCAGAACATGCCCTCCTCGGCGGAGCTGGTTGCCGCGATTGCCGGGACACGTGGAGCATGGATCACCACCCAACAGACGCATGCTCCGGCCGCGGGTCTGCTGACCGGATTGGGCTCACGATCGCGAGGCCGGGAGTACGTAGTCCATCCGGACACGATCAAGAGCCTCGACGTCGGCGAGTTCGTTGTCATCGAACCCCGCCTCGGGCGGGCAGTGATCGTCCACGTCTTCCATCCCGACGAGCTGCGACGGCATGGTGTCGAATGCTGACCGAACGCGACATGACGATCACCGAGTGGATCGGGCGCCAAGGCGCCGTCCGCGCCGAACACGTCATGGTCCGATTCTCGATCGGCCGGACGGCGACGTACCGGCGTCTGCACGAGCTCGCGGAGTTCGGACTCGTGCGACGCCACCGACTGCTCTACAACGATGGCGGCTTGCTCACGGCAACGGCCGAAGGGCTCCGCTGTGCAGGCCTCGATCGGCTGACACCGGCGCGAATCAGCCTCGCGCTGGTGCCGCACATGATCGCGTCGGCCGCGCTCGCCGCAGAACTCGAACCGCAGCTCCACGACGGGACGCTTCTCAGCGACCGTGAACACCGTGCGGCCGAGAACGCGGCCGGCCAACCGATCGCGTCGGCGATCGTCGGCAGTCACGAGAACGGACATCAAGGACTGCACAGGCCGGACTTCGTGCTCGTCCGACGTGACAGCGACGAGGTCATAGCCGTCGAGGTCGAGTTGACGCTGAAGAACCGGACGCGGCTCGAGCGGATCCTGCGCGGCTACCTGCGAAATCAGAACGTGACGGTGGTGCGATACACGCGGCTCCGCCGATCGCCGAGGCGGTATGGCGCGCAGCTCGCGCGGTCGGCGCCGATGCCATCGTCGAGCTGGCACCGCTCCCGTCGACCGGCGTCACGACGAACCGGAGCCGGTTGTGAGCGATACGATCGTCCCGCTCGATCGCCAGCTGCTGACGGCAGACGAAGTAGCGGAGCTCCTCCGCTTGCCGGTATCGACGATTTACGACCTGGCCCGGACCGGACGGCTTCCTCATCTCAAGATCGGGCGGGCTCTGCGATTCAGCCGGAGCGATCTTGAGGTGCATCTGGCCGAGCGCTGCCGCTCCCGAGTCGCTTCTCGGGTCTGAATCGGCTGCGTAGCCTCCGCGGCCCGCCAGTCAAGGGCGCCGCTTCGCGGCTCGCTTCGCTCGGCCCTGACGGGCCGCCCTTGACAGCCGGTCCGCTCCGGCTGTGTGGCAATGATCGCTCCGCTGGCGCGGAGCCCGAAGCGGCTCTAACACCTCAGACTTAATGTTCATCCGTCAGCTCTCGAGATCCAGGAAGTAGACAGGCTTGATCGGAAGCAGCTGACGGCCTTCCTCATCAACACGCTCGTAATGCTCGACCCAGAGAGTAAGGAAGGCGTCGCCGTCGATGAGCGTGATGCGCCGGCTCGCTCGACGTGCCGACTCCTCGGCATCGCGGGTAAAGCCAGCGAGCGAGATGTAGACGCCACGTCATCCTGCTCGATAAGTGAGAGAAAGGAGCGGAGCTCGTCTTCGGTGGTCTTCTGCTCACGCCGCTTGACCTGTCCCTTGATCCGCGGGCTCTTCACGCCGAGAGGGTCGCCTTGGGCGAGAAGGTCAAGGCCGCCGTCGCGGCCCTTCGGTGCGATCCAAACGACGTGGTAGCTCATCGCCTCGAGCAGCTTCCTAACCAGGTCTTGAAGCGCATACGGATTGACCCCCGCGAGATATTCGAGGATCGCTCGTCGTGCCGCCTCCTCCGACTCTTCCAGGGTCGTGGCGGCGATCAGGCCGCCCTCGTCGGAGTCGGTTCCACCGTCGGTGGTATCCGGGGCGGTGTCGGGTTGGCTGGCCTTCCAGTCTTTGTACAGGCGACGGGACTCGGCAAAGAGCGCCTCGGGATCCGGGTACCCTCCAGCGCCACCCGCCCCTCATCCGTAAGCGTCCAGATCCCGGCTTTCTTCCGAAGCCAGCCGGCCTTCACCGTGTTGATGGTCGAGAACCGGAGGATCTTCGGGAAGCGAACGAGCTCCGGATTCTTCGGGAACGTCGAGCGTTCGAATGGCGTCAGCTCCATCGACGCCTCGACGCGTGCGATCGCATCCTTTGCCTGTAGACCGTCGGGCTCGTTCGCGAGGATGCCGAACAGCGTCCGAATCATCTCGCCCTGGCGTCGCGTCGTTATCTCGGCCATCGACTCAGCAGCGTAACGCCGGTGCCGGTGCACCCCTGTGACGTGAACGCTCAATCCGCCTGTCTCCGGATCGTGATCGCCCGACCCGACCGGTAGAACTGCGCCATGGCTCGGACCCAATGCGTCTACTACCGCGCGCGGATAGTGCCGAGCCTGTCAACGACTTCATCGACGGGTTGGACGAGCGCGCGCTGCCCACGATCGATCTGCAGATCGATCGCCTGAACGATCGGGCACCGAGCGCACCGCCGCTGCCCTTCCCGCACACGAGTCAGGTGCGCGGCCAGCTCCGTGAACTGCGTTGTCATTACGGATCGGCGCTGTACCGCATCCTCTACCGACGGTCCGGCAACCTCATGATCCTGCTCCACATGCTCCGCAAGGACACCGCGGCGATCCCGGAGGCCGATATCGCGGTCGCGGAGGAGCGGTGGACGGACTTCAAGCGCAGGATGGATGCGCCGAAGCGCTGGCCGCTGCGCGCGGCCGCTCACGACTCTCCCTAACGGAATGCGTTTAGCAATAATGCTAAGCTCTGCGAGCGAGTTGCCGATAACTCTCAGCGAGGACCCCATGCCGAAGACGAAAGCCAAGCCTGACGCCATCCGCTCGAATCATTCGCCGATCGGATCGACCCATCGCGCTGCGAGCCGACGCCGCGCGCGGCGAAGCGCCGTGTACAGGGAGGAGCTTCGACGGATCGCCCCTTACGAGGGGATCGCCCGCATCGTGATCGCCCGACGCCAGACGCTGGGTCTGACCCAGCAGGAGCTTGCCGAGCGGATCGGAACCAGCCCTCGGTCATCTCGCGCATCGAGAGCGGCCAGTATCCGACGAGCGTCACCACTCTCCGCCGCCTCGCCGATGCGTTCGAGACTCACCTGGTCGTCGGCTTCGAGGACGAGCCCGACAAGGTCACCGCGGCCGAGCTGGTCGCAGTCTCGTAGCGAGATTCGGCTCTACGCGAACGCACGATCTACTGCGTCGGCCTCCTGATCGCTCGGCTGGTAGTGCGCGTAGATCTGAGTTGTCTTCGAGTCGGCGTGGCCCATCCAGTGCTGAAGGGTGCGCATCGGCGTGCCCGGCGGCTGCCATCCGTGTCCCGAACGTGTGGCGCAGCTCGTGGAACGTAATCCGGTGAACCTCGGCCCGGTGGAGCGCCTGCTTGAACCGGCGCACGAGCTTCGAGCGGTCGAGCGGCCTGCTGGTGTCGGGGTGGCAGAAGGCGAGGTCGCGGTCGCGCGAGTACAGCGATTGCTGACGCAGCTCGCGGAGCTCGACCGCGACACGCTCGGCCATCGGCACCGACCGTCCTGACCCGGCCGACTTCGGATCGCCGAACTCGCCGCGGACGAAGGGCGAGACGACGCGGATCTTCCGCGCGTCGAAGTCGACGTCGCGCCAGCGGAGCCCGAGCAGCTCGCCCTGGCGCAGCCCGGTCATCGCCGCAGTGAGATACAGCGTCGGCTCGATACGGCCGAACGCGTCGTCGGGGTAGCTGGCCGAGAGCAGCTTCTCCAGCTCCGCTTGGTCGAGGAACTGGATGCGGGTCTCGGTCTTCTTCGACCATTGGCCGATCCGCGAGCTTCACCGGATTGATCTGGCACCAGCCCTTGCGCAGCCCCAGCTCGAACACCGAGTGCATCGTGTTGACGTGGTTCCGGATCGTCTTGATCGCGAGTGTGCTGGCGCTTGGCGGCGACGTAGCGCTCGACGTCCTCCGGCCGGATCCGGTCGAGCGTCCTGCCCGCGAAGAACGGCGCGATGTGGTTCGCCAGATCGGAGGCCACCGTCAGCCGGTGCGACTTTGCGCCGGCCCTTCAGCTCGAGTCGCTGGCAGAATTCCTCGCCCCGCCTCCTCCATCGTCACGCGCTGGCCGTCGGGCGTCGAGCGCGGGGCCTCGATCTCCCGCATCCGGCGCAGCACGCGCTCAGCCTGCGCCTTCGTGAGTCCATCGGCGCGGCCCTCGGTGCGGACGGCGCCGACCTTGCGCTGGACGCGCCGGCCGTCGGACCCGTACCAGGACGCCGAGCCACGATCCGCCGACCACACGCAGCGTGCCGGTGCCGTAGGCGCGCCGACCCATACCGCGAGAGGCGCTCATGTAACCACCCGGCCGAGGCCTTGCGGGTCCGTCATGTACCGTTCATGTACCATTTTGACCAGATTGTACCTGATCTAGCGGACGGAAAAGGCCAGTAAATAGCGCTATTCTGACCTAGTCAGATGCGATCGATTCCGGCTGGGGGCCGGGCGGTCGCAGGTTCAAATCCTGTCTCCCCGATCAGACAGAAGCCCCGCTAATGGCGGGGTTTTGGTAAGCGTTCAGTCCCCTGGCTCAGGTGAGCGCGGGGAATGGGTCGCCGCGGTTGTGTGCGGCGAGTAGTTCGCTGAGGTAGGTGAATAGCGAGCGGCGTTGCATGCGGCATGTGGTCGCGGCGGGGAGGGCGCGTTCGGCGAATCGTTCGCCGTCGGGGCTTTGGGTGCCGAGCGAGAGTTTTCGGTGGATCACGGGGCCGCGGAGCGCGCGTTCGGCGGGGTTGTTGGTCGGCTCGACCCCGTCGGTGGTGGTGAAGGTCCAGAGCGCGGGCCAGACTTTGAGCAGGTTGTTGGCGAACTGGCGGTGCCAGCGGTTGCGCCGGCTCTTTGGGCTGGCGTGTTCGAGCAGCGTTCGGAGCTCGGTTTTGATCGGCGAGATCTCGGCGAGGAGTCGCTGGCGATCGTGGTGCTCGTGCTGGTAGGAGCGCCAGGCGGCGAACAGCTGGTCGGTGAGCGGGAGGCCGCGCTCGCCGAAGGTCTTCTGCTCGGCGAGGCCGTCGGCGTGGCGGCGGAAGTCGCGCTGCAGGTGTGACCAGCAGACTTGGCGCTGGTTGGGGTCGAGGTGGGCATAGCCGTTCCAGCGGTCTGAGACCACGATCCCTGGGTAGGGGCCGATCAGCGCCTGGAACTGCTCGCGGTTGCAGTGCTCGGCGATCTGGAAGAACGCGGCGGCTGCCGTGGTCGCGGTCCACAGCGCCCGACCTTCCCCGCTAGTCCGCCAGCCGGTCTCATCGACACGCACCGCGGCCTGGTCCAGCACCCAGTCGTGCAACTGCAGGTGCGGGCCGGCGAGCGCCTCAGAAGCGCGCTGGCAGATCGCGTCCACGCTGCCGGTCGACAGCGTGACGCCGAACAGATCGCGGGCGAGCTCGACGACCCCGCGGCGCGAGACTCGATGCCGAGCGGTCAACGTGACCATCGCCGCTTGCAACCGGGGCCCGAACACGCAGGCGCCGACCTGGTCTGGCAACCGGGCGCTGGCGCGTGCCAGGCAGTCCCGACAGCGCAGCTGATGCGTGCGATGCTCGGCCCAGACCACGGTGATCGGCGGCAGCTCGGCGACCTGACGGCGACCGAACCGCCGCCTGGGCCGCCGCTCCTGCTCGGTGAACTCGTGGCCACACCCGCCGCACGCCCGCGGGTAGTGATCGACGATCTCATCGATCTGATCAGAGGGACGCAGCTCGCGACCCGCACCCCGATGCCCGGGCTGCCCGCCAGCCTGACGCTGCTCGCCCTCCCGCCGCAGCAGCTCCTTGGCCTTCGCTCGCGCCTCCACACGCCGCTGCGCACGCGTCCTCGGCGGATCGGTCGACGGCGGCTTGGAACTCGTGCGCGAGTCCTGACGCACCTGCGCCTCTAACCGCCCGAGCCGCTCCTCGAGCTGCTCGACCCTGGCCGCCAGATCAAGAATGAACTGGACACACACCTCCCGGCCAGCGTCATAGATCGCCTCCGCCTCCGCACGATCCATACCTGCAAGATTCGCTGCACCGAGCAGGAATCCTCGCCCCAGGCCCCGACGACTGAACGCTTACGGGTTTTTGTTTGCAGGCGAAGCGAGGGCATCGAGCGCCATGTACCGTCTGTGTACCGTTTTTGTTCTGCTTTGCTTGCCGAACGCCGTCAAGGCGCTCGCATGCTTTGCGCTGGCGACAGCGCGAACGCGATCGCGCGAGCGGAGCGGCCCGGCTGCTTCCACTGGGCCGGCAGGAGTCCCGCGGCAGCCAACGGCGATCGCAGTGGGCCGTTTACCCGCGCGGTCCGGTCACGTCGGCGGGGCTACTGGTCGGCAGCGAGAGCGGCAGTCTGGTTGAGACTGCCGGATGGGCACGACGATGCAGCAGTGTCGCGCGAGGAGCGGTCGACGGTTGCGCGAATGCTCTTGCGACCGAAAGCTCGGAACCCAAGCAGCCAGATCTCGATCGGAATCATGTTGTGCCTCTCTTGCGCTCGAGACACGGTTTCGTTCGGGGCTCAGACGGTGACACACCCGCCATCGGTAGGCAGGATCGCGCCGTAGACGAACCTTGCCTCGTCGCAAGGGAGGAAGCTGACAGCGTTAGCGATCTCGTCGGGCCTTGCGCCGTGCCCGGCCGGTGTGCTCGAAGCTAGGACGTCGAACATTTCGCCCATCGACGCGCTCGCGGGTATGGGTGTCGGGCCGGGCGGGACCGTGTTGACGCGGACACCGTGAGCGGCGTACTCGCGGTCCGGGCTTGGTGAGTGATTCGACCGCGGCCTTGGACGCGCCGTAAGCAACCAATCCGTCGCAACGGCCGACCGACGCTTCTGCGCCCGGCATCATCAGCCGAGCAGCCGTATGAGCCCGCGTCCGACGAAGAACAGCCCGGCGGCGCTGAGCAGCCCGACGGTGAACCCGCGACCGCGGCGAGCGATCTGATCGCGTACAGCAGTGAGCCCACGCTGGCTGGGACCGGGCGCAACCCTGGTCAGGACGACTGGCACCCACGCCGGCATGGACACAAGGCCGACGAGCACGAGGACAAGCACCGCTTCAGCTGCGATCGCAACGTCGGTCCTGGAGATCTCTTTGGCGGCCGCTGCGATCAGGGCCAGCGTCGTTACGTTCGTCGCCATCGAGAACACGCCGAACGAAAGCGCCGCCCGAGCCCGGTGCAAACCACCAGCCCCACGGTCATCACCGCCCTTGCGACTCGGCGACCCGCCCCGGCGCCGTCCCGAGACGAGAACGAGAACAGCCACGTTGACCAACACCAGGCCAAGAACGAGGTCGAGCGTCGCGTCGAGGTGCGGTTCGGTCGGCAGCGAGACCGCGCGGCCGAACAGCACGATCGCGACGACGATCACGAACGCGGTGAGGACCACACCGGCCGCGTAGCGCACCCCTGCTCTACCGCCGTGAGGGCCGGCGAGGAGCACGGTTTGCTCCGTCAACATGACCGGGCTGACCGCTCCGCCGAGCCCGAGCGGGATAACGACCGCGAGCGCCGCCAGCACCGACCGGACTATAGATCGCCGCCCCGCGGTCGCGCCTGATGCTCAGCTCGGCTCCGCTCAAAGACGTTGACAAATTCGCCGTGGGCGCCCCGCGAATCGATGTACTCATGGGTCGGACTCACACGGGAATTCTCCCCGCGCCACCGGTCCGGCACAAGCTACGCCCAACTGCTGCTTCGACACCAGCGAACACAAAATGCGGCAGCCACCGCCATGCTGCCGGGGTGGCGACAAGGGAGCAGTGACCGGCGCTGAGGCGGACCACTGAGATCGTTCCAACTGAGGAGTCTCGGCTGGCGGTTGGAGACGCGGTACCGTGCGGCCCGAGCGACGTGCGCGCACGGCCTAGCAAAGCAGTCGCCACAGCACGACACCTGTAACGATTCCTTCTGGGTGACAGCAGCAGCGCGACGATGCGTGGTGGTGCGTGGTCTGCGTCGCGGAATCAGTACTGCGCTTCACGCGGCGTCCGCATCAAGGTGGGCCGCCTAGGAAGCGCCGCGGTTCGCTGCGGACAGATCGCGCCCTACGTTCGGCGCGGGGTCCGCCCGTTGCGTTTAGGTCTGTTCGACTCGTCGGGAGCGGAGCGCGAGCTTTCCCGGACTGCGGCGCGCAGAAGTGCTATGGCTGCCCAGCGCAGGACCGCGAGGGTCTCGTCGTCGTCGAGTCGGCAGACGTCCTTCATCGTGATGATCGCCTCGCCGCCGAGTGTCAGCGCGAGGGCCGCTTGGAGGAGGCGCTTGCGTTCGGGGGGGAGCTCATCCAACGGGGCGAGCACCGTCTCGAGCCATCGCATCCGTCGCCCCTCGCGCACGACGGGCGCGTCGTCACCGTTGCGGCGGCCGCGAAGCCAGGTGTCCAGGGACACGCGCATGAAGGTGCGGTAATGCTCTTCCTCGGCGAGCGCGATTCCGTCGAAGGTGTCGAGCAGCAGGAGCAGCCGCTCCTCGACGTCATCGGTCGTGAGGTTCGCGAGCAGAGCCTCGACCGGGGCTGGGTCCGTGATCTCTGACAGTTCGATCAGCAGCGCTTCCTTGGTCGGGAAGTAGCGATACGCCGTCGCGCGGGACACGCGGGCGTGCTCGGCCGACTGTTCGATGGTGGGCGCCGTTCCTTGTCGTTGCAGCTCCTTCGCGGCGGCGATGATCGCCGCTCTGGTTCTCGCTTTCTGGTTGGCGCGGGGGTCCGGGCTCTTGACAGCAGGCATGGCCGGTGATACAAGTCTCACGAGAGGATATCTCTCAAGAAGAGAACTGTATCACACCAGCAGTGAGGGGCCAATATGAGCGCCGGGGCAGAAGCCATGCAGAGCCGACCGGGGGCCGAGACCCCGGACATAACCGCGAACCCGAGAGCGCTTGAGGTAGTGCAGCCGCTCATCGACCGAGTCCAAGAGGTGATTCGAGAGAAGGACGTCAGCTACGACGAATGGCGCCAAGCCATCCAGTTCATGACGGACCTCGCGGCATGCGGCGAGGTACCGCTGCTCATGGCCTACTTCGAAGCCACCGTCGACGAGGTGGCCAACGCGGCGAGCGCGTCGTCCACGACAGCGATCGAAGGACCCTACTACGTGCCCGGCTCCCCGATGCTCGAGCCGCCATATGCCATGCCGCAGCGGCCCGATGAGCCCGGTGAGCCGCTGGTCTTCTCCGGCACCGTCAAGTCCCCGGACGGCCAGCCAATCGCTGGCGCCGTGCTCGACGTGTGGCAGGCGGACGCCACAGTGCCCGGAAGCTACTCCAACGTCCATCCCGGCCAACCCGATTTCAACCTCCGCGGCAAGCTCAAGACCGACGAGCAAGGCCGGTTCGAGCTCAGGACAATCCGCCCAGCGCCGTACCACATCCCAGACCAAGGACCGACCGGACGCCTGCTCAAGGCGCTGGGCCGACACTCCTGGCGGCCGGCCCACATTCACGTCAAGATCAGCGCCGATGGGTACCAGCCCCTGACCACACAGCTGTACTTCCAGGGCGGCGAGTTCCTCGACTCAGACGTGGCAAGCGCCGTCAAGGACGAGCTCATCCTTCCGCTCCGACCGGCCGGAAGCAGAGACTCCCACCTGACCCTGCGCTACGACTTCCACCTCGCGCTGGCTGGACCTGGCTCGCCAAGTATCTAGCCCGCGAGAGGGGATGCGATTCTTGCTCACATGCGCACTCCCGGGTCTTGAGCAAGCGAACGACCGGCGCGGCACATTGGCGCACCCGTCGGCGCAGGCGTCGCGCTGCTGCTGTCACGAACGACGGGCACCGCTCGAGACGTCTAGTGCATGGTCGTTCGCTTCTCCTTCGGCTTCGCGGGATTCGAGAGCAGCAGTCCTAACGTCGTGACCGCAGCGGCGATGCGCAGTCTGAGTCGCCTGCCTCAGACTGCTCTTCGTCGATCAACGGGGAACCCTGCCGGTTGGACGCTCTGTGTCGCGCCGTCCAGCGCGTCACCTCGCTGTTACAGGTCGCCCGATACGGTTGAGCCTGTCTGCCGAGCGGACGACGCAATGAACGCCGACCGACACAACCCGATGGTTGCACTCGCTGCAGCGGCCTTGGCGTTGGTGGTCGTTGCGTGCGGATCCTCGACCAAGTCGAGCACCGGCGTGGCGAGCGGTGGCTCCCCGCTTAAGGAGGCCCAGTGCATGCGCTCGCACGGCGTGACGAACTTCCCCGACCCGAGCCCGGGCGGCCCGAGCGTCATTCCCAACTGGATCAACCCGCACGCCCCCGCGTTCCTGTCCGCTCAGAAGGCGTGCGCCAAGTTCCTGGGTGGCGGCGGACGCCCAGGGGCGGCTTCGGCGAGCGAGAAGGTCGCCCTGCTCAACCTCGCGAGATGCATGCGCGCCCACGGCGTGGCGAACTTCCCCGACCCGACGACTTCGCCTCCACCAGCCCCGCCAACTGGCGGCCACACGGGTAACGCCGTCGGCATCGGCGGGGTCTATCTGGTGTTCCCACCTCAGTCGCCGGCGCTCAAGCGTGGAGAGGCCAAGTGCGGGTTCAGAGTTCCCTGACGCACGGCGACAGACCGCCACCGCGTCGGGCAACACGCAGAAACCCCCTCAACCGTGTGAGACACCTGCTTGCACGCACGGGCGGCACCCAGGCTCGCGTCCTGAGCCGGTGGTCTGACTTCTCCTTCGGCTCCGCCGGGGGGCGAAGCGGCAGTCGCGCCGAGGCTGCCCAGGCGGCGACATTGCAGCAGCGAACGCCGAGCGGCAGCGACCCGCTCCTGGGGCTCGGGTTCACGCGATAGGGGCCGTGCTGCTCGATCTCAGAGGACTTGCGCTTTCCGTTGGACGGGAGCGTCGGCGCCGGCGACAGCCCTGGCGGAGAGCAAGCGCGACGACTACATCGGCCGGAAGCCGTACGCGCCGCGATCGAGATTGGCAAGGCCAACGGGGAGAAGGCGGGATCTCGTTCGGCTAGGAGCTGAACTCCGTCGCGGGCAAGCTCCACGACTACCGCGGCGGTCGAGGAGGTGGCGACGAAGGGGCTGACTGACGCGACGGCGCTTGCCGACTACGACCCGAAGGTCGAGGCCGGCATCTCGGCTCCACCCCACACAAACTCTGGCACGTGTCAGACGGGCGCGTCCTCGGCGCGCCGGGGCGGGGATCGAGGCGCAGTTCGCCGGCGAGCCGGTGCGGGCGGACGACCCGCCGCCCAGGACCGACGCGCTCGCGTTCAAGACCGCCTGAGCACCCTCGTAGCTCGTCCAAGAGCTGCGCCCCATCGAGTGCGTGTGGAGCTGGGGACCACCCACTGCGTGACTCTCGCCGCGCTCGCGGAGGCGGGCGCCGTCGCGAAGGCCTCGCCGGAGCTGGGATCGATGAGCTCGTCGGTCTCGCCGCTGGCAACGACGACGCGCCGGCCGTTAATGAAGTTGGTGATCTCCTGGGTCACTGGCCCTCCTCGGCTTGGCAGTGGTGACCGGTCGGCGGGACGTCGAGGCCAGGGTTGCGGTCGAAGAAGCCGACCGGCTTCAACCAGAACGAAACCGTGTCCACGGACATGACCGGCCACTCCTCGGGTCGCGTGATGTGGTGGATGCCGAAGACGTACCAGAGCACGATGTCGGTGTTCTCGATCGAGCGGCCCTGCGAGGTCCAGGCCGACAGCCCGCGGTCCTCGCGACTCTGCACAACGAACTCGCCGCACGGCCAGCGCTCCTCCTCGTCAAACGGCGTCACCCAAAGCGTGTGGGCGATCACCTGGGCGCGCAGGAACACCGGCGAGTCGGGATCGAGCATCGGGGGAAAGCAGCCGCCCGGGACGAGCTTGTAGCCGACCGGGCTCCCGAGCCCGTTGCGCACCTGCTGATTGACCACCTTCCAGCCGCGCTGGGTGCCCCAGTCGTAGTCCTGCTTGCCCTCCTGCTCGGTTCGCAGCGGCGTGCTGCGCTGCACGAGGGCCAGACCATACGGGTTGTCCGGACCGGTTGGGAGCGCCTCCGATCCGGTGACGTGGACGGTGTTGCGCTCCCCGTCAACGTCGAGATCCAGCCGTGCAACGAGGAAATGCTGGTGAAACGGCGCGTAGGTGCGCTCGTCGACGAGCGTCCCGTAGGGCGGCTGGCGTCCCTCGGGAAAGTGGGTCGTCACCATGATCCCCGTCGCACGTACCTCGCACTCGATGTTGCCGTCCTGATAGAGGCGCCAATAGACGAGGTACTCGTAATTGCCAACGGTGACATGGAACGACACGACGAGCCGGCGCTGGCGGCGAGTCTCGGCACCGAACTGGTCGTCGACGTGCTTCCACAGGACGCCGTTGTCCTCCTCGTGGATGCAGATCGCATTGCGGATCGTGTACGGCTCCCCCTTCGTGTCATGCAGCACCGCGTCGAGGTAGGCGATCTCGCCCAGGCAGTCGCAGCCGAGCTCCAGCGATGTGGTCATGAAGCCGAGACCCCACTCGCCGATGTCGAACGCCGTGCGCCGGTAATGGTCGGGCGTCGGGTCGCGGTAGGGGACCACCATCTCGGCGAACGACAGCCGGTGCGCCACCAAGCGCGTGCGGCCGTCCTGCTCATAGCCGATGGTGTGCAGCACGAGGCCCTCGCGGTAATTGAAGCCGATCCGCAGTGACCACTTCTGCCACCGCAGCAGGTTTCCCTCGAGACTGAACGACGTCCCCTCGGGCTGCTGGATTTCGAGTGGTTTGACGTCCTCGCGCAAGCGCTGTCCCGGCACCAGGCGCGGGACATACTCGCCCATCGTCCGAGGCTCCGGCACGCTGCGGTCGTCCTCGACGTCGAGCAACTCCATGCGGTTGAGGTCAACGACGAAGTGCAGACCAGAGACGGGGTTGGCGTATGGGTTCGAGCCCTCCTCCTTCCGATACCACACATCCGCCCACCCCAGCCGACGGTCGCTGTACTCCTCGGGTAGCAGGTGAGCGCCGTAGGCCCAGGTGTCGATCAGCACGCGATCCATGTCCATGATCCCGCGGCGTGCAAGCGCCTCGATCACGCGCGGCTCACGCCGCAGCGCCTGCTCGCACTCGGCGAACTCGTCGTTGGTCATGTTCGGCTGCCCGTCGGGTTCGTGCCGCCATGCGTCGACGCGGTCTTCGGTGAGCGAGACCCGCGCCTTGACCACCTGCCCGTCGTCGCGGTTCCAGCACACGACGCGGGCCTCGCGCGCGAACGACGCTCCGGGTTCGTGGTCGCGGACCGCCTGCTTGGAAGGCTCGCGCAACTCGATCGAGGCGAAGCGCCAGCGGTCGGTCACACCGCAGTCGCGGCGCACGATCGCCACCGTCTGCCGAATCTCGTCAGCGCTGAGCGGATCCAGCGGGTGGCGGGACATCCGGACACCATGCTCCACGATCGCGGCGCGCGAAGCAACCCCGCTCCGCCGACGTGCAGTCTGCGGCATTGGACGCAGCGTCCTGGGTGACCGACGAACGCGCTGGTCGCACCAACCGTCGGGGACTACGGCCTGCGCGCCGCCGGGACTGGGATCTACCTCGCGCTGGTGATCGGGACTATCCCGCCTGCGTTGCCCGAGGCAGCCAAATCATCAAGCACCGCACGCTCGATCGCGTGGTGATGCTCGTGATCGCAATGCGGCTACGGAGCGCCCGGGTGCCGCTGATCACCGGCCCCCGGGTTCCTGCTAGCCAAGGACGGCTTGTTTACCGGCCCCTTACGTCGCGCCGTTCTTGCCGGCCTAATCGGCAAACGCCCCCGCGAGTTTCCGCTTATTCCGCCAACTACTGCTCGTTTCACGAAGCACCAGGCGTACGACCGGCTGCTCGAGCTCGACCGAGCAATGCTGCTTAGCGCTGGTCAGGAGTTGAAGCAGCAGTGACAGGCTCGCCGCCTCACAGGCGACGATGCAGAAGGACTGTCGCAGCGTAAGAGATCATCCGTTTTGGGTGACGCCCGCCGGGGCTTCCTGAGCGACGATCCGGTCGGGAGTCGATCTCGGGTGGCGACCGCATCGGTTTCGGGACTTGATTGGCGTCGGGGGTCGAGACGCGCAGGGTTGTGCTGGTCGCAGTCGGCGTGGCGGGGATCGTTGCGACGGCCGTGACGGCGTGGGCGGTCGCGAACAGCCCGATTCTGGTCGAGCGCTCGGGTGATGTGGTCTGGCGGAGCCTGTTCGTCGCTGTCTATGTGCCCGTCGGCGAGTACACGTGGTGGCGCCGGCCCGAGAGCAGGCTGGGCCCGATCGTCGCCGGCATTGGCTTCCTCTACGGCGTCACCTCGATGAACGCGTCGGGTGACGCGCTGGTCTACACGGTCGGGATGGGTGTGGGCCGCGGCCCTTCGGTCCGGCCGGGCTCGCTGTCGGTTTCGTGGGCGGCGGCATGGCGGGGGTGTCGCCACCGAGCACTCCGGTCCTCGGGTGCGCGGTGCGCTGTTCGATGAGCTCCGTAATGAGGTGCCGGAGGGATCGTCCGCCGTGATCCTGATAACTGCGCCAGCGGAGAGCGACGCGATGATCGGCGCGCTTCAGGGCTCCGGCGGCCGGCTGGTACGCCACCACCTCATGCCCGAGGCTGCGGAGGCATTGAGGGCCGCCGTCGCCGACAGTCCGAGCGCCGCGCCTGGACTGTCTGGGTAAGCCGAGTCGGCTGCCGGCGCGTCTGCGCGCGCTCGCGGAGTCACGCCACGCCCACGCGCTGCCGCGCCTTCCTTTGTCTCGTCACCCGCTGCGCCTACCGCTTGTCGGGCTTTTCGGCCTCGGTGTCCAGCGCGCCCTGGGCCGCGCCAGAGCCGCTCAGCCCCCCGCCGGGCCCCCGGAGCACGAACGCGACGGCGACCGCTAGTGCGCCACCCGCGATCGGGCCGGCAACGTAGACCCAGTAGTCGGTGAACTTCCCGCCAACGAGATCCGGCCCGAACGTTCGCGCCGGGTTCATCGACGCTCCCGAGATCGGACTTCCCCACAACCCGGCCAGCGCGATATACGCGCCGACGCCGAGCGCGGCGATGATCCCGATGTTCTGCGCGCCCGAAGCCGTCCCGAGGATCACGCTCACCAACCCCAAAGTCAGGACCAGCTCCATCCAGAACCCCGTGCCCGCGCTGTACCCGGCCGCCACATAGTTCGAACCGTGAACGGCCGAGACATTGATCACCGCGTGCAAGAACAGCGCGGCCAGCGTCGCGCCGATCAACTGGACGACGATGTAGCCAGGCACCCGCCGCCACGGAAAATCCTTACGCAGCGCGAAAGCGATGCTCACCGCCGGGTTCAGGTGCGCGCCGGACACCTTGCCCATGAACATGATGATCCCCATCACCATCAACCCCGGCGCGACAACGGCGGCGGTGCGACTGATCGTGTTCGGAAACGCGGCCCCCATCATCCCCCCGCCGGCGGCAACCAACACCAGAAAGAACGTCCCCAGCAACTCCGAGAACAGACGCCGCCACTCCTGTGACGGATCCTGAAAGTCCTCGATCGGGCCGATGAGGTTGTGTTGGATCTCCGCGCCGATCCACCCCGTGACGCCCGTATCTCCAGTGGCCACCTGATCTGTCACGAATCCGCCCTCCAACTCGACGATCCTGCGGTGCTCAGGCTCCCGCGCCTCAGCCGAGCGGCCTGATCACCACCCCAACATGTCGAGAAAGCCAACCGTATCCCCAGCGCCGAGCCATCATCCAGATCGGGTGAGCAGGACACCGGCGTCTCCCAGACACGAGCGCCACGGCCCGACCACGCACGCGTCCTTGGCGCAGTAACCGGATTGTCGCTTAACGAAGACCGGAGCCCACGTGCGAAGCCGGCCGGCGCTGTGGGCCGATGGGCGTCGTATATGTAGGCAATGGCTCCTCTGTCTTTGGGCGAAAGGGGTGAGTCTCGGAGACCGACTCGAGCGGTTGATAGCTATGGACTGAACTACGGACTGGGCGTCCACGCCGTCCGCCCGCCCCGCTCGGGTTTGAGGGCATGCCCGGCCGCTGACCCCGCGCCCACATCGTATGTGACCCGGGGTCAGCGGCCGGGCGCGATAAGAACGAGGCGGGGCGGGCGGACGGCTCCTTGACCGCGGGACTCATGGCACTCGAGCGAGTACCTGATGGATGTGAGGCTTTCAGTCCGGTGCAGAGTGTCGGTAGCGGGTGGGTCGAGGTGGCTGCGGGTCGTGGCGAGTGGTTGGTCGAACAACGCTGGCCTCGCGGCGGCGGCCGGTGTGCCGGTGGTGCCGATCGTGCGTTTGGCGGAGATCGTGCGGACGGCGGGGGGGTTGGCCGTGGCGGCCCTAGTGGTCGGCGCGGCGGTGGCGGTGGTGCTGCGGTGGCGCGGTTTGGCGTGGCCGTGGGCGTTACCGGCGCTGCTGGCCATACCGATCGCCGTGCTGATCGGATGGAAGGCAGCGATCGGGTACGGCGTGGCCGCGATCGCTGCGGTGGGGATGGGCGTGTACCTGCATGCACGCGAGGTGCTCGCGGGCGGCGACCTCGTCAGGCGCGCGGGCCAGCGCCGAGGGATCACGTCATCCTCAGCCCGCCGCGGCTCACCTCGTCATGGAAACGCCGTCGCTCGAAGTACCGATCGAGACCCTCGTCGGCGCGGTTGAGCGGGTGGATGATCGCTAACGCGAATTGGCTTCCGGGACCGAGCACGCGCGCGATCTCGCCGATCACCGGCTCGGGGTCTGGCATGTCGTGCAGCGACATGTACGCGATCGCGAGATCAAACGCACCGTTCG
Source organism: uncultured Solirubrobacterales bacterium (assembly GCA_963756655.1). Classification (GTDB taxonomy): domain Bacteria; phylum Actinomycetota; class Thermoleophilia; order Solirubrobacterales; family Solirubrobacteraceae; genus Palsa-465. Next base: position 96,209 of record CAVWOQ010000004.1, read on the forward strand.
GCCACGGCAGCGACGCGGCGTCCCCGCACACGGCCTCGTCATAGCCGCCGGCCTCTTGCGCAGCCGCGGTCAGCGTCGGCGAGCTATCGATGCCAGCGACGCGGTGGCCGTGGGCCGCCAGCCACCGGCCGACGCGTCCCTCCCCGCAGCCGACATCGAGGGTGCGTTGGCCTGCGTTGGGGAGCAGCGCGACGAACTGCGGGAAGTTCAGACGCCGGTGGTAGACGTCGTGATCAGGCGGTCCGGGCCCACGCCAACCACTCCTCAGCGTTCCTCTCCCAGGCGTCGCCAACGTCTTGGACACCAGCCATCGCCCGATCATCGCACGCAGATCCGACCGCTCCTCCCTGCACGAGAGGCCGAGGCATCTGAGCGGCTCGGGTCTGGCCGACCGTGGCTTCTCATAGTCGGCGGCCGGCCGAAGCAGCAGTGCAGATCTCGTGATCGGACGGGCGACAAACCAGCAGTCTCGCCCGCGACCAGGCGACGGCTGGTGGCGCTCCGAGAAGGGGCCAGGTTGGGCTGAAATCGCCCGGTTCAAACTTCCGCTCGTCGTGGATGCAGGCCGGATGCCGGGTCGTCCGCGCTGCCGGAGCTCGTCTCTTCCTTGCACTCTGGATGAGTCGGTTGCAAGCGGCTGGCGCTGTTGACCTGCTGGTTTGTGCGTGCCAGTTTGTGCTATGAGAGGCGTGCGAATCCGTTTCGTTGAAGGAGGGGGTCTCGCTATGAGTGGCGGGCCGATGACCGGTGCTTTTTGTGGAAGCCGCTGGCGGGGGTGTTGGACCGTCCGGATGGTGGGCGTGATGGGCGCATTGGCGGCGGCGCTGCTCGCGGCGCCGACGGCCGCCAGCGCCTGCGCGTCCTACGCCAATGTGAAGTCGTTTCACGGGTTCGGGAGTGCGCGGTTCGTGAACACGGCCAGCGGGGACGACGGCAATGGCGGCACCGCCACTGTGACGCTCGACGAGGGCGCGGCAGGGCTTCAGTTCCCCTCGGTGACCCCGCAACCGAGAACTCGTCGCCACGCCTGGATCGGTAAGGCCGAGGGTGGCGGCAAGGGCGGCGTGGTCGGCGTCGACGACTCCTATAGCGACAGCAACGGCGGGCAGGCGACGACGGGCGGGCAGACCGCGAGGGGTCCGACCGACGGCGGGGGGGTCGCAATCGGGTTCTCCCCGTCTGGCAAGTGCGCCTACCAGTTGCGCTTTAGCTTCGGGATCGTCACGACGCCCAGCGGCCAGTGGCCCGCGCCGTACTCGCAGGGTGGCCCGGGGCCTGACCGCGGGGTGACCGGGTATGCGGCGAGCCCGCTGCGGTCGATCCCCGCCGGGCTGAAGCTGTCGGGTACCGCGACGGTCGGCGCCTACTGCGGGGGCGTCGTGACCGACCAGGGCTCCTACAACTTCCAGGGGCTCTACCCAGGCAACGATTCATGGGGCAGCGAGTTCTGCAGCCTCAGCGGTGCCGGGGTCGGGCAGCCGGTAGGCACCGCGACGATCACCTGGCACTTCTTGCCGACATTTGCGACCAAGCACCCGCACAAGAAGTAGAAAAGGGAAGCCGACATAAGCGGGCACAAGAGGATCTCGTGCCGCGGACGAACCTCGATAGCGGTCGAGACTCGCGCGCGCGAGACGGCTGACTCCGCCGTTCTTGCAAGCGATCGGGCCGAAGCAGAAGCGCATCGACGTCAACCAGAGTGCTGTCACTGCCAGAGTCCGCCCGCTCCTGGATTCCCCCTGGCGATGCGGAAGAGGCGTCCGTCCGTGTCGCGTCTGAGCAGTTCCGGCCGCGCTCGAGCCAACGGCCTCACTGCTGATCTCACGAACGATGGGCAGTCTCGACGGCCGTGCTCGCCTGACCCGAGGCTGCTGCTTGCCGCGCATCCGGTAGTGCGACCTGGCAGCTGCTTTGGTCGGCGCCGGTAGCCACGCTGGATAGACGCCAAAAACGAACGCGGAGCGCGTGCGGACGGCGGGGGGTTGGCCGTGGCGGCCCTAGCGGTCGGCGCGGCGGTGGCGGTGGTGCTGCGGTGGTGTGGTTTGGCGTGGTCCTGGGCGTTATCGGCGCTGCTGGCCATACCGATCGCCGTGCTGATCGGATGGAAGGCAGCGATCGGGTACGACGCGGCCGCGATCGCTGCGGTGGGGATGGGCGTGTACCTGCATGCCCGCGAGGTGCTCGCGGGCGGCGACCTCGTCAGGCGCGCGGGCCAGCGCCGCGGGATCACTGACGCTGAGCGAGCGCGCGTGGTCCGCCGGCGGATCAGGAACCGTCGCTGGGTCACCGACGACGGAGTCGCGGTTGGAGGTCAACGTCATCGAGCAGCCGGGCTTCGGCAGTTATGCATGGTCGCTGTCGGCCCACGCGATCTGCGCCACCAAGGCCGGGGTAGGCGTTGCTCTCAGAGGCCTAATGTCCCCACAAAAGTCCCCACAAACTGGCTCTGAACGCCGATGAGATCGCCGCGATCACGGCGGCGAGCAGGCGGTTTCTGGATCCGGAGCGGGCCGACGCAGCTCTGCGTGACCGGGAGGAGCGCTCCGGGTTCGCCGTGTGTGTGGGGGAGCCCCTTGCCGCCTCAGCCAAACACGATGATGGCCGCCGAGCCCGACGGCATCCTCGTCATGCACGAGCCCGACGGCAGCATCGTCATGCACCTGCCGGCCGAGGAGAACTGAGCGATAACCAGACGAGCCGGGTCGTGGAGTTCGGCGCCGTAGTCGCGACCGTGGCCGCCGTCGTCGCACTCCTTGCGCAGCACGCCCGACGGCATCCACGGCATGCTGTGGCCGCCGGTGTGGTTGTGCTCACGGCGGCGACCGGCAGGCCGACCATCATCACGCCCGCTGCGGCAGTCGCGGGCATGTTCTGGATCGCCCGTAAAGGTCATGCGCCGCGCCTGCCCGCCGGCGCGTCCGCGAGGTCTGGGGGCTACGCGCCGGCGGATAGTTGGTCAAGCTTGGCGAGAAGCTCGCGTCGTCGCGGGATCGGGACGGGCCGGGTGTCCCACACGGCAATCGTGCCTCGGTTGACCCCGAGCCGGCGGGCCAATTTCGGTGCGGCTGAGTCCTCATTGCTCCTGCATCTCCCGCAGTAGCTCGCCGAGCTGCGCGACAGTGGTGTCCGAGGCCTCTCGCTCGCCAGCAGCACGGAGCTGCTCGACCCGTATGACTTGCTCGGCGGCCGGCGCGATGAGCTCGCGCTCCCATTGGCTCATAAACGCGGGCGAGACCTCGATACGCCGCGCGACTTCGCCCTGCGTCCATCCCAGCCGCTCGCGCCGGTGCGCGATCTCTTCGCCTGCAATGCGGTCGCGCCAACCGGCGAACGCTGTCTTGTAGCCGACCGCCCGCTGGCCGTTGCGCAGGGGGCGCGATACTGAACAGACCGTGCCGCGCCTCTACTACATGCCCCGCACGCGTTCGAGCCGCGTTCTGTGGCTGCTCGCAGAGATCGGCGCACCCTACGAGCTGACGAAACTCGCGCCCGAGGAACGCAGGTCCGCCGAGCATCTCGCGCGCCATCCGCTCGGGCGCGTCCCGGCACTCGAGCTCGATGACGGCACGGTTGTGTTCGAGTCCGCCGCAATCTGCCTCCATCTGGCCGACCTTCATCCCGATGCCGGTGTGATCCCCCCGCTCGGATCGGCCCAGCGGGCGCTCGTCTACCAGTGGGTCCTGTTCGGAATGACCGAGCTTGAGGCGCCGCTGTACCGCTGGCTCCGCGAGGTCGCCGAGGACTCGACCGAATTTCCTTCGCGCGAGCGGTTCGCCCAGGCCGCCACGGCGCTCGAGACGGCACTCGAAGGCCGCGACTGGCTACTCGGAGACCGCTTCACCGTCGCCGATGTGATCTGCGCCAGCGTGATCGGCAGCGCCCACTCACGGGGATTGCTCGGAGAATGGCCAGGACTGCAGGCTTACGTCGAGCGCAGCGAGGCGCGCCCCGCGTTCATCGAGGCCGCCGCGGTTTCGAACCAGCCTCGCGGCTAGCGTGCCGACGCTGGCTGCCGCTTCCCGGCGAACGTAGCGAATGCGGCACGACGATAGGCCACTCTCGGATCACCACAACGGAGCGCTATCTCCACGCGCGATCGGCAAGCGGGCTCGCCGATCGATTCACACCCGCGCGTTCCGTAGCCAATGAGGTCGTCGACCTAGATGCCGTGGCACGCCAAAGGAATCGTGCGGCCTCCCGCCGAAGGACGGCCCTCTCGGCGGATTGCAGACCAGTGGCAGTGACTCGCTCTCGGGGCGGACCTGCAGGCGCGCGGTGACCCACGTGTCTGTCGGCGGCCGTCGCGAGGCGTGGCAGTGTTTGTCGGGTTCCTCAGGTCAGCGCCTTTTCCAACCAGTGGTCGGCAAACGGCTCGTCATTGAACGCAGGCACCTCGACCCATCCGGTCGATCTGTAGAGCGAGAGCGCCTCGACGAGGACCGCGCTTGTCTCGATGTGCGCGACGCGGGCTCCGCCGGCCGCCGCGCACGCCTCCAATGTCTCCAGTAGCCGGCGGCCCAGCCCAAGCCCGCGGGCGTTGGGAGCGATCCACATGCGCTTGATCTCGGCCGGTAGGTCGGCGTGGTGCTTCACGGCTCCGCAGCCGACCGGTTCGCCATGCAGGTAGGCGACGAAGAACTCGCCAGCGGGTGGCCGCACTTCGTGCGGCAGGGCGGTGGCGCCCACCGAGGGGTCAAAACCGCGTCGCGAGCGGTGGTTGAGCTCGGCGACGTACCGGCCAAGGCAGTACTGAGCATCGGAGTGCTCGGGATCAAGGGTGGTGATCTTCACGCTTGCTGAGGTCAATAGTCGCTCGACGTCAGCCATCGCCGCCACCAACTGAGCGCGCTGCTTCACGCTGAGGGGCGCGAGCAGCGACTGGGCAAGCTCGTCGGATCGCTCGTCCAAGGCGCGGCGTTCACGGCGGCCTGCAGCTGTGAGTCGCGCAACCCGAATCCGCCGGTCCCTAGGACCCGCTGTCACCGTGACCATCCCGGCGGCTTCCAGCGAGCGCAGCAGCCGGCTCAGATACCCAGAGTCGAGACCCAGGCGCGCGCGCAGCCGTCGGACCTCGCAGCCGTTTAGACCTATCTCCCACAACAGCCGGGCCTCGCCCAGTGGTCGCTTGCGCCCGAGGAACTGCTCGTTGAGTGCCCCGACGCGTTCGGTGACGATGCGGTTGAAGCGACGGACCTGCTCGACCATAGCGTCCGACATTCTCTGACCTTAGTCAGCAAACTAACGGACGTCAACACTACGAGCGCACCCGCACCAACCCGGCACGAAAATAAGCGAGGTCGGCCGGCCGCACGCGCTTAGTCGTCGCATCGCGCGCCTCGACGCGGCGCTGAAGTCCAGACCGACGGATGAACGGCGGGTCATCGAGCCGGCGCCTCGGGTGGACCGACGCGCGCGACGACCTCAAAGCAAGGGCACTCATGCGCGGCGCCACTTCCTGCCATTCGCCACGACGAGGGTCCCAGCTGATACGGCGATCGGTCGGGCGAGGTTCGCGTCGCGGCCCGAAAGGAGGTTGAATGTCCGTCGGTGATTGGACCCCAAGGACACGTGGCCCGAGCCGAGAGCCGGGCGAAGGGCTACCCGGAGGCGGCATATGCCCGAGTCTGTTGACCCTCGTCACCTCCTGCTGATCGGCGCCGGACCCGGCGTCGGCGCCAGCGTCGTTCGGCGCTTCGGCCGCGAAGGCTTCCGCAGCACACTCATCTCCCGCGGCGAAACGCTCGAGCAACTCGCCCCTGAGCTGCGTAGCGGCGGGCTTGAGATCGAGGCGGTGGGCGCGGATATCGAAGATCTGGACGGCTACCGTGCGACGCTCGAGCGGATCTTTCGCGCCCCGGGCGCCCCCGGCGTCGTCGTGTACAACGCTGCCCTGCCGGATCCTGGCGAGATCCTGGATACGACGGTCGGACGGCTCCGCACCGCGTATGACGTCGATGTCGTCGGCGCCGTCGTCGCGGCACAGGTCGCCGCACCCGTCCTGCGGACCGCTGGCGCCGGCACACTGCTCTTCACCAGCGGCGGCTTCGCCGACCATCCGGTGCCTGCACTGGCGACCCTCTCTATGGGAAAGGCCGCCATGCGCTCGGCGGCGACCCTGGTCGCCGCCGGTGTCAAGGAGGACGGCATCCATGCCGCAACCGTCACGATCGCCGGCTCGGTCGTGCGTGGGACGGCGTTCGATCCGGACAACATCGCGGAACTCTTTTGGACGGCGCACACCGACCCGACCGACGCCTGGCAGACCGAGTATCGATTCACAGGCGCGTAACGGGTCCACGACACCGAGGCACGACGGACCGTGATCCGTGGGCCCGCTGCGACCGCTTACTCGGCGAGCTGCAGGTGGGCTTGCAGGAACGCCCCGGTGCGCGCAAGCGCAGCGTTGGCCTCGTCGAGCTCCGGCGCGGATGCCTGATAGACGTGGGGCACTCCCGGCGTGACGTCCAGTTGGACGGCGACGTCGGCGGTAGCTGCCGCGGCGGCGAGGCGCGTCGCGTCATCCAGCAAGACCTCGTTCGAACCGCATTGGATGAGAAGCGGTGCGATCCCGCGTAGATCGGCGAACAGCGGACTGAGCGCGGCGGCCGCCGGATCGGCGCCACCGGCGTAATCGGAAACGTTGCGCAAGAGCTGGTCCCGCGCCAGCACGAAGTCCACCGCGGCCTTCGTCTCGATGCTCGCGCCGGACAGGGTCAGGTCGACCCACGGTGAGTACAGCACCGCTGCAGCCGGCTGCGCGAGCCCGGCATCACGCCTGGCGACGAGCGCGCCCAGCGCCAGCGCACCTCCGGCCGACTCGCCGAACAACCCGATCCGCTCCGGGCGGATCCCCCGTCTCGAGCAGGCCGCGGTAGGACCCAAGCGCGTCGTCGGTGGCTGCCGGGTACGGATGCTCCGGGGCGAGCCGGTAGTCAACGGAGACCACCTTCGCGCGGGCCTGCCGCGCGAGCAGGCAGGCGAGGCCGGCGCTTGCGCGAGCCGACCGAGCGCGAAGACGCCGCCGTGGAAGTACAGAAGTGCGGCGTCCGCGATGGCCTCGGGCACCGAAATCTCCAGGACCGGAACACCGCCAAGCGTCATCTCCGTGAGCGACACGTCAGACGGGAGCGGCGTTTGGAGCATGAACTCCTCAAACACCGGTCGAAGGACGGCGAGGTCACCGCGGGCGTCGAGCGGCACAGCGCTCAGCATTCTTGGAACGACTTTCGCTCGGGTTGGCTCATACCGGAAGCATTACGCCCGAGGGGTGAGACGGCATCACCTAATCCCGATGAGATCGTCACGCCACTCACGCCACGAGTCCTCAACGATCGGCCGGCCTCCGGCTTAGCCTCGCTGGCGCGTCCGAGCCTTCCCGCGCTGGCGCGGGGCGCAATATGCTCGGCAAGAGATGGCTCATCACGCTGTCGGTCCGCGCCGCACCGATTCGCTTCGGGCGTACGTGCGCGCGACGTGGATCGTCGGGGGCCTCAGTGTGCTCGTCCTTTTCGGGGCGATTGCGTGGGACCTCGCGAATGACGGGTTCTGGTCGCGTCACGCGCTCTTGACGGACCTCGTCGCGAGCCTGATCGTCGTCGCGGTGACCGCGGCGGTGCTCAACGAAGTGCTCGAGCGCCGGCAGCGTGAGCGCTGGTCCGTGCTCGCGCAGTACGCACTGCTCGACTTCGTCCGCGCAGCTCGCCTCGTGTGGAGCGGTCTGCTCGAGCTCGCCGGTCTGGTTCCGGACGGCGAGCTGGGGGACGGGGCGCTCGCGGCGGGCTCCGAGGCGGTGAGCGACACGCCGCGTCTCGCCGCGGCGATGGACGAAATGCTCGCGAGCGCCGACCGCCGCGTAGAGCTCCACCGCCTGATCGCGGGGTTGCTCGGTCACGGCCAGGAGGTGCTGGGACGCTGGGCCGGCGTGATGGTCAGCTCGCGCACGTACGCGGAGATCGTCGATCGCCACGTCGAGCTCTACAGTCGTCTGGACTGGTGGGGCAGCGTGCTCGACGAGTCGGAGCCGCTCGAGGAGCACCTGAGTCGGCCGAGGCTGAGCCGTTTCAGCCCGGCGACTCAGGCTGCGGGGCCGGTAGAGGACGAGTGGCTACGCGAGAATCTCGTAGCTATTGCCCAGCTCGCTGAGTCGCTCGATCGAGGCTCGTTCGAACTCGCGTTGCGGATCGTCCCGCTCGACTGGTGGGCTACGCAGCTGCCTGACCGATCGTCGACGGCTGAAAATCTGCGGACCTAGACGCCTTTCGAAGCTGGGTCCGCACCCGCGCTCGTAGTACGCGCGTTGGGGCCTCTGACTGAGGCTGGCGACGAGCAGGGCCTGCGACTGTCGCGCTCCTGCTTCGGTGTCCACGTGGTACCCAGGTGGCAAGGCGCCTGAGTTCGCTCGGGAGATGTCGGTCGCCTGTCAGTCGGCTCGTCGGGCCGTGGTTGGACCTTGGCTGTAGTCGGTGGCTCGGAAGCAGCCGCGGATGTGGTCGTTGACGACGCCGACGTTCTGCATGAACGCGTACACGCTGGTGGGCCCCACGAACCGGTATCCCTGTGACTTCAACTGCTTGGCGAACGCGTCCGCCGGCGGTGTCGAGGTGGGGAGGTCCGCGAGGGACCGCGGCGCACGCTTATGGGTGCTCTCGTAGGACCTCGTGAGCGCGGCAAGAGTCGGCGACGCGGATCTCATCGCGCGCGCGTTCTCGACCGTGGCCTGGATCTTGGCGCGGTTACGGATGATCGAGGGATCCTGCACCAGCCGGTCGACGTCTCGCTCCGTCATCGCCGCGACCTGGGCGATGTCGAAGCCGTGGAAGGCCATCCCGAACGCGTCCCGCTTGCCGAACACGATCGACCAGCTGAGCCCGGCCTCGAACACACCCAGGGTGAGCGCCTCGAACAACGCCGACTCGTCGTAGGTGCGCGTACCCCAGACCTCATCGTGGTAGCGGCCGAGCGAGGTATCACCAGCCCCGGCCCAGGCACAACGCGGCTTGCCGTCGTAACCGATGATCACATCGTTGCCCATCCGGCCCTCCAGCCCACGACGTTGAGGAGTCGCATGTCAAGGCAGATCCTCTCGAACGCTGACCCCGCTCTCTTGAGTCAACCGACTGCATTCGTCCACGCCGCCCGCCGGACGACGAATCGGTCAGCGCCGGCAAACTGCCGTTCTGAATGAATACCTCGAAGCGTCCTCCCGGCCAATCATCAGGAGTCGGGCGGGAGGCATTGGCATCGGCTTCCGACCGGCCGGTCTTTTTTTTTGCGCTCATGGTCGATCGGGCACGTGCGGTGGAGGCAGCCCCGGGATGGGCGACGAGCAGGTGCGGGGCCATGCGAGGGTCGAGACCGCGTTGCTGCTCGCGCGGGCATGAGAGGTCGGTGGCTCCGTAGCTGCCTCGGTTCGACCGCGGTAGCCGTTGGCCGTGGCCCTGAGGTGGTGATCGTGACTCCTTCCAGTCGTGGACGACAGCGTCGTCACCGGTCCGGCGCAACCGCTCCGGGTGCTACCAGCGAGGCCTATCCTGGCCTGCAGCGAAGCGGCCACCACGCCGCGGCGACCCTCCAGGTGCCCGGCCCGCGGCCGTCGCCGCACGCTACTGCTCGATTCGCTCGGGCGCCTGCACGAACTGTGCCTTTGCGGTCAGAACCTCGAGGGCACGAACGTCTGGCTGTCGATCGGCGGCCGGATGTAGCCGCCCTGCTCGGCGCGCCGCGGGAGCTTGATCCGCGGCGGCAGGATGTCCTCGTAGGACACGCTGTGCAGGATGTGGCTGATGCAGTTGAGCCGTGCGCGCTTCTTGTCGTCGGCCTCGACCACATACCAGGGGCAGCGTTTGGTGTCCGTGAACTCGAACATCGCGTCCTTCGCGCGCGAGAACTCGACCCAGCGATCACGCGACTCGACGTCCATCGGACTGAGCTTCCAGCGCCGACTTGGATCCGAGGCGCGCGCCTGAAAGCGGCGTTCCTGCTCCTCGTCGCTGACGCTGAACCAGTACTTCAGGAGGGCGATCCCCGACCGCGCGAGCATCGTCTCGAACTGCGGGCATGAGCGCAGGAACTCCTGGTACTCGTCGTCGGTGCAGAAGCCCATCACGTGCTCGGTCAGGGCGCGGGTGTACCAGCTGCGATCGAACAGCACCACTTCGCCGGCCGCCGGCAGCTGCGTAACCCAGCGCTCGAAGTACCACTGGCTCCGTTCACGCTCGGTTGGGATCCCGAGCGCGACGACGCGGATCACGCGCGGATTCGTGCGCTCGATGATCCGCTTGATCACCCCGCCCTTGCCGGCGGCGTCGCGGCCCTCAAACACGATTGCGATCTTGAGGCCCTTCTCCTTGACCCAGTACTGCAGCTTGACGAGCTCCTCCTGGAGCGTGGCCAGCTCCCGCATGTAGTGCTTCTTGCCGAGGTTCTTCCGGTGGGCCTGCTCGTCGCGCGAGGTCGCGCGCATGTTGACTTTGCGATCGCCAGAGCCATGATCACCTTCGGCCATCACCAACTCCTTCCACCCTTGGGTCGTAGCGGATTATTGACCTCCGCCGACCCAAGGGTCAAGCGCCGCGCCCGCTCAGTCCGGCGGCCACACGGACCTCAATGCCCCCTGAGCTGCCGCTGCAATCGACCGCGCGCTAGTGATCGCTAACACGCAAGGGCCTCAGTTAGCCCGGCAGGACCCCAATCAGCTTCAGCACCAGCGTGAGTAGATCCGGTCGCTGATGCCCTCGGGCGCGTCCACGACTCGCGACCCGTTCAGTTCGAGACCTGGTCAATCTCAACGTCCTTGAGCCCGCGCGTCGCCAACGCGAGCACGATCAGCGCGATCCCGTTGAGGATGAACCCGATGCCGACCAGGATCGCGAGTGTCGCGATCCGGATGTTCGAGCTCGAGATGATCACGATCCCGGCAATCAGCTCGACCGCGCCGACGAGGATCCGCCCCAGGCGGGCGCCGTGCGTCTCGAACGCGACGATCAGTCGCAGGACGCCCGCGGCCGCCAGCCAGATGCCGATCAGCAGAGCGACCGCGGTCACGCCGGCGATCGGGTGACGGATCAGGATGATGCCGATCACCAGGTCCACGACACCCACCAGCGCGACCATCGTGCTGTTCTCCACCCGGTGGCGCAGCCCGACGTAGACCTGCATGATCCCGTCGAGCAGGATGAAGATGCCGATCACGATCGTGATCACGTTGAGGCTGTTAGATGGCTTGATCAGCACGATCACTCCGGCAACGAGGCTCAGCAGCCCGAGCAGCAGCGGCACCCACCAGACGCTCGCGAAGGCCTGCGCGTCCTCAGGTGTGAGTGATTCATCCAGCGTCACGCGTCAGCTCCTTTCGCAAGCTCCCCGGTCGCGGCGGTCACGAACCCGTTCGCGATCGAGTCTCCGATCCCACCTAGCGGCAAGAACCGCGGCGCGTTGATGTTCGCGTGCAGCTCGAGGTCGATGCGAGTGTCGCCGTTGTCGCGCAGCCGCCAGGTGACGTCGAACTTCTGCTCTGATCCGCTGTCGCTGACCCGGGTCAGCTTCACGGTGTCCGGCTGCTGGACCGCGACGGCCATCACGAGGTCGAAATCCCGCGTGACCGGCCCCGCCATCACGTGCAGCTTCGTTCGCGCGCGTGTCGGTCGTCCGTCGGGGTCGCGGTCGAGCACGTCGACCTGCTGGACCACATCTGGATACCAATCCGGATAGCGGTCGACCGCCGCCAGGAACTCCATGCACTTCTCGCGAGGTACCGCGACCCCCGACGTTGCAGTTCCGGTCAGCTCCCGCATCGCGGGGTAGCAGACACGGAACGGGCGGAACTGTCAACCGCCGGATCGGATATTGCCGGCGAGGTTTGCGCCGAACGTTCGCGGTTACACAATAATCGCGGAGGAGCTCATGTATGACCCAGTCCTGTTTCGCGACCGGCCGCTACCGACCCAGATCCTGCTCGGTGGTGTGATTCCAGCCTCCCTTGGCGCGCTCGAAGGCGTGCTGATCGGCGTCTCGGGGACCGCCTACTGGCTCGTCGCGATCGTCGCTGCCGCGGGTGCGTTCGTGGCCGGGTTCGAGCACCGCGATGGCTGGGGAGGCGCCGACCGCGGGATGGTGGGCGGCCTGATCTACGGGATCGCGCTGCTGGTGGTCCATGGGCTGATCGGCACCGAGGCGAAGGTCTCGCTGGGGAGCTTCCCGCCGTTTCTGGCGGTGATCACCGCGGTGATCGGCGCGCTGCTCGGCGCCGGCGGCGGCCGGATCGCCCGCCTTGGGCGCGAGCGCGCAGCGACACAGCAGTAGCTTCGCGCCGCGGGGTATCACCACGGTGATGAACCCCCTGTTTTTGCTGATTGGGCGCACATCCACCGCGTGTTCCGCGGGCTGATGTGGATCGTGGCCACCGTGCTCGTGTTGGTGATGTTCTGCGCCGTGACCTCGCGGGCGGCCGGCGGACAGACGCACGTCATGCCGCGGACGGCCGCCCAGGCGATCAGCTCGGGTCACTGATCCTCCTGGCGCTACTGCCCAACCGGCGCCTGAAGCGGCGCCGTAGGGACCGCAGAATCGAGCTGTTCGTCGCCGCGTGGACGGATCGCGAGTAGCGGAATGAAGAAGTGCGCCAGCGGACCGATCCCGAGCGCGTACAGGACTGTCCCGATACCGACCGTGCCCCCCAACAGCCACCCGGTCCCGAGCACGCCCAACTCGATCCCCGTGCGGACGACGCGGATCGAATGGCCGCGCGCAGCGAGTCCGGTCATCAACCCGTCGCGCGGGCCGGGTCCCAGCCCGGCGCCGATGTAGGCGCCCGTCGCGACGCCGTTGAGCACCACGCCGGCGATCAGGAGCACGATTCGGAGCCAGAGCGCGTGCGGGACGGGCGACAGCGCCATCACGAGATCGATCGTCAGGCCGACGACGAGCACGTTGCTGACCGTCCCGAATCCCGGCCGCTGCCGGAGCGGGATCCAGAACAGCAGCACGCAGACGCCGACGATGATCGCCCACGTGCCGACGCCGAGTCCGAAGCGGCGCGACAGCCCCTGGTGAAAGACGTCCCACGGGTCGAGGCCGAGGGCTGCGAGCAGCAGCATCGAGTCGCTGACCCCGTAAAGGATCAGGCCCGCGTAGAGCTGCGTGAGACGACGCGCGCGGGGCGGCGGGATCAGCGAGCCGAGCATGCGAACCATTGCCTAAACAATGCCGAAGTTGCGGCTCTGACCTCGCCCGACTGAACGCCGCTTCGGTATGATCGGGCGAGCACCGGGGGGAAGGGCACCGAAGGGAGGCTGTCTTGACCACTGAGTCCGACGGAACTGCGTGGCGAAGGCGTCATACGGACGCCGTTATCTCGGCCGAGGTACGTCAGCTGGCCCGCGTGATGGGCGCGCTGCGACCGAAGGCCGGAACGTCGCTGGCGAACGTGACCCGCGTCGGCTGGCGCCGCGATGGACGGCTGGAGGCGGCGAGGTCAGCGCTCAGAGCTCGGTCAAGCGGGCCAGCAGCGAAACCGCGCGGTTGAGGACCTCGCGCTCGTCGGCGGAGAAGCCGTCGTCGATCGCCACGGCCAGCCAGCCTCGCGGTCGAGCCGACCGAGCACCGGCCCCTGGCTGAGCGAGAAGCTGTGCTCGGCACGTAGGCGGCGCATCAGCCGCCCCAGCACGACGCGGAGATCAGTGGCCAGAAGGCCCGAATCGACGGCGGTTGGCACGCTCAGACGGCGGTGATCTCGCACGCGCCGCCGGTCTCGAGCCTGTTCGCGGCGTTCCTGGGCTACAACCCGATCGAGAAGCTAGCCGGGCCGCATGTCCTGCACGGGATCTCGGCCCACGCCCAGGCGGTCGTCACCGGCCGGGCGTTCTTGCCGGCGCTGATCTCAGAGCCGTTTCGCTCAGGGCTGCACGCCACGTTCGCGTTCGCGATCACGGCGTGCCTGATCGCGGCGGTTGCGTCGCTGCTGCGAGGCGGCAAGTACCACCACGAGGATGCCCCTCGGGTGGCCGAGTCCGGATGCGAATCGCTGCCTGCGCCCGCGCCTGTCGCCTGGCCCGGCCGGAAGGGAGAGCCCGGGGGCTCACGCGGCTCGGCCGCGCGTGTCGGTTGTTTTTAGTCGACCCACCGCGGGTAGCGCAGCGATAACACCGGGGCCGTCCGAGCATCAGCTAGAGCTAGGGAGACCGTTCATGTCGCAGTCTGTCGGAGGATTCATGCTCGAACGCCTCAAACAGTGGGGCGTCAAGCGCATCTATGGATATCCAGGGGACGGGATCAATGGCCTACTGGGGGCGTTTCACGGGGTACAGGACGAGATCGAGTTCGTCCAGACCCGGCACGAGGAGATCGCCGCGTTCGCGGCATGCGCTCACGCCAAGCTCACCGGCGAGGTGGGCGTCTGCATGGCGACGTCCGGTCCGGGTGCGATCCATCTAATGAACGGTCTCTATGACGCGAAGCTCGATCACGCCCCGGTGGTCGCGATCGTCGGCCAGCAGGCACGGATGGCCCTCGGTTCCAACTTCCAGCAGGAAGTAGATCTGACGACACTGTTCAAGGACGTGGCCAGCGAATACGTCCAGGTCTGCATGGCGCCCGAGCAGGCCGCGCATCTGATCGATCGCGCAATCCGGATCGCGAAGGCGACACGGTCGGTCACGTGCGTGATCGTCCCAAACGACATCCAGGAGGCCGAGTACTCGGAGCCGCCGCGCGCGCACGGCGCGGTCCCCTCCTCGGTCGGCTTCCTGGAGCCGGTCATCAGACCACGCGACGAGGACCTGCGCCGGGCGGCTGACCTGCTCAACGAGGGCGAGAAGGTCGCGATGCTCGTCGGGCAGGGCGCGCTCGACGCGGAGCGCGAGGTGATCGAGGTCGCCGATTTGCTCGGCGCCGGGGTGGCAAAGGCCCTCAACGGCCGCGCAGCCGTGCCCGACGACCTGCCGTTCGTGACCGGACCGATCGGGCTGCTCGGCTCCAAACCGACCTACGACATGATGGAGGGCTGCGACACGCTGTTGATGGTCGGCACGAGCTTCCCGTACTCGGAGTGGCTGCCGAAGTTCGACCAGGCCCGCGCGGTGCAGATCGACATCGATCCGCGAATGGTCGGGATGCGGTACCCGATGGAGCTCAATCTGGTCGGCGATAGCGCGGAAACGTTGCGCGCGCTGATCCCGCTGCTGCGCCACCGGGAAGACCGGTCGTGGCGAGACAAGATCGAGGACGACGTGCGCCGCTGGTGGGAGATCCTCGACGCGGAGGCCCACGAGTCGGCTGAGCCGCTCAACCCGCAGCTCCTGTTCCACGAGCTGAGCAAGCGGTTGCCCGACCAGGCGATCCTGACCAGCGACTCGGGATCATCGACTGACTGGTGGGCGCGCCACATGCGGCTGCGGAGCGGGATGAAGACCGCGCTATCGGGAACCCTGGCGACGATGTGCCCAGCCATTCCGTACGCGCTCGCGGCTAAGTTCGCGTATCCCGATCGTCCGGTGATCGCGGCGATCGGCGACGGCGCGTTCCAGATGCTCGGCATCAACGCGATGATCGACATCGCGCGCTACCACGATCGCTGGGCAAACCAGCAGCTGGTCGTGCTCGTGCTCCACAACGACGATCTCAACCAGGTGACCTGGGAGCAGCGGGTGATGTCCGGCGACCCGAAACTGGAGGTCTCACAGACGCTGCCTGACTTTCCCTATGCGCGCTACGCAGAGCTGATCGGCCTCAAGGGGATCCGGGTCGACACGCCGGACGCGGTTGGGCCAGCGTGGGACGAAGCCCTGAGCGCCGGGCAACCGGTGCTGATCGAGGCGATCACCGATCCCGAGGTGCCGCCGCTGCCGCCGCACATCCGCTTTGAGCAGGCGAAGGAACTCGCTCATGCGCTGCCCGGCGACCCCGCGCGTGGGGGGATCGTGAAGCAGTCACTGAAGGGCATCGTCGACGAGTTCGTGAAGCGCTGAGCATGCGACTGCGTGGCGGCAGCCAAGCCGCGGTGGGTGGCGTGCGCGGACCCAGCAACGGCGCCGACCGCTGGCTGTGGAATCTGCGAGCGGGGCGGATGCAGAAAACGCTTGCAGCGACCGTCGCCGCGAGTGGGGTGCCCCTGGGTTTCGAGATGTACCTCGAGCACTACAAGGGCTCATTCGGTGACATCTGGATGTGGAGCCCGATCGTCACCAGCCCACTCGTGAGCGCCGCAGGCCTTGCCGGGATGCGGTCAGGCTCGGCGGCGCGAACGATTCTCCCGGGCGTCGGCGCCCTGTACGCGCTCAACGGGGCGATCGGAACCTACACTCATCTGCGCGGGGTCTACCGCAAGCCGGGGGGGTTCTCTGAGCCGACCTACAACCTGGTCATGGGGCCGCCGCTGCTCGCCCCGGGCTCGCTGATCCTGGTCGGGGCGATCGCGATGCTGGCCGCTGTTGTCGGGCGGGAGCGCTGAGCGTGCCGCCGGACTTCAGCCGCGCCGACCACCTGCCAAAGCGCCGCGGCGGAGGCGCGCCCGTCGATCCATATCAGCTGCCGCGCCAGCGGCGCGGTCGCACGCCCCAGATGCACGGTCGGTACCCGGACTACGACGTGCTCGAGCAGGCCGGCCACTGGGACGGGATCACCCGCAAGATGGTGCGAGATCGCGTGCAGGACGTCCCGCCGCTCCGTTTCTTCGGCCCACGCGAGGCCGCGTCCCTGCGCGTGCTTTGCGACCTGCTGACCGCCCAGGATTCAGAGCCTCGGATCCCGGTGCTCAACTTCGTCGACGAGAAGTACTACAACGGTGAGCTCGACGGCTACCAGTACGGCGACATGCCCGACGACCGCGACGCCTGGCGCCTGGTCGCGCGGGGGCTCGACGAACAAGCATCAGGACGAGCCGGGGCTGCCTCATTTCCGGACGCCGACCACGACACCCAGCTGGCGATCATCGAGGACTTCTCCGACGGGCGACTCGACGGGGGCGCCTGGACGGAGCTGAATGTCAAGCGCGCCTTCGGCCTCGTGATGCGGGTCGTGCTCTCCTGCTTCTACTCCCACCCATGGGCATGGAACGAGATCGGCTTCGGCGGACCCGCGTACCCCCGCGGCTACAGCCGCTTCGGCAGCCCGCAGCTGCAGCATGCCGAGCGCGAGACATGGGAGGGCAGAGAGGTCTACGACCGCGACCCCGTGTCGGGTCAGATCGAGCCCCCGCCGCACGGATGAGACTCGCGGGAAGTCTCGTCAAGGGCGCCGTCAGGATGCCCAAGGACAACGACTCGGCGTGGCTGCTCGATCCGCACAAGCGCGGGCTCCAGAACCTCGACCGGATGCGCCGGTACGGGGCCGGCGAACGCGTCGACATGGTCGTCGTCGGTGCGGGCGCCGGCGGGATCACGCTCGCCCAGCGATTGGCGCGGGCCGGCTGGCGGATCGTGATCCTGGAAAAGGGGCCGTTCTGGGATCCCGACCGCGACTGGGTGTCAGACGAAAAGGGCGCCGGACCGATCTACTGGACGGACAAGCGGATCATCTCGGGCGACGACCCGGTCGAGATGGGCAAGAACAACTGCGGCGTCGGAGTGGGAGGGTCGATGACCCACTTCGCCGGCTACGTGCCGCGCTTTCACCCGTCTGATTTCGAGGTCCGGACGCGTGACGGTGTCGCGGTCGACTGGCCGATCTCGTATTGGGATCTGAAGCCCGCCTTCGAGCGCGTCGAGCGTGAGCTGCCGGTCGCCGGCCAAGACTGGCCGTGGGGGGACCCGCACACCTATCCCCACGCCCCGCACCCGATCTCGGGCGCTGCCGCGGTTGCGTGGCGCGGGGCGGAGGACCTCGGAATCGAGATGCGGGTCGGTCCGGTTTCGATCACCAACGGAGCGTTCGGTAACCGGCCACACTGCATCTACCGCGGCTTCTGCCTGCAGGGCTGCAAGGTCAACGCGAAGGCGAGCCCGCTGATCACCCACCTGCCCGACGCGATCGAGCACGGAGTCGAGGTGCGCGCGAACGCGATGGCCGTTCGCGTCGAGGTCGACGAGTCAAGTGGACGCTGCACGGGCGTGACTTACGTCAAGGACGACAAGGAGTGCTTCGCCGCAGCCGATGCGGTGGCCGTCTGCGGCTACGCGATCGAGACGCCGAGGCTGCTGCTGCACTCGACCAGCGCCCGCCACCCCAACGGGATCGGCAACCAGTCAGATCAGCTCGGCCGCTACGTGATGGTGCAGGGCGCGACGCAGGTAGCGGGACGTTTTCCGGACGATCTGCGGATGTACAAGGCGCCCCCGCCCGAGGTCTCGAGCGAGCAGTTCTACGAGACCGACCCGAGCCGTGATTTCGCCCGCGGTTTCTCGATCCAGACGGTCGCGCCGCTGCCAATCGGGTGGGCCGAACACGTGCACGGCGACGGCCATTGGGGCGCGGCGCTGCGCGAGTACATGCGCGACTACAACCACTGGACGATTCTTGGGCTCTTGTGCGAGCTGCTGCCGCAGCCCGACAACCGCGTGACGCTCGCCGACGAGCGCGACCAGTATGGGATGCCGATCGCCAACTTCTCGCACTCGCTGTGCGAGAACGACAAGCGCAACATCGCTTTTGCGACCAAGACGATCGAGCAGATCTGGGAGCACGCCGGAGCCCAGGATCAACTCAAGATCGACCGCTTCGCGCACCTGGTCGGCGGCGCGCGGATGGGCTTTGACCCCGACGACAGCGTGGTCGACGCCAACCACCGTGTCTGGGAGGTGCCGAACCTGTTCATCGTTGACGGGAGCGTGTTCCCGACCCAGGGAGCCGCGAACCCCGCGCTGGTGATCATGGCCCTCGCAGATCGTTGCGCGCAGCTGCTAAAGCACAAGCGGGTCGTCGCGTGACGGAGCCCGCGCCGATCAGCGACGTAGAGGCCTGCGCGTACACGATCCCGACCGACGCCCCCGAGGCCGATGGGACGCTCGCCTGGGACTCGACCACGCTCGTGGTCGCCACGGCGCGAGCGGCCGGCACGACGGGCCTCGGCTGGACCTACGGTCACGCGGCGATCGCCCAGCTGATCGACACCGAGCTAGCGAAGGCCGTCCATGGCCGCGACGCGATCGACGTGCAGGCGTGCTGGGCCGCGATGGTGAGAGCGATCCGCAACGAGGGACGCCCGGGGCTGAGCTCGATGGCGATCGCGGCGGTCGATGTTGCGCTCTGGGACCTGAAGGCGAAGCTCCTAGGTGTGCCGCTGAGCGTGCTGCTCGGCCGCCATCACCGGACAGTGCCGATCTACGGCAGCGGCGGCTTCATCTCCTACTCCGATGAACGGCTCGGCGAGCAGCTCCGGGGCTGGGCACAGGCAGGCATCCCGAGGGTGAAGATGAAGATCGGACCCAATCCGGAACGGGAGCGGGTCCGCGTCCGGGTCGCGCGGGAGGCGATCGGCAACGACGTGCAGCTGTTCGTGGACGCCAACGGCGCGTACCGGCCAAAGGAGGCGATCGACCTCGCGCAGGAGTTAGCCGAACAACGGGTGAGCTGGTTCGAAGAGCCCGTTTCGTCGGATGATCTGGCCGGCCTGCACCAGGTTCGTGAGCACGTCCCGGCGGGAATCGCGATCGCCGCCGGCGAGTACGGCTACGACCTGACCTACTTCGAGCGGATGCTAGCGGCGGACGCCGTCGACGTCTTGCAGGCCGACGTCACCCGATGCGGCGGCATAACTGAGCTGTTGCGGATCGACGGCTTGTGCCGCGCCCGCTCCCGGCCGCTGTCGCTGCACTGCTCGCCGACGTTGCACGCAAATGCGGGTCCCGCCCTTGAGACCGTGGTGCACATGGAGTACTTCCATGACCACGTGCGGATCGAGGAGCTGCTGTTCGATGGCGTCCCGCGGCCGAGCGATGGCGTACTGGCGCCGAACGAGTCACGACCGGGTCTCGGCGTTGAGTTTCGCTGGTCGGACGCGCAGCGCTACGCCGTGTGAGCTGGCTCTGATTCCTCGGCGCCGAGCTCGCGCTCGATCTGCTCGAGCGTGCGGTCCTTGGTCTCGGGCACGCGGAAGATGAAGTAGATCAAAGCGAGGACCCCGAACGCTGCATAGAGCCAGAACGTCCCCTCGGCCGTGATCGCCGCGACCAGCGACAAAAAGAACGACGAGACGACGAAGTTCGCCGACCAGTTAGCGACCGTCGACATCGACATCGCCGGGCTGCGAACACGCAGCGGGAAGATCTCGGAGATCATCAGCCAGAACACGGGGCCGAGTCCGACAGCGAAGGACGCGATGTAGACGATCAGGCAGACGAGCGCCAACCACGAGACGCTGTGCTGGAGCGATTTGCTCGCGAAGAATACGCCGAGCACGACGAGTGAGACGATGCAGCCCACCGTCCCCGTGATCAGCAGCGGACGGCGTCCGACCCGGTCGAGGATCAGCACGGCGACGATCGTGAAGATGACGTTCGCAAGGCCCACCGACAGGGCCTGCGTGATCGCGCTGGTGGTCGCGATCCCGGTCGACTTGAGGATCGTCGGCGCGTAGTAGATGACGGTGTTGACACCGATGAACTGCTGCGCGATCGCGAGCGCGAGGCCAAGCACTACCAGCGGGCGCACGGCGGGACTGAGCGCCTCGCGCAGGCCACCCTCCTGGCGGGCGGCGTCCTTGATCTCGTCGATCTCGTTTTCGACATCCTTGTCGCTGTCGCGGACGCGGCGCAGGACCTCACGGGCCTCGTCCTCGCGGTCTTTCTTGATCAGCCACCTGGGCGAGAACGGCTGGAAGAACATCCCGATCGCGAGCGCGGCACCGGGAATCGCTCCGAGCCCGAGCATCCAACGCCAGTTGTTGGCGGCGCCCTTCAGCGCCCAGTTGGCGATGTAAGCAGTGAGGATGCCGCCGACGATCATCAGCTGGTTGAACGATGTGATCCCGCCGCGGATCCGCTTCGGCGCCAGTTCGGAGATGTACATCGGTGCTACGAACGAAGCCGTCCCGACCGCGGTGCCTAGCACGAACCGGGCGATGATCAGCTCCGTCGCGGTCTGCGAGAACGCCGATCCGAGCGCGCCGACCACGTACACGGCGCCGGCGATGATCTTGGTACGGCGTCGTGACAGCGCGTCCGCCGAAAAGCCCGACAGGATCGCGCCGACCACGGCTCCGACGAGCAGCGAGCCGACGAACGCCTGCTGATCGAACTTGCTGGTGGCACCGAGGTCCTTGCCGATGAACAGCAGCGCGCCCGAGATGACGCCTGTGTCGTAGCCGAACAGGAAGCCGCCGAGCGCGGCGATGATCGCGAGGCGCACAACGAACCGTGACCGGCCGCTGAACACCTCGCGCAGGAACTCCATGGCGCGGGGCTACCCGGATTCGACTCCGCTTTGCAGGAGTGTCCGCGGGCGGACACTTCCGTGGCCCGCGAGTCTGGGGTCTAGAGATCGCTAAACGCTGGCGTGAAGCGCGAACACGCCGACGAGAATGACGAACAGGAGCAGATAGAGACCGTACTTGCCCCACGCCGGCCACTGGGCGTCGGGGTCACGCGACATCAAGTAGCGCTCTTCCTCTCGAATTGTGTTGTTGCAGTGCGGACAGATCATTTCGTAGTCAACTCCGGTCCTGGACGGCGGCGGGCTTATTAGCTCATCGGCTACCCGGAGATGAAACGTGAGCAACATGAAGGCTTTTAAAGAATCTGATCAGGCTCATGTTGGGGTGGCTCCGACTGGGGGCTCACGGTCGTCGTCGACTGACTCGATGCCGGCCGCGGTCGCGAGGCCGTTGGTTGCGTCGACGATCTCGTCCAGCTCGGACATCAGCGCCGCGCGCTGCTGGTCGTCGCTCGGCTCCTGCACACGTTCGAAGCTCGTGTAGGACGAGCGCAGATCAGGGGCCGCGGTCGATTCGCCCGTAGCTGAATCGACAACCGCCGTGCCGACCATCTCAAGCATCCGGGTGACGCCCCCGGCCAGCGGCGCAAGCGCCGGCAGCGGCGTCCGATCGTGGTCCTCTTGCGCATCGAGCCGCAGGACCTGGACCGCCTGGACGAGCCGTCTGGTCGCATCCAGCGCCGCCTGCGTGCGCCTTGGGTCGATCCTATGCGCCGCGGGCTCTGCCAGCGATCGCGCGACCGTGGCTTCGGCGTTGGTGCGCGCCAGCCGTGCGTGGCGCGCCAGGGGCCGGATCTCGTGCTCGCCGAGCCGGCGCCCATCGACCAATGCGTCGAGCACCGCGGCGGCGTAGGCGCGTAGCGCATCGAGCAGCTCCGCCAGCGCCTGGCGAGCGGGAAGGCGCGACCAGGTTGGCCACAGCGCGTAGGCCAGCAGCCCGATCGAGCTCCCGACCAAGGTATCGAGCAGCCGTGCGCTGGCGGTCGCGAGCGTGTCGGGACTGATCACGTTGATCAGGAACACGACCATCGCCGTGATGAAGCAGAAGCCCGCCGCGAAGCTTGCCGGAAAGGTCGCGTATGCCGCCCATGCCAGCAATCCGATCAGTACCACTGAGACGCCGCCGGCGGGGTGCAGCGCGACGGTGATCGCTCCGGCCAATCCGACTCCGAGGCAGGTGCCGAGTGCCCGTTCGGTCCCGCGCGTGAACGTCGCCCCGAATTCGGGGCGCAGCACGGCGGCGGCGGCCACGACCATCCAGTAGCTGCGTTGCAACGGCAGCTCGCGCGAGATCAGCTCAGCGGCCGGAACCACGACCGCGAGCCGCAGCGCGTGGCGGCCTGCGGGCGAGTGCAGTGAAGCGTTCGCCCGCATCTGCTCGAGGTCGTCGCGCAATCGCTGCAGCGGATGGTTGGTACGGCCAAACGGCCGTCGGCTGCGAAGGCCGGCGCCCTCGCCCGCAGCCGGTGCGAGCTCAGACAAGGCTCGCAGCTGGCCGGCGAGGCCCGCGAGCCTCCGTGCCATCTGCGGCCCCAGCACACTCGCAGGCGCCGAGGTGCGATCGAGCGCCGTCGCCTCGGCGCCGACCTGACTGACCTGCTGGCGCAGCGAATCCGCGACCTTGCCATCGCCTTCGAGCGCACGCGCAGCGAGCGCCAGCGCCACAGCGGCCAGCTGGAGTGAACGCTCGCCCGCCTCGGCGGCCGCCGCATCGGCCGGGCCCTGGCGCGCGAGCAGCGTGTGGATAACAGTGAGCGCGACCCGCAGACGCAGGCCTTCGGCGACCAGGCTGCGCAGCGTGGCCAGGGCCGGATCGCCGAAGAACGCGGGCGCGGACAACGTCGCCGACGCTGCGTCGAGCGCCGTCCCGGCGGCCAGCGAAGAGCCGGGCGGATTGGACCGCGCGAGCTCTGACAGCGAACGCAGAGCGGTTGCCGTCGCCGCGCGCTGGGCGCGCAGGGGCGTTGGCCAGCGGACGATCGTCAGAAACAGGACCTGTGCGCCACCGCCCGCGAGCACGAGCGTGGCTAGCCCGAGAGCCTGCGCGGCGGGCTGGCTGAAGCGGCCGAAGACGACGAACGCGATGATCGCCTGCGTGCCGACGGCGCCGCCCCGGTTGCCGACGACGACCAGCAATCCGGCCGCGAACGACCAGGCGCACAGCAGCGCCAGGTGCAGCCACGTCTGTGCTCCGGTGACGCAGCCCACGAACGTCGAAATCGCCATCACGGACGCATCGGTCGCCATCAACGCGAGCGGCGGCCGGCCGCCGTTGACGCGCCAGGCGATCCCGACCAACATCGCGCCGGCGCCCATCGTCACGCCCGCCACCGGCTGGCCGATCGCGAGTCCGCCACCTAGCACTGAGACCACCGGGATCGCCGCCAGCAGACCGCCCGAGACCGATACCAGCGAGCGATCGAAGTGGGCCGCGTCGCGCGCGGCGACGGCCAGCGCCGCCGGTCGCGGGGAGTCTGGGCTCTGCTGCTCGTTGCTCCGCGACGACACGGGTGCGACAGTAGCCCGCCGAGCGTGCATGGGGGATCGCCCGGGTAAGGACGGTCAGAGCCCGTCAGCCAGAGCAGGCGCGGATCGAGAACTTGAGCGCGACCTATCTGACGAGCGGGCCTCCGCGGCGACGTAACGAGTCAGCATTCGGACAGGAGCCGGATTCCGCAACGTTTGTGTCCGACGGTACGGGTTGAACGCGGCCGCTCGCGGGCTAATAGTAAGAGTGACTTGCCCGCCGCGGGACGGGTGACGAATTGGTGTCGGGGTGTGTTGGCCGTCGCGGTAGGGCGCGGCGAACGACTGCTCGGTGGTACTCGAAAGGACTGGTGATGAATCCCGAACTTGCGGAGCGTGGGAGGGAACTCCACCACGGCGGCTCGCCGGGGACCGATTCGGCAGTGCTGTTCAGACGCTTGCGCGAGACCGGCGACCCGCGGGCGCGCGAGGAGCTCGTCGGGCGATTTCTGCCGCTGGCGCGCAAGCTGGCAGCTCGCTACATGAATCCGCACGAACCGTTCGACGATCTGCTTCAGGTTGCAAGCATCGGGCTGCTAGGAGCGATTGACCGCTTTGATCCCGAGCGTGGCGTCGACTTCAAGTCGTTCGCGGTCCCGACAATCCTTGGCGAGCTGAAGCGGTACTTCCGGGGGACCGGCTGGTCGGTGCACGTGCCCAGACGAGCCCAGGAGCTCGCGCTGAAAGTCGACAGGGGAGTTCGCGAGATGTCGGCGACCGGCGAGACGCCGAGTGTCGAGGAGCTCGCGTGTTATCTCGAGCTGACGACCGACGAGGTGGTGACCGGCTTCGATGCTGGCCTCGCCCACTACTCGGTGTCGCTCGATGCGCCCGCGGTTGGGTCGGCCGGCGACGCGGAACCCGAGCCGTTGGTCAATGGACTCGGGAGCGAAGACGAGGGTTTCGGTCTGATGGAGAGCACGGTCTCGCTCAACGCGGCGCTTGAGCAGCTCCCGCAGCTTGAGGCCGAAGCGCTCAACCTGAGGCTGAACCGCGACCTGAAGCAGACCGAGATCGCCGAGCTGCTGGGCTGCTCTCAGATGCAGGTCTCACGCCTGTTGCGTCGCGCTGCCGCGCGTGTCCGGGAGCTGATGGAAGGCAAACAGACATACGGGACGTAAGGCCGGTGCAGGCGGCGCGCAAAGCAAGCAGACGCTGAACAACCTGCCCACGAGGGGCCAAAAGGGCTAGGTGACCCCCGCGCGAGTTTCAAAGCGCGGCAGGACGTGCTCTGCATACGCGGCGAAGAACGCGTCCTGCTCGGGTCCGATCTGATTGACGTAGAGCTCATCAAACCCGGCGTCTTCATACGCCTGGATCGCGCGCAGATGGCGGTCGACCGCGGGCCCGCAAGGCACATCGGCGGTGGCCTGATCGGTGCTCACGAGCTCAGAGGCCTGCTCGAAGTGCGCCGGGGTCGGCAGGATCTGCGCCAGTTCACCCGGGAGCCCCTCGTTGGCCCACAGTCGATGGACGAGCTCTCGGGCCTGATCCTCGTCTTTACCCCAGCACACCTTCAGG
>CAVWOQ010000005.1:0-176008 GCA_963756655.1 uncultured Solirubrobacterales bacterium
GGCATGTGGTGATCGAAGGACGGTATCCGTGATCTGCCGCCGAGCAGGTCGGCGACGGTCCGGGCCGCACCGGCGCTGCCTTCGAAGTCGATGTCCTTGCTCGCGAGCAGCTCTGCGGAGGAATCGGCCGTGGCGATGCCCAGAAAGCGCTGCCCAGAACCGAACGGCCTGGCCTCCGACGAGAAGAACGGACGGGTCGGCGGTCACGGGCGCGAGGAACCCACAGGACCCGGAGCACTTCGTCGGCGCGGAGAGGCGGCTGGCGCCGGCATGACTCAGCCCAGCGACTTCGAGGCCGCGAGGTTCACACGGGAGATCGGCGAAAGCGTGCGAACACGCCGTTCTCCTCACGCAGCTGCTCGATCGTCTTCTCGCCAGACTCGAGCGCGCGCCGATCCTCATCGCGCGAGCGCTGCTTCTCCGCCCACAGCTCGGCGGGGTCAAAGCCATCTTCAAGATCGAACGACATGGCCACATCGTACCGGCACCGAACCCCGGATCCGTGACAACACCCGTGACAACATCCACTCCGTCCAGAGGGTCCAACCCGTGCAGAAAACCCGTCGATTTGCGGCCCTCGGACGCCAGAAAACCCATCTACACCGGGCGATTCGGGTTGAGGGCCTTGTGGACTGAATGGTCCGTGGAGGTTCGAGTCCTCTCGGGCGCACTGGGAAAGCCCCGCTCGTCGGGGTTTTTCATGAGCTAAAGCCATCCCCAGCTTCCGTCCGGTGATGCAATTAGGACGAAATGATGGGATTTGCGCGCAAACGCGCCCGGTAGGAGTACTGTCGGTTGTGGTGCTGGCCCTGCGGCCAGAATTCTCAGCTCGAGCTCGAATGCCACCGACAGCGCGATCTGCGCCACGAGGCGAGAGGCGAGGGTGACTGGTTTTGACTGCGGGGCCGGTGGCGCCATCACGGCGACCCGTGGGGCGGTGTGCGCGTCGGGATCGAGGCGATCGACGAGATCGACCGGCGTGATGCGATTTCAACTTGGGATGTCGAGACCCCTGCCGGGGCGCGATACGGCTCGATAGCGATAAGCGGATAGCCCGACGCTCCGTGCCGCCTCCGGGTCGCGGTTTCGGTCAATGATTCCGGCGCGACGAGATGCGTGGGAGACGAGCCGGACGCCCGCGATGAGTCAGCCAATGTCCGCGCCCCGCGCGTCAGCCACGCGAACCATTGAGGGGGTTCAGAGTGAGCTGTGGTCGTCGGCTGTCTGTGCGGTCAGACGCCCGCGGACGGTCAGTTTGCAGGGTGGGCGCAAGATCCCCAGCGGGCTCCAGGTCATTCCGAGCTCGCGGTGGTCGGCTTCGGTGACTGCCTCTATCTCAAGCTCGCCGTCGAGGTGGCGCAGGGTCGCGTCGAGCGCCATAGGGATCGCTTTTCCCGCGGCGTGAAGTTGCCCGTGCACCTTGAGTCGTTCGCCGTCCAGCGCGGCGCTGTCGGAGACGAACCTGACCTCGGGGTGATGCTCAACATCGAAGAAGTCAGCTGAGCGCAGGTGCTTGTCGCGGCGCCGTTGCTTGGTGTCGAGGCTGTCGGCCTCGATCGTCAGTTCTACGGCCGGCTCGGAGCGCATGTCCAGCGTCCCCTGATAGCGCTCGAACCTCCGTTGACCGTGACAAGCCCGTAGAAGTGGGGCACCTGAAACTCGACCCTCGGACGCGCGGGATCAAGCCGCCAGCGCCGATGCTCGACATCGAGCACGCGTGCCGGATCGGGAAGGGTGTTCACGCGGATCCGTTCTCGTGCACGAGAGACCACTAATCGTGGCCTCACAGGCCTGCTTAGACCGCGCCGAGATGGATCACGATCTTGACGTGATGACTTGCCAGCGGCACGCCGAGGTGCTGCGCTCGGACACCGAGACCCGCGCAATCGCGATCCGCCTGCCTGGCGTCGAGCAGTTACAAGCGGATCGGGTCCACGAGCGCGCTTAGCCGCTCGTCGCCGACGTCGCACGCGGCCTGAACGGCCCCCGGGAGGGCGTGGTCGCAGAGCGGGTCACCCGGCTGCTCGGAGCAGCGCGAGAATCCGCGGGTGGCCATCGATCTCCAACTCGTCGACGACCTCGACCTCGTCGAGGCCAACGATCCGCGCCAGTCGCCGCAGACCCTCCGCCGAGAAGCCCCAGTAGACGAAGTCATCGCGCTCGTACACGTCGCCGGGCCCGTGAACCTCGATCGCGGCGGCGTCGGCGGCCAGGTGCGAGCCGTAGGTTTCGAGCACGATCTCGCCGCCCGGAGCCAGCACATCGGCGAGCGCTGCCAGCAACCTGATCGGGTCGGTCACCCGATGCAAGAGACCGAAACACAACGCAACATCGAAGCGCTCGCCGAGCTGCTGCACGTCGAGCGCGTCCATGCGTCGGTACTCGACCCGGGATCCGACCAGCCCGGCGATCGCGCGGAAGCCGGCGCCGCCTGGAAGCGTCACGCCGAAGCGAGCACGCACCCAGTCGACGTACTGCTCATTGTCGACCGCGACAACGCGACGCGCGCCGCGGGCCTCAGCGAGGAAGCTGTAGAAGCCGTCAAACGCGCCCACGTCAAGGACGCTGCGGTCCGCGAAACGATCCGCGTCGAGCACAGCAAGGCGGTAGCCATGATCGCGTGCGATACCCGGCGTGTAAATCCCCGGCGCAAGCGCGAAAGTGTGAAACCACAGCGCAACCGAATCGCGCGCACGCTCAGCGTCCGCAGCCCGCGCTCCGACCGCCAGCGCGTCGGCGATCGCGCGCTCGGCACCCGACGTCTCAGGGATCGGCTCAACCGCGATTGCATGTGCCAAGGCGTCAACTCCAGTCTCTACTTCACACGACGTTCACACCAGCATCACAGGTCGGCGCAAGAAGCGCTCGACAGCCGCGCTGCTCGACGTCGCGAGAGCGTCATCACGTGATTCGCTCAACCCGGCTTCGGCCTCGAGCGCGCGCCAACGTCGCCACGCCACTCGCCGAGATCGCACAGCGCGTGAGTCGATTGCGGCGGACGCAGTGGTGGGCCGCAACCAAATCCCAGTCGCTAAAAGTCAAGTGCCAGCAGCGCCGCTCGGAAAACCTCCGCGGCTTGCCCAATCTCGCCGGAGGGCGACAATCAGGTCGATGACGCCCGCTGACCCCCAGCAACAACGGCTGCTCGACCGACTGCGCCAGGCCGGCCACCAGCCGGTCGCTTTCGCCGAGCTGCACGCCGAGGGGATCGCGTTTCCGGCCGCCGTCGTCACCGAGCTCGAGCTGAACGGGTACCTCATCGAGCGCGTCTATGACCACGGCAGGATGGTCGGCGTGCGCCTGCTCCAGCCAGAACCACCGGACACACGCACCGCCTCCCGGCGGCGCCGGCCGCACCGATAGCCGGCCGCCATACACGCCGCGATCACCGCCGATAGCCCAGGCTGTGAATCTCTCGCGCATGCAGAGCCGTACACGTGCCAGGAATGCCGCAGTACGGAACCCGTCCTCGTCCGGGGCGTCGGCGCTGTCAGCCGTCGCCGAGGTCGACAAGTTCGAGCGCGCCGAAGCCGACTAGCGGCGCGTCCATGAGGAACATCTCGACCGTGAGGTCAGGTTCGACGTGGGCCTGGCTGAGGAACGCGAGCACCTTGCGCCCCGTGAGCTCCTCGATCATCTCGCTGTAGCGCACCTTCATCATCCGCTGGAAGTCGCGACGCATCTCCAGCACCCGTTCGGGTTCGCCGCCTCCCATCATCGTTCGCTCAATCGCGGTGAAGCCGCCGTCGCTGAGCACGCAAACGATCAGGTTGTCCAGGACGTAGGTCTTGGCCTTGATCGGTCCGCGTCCGTAGTGCTCGCGCATCAACGAGACGATCCGGTTGGTGATCTCCGATAGCAGCCTGCCGCCCGCGAGCGGGCGGAGCGCAGGATCGTCGTGAGCGGACTCGATTGGCCCCGCGTTGCTCACTGCCGGCCTGTCGGCGTTCGCGTGTCTGCTCTGCTGCTCACTCGTGCTACCGATATTCGCTTCGCGCGGGCTCGTAGCTGAACTCCGGCGACCTGAAGCCCAGCGGCTGCAGCGCAGCATTGCACACCGCTTCGCCGGGGGTTTGTAATCGGTCGCGAATCGCCGTAACCTCGTTCGTGTTGAGGTCTGGCCGCGCCGTCGAAGGGCGGGGCAGCCAGGCATCAGCGTCGTCAGCGAATGCGCGCTTGCGCCGGCCAGTTGGGCGGCGCGACGGGTGTTGCAACAGCGCGTCCCCCACCCGTCCCGCGAGCCCGTCGTGTCGCCTCCGCCGCCTAGCTGAGCTGAGCGCCCCCGGCGGAACAGCAGCAGGTCGGGCAAGCGCCGACGACTCCGCGCATCGGGCATGAACTCGAGCGCTTGCTCGCGGTACTGGCACGCGCCGGCCGCCGAGGGGTCGCCGCCGTGCCACTTGACGTCCGCGTCAAGGAACTCGCGAAGCCCATCGAGATCGCCCTCAGCGCGGTCGTCCTTCGATCATCGGTCGCCCCATTTCGCTTCCCCGTTCGCGTTGACCTCGAACCACCGGCGGGGGGTCATTCCCTGATCGCGACCCTCGAGACGAGTCGTGCCGTTGTCGTCAGCCGCTCGAAAGCCTGACGGCAGCGGCGACGGTCTCCTTGTCCGTGTCGATGGCGGCGGCTGACGTTCGTCAGCAGAGCACGTTCGAGAGCAGACTCGGCGCGATAAGCGTCGCCCTCTTTGCGGGGCTTTTTATTGGCCGAGCAGCTGGCACTCCAACCGCTTCGCAAGCCCGGCACCACCCTGCTCGTGCTTCGCAACACTGTCAGAGCCGCGAGAGGACGTAGCGGCCGTTACCTCGGTGTTATAGGCGTTGACGTACAACTGGAGGTCTGACGTGGCCTCCACCGACATGCCCAACGTAAGCACCAGCCGAGCAACGCCACGCCACCGCCCGTTGATCACGCTCGCGTTCGTGAGTTGCGCAGTCGGGATCGCCGCGTGCGGGTCCTCGAGCAAGCCGAGCGCCCCGGCCGGGTCGACGGGCACTGGACAGGCGATCGCCTATGCCGACTGCATGCGCTCGCACGGCGTGACCGGCTTCCCCGACCCCGGCCCGGAGGGGTTTGCCCTCCCCTCCACGATCAACCAGCAATCCCCCTCATACCAAGCCGCGCAGCGGGTCTGCGCCAAGCTGCAACCAGGCCCGATCGGCGGCCCTCCCAAGCCCTCGGCGCGCGTCAGGGCCCTCGACGTCGAGTTCTCGAAGTGCATGCGCAAACACGGCCTCACGGACTTTCCCGACCCGACCGTCGGGGGGCCCCCGCCGGGCCAGGCTCACGGGATCATCAGGGGCGGGATGTACTGGCCTCTCCCCGTTCGGACCGAGCAATCGCCGGCGTTCCAGAGGGCCGCCGCCGCCTGCGGTATGCCCCCGTCCCATCCCCTCGCCAACGCCTGAGAGTCAGCGCTCGGAGTGGCCATCTGCACTCGTACCGGCGTCGGCGGCCATGAACGCGACCGTGTCGCCCGCCGCCAGTCCAGCAGCCAATCCCGGCAGCGGTCCGCGGCCCTCCAGCGCGTCGGCCATCACCTCGACCCGGCCATCGAGGTAAGGAATCCCCTGGTCGGGCGCGCGGACGACGATCACGGGTCCGTCGACGGCACGGGCCACCAGCCCGGTCACGCGATGCAGCAGCGTGGACCGTGCCATTTCAGCTCAGTCTTCGGTGAGCCAATCCCAGACAACCGTCCGCGGCCAACTCCAGCGCGTCGGCCACCACCTCGACCCGGCCATCGAGGTAAGGAAGCCCCTGGTCGGGCGCGCGGACGACGACCACGGGTCCGTCGACGGCACGGGCCACCAGCCCGGTCACGCGACGCAGCAGCGTGGAGCCGTGCCATTCCAGCTCAGCCTTCGGTGAGCCCATCCGAGACGACCGTCCGCCGGCCAAGACGATCGCCACTGCCTGAGCCATCCGCCGATGGTAGACAGGATGCCGTGATCATCCCGCTGGAGGCCGTCGCGAGCATCCGCTCTGTTCCCCGTGCTTGCTGCTCTTTCGCGGAATGCTGAGCGGGTGTAGGAGCCTGGTACTGTGGTAGATGCGCTCAGCGAGCCTAGGCCCCTCTTGCTTTCCGGGCGGCTTCTGCGGTTAGAGGGGCAGAGAGGCGGATGGCCATGGCCACCGCACCAGACACGTTGGCGCCCGGTGGGCTGCGTGCGCCGAGCACGTCATGTGATCCGTCTTCGCTTGGCCGCGAGACGGAGGTCATTCGACTTCGAGGGTTGAGTGGGGAAGGGCCGCGATCTCCTGAGTGGCACAGCCTCCGTGTGTTCGGTCGCGGACGGGGGCGGGTCTACTTCGAGGCTGGTGACGTCGACCTCGAGCTGAGTGGAGGTTGTGGGGTCTGGCGCGACGGCTTTGACGCACAGAGCGGGGGATGGCCGTCATGAGCCATTTGTGCTGCCCAAGCTGCCGGTTGCGCTTTACCGCCGCGGCAGCCGCATACCTGACCAGATGTCCCGAGTGCGGCCTGCCGGCGGCACAGGTCGACTGCGCGCAGGGCCTACTCGGTTTCAAGCTCTTCGACGCTCTCGACGTGTCCGAGACGCTGCCCGACGCGATAGCGGTGATGCTCTGGAACCCCGGGCCCGACGGAGCACAGTCATGACGCAGTCGCGTACACCTGAGACCGCCACGCGGTTGGACGAGCTTCGAGCTCAGGCTCAACACGCCCGGCAGCGCTATGACCTTTACAAGGCCAGGACCTACGGCTTGCGCGCCACTAGCCCTGCGCGCGTGCGCGAACTGGAACGCGAATGCGCACGAGCCGAAGCGAGCCTCCGGTTCGCCAAAGCCGGCGCAGGTTCCACCGCTGGCCAGGCACCACGAGCGGGCTGACGGATCCTCGATCTCGGGCCCGCGCAGCCCGTGGCTTATTCGACCAGCGGAGGTTCAAGCAGCGACGCGTTGATGTGCTCGGAAAGCGCAGTCGCCGCGGCACGGCGCGCGGCCAGCTGCTGCTGCTCATCCTCGGCGCTGTACAACGCTGCCGCGTAAGCGCTCGACGCCGCTTCCCACGATTCCGAAAGACGGTCAGTCTCGAGCCGCGCCTCGCGGCGCATCGTCTCGACGGCTGTCGCGATGACCTCGGCCGGAGCGCGGGCATCGAACGTTGTCTCGGCGTCGGTCTGACGAACGAACGTGAACGTGCCGTGCCCGGTGAGGACCGGCCGGTGGAGGGTGCGTTCGACAAGTGTCGACGCGTCATCGAGGACGCTGGTCGAGACGCTGAAGCGCGGATACGGCTGGACCGTCGCGAGCCATTGCAGCTCGCGCGCTTCGGTCTCGCGTTGCTGGTGCGCGTCGATGGTCACGCCGGCGTATTCGGCCACATGCACCCACCCCCAGTGCGTGGCCACCAGCAGAAGCCCGATCACGGCCACGACAGCGCTGACCGCGCCGCCGCCATTGAACAGAAGCTGCACGCCGCCAAAGAGCAGCAGTGCCGCCCCGCCGATTAGCGTGACACCGGTTAGAACCGACCCGGCCGCGACCAGCCGGTCATGCCGCTCAGTCGACACGACCGGCTCGTGATGCTGCTCAGCCTCGGGCAGATTCACCAAGTCCTCGCCCAACAGCCGCCGGTCAGGCGGGACCCCGAGGAACGCGAGCATGCCCTGACTGTTCTCGACCATCGTCCGGGTCTCCGCGCCGGTGCTCTAGGACCCGGTGCCCTCCGTCGCTGGTGACGTTGCCCGCCTGCCACCTCCCCCATTGCCACCACTTCTGGCGGCGTCCGCGGCGAGGTTGCCCGTCAGCATGCCCTGCTGGACCTGGTCCATCAGGGAACCGACCGAGGCCGGCGAGTGGGGTAGCAGGAGCGTCGTCATGTTGCCGTGCTCGCCGACCGACCGGATCGTGTCCATGTACTGCGTCAGTGCGACGAGACCCATCGCTTCCTTCGGGTCGATGCCCACCTGGTCAGCGAGGATGGCCAGCGAGTCCTTGAGTCCCCGGGCGATCGCTTCCCGCTCGGCAGCCACCCCCTCGCCGTGGAGGCGCATCGACTCCGACTCCGCCTCGGCCTTTTTGATCCGCAGCGTCTTGTCACCCTCGCCCTGGGCAGTCGCGGCTTCCTGGTTTCGACGGGCGGCGTTGATGTTGTTCATCGCGTCCTTGACCCGCTGGTCAGGTTCGATGTTCGTGATCAGCGCCTTGATGATCTCGTAGCCGTAGTCCGCCATCTGCGTCTGCAGGGTGTCCTGGATGTGCTTGGCGATCGTGTCTGCATCGGCATAGGCCTCGTCGAGATCCATCGTCGGGATGTGCGAGCGGACAACGTCGAAGGCATAGGACTTCATCTGGACCTCGGGGTCGTCGAGTTTGTAGAAGGCGTCCTTCACCTTCTCCTGCTCGGCGCCGACCATGTACTGGATCGCGAGCTTCACCACGACAAACACGTTGTCCTGGGTCTTGGTCTCGATATCCGCATTCAGCTGCTCGACCTGCAAGCTCATCCGGCCCGCCACCTTCTCGACGAATGGAGACTTGCGCTGAAGTCCGGGTCCGGCGACGCGGACGAACCTGCCGAAGCGCTCGACGATGGCGCGCTCCTGCTGCTCAACAGTGAAAAAGAAGATCGGCATACGGAGTCCTTTCAACGGACGCGAGAAAGCTCATCGCCAGTTTCGGCGTCCGAGCGCTCTATAGGAAAAGGCGCTTCCGTCGCTGCGGACGAAACTGTCCGTGAGGTCGCCGTTCGGGATTACCTGGCCGACGGTGCTCCGCGCGAAGTAGCTTCGCCGAAGCGGTGAAATGGCCCAACACGCATTCTACTCAGCCGAGAATCGGCTCAGACTCGGACCCAGGCGGGTCCGTTCCGGGCCTTAGCGCACCTGGAGCCCGGTATCGAAGCCGGCGCGCCGTCGCTCGCAGTCACGCGGATCTCCGCAGCAGCGGGACTGCGTCGCTCCACAGCCACGTCCGCGCTCAGGCAGGGCGAGAAGCAACCTCGGCTGGTGCTGATGTGGGGGTCACCCTGATGTCCCGATTGGGCCTTGCCTGTGCGAACGTGACGAGCTTTCCGCGCTCCTCGTCCCACAGCTTGAGCCGGACGCTGCGCAACCCATCACGCGCCGAGAGCGTCGGGACCTGGAGGAAGATCGGGTTCTCGTCGTGAGCGCGTTGAAGGTTGTAGTTCGGAATCCGTGCGTTGAGGTGGTGGATGTGATGCAGCCCGATGTTGCCGGTGAAGTACTGCATGACTCTCGGCAGCCTCAGGTAGGAGCTGCCCCGCAGCGCCGCATCCGAATAGCTCCAGTCAGCAGCGCTCTGCCAGTAGGCGTCTTCGAACTGATGCTGGACGTAGAACAGCCAGATCCCGACCGAGCCGGCGAGCATCGCCGCGGGTGCCCAGACGAGCAGGAAGCTCTGCCAGCCGATCAACCAGCACAGCGCACCGATGACCACCACCAGCACGACATCCATCCCGAGCACGCTGTGACGTAGCCGCGGACGCTGTGACCGGGTTGCGATCCGCGGCCCGATGACCATCGCGATAATCGGACCGAGCCCGAACATCACTACCGGGTTGCGGATCAGGCGATAAGCGAGACGACCTCGCCATCCCCGCGCCCGGTACTCGCCCACAGTCAGCGTGATGACGTCCCCGACGCCACGGCGCTCGAGGTCTCCCGATGTCGCGTGATGGATCGCATGATCGTGACGCCAGCGCTGGAACGGCGACAGCACGAACAGGCCGAGAAACCGCCCGAGGTACCGATTGGCGCGCTTGGAAGGCAGCAGCGAGCCGTGGGCGCAGTCGTGAAACACGACAAACGTCCGCACCAGGAAGCCGGTGGCCGGAAGAATCAGCGCCAGCGTCAGCAGATAAGAGACCTGAAGTGAGAAATACATCAGCACGCAGATCGCCAAGTACGCCACCACGGAGGTGAAGATCTCGACGACACTTCGCATCAGACGGGGGCGCGCGTAGGCGGCAAGCTCGCGCTGCCCGACCCGGCAATCCGATCCACGCCACGATGACCACTCCAGTGCAGGGGTTGACGTTCCAAAGCACAACCCCCACTGGCCGCCATCAGACCGCCGCGGGCGCAAGCCTCTAAGTTCGAAACAACCCGGCCGCGCGAACATCAGCCCCGCCAGCTTGTCTCGAGGACCATCCTAGGTTAGTCGATATCTCCTCGGCAACCACCAGGGACACTGCGCGAGTAACGATCGGTGCCGCCAGCCGCCGACCGGTGGCGCCGCCTCAGCCGGCGGCCTCTGGGTCCAGTCCGGGGTCAGAGCCTGCCGGGTCGACGAGCTCGAGCGCGCCGAAGCCGGGAACCGGGCCATCCATCAGAAACATCTCGATCGTGAGATCGGGCTCGATATGGGCCTGGCTGAGGAAGGCGAGCACCTTGCGTCCCGTGAGCTGCTCGATCATCGCGCTGTAGCGTTGTTTCATCATGCGCTGAAAGTCGCGGCGCATGTCCAACACCCGGTCGGGTTCGCCACCTTCCACCATCGTCCGCTCGATCGCGGTGAACCCGTCACTGAGGACGCATACGATCAGGTTGTCGAGAACGTAGGTCTTGGCCTTGATCGGACCGCGGCCGTAGTGCTCGCGCATCAGAGCGACGATCCGATTCGTGACCTCCGCGAGCAGCCTCCCGCCGACGAGCGGCTCAGGGCCCTGCTCGAGGCCGCCGGCGCTCATGTCCTTCCTCGCGATGTTTCGTGTGCTGTGCTCACTGATGCTGCGGGTACCAGCGCCGACCTTCACGCGGACCGGCGCACTTCAACTCTTGAGCCGATCGTACCGCCCAGGAATCTCACTCGCCACCCCACCCGAAAGAGAGTAGATTGTGGAGCCTTGGATGCTGACTGGCCGTGGCCTTGCGGCCGCGCCATCAGGGTCGAAGAAGTGAAGGCGTAAATAGCGCGTCTGCGGCGGCCTCTCGGCGGCTGGTGGAGGCGGTGCAATAGGCAACGCGACTCCGTCAGGGGTTTGAGTGCACGCATCGCGCGCTGATTTGAGCCAGGCGTTCTGTAGCTATTGCGGGTATCCGCCGATGGGCCGCTGGCAGTCACTTGCACACCGGGTGTGCATGCGCTGCGAGATGGGAACCGTTCTACGCGCGCCACCCGGCTTACAACCGCGCTTCTACGAGCCGTTCGTGATCGTCGACTCGGGCTTGTGCATCCAGGCGATCTCCCACCACGCCGAGCTCATGCTGATGGTCGACGAGCCGGCAGCCGCCGGCGTCCCGCTCGAGGAGTTCCTCGTCTGCCACCCCAGCCGGGACCAGATCGATCTCGCCGGCCTGGTCCAACGCGCCGTTGGCGGATCGAGGTTGACCACTCGGGTGGAGCTGTGCACCGTCGGTGATCCTGCGATCGAGGTTGTGGCTCGCGTAGCTTGCTGCGGCCCACCCGCGGCCGCCCTGCTGATCCTCACCCCGCTCAGGACACCCCGCACGCGGCGGGCCGAACGCGCGCAGCGGAGCGTCGCGGTCGCCGAGGGGAGCCTCGCGGGATGAGCTACGGCAGCACGACCCGACGGGTGGCCGGGTCTTCACTTGACGCGTCCATCGGCGCGCTGTCGCGACACACCGCGGCCAGCGCCGACGACTGTCTCGCGGCAGAGGCGCGTTTCCATCCGCGGAGCGGGCCGGCTGCAGCGGCATCGGCCGAGCGGGCGACGTCGCGGTCGGTGCGGGCCGCGGCGTCGCGGGGGCGCCCCACCCCGGAATCACTCACTCGCCCTGAGAGCCGGGCGGCCGCTTGACGGCGCCAGCGAGACGCCCGCCGGATCTGGGAGAATCGATCTCGATGCGGATCCGCGGCGGCGAGGGCGCGCCGAGCCGGGCCCGGAGATCTGTGCTGTCACAGCTCGAGGGGCAGATCGCGCCGACAACCGCGTCGGATGTTGCGCTGATCGTCAGTGAGCTGGTCACGAACAGCGTCCTTCACGCCAACGTCGGCCCGGGCACGATGCTCACCGTGGAGCTCACGAGGCTCGATGACCGGGTACGAATCAACGTCATCGATCCAGGATCAGAACTCGAACCTCGCATCCTTCCGCCTGACCCCGACAGGTTGGGCGGTCTTGGGCTGTTCGTCGTCGATAAACTGTCCGAGGCTTGGGGAATAGCGCGCGACGGCATCGCTGGCACCCGGGTCTGGTGCGAGGTGCTGCTCGATCGATCCCGCTCCTCGGAGCTTCGGACCGCGGACAGCTAGGCAGAGTGCCCGCGCTGATTTTTGGGACGGGCTCGAGCGCCGCGTGAGCCGGCGCGCGCTCGGCACCGCGCTGCTCGGCGTCGCGTCGGTGGGCCTGCTGCTGTGGGTCGCGCCGCCCGCAGAGGTGATCGACCAGATCAGCGAGATGAGCCCAGCGTGGGTGCTCGCGGCGATCGCGCTGGAGCTCGGCTCATGCCTGAGCTACGTGATCGTGTTTCGGCGCTTCTTTCCCGAGCCCCCGCCCGCGGTCAGTCGCCGCGTTGCGTGGATCGCGATGGGTGCCGGGGCGGTACTACCCGGGGGGAATATCTCCTCGGCCGCGGCCACCGGCTGGCTGCTGCGCCGACATGGGATCGGCACCCAGCGGCTGCTCGGACGGTGTGCCGCGCTGCTGTGCCTACTCACCGCGTTCGGCTTCTTGGTCAACGGACTGGCCGGCGTCCTGCTGCTCGCCGGCGTGTCCGATGGTCCGCACGACCTTCTCCATACCGGAGGACCGATCCTCGTATCGATCGCCGTCCTCTCCTCCGCTGCGTTGTTGGCGATCGGCACCCGGCGGGTGGGCGAGGGCGCGCCACGCCCGGTTCGCGGGATCGCGGCCGGGCTCGAAGGTGCCTGGAGGTCCGTGGGCGCGCCGCATTGGCGGCTGCTCGGCACGGCGGGATTCCTGTGCCTCGATATGGCAGCGCTGTGGGCGACGTGCGCGGCGACCGGCCACCCAATCGGCTTTCTGGCGCTGGCGATCGCCTACTGCATCGGGTATCTGACGACCGCCGTACCGATCCCCGCGGGTCTCGGCGTGCTCGATGCGGGACTCACCGCGTCGCTGGCGCTCTATGGCATGTCGCCTTCGGCGGCCGTCGGCGCCGTACTCGTCTATCACGCGATTGCGATCTGGGTCCCAGGCGTAGGCGGGCTCGCCGCGTGGCTACCGACTCGTCGGCGGCGGTCAGTCACGCCCCCGGCCGCCGGCCTGCCGGTGCTCGGCGCCGTTGCCGGGCTGCCGGACCCCGACGGCTGAGGCCAGGCCTAGGACCCGGCGTCAGAGCTCACATGGTGAGAGTCCGCGTAGATGTTGATCTTTCCGTGACGGGCGAATCCGCCGAGCGTCATGCCGCGGTCGGCGGCGAGCTTGATCGCGAGCGAGCTCGGCGCTCCGACGCCGACGAGAATCGGCGCCCCCGCGACCGCGGCCTTCTGAACGAGCTCGAATGACAGTCGGCCGCTGACGCACAGGATGCTTGTGGCCAACGGGAGAAGGCCGTCGACGAGCGCCCGGCCGATCACCTTGTCCATCGCGTTGTGCCGACCGACATCCTCACGGACGATCACCAGTTCGCCCGTCGCCGTGAACAGTCCAGTGGCGGGCACTCCCCCGGTCCGCTCGAACGTGGGTTGGCGCAGCTGGCCGGGGAGCCCGGCGAGCAGTGAGCGGTCTAATCGGGGACCGGGCCCGGCGGGCGGTGAGTGTACGGCGACCTCCTCGAGCGCTCCCTTGCCGCACACCCCGCATGACGAGGTTGTGTAGAAGCGACGCTCGCCGGGGTCGCGGGTCGTGGGCCCTGAACCTCGACCGTGTTGGCGGCAAAGTCGCCGGTCGGCCCGGCCCAGCGAGGCTCGTCGATCAGCCCCTCGCCGTAGAGGAAGCCCAGCGCGAGTTCCTCGTCGTGGCCTGGCGTCCGCATCGTGACGACGAGCGGCACGCCGTCGACGCGAATCTCGAGCGGCTCCACGACAGCTACCTCGTCACGCTGCCCGTCGCGGAGCACCGCAGCGATCATGCCGGCGGCGAGCGGGTCAGGGCCCTGGAGCTCACACGTCGTCAGGTGGGTTGGATTTGGGTCTGACGTGCTGGAAGCCGAAGCGGCCTTTGATGCAGAGGTTGCCGCGCGTGATGTCGTGGTCGTTGGGCGAGCTCACCTTGACGATTTGGTTGTCCTGGACGTGCAGGGTCAGGTTGCAACCGACGCCGCAATAGGGACAGATCGTGTCGGTCTTCGTCTGGCGTGACTCGTCCCACGCGGCGGCGTCGCGCAGATCGTGCTCGGAGCGGAACATGAGCGCACCCGTGGGGCACACGGCGATGCAGTTGCCGCAGTACACACACGCGGAGTCGGGCAGCGGATTGGCGTACTCGGTCGAGATCCGAGCGTCAAAGCCGCGCCCCGCAACCGTGATCGCGAACGTGTTCTGGTACTGCTCGCCGCAGGCGTCGACGCACTTGTAGCAGAGGATGCATCTGGAGTAGTCGCGTACGTACAGGTCGTTATCGACCTTGGTCGGACCATGCACGGTGGCCGCGGTCTGACCATCAGGTCGCTCGTGGTGGCCCGTGCGGTTGTGATCACGGTCGGGGTCAGGCGGCGCCGGTGGCCCATACCGCTCGGGATCGGCGTCGTAGCGCCGCAGGTAGTCCTGCGCCGCGGGCGTGATCGAAAGGTCGACCGACGAGGCCAGGAACTCGATCACCATCTTGCGGCTGCGGCGCACCCGGGGCGTGTCGGTCCGGACCACCATGTCGGGCTCGACCTTTCGCGAGCACGCCGGCACGAGCGTGCGAGCTCCCTCCAGTTCGACCACGCAGATCCTGCACGCGTTCGCCGGAGTCAGCGTCTCGCCGAAGCAGAGCGTCGGGGTGTCGATCCCGAGCTCCGAGCACGCGTCGAGGATCGTGGATCCCTCCGGCACCTCAACGTGCCGATCATCGACTGTCAACCCCACAGCCCGCGCGGGGGCATCCGGTGGAACCATTGGTAGCTCGATCATGCAGCCGCTCCGTTGAAGATGCCAAGTCTCTTAATCGCCGACTCGATCGCCGACGACGCGGTCTGACCCAGCCCACAGATCGACGCGTCTCGCATCGCTTCGCCGATCTCCGCGATCAGCGCGAGCTCATCCTGGACGGTGCCACGGGTGCTCCCGGACAGCAGCCGCGCGAGTGCCTCTTCCTGACGGACGGTTCCGACGCGGCACGGAACACACTGACCGCAGCTCTCATCGCGGAAGAACCCAGCGATGACCAGCAACAGCTGGCCGAGATCAACGAGCTCGTCGATCGCAACCACGACCCCCGAGCCAAGTGTCGTGCCGGCTTCGCGAGTGGCCTCGAACGTGAGCGAGAGATCGAGATCGTCCGCAGTGATGAAGCTACCGGCGGCGCCGCCGAGCAGCACGGCGCGCAGGGATCGGCCCGAGGCCACGCCCCCGGCGAGCTCCAGCAGCTCGCGCAGGGTGGTTCCAAACGGCACCTCGTAGGTCCCCGGTAGCTCGACCGCGCCGGAGACACAGAACAGCTTCGGTCCGGTCGAGCGGTCGGTGCCGATGCTGGCATACGCCACGCCGCCTTCGAGCACGATCGGAAGCGCGTTTACAAGCGTCTCGACATTGTTGACGACGGTTGGCTGGCCGAACAGCCCACGCTCGACCGGGAACGGGGGCTTGTTGCGCGGCTCACCGCGATAGCCCTCGATCGACCCGAAGATCGCGGTCTCCTCGCCGCAGATGTAGGCGCCGGCGCCCTTTCGCAATTCGATGTCGAAACGCAGGTCCCGACCGAAGATGCCCTCCCCCAGGAGCTCTCGCGCGCGCGCCTGCTCAAGCGCGTGCTCGAGTCGTCGTTGAGCGAGCGGATACTCGCCGCGCAGATAGATGTAGCCGTACTCGCAGCCAGTCGCGTACGCCGCGATCGTCATCGCCTCGATCACAGAGAACGGATCCCCTTCGAGGATGACCCGGTCCTTGAACGTGCCGGGCTCGGACTCATCGGCGTTGCAGATCAGGTAATGCGGGCGGCGGGGTTGTCGGGCTACCGCTTCCCACTTGCGGCCGGTCGGGAAGGCGGCGCCGCCGCGGCCCATCAGCTTCGAGTCGAGCACCTCGCGGATCACACCCTCGGGGCCGAGCTCGAACGCACGCCGAAGCGCCGCGTAGCCGCCGTGGGCGCGGTAGTCATCGAGGCTCTCGGGATCGACAGAGCCGATCCGACGGAGCAGGCGAAGCCCCGGTTGGCCGGCCTGGGGCGGCACTGCCGAGTGAGGAGCTTCCGGAGTGGCTCCGCCCATCACCTCGACGAGATCCGTCGCCTCGACGGCCGGGAGCTCGCGCTCGAGCGGCTCCTGACCGGACTCGACAAGCAGTGCAGCCGGCGCCCGGTCGCACTGGCCGAGGCACGGGCTGGGCAACCAGCTGGTGTGATCGGTTTCGGATCCCGGGGGACCGACGTGGTCGGTCAAGGCGGCGATCAAGGCCTGCGAGCCGGCGCAGCGGCACACGAGGTCGTCGCAGACGTGTAGCACCCGGGGTACCCGCGGCTGAACTGAGAACAGCGCATAGAAGGTGGCGACGCCGTACACGTCGGCGGGCGGGATCGTCAGCCGCCGGGCGATGTAGTTCAGGCCTCCCGGGCTGATCCAACCCGCATGCTCGTGGAGCGCGTGCAACGTCGGCAGCAGCTGATGGCGCGCCGCACGGGCGGCGTGGCCGCCGTGTGCGGAGTGCCCGTTCTCGACCCGGTCGGCTCCGGCCCAGCTCGACATCGGTGGGCCGAGGAATGCGTCGACCGCTGCGCGCTCGTCGGCCGTCGGCTCGGCGTCGAGCAAGCGTAGGTCCACGTTACCCGTGGACCTCGCTGCCGGCGACGACGGCGGCCTCGTGGACGTCGCCGTTCAGCTTGTCCACGCGGACCGCTGTCGCCTTGAACTCCGCGGTGCCCGACTTCGGATCAGTGGCGTCGATCGTCAGCAAGTTGACGTCGATCTGATCCGGGAAGTGGAATGTCATGAAGGCGAGCCCTGGGCGAAGGCCGGTATCGAGTCGCACTGGCGCGTCGATCGACCCGCGGCGAGAGCTGATCCGCACGACCTCGCCGGGCTCTACCCCGAGCTCCTCGGCGTCCTGCGGGCAGAGATCCAGCGTCTCCCCGCGTCGCAGCGGAGAGCTGTACAGGTTCGACTGGACACCGGTGTTGTACGAGTCCAGGCGCCTCCCGGTCGTCAGGCGAATCGGAAACTCGTCGTTGAGCTCGTCGATCGGCGGTACCCACTCGGTTACCGAGAACGGCGCGCGCGGCTCCCCGGCTGGTTCATCCCACAACCGGCCGTGGAGGAACGGCGACCCAGGGTGGTCCTCGCGGGGGCAGGGCCACTGAATTCCGCCGAGTTCCTCGAGACGGCTGTAGCTCATACCGCGGTGCATCGGGCTGAGCGACCGCAACTCGTCCCAGGCTTGCTCGAGCGTCGGATGGCCCCAATCGTGTCCAAGCCGCCGGGCCAGCTCGGTCAGGATCCAGTGATCATCACGGGCCAAGCCCGGCGGGTCGAGTGCCTTTCGCATGCGCTGTACGCGCCGCTCGCTGTTGGTCACCGTGCCGCCCTCTACCTCGCACCACGAGGCAGACGCCGGCAGCACCACGTCCGCCAGCTCGCAGGTCTTGGTCATCAGGATGTCCTGGGCGATCAGGAAATCGAGCCCCTCGAGCAACTCGAGCGCCTTCTTCGAGTCGGCTTCGGACTGCGCGGGGTTCTCGCCCATCACGTACAACGTTCGTAGCTCGCCGCGCTCCATCCCCTCAAACATCTGCGTGAGATGCCAGCCACGCTCGGGCGGGAGCGAAACGCCCCACGCCGCTTCGAACCGGGCGCGGGCGTCATGATCGTCCTGGACATCCTGGAAGCCCGGCAGCTTGTTCGGGATCGCGCCCATGTCGCCACCCCCCTGGACGTTGTTCTGGCCGCGCAGCGGGTTCAGGCCCGAGCCGTACCGCCCCACGTGCCCGGTCAGTAACGAGAGGTTGATCAACGAGAGGACGTTGTCAACCGCGCTGACGTGCTCAGTGATCCCCAGCGTCCAGCACAGAATCGCCCTGTCCGCGCGCGCGTATGCGTGCGCCAGCTCGCGAATCGTCTCAGCGGGAACGCCGGTGACGCGCTCGCCCTCCTCGAGCGTCCACGGCTCGACCCCAGAGCGGAAGTCCTCGAAGCCCGTCGTCGCATGATCGATGAAGTTCTGGTTCGCAAGCCCGGCATGGATGATCTCGCGGGCGACCGTGTTGGCCAGCGCGATATCCGTACCGACGTCCAGCCCCAGCCAGGTGTCGGCCCATTGCGCCGACCCGGTGCGCCGCGGATCGACGACGTACAGCGACGCACCGCGATGCACCGCTTTGAGTACGTGGTGGAAGAAGATCGGGTGCGTCTCGCGGGCGTTCGAACCCCACAGGATCAGCAAATCCGTGTCCTCGACCTCTGTGTAGGACGACGTGCCGCCGCCCGCGCCGAATACCGTCGCCAGACCGACGACGCTAGGAGCGTGTCAAGTGCGGTTGCACGAGTCGATGTTGTTCGACCCCATCACAGAACGCACGAACTTCTGAGCCAGGAAGTTGACCTCATTCGAGGCCTTCGAACAGCTGAACATCCCGAACGAGCGCGTCGTGTCCTGTGTCCGGGCTCGGGACAGACCCGCGGCGGCGAAATCGAGCGCCTCGTCCCAACTCGCCGGACGCAGCGCTCCGTTTTCGCGCACCAACGGCTCAGTCAACCGGCCACGGTACTTACGCAAACCAATCACCTCCCTCCATTGATCGAGGCCAGAGGCCGTGGACGAATACGTCTAAGACTAGGAAAGATCGCCCACCACCGCAAACCCAGCCCCGCCGGGATCGGACGAGAATTCCCCCGTTGCCGCCAGATCGTCGACAATGCCCGACGTGGCCGTGACGCTGCTGATCGCCCGGCACGGCGAGACGATCGACAACGCCAACGGCCTGATCCTCGGCCGCCGCGATCCACCCCTATCCACGCTCGGCCGCGAGCAGTCGGAACGCCTCGCCCGTCAGGCGCAGGCGGCGGGAGTGGTCACGATCTGGTGCTCGCCGTTGCTGCGGGCACGACAGACCGCGGGTGTCGTCGGACAGGCGATCGGGGTCGAGCCGACCGTGCTCGACGACCT
Organism: uncultured Solirubrobacterales bacterium; assembly: GCA_963756655.1. Lineage (GTDB taxonomy): Bacteria > Actinomycetota > Thermoleophilia > Solirubrobacterales > Solirubrobacteraceae > Palsa-465. The sequence goes on from CAVWOQ010000005.1 coordinate 19,153, forward strand.
GATCGAGTCAGATCGCGGCGCCTGGGAGGGCGAGCCGGTTGCCCGGATCGCGACGGACTCGCCGGAGCTCCACGCCGCCTTCGAGGCAGCGGTGCCGGACTTCGCGTTCCCCGGAGGCGAGTCGATCAGCGCACAGGTCCAGCGCACGCGCGGAGCGCTGACAGCAGTGGCGGCTGCGCCCGGCCCGGCGCTCGTCGTCGCGCACGCCGGGACGATCCGTGCGGCGCTGATCGCCACCGGGCGCGAGGCGCCTCCCGAGCGAACGCTCGCACACGGCGAGGCTATCCCGCTCGTATGGCCGACCCATCCCGCCGCCGCCTAGTAGCGAAGTACCGGCTGCCGCCGGACCATCGCCCGCCGGCAGCCAGACGTCCGTATTCGGTCTAGAAGACGCGAACCGCGACCTCGGCGGGTGCGTCGAACAGATCGTTCAGCTCGTCGTCGAGCTTCACCAACGTCAGCGACGCGCCTGCCATGTCCAGCGATGTGCAGTACTCGCCCACATAGCTGCGGGTGACGTTGATCCCACGGTCGGCGAGCTGCTGATGGGCTCGTCCGTAGAGGATGTAGAGCTCGGAGATCGGCGTGCCGCCGAGCCCGTTGATCATCAGCGCGACATCGTCACCGGAGCTGTAGGGCAGATCCGATGCCACGGCTTCGAGCAGCTCGTCGATGATCGCGTTTGCGTTCGCGAGCTTCTCGCGCCTGCGTCCCGGCTCGCCGTGGATGCCGACGCCCATCTCCATCTCATCGTCGCCGAGCTCGAACAGCGGCGACCCCTTGGCGGGGGGCGTGCACGAGGTCAGCGCCATCCCCATCGTGCGGGTGACCGAATTCACGCGTTCACCGAGCTTGACGAGGTCTTCGAGCTCGGCACCTCGGTCGGCGGCGGCTCCGACCGCCTTGATCACGAAGAAGTTGCCGGCGACCCCGCGCCGACCGACCGTGTAGGTCGAGTCCTTCACCGCCACGTCGTCATCGACGACGATCGTCGCGATCTTGATGTCCTCGGCCTCGGCGAGCTCACGCCCCATGTCGAACGACATGCGGTCGCCCGTGTAGTTGTTGATGATGTGCAGCACGCCCTTCGGGCTCGCGAGCAGCTTCGTCGTCTCGTACACGTAGTCCGACGGGGGCGCCGCGAACACGTCGCCCGGGCACGCCGCGTCGAGCATCCCCTTCCCGACGACCATCACGTGGGCCGGCTCATGGCCTGATCCGGATCCCTGAACGATCGAGACCTTGTCCGCCTGCGGCGCGTCGGCCCGCATGATCAGGTTGTACTCCGGCACGTAGCGGAGCTTGCCCGGGTTTGCCAGCTCGATCCCTGTCAGCATCTCCGGCACGAACTGCTGTGGGTCATTGACGAACTTCTTCACCACTTCTCCTCTCGGATGTCCTGCCTCTTAATCGCGCTGGTCGATTCTCGCCAGCGTCCAACGCACGAGCCCGGCACAGCCCTGGACTTCAGGCCAACTCCACCTCGGACTCTTGCCAGGCCCTGCTGACCGCTTCGAACATCACCGCGATGCCGATCGCTCCGGCATCCACGGAGTCGCGACTCCGGTCACCGGTATACGCGGCCCGCCCACGCTGTGCGAGCATCCCTTTGGTCGCCTCGGCGCTCGTGCGGGCCGTCACGGCAGCGCGCTCGATCGCGACGTTCGCGCCTTGGGGTAGCGCCGCCTCGAGTTCGTCCACGGCCGGGACGAGCGCATCGAGCAGCGTCTTGTGGCCCAGATCGGTGTCGCCGCGCTGCTTGATGCCTTCGATCGCAGCGCGCATGGCGGCGACGACCTGCTCGCCGCTCGGCTCGGGGACGTCGTTGAGGGCGCCACCTGCACGTAGGAATGCTGTCCCCCAGATCGGCCCGGACGTACCGCCGATTCGCTTGCTGAGCACGATCGCGGTCTTCTTCAAGAGTCCGCTGACGTCGCTGTACTCCATCGTGTCCCAGTCTCCGAGCACGACCTCGAAGCCGCGCGCGAGCGAGTAGCCGAAATCGCCATCACCGACCACGGCATCGAGCTCGCAGAAGTAGGTCTCGTTGTCGACCGCGGTCTGGGCGATGACCCGCACGACCATCTCCCCGCGGGTCAGCGCGTTGTCGCTCATACGGCCTCCTTTTCGAGTAGGGGTTGGGTCCGGCACGCGTCGAGGTCTGCCAGCGTGACAAGCTCGCCGGGCGACGCCGCGCGGCGATTTGCCAGCACCACTGTCGGCTCGCCCGGGTCGCCGAGGCTGGTGACGACGATCGCCGCCTCGCTCATGTCCTCGCCGGCGGTGTAGCTCGAAATCGTCACGACGCAGCGCAACCCTGCGCCGACCGCGGCGAGCAGGCCGTTGCGCGAATCCTCGATCACGATCGCGTCGCCGGGCCTGACCGACAGCCGCTCGAGCGCCAGCTGGTAGATCGCTGGGTCCGGCTTCTTGACCGGAACGATGTCACCCGCGAACACGGCGAACCGGGCCGCGTTTGGCTTGCCGACTGCGTGTTCGAGCACGGCTCTGACGGATTCCTCAGCGGACGTCGAAGCCACCGCGAGCGCCCAGCCTGCGGCCAGAGCCTCGTCGACGATCCGCGCGATACCTGGGCGGGCCGGCAGGCGACCCGCGCACACCATCTGCTTGTAAAGCGCCGTCTTGCGCCGGTGCCAGTCCGCCAGCATGTCCTTCTGGCCGTCGGCGTCAGTGGGGAGTCCGTTCGCGCGCACGAACTCGTCGGTCAACAGCGACGCCATCCGTTCCTTGCCGCCGCCGATCTTGAGTTTCTCGCCGTACTCCTCCTCGGACCAGCTGACTCCAAGCCCGACCTCGGAGAACGTCTCGTTGAACGCAGGACGATGGCCGTCGCGCTCGGTGTCCGCGAGCACGCCGTCGCAGTCGAAGATCAGCGCCGGCACGCCCTTATCCGACCGATGCAGACATCGACCGAGCCCGTCCCGCGGACCCGAACATGCCGATGTGGTACTCGGCCATCTGTTTGACCGCCGCTCTGACATGGCTGAGCATCGACGGCGGGTCGTGCTTGCCCGGGTTCGCCTCGAGGTACTCCCGGTGCGCATCGACGAACGCGATCTTCAGCGCGGTGGAGATGTTGACCTTGGCGCAGCCACGGGCGATCAGGTCGGTGAACTGCGCCTCGCTGAGGCCGGTGCCGCCGTGCAGGACCATCGGGATCGGGTGTAGCTCGACGAGCTCGGTGACGCGCTCTGGCTTGAGCTCCGGCGTTCGCTTGTAGAGGCCATGGGCGGTGCCGATCGCCGGCGCGAACGAGTACACCCCGGTCTGCTCGATGAACCGCGCGGAGACCTCAACCGGATGGACCGCTCCCGCCTCGTCGGAGCCGACGCCGTCCTCGACGCCGAGCACGCTCTCGATCTCGCCTTCGACCTGCGCGCCGTAGCGCTCGGCCTCGGCGACGACCTCGATCGTCTGCCGCGTGTTCTCGGCGACGTCGAGGTGGGAGCCATCGAACAGAACGGAGTTCCAGCCCGCCTTGAGGCAGTTGCTGACCCACTCGCGGTCGGGGCAATGGTCCAGGTGCAGCGAGACGGGCACCGGCGCCTCGTCGGCTCGAACGCGCCACATGCTGTAGAGCGCGTTGGCGCCGATCGACTTGACCGTCTTCAGCGACGTCTGCACGATCAGCGGCGAGTCGAGCTCGGTCGCGGCCGCCAGGACCGCGTCCAACGTGAGGTCATCGACCACGTTGATCGCCGCGACCCCGTAGCGGTCGGCAAACGCTGGATCCAGGATCTGACGGATCGGGACAACCGGCATCAACAACCTCCCACATGGCCCCGGCACCACCCCCGGGCGGAGAGAACCTGAGCGCCAGGTCGTTCGGACTTAACTTACCGATCAAGCATTTCCTGCTCAAGCACCGCGTATGCGCGCGTGCTCAACTCAGCACGGAAACTCCCGTCCGGGTGCGCGGATTGGCGAGGCGCCAAGCCGCTCAGACGCTCAGTCGGCAGCGCCCAGCCCCCAGCCTCCGTCGATCACGATCTCCTGCCCGGTGATGTATTCGGACGCCGGCGAGGCGAGGAACAGAGCGAGCGCCTTGATGTCGTCGGGCAGACCGACCCGATGCATCGGGATGTCCTTCGCAACCGCCGCCTGCACCGCCGGGTCGTGTGCGTGGCCACCGCCTATGTTGGTGACGAAGAACCCGGGTGCGATCGCGTTTACGGTGACCCCGTCGGCGGCCAGCTCGAGCGCGATCGAGCGCATCAGGTGGCGCGCGCCGGCTTTCGCCGCCATGTAGGCGGCGCCGATCGCGGGCTCGACCGCGGTCGCGGCGAGCGAGGTCGTGACGACGATCCTTCCGAACTTCCGCGGCCGCATGTGACGAGCCGCGGCGCGCGCCGTCGCGAAGATCCCGCTGAGGTTGATGTCGATCACGCGATTCCACCGCTCGTCGGTGTAGCGCTCGAGCGCGCCTTCCGGCACTCGCGGCCGCGTGTCGCCCGCCCAGGCGCCAACGAACCCGACGCCGGGATCGATGCCGGCGTTCGCGAACGCGACATCGAGGCGGCCGTATATCTGCGCCGCCTCGTCGACCGCCCGGTCGAGAGCGCCATGGTCGGTCACGTCCGCCGCCATGCCCCGCACGTCAAGCCCTTCATCCCGTAGCCGCGCGGTCTGCGCCGCGATCGTGCCCGCATCGACGTCGATCAGCGTCACCCGCGCGCCGTGTGCCGCCAGCACCTCGGCGTACGCCAGCCCCAGGCCACTGGCACCACCGGTGACGATGACGCCGAACCCGGTCACGTCAAATCGCGAGCAAACGTTCACCTCAGCGCTCCTGTCGTCTGGTTGGCGGCCGCAGTCTACGTCCGCCGCGGACGCGCCGCGGGCGCGCTCAGCGGCAGCGCGCGTGTAGCAGCGTCGGCCGGTCGCCCGCCAGCGCCTTGCGCAGCGCCAGCGCGAGCGCATCTGCATCCGCCACGAACTCCCCGTGGCAGCCGAGGGCGCGCGCCAACCCCGGAAAGTCAGGCGCTTCGATGTCGACCGCCAGCGGCTGGTCGCCGCGCGCGAGCATCTCGTCGCGGATCTCGCCGTAACCGCCGTTGTCGACCACGACCACCGCCAGAGCGACCCCGGCGGCGGCCGCCGACGCCAGCTCGGCGACCGTGAACATAATCCCACCGTCGCCGATCAGCACGACGACCGGATCTGCGGGCCTGCCCAGCTTGGCGCCGATGCCGGCCGGCAGGCCGTAGCCGAGCGTGCCGTAGCCGGTCGGGTACAGGAACGACCTCGGCCCGTGAGCGGGCAGCCCCGCGGCCGCGCCGTAGTAGCAGACCATCGCGCTGTCGCCGGCGAGGATCCCGGTCTCGCCGAGGGCCACGGCGATCGGATCCAGCACCCACTGCCAGCGCTCGCCCGCGGCCCGGGCCTCGTGCGCCGCCCGCTCGCGCCACTCGGCTGCGCGCGCCACCCGGTCCGGTCCGGCCCGGTCGATCCGCTCCCCCAGCAGCCCATCGAGCGTGGCCTCGGCGTCGCCGACCACCGCCACGTCTGGTGTCGCGTTGGCCACCACTCCGGCCGGGTCGACGTCGATCCGCACGAGCTTGCCCTCGAGCGCCAGCGGGCCGTCCCACAGATCGGCCGGGGCCAGCTCGGAGCCGACCACGAGGACGACATCGGAGTCGGCGACCAGGTCGTGGACCGAACGCAGGTGCAGGCCGGTGGCGACGCAGAGCGGGTGGCTCGACGGCAGGCTGCCCTTGCCGTTGAAGGTGGTCGCGACCGGGGCGCCGAGCCACTCGGCCAGCGCGCGGAGTGACTTTCCGGCGTCGACTGAGCCGCCGCCGGCGACGATCGCCGGACGCTCGGCCTCGGCCAGGCGGCGAGCCGCGGCCTGCAGCGCGCGGCGGGCCGGCACCGCGACGGCGCCGATCGCCGGTTGCACCAACTCGACGTCGGTGCTTTCCCGCAGGACGTCGGCGGGGACCTCTAGGTGGACCGGCCGCGGCCTGCCGCTGTTCATCACCGCGAACGCCTGCGCGACCGCCGAAGGGATCTCGCCGACGCTCGTCACCCGGTGGCTGTAGGCGACGATCGCCTCCATCGCGCCGTGCAGGTCCTTGGTCTCGTGGAGGTATCCGTTGCCCCGGCCCGGCTGGCGCAGCGGCAGCCCGGCAGACACCAGCAGCACCGGGATCGAGTCAGACCACGACTGCGCAAGCGCCGTCGCGGCGTTCAAGACCCCCGGGCCCGATGTCGTCAGGCAGACTCCGACGCGTCCGGTCGCACGGGCGAATCCATCGGCCGCGAACGCCGCCCCCTGCTCGTGGCGGGGGAGCACGTGACGGATGCCCGCGGGCTCGAGCTCGGCATAGATGTCGAGGTTGTGGGTTCCCGGGATCCCCCACAGCAGGTCAACCCCGTGCGCCGCCAGCGAAGCGGTCAGCGCTGCCGCTCCGGTGCGCTGGGTCATCGCTCAGGCCACCGCGTCATCTCAAGCCACCGGATCATCGCTCAGCCACCGCCTCCTGCGTCTCGACGCGGGCCGCGGCGGCCCGTTCGTCCGCCATCCGCAACGCCGCGCGGCGCAACGGCACTCCCGCCGGCGTGCGGTCGAAGGCCTCGCCGACGAGCGCCGTGATCGTCTCGTCGACCCTCGCAAACGCCGACTCGGTGGTCGGCTCGATGTCCCCGAACAGCGTCCACCACCACCACGCGTTGGTCGCCATGTTGGCGATGAAGTCCGGCACGACCGCCACCCCCCGTGCGGCCAGTTGCTGCTCGGCGGCCGGCAGCGTTGCCACGTTGGCGGCCTCGACGACCAGCGCCGCCCGGATCTCGCGCGCGACCGCATCGTCGATCGCGTACGAGGTCGCGGCTGGAACGACCACGTCGCACTCGACCGACCCCCAGTCATCCCGCGCCAGTTCGCGGTCGCCATTGCGCAGCGCCGAGCGGTCGACCAGGCCATGGCGGTCGCGGCTCGCCAGCAACCGCTCGACTTCGAGCCCGGCCTCGTTGAGAACCAGCCCTCGAGCGTCGGCGACGCCGATCACCCGGACGCCGGCGTCGGCGAGGTACCGGGCGCTGGCGCCCCCCATCGAGCCAAAGCCCTGCACGACTCCGGTCACGCCGTCGCACCCAATCCCCAGCGCCCGCAGGCCCGCCACAGCCGCGCGGGCGACCCCGTAGCCGCCGACCAGCTCCCCCAGGCCGACCCCGCGATCGGCGCACGCGAACGCCGCCCGCAGCCGAGCGAGGCCGGCGTCGGGGCCGTCGTGGACATAGCGCAGCGCCGCGTCGACGGTCGAGCTCATCCCGAGCGCCGCCGCCAGCTCATCCAGCTCGTCCTGGCGAACCCCGAGGTCCTCGCCGACCGCCCAACGAACCTCCAGCAACGGCAGCATCGCTTCCAGGTAGCGACCGAGCACCTCGCGGGCGCGGTGATCGGTCGGATCGAAGTCGATTCCCCCCTTGGCGCCCCCAAGCGGCAGGTAGTGCGCGCCCCTGCGAAACGCGATCGCCTCCTTGTAGGTCATCGCGCGCGCCAGGTCGGCGACCTCCGCCAGCGTGCAGCCGGGTCGCATCCGCAGGCCGCCGCCGGCGACCCCGCGCACGACCGTGTCGATCACCAGGTATCCGTGCGCGCTGGTCTCGGGATCGGTCCAGGTCACCGACAGGTACGGGCGGGCGGGGGATTCCGTCCAGACCTGCTGGATCGAGCGCTGCTCGTCGGTTGGCTCCGGCATCTGTGACCGCCTCCTCAGGCGACGGAATGTAGTTCACGCCCGGATAGGGTCAAGCGTGTCCGACCAGCCCCGCCCGACATACCAGCCGTCAGTACAAGGAGCCAACAGAATGCAAGCTGAACATCTGCAAGCAGAGTCCGTCGCGCTGCTGCGCGAGCTGATCAAGGTCGACACCTCCAACCCTCCGGGCGGCGAGACGCCCGCCGCGCACCTGCTGGCCGGCTACCTGGAGGACAACGGTGTCAGCTGCGAGTTGGTCGCTCGCGATCCCGCGCGCGCAAACCTCGTCGCGCGCGTGCCGGGACGCGGCGACGGCCCGTCGCTGATGCTGCTCGGCCACACCGACGTCGTCCCGGCACAAGCCGACCGCTGGCAGCACCCCCCGTTCGCCGGCGTGCTCGACGACGACGGTTACGTCTGGGGCAGGGGCGCGCTCGACATGAAGAACGAGGTCGCCACCCGGGCGGTGGCGACCGCCGCGCTCGCCCGCTCAGGAGAGCCGCTGGACGGCGACCTGGTGTTCGTCGCGGCCGCCGACGAGGAGGACGGGACCACAGGGGTCGGGATGTCCTGGCTGGTCGGCGAGCGCCCCGACCTGGCGACCGACTACGTGCTCAACGAGGGCGCCACCGAGCGGCTCGAGCTCGCTGACGGCCGGACGGTGGTGACGATCTCGGTCGGCGAGAAGGCGGCCACCGCGGCGCGGATCACGGCGCTCGGCACGCCCGGACACTCGAGTGCGCCCTACGACGTCGCATATGCGGTTCCGGCGCTCGCCGAGCTGATCCGCCGGCTCGCCGGTTATCGCCCGCGGCGCACGCTGCTGCCGGCGACGAGGGCGCTGCTCGAGCGGCTCGTCGGCCCGGTCGGCGACGGCCCGGCCGAGCTCGATGCCGCCATCGACCGCGCGATCGCCCTGCACCCCGCGCTGCGGCAGCTGATCGGGCCGCTGTTCAGCACCACGATCGCGCCCACACGCCTGCGCGGCTCCGATGCGCTCAACGTGTTGCCCGGGCGGGCGAGCGTCGACTGCGACTGCCGCCTACTGCCCGGGACGACCGAGGCGCAGCTGGAGGCGGAGCTCGCCGACGCGCTCGGCACCGATGTCCCTTACGAGCTCGAGCTGATCGATCCGCTCGTCGGCGGCACGATCTCCTCGATCGACTCGCCGCTGTTCGAGGCTTGCGCGGACTTCCTTCGCGCACGCGACCCAGACGCGATCGTGCTGCCGACGATCTGCGCCGGGTTCACGGATTCTCATTACACGCGCGCGACATTCGGGTCCGTCGCGTACGGGTTCTGGCCCGCGCGCGCGACGCCGCTCGACGTCTGGGCGCGCACCGTCCACGGCGACGACGAGCGCATCCACGTCGACGACCTCGGCTACGCGACGTCGTTCCACCTCGATGCGTGCCGGGCGCTGCTCTGCGCCGACAACCGCTGACGTCACAACGTCAGCCGGGGAGCAGCGCGAGCTCAGGCGACGATCGCGAGCTTCGCTGCCTCCCACGCCCCGAGCCCACCGACGAGGTTGGCGACGTCGGACAGACCCTCGCGCTTGAGCAGGCTGACCGCGACCGACGAGCGGTATCCGCTCGCGCAGTAGACGACCAGCGGCCGGTCACGCGGCAGCTCAGCGACGCGGCCGGCGAGCTGGGAGAGCGGTACGTTTACCGCGCCGTCGATGTGAGAGGCGTTCCACTCGCCGGGATTGCGGACGTCGATCAGTACCGGCGGCCGCACCGAACCGAGCTGTTCGGCGAGTGAGCCCGCCGTGATCCGCTCGGTCCGTCCCAGCAGGTCCGGCGCGGCGTCGAGCTGCTGCATCCCGCCCACCAGGTAACCGGCGACCCTGTCGAACCCGATCCTTCCGAGCCGAGTTGCGGCCTCGAGCTCGCGCCCCGGTTCGGCTATCACGACCACCGGACGCTCAGGATCGAGCAGCGTGCCGCACCAGGTCGCGAACGAGCCGCCGAGCCCGATGTTCAGTGCTCCCTCGAGGTGGGCGCCGTCGAACTCGGCCGCCTCGCGCGTGTCGAGCAACTGCGCCCCTTCGCCGACCATCGCCCGCAGCTGTGCAAGCGACAGCGGCTGAAGCTCGCGCTCGAGCGTCTCGTCGAGCGTCGGCCGCTCGCGTGAATTGAGCACCGCGTCGTAGGTGAAGTACGCCGGCGTGTCTGGCTGGTCAGTCGTGACGAGTTCGACGAACCGCTCGCGGCTCATCGGCTGCAGCGCATAGTTGTAGGACCTCTGGACGCCGATCGTCGACACGGTGTCGGTCGACAGGTTCTTGCCGCACAGCGAGCCGGCACCGTGTGCCGGATAGACGAGTGTCTCGTCGGGCAGCGGCAGGAGCTTGCCGCGCAGCGAGTCGAACAGCATGCTCGCGAGCCGGTCAGCGCTCCAGCCGAGCGAAGCCCGCAGGTCCGGGCGGCCGACGTCGCCGATGAACAGCGTGTCGCCGGTCAGGACTGCGTACGGCTTGTTGATGCCGTGATCAGGGTCGTAGACGAGGATCGAGATCGACTCGGGCGAATGACCGGGCGTCTCGAGCACCTCCAGCAACACGGTCCCGACCGGTACCTGATCACCGTCGGCCATCGGCGTGAACTCATACTCGGCGCTCGCCTGCGCGCCGAGATAGATGCTCGCGCCTTCGCGATCGCGAAGCTCGAGGTGACCGGCGATGAAGTCGGCGTGCATGTGGGTCAGGAACACGTGCCGGATCTGGCACCCGAGCTCCGCCGCATCGTCGACGTACTGGTCGATGTCGCGCTGTGGGTCGACCACGGCTGCCTCGCCGCTCGCCTGATCGGCGATCAGGTACGAAGCGTGAGCGAGGCAGCTCAGGTAGTACTGCTTGAGGATCATCGCGACCCGTTCGGTTGCGGGGCGATCCGGATGTACGGCCGTGGCAAGATCAACTTGACCTTCTTGTCCGGTCCGATCACAAACACGTTGCGGACCGTTTGATTATCCGCCGGCGTCCGATCAGCGGGATCACCCGACACGTCCGCCGGCAACATCCCATACAGTGAATCGACCCCTCGGTCGTGTTGGCTTCGAAATCCGGCGCCTCGGCGCCCAGCTTCGAGGACATGTCTCCTCCTCTGGTGATTATCGGTCGAGACTGCAGGTACGTTCGTTATGAGGCGACCGGCTGCTGCTGGCCCTCGACCGGCAACCCCGCCTCGGCCCAGGCGATCAGCCCGCCGGTGAGCACCTCGACGTTCTCGTATCCCATGCTCGCGAGTGTCTGAGCGGCGAACAGCGAGCGTGCGCCCGGGCCCTTCGTGCAGTACACGAGGATCCGCGCGGACTGATCGGCGCTGAGCGCGCGATCAGCGACCGGCGAGCTCGGATCGGCGCGAAGCTCCAGCAGGCCCCGGGGGATGTTGACGGCCTCCGGGACGTGGCCGTCGGTGTATTCAGCGGGCTCGCGGACGTCGACGATCAGGGAGAGCTCGGCGTCGTTGCGCGCCTGCGCCGCCTGAGTGGGAGAGATCTCGCGCGCCTGCGAGCGGGCGTTGGCAATCATCTGTGCGAGGGTCAGAGCCATGGCTCCTCCTTTGTTGGCTGTCTGCGACTTCATCGTGCGTAGATGATCGGGCAGCGGTCCGCCGTCATCGACCGCTTGCCCCATCTTCGAGCGCGCCCCAATGGGTCGTATCACGTTCAGAGTCTCAAAGGATTGCTCCCACTGAGACGCCTGGGTGATTTCGTGCATACCCGTCGATCCGCTCGGCGCCCGGGCCAGGATGTTAGCCGCCCCGCGGAGATTGCTCGGAAGCGACGCGCTCGATCAGCTCGGCCGCGAGCGCCGTGCCCGAGCGGCGCCGCAGCCGGTCGCCCGCCGCGGCCGCCCGCGCGCGCAGTGATCGATCGTCGAGGATCCAGGACAGCGCGTCGCTCATCTGCTCGTCGTCGAACGAGTACGTCGGTAGTCGCAGCCCGTAGCCCGTCTCGTGCACTCGCTGGGCGTTGTCGTGCTGGTCCCAGAAGATCGGCAGAACCAGCATCGGCTTGCCGAACCACATGCACTCTGTGGTCGTGTTGTTGCCGCCGTGCGTGATCACGGCATCGACGTGCGGCAGGATCGAGACCTGCGGCAGGAACTCGGCGCCGACCATGTTGTCGGCGAGCTCGAACTCCTCGTGCTCCGGTCCCTTGCTGACCACATACCGATGCGGCGTCCGCCCAAGCACGTCCACCAGCCGCTTCATCAGCGCAACGTCGGCCGACCCGAGCGAGCCGAGGCTCACGTACACCAGTGCGCCGCTGGAGTCGGGCGACGCCCAGGGCTCGTCGGTGGCCCGCACGCAGGTCTCGAGGTTGTGCCACGCACGCCCCAACGGGCGGGTTCGCCTGTAGTCGAGTTCAGCGGGATAGAGCGTCAGGTTCAGCCACGGCGATGTGTGGACCATCTCGAGCCCGCCCAACGGCGGCGCCCCGCGGTCGACGCAGAAGGCACTGAAGCTATCGTGCATCTCCCCCACCTGTCGCCGGTACTCCGCACGGAACTCGGCCCACGCGGCGCGATCATCGCCCGACAGACCGGAGAACGGCGGCGGCAGCTCTGGATCGTGGAGCTCGAGCGGGTTGCACGAGACGATCCGTACCCATGGCCGCCCACTCGCCGGGATCGCGGGAAACGCGCAAACGTTGTCCTCGACGATCACGTCGGGCGCGAGCTCGCCGAAAATCTCGACGAGGCGCTCGTCGACGTAGCGAGCTCCCTCCAAGAGCGCCTGCCAGGTCGGCGCGATGAAGTTGCCCAGCTGCTCGAGCGTCGTCTGGCGGAAGACCGGCGCCGTGTCGCGGATGAAGTCCTTCCAGAACTGCCCCGGCTCCTCCGGCACCTCGGGCGCCGGGCCCAGCCTCATCAGTTGCTCCTCGAAGCCCTTGGCCTCGAGCGTCCCGGCGAACGACTCCTCGACGACGAACACGACCCGGTGACCGCGAGCGCGGAGCACGTCGCCGATCCCAACGCAGTTGTTGGTCGGCCCGAACGCCCCCTCCGGGAAGAAGACGATTGTCTTGCCATTCTGAGCCCGGATGTCCGCAGCCTAATGCGTATGCGTCTGGTTAGGTACCGGTGGTCGAGCACACGCGAGCTGACAACGCTGCTCTCGAGGGCTTGCTCTCACCCGAGGGTTGGCTGTACGCGTCCAGCACACCGCTCGACGCAAGCGATCCCGGTCGCTTCCACTGCCTGTTCGGGCGCGACTCGCTGATCTCGGCGCTGCAGCTGCTGCCCGTGCGGCCGGACATCGCGCGCGCCACGCTGCGAGCGCTCGCCGCACGCCAGGGAAGCACGGATGACCCGGTCACCGCCGAGGAGCGCGGCAAGATCGGACACGAGTTTCGCGACGCGCCTTCGCGGCCGTTCATCGACGCGGGCTGGACGAGACCCGGCGAGCTGCGGTACTTCGGGACGACGGACGCGACGCCGTGGTTCCTGATCGTGCTCGCGGCGCTCGACGACCGGGCTCTGACAACCGCGCTGGAGCCGGCGTGGCGCGCGGCCGCGGGCTGGCTGTCGCGAGCGCTCGACGGCGGCGACGGCTTCGTTCGCGATCCAGCGCAGGCGGTGGGCGGCGGCCTGCTCCAGCAGGGGTGGCGCGATGCCTTTGACCCGACCGCGGCGCACGGCCCGGGGATCGTCGATGCCGACGGACAGGCGCCGGCGCCGGGTAAGGCAGACGCCGACACGCAGGCCGTCGCATGCGCCGCGCTGCGCGCGCTCCACACGCTTGAGCCGGCGGCGGGCTGGGACGAACGCCGGCGCGCGCTGCGAACCCAGATCTCGACCGCGTTCGGGCCCGCCGTGATGGCGCTCGATCTCGACGGTCGCCCGATTGCGGGTGCCGGATCGCAGCTCGGCTGGCTGCTGTGGGCCGATGCGCTCGAGCCCGCCGCGCGCGAGGCGGCGGCCGAGCGCCTGTGCCAGCGCGACATCCTTACCCGCTACGGCCTGCGGACGATCTCCGAGCGGTCGCCCGTGTTCGATCCGTACGCCTACCACCGCGGGTCGGTGTGGCCGTTTGACTCGTGGCTTGGCTGGAGTGGGCTCCGCGCCGCGGGACGCGCGGCCGAGGCCGAGCGCGTCCGGACCGGGGTGTTGACGGCGATTGCGCAGCTCGGTGAGGCGCCGGAGCTGTACGCGGTCACGGGCGTCGGCGAGCTCGAGGTGATCGCGCGAGGAAACCGCCGTCAGGCGTGGACGGCCGGAGCCGGCTGGGCGCTCGCACACCGATGGGACGGCCGATGGTGGGCGTCACAGCAACTGGACGACGCCGTATACCGCCATCCCAATGCCAACGAGTGACACGAGCGGAGCCACGATCATCGGCCAGTGGGTCGCGATCCAGTCCGCGATCGGCTGCAGCCGGCGGGCGGCACGCTCGCCCCAGATCATGCAGGCGACCGTGATCGCGATCAGCGGCAGCACGTACACGAGGTCGTAGAGCAACAGCAGCGCCACCTTGCCCCACGCCGGCTCCGACGACCCGGCGATCATCGCGATCGCGGCGAAGTACGGGAACGCGGTCAGCAGTTCGACGCCGGCCAACCCCAAGCCCATCAGCACCGCCGATCCGCTCCCGCTCGCCGGCTGGGGCTCTCGCGGCGGCGGTTCGCTGTCGGCGAGATCGTGGCGCCGCCACCAGATCACAGCGCCGCAAAATGCCAGCGCGACTCCTAGCCCGGTGAGGACCTCGTACTTGACGTGGTGCGAGAGCTTCGGGAGCAGCGACACGATCAGGTCGCCGAGCCCGAGCGCGATCACCAGGCCGCCGGCGAGCGTGACCGCGAATGCACCGAGTGTGAACGCAGCCGTCCGCAGCACCGACCCTGGCCCGAGCGTCAGGTACGCGTCGGCGACGATCAGTGAAGGGTTGAGCGAGTCCGGCAACGCGATCGCCATCACCGCCAGCGCCAGACCGGCCACGCGCTGATCAAACCCCGGTGATTGCTGTTACTTCCCCGCCTTCGACAGCCTCGGCCAGCCGCTGGTGATCGAGTTCGTTCTGGTCGGCGTAGGCGCTCGAGAAGCGCCCGATCGCGTCGTCGAAGCGGTCGCTCTTCCCAAGGTAGGCGGCGATCGCGAGCCGGTCGCCGGATCGAGCGTGCGCGCGGGCGAGCGACCATCCGCAGGCCCTCGAGTAGGCGTGGAGCCCCGAGTAAGTCATCGTCGCGAGGTCGATCGATGCCTTCCAGTCCCACAGCTGACGGATGTAGAAGTCGTGCTCCTTGCCGTCGAGCCCCTGGCTGCGTTGCCAGCCGAGGAATACGTCAAACGCCGCCTGATCCATCCGCTGGCCGCGGACAACGCGCTCGCCGTGGTTCTCGAACTCGCTGCAACCCAGGTGCGGCTCGAGCACCGAAGCCTGCGCCTCCTTCATCTGCAGGATCAGCGGGTCGGCGCCGCCACGACCCACGAACAGCAGCACCCACGCGCGAGTCCCAACGCTCCCGACGCCGACGACCTTGCGCGCGATGTCGACGAACCGGTAGGTGCTGAACAGGTAGCGCCGGTCCTCGTCGAGGCTCGCAAGGTACGCGTTCAGCAAGTCGCGGACATAGTCGGTCTGGTCGCGCGGGTCAGCCGGGTCGTGCAGTTCGCTGAACCGAACCAGCAGCGGCGGGACGCTGCGGAAGCGCAGCTCGCCGTCGACTGATTCGGTGAGTTTCTCGACCGCCCGCACGCTCGTCTTGCGGCGCGCCTTTGCGAACGGCTTCGTGAACACGATCCGACCGTGCTTGCCTAGCCTGCCGCCGAAACGTGCGACCAGCTCGCTCGCGTTGATTCGCTCGTACCAGACGTCGAGGTGACTGACGCCGGCAAAGCCGCGCATCGCCTCGCGGTACTCGCGCAAGCACGAGGTCACGATCTGCCGCCGCCGATCGGCCGCCAGCCCGATGTCGCGACCGGCGATCTCAGCGCTGGCCGCCATCCGCTTGACGTCCCACTCCCACGGCCCCGGCAGCGTCTCGTCGAAGTCGTTCGGGCCGAAGATCAACCTCCGGTCGGCGGCGGCGAAGCCGCCGAAGTTCGAGATGTGGGCGTCGCCGCACGCCTGCACGACGATGCCCGAGTCCGGCGTCGACGCGAGGTCGGCGGCCATCACCGCCGCGGCGCCGCGGTAGAACGTGAATGGCGACACGACCATCCGGCCGTGACGGATCGGGATCAGCTCCTGCAGGCGCGAGGCAGCCTGCGCTTGCAGGACCGCAATCGGGTCGGGCCTGTCTGCCGCCGGCGCCCAATCGCCGTGCACGGCACGCGGAACGGCGGCGCGAGCCTCCCGGCCGCGCTCGGCCGATTCGCCCGGCTGCAGCGCGACGCGTCCGCGGTGGCTCGGATCGGCTGCTAGGTCGCGAATCGAGGGCGCTGGTCACGGGCTTCGCGGCGAAGCATGTTGTCGCATCGCGCCGGCCGCGTCACCCGATTCGCATGACGCGTCAGCTCGAGCCGGAGCGAGTCGGACGGCAACCATCTGCAGCCTCGCGGCCGGGACTGATCGAGTGCTCGAGAAGCGCCGGACCGGCCGGAAGGTTGCAGCGCTGCCCCTTCGCTGCCCGAAGCTGCCTGCCGTTACACGTTTGGCAGCGCAGTGCTTGCGTCGGGCAGCGTCTGCTGCCAGCATTAGTGTTCGCGCTAATCAAGCGCTAACGCTCGGGGCCTGGAGCAGAGGAACTCGAGCACACCAACACACCGGAGGCAAACCAACTTGCTCATCACCGCGTCTTCTTATCCGTTCCTCAACATCCTCTGGACGACGCTCATCTTCTTCGCGTGGGTGATCTTCATCTGGATCGCGATCACGGTGCTGATCGACGTCTTCCGCCGCCACGACATATCCGGGTGGGGAAAGGCCGGCTGGGTGATCCTGATCGTCATCCTCCCGTGGATCGGCGTGCTGATCTACCTGATCGCCAACCACACCGGTATGGCGAACCGACGCATGAAGGATGTCGCCGACAGCCAGGCGCAGTTCGACAGCGCCGTCCGCCAGGCCGCGGGAACCGGCGGCGGGGCGGCGGCCGAGATCGAGAAGGCCAAGCAGCTGCTCGACAGTGGCGCGATCACGCAGGCCGAGTTCGACTCAATCAAGGCCAAGGCGCTCGCCGCTTAGAAGCGCACGCCAGTGAGAAAGGGCCGGGCGAAGCGCGCCCGGCCCTCAGTTCTTAGAACCTGCGCGTCTGAACGTCCCCACAGGACGCTTAAACGCGCAGGTCCCGCATATGTGAGCGCCGCCCGTGTACGGCCGGTATAGCGCCACGACGCCGGCCGCGACCGCGGCGTACAGATCGACCTTACGAGGGAGCTGCCGCCCCCGCGAAGGCAGACGGAAACTCGCGGGCTGTCTGCCTTCGCAGGACCTCTGTTCCCGCGAACGCCAGCACCGTGAAGACGATGATCCCCGCCGGACGGTGGGTGGCCGGGATCGGTCCCCAGATGAAGATCAGGATCAGGATCGCGGCGACGATCCCGTAGACCGCGACCGGGTTGTCGGCCAGGAACGGAGCGATCGCCCGACGAGCCCTGGTCGCCAGCCGAGCCGGGCCGGCGAACCATGCGGCGACGATCAGCGGGACGCCGACAAACACAAACGCGCCGGCGATCTCGGCCAGCATCGAGGTCGCGATCGAGATCACGTCACTCGCGGCGGGCCTGTTGGACACGTCCTTGACGAGCGAGTTCGTGACGCCCGATTCGATGATCTTGCGGGCCGCAAACACGACCAGTCCGGCGGCCACGATCGCGATCCCGACCTCCATCAATGCGCGCCGCCGACGCCCGCGGGCGAGGAAGATCGCCAGCGCGTACAGCAGCGGCACGATGATCGTCAGCAGTAGCGCCAGCCCCTTCAGTGCCTTGCCGGCGTCCTGCACGAACCCGATCTGCTTGGAGTTGAGGATCTTCAGGTTCGCGACCGAAGCCGGCAGCTTGGAGCTGACGTCGGGCAGCCCGAGCTGGTTCGCCATGTCGGCGACGAGCGCTTGGAGGTCGAGCGTCACCACGCCCCCGTTGACGTGGACGGCGCCGCTGCCGCCGTTGACGATCTTGACCAGCGTCTGCGCCGCCGCCTTGTTGGCCAGGCGCCATACGTCCTGGACGTGCGGGTTGGCCAGCAATCGTTCGGCGGCGGAGACCGCGACGTTTCGCAGCGCGCCCGCCACCGGCCCCGCGATCGGCTGCAGCGTCGGCGGCAGCCTCGACCGCAGCTCGCCGGCGACATTCACATTCTGGTAGAGCTGGTTGACGAGGTAGTTGGAGGTCGCGGTGCGGATGTCCGCGCGCTGCAACAGCGACGTGCTGGTGTTCGCCCAGTTGTTGGGGTTCAGCAGCTGCCGGTTGGCCCAGACCGAGAAGATCGCGACCACCGCCAGGATCGTCGTGCCCCAGATGATGACCTGGACCCAGATCCGTCGCCCGCGGCCGGCCGGCGGCTTCTGGGCCGCCTCCGTGACTGCGGCCGGCTGCTCGGGGACGTCGGCGCCGGGCGCGGCCGTCACCGGCTCTGAACCCGCTACCGGCTCGGAGGCCGCTACCGGCTCGGAGGCCGCTACCGGCTCGGAGCCCGCTACCGGCTCTGAGCCCGCCGGTGCGCCTGGATCCGATTCAGCCATCACTCACCCCGAAAACTCGGTTCGATCCGTTCAAACTCGACACCCAGGGCGCGAGTCTAAAGCCGCCGCGGCAGATGTCCAATCAGCCTCGTCGCGGACGGCGGGCGCAGAGTAGCCTTCGAGCGTCGGCTGACACGAAAGGGGGGGTATCGCATGTCTGAGCACGTGACGGCGCGTCGGGTTCGCGCGCTGGTGGCCGGCATCGTCGTCGCGGCCGTGCTTGCCGCGACCGGCACGGCGGTCGCGGGAATCGTAAGCTCGCTCGGGGTCGCGAAGCGAACTGTCGCGGGCAAGGAGATGACGATCGTCGTCGACCGCCGCGGCGACTCGGTCTACGAGTTGAGCGGCGAGAGCCTGACGCATCTGCAGTGTGTCACCCGCCAGTGCCTGTCGCTGTGGCCACCGGTGGAGGTGCGAGGACCCAACGTCACGGTGCCGAAGTCGGCCTCGGTGCCCGGAAAGGTCTCGATCCTGCGCCGGGTGAAGGGCAACCTGTACCAGGTTATGCTCGATCGTCATCCGCTGTACTTCTACGCGGGTGACACGACGATCGGCGACACGAAGGGACAGGGGATCAAGGGTCCGGGAGGCACCTGGCACGTCGTACCAGGCGGCTAGCGGCGGGGCCGCATTGGGGCGGCCGGCGGTGGTAGTCCTCACTGGACGCCCGCCTGCTGCGCTGCGACCAGGTCGTCGTCGTCCCAGTCGATAACGGCGGCATCGCCCCGATCGAGCACGTGCGGGCCGCCGGTCTTGGTGAACCCGTCCCAGGCCCAGTCGACGAACGCCTCGATCTTCGCGCGCGTGCCGGTCATCAGCGCGGCGTGGACGCCGAGCCACGCCATGTGGGCCATCTCGCCGTGGATCTCGTGGTGTCGCTTGCCGACCTCGGCGATCGCGGCGCCGCGGCCGATCATCGCCATGATGCCCTTGTCGTGGTAGACGAAGTCCTTGCGCGGCTCGCCCTCGAAGTCGGCGAGGATGTTCTGTGCCGCCCACTGGCCGCTCTGAAGCGCGACTGATCCCAGCTGCGGCAGCGGCTCACCATCCGGACCCGGGATGCTCGCGATGTCGCCGACCACGTAGACGTCAGGATGGCCGATCACGGTCAGGTCGCGCTGGACATCGACGCGTCCGCCCGGGCCCTGGGCGAGACCTTCGCCGGCGGCGATCCCGGCGGCCATCAGCCCCCCGCCCCAGACGACGCACCGAGTGGCGAGCATCGATCCGTCCGAGAACGAAGCGTGACCCGTGCCGACCTCCTTGACGCCGGTGCCGAGGTGGACCTCCACCCCCTTCTCGCTCAACACCTTGTCGACATACTCGTGCGCGCTGTCGGAGAACGGCTTCAGCAGTGCGTCGCCGAGGTCGTACAGGTGCACGTGGGCTTTGCTGGTGTCGATCGACCGGTACTCGGCCGGAACGGTGACGGAGATCATGTCGGCCAGCGCCCCGGCGACTTCGACGCCGGTCGGCCCTCCACCTACGACCACGAGGTTGAGCGCCCCGCGATCGACCAGCGAGGGATCGCGGTCGACCTGCTCGAACAGACCCAGGATCCGCGAACGGAGCCTGGTCGCGTTGTCGAGCGAGTAGAGCGGGAACGTGTTCTCGGCGGCGCCGGCGGTGTGGAAGAAATTGGGCTGCGAGCCGGCTGCCACCACCAGGACGTCGCCGGTCCACTGCTCTCCGTCCTTCGCGGTCACGGTCCGCGTGGTCGCATCAACCGCCGATACGTCCGCCAGCTTGATGTCCACGTTCGGCTGCTCCGGGAACACGTCGCGCAGCGAATGGGCGATGTCGGTCCCCGCCAGCTGTGATGTCGCCACCTGGTAGAGCAGCGGCTGGAACTGGTGGTAGTTGTTGCGGTCGATCAGCGTGACCGAGATCTCCTCGTGGTCGGCCAGCTCCTGGGCGCAGCCCAGGCCGGCGAAGCCGCCGCCGACGATCACGACATGGCGGTTTCCGTTCGGCATTTTCAAGATCTCCTTCGGGGACGAGGCATGTCTGCCGGATGCGACGCTACGCCAGCCGGTCGATCGAGCATCACCCGGTTCGGGTGAGGTAACCGCGGATCCGCTCAGAAGACCGCGACCGGGTTCAGCGGCGAACCGGTGCCGCCGATGATCCGCAGTGGTGCGGTCGCGAACATGAACTCCCAGCGCCCGAGTCGCTCGCACGCCGCGCACAGGTCGTCGAGCTGCAGGTAGTCGAGCAGGTGGACGCCCATCGCCGCCAGTGCCAGCGCGTGGATCGGAAAGTCGACGCCCTCGGTGCTGCTGGGCGCCGTGTCGTTGTTGCCATCGCAGCCCAGCACCGCGACGCCACGGGCGCCGACGAACCGCATCGATGTCGGGTGCAACCCGGCCTTGGCGACCGGCGTGTCCCACGGCCCGAGCTCCGCCAGCCGCTGTGTATGCCCTGTGCGAACGAGCAGGATGTCACCAACGCCAACGCTCACTCCTTGCTCGCGCTCCGCGGCCTCCAAGTCGTCAATGAACACGTGCTCACCCGGTTCGAGCCACGGGACACCACGCACGCCGGGAACGTCTAGCAGCACGCCACGGCCTACGAGCCCGTTCCTGAGCACCTCGATCGAGTTGACCGCTGCGCCGAACGCCGTCACCGCATCCTCACGCCGGTCGTTGTACAGCCGGCCCCGATACCCAACATGGCAGAGCGCGTCGATGTGGGTGTGGCCGTCGTTGTGGTAGTCCAGCCCGACGTAGTCCTTGAGGAAGTGGACCGGCTCGCTGTCGGCGACCTGTCCGGCTAGCTGCGTCATGTGGTGGTCTGCCGGCATCGGGTTGTGGACGGCGGGGGTGGTGTTGAGCGGCAGGCTCAAGCTGATGCTCGCGCCGTCACGGACCAGACCAGCGGCGGCCGCGACCAGATCGGGCGTCAGCAGGTTGAGCGCTCCGCGCTCGTCGTGGGCGCCCCAACGGCCCCAGTTGCTGAGATCCTCAAACAGCGCGCTGAACTGCGCGGCACTGACCGTCGGATCTGGCACCGCGACCACGTTCAAGCTCCCGCCGCGCGGGCTTCGCGCCGCGCGAGCGCCCGCTGGACGATCAGTGTCAGCGAGCCGGCGATCAGCAGCATCGAGATGTTGATACCGAGCACCGCCAGCGCACCGGCCGCCTTCGACGCCTCCCCGGCGCCGGCGGCAACGCCGAAGTAGGCGGACGCGGGGATCGTCGTGACGGAGATCGCGACGCCGACCGCAGAGCTGGCCCTCGTCTCGAGCGCGAGCATCCCGACGACGCCGGCGGCGAACGCGACCAGCGGCGTCGAGACGTTGACCGTCGACAGACCCGCCAGAAAGTTGCGCTGGCCGGGCAGGAGCTCGGACGGTCCGATGTGCAGCAGGCGGAGCGCGAGCGTCAGTATGAAGCCGACGACGCACACGCACGCGAGCCCGATCAGGAGCGCGGCGGTCGCCCGCGCCGCGAGTCGCCAGCGTCTCAACACAAGGGCCGTGGCAGCGGCGCAGATCGGAAGCGTGTCGGGGCTGATCGCCATCGCGCCGACGACGAGCGTCGTGTTCGCGTATATGACCCCGAACGCGGCGATCACGCCGGCCGCCGCCATGAACACCAGATAGCGAGCCAGCGGGCGCGCATTCGCCCCCGCCTGGCTCAGCAGGTCAGCCCAGACGACGCTCGCGAGCGGCCGCTGCGCCGCCGCCGCACCGATCGTGTCAAGCCGGAGCACGACGACGTCCTCGGGCGGCAGTCGGAGCAGCTTGACGCGCCCGAGCGCGGCGTCGACCGCGTCGTCGACCAGGTCGACGGTCACGACCGCCTTGCCCGCCATGCCGTCGCTCATGAGCATCACGTGACGTGCCCCCGGCAGGCTCTCCAGCTCCTCGGCGATGCTGCCGAGCACCGCCTGAGCACCGAACACACGCAACTGGAGCACGACGCCCGGTCCCGTCTACCGCCGGACGCAGCGAAACCCGATGTGGCTCGTCGACGTGTCGACCGCCTCCGGTTGACGCGCCGCCGGCCGGTATCGCAGGCAGTAGCTGGGTGCACACAGGTGCGAGCCGCCCTTGACGACGCGACGAGGGATGTGAGCGCCAGGGCGGCCGACGTCGTAGCTCGCCTCCGGAGTGTCGACGCGCGGGTTCATCGGCGGGCCGCAGCACGGCCTGCCGAGCGCCTCCGTACCGGCGCCTCGCGGCGAGTAGTAGTCGGTCGTCCACTCCCATACGTTGCCGGTCGCGTCGTAGAGCCCGTAGCCGTTGGAGGGGAACAGCCCGACCGGCGAGGTGCCCCGCCACTGCTTGGCACCGGTGTTGCGCCACGGGAAATCGCCCTGCCAGGAGTTGGCCATCAGCTCGTCACCCGGCCGCTCTGCGTCCCCCCAGGCGAACACCGCGCCGTCGATCCCGCCGCGCGCTGCGTATTCCCACTCCGCCTCGGTCGGCAGCTCCTTGCCCGCCCAGTCGGCGAACGCGACGGCGTCCTCGTAGGCGACGTGGTTGACCGGGTGATCCGCTCGTTGCGAGTTGTCGCTACCGGGCCCCCACGGGTGGCGCCAGTCGGCACCCGGGACATAGGCCCACCAGCGGCTCGGATCGTTGAGCGGCACAGGTCCCGGCGTCGGCTGAAACACCGCCGAGCCTGGAACCAGTAGCGCTGGGTCGGCCTCGGGGTAATCAGCCGCGTCGGGCTCGCGCTCGGCGACCGTCACGTACCCGGTCTGCTCAACGAAGCGCGCGAACTGCGCGACGGTCACGGGTCCGCCGTCGATCGAGAACGACGCGACCTCGACGTCGCGCACGGGCCCCTCCTCGGCGTAGAACGCGGTCGAGCCCATCCGGAAGCGGCCAGCCGCGATCTCGACCATGTTGTCGCGGCTCATCCCGCCCGGATCCTAAAACCGACCACGAACGAGATCACCTGACCGATCGCCTGTCCCATCAGCGAGTCGAGTCTAAGCGCGGATTGCTCAACAACTTCACCCGAACGGGATGAGGACTTCGGCGCCTGCGACCGGCAGGATTCAGGCGATGACAGACATCGGAGACACCGAGTTCCACAAGGGCCAACCGATCTGGGTGATCGAGCCCGACGGCTCCCAGCGGGCGGCCGAGTACGTCGGCGAAGGAGAGCTCAGCGCCTGGTTCGGTGGCACGCCGACCGTGTTCGTCGTCTACGAGGACACGCGAGACGGGGCACAGGTCGAGGTCGACCGCGTGATCGCTCGCAGCAGTTAGTGTTCTGAAACGGTGACCGAACCGATGGATCTCGAGGACGTGGCCGGCGTCCGGCTGCTGGTTTCCGACCTGACGACCGTCGGGCTGCTGCTCAACGAGGCGCGCTACCGCACGATGGAGCGCGTCTTGGGGATTCCGCGAGCGGACGCGAACGTCGTCACCGCGGTCTTCCTGTTGGTGCTCACTGCGGCGAGCCACGAGCGAGCCACCAAGGTGCTCACGACACCCCCGAAAGGGCCGTCGGCCACCGACTGGGCACTCGGCGCCGGCGTGGCGCGCGAGGCGCTGCACGGCATCGCGGGGCCGTCGTTCGACCGGGAGCCGCTGTTCGGGGCGCTGATCGTGCTCGCGGCGCTGGGGCACATATCGCGCCCGGTCGTGTCGAAGTCGATAAACGTGGTGAAGGCCAAGACACACCAAGCGCGCGTCGCGTTCGACCATCGCTACGGGCACCACATTCGCCGTCACCGGGCCCGGTTTCAGAAGCCTGACCCCCCGCTTGGGCGAGCGAGCGTAGACCCCCTCACCCGTTTGGGACGATGGAGCCGTCCGCGCCGTAAACCAAGCTGCGTACTCGAGTGGGCCAGGTAATCCTGTTTGGGCTGACTGCGTCGTTGAACCCGACGCTCGTGGCGTGCACGACCGTGATGCTGTTGCTCGACCGGCCGGCGAGGCTGATGCTGGGCTACCTGTGCGGCGCGCTGATGACCAGCATCACGATCGGGCTGATCATCGTCTTCAGCTTCCCGACCTCGAGCAGCACGACGACCACCCAGCACACGATCAGCCCGGCGGCCGATATCGGTCTCGGCGCGCTCGCGCTCGCGCTCGCGTTCGTGTTTCACACTGGGCGAATGGAGCGCCTGCGAGCGCGCCGCGCGGCTCGCAAAGCGGCCAAGGGGGAAAAACCGCCGCCGCGGTGGCAGCGCGAGCTCAGCAAGGGCTCTCCACGGATCACGTTCGTGATCGGAGCGCTGCTGACGCTTCCAGGGGCCTCGTACCTGGCGGGTCTGCACGCGATCCACGAGCTCCACAACTCCACTGCCGCAACGGTCGCGATCGTGGTCGGCTTCAACATCGTGATGCTGTGGCTGCTCGAGGTCCCGCTCGCCGCGTTCGCGGTCGCGCCGGACTGGACGCCGGGAGCGATCGATCGAGCCAAAGCTTGGTTCGGCCGCCACGCGACGAAGTTCATCGAGCGCGGGTCGGCGACGATCGGGGTGCTGCTGATCATCAAGGGCATCATCGGGCTGCTCAGCGGCTGACGGCCTGTTCGGGCGCAGGATCGCCGCTGACGCCGAGCTTGACGCTCATCTTGATCGCTCTGACGGCCCCGGTGGCGCCCGCCTGAAGCGTGACGCCGGTCGCGAACACCAAGATCCCGGGGATCAGCAGCGCCTTTGATCCGAGCATCAGCAGCCCCAGTCTGCCGAGCAGGTAGGGCGGACCACAGACGGTCGCGCCGATCGCGCCGCCCACCGCGCTGGTCACGAGCTTGTCCTTGCGCGACTGGTTCGGCTTGGCGCCGATCAGCCGCGCCGGCACCGCGACGTAGGCGACCATCATCACGCCGACGACGATGCTCAGACAGAGCCCGAACCACGGCCGTTCCGCCCGGCTGACGACCAACGTCGACAGCGCCAGCAGCACGCCGACGACGATCCCGGACAGCAGGATCGGCCGCCAGTGAGCACGAGCTTGGGCGAATGCCGGGCGGATCCGGGGCGGACGTCCGGACGCGATCGCGAACGCGAACACCGCGTTGAGAAAGAAGCTCGCGACCGTCAGCGCGACGACCACGGTCCCGATCGGGATCAGGACCGGGCCGCGCAGAATGTTGAACGTCCGTCCGTGGAGGACGTGCTGCTTGAGGTCGTACATCGCGACCCAGATCCACATCGCCGGCAGGATCTGGATCAGCATCAGCCTCCAGTTGGACAGCGTCAGCCGCAGCCCGTCGAACAACAGCGTGAACGCGCCGATCGCGAACGCGAGCGGAGCGAGCCAGCGCCGGGACTGGCTGAGCCGCCGAATTGCGTCCTCGATCCTGGCCTCGTCGTTGTCCTGGATCGCGCGGACGAGCGACCTGATGCGGGCCGGCAGATCAGCGAGGTGCCATTCAGAGCTCACATCAGGGTTGTACCGCCAAGCTTAGTTCTTCGATCTCACCCCGTTGGGATGATGCGCTCCGGCCGCGCTGGTGACACGGTGGCGCTCGTGAGCGTCGTATTCGACGGCCGGGATCAGGACCCCGCTGTCGGCTCCGCTGGTCAGGGGTCGACCACGCAGACCGCGCCGTCCGATCCCGGCTGGTCGGCCCTCTTCTGGGAGGCGTTCAAGCGCTCGAGCAACCCGATGTTGCTGCTCGACGATCAGCGATGCCAGGTCGAGGTCAACGGCGCCTTCCTGGCGCTGCTGGGGTACCCGAGGAGCCTGCTGGTCGGGCGGCCGATCTATGAGTTCATCGAAGACGGCCCGGTCCTGACCAGAGACCAGTGGCGCGCGCTGCTTCGCGAGACGCAGTTCAGCGGCGTCGTCGATCTCGTACGCCGCGACGGTCTCCGGGTCAAGGTCGAGTTCGGCGGCCACCCCGAGGTCGTGACCGGACGGCAGCTCGTCCTGGTGGTAGCGCTCAAGACCGTGCGCGGGCTGCGCCCGATCCACCCGCCGCGGCCGCCCTCGCAGGCCAACAACGCGCTGTCGAAGCGTGAGCTGGAGATCGTCGAGCTAGTCGCGATGGGACTCACCAGCGCCGAGATCGCGGATGAGCTGCACGTCTCGCACAACACTGTCCGCACCCACGTCAGGAACGCGATGGGCAAGCTCGAGGCGCGGTCCCGCGCGCACCTGGTCGCCAAGTCGATGGCGGAGGCGCGCTACTGGCACAGGGCCGATGTGAAATACCCCGACCGTGGTATGGACGAACCGCCGCCCGGATCCGATGATTGTCGAATGCAGCGCGATCTGCGTGTCCTGTTGGTCGACGACGCCGCGTCGTTCAGAGCCGCCGCGAGGCAGCTGCTCGAACGCCGCGGCTACGTGATCGCGGGCGAGGCCGACTCCGCCGCGGGGGCGAGGCGCGCGGTCGTCGAGCTCGAACCCGACGCCGTGCTGCTCGACGTCCGGCTGCCGGACGGGAACGGGTTCGAGCTCGCAGACGATCTCGCGCGCGCCAGACCCGGACTCGCGATCCTGCTCGTGTCCGCCGAGCAAGTCGCTGACAACCGGCCGCCGGTCGCAACCGCGCCGCCGTTTGTTCCCAAGTCGCAGCTCGCGACGGTCGACCTCGCGCGTTTCTGGCCGCGTAACCAGGCGGTCAGGACCCCGGCTTAGTCCATCACCCGAATCAGACGATGCGGGCCTGCGCCAGCGGCGCTTCGCTGTAGGTGATGCCGTCCGGATCCACGCAGCTGCTCGCATACAGATTCCCTCCGGGGTCGAGATTCGAGGGCCAGCTGGTCGGAGCGCTCGAGCGGATCGAGAGCGGCGGCACGATGCGAATCCTCGACGCGCTGTTCGTCGGCCGGGACCCGGACTCTGGCGACGTGATCGCGGTGTCGATGAGCACCGACAGCTCCGCCGGCATGATCGGGCGCCTGCTCGGCTTCCGCCTCGACGATCACGAGCGGCAAACAACGACGGAGCGCGCCCTCGACGGTCCGGCCGGCCCGGTGGTGCGCTCGCTGGCAGCGAAACTCGAGCCGGGCGAGGCGATCGCTTCGCTGCTCGTCGAGCATGCTTGGGCGGTGGCGCTGAACGAGGCGATCGGGCGGCTCGGCGGGTCTGAGGTGCTCAGCGAGTTCGTCGAGCACAGCGAAGCCGACAACGCCTGGGACCGCCTCCCGGGGATCTAGCGCTTGCTATTCGAGCTTCCCTGAGCCGGCGGCGTGGGCGATCGGGTCTCCCCCGCGCCCGCGGAGGATGATCGCGCAGCCGACCGCGATCAGCGCCCCGGCCAGCGGCCCGAGCACGTACACCCAGTAGCTCGTCCAGTAGCCGCTGACAAGCGCCGGGCCAAACGACCGCGCCGGATTCATCGAGACGCCGCTGACGGGCGCCGCCCAGAGCCCGGCCAATGCGATGTAGCCGCCGACTCCGAGCGCGCCGATCGTGCCGACGTTCTGAGCGGCCGAGGCTGTCCCCAGAATCACGCTGACGAGCACCGCCGTCAGCGCGATCTCCATCAGGAGCGCCTGCCAATCGTGGTAACCGGGGCCGGGGAGCGTCGCGCCGAGGTGCTCGACGTTGCCGAACACGGTGAGCAGGAACAGGCACGCGAGGGTCGCCCCGAGGACCTGCATGATCAGGTACCCGGCGAACCTTCCCCACGGAAAGTCGCGGCGCAGGGCGAACGCAAGCGACACGACCGGGTTCAGATGCGCTCCGGAGATCGCGCCCATGAACAGGATGATCGCCATTACCATCAGCCCGGGGGCGACGACCGCCGCGGCGAGGCTGATCTCGCCCTTCGCGTGAAGGAGCCCTCCGCCGGCGGCTACCAGGACAAGCATGAACGTCCCCAGCAACTCGGAGAACAGCCGCCGGTAGGCGTACTTGGGGTTGTCGAAATCGGCCCGTGTTCCGAATTCGAGCGTCAGCAGGCGCCGAGCCCTCGCTGCGTCGTGATCCGACAGCGGTATCGGCATCGGTCCCGTTGACACGGCGGCTGAAGCTAACCATTGCCGCCGGATGTATCTCAACAAGCGCCGACGTTTGGTGTCTAATTGCGACTATGAGGCGGAGCCGATGACCGGTCGCAGGCTGTGGGCGCTCGTGGCGTTGCTGCTGGCGCTCGCCGCGCTCGTGATCGCGATCGCCACCGCGATCGCCGACTTTCCGAAGGGCCTGACCGTGCTCGCCTGCCTGGCCGTCGCGGTCTGCGCCGGCTGGTTTGGGATCCGTCGCCGCGGCGTCGCTCGCACCGCCGCGCTGGCCTTGATGGCGATCGCGCTGGCCGGCGTGCTCGTGCTCGTTGTGTTCGATGGCCGGTTGCTCGACGACCTGCTCGTCGTCGCGACGTTCGTCGGCGGCCTCGCGGCGGCGCGGATGGCGTTCATCGCGCATGCACAACTGCCACGCGCGCAGCCGCCGTCCCATCCGGTGCTGTTCTACAACCCGCTCTCGGGGGGAGGCAAGGCGGAGCGATTCCATCTCGCCGACGAGGCCCGTCGGCGCGGGATCGAGCCGATCGAGCTGCGCCGCGGCGATGATCTGGAAACGCTCGTGCGTGACGCCGTCGGACGCGGGGCCGACGGGCTCGCGATGGCCGGCGGAGACGGCTCGCAGGCGATCGTGGCGATGGTCGCCGCCGAGCTCGAGCTGCCATATGCGTGTATCCCGGCCGGCACCAGAAACCACTTCGCGCTCGACTTGGGGGTCAATCGCGATGACGTCGTCGGCGCGCTCGACGCGTTCGTCGACGGCGGCGAGCGGCGGGTGGATCTCGCCGAGGTCAACGGACGCGTGTTCGTCAACAACGTGTCGCTGGGTCTGTATGCGGACGCGGTGCAGCAGCCCGGCTACCGGGAGGCGAAGCTGCACACGTTGCTCGACACCGTTCCGGACGTGCTCGGGCCCGGGGCCGATGCTTCCAACCTCAGCTGGGCCGGTCCGGGCGGCCCGGAGTCCGCGGCCGCGATCCTGATCTCGAACAATCGGTACCGCCTCGGGCGCGTACTCGGCTCGGGCACTCGACCGCGACTGGAGAGTGGCGAGCTCGGGGTCGCGGTATTGGTTCCGATCGCCGCCGCAGGCGACGGCGGCGTCAGTCACAGGCTCGCGATGCAGCAGTGGACCACGACCGAGTTCGAGGTCGACTCCCCGCTGCCGATCGCGGCCGGGATCGACGGCGAGGCCGCGCAGCTCGACCCGCCGCTGCGATTCCGGACGCGCCCGGGGGCGTTGCGCGTTCGCATCGCTCCGCAGCACCCGGGGGCGTCGCCCTCCGCGCTCGAGCCCGACCGGCCGCTCGACACAATCGGCGTGCTGGCGAAGTTCGCCCTCGGCCGCGGAGCCGGCGATTCCCAGACCCCGTAGGGGCTACGTCACCGCGGTGTCGCCCTCCTCCTCGGCGAGGTAGATCAGGGTCGCCTTCACGCGCCGGCTGACGTCGTGCGTCTCGGGCAGGTCGAGCTTGGAGAAGATCGAGTTGACGTGCTTCTCGACCGCCCTTTTGGTCAGAAACAGCGATTCGGCGATCGCCCCGTTGCTCTTGCCCGCCGCGATCTCGGCGAGCAGCTCCCGCTCCCGGGGCGTTAGCTCCGCGAGCCGCGAATGGGCGACCCGCGACCTCGCCTCGATCAGGACATCGACGATCGCCGGGTCGATCACGGATCCGCCATGAGCGACCTTTTCGATCGCGCCGATCAGCTCGTCGCGGTTGCGGATCCGCTCCTTGAGCAGATAGGCGCGACGCCCGGTCCCATGCTCCAGCAGCGCCAGCGCGTAGGCGGGCTCCGCGTACTGGCTCAGAACCACGACGCCGACGTGTGGGGCCGTCTCCCGCAGCCGGGCGGCGATCCGGATCCCGTCGTCAGCCCCCGATGGCGGCATCCGGATGTCGGTCAGCACGACGTCCGGAGCCCACGTGTCGATCGCCGTCTGCAGCTCCTTCGCGTTGCTGCAGACCGCGACCAGCTCGACTTCGGGCGCCGAACTCAAGGTCGTCGTCAGGAACTCGCGAATGATGTACGAGTCCTCAGCGAGGACGACGCGGATCGGAGCATGCGGTGCCCGGTCTGTCCGATTCCCGCCCATCGCTTCCATCCATCTGCCTTTCGACTGACCTGAGCGACAACCTTGCGCAAGTTAGCGCCTCAAATCCTTCGCCTCGGGCCGTGGCCGGGATCGTCCGCTCGTACGCGCGGATCAACAAGGGCGCACGCATCCCAGTGGACGGGGGCGGCCACCACCTACGCGTCGCACTCACGGCGACGCGGCCGCCAGCGCGCGCTCTCCCTGCAACGAACGTCGCCAGCCCATCAACAGCTCGTGGACGGCCGCGGCTCCGATCACCGGCCGCTCGGGCATCGGCAGATCAATCGGGTGCAGGATGAACGGCTGTGTCTGCGGCCCGCCCAACCCGCCGTGGAACGAGATCAGCTCCTCGAACGCGCAGCCCTGCTCCAGCTCGGCGTCGTAGAAGCTGTTGACCATGATGTCGGCGACGTGCTCGAAGCGGTCAGTCCGGCGCAGGTGAGCAACGGCCGTCGGTGAGAACGGCGCCAGCGGATCATCGCCTTCGATCGCGTCGTCATCGAGATAGCGCGCGCCCGTGGCGCCCAGCACCACGGGCCCATGCACGCGCGAGCGGACGAGCAGGAAGCCGATGTGCGGGTGCCGTCGCAGCGCCCCTATCAACTCCGGATGGCGCTCATCGATCTCCTCGAGCGACAGCCGCCGAGGCTCCTCCATCAGATAGATCAGGCCGAGGTTGCCCGACCCGAGCACGATCACATCGCCGTCATCGACGCCCTTGCCGCGATCCGTCTCGCTGCGCCCCGTAGCCTCGGCCACCGCGTGCCCAACCGCGGCGTCGTTCTCATCGCCCTGCTTGAGCCGCGCGACGCTCCCGCGGGCCAGCGAGCGTTCGACGAGGTCGTTGAGGCCGTAGCCGTTGCGTTGCTTGAAGGTCGCTCCCTGGGTCTGCCCGTGATCGGACAGGACGACGATCTCGTATGGGCGCGGCGCGTACCGTCTGGCGCTCGCGATGCGGCCGAACTGCTGGTCGAGCTTACGCAGCGCCTCGAGCGTGTCCGCGCGCTCGAGGCCCGAGTGGTGGGCGACCTCGTCGTAGCTCGAGAACGTCGCGTAGATCGCCGGCCGCCCTTGCATCATGTCACCGAGCACGCCGAACACGATCAGGTCCCGGACCCCGACGCAGAGCGCGGCGCGCAGGAACGGATACAGGCCACCCCGATGGCCGCGCGGCAACACGTCGCGCCGGCGTTGCCGCAGCGACGCGACAAGCTCCAGCCACACCTCCCAGAAGAACAGGACCAGCACCCTGGTGACGTTGAAGCCGTTGGCAAGAAATGCTCGGTAACCGGGGTTCGAGTGCTTCTCGGCGCTCATCCGGCTGACCGTCAGAATCACCGCCTCGGCCTCGCCCGAGAACAGGTTGCCGCGGCTCGCTCCCTGGTCGATCAACAGCCCGGTGCCGGTTGCCAGCCGGCGCTCGATCTCGGCGCAGTCATCGGGCGACGAGCAGGTCATCACCTTGCCGTTCGATTTCTCGACCCACCGAAACGCCGGGATGTCCTCGTTGGACCCCAACAGGATCCCGGCCTGGCTGGCTCCCGTCTGCGAGCTGAGATCCGGCTCCCACTCGGCAAGCTCGTAGGTGCCCGACGCCAGCCAGCTCGCCATGTGAGGCGTGTTGCCGTCGCGCATCGCGCGCGCCAGCACGGGCCGCGCGAGCCCGTCGATCTCGAGGAAGATGATGCCGGGCGCGTCGGTGCGGACCGGCTCGCCCTGGCGGCGTGCGATCCGGCGAATCACCCGCAGTGAATACGCGCCGTCGTCGTTGACGCCGAACAGCACATCGAGCACGACGATCGAAGCCGAGATCACCAGCGCCGCCACCAGCGCCGACCCGAACGAGTCGACGTGGATCGTCCGTCTCGTGAGATGCGAGGTCAGCAACAGGATCCCGGCGTCGAGCAACAGGATCAGGACGAAGCCCAGTGCGAGCGTGAACGGCAGCCGAACCGCCGCGACGATCGGCGGCAAGATCGCGTTCAGCGCCGCGATCAAGAGGGCCGCGACCAGCGCGTCACCGAAGCGCCCGACGCTGACGCCAGGAACGATCGCCGCCGCCACGAACACCGCCACGCCCGCGATCAGCCACGAGACCAGCAGACGCAGCGGCCGGAGCTTGGGCACCTCGGGCTGCCACTTGACCGCCTCGCCGTATGGATGGCTCGTGTCCGGCACGCGCGAACGATCCTAGGCGACGCCTGGCCATGTCGTCACCCGGATCGGAGGATGCCGTGACCGCGCGCGAGCCCTGCAATCAACCCGTGGCGATCACCTGGATAGGCCACGCGACGACCCTGATCGAGCTCGATCAGACGCGCCTTTTGACCGACCCGGTGCTCGGCAAGCGGATCGGGCCGCTGATCAGGATCGCTGAACCCGTCCGGCTCGCCGAACTCGGTCAGATCGATTGCGTACTGCTCTCGCACCTGCACGCCGATCACGCCGAGCTTCGCTCGTTGCGCAGCGTCGCCGGCGGCGCCACGGTGCTGGCTCCGCGCGGAGCGGGCGACTGGCTGCGAAGCAACGGCGTAAGCGACGTACGCGAGCTCGAGCCCGGCGAGGCGACGCGCGTCGGCGAGTTGAGCGTCCACGCGACGCCGGCCGTCCACGACTCACGACGCCGGCCGCTGGGACCACGCGCGGCCCCGGTTGGCTACTTGGTGCGCGGCTCGCGATCGGTGTACTTCGCCGGCGACACTGACCTGTTCGAGCAGATGGCCGAGCTACGCGGCCTCGTCGACGTGGCGCTGTTGCCGATCTGGGGCTGGGGACCGACGCTCGGCCCCGGCCACCTCGACCCCGAGCGCGCGGCGCGGGCGACCGCGATCATCGGCCCGCGGATCGCGATCCCGATCCATTGGGG
Source organism: uncultured Solirubrobacterales bacterium (assembly GCA_963756655.1). GTDB lineage: Bacteria > Actinomycetota > Thermoleophilia > Solirubrobacterales > Solirubrobacteraceae > Palsa-465. Next base: position 52,358 of record CAVWOQ010000005.1, read on the forward strand.
CACGTTCGCGCTCCCGGGACGCCGGCGAGATGATCCCAGAAAGCCGGTGCGCGAATTCGTCTCCCTGGCGGAGCGTTACGCGCCTGCGGTACAGGTGCGCGTGCTGGAGCCGGGCGAACGCCTCGAGCTCTGAGCCCGCCGTTCACATCGCTTTCACCCCGTTCGGGTGATGCGGCACCGCCCGCGTTTGCGACGATCTTCGTCATGACAACCGCCACCGATCACAAACGCGGCCCCCGAGTCGTCGAGCACATGACCGTCGAGGAGCGCGCCCAGCACGGCAAGCAGGCCCGCAAGGACGTCTCGCGGGCAAGCCACGCTCAGTTCGAGCCGGCCGCGGCGCGGCCCGATCCGGTCGACCTGCTGGAGGCCCAGGCGAAGAGCCGCGTACCAGAGCTGGTCCCGATCCGCTACGGCCGGATGCTCGTTTCTCCTTTCACCTTCTATCGCGGCGCCGCGATGATCATGGCCAGCGATCTCGCGACGACACCGGTGTCCGGGCTACGGGTGCAGTGCTGTGGCGACGCCCACCTGTCGAATTTCGGCGTCTTCGCATCGCCCGAGCGGCGGCTCGTATTCGACATCAACGACTTCGACGAAACCCTGCCGGGCCCCTGGGAGTGGGATGTCAAGCGGCTCTGCACCAGCATGCTGATCGCAGCGCGCGACAACAGCTTCGCGGTCAAGGACCAGGACAAGATCGTGCTCGACACAGTCGCCGGTTACCGCACCGCGATGCGCGAGTTCGCGGGCATGCAGAACCTCGCGGTCTGGTACGCCCACCTGGAGATCGAGTCGGTCCTCGCCCAGTACGCCAGTCAGTTCACCCACCAGCAGGTGAAGCGGACCGAGGCGGCGCTCGCGAAGGCCCGGACCAAGGACAGCATGTCCGCGTTCGCGAAGCTCTGCCAGCCCGCCAACGGCACGGTCGAGATCGTCGACGAATCGCCGCTGATCGTGCCGCTGCGAGCGCTGCTGAAGGACGATGCGGAGGCGGCGGATTGGTTCGAACGGCTGCGAAAGCTGGTGCGCAGCTTCCGCTCGTCACTCGAATACGACCGTCGGATCCTGCTCGAGCAGTACGAGCTGGCGGATTTCGCCCGCAAGGTGGTCGGCGTTGGCAGCGTCGGGACGCGGGCATGGATCGCCCTGTTCTTCGGACGCGACCACGGCGATCCGTTGTTCCTGCAGATGAAGGAGGCCGAGACATCGGTGCTCGAGGAATTCGTCGGCAAGAGCGAGTTCACCAATCACGGCAAGCGGGTCGTGGTCGGCCAGCGGCTGATGCAGGCGACCAGCGACATCTTCCTCGGCTGGCTGCACGTCAACGAGGGTATGGACGGCGTCGCGCGCGACTTCTACGGCCGGCAACTCAAGGACTGGAAGGGCTCCGCGGTGACCGAGCAGATGGTCCCCGACGGGATGGCGGCGTACGGGCGGCTGTGCGGGTGGACGCTTGCGCGGTCGCACGCGCGCAGCGGTGACCGGGTCGCGATCGCTTCCTACCTCGGCCGCGGGGAGGCCTTTGACCACGCGATCGTCGAGTTCTCGCGGGCTTACGCCGAGCAGAACGAACGCGACTACAACGCGCTCGACGCCGCCGTCAAATCCGGCCGGATCGTCGCCCTGAAGGGACTCTGACTTCCGCACCTCCGTTGCGCTGGGCGCGACCGCCGCGTCCGGGCGGATGGGTATAAGACTGGGGCCGGTGCTCGACCGTGATCTCAAACTCAGGACCGGCGGATGCCACTGAGCCGCCGGCGAGCTGGCCTGCCGCCGTCCGAGCGACGAAAGCGGTTCGGCCTGCTGCTGTTCGCAATCACCGCCGCCTTCGCCGTCCAGGGGATCGCCAGCCCCGGCCGCTGGGAGCAGGTGATCGTCGCCGTGCTGCTCGCGATCACGCTGCTGCTCGCCCTGTGGGTGGCCGAAGCCAAGCCACGGGTATTCCGGCCCGTCAGCGCGATCGCGGGGCTGCTCGTGCTGGCCGCGTTGATCGGGGCGCTGGTCGGCGCCGACGGAGGGGTCGTCACGCGGGTCGCGAACCTGCTGCTGGTGGCGCTCACACCGCCCGCGGTCGTGGTCGGAATCCAGCGCTCCCTACGCGCCCGAAACAGGGTCACGATCGAGGCCGTGTTCGGCGTGCTCTGCCTCTACCTCCTGGTTGGAATGTTCTTCGCGTTCCTGTACGCGACGATCGGTCGGATCAACGGCGGCTTCTTCGCCCAGAACGCGCCGGCGACGGCCGCCAACTGCATCTACTTCAGCTTCACGACCCTGACGACGACCGGATACGGCGATCTGACGGCGGGCAGCAACCTGGGCCATACGCTGGCGGTGTCAGAGGCGCTCGTGGGTCAGATCTACCTCGTTACCGTGGTCGCCCTGATCGTCGGCAATCTCGGCTTGGGCCGCAGCGCTCCGAGCGAGAGCGCCGGCGAGACGTGATGCCGACCCGGCGCCGCTCACCGCGCTGGCTCGCCGAGGTCGAGCAGGTCGATCGTGCCGTCTACGCGGCCGTCGCGGGAACGCCGACTCCGAGCCTCGACGTCGCGATGCGCCGGTTGTCGCGCGCCGCCGACCATTCCAAGCTCTCGATCGCGGCGAGCGTCGTGCTCGCGACGGCCGGCGGTCCGGACGGGCGCCGCGCGGCCGCACGTGGCCTGACCGCGATCGCGGCCACGTCGGCGTTCGTGAACCTGGTGGTCAAGCCGGTTGGCGGCCGGCGCCGTCCAGATCGCGCCGGCGAGAGCGTCCCAGCCGCGCGCCACGTCTCGATGCCGCGCTCTCGGTCATTCCCGTCCGGTCACAGCGCCGCCGCGGTCGCATTCGCGTCGGGGGCCGGGAGTGCGCTGCCGGCGGCGAGCGTGCCGCTGCACGCGCTCGCAGCACTGGTCGCCTACTCGCGCGTCCACACCGGCGTGCACTACCCGGGTGACGTGATCGCCGGCGTCCTGATCGGGTCGGTGATCGCGGACCTGACGGGCGGCGTGATCAGCCGCATTTCGAATGCGTAGCGCTCTTGAAGTTGTCCGCCGCGGTCACGACCGCAGACACGTGCCCTGGGAGTGCAGCGAGGGTCGCCGCCGATGGCGACCCTTCAACCCCTCGAGCGTCGACGAGAGCGAATCGACGGAGCTCCTCAGCGCGCTTGTCTCGATCGGGAAGTCGCCCTTGGCCGCGAGGGGCGAACCTCATCACCCGAGAGGGTGATACCGAATCGGTCTACTCGTCGGCGTCGACCTCGTACCCGAGCGCGGTCGCCAGCCGTGGCGCTTCGGCCACGACCCGCGCCAGCCCGGCGGCTGGACCGATTGCGACCAGGACCTCGGCGATCTCGGACTCGCTCGCACCTGCCTGCATCGCGTGCTCGACGGGCGAACGCAGTGACGCAGTCGAGGCCCCGAGCGCTAGGAGCGCGCCGAGGCGGACGAGCAGGTCGACCTTTCGATCCAGCGTCGAGACGGCGCCAGGCTCGGCCCCGCCGAGCAGCACCCTGCCGACCAACTCCTCGTTGTTCAACGCCAGCTGTCGAAGCAGACGTTCGACCTCGTCCACGCCCGCCACCGTAGATCGTCACACGCGGTGCGCATCGCCCGAACCGGGTGATGCCCACCTTGATCGCCGCTCAGAAGGCGGTCGCCACCAGCACCAGCGCCGCCACGGACAGAGCGACACCACCGGCGGTCAGCCACGAGACCAGCGGCGAGCTGAGCTCCTCGTAGCTGCCCCGCCGAAGCGCGGACGACGCCCGCCGTTGGCGCCAGGCGCCGATCAGCAGCACCGCGACGGACAGCAGCGCATAGCCGACCCCGAGCAGTCTGTAGGGCCAGCGGGCGCCCTTCGTCAGCGCCGGCAGGAAGCGGCCGACGGCGAGCGCGACCGCGCCCACCGCCACTCCTGCGCGCCACCACGCCAGCCAGGTGCGTTCTGCGGCGAGCCACGTTCGGCGCGTGACATCCGACGTGTCAGGGCTGGGATCGGGCACAGACGCTGATCAACCTACGCCGCAGACGGGTGTCTGCGTCACCCCAATCGGATGACTGAGCCGTGGCTGCGAACGTTTGCGTTCGTGTCAGCCCCCCTCGGGCCGGGAGGCAGACGCCCTTGCCGACCGCCTCGAAGTCGGAGACAACTTGGGCTTGTAGCGATGCGCGCGCAAACGAATCCGCCACCGGATCTGGCAACCGCTGCCTATCCCCTACGAGCTGGGGCCGTCCGGCGGCCCGCGCTGGTGGACAGCCTGACCGAAGCGAGTGGCGCGGCCGTGGCGCTGCTCGTCGCTCCTCCCGGCTATGGAAAGTCGACGCTGCTCGCCGACTGGGCCGAGCAGGATGAGCGCCCGTTCGTCTGGCTGACGCCCGCCCGGGGCGATCTGGCCGCGGCGCTGCGGTCGAGCTCCGCGGACGGGCTCGCAAAACTCGTTCGGCGCCTGCGCACACAGCACGAGAGCTTCGTCGTCGCGCTCGACGACGCGCACCTGAGCGCGGCGACCAGGTTGCACGAGATCATCGAGCCGGCGCTCGCCGAGATCCCGGCGGGCTCGACAATCGCGCTCGCCTCGCGCACCGAGCCGGAGCTGGCGACCGGCAGGTTGCGCGCTCACCGCCTGCTGATCGAGATCCGGATCGGGCAACTGGCGATGGATTGCATGGAGGCCGACGCGCTGCTGCGAGGGGCCGGGCTCGAGCTCGGGATCGATGATGTCCAGGCGCTGGTCACGCACTGCGAGGGCTGGCCCGCCGCGCTCTACCTCGCCGCGCTCGCGACCCGCGGCGGCGCCGAGGAGTGGGATCGGTTCGGGGGTCATCACCACGTGATCTCGGACTATCTGAGAGCCGAGATCCTGGATTCGTTGCCCGCGGAACTGGTCGAGTTCGCGATCCGGAGCTCGGTTCTGGACGAGCTCGCCGGCCCGATCTGCGACCTGACACTCAACCGGCGTGGGTCGGCGGCCGCGCTCAAGCGCCTGGAGCGCTGCAACCCGCTGCTGCTACCGGTCGACGGCGCTCATCACACCTACCGGTGGCACAACCTGATGGCCGAGACGCTGCGATCAGAGCTGCGGCGCGTCGAGCCGGAACTCGAGCCGGAACTACGGCTGCGCGCCAGCGGCTGGTACTCGTCGCACGGAGACGCGCCACGGGCGATCACGCACGCGGCCGCGGCGCGCGATGCAGGTGCGACCGGCGACTTGCTGTGGCGAGACATCCTCGGATACCTGACGAGCGGACGCAAGGATCTCGTCCGCGATTGGCTGGCCAACTTCAGCTCCGAGGAGATCGCCGACCACACCGCGCTCGCGCTATCGGCGTCGATCAGCGCGCTGGTCGCGGGCGACTTCAACGAGATGCAGCGCTGGTCGCTGGCGGCGGGCGCCGCGCTCGCGCGCGACGGCGGTGACGACACGCTTCACTCGGTCTCGACCGGCCTCGCGGTAACCGATGCAGCCGGCGCCCACGGTGGCGTCAGCAAGATGGCAGAGGCCGCTCTGAGCGCGGCGCGGGCCGAGCCCGAGGACAGTCTCTGGCGGCCGCTTTGCTCGCTGCTGGCGGGGGTCGGAAGGCACCTGCAGGGGGAACGGGTCGCCGCCGAGTTTCTGCTCGACGAGGCGATCCGGCTGTGCGGGAGCGGCGCGCCGATGCTGGCCTCGCTCGGTCTCGCTCAGCGCGCGATGATCGCGATCGAAGCTGCGGATTGGGAGCTCGCCGGCGAGCTCACCGACCGCGCGGTGCTGGTGGTCCAGGAGTGGAGCCTCGAGACCGATCCGCTGATGGCGATCGTGTTCTCGGCCGCCGCGGCTGCGCGAGCCCACGCGGGGCGTGTCGACGAAGCCAAGCGCGACCTGCACCGCGGGATCGACCTGCTCGCCGAGCTCGCCGACTTCGTCCCCTGGTACGGCGCCGAGGCGCGGATTCTGCTCGCCCATGCGTCGCTGTGGCTGGCAGACGTGGTGCGCGCCCGAACACTGCTCGCCGAAGCATCGCGGTTCGCGCGCAGGACACCTGGAGCCGTGATCTTCTCGGACTGGTTCGAGCACGCCTGGGCGTACATGGACAAGCTCGCGGAGACGAGCCTGGCGGGCCCGTCGTCGCTCACGATCGCCGAGCTGCGGATCCTTCGCTTCCTTCCCAGCCACCGCTCATTCCGCGAGATCGCAGCCCAGCTCGGCGTTTCGTCGAACACGGTCAAGACCCAGGCGCACGCCGTCTACCGCAAGCTCGGCGCGGCATCGCGTTCTGAGGCTGTGGCTCAGGCGATCGAGGCGGGACTGCTGGGCCAGTAGCCCATGCCGGCTCAGGCCGCCTCCCAGGCCTCGTCGACGTCGAACCCAAGCGCCAGCGCCAGCCGTGGGGCATTGCTCACCGTCTGCGCCGCCCCTACCGCCCCAGCTCCGGACAGCAGGACCCGCACGAGCGCGGCATCGTCGACCCCCGCCGCCGATGCGACATCGACCGCCCAGCGCAGCGAAACGGTCGCCGCTCCGACGGCCAGCAGAGCCGACAGTTGGACCAGCGCCCGCGTGTCTCGGTCGAGAGCAGCGCGTGGCGCCCGCGCGGGCGACAGCATGGTCTGGAGACTGCGCTCGTCTGCGGAGGCGAGGCGCCGGAGGAGTTGCTCGGTTTCGTTCCCGGCCGCTCGATGCGCCCGCCGTGCGCTGGCGCCAGACCCCGAGCTGGTGCGATGATCGTCGGGTCCGCCTGTGTCCACCACGACCTCAATCGCTCGCGTCGATGATCACGCCGCCATCCTCCGGCCCACGAGGGGCCGTCACATCCCCCCAAACGGATGAAGCCCGACCGCGCCAGACGCGGACGTTCGGGAGCGGCGTCGTCCGATTTGGGTGATTGTTGCCGCCGACGACACTGCGAACCTTCCGATGCAGCAACCCAATGCCTAGCTCCCGACTACGTGTGCCACTGAACCCCGTGACCCTCGGGAAGCGGGTGGTGGTAACGACGACCAGACCGTTGGGTCGCGCGATGGGCGCTGCCATCAACGCCGGAACGACGCTCGAGCGCCGCACGCTGGACCGCGTACTCGACAGCGAGGAGATCGACAGGATCGTCGTCACGACGCTCGACAGCGAGCGCCTCCAGACCGCGGTCCGTCGCGCGCTCGCCAGCGAAGGCGCATTGCGACTCGTCGACAGCCTGTTCGACAGTGGACTGATCGACCGCCTGCTGCAGCGGCTCGGAGAGAGCGAGGCGCTGTGGGGGCTGATCGACGAGATCGCGCAGAGCCCGGCGGTTCTGGCCGCCGTCTCGCAGCAGGGGCTCGGGTTCGCCGACCAGGTCGGCGACGAGATGCGGACCCGGTCGCGCAGGGCCGACGACTGGCTCGAGCGCGCCGCCCGCCGGCTGGCGCACCGTCAGCAGGACGCGCTGCCACCTGCCGACCCCGACGCGACCTCCGATGGGCCTGCCACCGAAGTCACCTCCGATGGGCCTGCCACCGAAGTCACCTCCGATGGGCCTCCCACTCAAGTCTCCTGACGCGCGGCCTGCGCTTGACGGCGACAGCACTGCGTACGTCGGGCTCGCGACGAGGGTGTTCTCGTTTGCGATCGATGCCGTGATCATCAACGTGGTGGCGATCTTCGCCGAGGTCGGCGGGGCGCTCGTCCTATCCCTGTTGCATCTGCCGTCGGATGTCAAGACGGTGATCGTTGCGGTCGGCGGCGCCGCGTACATCCTCTGGACGATCGGCTACTTCGTCGCGTTCTGGTCCGGGACGGGACAGACGCCGGGGGCCCGCGTGCTCCAGATCCGCGTCGTGACGGCTGCCGGAGGCAAGCTGAAGCCCCGGCAGGCGGTACTCCGCTGCCTCGGCGTGTTCCTCGCGGCGCTGCCGCTGTTCCTCGGCTTCGTGCCGATCCTGTACGACGCCAAGCGCCGGGGCTTTCAGGATCGCCTGGCCCACACGCTCGTGATCGAAGCGCCACAGCTCTCGCTGGCGCAGGGGCGTCAGGCCCGCATGCGTACCGCTTACGAGGCGTCGCGCCAGTCGACGCCGGCGATCCCAGATTGACACCCCAACCGGGCCGGTAACCAAAACTGCGCTTCGCCGCCGACCGGCGAAGGTTAGAATCGAACTGCGTGGGGCGCACTCCATGCGAATCCCCACTTGGAGGGCCGGGGTTGTCAGACGGTCGGCAGTACGAGTTCGACGTGGCTGGGTTGAGGGACGGCGAGTCGGCGCCCAGCCGGCCGCTCCGACGCGCGCCGGTGCGTCGCGTCGCGGCGCCCCGCGCGTCGACGCTACAGGAGCTGCTGAGCGCCGGGCGCAGGCGCTTGCAGCAGGTCCGGGCGCAGGCGGCGCGCCGGCCTTCGCTCACGATCGGCGTCGCGTGCGTCGCCGCGCTGGCGCTGACATCGGCCGCGGCGCTGCTGGGTGCGACGAGCCCGATCGTCGATCTCCCGGGCGTGTTCGTGACGCTGCGGACGGCCCTGTGCGCGGGCCTCGTGTTGGTCGCGCTCGTGATCCTCGCGCGCGGATCCGGAGGCGCGATGGCGGCGCTGCTGATCGCAGCGACGTACGCGACGGCGCTTACGGGCTTCACGGCCGTCGACTCGCCCGGATGGTTTGCGCTCGGCCGGATCGCCGTGCCGTTCGCAATTCTGCTGCTCGTATACATCAGCCTCGCCTACCCGAGCGGCCGGATCGAGGATCGAAACACCCGGCTGCTGTTCGCGGCCGCCGCGGTGACGATGCTCGGGCTGTTCGCGGCGACCATGCTGCTGTCGGACGTGCCACCGGTCGCCGGCCCGTTCGTGCGCTGCAGCGGTGCGCACTGTCCTCGTAACCCGCTCGACGTGGTCGAGGTCGGATCGGGCGCGAGCATGGCGCTTTCGAGCGCGCTCGCGGTGGTCACCGGCCTGGCGCTGATCGGCGTGGCGACGCTCGTCGCGCGGCGCTGGGCGACCGCGACGGCGCTTCAGCGCCGGAGCCTCACGCCGCTGCTGGCATGGGCGGCGCTGACCGCACTCGGCTACGCGTACTACCTGCTGGTCCGCGCGTTCGACTCGCACGCGCCGTTGCTGACGCCCGCTGCGGTGATCGTCGTCGCGGTCGCTGCCACGATGCCGGTCGCGATCGCGCTCGGTCTCGCGCGCGGAAGTGTGTTCGCGCTCAGCGCTCTGGAGCACATGATCGCCGAGCTGGGCAGGCAGTCCGGTCTGCTGGGTCTCCAGCAGACCGTCTCACGAGCGTTCGCCGATCCGACGCTCAAGCTGCTCCTGTGGCGCCCTTCGCCGGGCGGTTACGTCGACATCGAGGGCTGCGAGGTCGACGTCTCGGCACCGGAGCTTCACAGCAGAGTCACCAGGTTCAGCCACGGCGGCGAGAACGTCGCGGGCATGATCCACGACCCCGTCCTGTCTGACGACGTGCTCGAAGCCGCGGGCTCCGCGGTCCGCCTGGCGCTCGACAACACGCGGCTGGAGAGTGACCTGTCGGCTTCGATCCGCGAGCTCGAGGCGTCCCGCAAGCGCGTCGCCTCGGCCGCCGACGAAGAGCGTCGCCGGATTGAGCAGGACCTGCACGACGGCGCCCAGCAGGGACTGATCGCGCTACGGATCAAGCTCCAGCTCCTGCAGGAGCTAGCCGCCGAAGATCCCGAGTCGGTCGCCCCCGCGCTGGCCGACGCCGGCGCCCGGGTCGACGCGACGCTGGACAACATCCGCAACCTGGCCAAGGGAATCTACCCGTCGGTGCTGCGCGACCTCGGGCTCTCGTATGCGCTCAAAGCCGTGATCCGGGACCTGCCGGTGCGAGTCGCCCTGAGCTCAAAGCTCGACCGACGGTTCGAGCCGGAGATCGAGACCGCGGTCTACTTCTGCTGCGTCGAGGCGTTGCAGAACATCGCCAAGCACTGCGGCGCCGATTGTCGCGCCGGTCTGCTGCTGACAGAACCACGCGACGGGCTCCAATTCCTGCTCACAGACGACGGGCCTGGATTCGATCCACGAGGCACGACGAACACCAGCGGGATCACGGGCATGAGGGACCGCCTCGAGGCAATTGGGGGTCAGTTGACGATCAACTCGGTCTCAGGGCACGGCACCACGATCAGGGGACACGTGCCCCGGCACGCGCTCTGAGCTTCACGCCCGCGTGTCCTCGCCATACAGAAACAGTCCGTGAATGATCCACAGGCTGAGCGCGAAGATCGCGATCGACCAGAGCGGATAGGCGGGAATCTCGAGTAGCGCGCCGATCGCCGCCAGCGACCCGGCGATGATCGCGAGCCAGCGCCCGAAGGCCGCACCTCGCAGGAGCGAGAACGACGCGCACAGCTCGATGATCCCGATGATCAGCGTGATCCAGCCCCAGCTCTTGAGATCGCCGAACACGTAGTGGGTGTTGTGGACGAAGAAATGCGCGTTGCCGATCGCGCCGATCCCGTAGATGATGTTGAGGATCCCGCCGATCATCAGCAGGATCGCCGCGAACATCGCGCGGCCTACCCCTCGCACTTCGTCCATCGCTCCTCCTTCGTCGTTGATGTCGCTGGAAGTTCCCACCGGGACGCGCGGCCGAAATCACCCGAAGCGGGTGAAATCACGAGGGGGGCGGTCCATCATCTGTTCGGGGTGATGCACGGTCCGGCACCGCTGCGATCCTCCCGTCGCGAAAGGAGCGTCTGAGTGCCAGAAGGGCTTTCGCCCGGCGAAGTCGGGAAGGAGATCGCCGAACACCATGAGCACACGAGCGAAGCGCACGCCGCCGGCGAGCACCCAGCCGGCGAGCACCACGCCGGCCATGCTCGACGCGACCGGGTGATCACGATCATCGAAGCGGTGCTGCTGTCGGTCGTCGCGCTGATCGCCGCCTGGTCTGGCTACTCGGCGGCCAAATGGGGCACCGAGTCATCGCTGTCGCTCGCGAAGGCCTCCTCGGCGCGATCGACGGCCAGCGCCGACGAGATCCAGGCGATCCAGATCAGGACGCTCGACTCGGTATCGTTCAACGCCGTCGAGACGGCCTACATCTCCGGCAACGTGCGCGCTTTTCGGCTCACCGAGCGGCGGCTACGACCGGGGTACAAGCCCGCGTTCTTCGCCTGGCTCGCAACCCACCCGCTCAAGAACCCCAACGCTCCGGCCGACCCGTCCGACATGCCGCAGTACAAGATCCCTCAGCAGGCGGCGGCGACGGTCCTCAACGCGAAGGCGAACGAGCTCTTCGCTGAGGGTCAGTCGGCTTCCGGCACGGCCGACAAGTACGTCCGGCTAACCGTATTGTTGGCCGCTGTGCTGTTCCTGGTCGGGATCGGTAGCCGGTTTCCTGTCCCCGTCGCACGCTACGGTTTGATCTCCGTGGCCGGGGTACTGCTCGTGATCTCCTTCGTAGAACTTCTGACCCTCCCGGGACCGCCCGCGTAATGCGATCGCGCCCCGTATCGGTTGTCGTCGCCCTCGTACTGACGCTCAGCGCCTGCGGGTCGGCGTTGGCCGCGGCGACCGGCACTTCGAGCTCCACGTCGACGACCACGTCGACCACGACGTCGACGCAGACAAGCACAAGCACGGCGACCAAGACCGTCTCGCGAACCACCTCGATAAATCACACGACGACCGTCAAGCTCTCCCCGACCTCGACGGCGCACAGCTCGTCGAGCAGCGTCGCCTGGTGGGTCTGGGTGCTGATCGGGCTCGGGGTCGTGCTAGTCGTGCTCGTCGTGTACCAGCTCGGTCGAGGAAGCGGCGACCGTAGACCGCGGGAGCAACCACCGTCGCAAGAGCCTCCGCCGAGCAGACCCCCGGACGAGCCGCGCCTCTAGTTGTAGGTCCCGCGCAGGAGTAGCAGCGAGCGCCCTGTGAGCCTGACCGCCACCGACGAGTCCACGAGCACGCCCGTCACCTCCGGATTCGCCGTGTCCACCTCGACCAGCCAACCGAGCTCGCGCAGGGCCTCGGGCACGTAGAAGTCGAGCGGCTCCCACCACGCGTTGAGCAGCAGCAGGAACGGCTGATCGGGCCGCGCCTCGTCGCCGGTCGCGCCGCTCAACGCCGCGGTGACCGCGCGCGCGAACGACTGACCCCAGTCCGCGCCGCTCATCGGCGACCCGTCGGGCCTGTACCAGTCGAGGTCGTCGCGGTCGGCCTCGTGTGCCGGCGCGCCGGTGAAGAACTGCCCGCGGCGGAACACACGGTGCTGCCCGCGCAGGCGACACAGGCGGGCAGTGAACTCGATCTGCGCGGCGCGCTTCGCCGCCTGCCCCCAGTCCAACCATGTGAGCTCGTTGTCCTGGCAGTAGGCGTTGTTGTTGCCACCCTGGCTGCGAGCGAACTCGTCGCCACCCAGCAGCAGCGGCACCCCCTCGGACAGCATCAGCGTCGCCAGCAGGTTGCGCCACTGGCGCTCGCGCAGCTCGAGCACCGCGGGGTCGTCGGTCGGCCCCTCGACGCCGCAGTTCCAGCTGCGGTTGTCGTCGGTGCCGTCGCGGTTGTCCTCCCCGTTGGCCTCGTTGTGCTTGGCGTTGTAGCTGACGAGGTCGGCGAGCGTGAAGCCGTCGTGCACCGTGACGATGTTGACCGACGCGGTCGGACGCCGGCCGCCGTGACCGAACAGGTCGCGCGAGCCGCTGATCCGGGTCGCGAGGTCGGGCAGCGTGCCGGCGGTCCCGCGCCAGAAGTCGCGCACCGTGTCGCGGTACTTGCCGTTCCATTCGCTCCAGCCGGCCGGAAACTCGCCCAGCTCGTAACCGCCCCACCCCGTGTCCCATGGCTCGGCGATCAGCTTCACCTGCGATAGCACCGGGTCCTGTCCGATCGCCTCCAGGAACGCCGAGTGGCGATCGAAATCGCTCGCCGCGCGGCCGAGGCTGGCCGCGAGGTCGAACCGGAAGCCGTCCACGTGCATCTCCTGCACCCAGTAGCGCAGCGCATCCATCACCAACCGCAGCGCCGGCGGCAGCTCCAGGTCGATCGTGTTGCCGCAACCGGTGTCGTCGACGTAGTGCGAACGATCGTCGGCGAGGCGGTAGTAGGCCGCGTTGTCGATCCCACGGAAGCACAATGTCGGGCCCGACTCGCCTCCTTCGGCGGTGTGGTTGAAGACGACATCGAGGACCACCTCGAGTCCGGCGGCGTGCAGATCGCGGACCATCTGACGGAACTCATCGACCTGACCGCCGCGATCGCCGGCCGACGAGTACTCGTTGTGGGGCGCGAAGTAGCCGATCGACTGATAACCCCAGTAGTTGCGAAGCCCGCGTTGCACGAGCTGCTGGTCGTGGACGAACTGGTGGACGGGCAACAGCTCGACGGCCGTGATCCCGAGCCGTTTCAGGTGCTCGACAGCGGCCGGATGCGCCACCCCGGCGTACGTGCCGCGCAGCGCCTCGGGCACGTCTGGATTGAGCTTCGTAAAGCCCTTGACGTGGACCTCGTAGAAGACCGAGTCGGCCATCGGCGTGGCGGGGCGGCGATCGCCTCCCCATTCGAACTCCGACGCGACCAGCACTGAACGGGGGACGAACGGCGCCGAGTCCTTGCCGTCCGGAGCGTCGGGATCGTCGAGCACATGGCCGAACACCGCCGGGTCCCAGTCGATGCTGCCCGCCACCGCCCGCGCGTACGGATCCAGCAGCAGCTTGGCCGGGTTGCAGCGCGCACCGGCGCCTGGGTCCCACGGCCCGTGGACGCGATAGCCGTAACGCTTCCCGGGCTCCAGACCCGGCACATATCCCTGCCAGCGAAACGCCTCCCCCGCCTCGAGGCCGTAGCGAGTCTCGTCCCCCGCCTCGTCGAACAGGCAGACCTCGACGGTCTCGGCGACGCTGCTGAACAGCGCGAAGCTGGCGCCGGCGCCGTCATGGTGGGCGCCGAGCTGCGCCGTCGCAGAGAGCCCGACCGTCACAGCTGGAGCGTCGCCCATCCGGGACGAGCCCGCAAGCAGGTGAGCACGCCGCCCGGCGGGGTGCGAGCACCGTTGCGCGCGCCTGTGGCGCGGGCGAAACTGCGAGCCGATGGCCCCAGCCCCTCCGACCTATCGTACGCCTGAGCACATCCGCCTCGAGGAAGCCCGCCTCGGGAAGGTTCCGTGGAAGGCGTGGGGTCCGTATCTGAGCGAGCGCCAGTGGGGCACGGTCCGCGAGGACTACAGCCAGGACGGAGACGCTTGGAACTACTTCACCCACGACCACGCGCGCTCGCGCGCCTACCGATGGGGCGAGGACGGGATCGCGGGGATCTGCGACGAGCGCCAGCACCTGTGTCTTGCGCTGGCGCTCTGGAACGGGACTGACCCGATCCTGAAGGAGCGGATGTTCGGGCTCTCCAACGGCCAGGGGAACCACGGCGAGGACGTCAAGGAGTACTGGTTCTACCTCGACAGCACGCCGACCCACTCCTACCTGAAGTGCCAGTACAAGTACCCGCAGCGGCCGTTCCCGTACGAGGACCTGCTGTCCACGAACGCCCGGCGCGGCAAGCTAGAGATGGAATACGAGCTGCTCGACACCGGGATCTTCGACGACGATCGCTACTTCGACGTGATCGTCGAGTACGCCAAGGCGGCCGACGACGACATCCTGATGCTCGTCACCGCCCACAACCGGGGACCCGAGCCGGCGACCCTGCACCTGCTGCCGACGCTGTGGTTTCGCAACACCTGGTCCTGGGGCGCCGACGCGGCGCGGCCGGCGATCGCGGCGTCGGCTGGGATCGCCGCGGCGCATGCCAGCCACGAGGATCTGGGCGACTGGCTGCTGTACGCCGAACCCGGTACACCGCTGCTGTTCTGCGACAACGAGACCAACAGCGATCGTCTGTTCGGAACGCCCAATGCCCACCCGTACCCCAAGGACGGCATCAACGACTTCGTCGTCGCCGGTCGCTCGGACGCCGTCAACCCCGGTCAGACCGGCACCAAGGTCGCCGCGCACCACGTCCTCGAGCTCGGCGCCGGGCAATCCGCGTCGATCCGCCTCCGTCTGACGCGCTCCGACGCCCCCGGCAATCCAGATGAGCGGCTCGGCGCCGGCTTTGATCGGACGCTGAACACGCGCCGCGTCGAGGCCGACGAGTTCTATCGGACGCTGATCCCCGCCGAGCTGGACGACGACCAGCGGCTCGTGATGCGCCAGGCGCTCGCCGGGCTGCTGTGGGGCAAGCAGTACTACGAGTACGACGTGCACCACTGGCTGCGCGAGCACGGCGTCGATCCGTGGAGCGCGGGCGCCTCGAGCTCGGATGTCCGTAACCTGCCGTGGTTTCACATGCTCGCGGGCGACGTGATCTCGATGCCGGACAAGTGGGAGTATCCGTGGTTCGCCGCCTGGGACCTCGCGTTCCACTGCGCGCCGCTGGCGTTGGTCGACGTCGACTTCGCCAAGCAGCAGGTCGAGCTGCTGCTCTCGACCCGCTACCTACATCCCAACGGCCAGATCCCCGCCTACGAGTGGAACTTCAGCGACGTCAACCCGCCGGTGACACCGTGGGCGGCGCTGTTCGTCTACGAGCGCGAGGCCGAGATCCGGGGCGAGGGGGATCACGAGTTCCTCGCGCGGGTGTTCGACCGCCTGCTGACCAACTTCACCTGGTGGGTCAACCGCAAGGACCCGGACGACCGCAACCTGTTTCAGGGCGGGTTCCTCGGTCTCGACAACATCGGGATCTTCGACCGCTCGGCGCCGGTACCCGGCGGCGGCACGCTCGAGCAGGCCGACGGCACCGCGTGGATGGCGCTCTACTGCCAGTGGATGCTCCAGATCGCGGTCGAGCTGTCGACGCGCGAGCCCGCCTACGCCGACATGGCGGTCAAGTTCATCTCGCACTTCATGTGGATCTCGATCGCGATGAATCCCCCCGAGGGCGACTCGTCGTTGTGGGACGAGCAGGACGGCCTCTACTACGACGTGATGCGGATGCCGGACGGGACGGCGATCGAGCTCAAGGTCCGCTCGCTTGTTGGGCTGCTCCCGATCTGTGCGACCACGGTCTTCGAGCCCGAGGTCGTCGAGCGCTTCCCGAGCATGATGGGGCGGATCGCCGAGTTCCTGGAGCGCTTCTCGGATTCGCTGCCGGAGCTCTCGCGACTGCTGCCAGGACCCAGCCCGGAGGGGCGGCGGATGATGTCGCTGGTCGACGAGCGGCGATTGCGCCGGATCCTCGCGGTGATGCTCGACGAGCAGGAGTTCCTCGGCGCCCACGGCATCCGCGCGATCTCGCGCCGCCACCTCGAGCAGCCGTGCGTGTTCGATTGGGGCGGTCTCCAGTACAACGTCCACTACCTGCCGGCCGAGTCGGACACCGGCATGTTCGGCGGCAACTCGAACTGGCGCGGGCCGGTCTGGTTCCCGATGAACCTCGTGATCCTCCGAGGGCTGATCCAGCTGCACCGCTACTACGGCGACCGGCTGACGGTCGAGTGTCCGACCGGATCGGGACAGATGAAGAACCTGTTCGAGGTCGCGACCGAGATCAGCCGGCGGCTGACGACGACGTTCACGGAGGACGAGGACGGGCACCGGCCCGTGTACGGCGGGATCGAGAAGTTCCAGTCCAACGAGCACTGGCACGACCTGCTGCTGTTTCACGAGTACTTTCACGGTGACAACGGCGCCGGTATCGGCGCCAGCCACCAGACCGGCTGGACCGGCGCCGTGGCGATCCTGTTCACGCTCGGCCGCACGCGTCGCGACTCCCCGAGCGCCGTCGGTGCGCTCGGCGAGTAATCCGCGCTCAGTGCTTGAACCCGGAGCGCTTGTCCTCGTCGTGCTTGGGCAGCGGGCTCGTCAGCGTGTCCAGCCACGCGGTCCGCTTGCGCGCCGCGTCGAGAAACAGGTCGGCCATGTCGATCGTCATCCCTGCCCTGACCACAACGCGCAGGGCCGACAGGTCCTGGCGCTTCTCCGGGAACGTGTAAGCGGGTACCAGCCAGCCTGACTCGCGGAGGTAGGCCGACACGTCGAACACGTTGTAATTGGACACCTCGGGGGCGGTGGTGAACGCGAACACCGGCAGGTCGCTGCCGTCGGTGATCAGGCGGTACGGGCCGATCTCGGCGATCTGGCTCGCGATGTGCTGAGCGACGTGGCTCGACGCGCACTGAATCTGGCGGTACCCCTCGGCACCCAGCGACACGAACATGAAGTACTGCGCGAGCACCTCGCTCCCCGCTCGCGAGAAATTCAGCGCAAAGGTCGGCATGCTGCCGCCGAGGTAGTTGACCTCGAACACGAGATCTTTCGGCAGCGCCTCCTTGTCGCGCCAGATCGCCCAACCGACGCCCGGGTAGACGAGGCCGTACTTGTGACCCGAGGCGTTGATCGACTGCACGCGTTCGAGCTGGAAGTCCCACACGAGGTCCGGCTGCACGAACGGGGCGATGAAGCCGCCCGATGCCGCGTCGACGTGGACCGGGACATCCGGCCCGCCTGAGGCGGCGAGGTCGTCGAGCGCCGCGCAGATCTCGCTGACCGGCTCATAGCTGCCGTCGAACGTCGACCCGAGGACCGCCACGACTCCGATCGTGTTCTCGTCACAGAGCGACGCGGCGCCGTCGGCGTCGAGGTGGAAGCGATCGCCCTCCATCGGCAGCAGGCGCGGCTCGACGTCCCAGTAGCGGCAGAACTTCTCCCAGCAGACCTGGACGTTGATACCGGTGACCAGGTTCGGCCGGTCTGTCGACTTGCCCGCTTTGCGCATCCGCTCGCGCCAGCGCCACTTGAGCGCCAGCCCACCCAGCATCGCGGCCTCGCTGGAGCCGGTCGTCGAGGTGCCGGTCACATCTGCGGTCCCGCCCGCATGCCAGAGCCGGCCGATGATGTTGACGCAGCGGCGCTCGATTTCGGCCGTCTGGGGGTACTCGTCCTTGTCGATCATGTTCTTGTCGGCCGTATTGGCCATCAGCGCGCCGGCGCGCTCTGGCATCCAGGTGGTGACGAACGTCGCCAGGTTCAGCCGCGCACTGCCGTCGAGCAGCAGCTCGTTCGACATTAGGTCGTAGGCGACCTCACTCCCGATCCCGTGCGGAGCGAGCCGATCACGTGGCAGCCCTCCGAGGATCTCCTCGCGTACCAGCGCCGTCGTTTCCCGCAGCAACTCTGGGCCGTCCGACTCGCCTTGCTTGTCCGCGCTCATCCATTCCCCTCTGTTTCGGCTCGCCGATCAATCCTGCCGCGGGAACATCGCACCCCAAGCTCCGAACGCATCATCCCGATCAGGTGATGGCGCGCAGGCGCTCATCCGTTTCGGGTGATGATTCGCTACAAGCCGTTTGGGATGCTTGCCGCGGGCGTGGCTCATCGCGCCTGGCTCGGGCGGTGCTAGCTCCGGCGGGCCAAGATCCAACCGGAAGGAGAAGCTCTTATATGGCAACGCTTGTCGCGATCGGCTACCCGGACCAGGGCACGGCCGAGCAAGCGAGGGAAACCGTCATGCAACTCGAGAGCGAGCTGATCATCCAGGCCGATCAGGTCGCCTCGATTGCCCGTGATGTGGAGGGCAAGTACCACGTGCACACCACACACGGCGGCGCGTCCGCCGGCGGCGGCGCGGCTTGGGGCGGATTCTGGGGACTGCTGTTCGGGCTCTTGTTCTTCATCCCGTTCGCCGGCCTTGCACTGGGCGCCGGGCTCGGCGCGCTGTTCGGCCACATGGGCGAGAAGGGGATCGACAAGGCGTTCCAAGAGCAGGTACGGGACTACGTCAAGCCCGGTACTTCGGCCTTGTTCCTGATCATCGAGCAGGTGACCGAGGACAAGGCGGTCGCCGCGCTCAGGCAGTACGGCGGCACGGTCATCAAGACCTCGTTGTCCGACGAGGACACCCAGCGCCTCCAGGAGGCACTGCAGCCGCCGCCTCAGCCCACCACCGCCGCGTAGCAGCGTTTGGTCGGTTCTGACAGAGGGCTGTCGGCTTTCGGAGCCGGCAGCCTTCTGGCTGTCTCGTCGCGGCGGGCCTTCGGCCGGCGACGCTACGGATTCATTGCGGAGCCGAGCGCCCCACCGGAGGCGCTACGGATTCACCGCGGGAGCCGAGCGCTCCACCGGAGGCTGAGCCGGCGCGCCGCTGGCCGCCTCACCACTCGCCGGTTGTTCCCTGGCGGTTGAAAGCAAGAGCGTCACCAGATACGCGATCACGACACCGAGGATGATCAGCGGTTCGTCCCCAGCCCCGGCGTTCGCGGTCAGCAGCGTCGCGACGGCGACCGACGACAGCGGCAGCTTCAGCACCGACACCATCCCCGCTCCGAGCCCGACCGCGACCGCCGGGTCGAACGAGAATCCGGGCAGACGCGACGCCATGATGCCCCCCGCGGCTCCCAAAAACAGCGCCGGGAAGGTCGGTCCGCCGCGGAAGCTGCCGAGCGACATGGAGTAGGCAATCCCCTTGCACACGATCAGTAGCGCGAGTGCACCGAGCGAATATGTCCCTGCGTGCGCGACGAGGCCGGGAAGCGCGTCTTGACCGGAGAACAGAACTTCGTTGACGCTCTTGCCGGTTATCTGCGAGAAGGCGATCGCGAGCCCACCGATGATCAATCCGATCGCCGGTAGCGCAACGATCAGCAGTCGCCGGGGCAGCACGCGGTGGGTCGTAAGACCGCCCAGCATGATCCCCCGCGTGACCAGCGCGATCACGATCGCGAGCGCGATTGTCCATCCGAACTCGGCTACGTCTGGGTGTCCGAAGTGCGCCAGGCTCAGCGCCGGGAGCGCGTAGGCGGTGGTGCTCAAGCCGGTAAACGACCCCAACCCGAGCGAGACCAGCGATCCGATCCCAGCGGCCAGTAATCCGGGGACAACCACGAGCTGGAGTCTCGCTCCTCCGATTCCGATCACTTCGATCATCAGCAACGCTGCCAACAGTGGCGAGCCGAATATCAATGAGACCGCGGCGAAGGCTCCGGCAGCGCCAATTATTTGCATTGCCTGCGGCGGCACCTTCCTACGCGCGAGGCCAATCAGGAGCAGCGCACCGCCGGAGCCGAGCGCGATCAGTGGCGCTTCGGGACCGATGACGACTCCAAACCCGATCGATGCAATACCGGCCAGCAGCACTGAGGGCAGGTACTCCGGGTGCGGCGCCCCGCCGGCCGCCAGACCGTTGGCCGGGAGATGGCCGCCGTCTCCCGGCAGGCGCGTGATCGCCAGTGCGACCAAGACGCCGCTGACCGCGAGGATCGGAAGCGACCACCAGGTCGGCGCGCTGCTGTAGCCAAGCGCGTGCGGAAGGTGGGTGTAGAGCTCCCGCTGGAGCTGGTAGATCAGCTCGAGAAAGCACCACGCGGCCAGCGAGACGATGATGCCGACGATCGAAACGATTACGAGCAGGCCGACGAACTGCTTGCTCGCCATCGTCCGAGCGGCCTGCTGCGGCGTGATCTCGGGTGCGGGGGGGTCAGCCATTGGACTGGTTCCTACGATCGCCGAACCGTCGGCTGGCTTCGTCATCCGGATCGGATGACGGGGTGTTGGATCTCGCGGTCGCTATTGCCCCTACGAGATCCACCACCCCCCAGCCTCGATCAGCGCCCAAGTCGCCCCACGCGATCGTCGACGGTCGCGACCGCGACGACGTACGCGACATGCGTTCCGAGGCTGGTCGCCATCACGTCCTTTGGCCAGCGCCACGGCGGTGGCGTTCGGCCCAGAACCGGGAACAGCGTCAGCGTCGCGCTCATCAGAGTCGTCCCGAAGAGCATGCTCGCCCACGGTTCGGAGAACCGGCGGTGCAGAATGCCATGCCAGATCCCGAATACCGAGCCGTAGCCCCACCGCAGCGCCAACCCGAGGTCGTTCTCCTCCCGGTCGGTGACGTGCGGCAGGTGCATGATCGAGGCGACGATCTGCCCCGGGACCAGCGAGTCGTCGTAATCGAGCTGACCGCGGTGTCCGGCTCGGACTCGCCGCTCCGTCGCATACGCGAGCGTCAACGCAAGCGTTCCGGCGCTGCCGGCCAGGATGCTCCGGAGCGGCATCCGGTTCAAGGCACCGCCAACCCGCTTTTCAACCTCGGCCATCTCAATCCACTCCCTTGTTGTTCAGCGTCAAGACGCGGTCGACGAGATCCAATCCCTCGCTTCGGTGCGTGATCAGCAAAACCGTTCGATCCCGCGCGGCCGAGAGCACGTCGCGGATCAGCTCGGTCGCAGTACTCGGATCCAGATGAGCTGTCGGCTCGTCGAGCACCAACACAGGCGCATCGACGAGCAGCGCCCGCGCGAGCACGATTCGCTGCCGCTGGCCGCCCGACAGCTCGCGCCCCTCCTGGCCGACGAGCGTCTCGAGGCGATCCGGCAGCTGATCGATCCATTCCCAGATCCGCGCGCGGCGCAGCGCATGCTCGAGCTCGGAGTCGCTCGCGGACGGGCGGGCGAGGCGCAGGTTGTCCCGGATGCTGGCCGTGAACAGGTGCGACTCCTGACCCGCGACCGCGATCAAGGAGCGGATGTCGGCCTGGCGGTACTCGCGTAGGTCGCGCCCGCCGATCATCACCCGTCCCTGCTCCGGATCGAGGAACCGCAGCAACAGGTTGGCGACCGTCGTCTTCCCGGCGCCGCTCGGCCCCAGCAGCGCAACCAGCTCGCCGGGCTCGAGCCGGAGGCTCACTCCGTCCAACGCGGGACGCAGCTGGCCCGGGTAGAACGCACGAACGTTTTCAAGCTCGATCGCGAACGGCCAGCTCGGAGCCGGCGCGGGGAGCGTCGGGTCCTGGACGGCTGCACGCCGATCGGTCAGCTCCAGCAGCCGCCGGCCGGCCGCCAGCGTCGCCGACAGCTCGCGAGCGGCCGCACCGAGCGGTGTGACGGCCTCAAATGACGCCAGCGCGAGCAGCGCCAGCATCGCGATCATCACGCGATCGAGCTGCCCCGAAGCCGACGCGCCGATCGCGACCGCGAGTACGCCGGCCACGGTCACCCCGGTCACCGCGACCCCGAGGCCATCTCCGATCCCGGTCGCGAGCGCGTCGCGTCGCGCCAGCTTCACGAGCGAGCGATCCGCGTCACCGATCCTGCCCAGTGCCGCCTGCTCGCCGCCGAACACGACGACCTCCGGAGCGGCCGTGATCAGCTCGATCAGCTCGGCCGACAGCTCGCCCCGCGCGGGCGCCTGTCGCCCGCCGGCGCGAGCACCCAGCCAGCCCGAGACAGCCGGCACCGCGACTCCACACGTCAGCAGGCCGGCGGCGAGCACGATCCCGGCGGCCGGCAGGAACGCGGCGGCGACCCCGACCGCGACGGCTCCGGCGAGCAGCGCCACGATCGGGGGCTCGAGCCCACGCAGATAGAGGTTCTGCTGCGCGTCGACGTCGGCCACCATCCGCGACAGCAGGTCGCCCTGCCGATACGAGGCCAGCTGCGCGGGAGCGAGCGGCTCAATCCGTTCGTAGAACTTGGTCCGTACGCCGCCGAGGACTCGCAGCGCGACGTCGTGCGAGCTGAGCCGCTCGAGGTAGCGGATCACCGGCCGGCCGACGCCGAAGAATCGAACCACGACGATCGCGACCATCAGCGACAGGATCGGTGGACGCTCCGCTGCCCGCGAGATCAGGTAGCCGGCGGTCGCCATCAACCCGACCCCGAACAAGACCGTCAGCGCGCCGAGCATCGCCGCTACCGCGAACCGCCTGCGCGGCACGGGCGCCAGCGCCAGCAGCGCGCGCACCGTGGCGGTCACGCGGCCTGCCTCTCGGCTTGCATGACCGCGACTCCGTCGACCAGTCGCACGACCCGATCAGCGTACTGGACGAGCTCCGGGCGGTGCGCGATCAGTAGCACCGTCCGCCCGGCCTGGAGCCGGCGCACGGCGGCTGCCACGAGCGCGACGCTGTCGGGGTCCAGATCGGCTGTCGGCTCGTCGAGAATCACGAGCGGGGCGTCACGCAGGAACGCCCGCGCGAGCCCGATCCGCCGCCGCTCGCCGGGCGACAGTGCACGGCCGCCGCCTCCGATCACGGTCGCGTAGCCGTCCGGCAGCGCCCTGATGAACTGATCGGCGCCGGCTCGCGCGGCCGCCTCACGCACCATCTCGGCGGTGGCGGTCGGATCCGCGAGCCGGATGTTGTCGGCGACCGTCGCGCGCAGCAGCGCCGGGTGCTGCGGTACCCAGGCGATCAACCGCCGCCAAGCGTCGACCTGGCAGGCGGCGAGATCGACTCCGCCGACGGTTACCGTGCCCGCTGTCGGGGCCAGGAGGCCGAGCAGCAAGCCGGCGACCGTGCTCTTGCCGGCACCGCTCTCGCCGACCAGCGCCACGGCCTCGCCAGGAGCGAGCTGCAGCTCGAGCCCGTCGAGCACCGGTACGGCACGCCCGGGATAGGAGAACGACACGTGCTCGAGCGCGACCGTCGCGCGCGCCGGGCTCGGCGCGAGACGCGGGCCGCCTCCAACCGCGGCGGCGGGCGCGTCGAGCAGCGCGAACATCCGCTCGGCGACAGCGAGCCCGTCGGCGCTCGCGTGGTACTCGGCGCCCAGGCGCCGGAACGGGAGGTACAGCTCCGGCGCCAGCACGATCACGGTCAGCCCGGCCTGCAGCCCGAGGCCGCCGTCGACGAGCTGGATCCCGGCGGTCACCGCCACGAGCGCGACCCCGAGCGTCGCCGCCAGCTCGAGCACTGACCCGGACAGGAAGCTGACCCGCAGGGTTTCCATCGTTGCCTTGCGGTAGCGCTCGCTGACCTCGCCGATCGAGGTCACCTGCGCCTCTGCGCGGCCGAACGCCCGCAGCGTAGGCAGCCCGCGCACGACGTCGAGGAAGTGGGTCGAGAGCTGGCGCAGCGCCTGCCAGCGCTCATTGGTCCGCTGCTCCGTGTAACGGCCGATCAGCCACATGAAGACCGGCACCAACGGCAGCGTCAGCGCCATGATCAGCGCCGCCTCGATGTCCACGAACACGACCCAGGCGATCACCATCAGCGGCACGACCGACGCCAACACGGCCTGCGGCAGGTAGCGGGCGAAGTAGCCCTCGAGGCCCTCGACCCCCTGCACAGCGGCGGCCGCGAGCTCACCGCTGTCACCGCCGTCGACGGCGATCGGCTGCGTCCGGAGGCGCCGCTCGACGAGCGCCATCCGCAGCTCGGACAGCACGTCCCACGCCGCGCGGCGGCCGGCGATCTCCATCCCCCACGCGAATGCGCCCCGAAGCACGAACGCGATCACAAGCAGTCCGAAATACGGCCACAGTGCACGCGCCGACTCCCCGTCAAACGCTCGGGCGACGATCAACGCCAGCAAGCTTGCCTGCGCCAGCACAGCCACCGCCGTGCCGATCCCAAGCGCTGTGTCAACCGCCAACAGAGGACGCACAGACGTTGTCCGGCGCACCAGGCGCGGATCCAGGGCGCGCATGAAGGCCTAGCTGGACGGCGCCGTCGAAGACATGGCTGCTCTCGCTTCCGCTCAGACTCTCGATTTCATGTGCACCGCGAGTACGGACGCTACGACAGGCCAGGGGGCGTTCCGTCATCCCGATCGGATGAAACGAAGGCACAGCAAGTGACCGCTGATTCCCACGAGGAACAGGACCGTCGCCAAGAAAACCGGTACCGATGGGGTCTCAAAAGCGACTCAACCACTCTGTATGCTCGGCCGGGTGGTTCTCGATTTTGCGCTGGTGCGATTTGAGGGTGAGGGCGCGGCGACCGAGGCTTTCGTCGCTGCGCGCGATCGGTCCGGATCCGACGCGCCATGGACCCGGCAGGTCGGTTTTGTCGAGCATCACCACAATGGCCACTTGGTCTTGCGCGGCACCTTCGCGGGCCACTATGTCGATGTCGACGAGGCGCTCCACGTTTCGGAGCGGGGAACCGCGGAGGGATTTGCCGGCGGGGCGGTAATCGGCGCCCTCCTCGGGCCAGCCGGCATCGCCGTCGGGATGGTCGCGGGTGCGACGATCGGCTCCCAGGTGGGCGAGCCGACTGAGACCGACTCTGAGCCGCAGCTGCTCGTCGACCGGCTTCGGACCGCCGTGCCCCGCTCCAGCTCGGCGATTGTGCTCATCGCCCCGGCTCGCGACGTCGATGACATGGCGACCGCGATCGGCGGCGACGGCGGAGAGATGACCCGGCAGACGCTTACGGCCGACCAGGCCACCGCCCTTCAAGCTTCGCTCAGCGCCACACCTGCCGCGTCACTGGGACCATCGGTGGAGGGCGAGCAGGCGATCGGGGCATCCGAGCCCGACTGAGGCCTGACCTGAATCATCCCGGGCGGGCTGTCTGAGCTCAGCAGACTTGTGCTCCAGGCGAGCTGTCATTCCAAGTGGCCAGCACGCCAGTTTGACCCAGGGATTTGCGCTTACGTTTGCGGTGTGGCGGCAGTTGGCGCCTGCCCATCGCCCTGCTCGGCAGGTGCGGTGAGGCGGCCGCGGAAGACGTGAAACGACCACCCCTGGTAGAGCAGGATCAATGGGAAGAACAGCACCGCGGCGACGGTCATCACGATCAGCGAGTAGTGATCCGACGACGCGTTGTTAACGGTCAGGTTGTAGGCGGCGTTCGTGCTCGACACCATCACGTTGGGATACAACGAGATGAACATCTGGCCGATCGCGGCGGCGATTCCGAACCCGGAGGCGAGGAACGCCCAGCCGTCGTTCCCGGTGCTCGACAGCCGCTGGGCGAAGATCACCGCGAGCAAACCGAAGATCTGGGTCGGCTCCGGCACCGTGCCGCCGCCGATCACGACCAGCGTCCAGATCACCCACGCGAGGTTGACGACGATCGCCAACAGCCCGATCGTGCGGGCGGTAGCGCGTGCGCGCTCGTGGATCTCCCCGGTCGTCCGCAGCGACAGGAATGTGGCGCCGTGCAGAAGGCAGAGCACGAGCAGGGTCACGCCGGTCATCAGCCCGTAGCCGGTCAACAGGTCGAAGAAGTTGCCGGTGAAGTTGTGTTGCTGGTTGATCGGCAACCCGGTCAGGAGGTCGCCGAGGCCGACCCCGAGCAGCAGCGGGATCAGCACGCTCCCGACCGTCAGCGCCCACGACCAGCCCGCACGCCAGCGCCGGCTCTCGCGTTTGCCGCGGTACTCGAACGACACTCCGCGTCCGAACAGCCCCAACAGCACCAGCACCAACGCCAGGTACAGAGCCGAGAACATCGTCGCGTACCAGCCCGGGAAGGCCGCGAACATCCCGGCGCCGGCGACGACCAGCCAGACCTCGTTGCCATCCCACCACGGGCCGATCGTGTTGATCGCAACGCGGCGTTCGTCCTCTGTCCGGCCGATGAACGAGTGCAGGGCGCCGACCCCGAAGTCGAACCCCTCGAGCACGAAGAATCCGACCCACAGGACGGCGATGATGATGAACCAGATCGTGTGAAGCTGCATCGAGTCAGTAGGTGAGCGCGGGGACAGAACCTCCGGACGGCCCGCTCGGCTCGGCCGCCTCGGCGTCGGCGTGGGCGAGGCCGTGGCGCGAGTAGCGCAGCATCAGGAACAGGTCGGCTGCGCCGAGCGCGATGTACGCCAGCACGAACGCGATCAGGCTGATCCAGATCTCGGTGGCGCTTACCGACGGCGAATTCGCGTTGACGGTCTTCTGCAGCCCCTGGACGATCCACGGCTGGCGTCCTGACTCAGTCAGCAACCAGCCGGCGGTGTTCATCAAAAACGGCGTCACGACCACCCAGATCGCCAGCCACAAAAACAGCCTCGAGCTGCGCAGCTTGTCCGTGTGCAACAGCCATCCGCCCCACAACGCGAACAGCAACACCAACGACCCCAGGCCCGCCATCACCCGCATCGACCAGTACTGGATCGCTACGTTCGGGATGTAGTTCCCGGGCCCGTACTTCTTCTGATCCTGCGCCTGGATCTGGTTCAGGCCCGTGACCGGACCGCTGAACGTGCCCGTCGCCAGGATCGAGAGCAAATGCGGGATCTGAAGGATCTTGTTCGGCGTCTCGCTGCTGCTGCTATAGCCGCCGATCTGCGCCACCGAGAACGAGCACGGCTTGCAGCTGTTCCACTGAGCCTCGGCGGCGGCGATCTTCGCCGGCTGGTAATGCGCCTCGATCACGCCGAGCTGGTTGCCGACCGACAGCTGGATCACGATCGTCGGGATCAGCACGATCAGCGCCACCTTCGCGGTGCGATGAAACGACTCGGCGTGCTGCCCCTTGCGCAGGTACCAGGCCGAGACCGCGAGCATCACCAGACACCCGGTGACCAGCGACGCGAGGATCACGTGCGCGTAGCCCCAGACGAACGTCGGGTTGACGAACAGCGCCCAGATGTTGGTCAGCACGGCGTGACCGGCCGAGTTGATCTTGTAGCCGACCGGGTGCTGCATCCACGAGTTGGCGATCAGGATGAACAGCGCCGACAGCACTGAGCCGACCGCCACCGCCCAGATGCACGCGAGGTGCACGCGCTTGGGCAGCCGGTTCCAGCCGAACAGCCACAGACCGAGGAACGTCGACTCGAGAAAGAACGCCGCCAGCCCTTCGAGCGCCAGCGGCGCGCCGAACACACCCCCCACGAAACGGGAGTAGGTCGACCAGTTCATCCCGAACTCGAACTCCTGCACGAGTCCCGTGACCACGCCGATCGCGACGTTGATCAAAAGCAGCGTCCCGAAGAAGCGCGTCATCCGCTTGTACTCCGGGTTGTCGGTCCGGTACCAGACGGTCTGCAGGACAGCGACCAGGAACGCCAGCCCGATCGTCACCGGCACGAACAGGAAGTGGTAGATGCTCGTAGTGGCGAACTGCCAGCGGGCCAGGTCGTTGACCATCGTCAGCGCCCGCTCACGATTGCGTGGAGCCCAGTCGTTCGAGCAGGTGGTCCCCGACCCGGATTGCGTTCGCCATCGCCGTCAGCGCCGGATTGACAGCGCCGATGCTGGGGAAGAAGCTCGTGTCGACCACGTAGAGGTTGTCGACCTCGTGGGCGCGGCAGTCCTCGTTGAGAACCGACGACGCCGGGTCTGATCCGAACCGGCACGTCCCGGCCTGATGCGCGACGCCGGCGACCGGAATCTCGTTCTTCAGGTAGGCGTGATGGGGGAGCAGATGACCCTGGTGCATCCCCAGATCGGCAAGCATCTCCTTGAGCTGGTCGTAGAGGCGCTCTTTTGCCTCGTCGTTGCTGGCCGTGTAGCTGATCGTGACGTTGCCGTCACGCGCGAGCGTCACCCGGTTCTCGGGCAGCGGCAGGTCTTCGGTCGAAAGCCAGAAGTCCACCGCGTGGCGGGCCACGTCCTCCAGTGACCAGGTCGGGGCGAACCTCGTCTCGCCGGGCTTCTCGCCGCGGAACATCGGCGCCTGCGATTTGCCGACCATCTGGATGTTGCCAAGTGGAAACTCGAAATCCTCGTTGCCTTTGAGGTAGAAATCGTTGATCCCGAGCGTCTTCTGGAACACGGTCGGGTTCTCTTCCCGCGACAGCGCCAGGACCGCTTGGCTGTTGTGGAACATGTAGTTGCGACCAACCTGGTCAGAGCCGTTGGCGAGCCCCGACGGGTGGGTGTCGTTGGCCGAGGCGAGCAGCAGCTTGGCGCTGTTGGCGGCCCCGCACGAAACGACCACGATCTGGCCCCCGAACGTCTCGCTGCCGCCGGCGTGGACGACGACCACGCCTGTGACGGCCGTGCCGGCGTCATTCGTCTCCAGACGTACCGCCTGCGCGCCGGTCATCAGCGTGACGTTGGGGTGGTCGAGCGCGGGCCTGACGCTGATCACCTCGGCGTCTGACTTTGCGTGCACCAGACACGGGAATCCGTCGCAGTTCTGGCAGCGCACGCACTTACTGAATGGCATGTTGGCCTCGTCGAGGAGAATCCCGCAGGGCGCGTGGAAGGGGTGAAGCCCGGCGGCCGCGAGGTCGTCTGATAGTTGCTGGATGCGCGGTTCGTGCGAGACCGCCGGGAACGGGTACGGAGCGCTAGCCGGCGGCTCGGTGGGATCCTCTCCCCGCGCGCCGTGCACCTGGTAGAGCTGCTCGGCACGCGTGTAGTAGGGCTCCATCTGCTCGTATGAGATCGGCCACGCGGGCGAGATACCGTCGTGGTGCTTCAGTTCGCCGAAGTCCTCCGCGCGCAGCCTGTACAGCGCGGCCCCGTAGAGCTTCGTCGCGCCGCCTACGTAGTAGTGAACCTGGGGCTGGAACGGCGAGCCGTCCGCGTAGTACCAGGTGTCCGGCGACATGTAGCGGCCGTCGACGAACACGTCTTGCGCGAGCCAGTTCTGAGGCTCCCGGGTCAGCCAATCGCCGCGTTCGAGCAGCAGGATCCGGGCGCCCGAAGGCGCCAGCTCATGCACCAGCGTGCCGCCCCCGGCGCCGCTGCCGATCACGATCACGTCGTATGGGTCGGTCATCCGCCCAGCTCCTCGAGTCGCTCGGCGACGATGATTCGGCCCGCCGCCTCGATCAGCGCCAGGTGCGAGAACGCCTGCGGGAAGTTGCCCAGATGACGCCCGGTCGCGACGTCGAACTCCTCCGCGTACAGACCAAGCGGCGATGCGACCTTGGCCAGCCGCGCCATCAGATCACGCGCCCGCTGCATCTCGCCGATGATCGCCAGCGCCGAGACCAGCCAGAAGGAGCAGATCACGAACGTGCCCTCCTTGCCCGACAGGCCGTCGTCGGTCTCGTCGGTCCGGTAGCGGAGCACGAAGCCGTTCTCGGTCAGCTCATCGGCGATCGCCAGCACGCTCGCGCGCATCCGCTCGTCGTTGCCGGGCAGGAAGCCGAACAGCGCTGCCAGCAACGTCGATGCGTCGAGTGACTCGGTCGCGTAGTGCTGGGCCAGGACCCCGCGCGTGTCGACCCCGTGCTCGAGGATGTCGGCCTTGATCTCGTCGGCAGTCTTGCGCCAGGTGGCCTGCATCTCGTCTTCGCCGCGAATCTCGGCCAGCTTCGCGGCGCGGTCCATCGCGACCCAGCACATAAGCTTCGACGACACGTAGTGCTGCGGCTTGCCGCGCGCCTCCCAGATTCCCTGGTCGGGTTTGCGCCACACCGCCGACGCGCAGTCGGCCTGCGCCTTGATCAGCGGCCACAATCGGCGTGGCAAGCGCTGGCTGCGTCGGGTGTGCAGCAGGACCGAGTCCAGCGCGGCGCCGAACACATCGTTCTGGCGCTGGTCGAAGGCTCCGTTGCCGATCCGCACCGGCCGCGCCCCCGCGTAGCCGCTGAGGTCCTCGAGCAATTCCTCTGTCAGGTCACGACGGCCGTCGATCCCGTACATGATCTGCAGTCCGCCGTCGTCGTTGGTCTCGAGGTCGGCGATGAACTGCATGAACTCGTCGGCCTCCCAGTCGAGGTTGAGGAAGTGGAGCGCCTGCAGCGTGAACGTCGAGTCCCTGATCCAGGTGTAGCGGTAGTCCCAGTTGCGCTCACCCCCGGGGCTTTCAGGCAGTGACGTAGTCAGTGCCGCGACAGTTGCCCCGGTCGGCATGTAGGTGAGCCCCTTGATCGTCAGCGCCGAGCGCTGGACCAGAGGACGCAGCTCGTGGTCGGGGATCCGCGCGCCTCCGAGCCAGCCGCGCCAGAAGCGGGCGGTCGCCTTCAGCTGCTCATTGGCCTCGGCGGCGGTCGCCGGCACGCGCGCGTTCTCGTCCCACGAGAGCGCGCAGTAGAGCGACTCGCCCTCATTGAGGAGGTGGCGCGCGCGAACCCGGTGGGCCTCGATCCCGAGCAGCATGTCGGTCTGCAGGCTGAGCGTCTGACCGGCCCCGGTCACGTCTGCGTGGTGGCGATCGTCGCTCAGCGACCAGTCGCCGGGGACGCGGCCGTAGTCGAACGCCGGCTCGCAGATCAGCTCGATCTCGACCTTGCCGTCGATGCACAGCACCTCGCGGACCAGCAGGTGCTCGGCGTCGTCGTCAGCCGGCGGCCGCGTGTGGGGGGTGATTGTGTCCTCGCCCCGCCGCGGGCCCATGATCAAGCCCTCGCGGACCACCGCCCAGCCGGAGGGCGTCTTCCAGGCCGTCAGGAGCGTGTTGCTGCCCGGCTCGTAGGTGCGGCCGCTCGGGACGTTGATCCCGAATGGGCCGAGCCGGAACGCCCCGGCGCCGCGGTCGAGCAGCGATCCGAACACGGCCGGTGAGTCAAAGCGCGGCACGCACAGCCAGTCGATCGCGCCGTCCGGAGCGACCAGCACGCCCGTATGGCAGTCAGACAGGAACGCGTAATCGGCGATCGGCGTGAACGGCGACGGCGCCGCGGCTTTTCGCTCTGCTCCTTCACCGGAGCCTGCGGTTGGGCGTCCGCGGCGGCCTTGCCGCCGTCCGCCGACTTGACCGTCGCCCGCTTGTTCTTGGCGGCGGCACTCATGACGCCACCCACGGCTGATGCCAGCGGCCGTACCCGGCAACGGTCTGGTCAGCCGCCTCCGGCCCCCACGATCCCTTCGCGTACGGATGCACCGGCCCCGGGTTGTCGAGCAGCGGCTGCATCACGCGCCAGCACTGCTCGACCGAGTCCTGGCGGGTGAATCGCTTCGCGTCGCCGATCATCGCCGCGTGCAGCAGGACCTCGTACGGCGTTGGCCCCTCACCCCCCTCCTGGGCGAACTCCATGTCAAGCGTGATCTGCTCGGGCTCGACGGCCACGTGGCGCTGGGCGTCGACCTGCAAGCGGACGCCGGTTGAGGGGTCGAGCTTGATCACCAGCTGGCTCGGCTCCGGCGACCGCGACCAGGCAATGAATCCGAGCCTCGGCGGGCGCCGGAACACGACCCGCAGCTCGGTCTGGGTGATCGGTAGGCACTTGCCCGTCCGCAGGAAGAACGGCACGCCCTCCCAGCGCCAGTTGTCGATCTCGAGCTTCATGCGCCGCGTATGTCTCAGTCGTCGAGTCCGGGGCGACGCCATCGATCGACTGATAGCCGTCGTACTGGCCACGCACGTAGTGGGCGGGATCGGCGGCCGGCATCGCGCTGAAGGCGGTGAACAGCGCCGTCTTGAGCGTGTTGGCGTCCCCCGCGGCGGGCGGCTCCATCGAGGTCGCGGCGAGCACCTGCATCATGTGGTTGACGACCACGTCGCGCAGTGCGCCGACCGGGTCGTAGAAGTGGCCGCGGTCCTCTACTCCGAAGCTCTCGGCCATCGTGATCTGCACCGACGACACGTAGATTGCGGTTCCAGACCGGCTCGAACATCGAGTTCGCCAGTCGCAGGTAGAGGATCTCGCCTATCCCCATCTTGCCGAGGAAGTGGTCGATCCGGTACAGCTGCGACTCGTCGATGTACTGGTGGATCTCGTCCGCGAGCGCTCGCGCGGATGCGAGATCGTGCCCGAACGGCTTCTCGACGACGACCCGGGCTGGTTGCTTTGTGAGGCCCGCCTCGGTCAATCCCTTGATCACGGTCCCGAACAGGAACGGCGGGATCTCGAGATAGAACACCGGACACCGCGCGTCACCGATGGCGGTCTTGACGTGCTCATACGTGGCGGCATCGCCAAAGTCGCCGTTCACGTACGAAAGACGCGCCGCGAACCGCTCGAACACCTGATCGTCGATCTTGCTTCCGCACGCCTCGATCGCGTCGTGTGCGTGGGTGCGGAGATCGTCGACCGACCAGTCGTTGACGGCCACGCCAACGATCGGGCAGTTGAGCAGCCCTCGCTCCTCGAGCCTGTAGAGCGAGTTGAACGTCATCACCTTGGCGAGGTCGCCGCTGATTCCGAACACGACGAACACGTCCGCCACCTGCGCCCCACCGTCGCCTGACTGACCCGCATTCGCAGGCGTGGCTCAACTCAGTTGCAGTAGTCACTATGCGTCCCTCTGTCGCTCACCGAAACCGCACCGAATGCTGCGGCGGCGGTCCGGACCGAGCATCACCCAAACCGGGTGACGGCCGGCGCCGCAGTCATCCGAACGGGATGAGGTCGGCGTCCTGCGGTGCTGTGACGATCAGATCGACATGACCCGCGCTCGATGGATGGCGCTGTTCTTCGCGCTCGGCTCGACGTGCTTTTTTGTCGGGCCGTTCCCGGGCTACGCGAACCTCGTCGGCGACCGCGCCGACGCGGTCACGTTCTTCGTCGGCTCGATCCTGTTCACGGCTGGCGGGGCACTCCAGAGCTGGCTCGCATGGCCGGGCCGCAGGGCGACCGGCCCCGCGCGCGCGGCCTGGTGGGCGGCCGTGATCCAGTCCGCCGGCACCCTGTTCTTCAACGTCACGACCTTTCAGGCGCTCAGCACCGCCGTCTCGAGCACCGAATACGACCGGCTGGTTTGGCGCCCCGACGCGTTCGGCTCGATCTGCTTCCTGGTCTCGGGGGCGATCGCCTACCGCGCGTCGCCCCGGCGCGGGTGGCTGCCGGCCCGAGGTGAGTCCGGATGGTGGCAGCCGACGGTCAACCTGCTCGGCTGCATCTTCTTCGGGATCGCGGCGATCGCGGGCTACGTCGTGCCTTCGAAGGGCTCGGTCCTGGCGCTCGCGGCTTCGAACTGGAACACGTCACTCGGCGCCGCGTGCTTCCTCGCTTGCGCGGTCGACACGCTGCGCAGTGGGAGGATCTCGAAGATGCCGATCCTGCACCGGCTGCAAGCGCTCGAGCACCTGGTCTCGCGCGACGTCCGCCGGATCGCCTGACCGCCCGCCCGGCTCAGTTCCACGGCAGCGCCGAGCGCTCTGCCCAGTACGCCTCCGGCGCCTCGGCGAGCCCATCGAGCGACTCCGGTTCGAGCTCGAGCTCGAGCGCGTTCAGGTTGGTGTCGAGGGTCGCGACCGTCGCCGCGCCGCTGAGCACCATGTCCGCCCATGGCTGGGCGAGGACCGCTGCCAGCCCGAACGCGTCGAGCGTCGTGCCGGCCGCATCGGCGGCCGCGGCGAGCTGCGGGATCGGCGCGCCGCGGGGCGTCAGCCTCCCGTTCGCCAGCGCCTCCTTGACGATCACCCACAGTCCGGCGTCGTGCGCCCGCGCGAGCGCCGGTCCGGCCGAGCGCTCGAGCAGGTTCCACGTCGCCTGCACCGCGTCAAAGCCGCCAACCTCGAGCGCTCGCTCGATCGTGCCGGCCTGGTGGGGGCCGGTGACCGTCAGCCCGATCGCGACCCCGGTCAAGCGCAGACGCCGTAGCTCTTCCAGCACGTCCCGATCCTCGAGCACGCCGCTCTCGACGGTCGCCGAGTGGATCTCGTAGAGGCCGAGATTTGCGCCCAACAGCTCGCGGCTCTCGGCCAGCTGGCGTTGCAGGGTCGCCAGCGACAGATCCTTGACCTCGTTGACCTCGGCGTCGACTCGCCACTGCGCCGTGTACGTGTAGCCCCACTTCGAGCCGACAGCGACCTCCTCGGGGCTGAGCCCGCGCCCGCGAAGCCACGCCCCCAGGAACGCCTCCGCCTTGCCGTACGAGCGCGCGGCGTCGAAGTAGCGCACGCCCCGGGCGTACGCCGCATCGAGGACCTCGGCGGCGGCGTGCTGCATCGCGAGCTCGTCGGTGTGCGGACCCACGTCGGACGCGTGTCCGAGGGTGATGTAGCCGGGGCGGCCGAGCGCCGCGAGCCCGAGCCCGAGCCGCGGTGCGCCGCGCAGCAGCTCAGGCGGCCAGCTCAAGCTCGTCTCCGTGCGTCTGCACGATGCAAAACCTACAGGCGGCACCGTTGCGGCCTCTCAGGCGAGCTCCGGCCCGCTCGACACCACCCGCGCGCCCCAGCGCTCCTCGATCCGGCCAACGCGCCAGACCACCAGCGCGACCGCCCACGTGACGACGAACATCCCGACGATCACGTAGCCGAGCGTGTTGATGTCGATCCGCGACACCCAGCTCCAGAACCCGCCCCTCAGGTTGAGCCGGATCGTCAGCAGGCCGAGCAGCTCGATCGTGCCGATGATCAGCGCCATTGCGACCGACAGCCCGGTGATCGTGAGGTTGTAATAGACCTTGCGGACGGGTTTCGAGAACGCCCAGCCGTAGGCGAAGTTCATGAACGAGCCGTCGATCGTGTCCAGCAGCGACATCCCGGCCGCGAACAGGACCGGGAGACAGAGGATCGCGTAGAACGGCAGCCCGGCGCCGGCCGCGCCTGCGGCGAGGAACAGCAGCGCGACCTCGGTGGCGGTGTCAAACCCAAGGCCGAACAGGAGCCCGATCGGGTACATCTGCCAAGGCGCCGACACGGCCTTCGTGAACCGGCCGTAGAAGCGGTTCATCAGCCCGCGGTTGTTGAGCTGTCGCTCGAGCTCGGCTTCGTCGTAGTCGCCGCGCCGCATGCTGGCGAAGATCCGCAGGATCCCGAACAGGATCACCACGTTGAGCGCGGCGATCAGGTACAGAAAGCCACCCGAGATCCCGGTGCCCACGAGGCTCGTGACGCTGTGAAGGCTCGAGCTATGGCTCCGGACCGGGCCGGCAAGAGCGCGGAACCCGGCGGCGAACAGCAGCGCCAGCAGGAACACGATCGTCGAATGACCGAGCGAGAAGAACAGGCCGGTGCTGAGCGGCCGCTTGCCCTCGGCCATCAGCTTGCGGGTCGTGTTGTCGATCGCCGAGATGTGGTCGGCGTCAAACGCGTGCCGGAGGCCGAGCGTGTAAGCGGTCAGGCCGAGCCCAACCGTGAAGGCGCCCGAGGAGCCGAGCTTGTAGTGGTGCGGCGCCACGATCGCGATCAAGACGAAAAAGCCGGCGGCGTGCAGGCCGAGCACGACTGCCGCCATCAGCAGGACCGTCCGCCACTCCGAACGCGTCAAGCGCCCGGCGCTGCGCCGCGCGCCACGAGTCGATCCAGACCCGCGCCGCGCGCCACGAGTCGATCCAGACACGATGCTCTCCCCTCTCGTTCCCGGGCGACCGGTCGGCGGTCCCAATGATTCTTCATCTACGGGCCTGCCCCGCGAACGGATCACCCGACCGTGATCACGGCTTGACCCGCAGGTACGATCCCTCGGTGCCCGAGTCTCCGGTCGCGACCGTGCTTGCGGCGATCGACGTGTTCGACATCGACGCGTTCACGGCACTGTTCGCCCCCGACGGGCGGCTGATGACCGTCGACGGCCGGGTCGCCAACGGCCGCGACGAGGTGCGCCAGGTGATCGGTCGATTCTCTGCCGACCTGCGCGCCACCACCCACCGGCTGACGGCGGAGTGGCACCCCGAGCCCGACGTCTGGATCGCCGAGCTCGACGCGACCTATGAGCTGACCAACTACGCGCAGCTGGGTCCGTACGCACGTGCGATCGTCCTGCGCAACGGCTCAGGCGGGATCCATGAGCTGCGGATCTACGGCCTCCACGAGCGGCCGCTGAGCGATTCGACCCGCGGCTACCAGGAGGTGTTCGGGAGTGGGCGCTGGCTGCCGACATTGTGACCCGCTGCGATGCTCTGCCGGAGCGTCCGGCGCGGTGATGGTGCGATGCGGCCGCCCGGCCTACGGTTTCAAAATCTGACCAACGGGAAAGACGGCACAGATGGACCTAGAAACGACCCGCCTTTGCGCGCCTTCAGCAGATCTGAGTGGCCTGACAAGGTCCTATGTGCGCGAGGCGTTCCTCGCGGTGCCGGATTCGGTCCCCGAGGCCCGGCGCGCGATCACTGAGTTCGCCGCCGCCGCGGGTGCCGGACCGGAGCAGCTGGACGCGATCCGGCTGTCCACCTCGGAGGCGCTGACGAACATCGTCAAGCACGCCTATCCGTCGCGGACTGGGCACATCCATGTGACGGTCCGGGTCGCCGGCGGTGAGCTGTGGGTGCTGATCGCCGACAACGGCTGCGGCATGCGCGCCGGACGCGACAGCGACGGCCTGGGGCTCGGGCTGGCGCTGATCTCGCAGACGACCGACGGGTTTTC
This sequence comes from uncultured Solirubrobacterales bacterium, assembly GCA_963756655.1. GTDB lineage: Bacteria > Actinomycetota > Thermoleophilia > Solirubrobacterales > Solirubrobacteraceae > Palsa-465. The sequence goes on from CAVWOQ010000005.1 coordinate 89,056, forward strand.
GATCGTCGAGCGCTCGTGCGGCGGCACGGAGCTGCGTCTCCGCTACACGCTGCCCGCGACCGTGCCGGTCGATACCCGGCTCACCCGCGGGCACGCCGACCGCGCTAGCTGCGCGGGTCCGTCGACTCCGCGAACCGTCCCGCCTTCTCGCGCTTCTGGACGACGACGTAGTGCGCATAGCGTTGGACGATCTCCTCGGCCTCCGGCATCTCGTGGCCGGGCGCGATGAAGAAGCGCCGCGGGTGCGAGCGGATCTCCTCGTATTCAGCCGATGTGAGTTCGATCAGACGGCTGCAGCCGAGTTCGCCGCATTCGCAGCGAAACGCGATCGGTGAGCCTTCCTCCCCAGGCCAGCGTCCAGCTTCGATGGCCTCGTTGACCTCGCGGAAGATCGCCTCGTTGCGAGCTATCTGCTCGGGGAGCTCAGAGTCTTTCTGCATACGCCAAATCCTCCCACGTCAGACCGGTCTGAGCGACCGCGTCGCTCTACTGTTCGGCGAGCGCGAGCCGCTCGTGCATCGCCAGCCCCGGGAAGGTTCGGCGCCAATCGGCGTCAAGACCACCAGGTCACCACGATTGGAGGAATCAATGCCCGCTCATAAGTCAGGCCGCGTCACCCGCGCGCGGCGCCTGGCGATCGTCATCGCCACGACGATCGCCGGCGTCGGTGCCGCGGTACTGGTATCGGTCGCCGTCGCGAGGACGTTCACGCTCAATATCGCCAAGAACGCGAGCGTGACCAATGCGGTCAGCCATGCGACGACACACGAGAACATCGTCGCCAACTCCTCGGGGCTCGCGGTTTACACGCTGAGCGGCGACAGCAAGGCGCATCCGAAGTGCACGAAGTCCAACGGCTGCTTCGCCGTCTGGCCGCCGGTCAAGGTTTCCTCCGCCGGCAAACTGAGCAAGGCCGCCGGCATCAAGGGCTCGCTCGGGACCTGGCGCCGGAACGGCTTCATCCAGGTGACGCTCGCCGGACATCCGTTGTACACGTTCGCGCCGGACAAGCGAGACCACGCCACCGGCGAGGACTTCACCCACTTCGGGGGAACCTGGCATGTCGTCAAGACGTCGGCCGACACCGGCACGACGATGACCACAACCACGGGCACGACGACCACGAGCCCGTACCAGCCGGGTTACTGACAGCCCCGAGGGCCGCACGAGTGAGCCCCCACCCCCACCGTCGCGGCTACTGACGCTGCGGCCGGGCTGCCCGCCAGATCGACAGCGCGAGCAGCCCTGCTGCGGCCACCGGCAGAATCCACCACGCGGCGACGCCCGCTCCGGCGACGATCGCCGTGACGATCAGCGCGCCCACGACCCCCGCCGCGACGCGCCAGTCGTCGCCGACGACGAAGTCCCAGGCGAAACTGCCAAGCGCCTCGATTCGGTTCATGCGTGGACCGCTGTCTGTTGGCCCGGACCGGGTGGCTCCGACGCTTCGGCCTGGCGCCGCGCGGCGACCACCAGTGCGAGCGCCACCGCCAGCGTAAGCGGGATGATCGCCAGCAAGGCCGCATCGCCGCCCGGCCAATGAGCGCCCGCGCCCTCGGCTCCCCAGAACATGCCGTACGACGCCAGCATCACGCCGACCGCGAACTTGAGCAGGTTCTCGGGGACCCGAGCCAGCGGTCCGTGGACCGCGACGCCGGCGATCGTCACCAGCACCACGGCGACGCCCGCCGCCACCGCGGCCAGCCCGACTCGGTGTTGGTTGGCCCCGAACGTCAGCACGATGAATACGACCTCGAGGCCCTCGAGCAGCACCCCCTTGAACGAGATCGTGAACGAATAGCCGTCGAACCCGGCTGCCACAGCGCCCGCGCGACCGGCCGCTTCGCGTTCGTGCGCGAACGCGGCGTCCTCGTCGTGGAGTGACTTCAGTCCCGCCGCTCGCAGGATCGCCTTGCGCAGCCACTGCAGGCCGAACACCAGCAGCAGTCCGCCGACGACCACCCGCAGGACTCCGATCGGAAGCGACGTCAACGCTGGTCCGAGCACGGCGGTCAACGCCGCCAGCACGATCGCCGCCGCTCCCACGCCGCTGAGCGCCGACCGCCAGCTGCGAGTGATCCCGACCGCGAGCACGATCGTCAACGCCTCGACCGCCTCGACCGCGGACGCGAAGAAGACCGACAGGGCAAGCCCGAGCTCGGAACCGGTCACGAGCTCATGCGGTCTGGATGCCCGCCACGGACTCGAGCTCGAGCTCCTCGATCGCCAGCTCGCGCATTTTGAACTTCTGCACCTTGCCGGTGACCGTCATCGGGAACTCGTCGACGAGCTTGACGTAGCGCGGGATCTTGTAGTGGGCGATCCGCCCCTGGCAGAACTCGCGCACCTGGTCACGGTCGATGCCGCTCCCCGGACGGGGGATGATCCACGCCATCAGCTCCTCGCCGTAGCGCCCGTCGGGCACGCCGATCACCTGCACGTCGGCGATGTCGGGATGCGAGTAGAGGAACTCCTCGATCTCGCGCGGATAGACGTTCTCGCCACCGCGGATCACCATGTCCTTGATCCGCCCAACGATGTTGACGTAACCGTCCCCGTCCATCGTCGCGAGGTCGCCGGTGTGCATCCAACCGTCGGCGTCGATCGCCTCGCGGGTCCGCTCCGGGTCGCTCCAATAGCCGCTCATCACGCTGTAGCCGCGCGTGCACAGCTCGCCGCTGGCACCGCGCGCGACCACGTCGCCCGTCGCCGGATCGACGACCTTGATCTCGACACGAGGATGGACCCGACCGACGGTGCCGACCCGCTTCTCGATCGGATCGTCGAATGCCGTCTGCGTCGAGACGGGCGAGGTCTCCGTCATCCCGTACGCGATCCCGACCTCGCTCATGTGCATCCGCTCGATCACGCGCTTCATGACCTCGACCGGGCACGGCGAGCCGGCCATGATTCCGGTCCGCAGCGACCGCAGGTCATGACTGTCGAAGTCGTCGGCACCGAGCATCGCGATGAACATCGTCGGGACGCCGTACAGCGATGTACAGCGCTCGGTCGCGACCGCCGCGAGCGTCGCGCCGGGCTCGAACGCGGGCGCCGGAATCACGATCGCAGACCCATGGGTCGTGCACGCGAGGTTGCCGAGCACCATGCCGAAGCAGTGGTAGAACGGGACCGGGATGCAGACCCGGTCTGCTTCGGTGTAGCGGCAGCCCTCGCCGACGAAGAAGCCGTTGTTGAGGATGTTGCGGTGGGTGAGCGTCGCGCCCTTCGGGAACCCGGTCGTGCCGCTCGTGTACTGGATGTTGATCGGGTCGTCGGCGGCGAGAGCACGGCTGATCGATTCGAGCTGCGACTGGTCGACGGCCTCGGCTCCGGCCAGCAGCTGCCCCCAACCCTCGGAGTCGAGGATCACAACGAGCTCGAGCTCCGGCAGCCCCGGCCGGACCTCGGAGAGCATCGAGACGTAGTCCGAGCTCTTGAAGGCGCGCGCGGCGATCAGCATCTTGCAGCCGGACTGGCGCAGCGCGTACTCGAGTTCCGAGGTCCGGTAGGCAGGGTTGATGTTGACCATGATCACGCCGGCCTTCGCGGTCGCGTACTGGACCAGCACCCATTCGGCGCAGTTGGGACTCCAGACCCCGAGCCTGTCTCCGGGCTCGAGGCCGGCCGCGATCAGCGCCCGCGCCAGCAGATCGACCGCCGCGCCGAGCTCCCGATAGCTGTAGCGCCGCCCCTGCTGGCAGGAGATCAACGCGTCGCGATCGCCGAACCGCGCGATCGTCCGCTCGAGATTGGTCCCGATCGTCTCCTCGAGCAACGGTACGGCGTCGCTGCCGCGCGCCTGTGACGGAGCCATCGCCCCTTCGTCCACCGCCGCCTCCTTCGTAGACGTCGTTATGGGCGCAATTCTACGTCTGCTGGAGACTCGTCGCGGCCTACGAGATGGAGCCCGACGAGCTCTCGACGCTGCAGCCGGCCCGCGTTCACCGCCTCGCAGCGGACAAGGGCGCGTCGATCCTGCGTCTAAGCCGGCGTTATTCCCCAACTCGCCCGGTGGCTCTCCCCCGGGGCGAGCTCGACCAGTCCGGCACCGGAAGCAAACGCGTTCGGCGCGCAGGTCATCGGCTCGACGGCGAGTCCGCGCCGGCGCGCGGACGGTGCCAGCGTGTCGCCCGTGAACACCATCAGATAGACGTAGCTGCCGTCCAGCCACAGCGTCGCGCTGCGGGTCCCGTCGGCGGTCGCAAGCCGGACGCGCGCGTAGCCGTCGCCGTCGCGGATCAGATCCGTGTAGCCGGTGTCGAGCCGCGCCGGACCGAGCTGCCGCGCCGTCGTGAAGTCGAGCGGCGAGCCGTCGACGGCATGGACGCCGGTCGGGATGCCGTGCTCGTCAGCCTCCAGGTAGCTCCCCGCCGGGACCTGGAGCGTGAGCGAATCGATCGACTCCGTGCCGAGCGTCAGGTACGGATGCTGGCCCGCGCCATAGGGGAATGCGACGTCGCCGATGTTGGTCGCGATCGTCGTGACCGACAGCCCACCGTCGCCGAGCGCGTACTCGATCGCGATCTGCAGCACACCGGGCCAACCGGGCTGCGGGTGCAGGACGTGTTCCATCACGACCCTGTCGTCCCGGCACTCGCCGACGGTCCAGTTCGCCCAGCGCACGAGTCCGTGGATCGCGTTATGCGCCTCGGGCTCGGTCAGCGCCGTCTGGTAACTGCCCCCGGCGAACTCGTAGCGCCCGTCTCGCAGCCGGTTCGGCCACGGGATCAGCGGCTGGCCTCGCCCGCCGCTGCAGCACTCGTGCTCCTCGTACCCGTCGAGCAGCGGCCCGTCGGCCGTCTCATACGTGCGCAGCCCACCCCCGACCTCGACCACGACAACGCGCTGCTCACCATGGCTGATCTGATGCTGGGCGCCTGACGGTGGCGCCGGGCCGGCGGGCGCGGGCACGGCTTCGCACGATAGCCAGTTTCGTAACCGGGGCGCGGGCTTTGGACCAGCTCTGGTGTAGCCCGCGGCTCGCATGGGTAGTCAGGTTGCTGACACGTTTTTGCTCAATGCCAAGTCAGCTTTCACATATGCGCTTGCCGAACGCACTCCCAGAGCACAACACATGCCAGATCCTTCGCGAGGATCCGGAGCTGGCAGACGTCCTCAGCCCAGCGGAACGCGCGCGGGCGACCGAGGACTGCATCGCGCGTACCGCGCGCCTGGCGCGAGGCCGCGGCGGGGTTGCGCTGCGCGCCGAGCTGCGCGACGGGATCGGACTGCTGGTGCTCGACGGGCTGCTGCTGCGCAGGGTCGGCATCGATGGCCGGTTCGGCGCCGAGCTGCTCGGCGAAGGCGACCTGCTGCGGCCGTGGCAGGGAGAGGATTCCGGGTCGACGCTGACGCAGACCACGGGCTGGCGTGTGCTGGAGACCGCCCGCGTGGCGGTGCTCGACATCGAGGCGGCCCGCTGTCTGTCGGTCTACCCCGCACTGATGGGGCGGCTCGTGGGACGTGCGCTCGAACGGGCGCGCAACCTAGCGATCAACATGGCGATCGTCCATCAGGCACGCGTCCACGTGCGCCTCCATATGCTGTTCTGGCACCTGGCCGAGCGCTGGGGCCGGGTCCGCAGCGAAGGCGTGATCCTGCCGCTGAACCTGACCCACGCGGTTCTGGCCGACCTGGTCGCCGCGCGCCGCCCGACTGTGACGACCGCGCTCACGGAGCTGTCCCGGCTCGGCCTCGTGCGCACGTCGGGCAACGGCTGGCTGCTCTTGGGTGATCCGCCCGGCGAGCTGCTCGAGCTCCAGGACGTCTCGCTCAGTCGCGCGTCGTAAATGATCCGTTAGCTCCCGAGCTCCGTAATCACACGTACAGGGCGCCGCATGCGCGCGCTTCAATCTGCCCTGACCAGACGTGTTCCGAACTTCACGCAGCCTTCGCCAACCGCGCACCGACCCGCTCACGCTCGCCGACGAGGATCTGATGGCGCGCGTCAGCGAAGGGGACGCGCAGGCGTTCGAAGTGATCTTCGATCGCCACGCCGACGCCGCGTTCTCGCTCGCATACCGGATGTGCGGCCGGCGGTCGATGGCCGAGGACGTCGTCCAGGACGCGTTCCTGTCGCTGTGGCGCAGCGGCGCCCGCTATGACAGGACGCGCGGCAGCGTGCGTTCATGGGTCCTGCGAGTGGTCCACAACCGCGCGATCGACGCGTTCCGGCGCGAGACGGTTCGCTCCAGCCAGGACGTCCACGACGAGGGGATCGCCGAGCGCCTCGCCTCGACTGAGCGGACCGAGGTCGAGGCCGAGCGCCACGACGAGGCCCAGCAGGTCCGCAGCGCGCTCGGCGGGCTGCCCGCAGACCAGCGCCAGGTGATCGAGCTCGCCTTCTTCGGCGGCTTCAGCCATAGCCAGATCGCCGAGATGCTGAAGCTGCCGACCGGCACCGTCAAGGGACGGATGCGGCTCGGGATGACGAAGATGCGAGTCTCCCTGGACGATCCACAGGGGATCGTGTTATGAGGCTGGTGAGACCATGAACTCGCCGGATCGAAGCTCAGACGCGCGCGGATGCGGCGGCGATGTTGCCGCCTATGCGCTCGGCGCGCTCGAGCCGGCTGAAGCCGATGCGTTCGAGACCCACCTCGAGACATGCGCGATCTGCCGTGACGAGCTGGCGGCGTTCCGGACGGTCGTCGACTTGCTGCCGATGAGCGCGCCCCAGCACAGGGCGCCGAGGCGCCTGCGCCGGCGCGTGATGTCGACCGTGCGCGGCGAGGCCCGAGCGCGCGGTGAGCAGCGCCATACGCCGATCTCCGAGCGGCTCTCGCTGAGGCAACCGGCGCTCGCGCTGGCCGCGGTGCTCGCGGTGATCGCCGTGACCGTCGCCGCGCTCACACTCGCCGGTGGCGGCAAGCCGCACACGCGCGTATATGCAGCGCAGGTCGCGGGCTCGCGCGGGAGCGCCGAGGTCACCGTGAGCGGCAATCAGGCGCAGCTGGTGCTACGCCACTTCCCGCCCCCGCCGGCCGGCAAGATCTATGAGGTCTGGCTCGCGCGCGGCCGGCAGGCGCCAACGCCAACCGGCGCCCTGTTCAGCGTCCCGGCGAGCGGCGACAGCAGCGTGGCGCTGCCGAGCGACTTGCACGGCGTCCGCCTCGTGCTGGTCACGCCGGAGCCGGCGGGCGGGACGCCCGTCCCGACCCACACGCCGGTCATCACCGCCACGCTCAGCTGATCCAAACCGGCCGCGGCGCCGTACCAATTCACGGCCCGCCAACGACCCCCATGGAGACCCGATGATTGGACTCGAGAACCCACTTCACATCGCGATCGTGCTGATCGTCGTCCTGCTCGTGTTCGGCGCCAAGCGCCTGCCCGAGATGGGCAGTTCGCTCGGCGAAGGACTGCGCGGCTTCAAGCAGTCGCTGACCGGCGAGCAGCCGAAGGCTGAGATCTCCCGCGAGCAGTCCACCGACGGGCCGTCCGCGGCTTGAGGACTGAAGCTGCGCCCGGGCGGGACGGCTAACCCTCTTCGGCCAGCACGCGCTGCGCGATCGCCAGCGCCGCGTTGGCGGCCGGCACGCCGGCGTAGACCGCCGTATGCAGCAGGACCTCGCCGATCTGTGCGTCCGACAGGCCGTTACGACGCGCGGCCCGGATGTGCAGCTCGAGCTCGTGCTCGCGCCCGAGCGCGGTCAGTACCGCGAGCGTGATCGCGCTGCGGGTCTGCCGGTCGAGCTCCGGACGAGTCCAGATCCCGCCCCACACGAAACGGGTGATGAACTCCTGAAACGGAGCCGTCAGCTCGGTCGTGCGCTCGATCGCCCGATCGACGTGCGCATCTCCCAGCACCTCTCGACGAACGGTCATGCCGGCTTGGTAATCGGGATCGCTCACGTGCCTTCCTCCAGGTGGTCTTCGATCAGGTGGGTGACCTCGTGCGCGCGCTCGACGTTCGCCAGGTGCGCGGCCGGGTCAAGCAGCTCAAAGCGTGCGCCGGGGACCGCGGCCGCGATCGCGCGCCCGTGGTCGGGCGGGATCGAGGGGTCCTGCGCGCCCCCGATCACGAGCGTCGGCGACGTGACGCCGGACAGTCCTGCCCGCAGATCGAGCGTCGCGATCGCCTCGCAGCAGGCCGCGTAACCCTCGGTCGGCGTCGTCGCGATCATCGCGCGGTAGCGGTCGACCAGCGCCGGGTTGGCGGCCGCGAACGGCGCCGTGAACCAGCGCCCGACGACGGTGTCGGCGACGACCTCGGGGGTGCCCGAATCGCGCACCATCGCGGCCCGCTCGGTCCAGGCCGACGATGGCGGCAGGTGTGCGGCCGTGCAGATCAGGATCAGCTTCGTGATCCGGTGCGGGGCGTTGATCGCCAGCCACTGGCCGACCATCCCGCCGATCGACAGACCGCAGTACGACGCTTGCTCGATCCCGAGCCGATCTAGCAGCGCCAGCACGTCTTGCCCAAGATCGGCGATCTCGTACGGACCCGGCGGCACCGGTGAGCGACCGTGACCGCGGTGGTCAAACGAGACCTTGCGGATCCGCCCGGAGAGCCTCGACAGCTGCGGCTCCCACATCGCCAGCGTCGTCCCCAGCGAGCCCCCGAGGACGAGCGCCGGTCCGTCGCCCGCGGTCTCGTAGTGCAGCTCGACTGCGGTCATCGTCGGTGCGCTGCCAGTGCGCGCTCGATCAGCTCGTCGATCGCCGCCAGCTGCTCGTCGCCGAGCCGGGCCGCGGCGCCGCTGGCAGCCAGCCGCTCGAGGTTCTCTTGCATCCGATCGGCGTCGACCTCGAGGCTCTCGAGCAGCTCGCGGCCCCAGGCGGCCGCCGAGCCCGTCAGCCCCAGCAGCTCCGCGTATGTCCCCCACTCCGCCTGCCACGCGCCCGCCGCGCGCTCGTGCTCCTGCTCCATGCACGCCAGCGCGGTCGCCACCAGCCCCGGCACGCGCTTTGCGCACGCGAGCACCGACACGGCCGCGACCGGGTTGTGCTTGTGCGCCATCGCCGTCGAGCCGCCGCGGCCGCGTTGCGCGAGCTCAGTGGCCTCGCCGACCTCCTGCTGAGCGAACAGCGTCGCGTCGCGGGCGATCTTCGAGAGCACGCCCGCCAGCGTTCCGAGCGACGTCGCCAGCGCCGCCGGCGCCACCCTGACCGTATGCCACGGCACGACCGGCTCCGCGAGCCCGAGCTGCGCCGCGACGCGCGCCGCGATGGCGGGCGATCGGGCGCCGACGGGGCCGCCCATCTGCACCACCAGCTCGCCATCGCGCAGCTCGTCGAGCCGCCGGCGAGCCCCATCCAGTCCCACGAGCCAGGTCGCGGCGCGCAGCCCGAACGTCGTCGGCAGCGCCTGCTGCAGCAGCGTGCGCCCGACCATCGGAGTGTGACGGTGCAGATCAGCGAGCGCCCCGGCTGCGCCCGCGGCGCGCAACAGGTCGGCGAGCAACGGCATCAGCGCGCGGCGCGAGACCAGCATCAGGGCCGTATCAAGGATGTCCTGGCTCGTTGCCCCCTGGTGCACGTCGCCCGCGTACGGCTCGCCGACGGCAGCGCGCAGCGCCGCCACCAGCCCGACGACCGGCGACGCGTGCTGCGCCGCCTCGCGGCCGAGCGCGGCGAGGTCGAAATTCCGCGCGACGCACGCGGCCGCGATTCGATCGCCGCTCTCGGCGCCGATCAGCCCCTCCTGTGAGCACGCCCGCGCGAGCGCCGCCTCGACGTCGAGCATCGCCTGCAGCCATGCCCCGTCCGTCAGCTCGGACGCGACCTCGCCGCGGGCGTAGACGCCGGCGAACAGGACCGGCTCAGATGTCAAAGAAGACCGTCTCGCCGGGGCCCTGGAGCCGGATGTCGAATCGGAATCGATCGCCGTCCGGCTGTGCGATCAACGTCTGGCGCCTCTCGTCGGGGACGGTCCGCAGCAGCGGATCCTCCTCGTTGGCCGGTTGCTCGTCGCCGAAGTAGATCCTCGTCACGCAGCGGTTGAGCATCCCGCGGGCGAACACCGACACGTCGATGTGCGGCGCCTGCAGGGTTCCATTCCAGGCCGGAACCCGGCCCGGCTTGACGGTCACGATCTCAAAGCTCCCGTCGCCGTCCTCGGCGCCACAGCGGGCAAAGCCACGGAACCCGTCGAGCGCCGATGGCTCGCCGTATCCGTACAGGTCGCGGAACCGCCCCTCGGGGTCGGCCTGCCAGGTCTCGATCAGATGGTCGGGCACCGGCTCGCCGGCGCCGTCGTAGACCATGCCGCCGATCGTGATCGCGCCCGGCGTCCCCGGCGCGACCGCATACGGGCCCTCGGCCCACGGCAACCCGATCGCGAAATACGGACCGACGGTCTGCGACGGCGTCGTCTCGAAGCTCAATGTGCCTCCTCGAACGGCGTCGCCGCCGGACCACGCAGGTAGATGTCGAACTCGTACGCAGGCGCCCAATCCGGCTGCGTCCCGTGAATCGAAAAGCGCGACACCATCCGCTGCCGGCCGCGCTCGTCGTTGACCGAGTTGAAGATCGGGTCGTACGGGAAGAACGGGTCGCCGGGGAAGTACATCTGCGTCACCAGCCGCTGCGCGAACGCCCGGCCGAGCAGCGAGAAATGGATGTGCGCCGGCCGCCAGGCGTTGTAGTGGTTGCCCCACGGGTAGGCGCCGGGCTTGATCGTCAGAAATCCGTAGCGCCCCTGTTCGTCGGTCACGCAGCGCCCGGCGCCGGTGAAGTTCGGGTCAAGCGGCGCCGGCCAGCGGTCCCAGCGGTGCCGGTAGCGGCCCGCCGCGTTGGCCTGCCAGACCTCGACCAGCGTGCCGCGCAGCGGCTTTCCCTCGGTGTCGAACACGCGGCCGGAGACCGTGATCCGCTCGCCGATCGGCGCACCGTCGTGCCCGGCCACGAGATCGTTTCCCAGCTCCGAGCCCGCGCCGACGTCGCCCAGCTGCGGGCCGGTGATCTCGGTCACGGTATGCGGCAGGTAGACGAGCGGCTGGCGCGGATGGCGCAGCGCGGTCGATTTGTAGGGCGGGTAGTCGAGCGGCGGATGGGCCTCGGGTCCTTCGCGCAGGTAGCGCCGCGGGGTGTCGGCGATCGGGTCGTAGATGGTTCGCGGCTGGGCGTCGTCGCGCTCCCCACTGGTCGGGCTGCTCATCGACTCATCAGCTCCCGCAGCGCCGCCAGCTCCACTTCGGTCGGGGGCGGAGTCCGCACCGGCTCGTCAGCGACCGCCAGCTCCCAGCCGGTCGCCTCCTGCACCTGCGTCGCCGTCACCTCGTCATGGATCTGGGTCAGCGTCAGCTCGTCGGTGTCGGCATCGGGCTCGAGCACCCCAAGATCGGTGATCACCGCGGTCGGACCGCGGCCGCGGAACCCGAGTCGCTCGCGGTCGCCCGGCCCGCCGCCGTAGCCGACCGTCGTGCAGAAGTCGAGCTTTGGCACGAACGTCCGCTTGGTGTGGGGCGCGATCACAACAACCTCCTCGCAGCTCGACGCGATCTCCGGGGCTCCGCCGGCACCCGGAAGGCGCGTCTTGGGATGGTCGTAGTCGCCGATCACGGTCGAGTTCAGATTGCCAAAGCGGTCGACCTGGGCGGCGCCCAGGAAAGCGACCTGGATCCGCCCGGGCCCGATCCAGTAGTTGAACATCTCCGGGACCGAGACGACCACATCGGCCGTCTCGGCGAGCTCGCCGTCGCCGATCGAAAGCGGGATGTGAAACGGCTTGGCGCCGATCGTCCCCGACTCGTAGACCAGAACCAGGTCCGGGTTGTGGACCATCCGGGCCAGGATCGCCGCCGTGCTCGGACGCCCGACGCCGATGAACACCGAGCGCGCGTGCTCGAGCATGCGCGCGGCGACGATCGTTTGGATCTCGCCGCGTGTCGCGTCGCTCATGCCGCTCCGGTCAGGCTCGGGTCGGTCGCGCTCAGCACGTGCTCGTCCATCCACTCCGCGAAACGATCGCGGTCGCGGCTGATCTCGTCCCAGAGCCGGTAGAAGTCGTTGTCGCGCGAGGTGATGCCGAGGCTGTAGGACGGCTGTGAGCCGCCCGGGGCGGGCGCGACCGCCGTGATCACCCAGCCGGGGATGATCACCGCACCGGGGCGCGGCTCGAGCCGCTCGACGATCCGCTCGACGGTCGCCAGCGAGCGGTCGGCAGCCAGCACGGCTTCCTTCTGGACGCCCGGGATCCCCCACAGCTGGACGTTGCCGTCGCGGTCGGCCTCCTGGGCGTGGATCACCGCCACGTCGGGGCGCAGCGCCGGAACCGCCGCCAGCCGCTCGCCCGTGAACGGACACTTGACCATCCGCACGTTCGCGTGGCGTGCCAGGTCCGTCCCCGCGTAGCCGCGCATCACCGCGAACGGCAGCCGCGCCGCACCGGCGGCGTAGCGGTTCGCCATCCCGGCGTGGCTGTGCTCGTCGAGCTCGATCGGCCGCGGCCAGTCATGTTCGATCGCGTCGCGGAACCGGTGCAGCGAACCGACGCCGGGATTGCCGCCGTAGGAGAACACCAACCTGCGGGCGGCGCCGATCCCGATCATCTGGTCATAGAGGATGTCGGGCGTCATCCGGATCAGCTCGAGCTCGCGGCGCCCCTGTCGCAGGAGCTCGTGGCCGGCCGCGAACGGGATCAGGTGTGTGAACCCTTCGAGCGCGACCGAGTCGCCGTCGGACACCAGCGACGCGAGCGCGTCGCGCAGTGTCATCAGCTCAGCCATGCAATCGACCCATCGCCACCGTGGCGAGACAGGATATTCGATCGTCGTGGGCGCACAGCGGCCAACCTGTGCGCTTAGCGAACCGGGTCGGAGTCTTCAGCCTCGGCCTACGACCGACGCGACGATCCCGCTCGGTCGCCCGCGCTTGAGCTGCTCCTGCTTGGGAAACGGACCCGACGTGGGCCTGATCGCCGGGTACGCCGCGCACATCGTCGCCCCGCCCTGGCGCCGTAGCGACGGCCGTCCGTAGTCCGGGCTGGCGGCGAAGTTGAACGTGCTGGTCAGATCGCCGGTCGCCTTGCGCCGCCAGGCGCTGAGGTTCGGGACGCGCACACCGAACCGGGTCTCGACGAACCGCAGCGTTGACGTGTGGTCGAACACGTCCGAGCTCACGAGCCCGCCGCGCGAGAACGGCGAAACGACCAGCATCGGGACGCGGAAGCCGAGCCCGATCGGCCCGGTGATCCCGGCCGCCTCCTCGGGCAGCACCGGCGCGGTCAGGTACTCGCCCGGCGTGCCCGTGGGGGCCGTCGGTGGGGTCACGTGGTCGAAGAAGCCGCCGTTCTCGTCCCAGGTGATGAACAGCGCCGTCTTGCGCCAGATGTCGGGGTGGGAGACGATGTACTCGACCACCTGCCGCGCGCCCAGCTCGCCGGCGTGCGGGCTCGAGAAGCCGGGATGCTCAGTCTCCTCGAGCCCGAGCAGCAGCCACGAGACCTTCGGCAGGCGGTTGTCGGCGAGATCTGACAGGAAGTCGGCCGGGTAGGTCGGAGCCAGTCCGCGGTCGTAGAGCTTGGACCCGGGGCGGTACTGCTTGAAGTACGTCAGGACGTTGTCGAGCACGGCGCCCCCGCCACCGGTGTAGACCTTCCAGCTGACCCCGCGCGCGCTCAGGCGCTCGGGCATCGTCGTCCAGCTGAACAGGCCGGCACGCTGGGCGGGGTCTGAATTGGTCTGCACGAGCGGTCCGCCGTGCGTGCCGGCCGGGTCGATCGAGGCCGACATCGACATCAGCCGGTTGGGGTCAGTCGGACCGATCACTGAGCAGTGGTAGCCGTCGCAGATCGTGAACGCCTCGGCCAGCCCGAAGTAGAACGGCAGGTCCTCGCCCGTGTAGTAGCCCATCGTCTCGGGGCCGGGGCTGACGCCGTTGATCGGCGCATCGAACGTTTCGTGCGCCTCTAGGAAGCCGTTCATCCGGCCGTTGTTCCAAGACAGGTGCTGCGGCTGCCAGTCGTGCGTCAGATCGGCGATGCAGTTGGTCTTGAAATGGAACGGATGCAGAGTCCTGCCTTCGAGCCCGCGCTGGTAGAAGACGCTGCGGTCGCGGCTGACGTCGCCGAATCCGCGGACGCCCGGGTAGGTCCCGAAGTAATGGTCGAACGAGCGGTTCTCCTGGATCAGGATCACGACGTGCTCGATGTCTGCCATCGAGCCGTGCTTCGGGCTCGCGGCGACGGCGCGCGCGACGAGCTCGTCGACGGCACCGCCGATGCCCGCCACGCCGGCGCCCGCGATCGCCAGGTTGCGGAGCGCCTGGCGACGCGTCACCCCACTGCTGGTCGTCATCTTGCTCCCCTCGATCCGAGTGCCGGCGGCGGCGCGAGCCTACCGCGTCGCGTACGCTGCGGCGCCTTGCGACGTAGAGGAACCTGGGCGTGCCTGCTGCTTGCCGGCGGCGCGTTCGCAATCCAAAGTGCCGGATCGTCGGCTGGCGCCCGCGTCCCCGGGTGCGCGGGCTGGGGCCGGCCGGCGCTCGCCGCCGACCCGCACCCGCACGCGCTGCGCGTGTTCGCGATCCAGTTTGAGCAGCGTCCGGCGCAGATGCGAACCGCGGCCGATTACTCGCGCGCGATCGACTGCGCGGTCCGGACCGAGGTCCTCCCCCACCTCGCGCGCGGCCGCCCCAATCTGGTCGTCTTCGACGAGGACGTCGGGCTCGAGACGATCACTATCGGCCCACGCGGCGCCGGCGCCCGGGCGTTGCTCAAGACCGGGGTCGCGGCCTGTCACGGGCAGCCGTTCCCATGCGAGACGCTCGCGGCGCTGACCGCGATCGACGGCGGTTATGGCCGGTCGTTCGGCTACCTCGAACGACGCTTCCCGAAGCTGGCCGGACAGCTGGGTCGCGGGTTCGTCGCCGCGACTGATCAGTTCGTCCGCGTCTTCATGGCGACGATGGCCGGCGTCGCGAGGCGCTACGGCCTCTACGTGATCGCGTCCAACACACAGGCGCCGTTCAGGCTGACGCGTAACGCCGCCGCCGTCGCCGCGCTCGGGGAGCCGGGACTGCATTCGGTCTACGCGCCGACGAACGGCGTCGCCTATGACCAGACGTTCCTCTGGGGACCGCGGGACGTCAGCCGCGGCGCTCCGGCGCCGCTCGCGAACCTGCTGGCCGACAACTACAAGGTGCCGCTTACCTCGTTCGAGCAGGAGCTCGGCTTCAAGGCGGGGCCGTCGCGGGGCGCCGCTGCGCGTCGCAACTTGCGCCCCGTCCCGATCCCCGGCACCGGGGCACGGCTCGGGATCGCGACCAGCCTGCCGGCGTTCGAGTACGGGCATGCGACCCCGGCGCACGCGTGCGACGACGTCGCGCTGACCTATATGCGCTGCCTGTCGCGGCTCGGCGCCAACGTCGTGATCCAGGCCGACGCAAACGACGGTCAGTGGACCGGCACCGACGGAGCCGAGCAATGGCAACCGCTCAGCTGGATGGGCTCCGCCTACCGCGCGGTCAGCGACCCGAGCGTGCGCTTCACCTACGCTGTCAACCCGTTCATGGTCGGCAACCTCGCGGACACCCCGTTCGACGGCCAGACCGCGATCCTCCAGCGCGGGCGCAGTGGTCGTGGGTGCTCCTACGTCGGCGACCGCACGTTCGTCGCCGGTCAGGACCTGCCGGTCTACAGGTCCTACGTCGGCCGCAAGCCGCAGTTTTTGGCGCTCGCGCCGTGGGTCGTCCCCGATGCCGCGCGCTCGTCGCTGCGCCCGGTCGGCGCGGCGCTCGCCGGCGGGAGCGGCGGCTACCAGTACGTGCAGACCGCGGTGATCGCCGACCTCCCGTTCCCCGCCGACCGCGACCGGCGCGGTTGCGTGGCGGCAGGGCGATGAGCGGGGTCTCGCGGCGCGAGGCGCTGATCGGCGCGGCGGGCGCCACGGCCGCGATGCTCGCCGATCCGGCCGCTGCCGCCGCGCGCTCGAACCAGCCGCGTACCGCCGACGTGGTGGTCGTCGGCGCCGGGCTCGCCGGCCTGACCGCCGCCACCGAGCTCGTCGCCGCCGGTCATTCGGTCGCCGTGCTCGAGGCGCGCGACCGCGTCGGCGGCCGCACCCTCAACCATCCGGTCGGCCGCGGCGAGGTGGTCGAGGTCGGCGGCGAGTGGGTCGGTCCCGGCCAGGACCGGATCATGGCCCGCGCGCGGTCGCTCGGCATCAGCACGTTCAAGACCTACACCAAGGGTGAGCTGATCCTCCAGTACGCCGGCCGGCAGACGCGCTTCAGCGGTTTGATCCCGCCGCTTCCCGAGCCGGACGCGAGCGACTTCACCGTCGTGCTCGGCAAGCTCGTCGACCTGCAGGCGACGATCCCGCTCGACCGGCCGTGGACGGCGCCCAACGCGTCGGCGCTCGATTCGCAGACGCTCGAGACGTTCAAGCTCGCCAACACCACCACCGCCGGCGCCCGCTTCCTGCTCGACCTCGCCACCAAGGCCGTGTTCGTGGCCGAGCCACGCGACCTTTCGCTGCTCCACGCGCTGTTCTACATGAACTCCGGGCGCGGGATCATCAACCTGACTTCGACCGCGGGCGGCGCCCAGGACTCGAGGCTCGTCGGCGGCTCACAGCGGGTCTCGATCCGGATGGCGGCGCGGCTCGGAGGCCGCGTGGTGCTGGGCGCGCCGGTGCGGCGGATCTCGCAGTCGCGCGGCGCCGTCGTCGTCGACAGCGATGCCGGCGTCTGGCGCGCGAGGCGGGTGGTCGTCGCGCTGGCCCCGACGCTCGCCGGGCGGATCTACTACGAGCCGGCGCTGCCGGCGCTACGCGACCAGCTGACCCAGCGCGTGCCGCAAGGCTCGGTGATCAAGTTCGAGGCCGTCTACGAGACGCCATTCTGGCGCGCCTACGGGCTCAACGGTCAGAGTTACAGTGACCAGCCCCCGGTCCGTTTCACGTTCGATAACTCTCCGCCGAGCGGCAAGCCCGGCGTGCTGCTGGGGTTCGTCGGCGGCTCCGATGCGCGCCGGCTGGGTACCGTCGGAGCGGCCGCTCGCCGCCGCGCGGTGCTCGCCAACTTCGAGCTCCTGTTCGGCCGGCGCGCCGCCAGGCCGCGGGCGCTGATCGAGCACAACTGGTCAGACGAGGTCTGGACGCGGGGCTGTTACGTCGGCTACATGCCGCCCGGTGTCTGGAGCGACTTCGGCGAGGCCCTGCGCGCGCCGGTCGGCCGGATCCACTGGGCCGGCACCGAGACCTCCGAGGTCTTCAACGGCTACATGGACGGCGCCGTCCGCTCGGGCGAGCGCGCCGCACGCGAGGTCCAAGCGGGACTCTAGGTAGGGCTTGACCCGCGGCGCCGCGCCGCCGTGTTTGACATTCCCATATAGATAAGCTACCTTATCTAATAATGCTGCTTATCGTTCATATCGTGATCGCCGTGGTCGCCGTCGCCGCTCTGGCGATGCGCCCGAAGAGCAATCTCGCGACCGCGGTCGTCGCCGCGGCCGCCCTGAGCGACGTCGCGCTCGGCGCCGCCCCGGGCCCCGTGGTGTCGGTGATCGCGCCGCTGATCGCGTTCCTCGGGGCCGCTCTGACGCTGGCCGGATTCGTTCAACGCTCGGGGCTCGCCGAGCGCGCGGCGGGCGTGCTCGCGGCGCGCGCCCGCGGCAGCTCGCTGCTTCTGTACGTGCTCGTCTGCGCGCTGTGCGTGGCGCTGACCGCGGCGATTTCGCTCGATGGAGCGGTCGTGCTGATGGTGCCGCTCCTGCTGGTCCTCGAGCGGCGCTTCGGGGCCCCGTTCGCGCCGCTGTTCCTGGGCACGGTTGTGGTCGCCAATGCGGCCTCGATCGCGGTTCCGCAGGGCAACCCGACAAACCTCGTGATCATCAGCCGCCTCGGCCTGTCGGCGACCGCGTTCATCGAGCACATGCTGGCGCCCGGGCTCGCCGCGGCGGCGATCTGCGCGGCCGGCGTCGCGCTCTGGGAACGACGCGCGCTCGCCACGCCGCTGCGGAAATTCACACGACCATCGTCGCCGCTGTCGCGCGATGAATGGCACTCTGCGATCTCGCTGGCGTTTGCGGCGCTCGTCGCGTTCGCGGCGCCGCTGGCCGGAATCGCACCATGGTGGCCGTTCGCGGGCGCCGTCGCGCTCGCACTCGTCGCGCGCCGCGAGCGCCCGCGGCTGATCGTCCCATGGCGTGTGACGGTCCAGGTCGGCGGCCTGCTGATCGCCACCACCGCGCTCGGCCTCACCCTCCACGCATCCGGGGTCGTCAGCCTGCCGGCGCTGCTGGCCGTCGCCGCCGCGCTCGGCGCGGCCGCCGCGCTCGCCAACAACCTGCCGGTCAGCGTCTGCGCGACCGGCCTGCTGACGGCCGGCGCGCCGGCCTACGCCGCCTCGGTCGGGCTGGCGATCGGCTCGCTGGCGACTCCGCAGGGGTCGGTCGCGACGCTGATCGCAAGCCAGCTCGCGGGCCCGTGCGCGCCGCGGGTCCAGGTCCGCAGGTTCGCGCCGCTGGCGGCCGCCGGCGTGCTCACGGCGACGCTGCTGCTGCGGGTCACGCTGTGATGGAGAAAAGGGCACCCAGGGTTCCCTTTTCTCCCACTCAGGACTCCTGGATGTGATCGGCCTCGCGCGGCCCCGGGAACGGGCGCGTGAGGCAGAACTCGAGCAGCGTCGACTCGGGCACGCCCTCGACGCCCGGCGTGTCGGATGCCTCGCCGCGGGTGTGCGGGTCGTCCGCGAAACCACCGACCTCGACCGAGTGCTGCGGCGTCCGGTAGCCCGAGACGCCGATCAGATGCAGTTTCAGCGCCTTGCCGAGCTGATCCAGCCGGGCGGCGATGACCGGCTCCTGGTTGACCTGGTAGTTGGTCCCGGGCGCTGGGAAGAACCCGTACACGCCGCCGTGTGGCACGAATGGAGTGTTCGCGCAGCCGCCGGGGGGCGAGACCGCGCCGCCCGAGGTGAGCGTCTGCGCCGCCGCCGCGCGCGCATCGAGGATCGCCGCCTCGTGCACGAGGGTGCGCTGCAACGCGTCGAGCTGCTGGCTGTTGCGGTCCCGCGCACGCACGACCGCCAGCTCGCGATCGACGATCGACAGCTTCAGCTGGGCGATCGTGTCGCGTTCGACGAGCACCGCGGCGGTCGACCGCTGCCGTCGCGCCTGATCGGCGGCCAGGCGTGCAGTCTCGGCTGCGACCGCGGCACGCGCAGCCCTGACGCTCTCGGCCGCGATCGTATTCCGGCGCTCGATCGCGGTCAGCTGGCTGAGCCCGTCCAACAGCTGGTTGAAGCCGCCCGCGTCGACTACGACCCCCATCAGCGTCGGCGGCGGCGTCTCGTAGTCGGCGCGCAGCTGGGCGGCCAGCGCCGACATGTCGTGGGCCCACTCGGCGCGCAGCTGCGCGAGCCGCCGGCGGGCACCGTAAAGCTGGCCGTCGACCGCCTTCAGCAGCCCCTCCTGGATGGTGATGCTGCGCTCGATCGCCGTCAGCCGCCCTTCGAGCGAGCTGATTGTCCCCTCGAACCCCTCGATCCGGCTGTTCTCGCCGCGGATCGCCGAGCGCAACTGTGCCGAGCGCTGCTGACCGGCTTGGTAGCGGCCCGTGAGGTCGGCCGCGCCGGCCGTCGCGAGCACCCCAAAACCCACAGCCGTGAGCAGGAATCGGGAGGTTATGCGGCGAATCACGAGTTACGGATGATCGTCGTGATGGCAGGCCCGTGTGCTAATTCACCTGCGCCTGCAGGGCGCCGCACGGCCGAGCCGCGAACCTAGCAAGCGGCCCCCGTGCGGGACCGAAAAACGGAACACTGCAGCGAAACTTGCATCCGCCGCGATCAGCGACTGGGCCAGCCGTCCGCCTCGCCCGTGCTCAGCGCCCGGGCAGGCGGAAGATGTCGATCGTGCTCGTGCTGGAGCTGTCGTGGTAGCTGCCTGTCGGCAGGATGATCCGTCCGCCGACGACGATCGGGCTGTCCCAGTGGCCCTGCGGGACCGGCATCGAGCGCAGCACCGCCCCGCTGCCGGGCGCGCGCACCAGCAGCTTGCCGTCGATCTCGTCGTAGACGTACAGCAGCCCGCCGGCCACGACCGGGCTGGTCGCCGGGGTCGAGTCCTCCCACACGGTCCGCAGTCGCGGATGCCTGCCGCCGGCCAGCGCGTAAGCGCCGGTGCCGGAATCGTCACCGACGAACACCAGCACCCGGCCCCCGTCGTCCCAGACCGCCGGCTGGGTGAGCACCTGCCCACCGCCCGGGGCCGGGGTCTCAGACAGCTCCCCCCCGAGCCGCCCGCCCGCCGCCCCCGGGGTCCCGTCCAGCCGCGCCAGGTTGAGCAGGTGGAGGATCCCGTCCTTGCCGCTCTGGATCGCCATTCGCAAGCCGCTGTAGGTCGGCAGGAGCGCCGGCGAGGTGCTGCCGACGTCGGTGTCGGAGTTGTCGAGCGCGAGCTCGTTGGTCGGCGTCCAGTTGTGCAGCAGCCGGCTCGCATTCGGCGACAGCTCGAGCACGCTGTCGCCCCAGTTGATCGAGCCGTTGAACGGACCGTTGCCGGTCGCGACCAGGATCCTGCGGTTGCCGGGCTCGATCACCGCGCCCGCCCGGCCCCAGATCGCGTTGTCGCCCTGCGTGTTCGTGTACCTGCACGAGCTGGCGCGGATGATCCGGTGGCGGTTCGAGCACTCGGTGTTCCAGACGTGGGCGATCCGGCCGCTCGACCGGTAGATCGTGACGACGTGGCCGTCGTACGGCGGGATGTCGCCGATGTAGCCACCGGTCACGACGACCAGGTACGGGCCGCTGATGTTGAGCGCCGAGGCGATCTTCTCGTGCACCGGGTCGAACGTCACCCGGCGCGACCAGACCTGGTGGCCGGTCGCGACCGACAGCTTGTGGATGACGCCGTCGGGGCTGGCCGAGTACAGGTACCGGCGGTCGGGATCGATCACCGGCGTCGACGTCGTCACCTGCGGGTTGCCGGGGGAGGCGTTGACGCCGCGCGGCACGAACTCCCACAGCCTGGCGCCGGTCGCCGGGTCGATCGCGATCGTCTTGC
Organism: uncultured Solirubrobacterales bacterium; assembly: GCA_963756655.1. GTDB lineage: Bacteria > Actinomycetota > Thermoleophilia > Solirubrobacterales > Solirubrobacteraceae > Palsa-465. The sequence goes on from CAVWOQ010000005.1 coordinate 110,009, forward strand.
CGTACGAGGTCGTGACCGCGATCAGATCACGAACGCGGCCGCCGACGTCGACGTCGCTGAGCTCGACCGCCGACGAGTCGGCAATCCCGTTGATCTGCACCGTTCGGAGCGTCAGCTGTCCGAGATTCGAAGCGGTGATCCCGGTGTTGGATGGACCGACGCCGTTGCGTTGCGAGTCGTAGTCGAACGTCAGCCAGTCGCCCGCCGCGACCCGCGCATGCGCGGAGCTCGCCGTGGTGGTCAGCGCGCCGGCCGCCGCATGACCACCGCAGGCGACGGCCACCGCCGCGCACGCGAACGCCACTGCACTCAGTCCCCACCTCATCCGGCTGGATGCTAACCCCACGCTCAGCCACGCAAGTCCGGTTCCATTTCGCAAGATTGGGGCAGCTGCAGCGTTTTCGCGAGTACGATCGCCACCAATCCAGGCTCGCCGAGGACCACGACTGACATGCGCCTCTCGATCGCACGTACGCTCACTGTCGCGCTGACTGCCCTGACGGTCGTGCTGGTGATCGTCGCCGGGACGGGCGTGGCGAGCCTCTACCGCGCCCGCCAGCGCTACGAGCGGACGCTCGCGCAGACCTCGGAGATCTCGACCGCGGTCGCGAACCTGACCAGCGCCGGGATCGCCGAGGCCGAAGTGAGGCGCGACGCCGGCGGCCCCACCGCGCCCGTCGAGCGCCGCAGCGCCGCCCGCGCGTTCGATGCCGCGGCGGCGGTCGCGACCAAGCTCGCGCGCGGCGACCCGGCCAGTGAGCGGCTGGTGGCCGCGCAGATCGCGGCCCAGACGCGCGCCCGCCGGCTGGCCGGAGTCGGCAGGCTCGCGACGACAGCGGCCGGAAGCGGCGCGCTCGCCCAGGCGACGACGATCGCCGCCGCCAACCAGGCTCGTCAGCAGAACCTCGAGCGCCAGGCCAGCAACCGCGCCCAGTCTCAATCCCACGACGCGATCACGCTCGTGATCGTGGCCGGCGCGCTGGCGCTGGTCGGAGCCCTGATCCTGATCGGCGCGCTCGTGCACTCGATGCGTCGCCCGCTCGACGAGCTGGTCGAGGCGACCCGCGCGCTGGCCGCCGGAGACCTGAACCGGAGGGTGCACGCGGCCGGCCCGCGCGAGCTCCGCGACCTCGGCGTCGCATTCAACGCGATGGGCGACGACCTCGCCAGCGCGCAGGCGAGGATCGAGGGGGAGCGCCACCGGCTGGCGGTCACAATCGAGAGCCTCGGAGACGCGCTGATCGTCACTGAGCCCGGATCGAGCACGATCGCGACCACCAACCCGCGCGCCGCCGAGCTCGTGCCTGAGCTCGCCCCCGGCAAGCAGGTCGACGGCCCGGACAGCCCGCTGCCGTCGCTGCGGGTCGCGCTCACGCGCGAATCGGTGATCGACCACGGCGGGCGAACAATGTCCGTCACCGCGGCGCCGCTCGGGAGCGAGGCCGACGGCGTCGTCTGGACGGTCCGCGACATGACTGAGCGAGCCCGGCTCGAGCGCGCGAAGACCGAATTCGTCGCCACGGCCTCACACGAGCTCCGCAGCCCGCTGACGTCGATCAAGGGGTTCGTCGAACTCCTCGAGCGCAGCCCCGAGAACATGTCGGCGCGTCAGCGTGAGTTCGTCGACATCGTGCTGCGTTCGACCGACAGGCTCGTCGAGCTCGTCAACGACCTGCTCGACGTCGCCCAGATCGAGGCCGACAGCGTCGAGATCTCGCGCCGCCCGATCGACGTCGGCGAGGCCGTGCGGGACGTCGCCGAGCTGATGGGACCGCGGGTCAACGCCAAGCACCAGAAGCTCGGCGTCTACGTCGCCCCCGCGTTGCCGCTGGCGATGGCCGACCCGGGGCGGATCCGACAGGTGATCGCCAACCTGCTCACCAACGCCCACATGTACACCGAGGAGGGCGGCCGGATCCATGTCGGCGTCGAGGCCGACCGCGCCTGGGTGAAGATCGTAGTCGCCGACTCGGGCGTCGGTATGACCAAGGAAGAGCTCGACCGCGTGTTCGACCGCTTCTACCGGGCGCGCGGCGCCTCGGCATCCGTGCCCGGCACCGGGCTTGGACTGTCGATCGTCAAGTCGCTGATCGACATGCACGAAGGCGAGATCAACGTCGAGTCAGAGGTCGGCCGCGGGACGACGTTCTACGTCTTCGTCCCGGCGGCGGTCGTCAGTGAGCCGCGCCAGGCGCTCGACGTGCTTCGCAGCCGCAGGGTGCTGATCGTCGACGACGAGCGGGAGATCGCCCAGCTGATCGCCGATCAGCTGGCGCCGCTCGAGGTCTCGTCGACGATCGCCAACAGCGGCGCCGATGCGATGACCAAGCTGCGCGCCGAGCGCTTCGACGCGATCACGCTCGACATCCTGATGCCCGACATGGACGGCTTCGAGGTGCTGCGCCAGATCCGCGCCGACCCGGAGCTGCGCGCGACGCCGATCCTGTTCGTATCGGTGTTCGCCGGGCGCAGCGAGCTGACGGGCGAGTGGGTCGTATCGAAGCCGATCGACGCCGACGAGCTGCGCGACGTGCTGGCGGCGGCGGTCCGGGCCGGCCGCTCGCGAGTGCTGGTGGTCGGCCGCCAGGACATGCAGGTCACGCTCGAGCCGGCACTCGACGAGCTCGGGATCGAGCACCAGTGGGAGACGACCGGCGCCGCCGCAGCGCGGGTCTGCAACGAGCGGCGCTTCGAGGTCGCACTGATCGACGTCGGAATCCGCAACCCGCAGGCGGCGCTGCAGGCGCTCGACCTGCGGGGCAGGCGCCTGCGGCGGGCGGTGATCCTGTTCTCGGACGGAGCGACCCCGACGCCAACGGGTATCGTGAAGCTCGGCATGGAGGTCGTGCCGGTCGAGGACGCCGCGCAGGCCTTGCTTCAGGCGCTGCGGGGTGACACAGACGAAACCAGGCAGGAAGAGGGATGGAGCTCAGAGGCGAGACTGAGCTGACGCGGGAGATCGACAGATTGCGAACCGAGCTTGCGCTGCGGGAGCGCGAGGCCGCCGACAACGCGCTGCAGCTCGAGCGCTACGCGGCCGACCTACGCGAGACCTTCAAGCAGGAGCGGGCGCGCTCGCAGGAGCTCGCGCGCTCATACACGGCGACGGTCCGCGCGCTGTCGAACGCCGTCGAGGCGCGCGACGCATACACCGGCAAGCACGCTGAACGGGTCGCCGCGTACGGGATCGAGATCGCCCGCGCGCTCGGCGTCGCGCGCCCCGACGCGCCTGAGATCGAATTCGGCTTCCTGCTGCACGACATCGGCAAGGTCGCGATCCCCGACTCGATCCTCTACAAGCCGGGAGCGCTGACCGACGAGGAGCGCGGGCGGATGGCCAAGCACCCCGAGATCGGAGCCGAGATCGTGCGCGGGATCGAGTTCCTCCAGGAGCCGGCCAAGGTCGTGCGCTCGCACCACGAGCGCTGGGACGGGACCGGTTACCCGGACGGGTTGCGCGCCGAGGAGATCCCGCTCCCGGCGCGCGTCTTCGCGGTCGCCGACGTGCTCGACGCGCTGACCACGGATCGCCCCTACCGGCCGGCGTCGACGTTCGCCCGGGCGCGCAAGATGATCGTCGCAGGCGCCGGCACCCAATTCGATCCGCGCGTCGTCGAGGCGTTCGACTCGATCGACGACGCGACCTTCGAGCGGATCGCGCGGGAGATCAGATGACGCGCGCGGTGCTAGTCGTCGACGACGACCAGTTCATCCGCAAGCTCGTCGCGACCACGCTCGAGGACGTCTCGGAGTTCGACCTGCACGAGGCCTCGGACGGGATCGAGGCGCTTGAAATGGCGCAGGAGAAGCAGCCGGCGATCGTGTTCCTCGACGTCGACATGCCGCGCATGGACGGGATCGACACCTGCCGGCGGATGCGCGCCGACCCGCTGACCAACCACGCGACGATCGTGATGCTGACCGCCGCCCACGGCGACCACACGGAGCGGCTCGCCGAGGAGGCCGGCGCCGACCTGTTTTTGACCAAGCCGTTCAGCCCGCTCGAGCTGTTGCGGCTGGTCGACCGGCTGGGCGCCAGCGGCTGACGGTTCCGAGCGCTGAGTCCGCTACGGACTCGTCCGTTTACGAGACCTTGATCAGCAGGATCGTGTTGACCACGAACGCCAGCGCGAACCCGACCGTCCACCGGTTCAGGTTGCGCTCGACCAGTGAGCCGCCGCCCAGCGGCCCGCTGCCGCTGCCGACGCCGAACGCCCCGGACAGACCGGAGTCCTTACCCGAATGCATCAGGATCAGGAAGATCAGGCCGCCGCACAGGATGATCTGGATGAGGTCGAGGATCGTGACCATCGGCAAAGATGGTAGCGGCGGTCAGTCGTCGTGGCCGTCGGGAGCGGCGGCGTCCAAGGCCCGCATGATCTCGATCGCCTCCGAGCGCAGCGTCTGGTCGATCGCCCCGTAGTCCTCGTCCGACAGCTTGCCTGTCCGCACGTCAAGCTCCGCGTCGCGGATCTCGCGGTACTTCGCATCGCGCGCGGCCTCGAGCTCGGCGATCCGCGCGGCCTCGGGCTGGGCGCGCTCGCGGCGGTCGGCGCGCAACGGCGCCGAGATCACCAGCACGGCGCCCGCCAGCACGATCAGGACGACGACGTACGCCATCTACACGAGTTCGCGCTCGCGCTGGGCGGGCGCGCCGACGCCGGACCCGTCGACTGAGGGCGGTGCCGGGGCGCGGCGGCGGCGCGGCGGCGGCAGCGGCCACAGCGCGATCAGCCCGCCGAGGGCGGCGATGATCGCCCCGAACCACAGCCAGGTCACGAGCGGCGAGACGATCAGGAGGAAGGTCGCCGCCCACGGGTGGTTGACGAACTGCTGGGTGAGCTCCTCGATCGCGAGGTCGCGTTCGGAGTAGATGAACGAGAGCGCCTTGGCCTGCGCCGCCGGCGGTTCCTTGAGCGCATTGTCGATCGCCGGCTGAAACGTCGCGTCGCCCTTGGCGATCAGCGGTTGAAGCGGCGTCACGTTCGGGTTGATGTCGGTCCAGATGTCCGACAACAGCCCGGCGTGGAGGCCGACTCGGCTCTCGCTCGAGCCGTTGAAGAAGCGCCCGATCGGCCCCTGGGTCGGGTCCTGCGACGGATACAGCCCGTAGGTCGTGTGCAGAGTCGTGACCTGCTGGCTACCGCTGGTGACCGCGATGATCGCGCCGAACGTCAGCTTCTGGGCCGAAGCGGTGGCGGTCGGGCGGACGTAGCGGAACCGGTAGCCATCGAGCGTCACGCTCTGCCCGGGCTTGATCGTCGCCGTCCGCGAGTGCTGGAACGAGGTCGAGGCGGCTACCCCGATCAGCGCGATCGCGACCCCGGCGTGGACGATGTAGCCGCCATAGCGCCGCCGGTTGCGCCGCACCAGCCGACCGAGCGCCACCGGCGCAGGCTCCGAGGTCATCGCCTGGCGGGCGCGAACCCCGCGGAAGAACTCCTGCGCGACCGCGGCGACCACGAACGTCCCGGCGCAGAACATCAGCAGCGCGAGCTTGTGATCGGTTACGCCGGGCACGAGCACCAGCACGACCGCCGCCACCAGCATCGCGACGACCGGGAACACGAAGCTGCGCCGGAGCTTCGAGATCGTGACCCGGCGCCAGGCGATGATCGGTCCGATCCCCGACAGCAGCACGATCACGATCGCGAGCGGCACGACGTACGGCCTGAACGCCGGCGGCCCGACCGATACCTCTGTGCCGGTGATCGCCTCCGAGATCAGCGGGAAGAACGTGATCCAGAAGATCACCGCGGTCAGCGCCACCAGCAAGAGGTTCTGGAACAGGAACACGGCCTCGCGTGAGATCAGCGAGTCGAGCCGCGCCTCGGTCTGGAGGCTGTCGCGCCGCCAGATCACGAGCGCCAGCGAGCTGACCACCATCGCCGAGATCAGGACGACGAACGAGATGTTGAGCGTCGGGTCCGAGACGAACGCGTGGATCGAGCTCAGGATCCCGGAGCGGACGAGGAACGTGCCGACGATCGCGAGCGTGCCGGTGGTAAGCATCAGCGACACGTTCCAGACCTTCAGCATCCCCCGCTTCTCCTGAATCATGATCGAGTGGATGAACGCGGTCGCGGTCAGCCACGGCATCAGGGCCGCGTTCTCGACCGGATCCCAGGCCCAGTAACCGCCCCAGCCGAGCTCCGTGTAGGACCACCGTGCCCCGAGCAGGATCCCGATCCCGAGGCACAGCCAGGCGGCGAGCGCGAAGCGGCGCGTGACCTGGATCCACTCGGCGCTCAGGCGGCCGCTGATCAGCGCCCCGAGCGCGAACGCGAACGGGACCAGCAGCAGCGTGTACCCCGAGTACAGCATCGGCGGGTGGATCATCATCGTCGTGTGGCGCAGCAGCGGATCGAGGCCGGCGCCCTCCGGCGGAGCGGGCGACGTGGTCGCGAACGGGTTGGCGAACAGGACGTTGAGGCCGACGAAGAACGTGCACAGCGTGAACAGCACCGCCTGCGCGTAGGGGACTACCTCCGGCACCCGCCGCCGGGTCAAGAACAGCGCCAGGCTCGACCAGCACGAGAGCAGCAGCACCCACAGCAGCAGCGAGCCCTGCTGGGTGGCCCAGATCGCCGCGGCGCGGTAGAACAACGGCGTCGTCGTGCTCGAGCCGCTGGCGACGATGTTGTAGGAGAAATCGGAGGTGATGAAGGCGACGTCGAGGATCACGAACGCGATCGCCGCCATCGCCGCCAGCGCGTACATCGCCCGGCGACCCGAATTGACCCACGGGCGTCCGCCGGCGCGGGCGCCGTAGACAGAAGCGCCGATCCCGTACAGGCAGGTGATCAGGGCGAAGATCAGCAGTAGGCGTCCGGCGACCGCCATCAGCTACCCCTGACCGCGAGCGCGCCCATCAATACGAGGCCGCGGCTGCCACGTATTTCGACGGGCACTTGGTGGTCAGCGAGTTGGGCTGTCCGACGAACGTGGAAGCCGCGCCTTCGCTGACGGTCACGAGCACTGCCCGGCCCTGGGCGAACGGGTCCGGAATCACGCCCGTGTAGCGAACCGGGACCGACATGTCGAGCTTCGGATCGCGGATGCGGAACCACAGCACCGGGCCGTCGCGGCGCACCGAGCCGTCCAGCACGGTCCCCGCGAGGATGTACGACTTGCCGGGCCGCGCATGAGTGACCAGCTGCGACGCGGTGAACTCGTCGCGTCCCGCCGAGAAGCTCGTGTAGACGAGCGCCGAAGCCAGCAGCAGCGCGGCGGTCAGAGCCACCGTGAGCCGGATGGCGCGCTTGCGGCTGGGATCCATACCGTGCGCGATTGTCCCATAAGCGCCCCGGGGCGCGCCCCAGCACGGGCCGGTCCGCCGGCGGCGCTCCGACATTAGCGTCGTGTTAACGGCGAGGGTTTTCGTGGCCGCTGGCGAAACCATTGGCCGTTGTCGCCGTTACTGAGCATGACTGTGAATACTCGAACGAAAATCGGCGCTGGCAGGATCAGGCGCCACCGCGAAGGGCGACTGGGGCGAGTCGCGGAGCGCAGTCAGGCTCCGACCTCGAGCGCCACCACGAGCACGTCGACCAGGCGCCGGCGCGAAGTCGGCGCGCCTGAGGATCAGGCGCTGTACAGCTGCAGCTGTGGGTACGTGTTCGAGGCGCAGGTCTCGACCTCGGTCGGTTGCCCGCACTGCGGCGGCACCCAGGCCTGGTAGCACCCGCCCGCCCGACTGGATTGGGCTCGAAGCCGACGCCGGCGGCTGACGCCCGCCCGAGTGGATTGGGCTCGAAGCCGACGCCGGCGGCTGACGCCCGCCCGAGTGGATTGGGCTCGAAGCCGACGCCGGCGGCTGACGCCCGCCCGAGTGGATTGGGCTCGAAGCCGACGCCGGCGGCTCGCGCCTCCGCGGCGAGTGATTGAATGCTGCCGGGGAAGGCGTCCAGAGAGGGTGCAGCCGTGAAGCGAATATGCCTTGGGATGGTGATTGCGTGTGCCGCGCTTGCGTGCGGCGCGCAGTCGGCGTTCGCCTACACGGTCTCCTACCCGGGCATGCAGGTCCTGCATTTCAACGCCGGTCCGTACTCGGTTCATCCCGGCGCGAACCTGATCCTGCTCGACTCCAACCACGTTCCGAAGCCCAATCAGGACGGGTACATGGTGCGGTTCGTGCCGAACCTGCGCTACGCACTGCCGAACGGCAAGTGCTGCGGCCGGATCCCCTACGTCAGCGTGATCCACCTCCACCACGGCGTCTGGCTCTCAAACGGCGCCGCCGGCCAGGGCGAGGGCGAGGGCTCGAGCTATGGCGGCCTGTACCCGTTCATGGCCACCGGCGAGGAGAAGACGATCTACCAGTTCCCGCGCGGCTACGGCTACCCGATCGGCGCCAGCGACAAGTGGATCCTCAACTACATGATCCACAACCTGACCGCCAAGCCGGCGCAGGTCTATATCAACTACACGATCAACTTCGTGCCGTTGACGGATCCCGCCTCGGCCGGGATCACCCCGATCCACCCGATCTGGATGGACGTCGAGGACCACCACATCTACCCGGTGTTCAACGTTCAGCAGGGGAGCGGGGTCGACGGGAAGTTCACGTTCCCCGACATGGCCAAAGACCCATACGGTCAGACCCAGGTCCCCGATACCCCAGCGCAGCCGCTGAACGAGTTCACGGTCGACCATCCCGGGACGCTGATCAGCACCGCCGGACACGTGCACCCCGGGGGCCTCTACGACACGCTCGATCTGATGCGCCAGGGCGCGGACCACCAGCAACGGTGCAATCCCCGGCAACGAGCCTAACTCTGTGCGCCTGTTCCGTTCCTACGCGCACTACTTCGACAAACGGGGCCCGATCTCGTGGGATATGGCGATGACCGCCACGGCGCCCAGGTGGCGCGTCCAGGTCAAGGCCGGCGACGTACTCCGGATCAGCTCGACCTACAACACGACCAGAGCCTCCTGGTACGAGGTCATGGGGATCATGATCGTTTGGGAGACCTGGAACACGGATAACGGCGTCGACCCGTTCAACCACAAGCTCGACGAGGTCGGTCACATCACGCACGGCTACCTCAAGCAGAACAACGACGACGGTGGGTCGTATTCGCTCCGGATCAACGTCATGAACCGCCCCGAGTGCTTCACGCACACGGTCCAGATCGCCCAGTTCCAATTCGATCCGGGCGACTTCACCGCGACCGGCGCCAACCGGTGCATCCCGACGATCCGCCAGGGCCAGCAGCTCAAGTTCGTCAACGACGACGCCAGTCCCCTCAGCCCCGGGGTCGCGTTCCTGGACCCGAGCGCCGCCTACATGGTGTCCGTGTTCCACACCGTGACCGCGTGTAAGGACCCGTGCGGCCTCAATACCGGCATCTCGTACCCGCTTGCGAACGGAGCCGGCCATTTCGACTCCGGCCAGCTGGGGCTCGGGCTTCCCGCCGTGGGCAGACTGAGCTGGAGCACGCCGACGTCGCTGAAACCCGGGATCTACACGTTCTACTGCCGCATCCATCCGTGGATGCGCGGCGTATTCCGGGTGCTGTAGACCGCAATATGTAGACGCCGCGAGGCGGCCGTTGGGCCCCGGCAGCGCACAAACGTAGGTTTGTTGAGCATCCCTTCGTTCGCTTGAGCTACACCGGTTTCTGGCCGACAGCGCGGGTATGTCGGTGCTCAGCATCCGTCGTCCGAGGCTGCGCACGCTCCGAGGGAGGCCGAAACCAGGACTCGGAGTGTTGATCACGTACGCGGTGCTCGGCGCGCTGCTGATCGCCTACCTGGTCCTCCTGGTCGTCAATCCGGACAAGGCGCAGTCGACGCGGATCGGCGGCTGGGGCGTCGCCCTGTTCGAGCTCGTCGGCGGTTTCATGTGCATCGCGGCGGGCCGTCGGCGGACCAACGCGCGCGCCGTCGTGCCGGTGATCCTCGGCGCAAGCCTGATCGCGTGGAGCCTCGGCGACGTTGTGCTGACGATCGAGTCGCTCGGCGGCGCGACGCCGCCGGTCCCGTCGCTCGCCGATTTCTTCTACCTGCTGTTCTTCCCGCTCGCCTACGTGGCGCTGGTCCTCATGGTTCGCGGCGAGATCAGGCGCCTGAGCACGCCGAACTGGCTCGACGGTGCCGTCGCGGGGTTCGCCGCGGCGACATTCTGCGCCGCGTTCGCGTTCCACGCGGTCGTGAACTCCACCGGTCAGAGCGGCCTCGAGGTGGCGGTCAACCTCGCCTACCCGGTCGGAGACGTGCTGCTGCTGCTGATCGTCGCCGGCGGCACCGCCGTTCTGTCGGGCCGGTACAAGACGCCGTGGCTGCTGGTCGCGGCCGGGATCACGGTCAACGTCGCCGGGGACACCCTCAACCTGCTCGGCTCCCACGGCAGCGTCGCGACGTTCCTCAACGCGGCGGCGTGGCCCATATCGATCTACCTGATGTCATTTGCCATGTGGCTACCGCCGGGCTCATCGAACCCGCTCGCCGGGCAGAAGCCGCCGGGCTTTCTGCTGCCAGCGCTCGCCGCCGCGCTCGCATCGACCGTGCTGCTCCTCGGCGGCGTCGGCCACGTCAACCCGGTCGCATTGGGGCTCGCCGAGGCGACGGTGGTGCTGGTCGGGATCAGGATGGCGGTTTCGATCCGCCGCCTCCGGGTTCGGACCCAGGACGAGCACCGGATGTCGGTCACCGACCACCTCACCGGGCTCGGTAACCGACGCTACCTGTTCGACGTGCTCAACGCGTACTTCGCCCAGGGACCCGAGGCGCAGGGTGCTCTCGCGTTCCTGTTCATCGACCTCAACGGCTTCAAGCAGATCAACGACTCGTTCGGGCATCCGGTCGGCGACGAGATCCTCGAGAACGTCGGCACGCGACTGTCAAGCTCGCTGCGCACCGACGACCTGCTGGTCCGGCTCGGCGGCGACGAGTTCGCGGTCCTGCTGCTGGACGCGGACCTCGATGTCGCGACCGAGGTGTCCCACCGGCTCGCTGCAAGCCTCGAGCAGCCGTTCACGATCGACGCGCTCAGTGCCTGCATCGGCGCCAGCATCGGGATCGCGCTCGCCCCGCAACACGCGAGTGATGCCGAGACCCTGATGGCGTGCGCCGACGTCGCGATGTACCGGGCAAAGGTCGCGCACGTGCCGATGGCGTGCTACGACCGCGAGTTCGACGAGGACGGCAACCGCGTGCGCCTCGCCCGCGAGCTCAAGAAGGCGATCTGGTCAAACCAGCTCGTGCTCCACTACCAGCCGCAGCTCGACCTACGGACCGGGGAGATCCCGGCCGTCGAGGCGCTCGTGCGCTGGCGACACCGGACGCTCGGGCTGATCCCGCCGGTCGCATTCCTGCCGCTGGCCGAGGAGGCGGGGCTGATGGCCGGCCTCACGCGCTGGGTGCTGATGGACGCGCTCAGTCAGTGCAAGGCCTGGCAAAACGAGGGCCACCCGGTCCGTGTATCGGTCAACATCTCGATCTCGGACCTATTGGATCCGGGGCTCGTCGACCTCGTCGCAGCGGTGATCAGTCAGCACGACCTCCCGCGCGGCGCGTTCGTACTCGAGATCACCGAGAATTCGATCATCGAGGAGTTCGGGCGCTCCAAGGAGGCGATCGCCAAACTGCGGGAGCTGGGCGTCGAGGTCTCGATCGACGACTTCGGCGCCGGCGTCACGTCGCTCGCGTATCTGAGCGGTCTGTCGTTCGCCGAGCTGAAGCTCGACCGCCGTTTCATCGCGCCGCTCGATGATGAACATGGGGCCCGCGATGTCGAACTCGTGCGGGCGACGATCGCCCTCGGTCACGCGCTCGGGCTGCGGGTCATCGCCGAAGGGGTCGAGTGCAGCGCGACGCTCGAGCTGCTGGCCGAGCTCGGATGTGACCTCGCCCAGGGCGACTCGATCCAGAAGCCGATGCACCCCGCGCTGCTGAGATTCGAGCCGATGGTCGTCAGCCCGGTCGAGCTACCGCTCAAGTCGCCCGGCTCGGACCCGGTCAGCGTCTCGAGGCGGCGGCTCAGTGTCGAGCTCGCCAAGTCGGCCGCTGGCACGGCGCCGCTCGCGCGCGAGCTCTGAGCTTCAGATCAGGCTGCCGCCGGGGGGCACGACCCAGAGCCGACGCGCGAACTCGGCCGCCGCCTCGTGATCGAGCTCGTCGACGCGCCCGGCGCCGGACGCCTTCATCGCCCGTGCCAGCTCCGACCAGCCGCGCGCGACGGCCCCGACCCGAGCGGTCGGACCCCAGCCCGTGGCGGCGGTCAGCTCAGCCGCCCTCGCCTCGACGTCGGCGAGCGTGAACTCGCCGAACGGCTTGTAGCCGCTGCCCGCGAACACCGGCTGCGCGAGCGGCCCGTCGGCCGTCATCCGAACCCCCACTTGGGAATCGACGAGAGGCCGCCGTTGCGGATCGCACGCTCGGTGTCGGGAGAACGCCTGCTGCTCGGATATGGCGGCCGCTTCCACGGATTCGGGGCGATCGTCCCGTAGTGCTCACGCAGGTAGGCGGTCAACTCGCCTCGGTGCTCGGCGCACGCGTAGCGGCGCGGTCCCAGCGGCCCGCCGCCGAGCCACACCAGCCAGTGACCGGGCGGCGTCTCCAGATACTCGCCGAACGCCAGCTCGCGCAGCTGGCGTTCGAGCGCGAGCTGGGTCAGCGGGTCCGGATGCGCTCCGCACACGTCGCAGCGAAATATGACCTTGGTCGGCATCAGCTGGTGGCTTGCATCGCGCGCTGGCGCAGCCGCCGCAGGACCGGACCGTAGGTGAACTGGCGGACGTGAGCGGCCGCCATCCCGAGCGGATGGGGCTCCATGAACGGCATGAACTGATCCGGGAAGCCCGGCATCGTGCAGGCCATGCAGATCCCGCCGACGTTAGGGCAGCCGCCGATGCCACCGGTCCAGCCTCGGATCGGCACGTTGCACTTGACCACCGGTCCCTTGCACCCGAGCTTGACCAGGCACCCGCGGCTGTCGGCCGGCGTGCGCGCGAACTCCCCCTGCTCCGCGAACCCGGCCCGCCCGCAGCTCTCCTGCACCGTGCGCCCGAACAGCCACGTCGGTCGCCCCTGCTCGTCGAGCTCGAGCATCTCCTCCACGCCGGCCAGGTGCAGCGCCAGGTGCAGCAGCGTTTCAGTGATGTTGTCCGGCTGCACCGGGCAGCCGGGGAGGTTGACGATCGGCAGCCCGAGGCGCGACACCCAACCCGGACCCAGGTAGTCGCGCAGCCCCATCGCGCCAGTCGGGTTGCCGCGCATCGCCGGGATGCCACCGTAGGCGGCACAGGTGCCGAGCGCCAGCACGGCCGCGGCGCGGATCGCGAGCCTGTCAATCCAGGTGTTGGTCTTGATCGGGTCGCCGGTCTCGGGGTCGACGCCGAGCGCCGCCCAGTGGCCGTCGCCGCTGAGCTGCTCGTTCGGGACCGATCCCTCGAGCACGAGCACGAACGGATTCAAGCGCCCCGCCGCCGCGTCGCGGAAAGCCCGCATGAAATCGTCGCCCGACTCGTAGGCCAGCAGCGGGTTGTAGATCGCGATCCGCGGCATGCCCGGGAGCACGCCCTGCAGGAGGTCCTCCATGCTCGGGCTGGTGGCGCTCGTCATCGCCACCGAGTCACCGTCGCAGCCGAGCCCCGACGTGAGCCACACCACGTGTATCAGCTGACGTTCGGCGCGCGCGTAACCTGGTCCGAACTCGACGGTCCGCATCAGCGCGGCCCGCGCGCGGCCGCCGCGTCGACGAGCGCCGACACCCGCCCACCGTTCGGCTCGACGATCCTCTGCAGCTGCTCCTCGATGTTCCCGTGCAGGTGCCACTCGTCGCCATGACCGGTGACGAGGCCCGAACGGGCCAGTCGCGCGAGCGCGTGCGAGACCGACGGCCGCTCGGCGCCCACCAGCCGCCCCAGCAGCTGATGGGTCAGCGGCAGCGGCAGCCGGATCCCGCCCGGCTCGACCCTCCCCCAGCGCGAGGCCAGATGCCACAGCATCAGCGCCAGCCGCACGTCGAGCCGCGGCTGCGAGGCGATCGCGCGCTGCACGTTGAGGTTGTGCGCGCGGCGCTCGGCGCGCCGCAGCAGCGCCTGGATCAGTTGCGGCCACGGCTGGACGCGCTCGGCGAAATGAGCGTCGAGCATCGCGAACCGCATCGGCAACAGCGCCCGCCAGTCGACCGTGCAGGACAGCAGCTCGTCGTCCTCCTGCTCGCATGGCTCGACGAGATCGCCGGGACCCAGCAGCTCCGCGGCGATCCGGTCGCCGACCCCGACGTTGACCGCGAGCACGCCATCGAGCACCAGCACGCCGGGGCCGGGCGCCGCGTCGCTGAGCCGCTTCGTCAGCGCGACCTCGCCGACGTCGGCATCGAACGTGAACGCGGTCGCCGCCGGCCGCGCGACGAGCCGCATCCGCACGTCGAGCGCCTCGGCTAGGTCGACGTCGAGGTCGAGCAGGTAGCGGTACGTGTTCGCGCGGGTCCGGGGCTCGGCCGACGCGGCCCAGCGCGGGTGAACGGTGCCGTCATGGTCGGGTCTCAGCGGACGTCTCCCAACCCTACGATCACACCGCCACCGCTCCTCTGGTCGTGGGGCAACGTGCTGCGCCCGGCGCGAGTCTACGCCGTGCGCAACGCCCCGTCGGCCGATCACGAGCACACGCGCAAGAGCCTGTAATCCTGCTTACCGTCACCAGGATTACGTAACTCTGAAGCGTCACGGCGCCCGTGATATACCGCCAACTGGCGGCTCGCCCGGGCTGAACGACCTGTCGCGGGCTTCGCCAGAGAGGAGACGTATCGACCAGATGTGCCTGGCTATCCCCGGACAGGTGGTTGAAGTGGTTGACGAGGTCAACCAAATCGCCAAGGTCGACGTCGTCGGGGTCCGCCGGAACATCAATGTCAGCCTGCTCGCGAACGACGGCGATTACGCCCGGCCCGGGGATTGGGTCCTGATTCACGTCGGCTTCGCCCTCTCGAAGGTCGATGAGGAGGAGGCGCACGCGACGCTCGCGCTGCTGCAACGGATGGGTCGCGACTACGAGCAGGAGCTCGAGGAGCTGAAGGCGAGCGTGATCGAATGATCGATCCGGCGTCCGGGCAGCAGTGCCAGGCCGACGACGGTCACTGCATCACGTGCGGCGACGACGGCATCACGATGCGGGTGATTGCGACCGATGGCGCGATCGCGACCTGCCGCGACGACGACAGCCAGATCCACGAGGTGGCGATCGACCTCGTGGAGCCGGTCGGCGTCGGCGACTGCGTCCTGGTCCACGCGGGGGTGGCGATCGCGTGAAGTACGTCGACGAGTTCCGGGATGCCGAGCTGGGCCAGGTACTCGCGGGCGAGATCCTCGCCGAGGTGGACCCGAAGCACCACTACAAGGTGATGGAGGTCTGCGGCGGGCACACGCACTCGATCTACAAGTACGGGATCGACGACCTGCTGCCCGACAACGTCGAGCTCGTGCACGGACCGGGCTGCCCGGTCTGCGTGATCCCGATGGGTCGCGTCGACGACGGGATCGCCGTCGCCCACAACGACGGCGTCATCTTCACCTGCTTCGGCGACATGCTGCGCGTCCCCGGGTCGGAGTACACGCTGCTGGACGCCAAGGCGAGGGGCGCCGACATCCGGATGGTCTACTCGCCGCTCGACGCGCTGC
This sequence comes from uncultured Solirubrobacterales bacterium, assembly GCA_963756655.1. Classification (GTDB taxonomy): domain Bacteria; phylum Actinomycetota; class Thermoleophilia; order Solirubrobacterales; family Solirubrobacteraceae; genus Palsa-465. Next base: position 125,635 of record CAVWOQ010000005.1, read on the forward strand.
GGATCGCGCGCGAGAACCCCGATCGCGAGGTCGTGTTCTTCGCGATCGGCTTCGAGACCACCGCCCCGTCGACCGCCCTGACGCTGAAGCGCGCCAAAGCCGAGCGGATGACGAACTTCTCGTGCGTGTGCAACCACGTCACGATCGTGCCGCCGCTGCGGGCGCTGCTCGAGTCGCCCGACCTGAGGCTCGACGGCTTCATCGGACCCGGCCACGTCTGCACGGTCGTCGGGGCGCGGCCGTTTGGCTTCATCCCAGCCGACTATGGCCGCCCGGTCGTGATCTCGGGGTTTGAGCCGCTCGACATCCTGCAGTCGATCCTGATGATCCTGCGCCAGCTGCGCTCCGGCCGCTGCGAGGTCGAGAACCAGTACACCCGGGTGGTCCCCCAGGAGGGCAACCTGCGCGCGCTCGAGGTGATGGCCGAGGTGTTCGAGCTGCGCCCGCACTTCGAGTGGCGCGGGCTCGGGTTCATCTCACAGAGCGCTCTGAAGCTGTCCGACGCGTACGCGGAATTCGACGCCGAGCGCAGATTCGAAGTCCCGGGTGTACGGGTGGCCGACCCGAAGGCGTGCCAGTGCGGCGAGGTGCTCAAGGGCGTGATCAAGCCCTGGGAGTGCAAGGTGTTCGGCACCGCGTGCACCCCCGAGCACGCGATCGGTACCTGCATGGTGTCGCCCGAGGGCGCGTGCGCCGCGTACTACAACTTCGGCCGGTATGCCAGACAGCGCGAGGCCGTATGACGGCCTTTCGTCGGCATACCGCGGGTATTGCACGAGAGCGGGAGGCCGTGTGAGCTCCGACGCCGCGACCACCGGGCGCGAACAGCGCGTGCTCGAGATCATCGAGACCGCGCGCTCGAAGCGCGCACGGTTTCGCGACCAGAAGATCACGCTCGCGCACGGCGCCGGCGGCAAGGCGACCCAGACCCTGATCGAGGGCCTGCTCGTGCCGGCGTTCGACAACGGAGTGCTGTCGGCGCTCGCCGACGCGGGCGTGGTGCAGCTAGGCGACACCCGGGTGGCGATGACCTCCGACAGCTTCGTCGTCAAGCCGCTCCGCTTCCCCGGCGGATCGATCGGTGAGCTGGCGGTCAACGGCACCGTCAACGACCTCGCGATGGCGGGCGCCAAGCCGCTGGCCCTGACCGTCTCGATGATCCTCGAAGAGGGCCTCGACGCGGACGTGCTGCGGGGCGAGGTCGAGGCGATCGCGAACGCCGCCCGCGCCGCCGGCGTCGAGATCGTCGGCGGCGACACGAAGGTCGTCGAGCGCGGCGCCGCCGACGGGATGTACCTGTGCACGACCGGGATCGGCGCCGTCGACCCGCGTAGCGCGCTCAGTACCGACGGGATCCGGCCCGGGGACCAGGTGCTCGTATCCGGACCGATCGGTGAGCACGGGACGGCGATCATGCTGGCCCGCGACCAGTTCGACCTCGACGCCGAGCTCGAGTCCGACACGTGCTCGCTGTGGCCGGCCGCCGACGCGCTGCTCGATGCGGCGGGATCGCAACTGCACTGCATGCGCGACGCGACACGGGGCGGCGTCGCCTCGGTGCTCAACGAGCTCGCGCGGGCGTCGCGCGTATCGGTCGTCGTCCGTGAGGCTGACGTGCCGGTGTCGCCGATCGTCTCGGCTGCCGCCGAGTTGCTCGGCATCGATCCGATGTACGTCGCCAACGAGGGTCGCTTGGTGGCGTTCGTGGCGCCGGAAGCCGCCGACGCGGCACTGAGCGCGCTGCGGCTCCTGAACGGCTGCGAGGACGCGGCCGCGATCGGCGAGGTGAAAACCGAGCCTCCAGGGATGGTGCTGGTGCAAACGGCGTTTGGCGGCAGGCGCGTGATGGATCAGCTGGTCGGTGATCCGCTGCCGCGGATCTGTTGACGACAGAGAGAGGACTTGACGATGGCGGCAACCGAGTTCGTACCGAATCAGGCGGCGACCGAGGCGGTCACAGCCCATGTCCTGTGGATGACGATCGGTCTCTCGTGCGAGGGCGACTCGGTCGCGATGACGTCCGCCACCAACCCGAGCCTCGAGGACATCATCCAGGGCGTGATCCCCGGTATGCCGCGGGTCGTGATCCACAATCAGGTGATCGCGTTCGAGGTCGGCGACGAGTACATGCAGGCGTGGTACGACGCCGAACAGGGCAAGCTTGACCCGTTCGTGCTGGTCGTCGAGGGATCGCTCGGTAACGAGCAGATCAACGGCGAGGGCCACTGGACGGGCTTCGGCGTCGACCCGGACACCGACCAGCCGATCACGCTCAACCGCTGGGTCGACCGGCTGGCGCCGAAGGCCGCTGCGGTCGTCGCAGTCGGCACCTGTGCCACCTACGGCGGCATCCCGGCGATGAAGAACAACCCGACGGGCGCCATGGGTCTGCCCGACTACCTCGGCTGGAAGTGGCGTTCTAAGGCCAACCTGCCGGTGATCTGCATCCCGGGCTGCCCCGCTCAGCCCGACAACATGACCGAGGTCCTGATGTACCTCGTGTTCCACCTCGCGGGGATGGCGCCGGCTCCGGAGCTCGATGAGCAGCTACGCCCGAAGTGGCTCTTCGACCGCACCGTCCGCGAGGGCTGCAACCGTGCCGGCTTCACGGAGCAGGGCAACTTCGCGACCGAGTACGGATCCGACCACCGCTGCCTGGTCAAGCTCGGTTGCAAGGGCCCGGTCGTGAAGTGCAACGTGCCGGTTCGCGGCTGGGTCAACGGGATCGGCGGGTGCCCCAACGTCGGCGGGATCTGCATGGCGTGCACGATGCCGGGCTTCCCTGACAAGTACATGCCGTTCATGGACCCGGACAAGTGGGGCGAGCAGGGCGCGAACTTCCAGCGCTTCACCTACGGCCCGGTCTTCCGCTACTTCCGCAAGCGCAACATCGACAAGAAGTTCGACATCGAACCCGAATGGCGACGGCCCGGCCCGGTGCTGACGAGCGGCTACCAGAAGCGCTGGTAGCCGCGCCGAACACCGCCCGCAACCCCTCAAGGAGCTTTGAACATGGCCACAGCAACAGAGCAGAAGGTCGTCGTCAAGGAGATGTCGTGGGACCCGATCACGCGGATCGTCGGGAGCCTCGGTATCCACACCGAGATCGACTTCACCAACCAGAAGGTCAACAAGTGCTACAGCACGTCGATGATCTTCCGCGGCTTCGACATCTTCATGAAGGGGATCGATCCGCGCGACGCGCACTTCATCACCAGCCGGATCTGCGGCATCTGCGGCGACAACCACTGCACGTGTTCGTGCCTGAACCAGAACATGGCCTACAGCGTCAAGCCGCCACCGCTCGGCGACCTCGCCTTCAACCTCGCCGAGTCGGCCGACTACATGTTCGACCACGCGATCTTCAACGACTGCATGGCGAACGTGGACTTCTGCGAGCAGATGGTCAAGGACACCAACCCGAGCCTCCTGGCGAAGGCCGAGAACACCTCGGCGCCGCACCAGGACATCCACGGCTACAAGACGATCGCCGACATCATGCGGGCGCTGAACCCGTTCACCGGCAGCTTCTACCTCGAGACGCTGCAGGTGGCGCGCTACACGCGTGAGATGTACTGCCTGTTCGGCGGACGGCACACGCACCCGTCGACGATCATGCCCGGCGGCTGCAGCGCCGACATCACGCACCAGACGCTGACCGACTACTACGTGCGGCTGATGCGGTACATGGACTACGTAAAGCGCACCGTGCCGATGCACGACGACCTTTACGACTTCTTCCTGACCGAGCTGCCGGGTTACGACATGGTCGGCTACAGGGATATGAACCTGGTCAACTGGGGCTGCTTCGACGACCCCGACTACGTCGACTACAACTACCGCACGATGACCGACTGGGGGCGCAAGCGCTACATCACCCCCGGCGTTGCGATCAACGGTGAGCTGATCTCGACAGACCTGGTCGAGATCAACCTGATGATCCGGATCTTGCTCGGGAGCTCGTACTTCGACAGCTGGGAGAACGAGCCGACGTTCGTGACCCACGACCCGCTCGGCAACCCGGTCGACAAGAACCATCCCTGGAACAAGCAGACGCTGCCCAAACCGCAGAAGCGCGACTGGGCAGACAAGTACAGCTGGGTCGTGTCGCCGCGGATCTACGACAAGCGGACCGACACGCACGTCTGCTGCGACACCGGCGGCGGCCCGTTCGCCCGCCAGTGGTGCACGGCGAAGGCAGGCCTGGTCGACTTCGGCTACCTGAAGGCGACCGGCCATTCGATCCAGATGGTGCTGCCGAAGTCGGCCTCGATGCCCGAGATGGAGCTCGAGTGGAACGTCCCGGAGAAGTCAAACGCGGTCGAGCGCGACCGCGCGCGTTCATATCACCAGGCCTACGCGGCGCTCGTCGGCCTGCACTGCCTCGAGCGGGCGCTCAAGGAGGTCAGGGCCGGACGGACCAAGAGCTGGAAGGAGTTCAAGGTCCCCGACGAGGCCGTCAGCTGCGGTTTCCACGAGGCCGCTCGCGGCGTTCTATCGCACCACATGGTGATCCGCGAGGGCAAGATCGCCAACTACCAGCCCTACCCGCCGACGCCGTGGAACGCGAGCCCGCGCGATACGTATGGCACGCCCGGCCCCTACGAGGATGCCGTCCAGAACACGCCGATCTTCGAGGAGAACGGCCCGGACAACTTCAAGGGCATCGACATCATGCGGGCGGTCCGCAGCTTCGACCCGTGCCTGCCGTGCGGCGTGCACATGTACACCGGGGCGGGCCGGGTGAAGAAGGTGATCCACACCCCGACCGGTCTGAGTTAGCGTTTAGCCATGGCCACGGACGCGCTTCCCGGCGAGCTGCTCGACCGGGTCCAACAGCTGTCCTCGCAGATCGATGAGCTGCCGGACGCCCGTGCGCGGGAGCTGGCGCAGGAGCTCGTGGCGGCGGTGATCGGGATGTATGGCGACGGGCTCGCGCGGATCATGGACGTGATCTCGCGGTCCCGCGAGGCCGGCGCGACGATTCTCGACGAGCTCTCGCAGGACGGAGCCGTCGCGAGCCTGCTGCTGATCCACGACCTCTACCCGGTGTCGCTCGAGCAGCGGGTGATCGAGGCGCTCGACACCGTTCGCCCGTACATGGAGTCTCACGGCGGCAACGTCGAGCTGGTCGAACTCAACGACGGGGTCGCCAAGCTCGTGCTGCAGGGCAGTTGCAACGGCTGTGCGGCGTCACGGGCGACGCTCGAGCTCGCGATCAAGCAGGCGCTCGATGAGCACGCGCCCGATCTCGCAGGGCTCGAGGTCGCGGGTGTTACCGACGAGCCGCCCGCGAACGGGGTGGCGCTGCCGATGGCCTCGGTGGAGCTGCCAATCGCCCACTCCGGCCCCGAACTGCCGCCTGCGCACTGGGTGCCGGTCACGGACTCCGGGCGCCCGGCACCGGGCTCGCTGCGTGCGCTCGAGGTCGACGGGGTGGGGCTCGTGCTCGCCGACGTCGACGGCGCGCTGCTGGCCTACGTCGACGAGTGCGCCTCGTGCGGAGCGGCGATCAGCGACGGCGAGCTCCGCGCGGGCATGCTCCGCTGCACGGCCTGCGATGCCGAGTTCGACCTGCCGCGGGCGGGGCGCGCAGCCGGCGGCGAGCCGCTGCAGCTGCGCCCCGTGCCATTGCTCGAGGCCGGCGGCGTGCGGGTGGCGATCCCGGTTTGAGCGCCGAGCTCGACGCGATGATCGCCGCGCGCCGACGCGCCGAGATCGTGGCGCGGATGCGGACGCTGGCCCAGTCGGGGTCGGCGTCGCGCGCCGCCGACGGGCCGTCCTCGAGCAACCAGGAGCGGTGCGACCTCTGCCACACGACGATCCCCGACGATCACCGCCACATGCTGCATCTCGTCGAGCGGCGGATCGTCTGCACGTGCGAGGCGTGCTGGGCTCTGCACTCGGGCGACGCCGAGTACCGCCCGTGCGGGATGCGGACGGTGTGGCTCGAGGGCTTTGAGTGCAGCGATGAGGTCTGGGCGGAGTTCCAGATCCCGATCGGGCTGGCGTTCTTGATGCGCAGCACGGTCACCGACGGCGTCGTGGCCTTCTATCCGAGCCCGGCCGGCGCGACCGAGTCCGAGCTGACCCTCGAGGCGTGGGAGGCGCTGGTAGCCGCCAACCCGGCGCTCGAGGCGCTCGAGTCAGACGCCGAGGCGCTCGTGGTCAACCGTCTGTCCGAGCCCGCCCAATACGCGATCGTCCCGATCGACCAGTGCTACGCGCTCGTCGGTCTGATCAAGTCGCGCTGGGAGGGGATCTCCGGCGGTGACGCGATCGAGCGCGCGGTGCCCGAGTTCTTCGCCGCGATCAGGGCGCGCGCGGTGCCCGCGTCCGAGGCTCTGCGATGAGCACGGAGCTCGACCCTGCCCACTGGGCGACGCTCGCGCCCGAGCCCGAGTTCTCCATCACCGGCGCCGCGCACACCGCCTTCGCGGCGGCGCCGACGATGCTGTTCACCGCCGCCGTCACCGACCCGAGCGGTCACGAGATCCAATCGATCGCGCTCACCGCCCAGGTGATGATCGATCCGGCGCGGAGAGGCTACGACCCCGTGACCCGGGCGCGCCTGGCGGAGTTGTTCGGACCGCCGGCGTCGTGGGCGCCCTCGACGTCGGGGTTGTCATGGGCACGGGTGTCTGCGACGGTGCCCGCCTTCTCGGGCTCGACGACATTCGCGATTGAGGTTCCATGCACGTATGACCTCGAGGTCGCGGCGGCGAAGTACTTCTACGCCGTGCACGACGGCGAGGTCCCGCTGAGCTTCCACTTCAACGGCAACGTCTTCTTCCACGGCCCGGCGAAGCTGCAGGTCATACCGGTGCCGTGGAGCAGCACCGCGAAGTACCGGATGCCAGTCTCCGCGTGGCGCGCGATGATGGCTGACCACTACCCAGGTGGCGGCTGGATTCGCCTCAGCGACGAGACGCTGGCGGCGCTCAACGAGCGGCGCGCGGCGCGCGGGCTACCGAGCTTCGACGCCTGCGTACAGGAGCTGCTGGATGCTTGACCAGCTCGTCGAGTCGCTGCTCTACGAGGGCTACGCGCTGTACCCGTACACGCCCGGCGCGACCAAGAACGCGACCCCGACCCCGTTCGGCATTGTCTACCCGCCGACCTACGCGGCCGAGTGCGAGGGCGCGTTCGACCACGCGCGGCTCGAGTGCGTCACTGAGGCGGGCAGCGCGCTGGACGCCACGGTCAGGTGGCTGGTGCCCAGCGGCGAGGGCCACGAGGCCTCTGAGCGTCGGACCGAGCTCGGCCCAGTGCGCCCCGGCGAGCGGACGACGGTGCAGCGCGCCGAGGCGCGCTTCACGCTGCGCTGGGACGAAGACGGCGTCGCCCGCTGCTGCGTTCACAACACGGCCGAGGTGCAGCCAGGGCTGGACCGTGCGCAGGCGCTGCGGCGGGCGCTGATCTCGGTCCATATCGTCGTCAGGATCGAGGATGGCCGGTTCGTGTCGCCTCTCGAGGCCGGGCGCGAGAGCGTCAACACGTGGCCGGTGCTGGCGACGGCCGACGACGACGCCGTGCTCGGCGCGGCGATCGTGCTGCCAGATCACCCCCAGATCGCTCCCGAGAGCCGTGGCAATCTGTTTGACAACACAGAGATCGAGGAGGCGCTGTTGTTGCACGTCCACTCGCTGACCGACGACGAGCGCGCGTCCGCATCGGAGGACCCGACCGTCAAGGCGATGCTGGACCGGGCACTGGCGCTGACCGGCGACGACATCATCGACCTGCACGGCGGCCTGAAGGAGCTCGAGGGCGGGGCGCTTGGCGGCGGCCCGGGCGGGGCGCTTGGCGGCGGCCCGGGCGGGGCGCTTGGCGGCGGCCCAGGCGGGGCGCTTGGCGGCGGCCCGGGCGGGGCCCTCGGCGAGGTCGACAACAACCCCGGCGAGGACTACGCGACGGTCGACGGGGTCACCTTCCACAAGGGCGCCAAGCTGATTCTGCGGCCCGGAACCGAGCGCGACGTCTACGACCGGATGCTCGACGGGCGACGGGCGACGATCGAGCGCATCTACCTCGACGTCGACGACCGTGTCTACCTCGGGGTGACGATCGACGACGACCCCGGCCAGCAGCTGCTGCGCGAGACCGGCCGCTACCTGTTCTTCTTCGCACACGAGGTGGAGACGCTGTGACTGAGACTGCCGAGAGGACCAAACAGATCCTGGTCGCGGGGATCGGCAACGCGTGGCTGCGCGACGACGGCTTCGGCGGCCAGGTCGCGAAGCTCCTGTCAGACCGTGAGCTCCCGCCGGGCGTACACGTGGTCGACTTCGGCACCGGCGGCCTGGACCTCGCCTACGAGGTGATGCGCGGCTACGACGCTCTGATCCTGATCGATGTCAGCCGCCAGGGCGAGCCGCCGGGGACGCTGTACGTGATGGAGGCCGAGGCCGATGCGGTCGACGGCAAGATCGAGGACGGGCAGATGCTCGACCCGCATGGCATGGACCCTCAGACCGTGCTGCGGTTCGTCAAGTACGTCGGTGGCTGGCCCGGCCGCGTGTTCGTCGTCGCGTGCGAGCCGGAGGTCGTCGAGGACGTCGGCTTCGGTCTTTCCGACGCGGTCAGCGGCGCGCTCGCGAAGGCCGCCGACGTGGTGCTCGATACCGTCGCCGAGCTGCAGTCGGCCGATGCATGAGCTGTCGATCGCGACCGCGGTTCTGAACACCGCGCTCAAGCATGCAGACGACCGCCGCGTCACCGCCGTACATCTGCGCGCCGGGACGATGCGCCAGGTCGTGCCCGAGTCGCTGATCTTCTACTTCGAGATCGTCGCCCGCGACACGGCCTGCGAGGGCGCCACGCTGGAGCTCGAGCAGATCGACGCCCGGCTTCGCTGCCGCGAGTGCGAGCGTCAGTGGTCGCCGCAGATCCCGGCCTTCCGCTGCCCCGACTGCGGCTCGGCCGACGTCGAGGTGACCGCGGGCGACGAGCTCGAGGTTGAATACATCGAAGTCGAGGAACAGGAGAACGCATGCACCGCACCAAGGTGAGGGTCGTGCAGGATGCGCTGGACGCCAACAACACGATCGCCCGCGCCAACCGCGACGACTTCGATCGCCACGACGTCACCGTCCTGAACCTGATGAGCGCGCCCGGTGCCGGCAAGACGACGCTGCTCGAGCGCGCGATCGGCGAGCCGCTGCCCGGAGTCCGCTCCGGCGTGCTGGAGGGGGACGTGCACGGCTCGATCGACGCCGACCGGCTGGCGACGCTCCACGTACCCGTCACGCAGCTCAACACCGACAATGGGTTCGGCGGCGAGTGCCATCTCGACGCGAACATGGTCCGCTCGGCGCTCGGCGAGCTGCCGCTCGACGAGCTGGACCTGCTCGTGATCGAGAACGTCGGCAACCTTGTCTGTCCAGCCGAGTTTCGCGTCGGCGAGGACGCTCGGGCGATGGTCTGCTCGATCACCGAGGGCGAGGACAAGCCGCTCAAATACCCGCTGATGTTCCGCGCCTGCGAGCTGGTCGTGATCAACAAGCTCGACCTGCTACCGCACCTCGACGTCGACCTCGACAAGCTCGTGTACAACGTCGACGTGGTCAACCCAGAGGCGAAGGTGCTGCTGACGAGCGCCAAGACCAGCGAGGGCATCGGCGAGCTGCGCGACTGGCTGACTGAGCTGGCGCACAGACGGGTCGGCGCTGGGGCATGAGCCCCGTGCGCTCGGTCGAGGCAGTGCACGCGCTGCTCGGCGAGCGCCTCACGCAGCGCGAGGTCGCGGGCTCGGCATTCTTCGGCGCCGAGTCCGAGCGGATCGCGCGCGTCTGCCACCGGATGGCGGAGCGCTTCGCACGCGGCGGCCGGCTGATCGCTGTCGGCCTCTCCCCCGCCGCCCGCTCGGATGCCCGCCACGTCGCGGTCGAGTTCGTCCACCCGGTGATCGTCGGGAAGCGGGCGCTGCCGGCGCTCGGGCTGACGGGCGAGTCGGGCGCGCTCGCGCACGAGCTGTCGCTGACCGCTGAGCCAGACGACATCGTGATCTGTTTCGGCGAACCCGCCGACGGCGACGAGCTGCCTGCCGCGATCGCGGTCGCCCGCGCGCGCGGTTGCCTGACGATCTCGTTCTCGGCGCTCGGGGCCGAATGGGTCTTCGAGCCGCCCAGCGACGACCCGTTCGTCCGCCAGGAGCTCGTCGAGACGCTCTACCACGTGCTCTGGGAGCTCGTTCACGTGTTCTTCGAGCACCGGGGTCTGCTCGAGGGCCGGACCGAGCGCCGATCTCACGACGCGGGCGCATCGAGCTTCCTGTACCCGTTTTTGGCCGAGCGCGAGCACGACCTCGACGCCGTGCTGGCCGACGTCCGCGCGTCGGTGCTGATGAAGGCCGACGAGGTTCACGCGCTACGCGTCGCGACGCTCGATGGCGGCGCCGCGGTGTTCGTCGAGGCAGCGACGGCCACCCGCGGCTCGCTCGACGCCGGCGGGCGGCTGCTGGCGCTCGGCAACGGCGGCTCGGCGACCGACGCAATCGATGTGGTCGCCGACTTCGTCGCGCCTCCCTTCGCGTGGCCGCCACGCCCCGCGATCGATCTCGTGGCCGACACCGCGATCATCACCGCGATCGCCAACGACATCGGCTCCGAGGCGATCTTCGCCCGCCAGGTGATCGCCTACGGCCGAGCTGGCGACGTCCTGCTGGCGCTCTCGACCAGCGGTAACTCGCTCAGCGTGCTTGACGCGCTCGCCGAGGCGCGCCGGCGCGAGCTGGTGACGATCGCGCTCGTCGGCTACGACGGCGGCCAGGTCGCCGAGCAGCAGCTCGCCGACCACGTCCTGATCAGCCCGTCGCAGTACATCCCCCGGATCCAGGAGGCGCAGGCGACGGCCTACCACGTTCTCCGGGAGCTGGTCGAGCTGGGGTGATCGCCGCCGTCAGGACTCGCGCGCGCGTCGCCGGGACCGTGCAGGGTGTTGGCTTCCGGCCGTTCGTCTACCGGCTCGCGATCCAGGAGGGGCTGGCGGGCTACGTCCTCAACGACGAGCGCGGGGTGCTGCTGGAGGTCGAGGGCGCGGCGGGGTCGGTCGAGCGCTTCATCGCCCGGCTGACCGCCGAGGCACCGCCGCTCGCGGTGATCGACGAGCTTTCGTGCAAGTCGCTTCCGGCCAGCGGCGAGCTTGGCTTCACGATCCGCGACAGTGCGAGCAGTGGCGCTCCCGACGCGCCGGTGACGGCCGATTCGGCAACCTGCCAGGACTGTCTGTCGGAGCTGTTCTCTCCCCGCGACCGCCGTTTCCGCTACCCGTTCATCAACTGCACCAACTGCGGGCCGCGGTTCACGATCGTGCGGGGGATTCCGTACGACCGGCCGCAGACGACGATGGCGCCGTTTGTGATGTGCGCTGACTGCCGGCGCGAGTACGACAACCCGCTCGACCGCCGGTTCCACGCACAGCCCAACGCCTGCCCGGTGTGTGGCCCGTCCGTTCGGGTTGTGGATCGCGAAGGCGCCGCGATCCGCTGCGACGGCGCCGTCGCGTTCGTCGCGGCACGCCTCGGCGAAGGTCAGGTTGTCGCGGTCAAGGGGCTCGGTGGCTACCACCTTGCGTGCGACGCGGCCGACGAGCGCGCGGTGTCGGCGCTCCGCGCGCGCAAGCACCGCGAGGACAAGCCGTTCGCGCTGATGGTCAGCTCGTGCGAGGCGGCCCGCGCGTTTGTGTCGCTCGGGGACGAGGAGGCGGAGCTGCTTGAGTCGGGGGCGCGGCCGATCGTCCTGGCGCCGCGGCTGGCCCGCGCGCCGGTCGCGGTGTCCGTCGCTCCGGGGGCGCCCGAGCTCGGGCTGATGCTCCCCTACACACCGCTGCACCACCTGCTGCTGGCGGACTTCCCGGGACCGGCGCTGGTGATGACGAGCGGCAACGTGTCCGATGAGCCGATCGCGTTCAAGGACGACGACGCGCTGGCGCGACTCGCGCCGATCGCCGATCTGTTCCTGATCCACGACCGCGAGATCGAGACGCGCACCGACGACTCGGTCGTGCGCGTGGCGCGACGCCGGACGTTACCTCTGCGCCGCTCTCGCGGGTACGTGCCGGCGCACCTGCCGCTCCCGTTCACGTTGGAGCGCCCGCTGCTCGCCTGCGGCGCCGAGCAGAAGAGCACGTTCTGCGTCGCCAAGGGCTCGCGGGCGTGGGTCTCGCACCACATCGGCGACCTCGAGCACTTCGCGACCGTGCAGGCGTTCCGCGAGGGGATCGCGCATTTCGAGCGTCTGTTCGCGGTCTCACCCGAGCTGGTCGTCCACGACCTGCACCCGGACTACCTATCGACCGCTTACGCGCTCGAGCGCGACGGGGTCGAGCTGCTCGGCGTCCAGCACCACCACGCGCATCTGGCGGCGTGTCTGGCCGAGCACGGCGTGATCGAGGCCGCCGTTGGGGCGATCTTCGACGGCACCGGCTACGGGATCGACGGGACCGTCTGGGGCGGCGAACTGCTGGTCGGCGATCTGGCGGGCTTTGAGCGGGCCGGGTCGCTGTGGCCGGTGCGGATGCCCGGCGCCGCCGCCGCGATCCGGCAGCCGTGGCGGATGGCGTTCGCTTGGCTTGCCGAGGCGTTCGGCGAGCCGCGCCCGCCGACGCCCCAGCTGTTGGTCGATCGCCGGCGGTGGGACGCGATGGGCCAGGTGTTCGCGAGCGCGAGCGTCTCGCCGGTCACCTCGAGCATGGGTCGGCTGTTCGATGCGGTCGGGGCGCTGTGTGGGATCCGCTCCGAGGTCTCCTACGAGGGCCAGGCCGCGGTCGAGCTCGAAGCGGCGGCGTGGCGGGCGGGCGCGTGTGGCGCGTACGAGATGTCGGACTTCGACCCGCGCCCGTCAGTACGCGAGATCGTCGGCGATCTGGAGCACGGCGTCTCGCCCGACGTCGTCGCGGCGCGCTTTCACGCCGGCGTCGCCGCTGCGACCGTGGCCGCCTTGACCGAGATCGCCTCCGAACGACAGCTTTCGAGAGCCGTGCTGAGCGGGGGTGTGTTCCAGAATCGTCTGCTGCTCGAGAGCGTCTGGGCCGAGTTGGAGCGCGCCGGGCTCGAGGTGCTCGTCCCGACGCGGCTCCCTCCCAACGACGGCGGCATCTCATACGGCCAAGCCGCGATCGCGGGCCTTGGAACCTTAAGCACCGCATAGGTGCAGAACGTTCCAAGCCTGCCAAGATCCGGCCGATGAACATCTACGAAGCACAATTCGAATACGACGACGGCGATCCGCCCGGGTACAAGAGCGGCATGGCGGACGTCGGCAAGGCGGCCGGCGCCGTCGAGGAGAGCGTCAGGCTGTTCGAGGTCCCGCCCGGCCAGCACCTGTGCCCGTACCACTACGAGTACGTCGAGGAATGGGCGCTCGTGATCGACGGTCCGGTCGACGTCCGCGGCCCGGATGGCATCGCCTCGCACGCGGCCGGGGCGCTGATCTGCTTCCCGGCCGGCCCCGAGGGCGTCCACCAGCTGACCAACCGCGGCGACGCGACCGCGCGCGTGCTGATGTGGTCAAGCGCGCGGCTGCCCGCGGTCGCCGTCTACCCCGACAGCGACAAGATCGGCGTCTGGACGACAAACGAGGCCGACGAGCTGATGGTCCGCCGCCGGGACGGCAAGCTCGGCTACCACGACGGCGAGCCCACGAGCTGACATCCGCGTGGGCTCGCACGGCGCAGCTCAGCCGGTCACCAGCTCGTTGACCTGGGTCAGGCGGAAGCTGTTCCCCGACGGGTCCCGGAAACCGGAGTCGATCCCGTACGGGCGCTCCTCGGGCGCCTCCGAGAACTCGACGCCGCGTGCCAACAGCTCCTCGTAGCTCGCCTGACAGTCTTCGGTGGTCAGGAACACCGTGCCGGCGAACCCCTTGCCGACCAGCGACCTGACCTGCTCGGCGGTCACGGGGTCCATAACCGGCGGCCCCGGGATCGCCATCAGCACGATGTCGACCTCGGGCTGGCCGGCAGGACCGACGGTCAGCCAGCGGAAATTGCCCATCTCGGGCAGCGTCACGTCGACGCGGACCTCGAACCCGAGCTTCTGGGTGTAGAAGGCGAGCGCCTCGTCCTGGTCGTGGACCCACAGCTGGGCGGTGGCGATCTTGATCATGTTGGCTCCTTGTTTGGAGGTTTGACCTTGGCGCCACAAGCTAGTTCGAGCCGGCGCCGCTGTCTTCTCCAAACGTGCTGCGTTGCGGCCGCGCGTACGCGCGCAGCACGCAGGTTGGGACCATCGCGTGCCCGGCGGCGGGCGGATAGGAGACGCGATACGAGCTCGGAGAGACGCCGTACGTGCGCGTGAAGCTCGACGTGAACGAGCCGACGCTCTGCAGGCCGACGGAGAAGCAGATCTCCGCCACCGAGTTGTCGGTCAGCCGCAGCATCGCCGCCGCACGCTCGAGCCGGCGGGTCAACAGGTAGGCGTGCGGTGGTTCGCCGAACGCGCGCTTGAACTCGCGGCTGAAGTGCGCCCGCGAGAGCCCCGCCGCGCGGGCGAGATCGTCGACGTCGAGCGGCTCGTTATACCGTGAGTCGGCGAGATCCTTGGCGCGCGCCAGGTGCCGCTGCGGCGAAACGAACGTCATCTCGCATCCGCCATGATCGCCGCCGCGGTCACACCGCGGATCACGGGCAGCACGGCGGCGAGGTCGTCGGCCGGCGGCCGGTCCCGCGTCAGCGGCGCGACGAGCTCGCGGACCGCCGCGTACAGCTCCTGTACCGCGCCGCCTGGCTCGCCAGGGTCGCAGTCGAGCGCCTGGCAAGCGCACATCAGCTCGATCGCGACCACCCGCTCGAGCCGGTCGACCGAATCGAGCGCCATCAGCGCCGCGGTCATCCCCATCGAGACGTGATCCTCCTGATTATCGGAGGTCGGGATGCTGTCGGCGCTGACCGGATGCGCGAGTGCCCGCAGCTCGCCCACCAGCGCCGCGGCTGTGTACTGGGCGACCATGTAGCCACTCGAGGTCCCCGCATCGTTGGTCAAGAAGGCCGGCAGCCGGCCGTTGAGGCTCGGCGACAGCAACCTGAACGTCCGCCGCTCGGAGATCGAGCCGAGGTCCGCGAGCGCGAGGCGCAGGGTGTCGAACGCGACCGCCAGCGACTGACCGTGGAAGTTGCCGGCCGAGATCACCTCCGGCGGGTCGTCGAACACGAGCGGGTTGTCGGTGACCGCGTTTAGATCGGCGAGCACGATCCCGGCGAAGAAGCGGAACGCCTCGCGCGCGGCGCCGTGGACCTGCGCCGCGCACCGCAGCGAGTAGGCGTCCTGCAGCCGCGACGAGCCCGGACCGTGCGTGCGGGTCGAGCCGTGCAGCGCCGCGGCGATGTTGGCGGCGCTCAGCCTCTGTCCGGCCAGCGCCCGCAGCCGATGGACGCGCGGGTCAAACGCCGGCAGCGCGCCTCGCAGGGCGTCGATCGTCGCAGCTGCGACGACGTCGATCGCATCCACCAGCCGGCCGACACGCACGCTCAGCAGCGCGCCGATCGCGCTCATGAAATGGGTCCCGTTGATCAGCGCCAGGCCCTCCTTGCTCTCGAGCTCCAGCGGCTCGAGCCCGAGCGCTGACAGCGCCTCGGCGCCGCTGACAAGCGTCCCGTCAGGGGCGAACGCCTCGCCCTCACCGAGCAGCGTCAGAAAGGCGTGCGCCGATGGCGCCAGATCGCCGCTTGCGCCGAGCGACCCCGTGCGCGGCACCCGCGGCACGTAGCCGCCGTTGAGCAGCGCCGTGATCCGCTCGATCACGAGCGGGCGCACGCCCGAATGCCCGAGCATCAGCCCGTTGGCGCGCACCGCCATCGCGCCGCGCACGACCTCGAGCGGGAGCTCGGCACCCGTCCCGGCCGCGTGGCTGCGCAGCAGGTTGACCTGGAGGTGACGCTGGAGCTCGGGCGCGACGGTGTTCGAGACCAGCGCACCGAAGCCGGTGCTGATCCCGTACACCGGCGTTCCGGTCGACAGGATCTCCTCCAGCACGTGCCGGTTGCGCGCGACCGCCTCGAGCGCGACCGGATCGAGTTCGATCCACGCGCCGCTCGCGATCGCCGCGACGTCGTCGGCGGTCAGCTCGCCGGTCAGGGTGACGGTTCTGGGCAACGCCGGCGGGAGGATATCCAGGGGATACGCTCTCAGTTGTGAAGCCGAGCTCGAAACTGCAACGCGGCCTGTCGCTGGAGCAGTCTTCGTTCCTCGCCTGCCTGGCGACCGCGCTCGAGCTCGACCAGGCGCAGCTGCCGCGCCTCGGTCCCGACGAGGACCCCACCACCGGACCGACCATCACCCGCTGGCTCGGCGGCCTGTCGATGGGAATCGCGAGGATCGCCGACCCGACGGCGTTCTCATGGAACGGCCCGTGGCTCGCTCGCGTCCAGCCGCCGGACGGCGGCGAGCGTCGATTCGTCGTCATGTACGGGATCCCGTCGGGCGTCGTCTGGGACCCCGGGGGCGACGGCGTCGTCGACAACGCCTGGCTGCTCGAGGGGTTCGTGATCGCGGCCGGCGACATCGCGCTCGCACGCCCGCCGCTGCCGCTGGCTCCAGCCGGAAGCGGCACCGTCGAGGCGATCTGGGTTTCGGCGTCCGCCGGTGAGCCGGCCCAGGCGGTGGAGTCGGTCCGCGCGCTCCCCGGCCAGGGGCTCGCGGGCGATCGGCACGTGACCGGCAAGGGGACGTTCCCCTCCGGGCTCGCGGGCAGCGCGCTGACGCTCGTCGAAGCTGAGGTCTGCGAGACGTTCGAGCCGACGCTGGGTCCCGACGACCACCGGCGCAACATCCTCACGCGCGGCATCGCACTCAACCAGCTGCTCGGCCACGAGTTCACGATCGGTGGCGTCCCGTGCCGCGGGATGCGCCTGTGCGAGCCGTGCACGGTGATCGAGCGCTACGCGTCGCGCCCGATCCTGCGTGCGCTCGTCCACCGGGGCGGGTTGCGCGCCGACATCCTCGCCGACGGAGAGATCCGCGTTGGCGACGAGGTCCGAGCGGTCAGCTGACTCCGAGCACCAGCGCCGACGGGTGGTCGCGGTCGTGCAACAGCTCGACCTCGACCGCCCGCAACTCGGTCGCAGTCGCCGGATCCTCGCCGGTGCCCGGGTTGCGCGCATAGCGGGGGTGCGCGCCGGACGAGACCTGGAGCCTGAGCCGATGGCCGGCGGCGAACCGGTGCGCGATCGGCCAGAGATTGAAGGCGACCGCCCAGGCACCGTCATCGCCCTGCTCGAACGACCCGGGCGCGATCCTCGCCAGCGCATCGCAGACGTTCCGCGACGCGCCGTCCTCGTCGACGTCGCAGACGCGCGCGAACAGGTCGAAGTGACTCGAATCGGCGCGCGCCCAGAGCTCTACGCGCACCGGGCCGATCGCCTCGACGGTCGCCTCCAGCGGGGTCGTCGTAAAGGTCAGCACGTCGCTGCGAGCCTCGAGCTCGCGGTTGTCGACCACCGGCGCGCGCGCGAGCAGCACCGGACCGCCGACAGCCGGGGTCGGCTCCGCGGGGTCGTAGCGGTACCGGTCGCCGGCATCGCCGCTCTCCTCCGGCGCCCGCCCCGACAGCCCGCCGCCGTCACAGAGCCACATTCGACGCTCGCGGGTCCCCGGCGGCGGCCAGTCATCGAGCTCGCGCCACCCACCACCCGAACCCTCGCCGGTCACGAACACCGTGACCGGGTGCTCGCGCAGCAGGCGGCGGTCGTCGAGCAGCTGCGCGCGGAGCCAGGCGATCCCGTCACGATGCCCGGCGGCGGCGAGCGCCGGCGCGGTGTGGGTCCAGGGGCCGATCCGCAGCTGCGGAGCGTGGCCCGCCCTCCGCAGGGTGGCGTAGTCGTCGAGCATCCACGGCAGCAGGATGTCGTACCACCCGCCGACGAACTGCACCGCGGCGGCGACCTCCGCGACGCCGCCGGAGAAGTCGCGCGCCGCCCAGTAGGCGGTATCGCGGGTCGGGTTCGCGAACGCCTCCCTGAACCAGGGGACCGCGGCGCCCGTCGCGCGCTCGTCCAGGTCACCGACCGGCAGCTCATCGAGCAGCGCGCGGAGGCCACGCAGCGCGCGGTTGATGGACACCAGCGCGAACCTACTCTCCTGCGCCATCACCAGCACCAGCCACGAGCCGGTGTTCTCCAGTGTCAACCCGCCACCCGCGTACGTCTGGTCATAGAACTGCGAGGCGCTCACCTGGATCGCCAGCGCCGCGAGGTCGTCGCCGGCTTCGGCCGCGACCGCCCACTGGACGAGGCCGAGGTAGCTTGGCCCGAACATCCCGATCCGGTCGCGATGCCACGGCTGCGCGCGCAGCCAGCGGATCGTCGTCAGGCCGTCCGGTCGCTCGTCGAACGGCGCGAACTCGCCCTCGGAGCCGAACGTCCCTCGGACGCTCTGGATCAGCACCTGCAACCCGCGCTCCGCGAGCAGGCGGCCGAACAGCAGGCCGACCACCGACCTGCGGCCGTACGGCGAGCGAATCAGGACCGTCGGCTGCGGACGGTCGCGCTCCGACCGCGCGACCCACCGGTCGGCCAGCAGCGCCGCGCCGTCCTCCATCGGCACCCGCAGGTCGCGCTCACGTACGACATCGAGCGTCTCCGGCTCGATCAGTCGCATGCGGCGCGCAAGGATCTGGCTGGCGAGTGTGATGCTTAGATCGTATGCAGCCGATGCGCTCTCCAAATGCTTCCGCGCTCGAACTGATGATCCGACTCGGCTCGCTTGCCGACGAGCCGGCCGTGCTGGCGCTGTTCGACGAGGCGGTCGGGTGGCTCGCCGAGCGCGGGCTCGTCGGCCAGTGGGGCGAGCAGCCGTTCAGCACCCGGCCGGAGATGAGGACGCTCGTCCAGCAGACGCTGCGCCGGGACGAGGTCCGGATCGCGGAGCACGACGGCGCGGTCGTCGGCGTGCTCGCGGCCGGGTCGAGCCCCCCATACGTTCCCAGCAACCCGACCCCTGAGCTGTACGTGACGCTGCTGCTCAGCGCTCGGCGGCTGGCCGGAAACAGGATCGGAGCCCGGCTGCTGGAGCTCGCGAGCGAGATCGCACGCGAGCGCGGGGCACTGGCCCTCCGCGTCGACTGCTGGGCCGATTCGCCCGCGCTCGTCAGGTACTACGAGCGCCAGGGGTTCGTCCGCGATGGCCGCTTCGACTTAAACGGCTGGCGCGGCCAGATCCTGTCGCGCCAGATTTAGCTGCGCGTCTCGCCGGCGCGCAGCATCTCGAGCGTCTGAGCCTCGACGCCGCGTGGCCGCGGACCTCCTTTGCTGAGCTCGAGCAGGAACTGGCCGCGCATCCGCACGACCGTGCTGTGCCACGCGTGCCCGTTGATCGACGCGGCGACCGGGAACCGCTTCGCTCCCTCGCCGATGGCCGCCACCTGCTCGTCGTCCAACACGACGGCCACCCCCGGTCCGCGCTTGACGAGCGTCGTCTTGAACGTGAGCGAGCCGACGGCGCCGAGCGGAGCGCCGGCGTGCTATCTGTAGACCGATGACACAGCTTCCGACCCGGCCGCTCGGCGATTCCGGCTTTGAAGTCTCGATCGTCGGGCTCGGCTGCAACAACTTTGGTCGCCGGCTCGATCTCGGCGGCACCCGCGCCGTGATCGACGAAGCGATCGCGCAGGGAATCACATTCCTCGACACTGCCGACATCTACGGTCGCGGGCAGAGTGAGCAGTTCATCGGCGAGGTCCTTCAGGGTCGCCGCGACGAGGTCATCCTGGCGACCAAGTTCGGGATGGACATGGGTGACGGCAAGGGTCCACGCGGATCGCGCGCCTACATCCTGGACGCGATCGATGCGTCGCTGGCGCGCCTGCGCACCGACGCGATCGACTACTACTGGTACCACGAGCCCGACGGGGTCACCCCGATCGTGGAGACGTTGCAGACGCTCGACGAGCTCGTCAAGGCGGGCAAGGTCCGCGCGATCGGCGCCTCCAACTTCAGTGCCGCGCAACTGTTCGAGGCCGACGCCGTCGCTCGCGAGCACGGTTTGACACGCTTCACGGCAGTCCAGAACCAGTACAGCCTGCTGGTCCGCGACGCCGAGGACGAGGTGCTGCCGGCGTGCGAGCAGCTGGGCATCGGGTTCGTGCCGTTCTTCCCGCTCGCGTCGGGGCTGCTGACCGGCAAGTACCGCAGCGGCGAGCCCGGACCAGCCGGCGCGAGGCTGTCCGGCCGCGCGCAGATCGCGACCCCGGAGCAGTTCGAGCTGATCGACTCGCTGCAACGGTTCGCCGACGAACGGGGCGTCGCGCTGACCGACGTCGCGATCGGAGCGCTGCTGGCCCACGCGCCGGTGTCATCGGTGATCGCCGGGGCGACGAAGCCTGAGCAGGTCCGCGCCAACGCGGCCGCTGCGCGCTGGATCCCAGACGACGGGGATCTCGACGCTCTGAGTCAGCTCCTCGCCGCGGCTCCGGCCTGAGCGGCGAGCCGCAGCAGGTCGACCCGCATCGGCTGCAGGAAGCATCGTCCGCTACCCAACGCGCGCGCGAGTTCGTGCGCCCGTGCGTCGAACGCCGCGGCTCGCCGCGGATCGACGCTCACGACCCGCGCCCGGAGCGCTTCCACGCCGGCGATCTCCACCTTCACGTCGTACTCGACCGTGGTCACCCGCCAGAACCCCGCGCGGGGGGCGTCGCCGAGCGCCCGCTGAGCCGCCAGCCGCACCTCGCGTTCGTCCTCGACCATGCTGATGAGCTCGAAGAACTCGCCCTCGGGCAACGGCTCGGCGACGTAGACGACGCCGCCGGGTCGCAGCACTCGCGCGGCCTCGCGCAGTGCGTCGGCCATCTCGGACGGCGGGACGTGGTGGAGCGAGCGCATGAACACGACCACGTCGACCGACGCATCATCGAGCGGCAGCCCCTGCGCGCGTCCGACCAGATATCGCGCCCCGGGCTCGGCCGCTGCCGCTGCGAGCTGTTGCTCGGACACCTCGACGCCGATCACATCGGCTCCGAGCGCGGCGAGCCGGCGCACCAGCGCGCCCCCGCCACAGCCGACGTCGACGATCAGCTTGCCACTCGGCCGGACTAGACGGTCCAGTACCGCCAGATCGGTGGTCGTCTCGCGCGTCACCGTGACGCCAACCCTAGCCCGGCTGCCTCGCGCGTCACCGTGACGCCAACCCTAGCCCGGCTGCCTCGCGCGTCACCGTGACGCAACCCTAGTGCCACCGGTACCGTGCCCGGTCTCTTGGATTCGCGATTCACCCCAGATCACCGAGGCGGCTCCGGCACGCCGCTCGTCTGCGTGCACGGGATCACCGACACGTGGCGCACGTGGGAACTCGTCCTCCCAGCGCTGGAGCGCCACCACGACGTCCTCGCACCAACGCTCGCCGGCCACGCCGGCGGACCCGCGCTCGACGGCGATCTGACCACCGCGACGCTCGCCGACGGGGTCGAGCGCGCGATGGACGCGGCCGGATTTGAGACGGCGCACATCGTCGGCAACTCGCTCGGCGGCTACGTGTCGCTGCAGCTCGCCACCCGCGGACGCGCGCGCAGCGTCGTCGCGTTGGCGCCCGGCGGCGGCTGGGAGCCCGACGACCGGTCCTACCGCGATCGTCGCAGCTACTTCACCAACGTCCGCGACCTCGCGAGGGCGGCCGCGCCACACGCCGACGCGATCGTCGCCTCGGCTGACGGGCGCCGGCGCGCGACCTCGTACACCACGACCAGCTACGAGCACATTCCGGCCGAGCTGCTCGCCCATCAGATCCGGGGCGTCGCCCGCTGCGACGGCCTGCCCGCGTTGCTCGACCTCGCCGACCGCGACGGCTTCCCGCTCGACGCCGAGCGGATCACGTGCCCGGTCCGGATCGTCTGGGGCACCGGCGACCAGATCCTGCACTGGCCGTCCGGCGCGGTCCGCTATCAGCGCCTGTTGCCGAACGCCGACTGGGTCGAGCTCGACGGCATCGGCCACTGCCCGCAGCTCGACGTCCCACTCGAGACCGGCGAGCTGATCGTAGGGTTCACGGCCCGCTGAGCCCTCAGGCGGCGGCGAGGGCGATCGGGATTCTGCGGTCAAGCGGGTGAGATTGGGATCTCGCCGGTCAGCACCTCGAAGCCGTCGCCGGTGACCAGCACGTTGTTCTCGATCCTGATGCCGCCGAACCCGAGCAGCTGATCGACGCGCTCCCAGTCGACCGTCTCGCGATGGCGCCCGCGCGTCTCGGCGTCGCGCAGGAGTGCCTCGACGAAGTAGATCCCGGGCTCGATCGTGACCACGTGACCCGCCATCAGCGGCAGATCGACGCGCAGCCTCGGCATCCCCAGCCCGGGCTCGCGACCCGGCAGCACCTCGCTCGCGTCGCGCACGCCGAGGCCGACCATGTGTCCGACGCCGTGCGGGAAGAACAGCGTCACCGCGCCGGACTCGACCAGCGCCTGCGCGGGTCCGCGCAGCAGTCCGAACTCGGTCAGGCCTTCGGCGATCACGAGTGCGGCGGAGCGGTGCACATCACTGAACTCGGTGCCCACGGTGCACCGGGCGGTGCCGGCGTCCATGGCGCGGTGGACGACCTCGTGCAGCGCGGCCTGCTCAGGCGTGAAACGGCCGCCGACGGCGTAGGTCCGCGTGACGTCGCAGGCGTAACCCCGGTATTCCGCGCCGGCATCGATCAGCACCAGCTCGCCGTCACCCAGCCGCCGCGTCGTCGGGCTGAAGTGGAGCACGGCGGCGTTGGGCCCGGAGCCGACGATCGTGCCGTAGGCGGGAAAATCGGCACCGTTGCGCAGGAATGCGGCCTCGAGCTCGATCTGGAGCTCGCGCTCGCTCGTGCCCGCGACCAGCAGCTCGGCGATCGCAGCAAAGCCGGCTCTCGTGGCGCGCTCGGCGGCACGCATCCGCTCGAGCTCGACCGCGTCCTTCTGGCGCCGGACATGGTTGAGGCCTGCGCGTACCGCGTCTGCCAGCCCGGGGTCGCCCGCGACGCCCGCGATCGGCGACCCGAGGCTGGCCAGCGGCCGACCGCCGCGCTCGGCGAGCCATGGCTCGAGCAGCGCGATCGGCTCTCCCCCATCGGCGCCCGCCGGCGCCCCCTCCCACAACAGCTCCTCGCGGGTCACCGGGACCACGAACTCCGTCCACCCCGTCCGCGGGTCGAACGCCAGCGCGCCGCCCGGACGCTCACGATCGGTCAGGTAGAAGTACTCGGAATGGCTGCGAAACGGGTACGTCATGTCCCCGCGCCCGGGAACGGGCACCGGGTGGCCGGCACCTATCACGACCACCTCGCGGTCGAGATCCCAGCGTTCGGCGACCGCACGTCGCCGGCGCTCGAGCTGGGCGCCGATCTCAGACATCCCGCAGCACCTCCTCGATGAACGGACCCTTGGCGTCCGCGTAATGGTTCATGTCGTCCCACCGTCGCTCGGCGAGCTCGTAGCGGGCACGCTCGAGCGGCTCGCGAAACGCCGCCTCGTCGTCGGGATCGGCGACCGTCACCAGCACGTCGATGATCGGCTTTGCGCCGAGGCCGGGCACCGACGTCGAGCCGATGTGCTCGATCGTCAGCGCATGATCGCCGAGCGCACGCGCGACCCGGTCGCGCTCGGCCTCGAATCGCGCCGGCCAAGCCGGGTCGTAGTCGGCGATCAGGATCTCACGCCGCTCACGCCCGCCGAGCACGCGGTCGAGGTGTTCGTCTAACTCGCTGCGGTCCATCGGCCTAGTCTTGCAACCCCGGTCATGCGAACGGCGAGCTCGGCAAGAACGGCCGCATCGGCCCCGGCTCGCCGCGCACGGCCAGCGCCCCGTAGGCGCCGAGCCGCAACCCGGCCGCCACCGCGATCTGGATCGCCCAGTCCTGTCCGGCCGTGATCCAGCGGACGACCCGCTCCGAGTCCCCGGCGATCTCCAGCGCGGCCCACAGCAGCGCCGATGCCGCCGGCTCGTCTCGCGCGACCAGCAACCAGACCCCGTGACCCGGCTGGGCGACGGCGAACCCCCGTCCCTCGATCTGGACGACGGCGGCGCCCCGACCGAGCGCGTATTCGATCTCGGTCGTATGCGGCGCGCCGCGAACCGACCTCGAGATGTCGGCCAGCGCTTCGAGGTCGTCGCGCCCCGCCGTCCTGACGTCGCTCGGTCGCGGCGGCAGCGCGCGCGGGTCGACGGGCCCGGTCGCTTGCAGCGTCGGCCGCAGCCTGAACCCTGAGCGGGCATAGAGCGCCAGCGCGCGCGGGTCGTTTGAGCTCACGATCAGACCCGCGTCGGTGCCGTCGTCGTAGTCGAGCGCCGCAGCCAGCAGCGCTTGGCCGGCCCCCGCGCTCTGCGCCGCGCCCTGCACGGCCAGCAGCGACAGACACCACAGTCGTTCGCGACGCATCGCCTGGGCGGCGCCGATCACCCGGCCGTCCCGCTCGGCCACGAACGCGCCGTCCGGGTCAGTGCCGAGCAGGTGCGAGACGCGCTGTCGCCACCGTCCCGCGGACCACCGGTCGGTGATCTCGACCCCGAACGCCGCCGCCGACAGTCGTGCCGCCGCGTCGATGTCGGCGCCGGTCATCGGGCGCACCCGCACGCACGCGCTCACGCTGTCGTATGAACTCCGGGTCGCGTCAGGCCGCACTCGTAGGCGAGGATCACGGCCTCGATCCGCAGTTCCTCGGGGCGCGGCGCAGTCAAGGTTCTGTGTGCGATCTCCACCTCGACCGGAGAGTAACCGCCCGTGCGCAACGGGGGTCATCCCGCAATGGGATCTGGACTGCTCCCGGCGGGGGCGCCCGCTGCTAAGGGCGGCCGGCGAACTCGTGCCCGTCGCCGTCGAGCGCCACGCACGCCGACGAAGAGCCGCAGGCGACGACCAGCGGGGGATCCGCGCCACTCAGCGAGACGACCGACCAGGGTTTCCCCGGCGCGCCCTCGACGAGTTTGCCGCCAGCGTCGGCAGCGACGCAAACGGCCGTCGTCGGGCACGCGACGCTCGAGAGGGCGCTGCGATCGACCCGGGTTGGGGTCACCGCGCGAACCGCCTTAGGTTTGAACGTCACCTCGTCCCCGTGGCTGTCGACCGCTGTGCATTGTCCGGACGATGGACACGCGATACCCGTCAGCCCGGTCCCGTCGACCCGCGCCCCAGTGGCGTGCATGGGCGCGCCAGGTGCAAACGTCACCTCGTGGCCGCTGCCGTCGACTGCCGTGCACTGGCTCGCCAGGGGGCATGCGACGCTCGTCAGGCGACCGGAGTCGACGTGGTGCGTGCTCGCGCCGGCCGGTCTCGCCGGATTGAACGTGAGCTCGTTGCCGCGGCCGTCGACCGCGGTGCATTGCGTGGGCGACGGACAGGCGATCGCGGTCAGCGCGGCGTGATCGATCCTCCGCAGCGCGTTCACGGAGATCGGATGCTGGGGGTTGAAGGTGTCGACGCCACCGCTCGCCTCGGCGATCGTGCACCGCAGCCGGGATGCGCACGCGACCGCCGTCGGCGTCCCCGAGGCGACCTCGAACGACCCGCGCTCCTGGCCCGAGCGTCCGTTGAAGATCACGACCGCTCCGCTCGAGCCGGATCTACCGCTGCGCCGGGTCAGAGCGATCGCGGCGCAGCTGGTCGCGGAGGGGCATGCGAGGCCCACGTTCGCGGCGCCGGTGGCGATCTGAGCCGGAAGCGGATGGCCCGGCGATCTAGGGTTGAAGCTGATCGCGGCGCCGCTTATCAGATCGACAATCGCGCACCGGACGCTGGACGGGCAGGCGATCGCCGTTGGCTTCGGACCTCGCGTGGTGCCGGTGCTGTCGACGCGGACGTGGCTGGCCGACCCTGGGTTCGCCGGATCGAAGGTGACCTCCTGGCCGCTCTGATCGGTCGACGTGCACTGCGTGGTGGCGGGGCAGGCGACGCCGTACAGCTGTGCACTGCTGCTGGCCGCCGCGAGCACCGCGTTCGCGTTCGTCGGGTCGAATGTCACCTCGCGACCGACGCCGACATCGGATGGGACGCAGTTGATCGAGTTCGAGACGCAGTTGAAGACGCCGGTCGCGGCGCACTCGCCGGTCGACGGGCACGAGATGCCCGAGAAGTAGATGTCGCCCAACTCGGCAACCGCGGACACTGCTCCGGTCGCCGGGTCGAACGTGATCGCGCGCCCGAATCCGTCGACGGTGATGCACTGGGCCGCCGATGGGCAGGCGAGCGCCGAGCTCGCGGAGCCGTCGATCTGAGATCGCCGTGCGCCGCGCGACGAACCGGCTCGGAACGTGACCTCGCCGCCGACGCCGTCAACCGCGGTGCACTGGTGAGCCGAGGGGCAGGCGACGGCCCGCAGCGTGTGGCCAGGGTCGACGGTGTACGCCGTCGCGCCGGCCGGCGCGCGCGGGTTGAACGTGACCGCACGCCCGCTGCTGCCGACCGCGGTGCAGCTGGTACTCGAGTTGCACGCGACCGCGGTCGCGGAGCTGCCGCGATCGACCGTGTACGCACTCCACCCGCCCGGTGCGGCCGGGTTGTAGTTGACCTCGTCGGTCCGTGGCGCCTGCGGCAGCGGTGGGCCTTCGACCGCGACGCACTCGGTCGCCGACGGACACGCGACGGCGGCCATCCCGGGCGGGTTGAGCTCCGCCAGCGAGCGCGCGCCCGACCAAGCCGGTGCCGCGTGCGCCGCCGCCGGCAGCGCCAGCAGCACGACGGCCGCCACCCCGGCGCAGACCGCATGCAGGAGTTGGGTCGGCGGCCCCCCGTTCCCCAGCTTCGCAGCCATGACCGGGGCGATGTTGCCACACCGGGCCCGTGTCGAACGCCGTCCGCGCGGAGCGGGCGAGCAGCTCAGCTCAGTCGGACTGACCTGAATCCTCGCCCGGCAGCAGCACGCTGCCGAGGAGCCGGCGCGTGCGTCCCGGCCTCGGGCCGTTGGCGAGTCGCGGCTGCACGACGCGTGCGAGCTCACGCAGGAACTCGGTCAGCTCAGCGTCGTCGAGCCACACCCCCGCCATCCGAAAGCCCACGCCGTCGCGTAGGAGGTCGATCTCGTCCCGGCTCAGGTACCGGTCGAAGTCCCCCAGCAGGCCGGCGACGAACGCCATGAACGCCTGCCGGTGATCCTCGCGGCTCATCCTCTCCACCTCGTCGAGGTTGACGCTCGCCGCCGCCACGCGCAGCACGTAGGTGCGCTCCACGGCGCCCCGGACGCGGCGCTCGGCGACCACGCTGAGCACGCCCGCATCTACCAGCAGCGCAACGTGCCGGTAAAGGCTCGCCGGTGGCACGTCGGGCAGTTCGTCGCGCAGCCGCGAGGTCGTCAGCGCCCGGTCGCCGAGGAATGCCTGCACGATCCGCAGTCGTACGGGGTGTAGGAGCAGGTCGGCGCTCGTCATTCGCGGCCGTAGATTATCAGTTCTGATAACGTTATTGCTGGAGATACCAATGCTCTTGCGGGCGCGAGGAAAGGACCGCGATGTCGGAATCGTCTGATGGCCAGAGCAACGGCGACGAAGGGCGCGGGCGCCACCGCAAACGCGCGATCGAGCTCGCGGCGGCCGCGGTGGCGGTCGAGGCGGCTGGGCTCTGGCGCCGCGGCTACGGGGTCGGCGGCAACGTCGTCGTGCGCTGCCGGGCGGGCCACCTGTTCACGACCATCTGGCTGCCGGCCGTGTCATTAAAATCACTCCGGCTCGGGCTGTGGCGATTCCAGTACTGCCCGGTCGGGAAGCACTGGTCGGTGGTCACGCCCGTCAAGCGCGCGGAGCTGAGCCGTAGGCAGCTGCGAGGCGCGAGTCAGCACAAGGACATCCGGATCCCCTAATGGCACGAGCGGTTCGATTTGACGTCTACGGCGATCGCGACGTTCTGTATGTCGCCGACGTCGACGTCCCGGCGCCGCCCCCCGGCGAGGTGGTGGTCGAGGTTCGCGCCGCGGGCATCAACCCCGGGGAGGCGAAGATCCGCTCCGGCGTCAACGCCGAGCGGTCTCCGGCCACGTTTCCCTCTGGCCAGGGGAGCGACCTCGCGGGGGTCGTCAGCGCGGTCGGCGACGGCGTGACGGAGTTCGCGGTCGGCGACCAGGTGATGGGTTGGTCGTGGCGGCGGTCGAGCCAGGCCGAGTTAGTCGTCGTGCCGGCCTCCCAGCTGGTCTTCAAGCCGCCGCGTCTGAGCTGGGAGGTCGCCGGCTCGCTCTACGTCGTCGGCGCAACGGCGTACGCGGCGGTGCGAGCTGTCGGTGCGCAGTCCGGCGACACGGTCGCCGTGTCGGGCGCGGCCGGTGGGGTCGGCTCGATCGTCATCCAGCTGCTGAGGCTGAAGGGCGCAAACGTGCTTGCGGTCGCCTCGGAGCGCCACCACGACTGGCTGGCGTCGAAGGGTGCCGTCGCGGTCGCGTATGGAGACGGGCTCGCTGGCCGGCTTCGCGCCGCGGCGCCGGATGGCATCGACGCGTTCATCGACACGTTCGGGCCCGAGTACGTCGACCTCGCGCTCGAGCTTGGCGTGTCGCCTGAGCGGATCGACACGATCGTCGGGTTCGCGAGGGCGGCCGAGGTCGGAGCAAAGGCGGAGGGGAGCATGGCCGGCACCTCGAGAGAGGCACTGGCGGAGGTGGCCGAGCTGGCGGCGTCAGGCCGGCTCGAGATTCCGATCGCCGCGACCTATCCGCTCGACGAGGTGCGCGCCGCGTACGCGGAGCTCGCGCAGGGCCACACGGGAGGCAAGATCGTCCTGGTCCCGTGACCTGCGCCGCGGACTCAGCTAATCGGTGATCTTGGTCAGCAGCAACCACGCGCTCACGACACCGCCGACGAGCGCAACCAACACGGGCAGGACCAGGACGTAAAGCCCGGCGTGCACTCCGAACACCAATAGCAGGCCGGCGATCGCGAGCAACACCGACGTGACCGCGTTCGGCGCGACCGCGTCCAGCAGCAGGGCGACGGCCTCGGCGCTGGCCCCACGCGCGCTCGAGCTGCCTTTGGCGCGTCGGTCGAGCGCCCACAGGCTGCCGCCGGCGATCGCGGCGAGCACGACCAGCTCGACCCCGAGCACTCGGTAGGCCTGGTCCGGGATCGAGAGGAGGATCGAGATCAACAGCACCGTCACGAACAGAGCCAGCGTCTGCGCAGCACGGTTTCTGAGCTCCTGAGACCTCGCGATGAACTCGATCCTGATCGAGACCGCGACGAATAGAAGCCCGGTCAGGCCGGCCGCGGCGCCACCTGACACCGCCGCGAACGTCGACCATTTCTCCACCGGCTCCCGTCCTCCGTTCAACTCGGCGATCTGACAGCGGCCGTCATGCGACGGGATCGTACGGCGACACACGAGCGCTCGACCGCGTGATCGCCGCCCGACGAGGAGCCCGCTCGGCGGTTGCCGTCGTTACCGTTGAGTGGCGATGGATGTTGAGTCCGCGATCCGCGGCAGGCGCACACACAAAGCGTTCGGCGCGGAGCCCGTGCCGCGAGAGCTGCTGGAGGCGCTGTTCGAGCTGGCGCGGTGGGCGCCGAATCATCACCTGACGAACCCGTGGCGTTTCCGGGTTGTCGGACCCCTCGCGCTGGCGAGGTTGAAGGAGGCAGCCGGTCCAGAAGCAGCGTCGAAGCTCGACCGCGCGCCGACGCTCGTCGCTGCGACCGCGCTTCGCTCCGATGATCCCGTGCAAGATCAGGAAGATCTCTGTGCCACCGCGTGCGCCGTCTACGCGGTGCTGCTCGCAGCCCACGGCCGCGGTCTCGCAGGCTATTGGCGCACCCCTGGCGTGCTGCGGACCAGCGACGGGCTCGAGGCGCTGGCGGTGCCAGCCGACGAGCGGTTCGTCGCACTGATCCATCTCGGCTGGCCGCGACAGGAGAAGGAGCCTCCTGACCGGTCGCCCCCGGCCGACTTCCTCACGTACCTCCCCTGACGGTGAGTTCAAGACTTTCCGGGACCGCCGTGCTCCTCAGCGGCGCTACGAGCGGGTTGGGACGGGCGATGGCCGAGGCGCTGACCGAGGCCGGAGCACGGGTCGTGGTCACGGGGCGAGATCGCGGTCGCGCCGAGGCCGTCGCCGCGCAGCTGGGAGCCGGCGCCGTCGGGATTGAACTGGACGTCCGCGATCAGGATTCAGTTCAAACGGCCGTCGCCGACGCCTACCGGCTGCTCGGATCGATCGATGTGCTGATCAACAACGCCGGGATCGGGATGCGCACCGTCAATCCCCGGTTTCTCACGGAGCCGCAACCGTTTTGGGAGGTTTCGCCGGCCGGTTTCCGTGACGTGATCGAGACCAAGGCGACCGGCACGTTCCTTCTTGCACGCGCGGTCGTCCCGCGGATGCTCGAAGCAGGCGGCGGCCGTGTGATCAACATCTCGATGAACGAGCAGACGATGACGCGCCGGGGCTTCGTGCCCTACGGCCCCTCCGGTGCGGCCGTTGAGGCCCTGTCGCGCGTGATGGCCGCGGACCTGGCGGGAAGCTCGGTGACCGTCAACATCCTGCTTCCCGGAGGCGCGACCGCGACCGGAATGATCCCGGACGACGTCTCGCCGGAGATCCGCGCCGGACTCCTCGACCCCGCGGTCATGGGACCACCGATCGTCTGGCTCGCGTCCGACGAAGCCAGGTCGGTCCACGATCAGCGCATCGTCGCTACAGACTTCGACGACTGGCTGAACCGGCGCGGAGAGGGCAACTCCGGATGACGCCCCCTCAGGTCGTTTGGGCCTACCCGTTCGCGGACAGCGCGTCCTCGATCGCGCTCTGCCAGTGCGCGAGGAATCGCTGATAGTGCGCGGCGAACTCGTGGAGTCTGGCGTGACCGTCGTCGGTCAGCGCCGTCATCTCGTACGTGACGTTCGCGGTCGTGGTGCCGTCGTCGTCCGCTTCGCACGAGACGCGGATCAGTCCCGCGCGGTCGTTCTCCGAAACGTTTGCGTAGGTGATCGAGCGATGCGGTTGACAGTCGACCACGACCCACGTCACGGATCCGGAATGCTTGGTCTGGAACACCGTTCCGGGCGTCGTCTCGTCTGGCCGCGGTGCGGGGAACGATGGGGCCCAGCCTGTCGCCCATCGCCGCTCGCCGCTCGGTGTGAACAGCTCGAAGGCCTCGGACGGAGCCAGCGGCACCGAAACGGTGCCCTCGAGGTGAACTTGGGCGTAGGACGTCATGCGGCGGCGGGCCCCTCCGGTTCCGTCAGTCGATGACTGTCCTCGGCCCGCAGCTCGAGGCCGTAGATGCGTTTGAGCTGCTCAATGACCGAGATGGTCGACTCGTCGAACGGGTTCCGCCCTTCAAAGGCGTGCAACACGATGCCCTCCAACAGGTCGCCGAGCGAGCAGTCGAGATACTCAGCGAGCCCCTTGAGCACCTTCAGTAGGCGTGCCTCGACACGGACTCCGGTCTGGACACGTGTAATGGGTACCACGGTACCAGAGTACCAGCTTGCCGCTGCTCCCGGCTGAGTCGGTGCTCATGCCGCGGGCTCGCCAGTCGCTCCTCCGCCGTATGGCCGTTCACAGGAAGCTCACACGATCTACATGTCGGCCTCAACGAATTCGGATGTACGCCTTATTGCGGACAGCGCACGCGGACGCGACACTGGACGAGTGGCAGTCTCGAGCACGCGCTCGAATCCCGGCGATCGCGCCCAGCCGTCATGGGCGCGGTGGAACGGCGATCTCGGTGCGCGGTACACGCTCGGGGTCGAGGAGGAGCTCATGCTGCTCGAGCCATCTGATTGGTCGCTTGCGCAGTCGAGCGACGTGGTGCTCGCGGGGCTTTCGGACGAGCTCTCGGCGCACACCGCCCCGGAGACCCACGCGGCGGTCGTGGAGCTCGCGACCGGCGTACACCAGGATGTGGACGGAGCCGTTGCGCAACTAGCTTCGCTGCGGAGCCGGCTATCGCTGGAGTTGGACGCGCTGGGATTGACGGTCGCCGCCGCCGGCACGCATCCGCTGACCGTGCACGAGGAGACCGAGGTCTCTGGCGCCGTGCGCTACCGAGGGCTGGGCGACTCGCTGCGCGTACTCGCTCGGCGGGAGCCGACGATGGCCCTGCATGTTCATGTGGGCGTGCCGGCCCCCGAGGACGCGATTCGAGTTCTCAATGGTTTGCGGCGCCAGATCCCGGTTCTGCTCGCGTTGTCGGCCAACTCGCCCTTCTGGCAGGGGCGCGATAGCGGCTTCGCGTCAGCCCGCACGCACATCTTCCAGGCGTTCCCTCGGGCGGGCCCACCACGATTTTTCGCCGACTACGCTGACTACACCGGGGCGGTCGACGCGCTGATCGCCCCAGGAGCGATACCTGATCCGAGCTTCTTGTGGTGGGACGTGCGGGTGCAGCCGGCGCTCGGGACCGTCGAGGTGCGCGTGATGGACGCTCAGTCAACGGTCCGCGAGGCCGCTCCGTTGGTCGCCTTGATCCAGTCGCTCGCCCGCCTCGAGCTCGAGGGAGAGACCTCAGCGGCGGCGCCGGGCGCGGAGGTTCTCGCCGAGAACCGTTTCTTGGCTGCTCGCGACGGGATGGGTGCCCGGCTGATCGACCCGATTGCCCGGTCATTGGTCCCAGTGCGAGAAGCACTCGAAGCGCTGCTGGTCGACTGTCGCCCGCATGCCGCCGCGCTCGGGTGTGCCCCGGCGCTCGATCGGGTGCGGTGGCTGGCGGCCGCTACCGGTGCCGATCGTCAGCGCGCGTTTGCCGCCAGACGCGGAGGTCTCGACGAGCTGGTCGCGAGGCTCGCTGGGCGGTTTCTGGCGCCGAGCGGGCTCGCCGCGACCGCGGGTTCGAGCAGGTGAATAGATATGACACTGCGATTGAAAGGAGCGGCTTATGTGCCGCTGGCTTGCGTATTCGGGTTCTCCGATCCTTATCAAAGAGGCGCTTTATGAGGGGCCTAACTCGCTTGTCTCTCAGAGCCTGCATTCGCGGCTTGGGGCCGAGCCGACCAACGGCGATGGGTTCGGGGTTGGGTGGTACGGCGCGCCGGACACGCCGGGCGTGTTTCACAGCACCGAGCCGGCGTGGAATGACAGCAACCTGCGCGAGCTCGCGGGGCACATCAGCTCGCCGCTGTTTTTTACGCACATCCGCGCGGCGATCGGCAGCGCCGTGCAGCAGACCAACTGCCACCCGTTTCGCTATGACCGCTGGCTGTTTATGCACAACGGCTACATCAACGAGTTCGCGACGATCAAACGCGACCTGATCCTCGCGATCGACCCATCCCTGTACCCCCACATCCAGGGCCAGGCCGACACCGAGGTCCTGTTCTACCTCGCGCTCACTTTCGGTCTCGAGGACGACCCGGCGGGCGCCGTCGAGCAGGCGATCGGGCTCGTCGAAGCGGTCGCCGGCCGCCACGACGTCGCGCACCCGTTCCAGGGCACGATCGCGACCACCGACGGCGAGAGCATCTGGGCGTTTCGCTACTCCAGCGAGCACAAGTCCCGGTCGCTGTTCTACACGACCGACGTTCCCACACTGCGCACCATGTACCCCGACCGAAAACTCTTCCAAGAGGTCTCAGACAACGCGCGGCTGATCGTCTCAGAGCCCCTCGGTGACGTCGCCGGCGTCTGGAACGAGGTCCCCGAATCCACCTACGGGATCGTCGGACCCGACCACGCCGAGCTGCGACCATTCCAACCCAAGGCACCATCGACCACCGTACCCGTGGTCGCGTGAGGTAGCGCGAGCGGCGCCGCTCCCCGCAACGGAAGCTCATCACGGGCTCCCCAGGTCGTGTCCGCGGTCGTCGAGTCGCGTTTCGATGGCTTCCAGACGCTCGACGATCTGGTCTAGCTTCGCCGTGAGCGAGTCGCCGACCGTGCCTCGATTCGCCGCCGAGCGTTCTCGATGAACGTCGACGTGATGGACGCCGTGCTGACGGTCAGAAAGCCGATCCCGGAACCGCGACGAGGACCGCTACCGGGACCCGGACCGCTTCGACGTCCTGCGCGACCCCGAGCACCAGGCGTTCGGTGCAGGCGGCCGTCACTTCTGCCTCGGTACCGCGCTCGCACGCCTCGAACTGAAGATCCTCGTCGAGGAGACGCTCAAGCGCTACCCGAACATGAGCCTCGACAGCGAGCCGACCTGGGTCCTCTCACAGTTTTCCAGCCAACTCAAGACGCTCCGCGTCCGCCTCGACAGCTAAGGCCGGGCGGGGGCGGAGACCTCCTTGCGTGCCGAAAACTCCCGAGTTTGAGGTCCATCTGCGGTTACGGTCATGGCCGGCAACGATCGAGCCGCCTGGCGCGGACAGCATCATCCCGTTCGGGTGAGTCTCGGCAGTGGGGTCGCGGACGAACGGAGGCGACTCGGGGGCATTGTTACGATGGGCCGCGGTCGTGGCCCCAGCTGTCGAAGAGACCGAGGCTGTCCGCCGTGTGTATGAGCGGGAGGCGGGCAACTACGACCGCAACGTCAGGCTCCCGGAACGGCTGTTGTTCGCCGGTGGCCGCGAGTGGGTCTGCGCCCGGGCCGAGGGTGAGGTGCTGGAGATTGCCGTGGGGACGGGGCTCAACCTTCCTCACTACCCGGATGGCGTCCGACTGACGGGCATCGAATTCGTGCCCGCGATGCTGGACATTGCCCGCCAGCGCGCAGCCGAGCTGGGTCGGCCTGTCGAGTTGCGGCTGGGGGACGCGCACGCGCTCGAGTTCGAGGACGCCACGTTTGACACCGTGGTGTGCACGTTGTCGTTGTGCACGATCCCGGATGACCGCGCTGCTGTGGCCGAGGTGAGACGCGTGCTCCGTCCGGGCGGGCGGTTCGTGCTGCTCGAGCACGTCCGCAGTCCGGTCCGAGCGGTCCGGGGCGTCCAGCGGCTGCTAGCCCCGGCGTTCGTTCGCTTCGGGGCCGATCATGTGCTGCGCGAGCCGCTCGAGCACGTGCAGGCCGAGGGTTTCTCGATCGAGTTGCTCGAGCGCTCCAAGCTCGGGCTCGTCGAGCGGCTGGTAGCGCGTAAGCCCGGCCCAGGCTGAGCGGGAAACGGCTCAGGCCGCTGTGTTTTCCTAGAGGCGGACGACGGACGGGTCTCGAACCCGCGACCTTCGGCTTGGAAAGCACCCATGCCGGCGCAGAGCGTCGAGTACGATCGCGCCGTGAAGCGGCACGTCCTGATCCTCGGCGCGGGTTTCGGCGGGCTTGAGCTGGCGACGCGCCTCTCGGAAGCAGCCTCGGACGCGGTCAACGTCACATTGATCGACCGCAACGACTCGTTCTATTTCGGCTTCTCAAAGCTTGAGGTGATGCTTGGCCGCCAGTCGGCCGACGCCGTGCGGTTCCCATACCGCGACATCGCGAAGGACAGCGTCGAGTTCCGCCAGGAGACGGTGGTGGCCATCGACCCGGTCGCCCGGCGGGTGGCGACCGATGTCGGCACTCATGACGCAGACTTCCTGGTCGTGGCGATGGGCGCGGACTACGACATGGCGGCCACGCCGGGCTTTGAGGAGGGCGGCTATGAGTACTACTCGCTCGCGGGGGCAGAGCGACTGCGCGATGCGCTTACCGACTTCGACGGTGGCCGCGTTCTCGTCTCGGTGCTCGGCCAGCCGTTCAAGTGTCCGCCGGCGCCGTTTGAGGGGTCGTTCCTGCTACACGAGCACTTCACGCAACGGGGGATTCGCGGCGCGGTGCATCTGGCGACGACGTTCCCGATGCAGCGCCCGGTCCCGGTGACCGGCGCGGTCTCGCAGATGTTCCGCGACGCGCTGGCCTCGCGCGGGATCGAGGAGCTTCCCCAGCATCTTGTAACCAGCATCGACCCGACCGACCATGTGGCGCGTCTGGCCACGGGTGAAACCCTCCCATACGACCTGTTCGTTGGAATCCCGGTGCACCATGCGCCCGAGCCGCTCGCGGCCTCAGGCCTGGCGGTCGACGGCTGGGTGCCCGTCGACCAGACCAACCTCAGGACCGCAGTTCCCCACGTGTACGCCCTCGGCGATGTCTGCACCGGCCCACGGACCGTCGCCAAGGCCGGGATCTTCGCTGAAGCGGCCGCGCGCGTCGTGGCCGACGACATCACGGCAGAGATCTCCGGTGAGGACCCGCCGCCGGCGTACGAGGGGTCGGGCGCCTGCTACGCCGAGTTCGGCGGCGGGCTCGTCAGCAAGGTGGACGTCAACTTCCTTCGTGGCGATTCCCCGTCGGCCGAGCGTCACGATCCGTCGCGCGAGTATGCCGCCGAGAAGGCCGAGTTCGGCGCCACGCGTCGTGCCCGGTGGTTCGGATCCTGATCGTCGACCGTTGCAGTCCGCAGGTAGCGAGCGCGGGACACGGGATGTGTTTCAGCGCCAGCGGGCGGCTGCAAAACGCACCGAATTCGCGCAGGTCACTCCGCGCGAGGTCACACCTTGAGGTGGAACGGGATGCTGGTAACGACGATCCCCTCGTGACGGATCAGGATCCGCCGTAGCCGCTGCGCGATGCGGCCGTGCAGGATCGACTCCCAGCGGTGCGCGGGGATTATCTCCGGCACGATCACCGTCAGGGTGATGTCTGGCCGCTGCCGGTGCAGGGCCTCGATGTAGTTAGCCAGCGGGGCGACGGTCGCCCGGTAGGGCGAGACGATGACCTCGAGTGGCAGGTAGTCGCCCCACACCTTCCAGTATTGATGAAAGCGCTTGCCCTCCTCCTCGCTGGGGCTGACGTGGACCGCGAGCACGGGCAGCTGGAGCGAGGCGGCGTAGGCCAGGGCCCGGAGCGCGGCCAGGTCGAGCACAGCGACCGGCACGACCACGAGGTGCTCGATCTCGCTCGGGGCGTCCTGCTCCTCGGGCGCAGGCCGGTGGTCGTCGCCACCGGACTGCGGAGGGGACAGGCGCGCTGGCGGCGTCACGAGGGTCTCGTCTGCTCGGGGCACGAGCTGGCCATATGCGCGCTGATAGTGGCGGTGGATCTGCAGGCAGGCGAGCACGATCACGGGGATCAGCACCACCACGAGCCAGGCGCCCTCGACGAACTTGGTGACCGCGGCGATGATCGCGACGGCGCCGGAGAGCACGGCGCCGACGAGGTTGATGGCCAGGGCGCGCTGCCATCCGTGCTCGCGGTGGTGCCACCAGTGGGCGACCATCCCACTCTGCGCCAAGGTGAAGGCCACGAAGACGCCGATCGCGAAGAGCGGGATCAGCGGCTCGGTCTGGCCGTTGAAGGCGGCGTACACGATTGCGGCCGGGACGGCGAGCACGACGATGCCGGCAGTGAACGCCAGCCGGTCGCCCATCCGCAGGAACGCCATCGGCGCATACCGGTCACGGGCCATGAAGTACAAAAGCCGGGGAAAGCCGTTGACCGCGGAGTTGGCTGCGATCAGCAGGATCGCGGTGGTGGCGATCTGGACGTAGGCGTAGAGCACACCGCTGCCGAGCGTGCGATGGGCGATCTGGGAAAGGACGGTCTGGGTGCCGGGGGCGATCCCCTCGAGGTAGGCGACCAGGACCACCCCGATGAACATCGAGACCAGCAGCGCGATCATGATCGTCAGGGTGCGGCGGGCGTTGTCGGCTTCTGGCGGTTCGAATACCGGCACCGAGTTGGAGATCACCTCGATCCCGGTCATCGCGGTCGCGCCGGAGGAGAACGCGCGCAGGATCAGTAACACACCGAGCGCTTCGGTGGCCTGGCGCGGGGGTGGGGCGACGGCGTGGAAGCCGTGCATTGCCGAGTCGACCAGCCCGACGATCACGATCAGCCCGATCGCGGCGATGAACATGTACGTCGGCGCGGCGAACAACGCACCGGCCGCCTTCACTCCGCGCAGATTTCCGAACACCAGGACCGCGATCACGACCAGCCCGAGTGGCACCGTTACCGAAGTCACCGCAGGTATAGCCGAGGTAATGGCTGCGACCCCCGACGCGACGGACACGGCCACGGTCAGGATGTAGTCGAGGATCAGGCCGGCCGCGGCCAACAATCCCCAGATCGGACCCAGGCTGTCCTTCGCCACGACGTAGGAGCCGCCGCCATGCGGGAACGCCCGGATCACCTGCCGGTAGCCGAGACCGACGGCGAGCATCAGCACGACGAGCACCGCGCCGATGGGCAGCGAGAGCTTGAGCTCCGCGCTGCCGGCCAGGACGAGGACGGCCATCATCGCCTCCGGTCCGTAGGCCACCGAAGAGAGGGCGTCGGGCGAGAGGACCGGGAGCGCGAGCAGCCTCGACAATCGTTCCTCGGCTATCGCCGTGCTCCGCAGCGGTGGACCGATCAGCACGCGCCGGAGCACATAGTTCGCCCGTCCCAGCCTCGAATCCGCAGCATCGGCGCGCTGAGTGGTTTCGATGTCGTCCGGGTCGCCGGAGCTCCGGCTGCGAATGCTCACGAACACACTGCGCCGCGCCGGCTCGTCCACGAGGTAGTCGAGGTGGGGATCGACCGGCAGCGAGCCCTCCCAGGCCTGGCGACGGGGCATCCGGGGCGCCCACTGACGGCCCACCTCCCGCAGACCATTCACATGCCGGTCATCGAGCGGCGGCAGCCGCGCGTCAGCCGTGACCGACGCATCGGAGGGCTGGCCGCTTCCGGAGGTGGCGGGTTGCTGGTCGTCTATCCGGTGAAGGATCTCAGCCCGGCAGGGTCACCGACAGTTAGCCGGCGGCTTCACCCAAAGCCAATGCGCCACTGGGGCCACCGTTCCCTGCACCCTTAGCCGCGGACGTCCGTAGTGCCGGGCGGGCCAGGGCCTAGACTGATTGCACGTCCATCTTGCGCGGCATCGGCGATTCAAATCGCATTGGGCTGGACCGCAGTGCACCGGTCGCGGGAGCGCACGAGTCCGAGCGCCGGGCCACAAGATCAGGATTACTGGGCACCGGGACGCTCGCCTGCAATCGCTGCGACGCGCCGGTCGCGCTTATCGCCGGCCCGGTGTCGCCGACAGACGCGCTCATCTGCCCGTTCTGCAGCAACCACGCGCCCGCGCGCGACTTCCTCTCGCTGGCGTCCCCGACGCGACCAGCTCGAGTCGAGGTGCGCCTCCACATCACCGGGCTGCCACCCTCGATGCTCGATGATCTGTCGCGGGGTCCCGCCGCGTCGCTCAGTTAAGCAACGCCGGCACCGGTGATGGGTCCGGTGGACTGCTGGAGCGGGCTCCCGGCCGCCGCGTAGGCTTGTCCGGGTGCGGCTCGAAGGCATCCACGCAGGGGACATCGTCGAGGTTGATCGGCGAGGACGCCGCTTCCACGCGCTCGTGAGTGGGAACGCATCGGACGGGCTCAGGCTCCAGCCGCTGGATCGCCGCATCACCTACAGGTCATGCCGTGCACACGAGGTCGTTGCGCACTGGGCGAAGCGTGGACGGCCTCGAGCGACCAGCGAGCCGCTCGAGCCGTCTGTTCTCCAACTGGAGCTCGATACGACGATCCGAGACTGAGCGGCGAAGTTGGTCGCCGACCGGAGCCCGTTCAGAGTCGCGGCGGCTCGCCGTTGAGGCGGGCGTGCGACGCCGGTTCGCGCCGCATCAGCTTCGGCACGCTCACGCGCTCGAGATGGCTCGCGAAGGCGTGCCGCCGCCTGTCATCCAGCGGCAACTCGGCCACGCACACCTGGGCGTCACGAGCACCTATCTGCAGGACATCGACACGACCGAGATCATCAACACCGTCCACGCCCGGCGACCGCCAGTGATCCCGGCGAGCGCCGGCCTGCGCCTCTGACCGAGACAGCTCCT
Source organism: uncultured Solirubrobacterales bacterium (assembly GCA_963756655.1). Classification (GTDB taxonomy): domain Bacteria; phylum Actinomycetota; class Thermoleophilia; order Solirubrobacterales; family Solirubrobacteraceae; genus Palsa-465. The sequence continues at coordinate 165,227 of CAVWOQ010000005.1, forward strand.
CCTCGATCGATCTTTGCGGCAGCATGAGGGCTGTGACGCTCGTGTTAGGTATGTACGAGTACAACTGAGCGGATGCGGACCCGAAGGGCTGCCACATGTTGATCGGGATGAAGTGGACGGTGGCGATGGCGGCTGTGCTCGGGTTAGCGGCCCTCGCGGCTGGCTGCGGCGGCTGAACGGCTCTCGTGCCTCCGGCTCCGGATCGACCAAGACCAAGTTCGTCGCGTACTCGCGGTGCATGCGCAGCCACGGCGTCTCGGACTTCCCGGACCCCAGCACCCCGCCGGGTGGCGGCGTCGTGTTCATCGTCAATGGCGGCCCAGGCAGCGACCTGAATCCCAACAATCCGACGAACAAGGCCGCCAACCAGGCGTGCCAGGCGTTGCTGCCCCCCGGAGTGCAGACCGCGGCGCCGCCTTCTCCGAAGATTGCCGCCGAGGTGCGGTGGGCCCGCTGCATGCGCTCGCACGGCGTCCCGAGTTTCCCGGACCCAAACATCCAGGGTGCGTTTGACAGCGCCAAGTTCGACAGCAGCTCCCCCGCGTTTCAAACCGCCAGCACGGCCTGCAAGTCGCTACAACCAGCGGGCTCGGTGTCTGCGGCGCCCGGGCAGCCGTAACGGGGCCCACCGAAAACCGCGAGCGGCGGTTTCTCCCCGAGGTCGGAATGGCCGCTGGAATGACCAGGCATCATGGCAGCCTGCTCGTCGACCTCTGCCTTCCGCTTCGGGCTATTTGCAGCGAGCACCCTCGACCGTCCGTGACCCCTGCTCCCACGAAACACGAGCTGTGTGTCTGCCTAGTTGCGGCGCGGTCGGATTTCTGCTTCATGGTCCGCGGCGTCCGGAAGCGGAAGCTCCGCGCAAGCGCTCGCCTGTCGTCTTAGCCGGGCAGGTCCTCCGGGCGTTTCTTGGCCAGATGCCCTTCGAGCAGTCCGGTGGACTGGCCGACTTCGATCATGTAGCCGTCGGGGTCTCGCATGTAGCAGCGGATCTCGGCGCCGCGATCGATCGGCGGCGTCACGAACTCGGCCCCCTTCGCGCTCCACTGCTCATAGCACGCCTGGATGTCGGCGACACGCAGGTTCATGAAGCTAGACACCGTGTTCCCAGGCTCGTGGTCGACGACTGAAATGTCGGGCTTGTCGGGGGTCGGGCCACCACCTGGGTTCATGATCACCCATGAGTTGGAGAGCTTGATCATGCATGGGTTTTCCTCCAGCACGACCTGGCCGCCGAGAACCTCGGAGTAGAACGCGCGAGACCGAGCAACGTTCCGCACGGTGATGAACTGGGTTACGAGGAAACCCTCGCTCGGGGCCGGCAGGTTCTCGAAGTCGATGAATGGCGTGCGCTCGTTCACTGTTCTGCGCTCCTCAGATGCGTTCTACGACTGTGTGGAAGCCTGATCAGAGGCTACGCGGGCCGGTTCAGCCGTTGTTGCTCACCGAGGATCCGTTCCCTCTGGTCACGTAGGCGCCCCGGCTCCTGCTCCCACCAACGCCGGGCCACGAGGGCGCCGGTGCTAGCGCGAGGTCGCACTTCTCCTTCCGGTTCCCCGACACGCGGAGCAGAAGCACGGCCGCCGTGGCCGCAGCGGCGACGAAGATGGCATGAACGGCCTGTGATATGGGACGGTCTGGCCTTTGGAGTGAAGGTGGTCGGTCCTCGGTGTCGAACGGCGTTGTGAAGGCGCGCGCGGGTACCAGCCGCGCGGCCGGCCATTGCGAGTAGGAGGTACCGACCGTGAGCGACGGTAAGGGATCGGTCGCCCGGAACGCGGCTGGCGTGATGCCGGCGCGGCTGTCTGGGGCGGTCATCGCTGGGTTTGACGTGCATCTGCGCCAGATCACGTTTGACTGCTTGGATTCTCTGACTGGGGAGGTCACGCGCGGACGGATTGGCTCCTCGCCGTCAGCGGTCCAGGAGTGGGTCGGGCAGTTCCCGGGTCGGGAGGTGCATGTCGCGATGGAGGCATGCACCGGCTGGCTGTTCGTCGCCCAGGCGGTCACGCGCGTGGGTGGTGTTGCGCACCTCGCCGAAACCGTGGAGACCCGGGCACTGCGCGGACGCAAACGGCGCGCCAAGACCGACCGCCAGGACGCGTTGTGGCTCCGCGAGCTGTTGGCCGAGGGCCGGCTTCCGGAGGCGTGGATCGCACCTGAGCATGTGCGTCAGTGGCGCTCGCGGCTGCATCTGCGAAAGGCGCTGATCGACGAGCGCACGCAGTGGCTGTTGCGGATCCGCTCGGTGCTCTATCACCACGGGCTGAGCGCCGGCGCGCCCGGCGAGATCGCTGGGCCCGGTGGTCGTGACTTCCTTGTCGGCCTGGATCTTCCCGCTGACGCCCACGAGCGTGTCACTGTCGCGCTCGACATGATCGACACCCTTGAGCGCCAGGTCTCAGAGATCGAGCGCTCGCTGCGCCGGATCGCGCGCCATCAAGCCGGCTGCCAGGCGCTGATGACCCAGTTCGGCGTCGGGGAGCTGATCGCGCTGACCCTGGTGACCGAGCTCGGAGACGTCACCCGGATGTCTAACTCACGCAAGGCCGTGCGCTTCGCCGGGCTCGATATCGGCGTGCACCGCTCTGATCAGACCGCGCGAGTGGGCAAGCTCACCCGGCAAGGCTCATCGCCGCTGCGCTGGGCGCTCTACGAGGCCGCGCAATCAGCCACCCGGCCACGGAGCCCCGACTACGCCGACTACCACGCGCTCAAAGCCCGCGGGCTGACGCACACCCGCGCGTCGTTGACGATCGCGCGCAAGATCGCACGGCGCAGCTACCACCTACTGCACAACCTCGGACCCGCGGCGATGGCAGCGACTCCCGATTAGCTTTCCGGCTCCGAGCGCCCCCTCCAAGATGATCACGCTTGCGGCCAGCTCCCTCAGCTTCTGTGGCACCCACACCAGTGGAGACCCTGACAAAGACCGAGCGGCCGCAGTCAACCCCGCAGGGACGACCGATCAACCATCACGTCCCGAGCCCCACATCCCGGCGCTCGAGGACCCAGATAAGCCCGGGCGCCCACGGAGCCAACCCCAGCCCCGCAATCCCGATCGGAGGCCTTGACACCAGTCCACGTTCAGATAAGCGGCAGCGACGAGCTGCCGGCCTGGGTCCGCTCCAGGCGCTCGGCTTCACGCGATCGCGCGGCTCCGGTTCGTTGGCTGTGGTTATCGCCGGCGCGTTCGTGCCTATGCCTACCATTCGCCCCGCGAACCGCGTGGTTGTGCTGCTGGTCGTCCTTCGCGATCACCTGGTGGCGGTCGGGCAACACCGTTCCAACCACGCGATCTCGGCGACCGTTAGGAACTTCTCGCCGGACGAGCTCATCAGACGACCCCATCTGCGAGGAGACACCTCGGCCGAGAACGAGGCTCGCCACGACACCAGTCTTGGCTGGTCGCCGCAGCGCTCATGCCCTATAGAGCCCCAGCATCCAATCTTCGCCCCCTACCGTGCGCCCGAGCTTCGAGGAGGCGCCGTCGATCGCGTACGTGAGTGCGAGATTGTGAACGGGTACCAAACGGGTGGATCTGCGGGTGGGTTCCCCCTAAAGTTCCTCACATGCCGGACGTGGTGATCGATGTACTCGTGGTGCTCTGGTTCGTCGGCGTGCCCCTGGTGGTCGCGATCCCGGCCTTCCTGTGGGCCGGGCGGGCCTCGCGGCGGCCCGGACCGTCAGGTGGGTCCGACGATGCGTGGGGAAACGGTACGGGCGGGCCGGGCAGCGCACCGGACGCCCCGCGGGGCGGCATGCCGCTGCCAGATGCCAAGCCGGCGCGAGTAAGAATCCGCGACCACCGCCGGCTCGCGGAGCACGTTCCCGCCCGCAAGCGGCGGTCTGCGCGCGAGCCTGAACCCTGGCCGGCGCGGAAGTCGCCAGCGGTGTAAATCGCAGGCTGGCTCTCTCGCCGATATCAAATCGGGGCCCCTCGACGGCGGTCGTTAAGCGACGCCCGGCCAGTGGACTCGGGCGTCTCGGCGAGGCCTTGCAAGTCGTGCACGCGGACTAGCGTGTCGCTGCTGCCGTTCGTCCGTCGCGACCCTCTCAGAGGCGTCGAGTAGCGGAAGTTGGGCTCTCTCCTACACGGATCTCCGCGCTGCCTCGGCTAGCCCTGCTGTGCTCTCCGGTGGTGTCATGCCCGGTGATGACTGCTCGCGAACGGGGGCGGGGTCGGTGGTGCTCGCGGCGTTGGCGGAGTCCAGGTCGTGCTGGGCGAGCTCGCCGACACCGTACCGACGGTTCGCGCCTGGTCCGTATGAATCTGCACGCTAACGCGGCGCTCAGTCTGAAAGGCCGTCGGGAGCTCTGTCTGGCTGTGAGCGGTGAAACACAGGGCCGACTTGGCTAAGTCTGGGAGCTCCTGAGATGGCCAAGCGGTAAGGCGTCGAGACAAACGAAAGCCCCGCGCGCTACGAGGCGGCGGGGCCAGTTGGTCGCGTGTCACCTGGGCCGGGAGCCGAGCGGGAGGAGCGTCCAACGCGCGCCCCTCCCGGGCCCCTAACGCTCAGCGATGACCGGCGAACGGGGTGGTCGCCGCGACGACGCTCGGGCTTTGGGCCGCGTAGCTACCGGCGGGCGCATACGAGTGACCGTAGGTCAGCGCCCCGCGGTTTTGCGCCATATCGGCGCCGGCAGGCGTGATGCTCTTGACCGGCGTCGCGTTGACGAGCTTGACCGTCGTCGGCTGCGTCGTGGCCGAGTTCAGCGCCAGCAACACGAGTGCGAGCGCGACCGCGCCAACCGCGGCCGCGATGATCGCCACGGTACGGCGCGAGACGGTGGACAAAGACTGGGCGGTGAATGACGGCGTGGACATTTGTGGCTCCCCCGCTTTGGATGGCGGTCGCTTTAGGGTGTCCACAAGGTCTCACGAGCGCGCCCGGGCGACCAGGTCGGTTGACCCACTGCGGTGAGTCATTTGACTCACGCCAGTGCGCTCCATGTTCGGCCGCCCGCCCGGCTGTTAGCTCCAGGCAAACCCCGAACCACCACTGGCTCGGGATCCCGGTTCCGCGGCCGGTGCGCGCGTTGGTGATAGAGAGCGAGGGCTCGGCTGGTCCGCCGCGCGCGCGGCGCTGAGGTTGCCCACAGTTCAACGCTTTCCACGGAGTCGACGTGAGTGCCGGTCCCCAAGCTCACGTTTCCCTGCTAATCAGCACAAGCCCTCTGTCGGACTCGAACCGACGACCCTTGCTTACCATGAGCAAGCGGATCCAGACGAGACCGGACGGCGAGCGCCTGCGCTGGAGATGACCGCGACCTACGAGGGAGGGATCAGATGGCCACGAAAGTGATCGTGATCGGAGGTGGCGTCGCCGGCATGACCGTCGCGCACGAGCTCGCCCAGCGCGACGGCTTCGAGGTGGTGGTTTACGAGCAGCGCGCGGTCCCCGGTGGCAAGGCACGGAGCATCGACGCGGTGGGGCACGAGACCGGCGTCAGGGGACTCCCGGGTGAGCACGGGTTTCGCTTCTTCCCCGGCTTCTACCGACATGTCACTGACACCATGAGCCAGATCCCGTTCGGCCCCGGGGGCACAGTGTTCGACAACCTCACGCAGTCCACCCGGGTCGAGATCGCCCAGCGAGGCAAGCGGGCGCTGGTCGCACCGGCGCAGTTCCCGGGCTCGATCGAGGAGTTGCTGCTGGCACTGCAGACGGGGTGGGATTACGCCACGCAACTCGGGATCCCGCTCGCGGATCAGCTCCACTTCTGCGACGTGCTCGGGAAGCTCCTTTGCGCCTGCAAAGCCCGCCGCTTCGACGAGTTCGAGAACGAAAGCTGGTGGCAGTTCTCCGGTGCCCAGCATCGATCCCCCGGCTACCGGCGTTACCTGGCCGACGGGCTCACCCGGACCCTGGTCGCGGCCCGCGCACGCGAGATGAGCGCGCGCACGGGCGGCTACATCCTGCTGCAGCTGCTCCAGGACATGATGCGGCCGGGAGCGGAGGTCGACCGCGTGCTGAACGGGCCGACCAGCGATGTCTGGATCAACCCCTGGCTCTCGCACATCCGGGACCTGGGCGTCGAGTACCGGCTCGGGCATCGCGTCGAGGTGATCCACTCGCGCGGCATAGAGGTAACCGGGATCAGCGGCCATCAAGTCGCCTGGCCCGGCCAGCGGGTTGGCTCGTCCTTCGCCGACCGGGCCGACTACTACGTCTCCGCCGTGCCGGTCGAGGTGATGCAGTCGGAGATCAAGCTGGCGCTGAAACAACGCGCGCCGCAGCTGAAGAACCTTGATCGCCTGGTTTACCGGTGGATGAACGGAATCATGTTCTACCTCACCGAGGATCTGCCGCTCATCCATGGGCACCTGATCGTGATCGATTCGCCGTGGTCGCTGACGGCCATTTCGCAGCGGCAGTTCTGGCCGGGCGTCGACTTCTCGAAATTTGCCGCTGGCAAGGTGAATGGGATCCTGTCGGTGGACATCTCCGATTGGACGACCAAAGGGAAATACGCCGCGAAGGGCAAGCCGGCGGAGACGTGCACCAAGCAAGAGATCGCCGACGAGGTCTGGGCGCAGCTGAAGGCGTCTCTGAACGGCGCCACCGAGGTGCTGCGCGACAACATGCGGTTCGATTGGTTTCTCGACCCCGACATCGTCTCGCCGAATCCGCGCGCGGCGGACACGAACCTCGAGCCGCTGCTCGTGAACACCAAGGGATCGTGGCGCTACCGACCCGAGGCCGCCCTGCCGGAGGTGCCGAACCTGTTCCTCGCCTCTGACTACGTCCGCACCTACACCGACCTCGCGACGATGGAAGGCGCAAACGAGGCCGGGCGCCGGGCGGTCAACGCGATCCTCGACGCGACGCACTCGAACGCCGCGCGCTGCAAGCTGTGGAAGCTGCACGAGCCGGGCGGTCCATTCGCGCTCGGGCGGCTGGCGGATCGACTCATCTACGCGGCCTCGTAGTCGCCCAGCGCCGCTGGTCGCGTTCGAACGGGCCTCAGCAAGGAGGATCGCGGGCAGTGGACGTTGCGAAGCGAGCGATTTCAGTCGACGGTCGACGACCGGGCCCCGACCCGTGGGTTCTGCTCGAGGATCCTCGACCACCGGAAGGAGAAGCCGCGATTTTGCGGCCGGTGCGTCGACTTTGCGGCAGTAACGATTGAACGCCGAGGGTGGGCGTGACAGCCTCCTTCCCGATCGCCACCAAGCACGACTTTCGCTAAACACGAGCCGATCCGACTGCCATGATCCGGCCTCAGAGCCGGCCGCCAGAATCGAACGCGGTCGTCCGCCCCGCGGAAGGACCTGCCGCCATCGCGCGACGCGTGTCCCCGGTCGCGGTGCCGACAGGCTCCCTCCGCGCTGCCAGCAGGGCTCGGCGATCCGCGCGCTGCACAGACAATTAGCTGCTTCCTCGCGACCCGCCGAACGTGGCGAATCTGCCGCTTCCTCGCGCCGAGCCAGACCTCCGCATCGACGCAAGCTGAGACGTCTCGTCGGCCCAGTTCGGGCCGCTCCTCACTTCTACTCGGGGTCTGCCGCCGGCCCGAGCACCAGTCCGCCCCACGAGCGCCCCGCCCGAGAGCGGCAGCGCCGCAGCCAGACCCCTGTCGGCGACGCAGCAGCAGTGACGGGCTAGCGGCGTAGGGTCCATGCGGCGCGCTCGGATTCACGCGAATGCCCGAGTCCGGGGTTCGTCGGCTCCGATTGCTGTCCCGCGCCTCCGTGCGTGTGCAGAACCGGCGCCGCGCGAACCGCGTGCTGCTGCTGCTGTCGTCCCAACGCGAGAGCCTTGGAGACTCGACGGTGGAGCTTCTTGGTCAGGCCTGCGGATGAGGCAGTCGCCGTACCGGTCATCATCGCCCGCAATGGCGGCGGAGGGTGGGCGACCAGTCAGCCGCGGGGTCAACCCCGACGGCCGGCGTGCGTTGCACGAGCTGCCCGGATTACCGCATCCCACCAGAGGGTAAAGACGCACGGCAACTCTCGAGCGACATCGTCGCTATGGAACCTGCGATGACTACGTCTGTTGAAACGCGCGATTTTGGAGGCTCTGTGAACGGCCGCCGCGGTCGGGCGCGACTCCGTCGAGCCGTGTCGGGTCGTGGTGGCGGTGGCTCGGGTGGCGAGCAGCAGCGGTTTCGGCGGGATGTCGAGGGGTTACGCGCGGTCGCGATCGTGCTCGTCGTGCTTTACCACGTGCACGCCGGTCTGGCTCCGGGCGGTTACGTGGGGGTCGACGTGTTCTTTGTGATCTCGGGCTTTCTGATCACGGGCCAGCTCGTGCGCGAGCTCCGGACGGGCGGTCGGATCTCGTTTCTGGCGTTCTACGCCCGCAGGGCCCGGCGGATTCTGCCGGCGGCTTTGTTGACGCTCATTGTGACCGCGGTGGCGTCGGCGTTGCTGCTCAATCCCCTCGCCGCCAAACGCGCCCTGCACGACGTCCCGTCGGCGATCTACTTCGGGGCGAACGTTCACTTTGCGGCCCAGGGCGCCGACTATTTCGACGCCGGGCTTTCTCCCTCGCCGATCCAGCACTTCTGGTCCTTGGCGGTCGAGGAGCAGTTCTACATCGTCTGGCCGTTGCTGCTCGTCGTCTCGTCCTTGGTTTGGCTTCGAGTACGAGATCGGAGCAGACGCGAGCGAGTTCAACGACCCGTGATCGGCGCCGTGATCGTCATCCTTGCCATCCTCGCCGGCATTTCTCTGATGGCCTCGATCCGACAGACGGCGACTTCCCCCTCGTGGGCGTATTTCTCGATCGTCACCCGGGCATGGGAGCTGGCGGTGGGAGCTGTGGTCGCGTTGGCGCTGCCGCTCGTGGCGCGTCTCGACCGCCGGCTGGCGATCCCGCTCAGCTGGGTGGGGCTGAGCTGTATCGCGCTCGCGGCAGCGTTGTTCTCGGATACCACCTCGTACCCTGGTGATTCGGCGTTGCTTCCTGTCCTCGGGACCGCGGCTGCGATCTGCGGCGGCAGCGCGCTGGCAAGCCGCCGCTTCGGTGCCGAGGCGTTGCTTCGCACACCGCCGTTTCAGCATGTCGGCGCTTGGTCATATTCTTGGTATCTGTGGCATTGGCCGGCGCTCGTCCTCGTCCCGGCCGTGCTTGGGCACACTCTGTCTGAGATACAGGCGATTGCCGTCGCTGTCGCGTCCCTGGTGATCGCGGTGATGTCGTTTGTGCTGTTGGAGCGGCCGATTCGTCGCATCGAGATCGTCGGTCGCCGGCCCGCGCTTGGCCTTGGCGTGGGCGGCGCGCTGGCTGCGATCGCGATTGCGATCGTGGCCTTGTCTGGATCGCTAGTCGGTCCGCTCGCTTCTAAGGACGCTGCCCCCGCAAGACTGACCGCCCAGCACAAGTTGGCATCGTCGTCGTTGCGGGCGGATCTGATCGCCGGTGCACGAACGATCAAAGTGCCGTCGAATCTCCGCCCGCCACTCAGCGCGATGGCGTCGGCACTTCCGCGCATCATCGCCGACGGCTGCGAGTTGGGATTCGGACGGGACCAAATCAAGCCTTGTATCTACGGAGACGGTGACTCACACACCACTGTGGTGCTATTTGGCGACTCGCATGCCGGGCATTGGTTTGACGCCCTCAATTGGATCAGCAATCGACGCCACTGGCGCCTGGTAGTCATGACCAAGGAGGGGTGCACTCCAGCGGAGGTCACCTTCCGAGCCGATCCAGACAGCCTGTGCGCCCGTTGGAGGGAGAAAGCCAAGGCCCGCATCGCCGGGCTCCGCCCAGCGCTCGTGATCGTCTCCTGGGCACGATGGCTCGAGCCATTGGCGAGCCAAAAAGCCGGAGTGCCAACCGGCTACGGCGGCCCGTGGCAAGACGGACTGGCAGCGATCTTTCAGTTCCTGCGGAGCTCGGCGAAGCGCGTCATCTTCATCTCCGACACGCCCTATCTCCCGCAGCCGGCGCCGGACTGCGTGGCCGATCATCTGTCCAACGTGCGCCCGTGCACCACCAAACGAAGCGACGCAACGGTGCTTCCGGCGATCAAAGCGGCAGAACTTCGGATCGCCAAGCAAGAGCACATCAACAGCATCGACCCCACTTCATGGTTCTGCACGCCGAAGGTCTGCCCAGTGATCGTGGGCAACATCCTCGTGTATCACGATAAGTCACACATGACAAGCGAGTGGTCGAGGTTTATCGCCCCAGTACTCGACAACGCGATCCTACGGACCATGCGGCCCGCCGACAGCGCAACCGATCGTAGGTCGACAGCGACTTTCAGGTCTCACGGTTGAGCGCCCCTGCTAGACGGTGCGAGCATCAGTAAGACAGCCATCCGCCTGCCGACCGGCCGCAGCGGTCCGATAACAGCAAGCGGCCGGACTACCGCAAGGCATGCGAGCAAGCGCGGACATCGCAGGTGGTCGCACTGATCGGTCGGACGAGACCCGGAAACGACGTTTGGTTCCAGGAAGGCCTCAGGGTCTGCGTAGGCGTAGGCACGAGCGCGCCCGGCGGCAACCGCGTGGACCAACACGCCGTTTCGGCGTAGCGCGCCAAGCGAGGGCCTCCGTCCACGAATCGGACACCAGCTCCCACGAACGAGGAGCGCGCCAGTGGGAGAACCGGGCCTCGGCCAGACTTCCGGTTCGGGTCGAGCGCCGCCCGAAGCAGCAGCCGGAAGCAGGTGGCTGGTCCGGCGACGGAGCGGAAGCCGACGCAACACTGCCGCGGCAAGCCTCTCGGTGACCGGAGCGACGGGACCAAATGAGGCGAGTGGCGCAAGCCAGGTCGCGCTGTGCGTAGGCAGCCCGTTGCAGAGGAGGCTCGCGTCTCGGGTCGA
>CAVWOQ010000006.1:0-15789 GCA_963756655.1 uncultured Solirubrobacterales bacterium
CGCTCTACCAACTGAGCTACGTCCGCGATGCCGGCGATTCTAAGCGTCGCTCGGCGGGGACGCGACCCGACCTACTGGCCGGACGAGCGTCAGCGCATCTATCCCCGTCCGGGCGGAGGCGGACCGACGCTGACCGTCGCGTGGGAGACGTTGTTGGCTAGCGTCCGTTCGGCGGTTGCGGTGCCCGCGACCGCCAAGTTGACGAGCTTCGAGGTCTCGGCGGTCGGCGAAAGTTCGACAATCACGGTCGCCTTGGTGCCGGGCGCCAGCGTGCCGAGCGCGCACATTGCCCGGGGTGACGTCAAGCAGATCCCGGACGAGCTGCGGATACTCACGATCGTCGCGTGCCCGAGCGGCTGGTCGGTGACCCAGACCCGCTCCGCGGGATCCGGCCCGAGGTTCTTGACCGTGATCCGGTAGCGAACGACCTGCCCCAAGAGAACGACCGATGCCGCGGTCTGCTTGCTGACGACGAGGTCGGCGAGCGAGTAGACCGGGGCCGGCGGCGGAGTCGGAGGGGTCGGCGGGATCGGCGGCGGGATCGGCGGGGGTCGGCTCGTGAACACATCGCTGAAGGTGCAGTTCAGGTGCGGTTGCGAGCGAGTCAGCCGGACGTCGATCGTCCCCTCGTCAAATGGTTCGCTGATCCCGTTGCACAGGACCCCGGCGAGTGCCCACTGGCGGGGCTCGGCGCTTGGCGGCGACTGCTCGATGATCGTGTATGGGCCAAGTCGCAGGTGATCGGTAGCGTCCGCGGCGGTATCGGGCTTCGCGTCGGCGGGTACGCCTTCACCCGTCGTCGTCGCGTGCTGGATGTACTGGGCCGGCGGTCCGCTACTGGGACTGATCAGGAATGAGACCGTTCCGGTCGCGTTGTGGGTCACCTTCGCGAGCGCGATCGACCCGCGCGGAATGAACGCGTTGACGAATGTGCAGGTGCTCGCCGCGCCGCTCTGGATCGTGACCTCGACCGGCTGCCCCGTGGCGCGCCGGGCACCGTTGCAGTTCGCGGCGACCAGCCGCCAGCTCCCGTCCGGCGACGTGCTTGGGCGTTCTCGGATTTCGTAGGTCCCGGGCGCCAGTGACAGCGGCGACGGCTCGGCATCGACGGGAACGTTCGGTTCTGTCGTCGTCGCCTGCGCCCGGTTCGATTGGCCGCCGGATACGGGCGAGATCAGATACCGGAAGCTCCCCACACCGCCTTTGGTGATCTTGCGAATCGTCAGTCCACCGGTCGGGGGAACATATGTGTTCGAGTACACGCAAGTGACGTGCTCACCGGCGACCAGCGTGATCGAGGTCGTGGCGCCAGTCACCGAGGTGGTGCTCTTGGGGGGAACGCCGCCCTCAGCGACAACCGAGCACTGAACCGAGCTGAGCTTGTAGTTGTCGACGGGCCCCTCGGTCACATTCCAGGTCACCCCGCCCGCCCGGTAGAAGTCGATCGAGCCCCCGTTCGAGAGCTGGAAGCCGCCGGGGTCGTAGGAGATGCTGCCGGTGAACGGGAACGAGGGGTTCTCACCCTGTGGCGCGCCGGAAACCTCCTTTTTGATCGTGATCAAGCCAGCTGTCGGCGATGGCTTTACGTAAAGGCCGTAGCAGAAGACGTGCGTTACACCGGTCGGGAAGTAGATGTACTCGACGTTGTCGCCGTTCAGGTCGTCGGTGGCGCAGCGCAGCGCGCCGAAGCCGAACTCCGGCCCCGGGTACTGCGTCGCAAGCACCGGGTCAGTTGGAGTTCCGCCCTGCGCCCACAGCTGGTCGGGCTGGCTCGCCTGCTGGCGCTGGGCGTCGGTCAGCTCGATCGTCGTCGCCCCGGCGAGCGTCTCGTTGTCGATCTGCTGTGCGTTCTGGTTGAGCAACGGCGTCGAGTCCTGCGTCACGATCGGCGTGTCGTAGGGACCGGTGACGATCGACAGCGACCCCCACGGGCCGGTCACCGCCCGCGACTGGTATCCGGTGCCGATCGTGAACTGCCAGTTCGGCACCGGCGAGCAGGCATCCTGCGGCGGAATCTCCTCATAGTCCGGATTGATCAGCCCGCCGTCGACGTAATACTGCTGCGCATCTGGCCCGAGGTCCTTGAGGCTCTCGAGGATGTTGTTGCGGGCCTTGTTGGCGAAGATATCCGTGTACTCGGGGCAGGAGCGGGCGACGAAGGTCACGTAATAGCCAGACCCACGGGGGGCGGCAGCCGCACTCGAGACACCGACCAGCATCGCGCCGCAGGCTGCTGCCGCCGCCAACAGGGCCAACCTCACACGACGCCAGGAAATCTCCATCACTCCCCTCCCGGGAAACGACCTAGCAACAGCCGTCACACCCTACATCACGTGCCCGGCGGAGCGAATCGTGCTAGCGGGCTCGACGCCACCGGTCGCGGGAACTCTTCGTCGCGAGCAGCGTCCGCGTCGGCCGCAGGGTACGCCCTGGCAAGGCGGCGGTTCGTACTTTCCGGCCTGGTCACGGTCGCGGCCGTTGCGCTGCTCGCGTTGCTGACGTTCGGGTCTCAAACCAGAGCGACAACTCGTCCTGGTCAAGGAGGGAGCGACGCTCGTCGGCGTCACGTACCTCGACAACTCAAGCGCCTCGGAGCAGATCAACCGCGCAGGCCGGATCCAGGCCCTGCAGCGCTTCCGGTCACGCGGCAGTGGTTCAACCGGACGCTGCCGCCGATCGTCGGGCCACGCTCATGACCGGCGCCCGACGGTTGCTCGTGGTGCTGGTGCTCGTCGCCGCGGCGGCGCCGGCGCCCGCTTATCCCCAACCCGGACGATCCAGCCGCAAAAGACGCTCAGCGCCAGCTGGCCGCGCTCTTGGCCACGCGCCGTTATCGCGTCGGCCAGGCGATCGCCGGCCGCTCGATCGGGTGCGCCGAAACGGCGCGAACGGCTCCTGATCCAGCCAGGAAGAGGCGACCGGCTGAGATCGAACGGTCCGGCGCGCCGCGCGAGGCGGCCGGTACCCTTGGGGCTGCATGCGGCGGTACGTTCTCCCGGGTGTCATCGTGGCTGTGGCCGTGGCGCTGCTGGCCTTGCTGACGTTCGGGGTCTCGAGCCAAAGCGACAACTCCTCGATCGACGCCCAGGTCGCCCACGGCCACTTCCCGGCGGCGCCGAACGCGAAGATGGCACTGCCGGTGCTCGGGAGCTCGACGACCGAGAGCCTGTCCGATTTCAAGGGCAAGGTCGTCGTGCTCAACGTGTTCGCGTCCTGGTGTGAGCCGTGCGCCGGGGAGGCGCCGCTGCTCGCACGCGAGCAGCACATGCTGGTCAAGGAGGGAGCGACGCTCATCGGCGTCACCTACCTCGACAACTCGAGCGCCTCGGAGCAGTTCGACCGCCACTACCACATCACATATCCGGTGCTGCGCGATGTCAGCGGCAACTTCGTGCGCTCGTTCGGGACCACCGGTGTCCCGGAGACGTTCGTGATCAACCGCGCCGGCCGAATCCAGGCCCTGCAGCGCTACCCGGTCACGCAGCAGTGGTTGAACCGGACGCTGCCGTCGATCGTCGCCGCCCGCTCGTGACCCGCGCCCGCCCGATACTGCTGACCCTGCTGCTGATCGGCGCAGCCGCACTCGCTCCGGCAGCAAGCCAGGCGGCCACCGCATCGCGCGCGTCGCTGACCCAGATCGAGAACGACGTCATGTGCGTCGCCTGCCACGAGCCGCTGTCGGTCGCGCAATCGCCGGAAGCCTTCTCCGAGCGCGCTTACATCCGCCAGCTGATCGCCCAGGGCCTGACCGAGAAGCAGATCGAGAGCCAGCTCGTCAGCCAGTACGGCCCATCGGTGCTCGCCAAGCCGCCGGCGCAAGGCTTTAACCTGCTGATCTATGTGCTGCCGCCGCTGGTGCTGGTGATCGGGGTCCTGACGCTCGTGCTGACGCTTCCGAAATGGCGGCGAAGGTCCCGGCTGGCAGCCGCCACGCCGGCCCCGACACCCCCACCGATCGACCCTGAGGACGAGCGCCGCCTCGACGAGGACCTGGCGCGCCACATCTGACTACATCGAGTCCGGCGCGCTCACCCCGAGCAACCCCAACGCCAGCTCGATCGCCTGCCGCGCGCTCTGCGACAGCGCGATCCGGAACGACTCGACCTCTGCCGGCTGCGCCCCGATCACCTTGCAGTCGCGGTAGAAGGCCGTGAACTCCTGCGCCAGCTCTAGCGCGTAGGACGCGATCCGGTGCGGGCCGCGCCGCTCGGCGGCCTCGGCGATCTCATCGGGCAGCGCCGCCAGCGCCTTGATCAGCGACCGCTCGGCGGGTTCGAGCGAGCCGTCGCCCCAATCAGCGTCCGCGGCCAGCGCCTGGGCCACCCGGCCAGGCTCGATTTTTCTGAGCATCGTCACGATCCGCGCGTGCGCGTACTGGATGTAGTAGACCGGGTTCTCAGACGATTCCCGCCGCGCCAGGTCGAGGTCGAGGTCAACGGTCCGGTCGTGCGAGCGCTGGAGCATGAAATAGCGGGTCGCATCGACGCCGATCTCGTCGAGCAGATCGTCGAGCGTGATGAACTCGCCCCGCCGCTTCGACATCGCCGCGCGCTCGGAGCCCTCGACTAGGTGAACGAACTGCAGAATCGGCATCTCGAGCCGGTCGGGGTCTCCACCGAGCGCGGCGAAGGCGGCCTTCATCCGCGCTACGTACCCGTGGTGGTCGGCGCCGACCGGCACAAGCTGGCGCTCGATCCCGCGCTCTGACTTCTCCAGCAGGTAGGCGAGATCAGCCGCGAAGTAGGTCGACGCGCCGTCGGAACGTTGGAGCACGCGATCCTTGTCGTCGCCGAAGCTCGTCGTCCGCAGCCACAGCGCGCCGTCTGATCGGTAGCTGTTTCCGCCCTCGGCGACGATCTCGAGCGCACGATCCAGATACGAAGGCGAGCCCTCTTGCAGGGTGCGCTCGCTGAAGAAGCGGTCGTAGTGAACGCCGTAGCGCTCGAGCGTCGCCTTGACTTGGTCGAGCACGATCGCGACCGCAGCGGCGGCCGTCTCGTCGACGCTCAGCGACTCGACGTTCGGGATCTGCGCGGCCAGGTCGCCGACGTAGTCGCCCTGGTAGCCGCCCTCGGGGATCGGGTCGCCGCTCGCACGCGCCTTGACCGACTCGCCCAGCAAGCGGATCTGCCCCCCGGCGTCGTTGAAGTAATACTCGCGCTGCACGTTCTGGCCCCAGTGCTCAAGGATCCGCGCCAGCGAGTCGCCGTAGGCGGCGGCCTGGCCGTTGGCGGCGACGAGTGGACCCGTGGGGTTGGCCGAGACGAACTCGATCAGTTCCCGCTCGGGGCGCTCGACCGCGCCGCCGCCGTACCGGTCGCCGGCGTCGAGCACCGTACGCGTCGCGCGCCGGTACCACGCGTCCGACAGCGTCATGTTCAAGAAGCCGGGGCCGGCCACCTCGTAGCGGGTCAGCTCGTCGCCCAGGACGCCCGCCAGCGAGCCACCGACGCGTTCGGCGATGTCGCGCGGCGGCGATCCGAGGGACGGCGCCAGCAGCATCGCGACATTGGTGGAGTAATCGCCCTGGCCGTCGCGCTTGGAGCGTTCGACGCGCGTTTGCGCGGGCGCTTCGCCGTCGCCGCGTACGTGCGCCGCGGCCTCGGCGACCGCGACGCGCAGCTCGAGCAACGGCGGCGTCACGTGCTCTGCACCGCCAGCGGCTGGAACACGGTCTCCAGCCGTTCGATCGATTCCGGGGTCCCGATCGCCACCAGCATGTCGCCCGCCTCGATCACCGACTGCGGCTCGGGCTGGGGTTCGAGTCGTCCGTCCGCGCGCCGCACGGCGACGATCACGGACTCGCCCCGGACCTGCTCGATCGCCTTGCCGACCCCCTCGCAAACGGGCGGGACCTCGATCTCCTCCATCCGGTAGTCGGCTAGTTGCATCGCCCCCCCGACCTGGGGGTGCAGCGCGACCCGCGCCATCTCCGAGCCCGACGTCTTGTACGGCGAAATCACCCGGTCGGCGCCCGCCCGCAACAGCTTCTTCTCGGAGTCCTCGGCCGAGGCGCGGGCGATGATCAGGACGTCGGGGCGCAGACCGCGCGCCGTCAGCGCGATAAAGATGTTCTCGGCGTCGGAGTCGACGCACGCGATCACCGCCCGCGCACGCTCGATCCCCGCCTTCAGGAGCACCTCGTCGTCGGCCGCGTAGCTGTCGATGTAGCGGACTCCCATCGTGTCGGCGGCCTCGCGGTTGCTCGGTTCGCTGTCGATCGTGACGTGTCTGACCCCCACCCGGCCCAGATCGCGGGCGACCTGACGGCCGACGCGGCCGAAGCCGCAGATGATGAAGTGGTCTGAGTAAGAGTCGATCATGCGCTGTGTGCGGCGCTCCTCGAGCAACCCGCTGAGCTGGCCCGAAACGAAGAACTCCGCCACCGTCGCGAGCCCGTAAAAGAGCGTACCTATGCCGAGCAGCTCGAGCCCGACGACGACCGCGCGACCGCCGGCGTCTGGCGGATTCTTGATCGAGCCGAGCGTCGTGACAGTGTCCAGCGTCCACGAGAACCCGTACCCGACGGACACGCCCTCGGTGAGCATGAACGCGAGCGTCCCGAGGATGATGATCGCCGCCAGCGCGTAGAACAGGATCGCGAGCCGGCGAGCGAACATCCGCAGCTCGCGCCGTCGGCGGGTCCGTTGCTCCAGCACGCGGCGTCCGCGGTCGACCGACACGTCAGTAGTGGTAGGGCTCGCGGGCGAGGATCTTGTGGCCGCGGTAAAGCTGCTCCAGCAGCACGACGCGGGCGAGCTGGTGAGCAAGCGTCATATCGCCGAGCGACAGGCGCTGATCGACGTCGACGACGCCGGGATCGAGCCCGAACGGCCCCCCGATCACGAAGCACAGGTCCTGACCGCTCCGCCGCCGCTGCTCGAGAAACTCGGCGAACGCGAGCGAATCGAACCTCTGACCCTCCGAGTGCAGCAGTGACACGAACGCGCGATCGGGGACGCGGCGGGCGACCTGCTCGTGCTCGCGGACCTCCACCAGCTCGAGCCTCGCGTGCCCTGCGAGCAGCTTCTGGTAGTGCTGTACGTCGTCTGCGAACGGTGGGCGCAACTTCCCCACGGCGACGACAACGATCCGCACGATGGGATACTAAGCGCATATGGAAGAAGCCAACCCGCCCGAGCGCCACATCAACATCCACTTCTCGCCGGAGATCATGGCCGGCGTTTACTCGAACTTCGCCAACGTCAGTCACTCGGACTACGAGTTCACGATCACGTTCGCGCGCGTCGATCACGAGGTCGAGGACGACGAGATTCCTGGCGTCGTCGTCTCCCGGATCAACCTCTCGCCGCGCTTCATGCAGGAGCTGATCGACGCCATGCAGGACAACTACTCGAAGTGGCAGACGCGCGAGGGAATCAAGAACCTGCCCGAGTACGGCGGCTCGCCCGGCCAGACCGATTCGACCCGCGACGACGGCTGACCGTCCCCCGCGGCCGGCGCCGATGACACGCTGCGGCGTCCTGCTCCCGAGCTTTGACCCATTCCGAACCGGGGAACCGTTGCCGGTCGTGCGAGCGGCACGCCTGGCCGAGCAGCTCGACTTCGACGTGGTCTGGGTCGGCGACCACCTCGCTTGCCCGGCGCCGGGTCTTGACGCGACGGTCTCCCTGACGGCCGCGGCGGTGGTGACCGAGCGCATCGGGCTCGGTTTCAGCGTCATGTTGCTGGGGCTGCGACCCGCCGCGTGGACCGCCAAGCAGCTGATCTCGATCGACGCGCTGTCGGGTGGCCGGCTGCGCCTCGGGGTCGGTGTCGGCGGCGAGTTCCCGGCCGAGTTCACGGCCGCCGGGGTGCCGCTGGGCGAGCGCGGCGTCCGCGTCGACGAGACGTTGCAGGTGCTGCCGGACCTGCTGACCGGCAAGCCCGTCGTCCACGATGGTCGGACACTGAAGCTCGACGTGCCGGCACTCGAGCCCGCGCTCGACGAGCCACCACCGATCTTCGTCGGCGGGCGCGGCGAACCCGCCCTGCGCCGAGCCGCCCGGTTCGGCGATGCCTGGCTGCCGATGTGGCTGACCCCAGACAAGCTCGCGCGGCGCGCCGAGCTTCTGGCTGAGCTGGCCGCCGAGTACGGGCGCCCGTGTCCAACGCTGGCGCTGCTGGTCGGAGTGCACATCGACGACGACCTCGAGACAGCACGCCGTGAGGCCGCAGGGCACCTGAGCGGTCAGTACCGCCTGCCGTTGGAGGGCGTCGAGCGCTGGACCGCGCTGGGTAGCATCGACCGCGTGCTGGCCTACCTTCACGAGCACGTCGCAGCAGGCGTCCAGGAGCTCGTGCTGATGCCGCTCGGCAGCGATCCGCTGCGCCAGTACGAGCGTCTGGCCGAGCTCAGCTCACGCCTGCGCGCCGAGATCCCAGCCGCCGACAGGCTGCCGACGAGATGAGCTACAAGCGCCGCCCGGATGACCCGGTCGTGACCGGGATCGGCGCGCTGACGCCGCTCGGCCACAGCGCGCCGGAGACGTGGCGCGGGCTGGTCGAGGGAAGGTCCGGGGTCGGTCCCGTGACGAGCTTTGACGCCTCCGCGCTTCCGGTCCGGATCGCCGGTGAGGTCCACGGCTTCGACGCCGAGCGCGAGCTCGGCACCAAGCGCGCCCGGCGCTCGGCGCGGTTCACGCAACTGGCTGTCGTCGCCGCCCGCGAGGCGGTGGCCGACGCCGGCTTCGACGCCACCGACAACCCCGACCGGACCGGCGTCCTGATCAACGACGCGGTCGTCGGGATGCCCGAGACCGAGCTCAACATCCGCGCGGTCGCCAAGGGCGGGATGCGCGACGTGAGCCAGTACTTCGTCGCGTCGACGATCGCAAACATGCCCGCGTGCGAGGTCGCGATCGACCTCGGCGCGCACGGACCCGTGTCGGCGAGTGCGCTCGCGTGCGCGAGCGGGACCTATGCGCTGCTCGAGGCGCGGCGCTGGATCCTCGCCGGCGAGGCCGATGTCGTGATCGCCGGCGGCACCGACGCGGCGATCAGCGAGGCGGTGTTCGCCGGGCTCGCGAAGATGGGGCCGCTGTCGGAGCGCAACGACGAGCCCGCCCGCGCCAGCCGGCCGTTCGACGCCGACCGCGACGGATTCGTGTTCAGCGAGGGCGCGGTCGTGATGGTCGTCGAGTCGGCGGCCCACGCCGCGGGTCGCGGCGCGCGCTCGTACGGCACCGTCGCCGGCGGCGCGCTGACCAGCGACGCGTTCCACATCTCGGCGCCGGAGCCGTCGGGTGTCAGCGCCGCCCGAGCGATCTCGCTCGCGCTCGAGCGAGCCGAGGTGACGCCGCGCGAGCTCGACTACGTCTGCGCGCACGGCACCGCGACGCGCGCCAACGACACGGCCGAGACGCGGGCGATCAGGATCGCGCTGGGGTCCGACGCCGACCACGTCCCGGCCAGCTCGCCGAAGTCGATGGTCGGGCACCTGATCGGCGCCGCCGGCGCGCTGTCGGTGATGGTGTGCCTGCTGGCGATGCGCGACGGGATCCTGCCGCCGACGACCAATCTCGAGACACCCGACCCCGACTGCGATCTCGACTACGTGCCGCTCGAGGCGCGGAGCGCGACAGTGCGCACCGCAGCCGCGAACGCGTTCGGCTTCGGGGGCCAGAACTGCGTCGTCGTGCTGCGCGCGCCCTAGTGTCGTGACTGGTTAATTCGTGTGCAGTAGCGGGCGATCGAGTCGAGGATCTCCTCCGCGGTCTTGGTCCACACGAACGGGCGGGGGTTCTCGTTCCAGGTTTTGACCCACTCGCGGATGTCGCTGTTGAGGTCACGCACCGAGCGGTGCGCGCCGCGTCGGAGTTTCTTGTTGGTCAGCTCTCCGAACCACCGCTCGACCAGGTTCAGCCAGCTGCTCGAGGTTGGGGTGAAGTGCAGCACGAATCGGGGATGAGCCAGCAGCCATTTCCGGATCGCCGGCGTCTTGTGCGTGGAGGCGTTATCGAGCACCAGATGCACTTCAAGGTCGGCGGGGACCTCGTGGTCGAGGCGCTGGAGGAACTTCTTGAACTCGATCGCGCGATGGCGGGAATGCAGCGAGCTGATCACCTGCCCGCTCGCGATATCCAAGGCCGCATAGAGGCTCGAGGTCCCCGAGCGCTTGTAGTCGTGCGTCGCGCGCTCCGGGACGCCCGGAAGCATCGGCAGGATCGGCGCCGTCCGATCAAGCGCCTGGATCTGGCTCTTCTCATCCACGCACAGAACCACCGCCCGCTCGGGCGGATCCAGGTACAGACCGACCACGTCACGGACCTTGTCGACGAACTGCGGATCCTTCGACAGCTTCCATGTCTGCTGTCGATGGGGTTGCAGCCCGAACGCCCGCCAGATCCGATGCACCGCCGACTGCGTGAGCCCAACCTCGGCGGCCATCGACCGCGTCGACCAATGCGTCGCGTCCTTCGGCGTGGTCTCCAGCGTCTTGGTGATCACCGTGTCCACGTCACGATCAGAAACCGTCCGCGGCCGACCCGGCCGCGGCTCGTCGAGCACGCCCTCCAACCGCTCGGCGAGAAACCGGCCCCGCCACCTGGCGACCGTGTTGCGATGCACCCCCAGCCGCTCGCAGATCTCGCCAGTCCGAAGACCCTCGGCAGCCAACAACACGATCCGACACCGCTGCGCGAGCGCCTGCGCGCTCGTGTGCCGCCGCGACCACGACTCCAACTGCTCCCGCTCAACATCCGTCAGCTCAACCTGCACAAGAAGAAAAGATGGCATGACACCATCCTTCCCACATGCACACGAATTAATGCATCAGGACACTAGTTAGCTTGCGGCCGCGAACGCGACCGCCGCGCCGATCCGCTCCGCGGTCGGCGGATGCGTGGCGAGCAGCTCCGTGACCCAGCGCGGCGGCTCCAGGTCGGCCACGTTCTGCAGCGCGATCGCGCGCTCGAACGAGACGAACGCGTCCGGGACGTGCGCCAGCTCGAGCGAGTACTGATCGGCCCGGCGCTCGATCGCGCGCGACAGCCGGTTGCCGATCACGCCGATCGGCGCCGTCACCAGGCTGGTCGCGAGTGCCAGCGCGGGCAGCGCGCCGGGCGTGCCCCGCTCCGGCGACAACGCCCAGCTCAGACGCTGCACGGCCTGGGCGGTCGGCAGCGCGATGATCGCCGCGAACAGGACGCCGCGCGGTACGTCGCGGTGGCGGACGTGGGCGAGCTCGTGGGCGACCACCATCCGAACCTCGTCGCGGCTGTAGCGGTCGAGCAGCGTGTCGAACAGGACCACGCGCTTGGTCGGACCGAGCCCGTTCACGTACGCGTTCGCGGCGGTCGTGCGACGGCTCGCGTCGACCGAGTAGACCTCCCCCACCTGCACGCCCGCGGCGCGTGCGAGCTCGAGCACGTCGGCGCGCGTCTCCCCTTCCGGGAGTGGCGTGAAGTCGTTGAACAGCGGGTCGAGGACGACCGGCGCGAGCGCCGCGAGCCCGGCGCCGACGAGTACCGATCCGGCGGCGACCGGCGCCCACCAATAGCGCGGATAGCGCCTGGTAGCGGCGACCACGGCGTACCCGCCCGCGGCCGTGAAAACGGCCTCGATCCCCGTCGCCTTGAGCAGGTCGCCTGCCCAATCGCGCCACGATTGCGTGTCCAGCCCGGCGGCGATCGCCCGGCGTCGGGAGACCGCGCGCAGCGGCAACGCCGGCGCCGTCATCCCGACCGCGAGGACCGCCCCAACGGCCGCGCCGCCCACTCCAGGACGGGTCCACGCGCGCCCGAGCAGCGCCGGAGGCCTTCGCACGAGCAACACGACTGCCGAGAGATTGACCGCCCCACGGGCCAGGGCGAGCGCGAGTTGCGGCCGCGCGTAGCGCAAACCACGTTCGATCTCCTCGGCGCTGAAGTAGTCGCGGATGTCGACCGGCGCCGGCTCGATCGGCTTTGTTCGCGGGGCGAGCAGGCGCCTTGACCCTTCGGCGGCCGCGACCGCCAGGACGAGCGGGGCGACCGTCTTGACGCGCTGAAAGTGGGTCACCAGCGAGACTGTAGAGATGCGGATAGCTGTCGTATCGGACATCCACGGCAACCGCCAGGCATTCGAAGCGGTGCTCGACGCGATCGAGGAGTCCGATTGCGAGGAGCTCTGGTGTCTCGGCGATCTGGTCGGGTACGGCGCCGACCCCGACGCGTGCGTGGCGCTCGCTCGCGACCACGCGGCGATCTGCCTCGCCGGCAACCATGACCTGGGTGTGATCGGCACGCTGCCGCTGGAGGAGTTCTCGCGCGGGGCCGCGCTGGCGGCGACCTGGACGCGGGAGACGATCACCGCCGAGACCCGGGCATTCCTCGAACGGCTCGAGCCCTCGAAGCTCGACGAGCCGGTGGGCCTGTACCACGCCAGCCCGCGTGATCCGGTATGGGAGTACGTCCTCTCCCCTCTGCAAGCGGAGCTGTGTCTCGATGTGCAGCAGCAGCGAACCTCGTTGATCGGGCACTCACACGTGGCGCTGTCGTTCTCCCGTTTCCCCGGTAGCCCAGCGACCGGCCAGACGCGGACTGCCGACGAGGAGCTCGACCTGAGAACCGGCGAGTGGCTCGTCAACCCGGGAAGCGTCGGCCAGCCGCGGGACGGGGATCCGCGTGCGGCGTGGCTCGAGCTCGACCTCGAAGACTGGCACGCGATCTATCGACGGACCGATTACGACATCGCGGGCGCCGCGGCCGCAATCCGCGCCGCGCGGCTTCCGGACTCGCTCGCCGAACGCCTCCAATACGGGCAGTGAGGCTAAAAGACCCTTACTGCAAGTCGTGAGCTCTAACTTCAAGCAAACAAGGGCAGTGTCTAAAGTCAGGCGCCGCCATGCGTTATCGCTCGCGCGCATTCCTGGCCGGGATCCTGGGCTTCACGGTCGCCTTCGTCGTCGCCTGTGGCGGCGGCAACGGGCTGCTGTCCTCCGATCAGGCCGGCAACCTCAACGGCCAGCTGAGCTCGATCTCGTCCGCGATCGCCGCGGGGGACTGCTCCGCCGCCACGGCGGCCGCGCAGCAATTCTCCAACGAGGTGGGCGCGCTCGGGTCCAACGTCAACACGACCCTGATCGAGAACCTGGGTCAGGGGGCCGCGACCGTCAGCGTGCTCGCCACCCGCGACTGCTCCAGCAGCTCGTCGAGCAGCTCGTCCTCCAGCAGCTCATCGTCGACCTCGACCTCGACCTCGAGTCCAACGACGACGTCCACGACCACCTCCCCGACGACGACCAGTACCAGTACCAGTACCAGCCCGTCGGGCACTGGAACGAATCCGACCGGAACGGGTACTTCCTCTAACGGTGGCGCTGGGCTCACGTCCAGTGGTGGCGCAGCTGGAGCCGGCGGCGGTGCGGCCGGCGGCGGCGGTAACGGCAACGGACAATGACTGGCACGACAACGATCGCAGGCAGGTACCGAATTGAGGGCCGGCTCGGCGTCGGCGGAATGTCGACCGTCCATCTCGCGTTCGACAGCCGGCTCGAGCGCTACGTGGCGATCAAGCTGCTTGCCGAGCACCTCGCCGACGACCCGACGTTCGTGTCGCGCTTTCGCCGCGAGGCGCTGGCGGCCGCGCGCCTCGTGCATCCGAACATCGTGCAGGTGTTCGACTTTGGCTTCGATTCCGGCCACCACCAGCACTTCATCGTGATGGAGCACGTGGACGGCAGGTCGTGCGCGGAGCTGCTGCGTGACCGCGGGCATCTCGGCGTCGCGGAGGCGCTCGGGATCGTGACCCAGGCCTGCCGGGGGCTCGAGTACGCGCACCGCAACGGCGTCGTTCACCGTGACGTCAAACCGGGCAACCTGCTCGTGTCCGACGGCGAGGTCGTCAAGCTGGCCGACTTCGGGATCGCACGCGCGGCTGACCAGTCGAGCATCACGCAGGTGGGCTCGGTGCTCGGCACCGCCGCCTATCTGTCGCCTGAGCAGGCGCGCGGCGACGAGGCCGGACCGCCGGCGGACCTGTACTCGCTCGGCGTCGTGACCTACCAGCTGATGTCGGGCCGGCTGCCGTACGAGGCCAACTCGCTGTCGGAGCTGGCGCTCAAGCAGCAGCGCGAGGCTCCGATCCCGCTCGACGATCTGAATCCCGACGTACCGCACGCGCTCGCACAGGCGGTCGCGATGTCGATCGCGATCGACCCGCGCGCCCGCCCGCACGACGCGCTGGCGCTCGCCGAGGCGATGCGCGAGGGAGCGCGTGGGATCTCGCCGGCGGGCGCCGCGGCGGGGGAGTTCGCGACCAGTGCGGCGACCCGGTACATGGACCAGGCGGAGGAGCCGACCGCCGCGACGCGGGTCGCGCCGACTCCGGCTCCGCGGACCGCGCAATCACGCGCCCCGCGCCAGGTCGAGGCGCGGCGTCCGCCGCAGGCCGGTGCGGCCGCCCATGAGCGCCGTCCACCGCCGCAGCGCAGCGGCCGTGGATTCCGGCGGTTCATGGCGCTGCTGGCGCTGATCGCGGTGTTCGCTCTGGTCGTGATCGCCGCCGTCGTGATCTCGAGCAGCACCTCGCCTACGGTCGTCCACTACCAGAAGGTCGTCGCCCACGACGCCCAGTCGGCGATCAATCAGCTCAGCGGGCTGATCAACCAGTACACGAAGTAGGAGGCGCGCCGGCGCGTAGCGCCGCCGCAGCATCGGGGAGGCGACCATCATCGATCGCCTCGCGCAGGGTCGCCATCAGGCGCGCGATGAAGCTCAGGTTGTGGAGAGTCACCAGCCGTACGCCGGTGAGCTCGTGCGCCCGCAGCAGGTAGTGCAGGTAGGCGCGCGAGTGGCCGGCGCTGCAGGCCGGGCAGGGGCAGCCGTCCATGATCGGCTCCGGCGTGCGTCGCCAGCGCGACTTGACCAGATCGACGCGCCAGCGGGCATCCGGATCGGGGATCAGGGCGACCCCGTGGCGCCCCAGCCGGGTCGGGATCGCGCAGTCGAACGTGTCGACCCCGAACTCGACCCCGGCGATCAGGTCGTCCACGTCGCCGATCCCGAGCAGGTGCCGCGGGCGCTCGGGCACCATTCGCTCGAGGTCGCCCGTCGACCACGACACGACCTCGTACATCTGCTCCTTGTCGCGCCCCAGCGAACCGCCGATCGCGACCCCGTCGCAAGCGCTGGCCGCCACCGCCTGCGCCGCCAGTTCACGCAGGTCGCGCTCGACCCCGCCCTGGACGATCCCGTACACGGCCTGTCCGGCCGGCCCCTCGCGCTCGTGCCACTCGAGGCAGCGCGCCAACCAGCGGTGGGTCCGCTCCATCGAGCGCGCGGTGTACTCGCGGGTGACGTGAAACGGCGTGCACTCATCGAGCACGAGCGCGATGTCCGACCCGAGCGCGGCCTGGACGGCCATCGATGTCTCCGGGCCGAGGAAGCGCTCGGACCCGTCGACGTAGGACCGAAAGCGCACGCCGTCCTCCTCGATCGCGAGGATCGAGCCGTTGGAACGCCGCTCCGCGCCGGTCGGCTTGCCGCGGCGCCCCTTGATCTCGTCGGCGACGCTGCCGTGTCCCATCGAGAACACCTGAAATCCCCCCGAATCGGTGATGATCGGTCGCTCCCAGCCCATGAACCGGTTCAGCCCGCCCAGCTCGGCGATCAGCTCGGGTCCGGGCGCAAGAAACAGGTGGAAGGTGTTGCCGAGCACCATCTCGTAGCCGAGCGCGTCGACGTCGCGCGGCTCGAGCGTCTTGACCGCGCCACGGGTCGCTAGCGGCACAAACGCCGGCGTCGCCACGTCGCCATGCTCGAGCTGCAACGTGCCGGTGCGGGCGCGGTACTGCGTGCATCGGGTCCG
>CAVWOQ010000007.1:0-74011 GCA_963756655.1 uncultured Solirubrobacterales bacterium
ACGGCATATATCGCAGCCTGCAGGCGGTTGCTCACGCCGAGCTTGCCGAGAATGCTGGACACGTGGTTCTTGGCGGTTGAGGGACTGATCAACAACTCCCCCGCGATATGTGCGTTGTCCAGGCCGCGGGCCACCAGCCGCAGCACATCGAGCTCGCGTGGTGAGAGAGAATTGTCAGGGGCGTGAGCATGTCCCGCCTCCGTGTGCTCGCGCCGTATCAAGTCGACGAGCGCCTGGGCGGCACGTGGGGATAGCCAGGCGGTTCCGTCTGCTGCGGCGCGGATGGCCGCCACAACGTCATCGATCCCTGAATCCTTGAGCATGTATCCGCAAGCTCCGGCGTCGATCGCGGCCGCAATGTCTGCCTCATCTGTCACCACGGTCAACGCGACGACCCGCGCCGACGGATTGTCGTCCAGGATCGCCTTGGTCGCGCCCGGGCCGTCGAGGTCGGGCATCCGGACGTCCATGAGAACGACATTCGGTCTCAGCTCTCTGGCCAGGCGGACTCCCATCCGCCCTCCGGACGCTTGTGCGATCACCTCGATGTCTTCGTACGCCTGCAGTAGAGACGCCATACCGACTCTAAACAGGTTGTTGTCGTCGACGATCAGAACCCTGATCCGCCGTGCGTGCCCGATCACCACTGCTCCCCTGGACTGACGTCCTGTCTGTCTCTGGGCCGATGCCATGCCCCTTGTGTGTGTTGTGCTCAACGTGCTCCGGACACCGTCTCACCTCGTGTTCAACGGCTTGAACGGAGCGATGGGCGCACTTTCCTATTCCGCCCAGTATGTGGGCCTGCGATAAATCGTCAAACAGCATTCTAGACCAGAAATGACGCGACGGCGCCGGCCGTGATACCCGTTGCGCCAGTGCGCCGGCTGCGGCTCGAGACAGATGGGGTGGGGTTCAGCCCTCTCGATCGCCAGCACACAGCCATAGAAACCGAGCTTCACGTCGTGTTCGCCCGGTTACCGCGCAGCAGGCGTTCAACCTCGGCGAGGAGGTGGAACAGTTCGAGGCCGACTTTGCAGCTTTCTGCGAGGCGACGCATTGCGTGGGCGTGTCGTCCGGCACAGCCACGCTCCGGATTGACAGCGGGGGAAGGTAGTTATGGGTCCCCGGCGGCCGTCCCGCCCTCACCGAAGGTCGCAACGCTGGGCGCGCCTCCTACCGCCAGCTCGCCTCGCCCTTCGACTCGGGCCTTCTGTCTGGCAGTCGAGATGTGGCGGCGAACGGTCACCGGCGAGATGCCCAACCGGTCGGCGATCGCGACCGTCGATCGTCCGCGACGAAGCATGCCGAGCACTTGTTTCTCACGCGGCGTCAAGTTTTCGCCGCCGACCGTCCCTTGTTGGAGCTCTCGCACCAAGGCAAGCACCATCGATCGCGAAACCGCCGCTTCACCCGAGATCACAGCTTCAACCACCCTGCGCAACGACGCAGGGCTGACGTCGCTCGGGAGGTAGCCGACGGCTCCCGCCCGGACGCAGGAGAGCAAATCCTCGACGTCTGGCGTCGGGGCCAGAACGATCACGTTTGCTTTAGGCGCTACCTCGCATATGCCTCGTGTGGCAAGAAGCCCTCCGCCTCGCACGCCAAAGCCGACCAGGCAGATGTCTGGCTGCTCACGTCTCGCGGCCCTGATCGCGTTCTCGGCATCGTCAGCTTCTGCGCAAACGCTCACGGTCTGCTTGAGGGTGATCCGGACGCCGAGCCGGGTCACCGGGTGATCGGCGACCAAGAGCCTGGGCTTCGGCGGTCGACGTCCGCTCACGAGACCAGGACCTTCACAGCAGTCCCGCCGTGCGCCCCCTGCTGTGTGGTCAGCTGGCCCCCGATTTCCTGGGCCCACTCGTTCATCTCTCGGAGCCCATAGCCTTGCTGCGGACCCGCCTTACCGGTCGGTCTCAACCCGCAACCGTCGTCGTCGATCGTCATCGTCAGTTGGCTTCCGTCGGTCCGCAGCTTGACGGTGATGTTCTTCGCACCACCGTGCCGGACGGCATTGACAATCGCTTCGCGCGCGATCCGGACGACCGCCTCCCGCTCGTCGCCGGCAAGCGATTCGTCGCCGGCGTCCGCCTCGATCCGCACCCCGTGGCGCCGAGCCAGCTCGGCCGCCACCGCCCTCAGCGCATCGGCCGCCGTGGGCTCGCGGGAAGCCGAGAGGTCAATGATGGACCCGCGGGCCGCCGAGAGAGCGCGCCGTGCTGCCACCGTGACGGGATGCTCGGCGCCGTAATCCTGCGTCAATCGTGGCTCATACGCCGCGATCACGGCGAGGTCTTGGGCAATCCCGTCGTGAATGTCGCCGGCCAATTTGCGCCGTTCCCCGAAGAGATGTTCCTCGATCTCCGCTCGCTGGTGCCGAGCGCGGACGTTCAGAGCTGCGATGAAAATCAATCCGAAGGCACCAACTCGCAGAAGAACGGACCCGGCGACCGAACGGGCTGTGACTCCAGGGACGAGCAGGTTGTAGACCCAGGCAGCCCCGAGCAGGATCGCCGCGGCTCCCAGCAGTCCCTCGGTCATCCCCGTCGGCTCGCGAACGGAAGTGCGCATAAAGGCGCCGGCGGCAACAAACAGCAGGCAGATCGCCGGAGCAGTGAAGATCGCCTGGTTGATCTCGCGTCCGGAGTCGCTCGACGCCGCAGCCACGAAGAATGGTGCGATTCCAAGTGCGATTGGACACAGCGCGACCAGCACCAGGAGCATCATCGATCGTGGCCGTGGCGGTGGGGGAACGTTGCGCGGCGCGAGCGCCGCTGCGGCAAAGACAGCGGCGACCAAGAGACGCGAGGCTGATGACGTAGCGGCCGCCACCATCGAGGTTTGCGCGCCGACGATCGCCGGCGCGGTGAAGAACTCGAGATTCTCGAGGACCAGCGTCAGCAGAGCGGCCAATGCGAGCAGGTCGGCGGCATGACGACTCCGGCTCCAAGGGCTCCAGACGAATACGATGCTGGCCAGTCCGCAGATGATGACGGCCGTCTCCGTCGTCGCGCGCAGCCTCGGAGCCTGGACCGTGAAACGCCAGCTGAGAGCCACCGAGGCGACGAGCAGGGACGCCCCAAAAAGGCCTAATACAGCCCGCCTGAGACCGGGGCTCATCCCTCCGGTCCTCTTCTTGCCGACGACGGCCGCACCGCCGAAGCCGAGAAAAGCCGTGCTGTCAAACCGACCCTCAGAACTACCGCGGAAGGTCATCCGCTCCGCCCTCGGTATTCCGTTATCCGGACACTCGTGTGGCCGAACTCCGCGGAATTTGCGGGACTAGTTTATGCAGCTTTTGGTGTCTTTGGCAAGGGTAAAGGCGAGCCTTCTCACATATCCCGGTCAGCTCTCGGACGAGTCTTCAGCGGCCAGATCAGCTATCGGTCCAGGCGTGCTCTCGAGCATTCGAGCAGCCGAACCACTGGGCGGCCCGACCACTAGACGGCCGCCACGTGCTAGTCGGGCAGGCGTCCGGGGGGCTCGGATCCATCCGAGCCCCCGGACTGTCAGGGGAGTGGGGGCGCAGTCCCCTGACGCCTTAGCTAGGCCACCTGTCGGGCCAGCTTTACGTCTTGGTCCGAATCTACACCCTGACGGACGCTAGTCGTCAGAATCGACTCCCTCGGGCGGAAGGTCGAGGTCGGCCAGCTCCTCGGCGAAGCCGAGCGCCGAGCCGCCATTACCGAGGTTCTCGAGGTCCGACAGGTCGGGCTCGATGCCGCCGCCGAAACCGGTCAGCGACTCGCCGTCGGTCAGCCCCAGCTCCGCCGCGAGGTCGTCGTGATCGAGCAGGCCGACCTCGTCGATCCCGCGGGGGAGCGGCTCGGACGGCTCGATCTCGATCCGGCGGTAACGCTTGAGCCCGGTCGCGGCCGGGATCAGCTTGCCGATGATCACGTTCTCCTTGAGCCCGTTGAGGCGGTCGATCTTGCCTTCGAGCGCCGCGTCGGTGAGCACCTTGGTCGTCTCCTGGAAGGAGGCGGCCGACAGGAACGAATCGGTATTCAACGAGGCCTTCGTGATCCCGAGGATGATCTCCTCGGCCTGCGCCGCCTCGCCGGCGGCATCGATCACGTCCTTGTTGATCTTCGCGTACTCGTAGCGATCGACGAACTGGCCCGGGAGCAGATCCGTGTCGCCCTTCTGGTCGACGCGGACCTTCTTCATCATCTGGCGCACAATCAGCTCGATGTGCTTGTCGTTGATGTCGACGCCCTGGGACTTGTAGACCTCCTGGACCTCGCGGACGAGATACAGCTCGGTCTCAGTTCGCCCGCGGATCGCGAGCAGCTCGTGCGGATACAGCGAGCCCTCGTTGAGCTGCGTGCCGGGCTCGATCTTCTGGCCATGCTCGACGTACAGCAGCGTCCGGCGCGGGAACGTGGAGCGGTGCTCCTCACCGCCGTCGTCGGTGACGACGACCGTGACCGCCTTGTCGGAGTCCTCGATCGACACCTTGCCGCCGACCTCGGAGATCTTCGCCAGACCCTTCGGCTTGCGGGCCTCGAACAGCTCGACCACGCGCGGCAAGCCGTGCGTGATGTCGGCGCCCGCGACGCCGCCGGTGTGGAACGTACGCATCGTCAGCTGCGTTCCGGGCTCGCCGATCGACTGCGCCGCGATGATCCCGACCGCGTCGCCGATCTGGGCGAGGTTGCCGGTCGCCAACGAGCGGCCGTAGCAAGCCTGGCAGACGCCGGTCGGCGCCTCGCACTTGAGCACTGAGCGCACCGGGACGGTGACCACGCTGCCCTTGTCCGTGTCGTCCTGCCACGCCTCGACCAGGTCGGCAAGCTCGGCGCGGTCGATCTCGTTGCCCTTCTCGACGATCACACGGCCACGCTTGGTCTTGATGTCCTCGGCGGCGATGCGGCCGATCAGGTTTGCGTTGACTTCACTCGTCGGGCGCAGCTTGCGCGTCTCGGGGTCGACCTCGAGCATGAACACCGGGCTCTCGATGAACTCCGCGGTACCGCAGTCCTCGCTGCGGATGATCACGTCCTGGGAGACGTCGACCAGCCGCCGCGTCAGGTAGCCGGAGTCCGCGGTCCGCAGCGCGGTGTCCGCGAGCCCCTTGCGGGCGCCGTGGGTCGAGATGAAGTACTCGAGCACCGACAGGCCTTCCATGAAGTTGGCCTTGATCGGGCGCTCGATGATCTCGCCCTTCGGGTTCGCCATCAGGCCGCGCATGCCGGCCAGCTGTCGGATCTGTGAGAACGAGCCACGGGCACCCGAGTTGGCCATCATGAAGATCGGGTTCATCTCCTCCAGGTGGCCGTAGAGCGCCTCGCCGACCTCGTTGGTCGCACGATCCCACAACCCTGTGACCGCCTCGTGGCGCTCCTCCTGGGTGATCTCGCCGTCCTCGTACTGGCCCTCGATCGTCGTCAGCTCGCCCTCGTACTTGGCCAGGATCTCGGCCTTCGTCGGTGGAGTCTGGACGTCGTTCTTCGAGATCGTCACGCCGGCGCGGGTCGCGTACTCGAAGCCGATGTCCTTGAACGCGTCGAGCACCTGCGAGATCGACGGCGCCCCATAACGCTGCACGAGGTCGTCGACCAGCTTGGTCGTGTCCTTCTTCTTCATCGAGCGGTTGATGAACTCGTAGGTGCTCGGGTCGAACTGGTCGCCCAGCGCCTCCTCGAGCGCGCGCTCGATCTTGTCGTTGTAGATGATCCGTCCGACGGTGGTCAGCAGGTGGCCACCCTCGAGCCCGATCGGCCGGTACTCGGCGAGGTCATGCAGCTTGACCACCCGGTGCTCGTAGGACCACTCCGCCTCCTGGGCGGTGCGGAACACGTGCGGCCGCGGGCTCTGGGCAGCTGGGTCGATCTCCTCGAGCGCCTTGCCCTCCGGACCGTAGGTCAGGTAGTAGGCACCCAGCACCATGTCCTGCGCCGGCGTCGCCAGGGGCGCGCCGTGCGCGGGAGACAGGATGTTGTTGGCCGACAGCATCAGGATCCGCGCCTCGGCCTGGGCCTCTGCCGACAGCGGCAGGTGGACCGCCATCTGGTCGCCGTCGAAGTCGGCGTTGAACGCGTGACAGACGAGCGGGTGTACCTGGATCGCCTTGCCCTCGACCAGCACCGGCTCGAACGCCTGGATGCCGAGGCGGTGAAGCGTCGGCGCCCGGTTGAGCAGCACCGGATGCTCGTGGATGACCTCCTCGAGCACGTCCCACACCTCCGGAATCATCGAGTCGACCATCTTCTTGGCCGCCTTGATGTTCTGGGCGGACTTCCGCTCGACCAGCCGGGCCATGATGAACGGCTTGAACAGCTCCAGCGCCATCAGCTTCGGCAGGCCGCACTGGTGCAGGCGCAGCGACGGACCCGACACGATCACCGACCGGCCGGAGTAGTCGACCCGCTTGCCCAGCAGGTTCTGGCGGAAGCGGCCCTGCTTGCCCTTGAGCATGTCGGACAGCGACTTCAGCGGCCGGTTGCCGGGGCCCGTGACCGGGCGCCCGCGGCGGCCGTTGTCGAACAGCGCGTCGACCGACTCCTGGAGCATCCGCTTCTCGTTGTTGACGATGATCTCGGGCGCGCCGAGGTCGAGCAGCCGCTTGAGGCGGTTGTTGCGGTTGATCACGCGGCGGTAGAGGTCGTTGAGGTCCGAGGTCGCGAAGCGGCCGCCGTCGAGCTGGACCATGGGCCGCAGCTCCGGCGGGATCACCGGGACGGCCTCCAGCACCATCATCTCGGGCTTGTTGCCCGACGACAGGAACGCCGACACGACCTTGAGGCGCTTGACCGCGCGGGCCTGCTTCTGACCCTTGGCGGTCTTGACCTGCTCCTGCAGATCGGCCGACTCGGCGTCGAGGTCGACCTGCTGCAGAAGGTCACGGACGGCCTCGGCGCCCATCCCGCCGCGGAAGTACTCGCCGAACCCGTACGGCGAGCCGAACCGGTCGCGCAGCTCACGGAACGTGGTCTCGTCGTTGATCACGTCCTTGGCCTTCATCGTCTTGAACAGGTCCCACACCTGGCGCATGCGCTCGGCGGCGTCCTCGATGTAAGCCTCCGTGTCATCGATGTCGGCCTGGAAGCTCTTGCGGAGTTCCTTGAGCATCTTCTCGCGCTCTTCGTCGGACAGCTTGGCGATGTTGACCTCGAGCGTCTCTGCCCACAGGTGGTCGTCGTCGGAGAAGTCGCGGCCGGTCTTGGCCGAGTTCAGGTACTCCTCGCGGCGGGCGAGTGACTCCTTGAGCTCCAGCACGCGCTCTTCCTTCTCGGCCGCGTAGGAGTCGAGGACCTTGTTGACCTCGCCCTCGAGCGAGTCGATGTCGCGTTCGCGGGCCTCGTCGTCGACCCACGTCACCATCGAGGCGGCGAAGTAGAGGACCTTCTCCAGCTCCTTCGGAGCCATGTCGAGCAAGTAGCCGATCCGGCTCGGGACGCCCTTGAAGAACCAGATGTGCGAGACCGGCGCGGCCAGGTCGATGTGACCCATGCGCTCGCGGCGCACCTTGGAGCGGGTGACCTCGACTCCGCAGCGCTCGCAGACGATCCCCTTGTAGCGGACGCGCTTGTACTTGCCGCAGTAGCACTCCCAGTCCTTGGTCGGACCGAAGATGCGCTCGCAGAACAGCCCGTCCTTCTCGGGCTTCAGCGTCCGGTAGTTGATGGTCTCGGGCTTGGTGACCTCACCTGAGCTCCATGAACGGATCTGCTTGGAGGACGCGAGCCCAATCTCGATTGCGTCGAAATTATTAATGTCGATCAAAGTGATTCCTTAAAAGTTGAGATCTCTCTACACGCGGCCGGAAGTTCGCCCTGAGGGCGAACTCCCAACGTGATTGCGCTCTGCGCAATCACGCCTCGTCTTCCTCCAGTACGCCCTCCGCTTCGCCCCCCTCGACGTCGGCTTCGAGCATCGGGTCGTCGTCGGTCTCAAGGTCCTCGGCCGCCAGCTCCTCGCCGGGCTCAAGGTCAGGATCCTCGTCCTCGGTCTCCTCCTCGGAGGCCTCGACCGTCTCGCCCTCGTGCTCGGTCGCCTCGTCGGCGCCGGCACCGTCGGTCGCGCGCACGCCGCTGAGGTCAATGCCCAGCTCCTCGGCGGCCCGCAGCAGGTCGTCATCCTCCTCGCGCATCTCAGCGCGCTCGCCCTCCTCGGAGACCACGTTGACGTCGAGCGCCAGCGACTGCATCTCCTTGAGCAGGACCTTGAACGACTCTGGGATCGACGGCTCGGCGATGTTCTCGCCCTTGACGATCGCCTCGTAGGCCTTGACCCGGCCGACGGTGTCGTCGGACTTGATCGTCAGCATCTCCTGCAGCGTGTAGGCGGCGCCGTACGCCTCCAGCGCCCAGACCTCCATCTCGCCGAAGCGCTGGCCGCCGAACTGCGCCTTGCCGCCCAGCGGCTGCTGGGTGACGAGCGAGTACGGCCCGGTCGAGCGGGCGTGGATCTTGTCGTCGACGAGGTGCAGCAGCTTGAGGATGTACATGTATCCGACCGTGACCTGCTCCTCGAACGGCTCGCCGGTGCGGCCGTTGAACAGCGTCGTCTTGCCGGATGCCTGCTCACCCTCGCGCCGAGACTTGTCGACGTCCATCTTGATCAGGCCCTTGTGCTCGTCCTGCCAACGCACGAGCGCCTCGTCGACGTCGGCCACGGTGGCGCCGTCGAACACCGGCGTCGCGACGTACACCTTGCCGGCCTGACCGTCGGGGCGCGAGCCGCCGTTGGTCGCGCGCTTGCGGGCCTCGGAGCCATCCTCGTACCAGCCGTTGGCCGCGACCCATCCGAGGTGGGTCTCGAGGATCTGGCCGACGTTCATCCGGCTCGGCACGCCGAGCGGGTTGAGGATCACGTCGACCGGCGTGCCGTCCTCGAGGAACGGCATGTCCTGGACGTCGACGATCTTCGAGATCACGCCCTTGTTGCCGTGCCGTCCGGCGAGCTTGTCGCCCTCGGCGATCTTGCGCTTCTTCGCGACGAACACGCGCACCAGGTCGTTGACGCCCGGCGGCAGGTCGTCGCCCTCGTCGCGGCTGAAGGTCTTGACGTCGATCACGACGCCGCCCTCACCGTGCGGGACCTTGAGCGAGGTGTCGCGGACCTCGCGCGCCTTCTCCTTGAAGATCGCGCGGATCAGCTTCTCCTCGGCTGTCAGCTCGGTCTCGCCCTTCGGCGTCACCTTGCCGACCAGCAGGTCGCCCGATGCGACCTCGGCGCCGATCCGGACGATGCCGCGGTCGTCGAGGTTGCGCAGCGACTCCTCGGAGCGGTTGGGGATGTCGCGGGTGATCTCTTCGTCGCCGAGCTTGGTCGTCCGCGCGTCGATCTCGTACTCCTCGATGTGGATCGAGGTCAGCTCGTCGTCGGCGACCAGGCGCTTGGAGAGGATGATCGCGTCCTCGAAGTTGTAGCCCTCCCAGGACATGAAGGCGACCAGCAGGTTCTTGCCGAGCGCCATCTCGCCCATGTCGGTCGCCGACCCGTCAGCGAGCACGTCGCCCGTCTTGACCGACTCGCCGACGTTCACGATCGGCTTCTGGTGGATCAGCGTTCCCTGGTTGGAGCGCATGAACTTCTGTAGCTCGTACTCCTCCTGGCCGTCCTTGCCGTCGATCACGACCTGCTCCGCGTCGACGTACGCGACGCTGCCCGCGGCGCGGGCGATCGCGACGTCGCCGGTGTCGATCGCCGCGCGGCGCTCCATGCCGGTGCCGACCAGCGGCGCATCGGTCACGAGCAGCGGGACCGCCTGGCGCTGCATGTTCGAGCCCATCAGCGCCCGGTTGGCGTCGTCGTGCTCGAGGAACGGGATCATCGCCGTCGCCACCGACCAGATCTGCTCCGGCGAGACGTCGATCAGGTCGACGTCGTTCGGCACGACGGTCACGTACTGACCGGCCTGAGTGCGGCACAGGATCTCGTCACCGACCAGCTTGCCGTTGGAGTCGACCGGGGTGTTCGCCTGAGCGATGATCCGCTCCTCCTCCTGCGTGGCGTCGATGCGGACGATCTCGTCGGTCACCTTGCCCTTGGAGACGACGCGGTAGGGCGTCGTGACAAAGCCGTGCTCAGAGATCTCCGCGTACGACGACAGGGAGCCGATCAGACCGATGTTCGGACCCTCGGGGGTCTCGATCGGGCACATGCGGCCGTAGTGGGTCGGGTGCACGTCTCGGACCTCGATCGGTGCCCGCTCGCGCGTCAGACCACCGGCGCCCAGCGCGCTCAGCCGGCGACGGTGGGTCAGCCCGGCGAGCGAGTTGGTCTGGTCCATGAACTGCGACAGCTGACTGGAGCCGAAGAACTCCTTCAGCGCCGCGACCACGGGGCGGATATTGACGATCGTCTGCGGCGTGATCGTGTCGGCATCCTCGGTCGTCAGGCGCTCGCGCACGACACGCTCCATCCGGTACAGGCCAATCCGGAACGCCTCCTGGATCAGCTCCCCGACGGTCCGCAGCCGGCGGTTGCCGAAGTGCTCGTACTCGTCGAGGTGATCCTGGATCGGCTCGCGCGGCATCGCCACCGCCTCGGCCGCGTAGTCGGCCTTGACGTCGTCGCTGAGCTCCTCGGGCATCCCGAGCAGGCGCGGCAGCGAGACCAGCTCCTTGACCAGGGCGATGATGTCGTCGTGGGTCAGGACGCGGGTGTCGAGGTCGATGTCGAGGTTCAGCCGCGAGTTGAGCTTGTAGCGCCCGACGCGCGTCAGGTCATAGCGCTTGGGGTCGAAGAACAGCTGGTTGAGCAGCGAGCGGGCGGCGTCGATCGACGGCGGCTCGCCGGGGCGCTGCTTCTTGAACAGCTCGATCAGCGCGCCCTCCTCTGAGCGCGTGACCTCGGTGTCGGCGTCGACCGTGTTGCGGATGTAGAGGCTGTTGTCGAACAGCTTCAGGATCTCCTCGTCCGACGCGTAACCCATCGCGCGCAGCAGCACTGTCACAGGCAGCTTGCGCTTGCGGTCGATACGGACGTAGACGCGGCCCTTCTTGTCGATCTCGAGCTCGAGCCACGAGCCGCGGGCCGGCATCAGGTTGGCGATGAAGACCTGCTTTTCGCGGTCCTTGGGCTCCATCACGTAGGCGCCCGGCGAGCGCACGAGCTGCGTCACGACGACGCGCTCGGTGCCGTTGATGATGAACGTCCCGCGCTCGGTCATCCACGGGAAGTCCCCCATGAATACGGACTGCTCACGGATCTCGCCCGTCTCGCGGTTGATGAACGCGACGGTCACGGTCAGCGGGCGTGCATACGTGAGGTCCTTCTCACGGCACTGCTCCAGACTGGCGACCGGCTCGTCGAATGTGAACTCGCCGAACTGGACGGCAAGGTTGCCGGTGTAGTCCTCGATCGGCGAGATGTCGTCGATCGTTTCGCGCAGGCCACCCCCGTCGGGGTCGGTCAGCCAGGCGAACGACTTGCGCTGGATATCGATCAGGTTGGGAACTTCAAGGACCTTGTTTAGACGCGCGAAACTCCGGCGCGTCCGGGGGGCATGAGCGGCGGTTGCCAAGACGGCGACTCCTCGGGCGATCGAGAGGGAGAGAGCTGAGCGCGGCGCGAGCCCGAAGCTCGCGAAAGCGCGACCAGCAAAGATAGCACACGGCATCGGCGCCCTGTGCAGGACCTATCAGCTCTCACGGACCCCGCCCTCGGCGACCGCGTATGTGGCGCGGCACCGCATGTTGGGACGGCTACGGCTATTGGCTGACTGGCGCAGTGTAGGGACAAATCGCCGGGGGAGCAAGGTCCGGTGCGATCGTGCCGGCCGACGTGTCGCGCAAAGATCAGGAGGGGGTCCCGATGCGACGGCGCGCGCCGACCGCAACGATCCGGCCATGGTCAACTCCGCGGACAGGCTGCTGTCGATGAACCAGACGCCGGGAGGGGCTGGACGCGAGCCGTCGACCGTAGGCGATCGCGCGCTGAGTGAGGCCGGCGCGAGACCGACGGACGAGGCGAGCGCGAGGCCACTGACCGGGGGGCGCGGCAGCGGCTCGCGGTCCCGGCTCGGATTTGGGCTACGGGGCCGGGACGCGGGCGGCGCGCCACCGCGTGTCAAGTACCACAGACGGGAGGAACGGTGAGGAATATGTTCGCACCGGCAAGCTGCACGCGGTCACGCGCGACAAGATCACGTAGCTGCGCGAGCTCGGCCTCGCGGTCCAGCAACGTGGTACAGCGGCGGTTGGCGATGAAGCTCGACCTCCGCTAAGCGGCCCCACGCCGGAAGCGTACAGCCGGGTGTGCAGCATCGACGGCCTGCGGCGCGGCAGCTTTGGTGAGAAATTTGTAAACTTGGGCGCACACAGGTGTTGTGTGGCGGGGACGGCGCCGCAAAAAAGGGCCAAGGATCGGGGTGACGGAATGAGCCGTTCTCGCGTCTGGGCTGTAGTGAGCCCATGGTAAGGAAGGGGTCGACGGCTTGAGTCTGTCGGAGGGCTCTGCCGAATCGCTACGCAAAGCTCGTCCCACCGGTACCTTGGATCAACGGGCCGCCTGTTCACGGACCGGGTGGCGGAAAGCACGGCCGTTCCGTAAGGATCGGCTGGCAGAGAGTCTCGGCTGAAGGCCGAGCGAGGGGGTTTACCAGTGCAACGACACCAGACACGAGCCGGACGCCGACTCGTTCTCATCGCAAGCACCACAGTGATCGCGATCGCCGGGCTCGGTGCGACCGCGGCGCCGAGCATGGCCGACATCCGCGTGGCGACGACGACGACGGTCACCGCCTCGCCGAGCGTCGTCGACCCGTCCGGGTCCACGACCCTCACCGCCACGATCCGGCCCGGCTTCCTGATCGGGCCGCTGGGGAACGTCAAGTTCACCGACTCGAACAGCGGCGCGGCGCTCGGGACGGTCAAGCCCGGCCTGCAGTGCATTCTGCGCGCGCAGCCGTGCATCGCCACGCTTACCGTCAAGGCCTCGGTACTCGCGGCCGGGGACAACACGATCGTCGCCGCCTACTCGGGGGGCATCTTCACGAAGCCGAGCAGCGGGTCGACGGACGTCTTCGTGGGAACGGAGCACAATTGCGCGTCCAGCGGACCGTGCATCCGAGCGCCACGAGCAGCGACGACACCACCAGCACGACGATCAACAGCCCAACGCCGTCATCAGGGACCGAGACGGTGCAGGCCGCCTTCACCACGCAGCCGCTGCCGTGCCCGACAGTAGGCTACGGAGACACGCTCATCTACACCGTAACCAACCCCGGCGCCGGGACCAAGACAGTCACGCTCACCCTGATGGGGTCGGCGGCCGACTCGGAGCACGACACCACTGACCCGAACAGCACAGGCAACGTGTGCTTCGGATCGCCGACTCCGTTTGTGACGCAAAACGGCACGGCCGGCGGCGGCACGGCGGTGTTGGGGTCCGACGGCCTCTACTACGGCAATCTGCCGCTTTGCGATGACGGGGATGGCGACAACGACTTCGACGAAACGGGCAAGACCGTCGTGGCCGCCGACGCCTATCCGTGCATCAACTACATGAACTCCGAGGCGGACACGTGGGCGACATACACGAACGGTTCGAGCAACACGCCGTCGACGTCGACGTACACCGAGAAATTCACCACGACAGCCAGCGACCCCAAGGCGCACGGCTGATCCTCATCTGATGTGACCGCCGGGGTGGTCGGGCCGGGGGCAGCCCGCCCGGCCGCCCCGCCGCGGCCGTCCACACCGCTGCCAAGCGCGCACTCACGACCGGGCAGCCTTTCCGCCCCACCGAGGACGCGGATCGATCGCGAGTTCATCGGCCAACCGGTCAAGCTCGGAGCGCCATCCCTCGTCCTCGGCGCCGTCATCGGCCACCTCGAGGTCGATCAGTGCCGCGAGCGTGAAGGCGATCTCATGGCGGGCACCGCGCCGGCGGGCGGCGTCGAGCCCGTCGCGCAGGGCGCGCTCGGCGTCGTCCGGCCGGGCGAGCTCGTGTAGCGAGGCCCCGCGCACCCGCTGGAGCAGCGGCGTCATCGCGCCCACGCCCCCCAGCGCCTGCGCGCGGGCGAGCGTGGCGTCGGCCATCTCGAGCGCCGCCCCGTGATCACCGGATAGCGACAGGCACTCGGCGCTCAGCGCGTCGACGACTACGACCTCGGTGAGCTCGCCGAGCTCGCTGAAGTGCCGGCGTGACGCGTCGAAGCGGCGCATCGCCTCACCCGTGTGGCCGAGGCGCGCGGCGATCCGGCCCAGTTGGTACTCGCCGAACGCGATCATCGAGATCGCGTTGACGCCGCGCCAGGTCAGCATCGCCTGCTCGAGCGCAAGCCAGGCCTCTTGCAGCCGGCCCTGGTCGGCGAGGATCTCGGCCCGGTTGGCCGCGGGCGTCGCCGCGTTCCACAGCTTTCCGCACCGGATGTCGGCGCTCTCGGATGCCTCGTAGTGCTCCAGCGCCTTGGGCCACTCGCCGCGATGGTAGGCGAGCATCCCGAGCGTGTTCTGGACCCGCGCCTGTGCCGCCAGGTCTCCGAACTCCTCGTAGATCGCCAGCGCCTGTTCGGCGCGCTCGCCCGCGGTCAGGCCGAGCTCGACTGCGCACAGGTCGGCGTATTCCAACGCCTCGGCGAGCGTGTGCCGGTCGTCGGCACCGGCAAGCGCGATCGCCGCGTCCGCGAAGGAGAGGGCATCGTCGTACCGTGCCCTCCGGTAGTTGAGCCGAGCGCGGCGCATCGCCAGCTGACCGCGGATCACGCGGACCTCCGGTCCGTCGAGGCCGGCGAGCGTCCGCTCTGCGCTATCGGTCCACCGGAATGCGGCCCGGAAGCGCGCTGCGGTCTCGCGCAGGCCGGCGAGCTTGAGCTGGAGCCGAGCGAGATGGATCGGCATGTCGCCGACGCGGCGCAGCGCGCGGCGCAGCGTCAGATCGGCGGCGGTCATCTCCCCGAGCTCCACGTAGATCTCGCCGAGCGCCTCGTCGACCATGGCCAGCTCGAGGGGATCCGTGTCGGCGATGTGCGTCGCGGCCGCCAGGGCACGGCGGTAGGACTCGGCCGCTTCGGCGTTGGCGTAGCGTGCCGTGGCCCGTTGCGCGGCCAGCCGCGAGTATCGCCAGGCGGCGTCGAAGCGGTCGCCATAGAAGCAGTGCATCGACAACAGCTCGGCGTACCGGTCCGACTGGTCACCGGCGGCGCGCTCGATCGCCGCGGCGGTCCGGCCGTGCAGCTCGGCCCGGCGGCGGTATGGCAGTCCCTCGTAGGTGACCTCCCGGATTAGCTGATGGGAGAAGCGGTGGCGCTCCGGAGCGATCGGCTCCAGGAACTCCGAGAGCCGGGCCAGGGGGTCCGCGTCCCACGAGGCGGCCTCTCCGTCGGCGGCGAGGACCTCTCGCAGCAGCGGCACCTCGACCTCCATGCCGAGCACCGCGGCCGACCGCAGCGTGCGGCGATCCGCCGAGGACAGCCGGTCGATGCGCGCGGTGATCGCACCCTCGACCGAGCGCGGCAGCGCGTCCGGATCCCCTCCCTCCTGAAGCTGTGCCACGAGCTCGCGCACGAACAGCGGGCTGCCGGCCGCGCGCTGAGCGAGGTCGGCCAGCCGCTGCGGCGGCAGCGGCGAGTCGGCGGTGGCCCGGGCCAGCATCTCGGCGACCACCGCGTCGCGGAGGGCCCCGAGCTCGATGCGCTCAGCCGGCTCCTCCCCCAGCGGGCTGGGGCTGTCCGGCCTGCGGCTGACGACGAGCAGCCACCACCGCGAGACGGTGTCAGCGGCGAGCCGCGCGATCAGGTCGCGGGAGGCGTCGTCCATCAGGTGGACGTCGTTGAAGATGAGGATCCTCGCGCCCGGGAGGATGAGGCCCAAGAACTCGCTGGTCACCTCCTCGAGTTTCTGCTTGCGTTGCGTGGGATCGGTCTCGTTCACTTCGCGAGTGCTCGCGACCTCGACTCCGGCGACGGTCGCGATCAGCGGCAGCCACGGCGACAGGTTGGGGGCCCGCTCCGCGACGACCTCCGTCAGCCGAGCCGCGAGCTCCGCCGGCGGGGCGGCGGCGGGAATCTCCCACCGGTCCCGGAGCAGACGCTCGAACGGCGCATACGGTCGCACTCCGGCGTAGGCGTCGCCGTCCAGCCACAGCACGTCGGCCTCGGCGGTCGCTTCGACCTCGGCCAGCAGCCTCGACTTGCCCATCCCGGGCTCCCCGACAACCTCCACGACCTGCCCGGCGCCGTCCGCCGCCGCCCGCGCCGCGCGGAGCAAGGTCGCGAGCTCCTCGTCGCGCCCCATCAGCGGCGCACTGTCGAATCCTGCCGTTGCCGTCGTCGGCACGCCGATCCTCAGCGCGCGGACGGGCGCGCGCTTGCCCTTGGCGGCGAAGGGGGGATGCTCCGTCGTCGCGAAGCTGCGACTGGAGTGCGCGACGAGCTCCCGGGTGGCGAGCAACTCGCCGTCCCCGGCGTGTTGCGCCAAGCGCGCCGCGAGGTTCACGCAATCGCCTATCAGCGAATACGTCCGGCGATAGGACGGCCCGTAATCGCCCGCAAACGCGCGCCCGGATGTGGCGCCCGCGCCGAGCGGGATCACACCATCGGCGTCGAGCGCCGAGCGGAGCGTCGCGATCATCCGGTCCTCGTCGTGACCGACCCCCCGCGGCGCCCCCGCGCTGAGAATCACCTTGCCGCCGTCGGGTCCGACGTCGGTGGCCAGGTAGGTGACCTCATTGGCGGCGGCGGCCGATTGGAGGGTGGTGATGATGTGCTCGAGTGCCATTTGGGTCGCGCCCGCTCCCCGCTCGCGCAGCAGCCGATCGACGCCGGTGAACTTCACGAAGCCGATCGCCGCGTGCCGGTGCTCGCTCTCCAGCCCGCGTCCGAGAATGTGCTCGCGCAGATTCCGGCAGAGGGCCACGCTGGCATCGACGCCGGCGAAGTCGAGCGTCTCCCGCCCCGCAGCCCGCATCTGCAGCTCGGGTGCCCGGCGCAGGAGCCATCCGCCCTCGAGCGGCGTGGACGGGCGCCGCCGCCCGGTGGCGGCCAGCGCCGTGGCGGTGC
Source organism: uncultured Solirubrobacterales bacterium (assembly GCA_963756655.1). Classification (GTDB taxonomy): domain Bacteria; phylum Actinomycetota; class Thermoleophilia; order Solirubrobacterales; family Solirubrobacteraceae; genus Palsa-465. The sequence goes on from CAVWOQ010000007.1 coordinate 16,952, forward strand.
CATCGCTGACGACGATCTGCCCCGGCCCGGCCACCTTCTCCATCTCCGTGAGCGTGGTCACGGCTGGACCGGTGACGACCAGGTCGCGATGGTCGTCGTGCCCGAGGAGGAAGAAATCGCAGACGCCGCTGTGGATGCCGACCGACATCCGCAGACGCAACGGGCCGCGGCTAGTGCGCAGGCTCCGTTTCGCATTCATGACCCGCTGCATCTCATAAGACGCGCGGCAGGCCCGCGCCGCGTGCTCGGCACCTTGGAAGAACAGCAGCGTCGCGTCGCCGCCCCACTTGATCAGGCCGGCGCCGTACTCGTAGGCGGCCGCGAGCAGGGGCTCGAACGTGGCGTTGATCAGCTCGGCCACCTCCTCAGCGCCGATCTTGCCCCGCGCGCCGAGCGTCTCGGTCAGCCGGGTGAAGCCGGAGATGTCCGCGAAGACGAGCGTGCAGTCGACCGCCCGATGACGTTCCTCTGGCCGGTCCCGCAGCCATTGGAGGACGAGCGTCGGCACATACGGGCCGAGCAGCTCGTCCTCGTCGCCGAACTTACGCAATGGGGTCGCCGCCACCCGATCCATAGCGATGAGCCTAACTGCACGCGGGCCTACGGCAGCACACCTTCGGGGCCTCGGGGCCGTCGCTCGCCTGGATCCGGACGGCCCCGAGGCGAAGGTGCTGTTACTCGAGCTCGACGGTTCCACCCGCCTGCTCCATCTCGGCCTTCAGCTTCTCGGCCTCGGCCTTGTCGATGCCCGCTTGACGGGCTTCGGAGACTGCTCAACGAGCGCCTTGGCCTCCTTGAGGCCGAGCCCAATTTCTCAGGCCGCGGCGTCCGCCGGGACCCGGCGCCGTGCCCGAACCGGCAGCGTGATCCGCCGCAGCGGCGGCGTCTTCCGCTCCGCCCCGATCTCGACGAACCGGAACACCACGCGCCCGAGCCGCAGCACATCGCCGTCGGTGAGGTAGGACACCATCACCTCGCGGCCGTTCACGAACGTGCCGGTCGAGCTGCGGTCATCGAGGACGCGGACGCCGTCGCCGCGCTGGGCGATGATCGCGTGCCGGCGCGAGACGTGTAGGTCCTCGAGCCGGATGTCCGAGATCAGGCCGCGGCCGATGTGGATCAGCGGCCGATCGAGCGGCAGCAGATGGACGTCGCTGCCGTCCTCGACCTCGAGGTAACGGCCAGGCGGCGCGAGCTCGCGCGGCAGGCACCGCCCGCGCGTGCGGTGATCGAGCATCGCGAACGCGTCGGCGTACGACGGATGCTTGGCATCGAGGCCGAGCGTCGGCCGCTCGGCATGGTGGGGGCTGGCGGACAGCCCGTGGGGGCGCTGGGCTTGAATGGTCATCCCCACACCCCACCACCGCTCGCGAACACGAACCTCAGATCCCGCGAAGAAACGGCGAAGCGAACGCTGAGAGAACGCTGAGCGACGAGGGTTTGGGCCTCGTGGGGGTTATAGCCACCACGAAGCCCAACACCGCCCCTGCTACTTGAGCTCGACTGACCCGCCGGCCTCTTCGATGTCGGCCTTGAGCTTGTCGGCCTCGGCCTTCTCGATGCCCTCCTTGACCGGCTTGGGCGCCTCGTCGACGAGCGCCTTGGCCTCCTTGAGGCCGAGACCCGTCGCGGCGCGGACGACCTTGATCACCTGGATCTTCTTGTCGCCGGCAGCGGTCAGGATGACGTCGAACGCGGTCTGCTCCTCGGCCTCGTCACCGGCGCCGTCGCCAGCGGCAGCGGCAGGTGCCGCAGCGGCGACCGCGGTCGCGGAGACGCCGAACGCCTCCTCGAGCGCCTTGATCCGCTCGGACAGCTCGAGGACTGAGATCGTCTTCAGCTCGTCGATCCACTCCTGAGTACTGGTTGGCATGGTTCCTCCTTAGTCGTCGGACGGTTCCGCGTCCGACGCGGCTTCCGCTTCTGGTTCAGATGGTTGTTCGGGCTCGGGCTCGGGCTCGGGTTCGGGTTCGGCTGCCGCCTCGGGCTCGGCCTCGGCGGCCGGCTCGGCAGCGGACTCCGGTTCGGGCTCGGCTGCCGCCTCCGGCTCGGCCTCGGGTTCGGCGCGGAATCCGGTTCGGGCTCGGCGGCCGCCCCGGGAGCCGGCTCCGGCTCGGCCGCGGGCGCCTCCCCAGACACAAGGGCGGGCGGGTCCATATCAACGATCGCCTGCAGCTGGATCGCGAGACCGCCGATCAGTGCGTTGAGGCCGCGCGCGAGCCCGGTCAACGGCGCCGCAATCGTGCCCACCAGCTGCGCTTGCAGCACATCGCGGGCTGGCAGCCGGGCGATCGAGCGCACTTCATCGGCGGTCAGCAGCGCGCCGTTCAGCAGGCCGCCCTTGAAGTCGAGCAGATTCAGCCGGCGTGCCACGTCGCTCAGGGCCTTGGCCGCGACCGCGGCGTCGCCGTGGACGAGCGTCAGCGCCGTCGGGCCGACGAGCATCGGCTTGAGCTCCTCGACGCCGGCCTTGTCGGCCGCCCGCTCGCTCAACGAGTTCTTGACCACGCGGAAGCGGGCGTCGGCGTCGCGCAGCCGCGCCCGCAGGTCGGCGACCTGCGACACGGAGATGCCCCGGTAGTCGACCGCGAAGATCGCCTCCGCCGCGCCGATCTGCTCGGCGATCTCGTCTACGACTGCTGCTTTCTGGTCTTTGTTCATAACGCTCTCTCTCACGAGAAACGCCCGCTCACGGGCGGGCGTCGAATCCACGCGGCAGCAGTCTGCCGGGCGCTCGAGGCTCCGCCTGCTCCGGGCTTACGCGCGCTGGCGGCCGGAGGTCTGGGGCGTGTCTCTTGTCTCGCTGGTTGCAATTCTAGGCTGCGACTGGCTCCTCGACGATGTCGCGTGTCCGGGACGGGTCGACCTTGACGCCGGGACCCATCGTGGTCGCGAACGTGACTGACCGGATGTAGCGGCCCTTGGCCGCCGAGGGCTTGGCGCGGACCAACTCGTCGATCACCGCCGCGTAGTTCTCGAGCAGCTTGCGCTCGTCGAAGTCGCTCTTGCCGATCACGAGGTGGATGATCGCGGTGCGGTCAGTCCGGTACTCGACCTTGCCGGCCTTGGACTCCCCTACCGCCTTGGCGACGTCCATGGTGACCGTGCCCACCTTTGGGTTCGGCATCTTTCCGGCCGGGCCGAGGATCCTCCCCAGGCGTCCGACGATCGGCATCATGTCGGGGGTTGCGATCGCGACGTCGAAGTCGTCAAAGCCATCCTGGATGCGCTGCGCCAGGTCATCGCCACCGACGACGTCGGCACCCGCCTCCTCGGCCTCGCGCGCCTTGTCGCCCTGGGCGAAAACCGCGATCTTGACGTCCTTACCCAGCCCGTTTGGGAGGGCGATCGTGCCGCGCAACTGCTCATCGGCGTGGCGGACGTTCAGCCCAGTGCGCACGTGGACCTCGACCGATTCGTTGAACTTCGCGCTGCCAAGCTGCTTGACGAGTGAGATCGCCTCGGCGGGCGAGTACTCGCGCGAACGGTCGAACCGCTGCTTTGCATCGAGGTATGCCTTGCCGTGCTTGGCCATCGTCACACCACGTCCACGCCCATCGAGCGCGCGGTGCCGGCGATGATGTTGGCGGCCGCCTCGATGTCGTTGGCATTCAGGTCCTTCATCTTCTTCTCGGCGATCGCTCTGAGCTGGTCACGCGTGATCCGAGCGACCTTGTCGCGGTGCGGCTCGGCCGAGCCCTTCTCGAGCGACAGCGCCTGCTTGATCAGCACCGCCGCCGGTGGGCTCTTGGTGATGAACGTGAACGAGCGGTCCTCGTAGACGGTGATCACGACCGGGATCACGGTGCCGGCATCCGATTGCGTCTGGGCGTTGAACGCCTTGACGAACTCCATGATGTTGACGCCGTGCTGACCCAGCGCCGGGCCAACCGGCGGCGCCGGGCTCGCCTGGCCGCCTACCGCCTGCAGCTTGATCTGTGTGAGGACCTTCTTTGCCATGAGTCGAAGAGCTTAGCCGCCGTCGTCAGATCTTCTTGACCTGGTCGAAGCCGACCTCGACTGGCGTCTCGCGCCCGAAGATCGAAACCAGCACCTTGAGCCGCTGCGCGTCCTCGTTGACCTCGGAGATCTCGCCGGAGAAGTCCGACAGCGGCCCGGACACGACCTTGACCGATTCGCCGATCGAGAACTGGGCGCGGCTGCGCGGCCGCTCGGCGGGCTCCTGATGCAGGAGCCGGTCGACCTCGGCCTGCGTCAGCGGCACGGGCTCGTTGGAGGCGCCGACGAAGCCCGTCACCCCTGGCGTCCCCTTGACCAGCGACCACGAGTCCTCGTTGAGATCCATCTGGACCAGCACGTAGCCCGGCATCGTGCGCTTCTCGACCGTCACCTTCTGGTTGTCCTTCATCTCCGAAACCGACTCGGTCGGGACGACGATCTGACGCACCGCGCGCTTCTGGTTGAGCGACACGACCCGGTGCTCGAGGTTGTGCTTGACCTTGTTTTCGTGGCCAGAGTAGGTGTTTACGACGTACCAGCGGAACATGTTCTCTCTTGGGCTGAGGCCTTTATTTCAGGATGAAGTTCATGAGCCGAGTTGCGAGTGTGTCGGCAACGCCGAGATAGACGCCGGCCACAATCACAAACCCGATCACGACCCCGGTGGCCTGCACCACCTGCCGACGATCTGGCCACTGTACCCGTTGGAGCTCACGCCAGCTTGCTTGCAGGAACGTGAAGACACGGACGCCGAGCCAGGCACGGTGGGCGTGCTCCGGCACCGGGGCACCGGTCGCGGTCAACTCACGGCCGCCACCATCGCCTGAACCCCCATCGGAGTCCTCTGCCCCGTCCTCGTCGAAGTCATCGTCAAACGCCTCCACGCCGTCGTCCTCGGGCTCGGCTGCGCCGCTGTCATTCGGAGGCCAGATCGGGCCGTCCCACCGCCAGCTGCGCTTCTGCGAGCTCGACGTCCGGTGCGGAGTGCTCCAGCGCGGCCGGCAGCTCGAGCTCCTCGTCGCGGCCAGCCCCGGCCGTGGCGACGCCAGGCCGCGAGACCTGGGCAGGGGCGGGACGGCGGCTTCGCCGCTCTTTGGCGCGTTTGCGGTTGCGGGCCACGGACTACTCGGGTCGCGTGGTCAGCGAGTCTCGCGGTGCGCCGTGTGGCGCCTGCACCAGCGGCAGTACTTGCGCAGCTGCAACCGCTCCGGGTTGTTCCGCTTGCTCTTGTTCGTTTGGTAGTTCCGGCGCTTGCACTCTTCGCATGCGAGAGTGGCTGCGATCCGGACGTCTCCACGGGCCATTTGCGCGCTTCCCGACTAAGTGATCAGGGACTCGGCCGCCGAGCCGCAGGCGTCAAAACTAACGCCGCCCGGCGCCGCTGCTGAGTGTAGCGTCCCGCCCGCGGCTGCGGGCGCGGCAATGCGCGCGACACGAATTGCGGCCGCCGGGAACAATCCGGGCATGCTCAGGCTGATCGGAATCGTGATCTCGATCGGGATTGCCGACTCGCTCAACCCGAGCACCGTCGCGCCGGCGCTGTATCTCGCCGGCTCAGAGCACGCCCGCCTGAAGGTGCTGGAGTTCACGGCAGCCGTATTCGCCGTCTACCTGCTGGGCGGGCTCGCGATCGCGCTCGGCCCCGGGCAGCTGCTGCTGGCGCTGATCCCCCACCCGAGCCGACACCTGAGCTACATCCTCGAGATCGTCGCCGGCGTCGCGATGCTCACGGCCGCGGCCTTCCTGTGGGGCTACCGCGATCGGCTGAAGACGCGCGAGGTGAGCTCGGTGGCGCGCTTCCAGGGTCGGTCGAGCGCGGTGCTGGGCGCGACGATCACCGCCGTCGAGCTGCCGACGGCGTTCCCCTATTTCGCCGCGATCGCGACGATCGTCGGCTCTGGCTACGACGTCGTCCAGCAGACGATGCTGCTGGTGCTGTTCAACATCTGCTTCATCGCGCCGCTGCTGGGGATCCTCGCCGTGCTGACGTTCGCGGGCCCCAACGCCGGGCGCGTGCTGGCCGTCGGGCGCAGCCGGCTCGAGGCGCACTGGCCGACCGTGCTGGCTGTGCTCGCGTTGGCGGCCGGGCTGTTCATCACGTTCCTCGGCGTCACCGGCCTCGGCAGCCTGCACCACAACGACTTCGGCACGTTCTCACGCCGCGTGCGCAAGCTCTTACACCTGCACTCGTAGCTCTGCGCTGCGGAGCCGCTCGACCTATCCTGTCGGTCGTGGGAGATGAGCTCGACCTGAGACGGCTGCTCGAGCTCGAGCGGGTGCTCGGCACCGGCCTACCGGAGATCGTCGGCAACCTCGTGACCGACATCGAGCGCGCCGTCGACGAGATCGATACCGGCATGGCGGCCGGCGACTCCCACCTCGTCGCCAACGGAGCTCACGCGGCGCGCAACAGCGCCCTGATGCTCGACGCGCATCCGATGCTCGACGTCCTGAGCGAGATCGAGTTGTCCGCGCGCGCGGGTGACTTACAGAACGCCGCCGGCGGCGTCGAGCGCCTGAACTCCGCCTGGTCGGCGGTACGCGCCCGGCTCGCGCGCGAGATGTCGTCGACCTAGTCAAGAACGCAGAAATCCCCGCAAATCGCTTCTTAGGTGCGGAAAACTACGCAGCGCTTGCGGATAGTTGCTCGTTAGTCTCCACAAATGCTGCACTTTCCGGTGCTGCGTCATTAACTGTGCTCAGATGGCCCGCCGATGGCTCGGACCGGGCTCAAACTGGCAGTCTTCGCCGCGATCCTCGCAGACAGCGGGCCGGGCGTCGATCCCGGCGGCGCCCGCGAGTCCGCCGTCACCCGCACTCTGGTGGCACGGCATGCCTGAGCTCAAGTGGCCCGCGCGTAGACGTGAGGCCGCGACGCCGCTGGTGACCGACTGATGGCCGGCGCCGGACACGGACCCGTGCTCGTGGTAGAGGATCACCCGGTCAATCGGATGCTGCTCGAGCGAGTGCTCGAACTAGAAGGGATCGACGTTATCGCGGCCGGCTCGATCGCCGAGGCCGAGCGCGCGCTGGAATCGTGCGTCCCGCCCGTGATCGTGCTCGACCTGCACCTGCCCGACGGCTACGGGCTCGATCTCGCGCGCAAGCTCAAGCGCGACCCGTCTACCTCCGCGTGCGCGATCGTCGCCTGCACCGCCGGCCCGGTCGCCAACGAGGAGGCGCTCGCGCGCGCTGCCGGCTGCGCCGAGTACGTCACCAAGCCGCTCGACACGCGCCGGTTCGCGCAGCTCGTCAGCTCACTGATCCCGGCGCCCGCGCATCACTGACGCATCAGTTCTGAGACTCGGCGCGGGCCTGACGCACGAGCTTGCGCATTCCGTTCAGCCACCGCTCGGGCTGGGCTCCCTTGAGCGCCATGTGGTCGGCCACCTGTTCGTGCGGGAGGATCAGGAAGCGCTCGTCGCGGACGCCCGCGACGACCGCCGCGGCCACATCGTCGGGTTCGATCAGCCCCCCCGCGAGCAGCGGCGCGGCGCCGATCGGGTCCTCGAGCGCGAGCTCGAGCATCGGCGTGCGGACGGCCTGCGGGCACAGACACGAGACCTTGATACCGGCATCGCCGTAGGTGATCGCGAGCCATTCGGCGAGCGCGACCGCGGCGTGCTTGGTGATCGAATAGGCGAGCGCCGAGACCTGGGTCAGCAGACCCGCCGCCGAGGCGGTGCTCAGCAGGTAGCCGTCGCCGCGCTCGAGCATCTCCGGCAGCACCGCGCGCGCCGCCCAGATGTGGGCCATCACGTTGATCTCCCAGGTCGCCTGCAGCTCGGCGTCGGGCGCCTCCGGGCCGCCGGCCGGGCCGGGCACGCCGGCGTTCGAGAAGAACAGGTCGATCGGGCCGCCGGCATCCCGCGCTCGTCGCACCAGCGCGATGATGTCCGCCTCCTTGCCGACGTCGGCTGCAATCGCGAGCCCCCCGATCTCGCGCGCAACCGCCTCGGCATGCGCGGAGTCGAGGTCGGCGACGACCACGCGCGCGCCCTCGGACGCAAAGCGCGTGGCGCAGGCGCGGCCGATCCCGCTCGCGGCGCCGGTGACTACTACGTGCTTGCCGGTCAGCTCCATCTCCGTAGTCTCTCGCGAAAGCTAGGCGCTGCCCAGCGCGACCCCGGCGGCGACGATCAGCGCGCCGCCCAGCGCGACCTGCAGCAGGCTCGTGCGCAACGGCACCGCCAGAAAGCGCTTGCGGATCAGCGAGATCGCGATCAGCTCGATGCTGACCACGACCCCAGCCACGATCAGCGCGGTGTGGACGTCGGCGATCAGGAACGGGAGCGTGTGAAACACGCCCCCGAGGACGGTCATGATTCCGGTGACAAACCCGCGCACGACCGCGGAGCCGCGCCCGGTCTCGCTCCCGGTGTCTGACAGCGCCTCCGAGAAGCCCATGCTGATGCCGGCACCAACGGCCGTCGCGAGGCCGACAAACAGCGCCGCGTGGGACCCGGACAGCAGGGCCGCCGCGAAGATCGGCGCCAGCGTCGAAAGCGTGCCGTCGATCAGGCCCACCAGCCCCGGCTGGATGTAGCGCAGCAGCAGCGCGCGCTCGTCGAGGTTCCTGAACGCCGCGAAGTTCTGTTCCACTGCGAATACTATAGCAACTGTGTTACAATTAGGGCTCCCTTAGGAAATGGCCAGTTCGCACAGGACAAACCCGGTCCCAGGTTCAGAGGACCTGTCGCGGCTGCTGCACAGCCGCGGCCAGCGCTCGACACCGCAGCGCAACGTGATTCTGCGTGAGCTGCGCCGGCGTTCGCACCACGCGACAGTCGACGAGATCCGCCGCTCGGTCCGGGACGCGCTGCCCGGCACCTCGACGCCGACCGTGTACGCGACGCTCGAGCTGCTGGTCGAGCTCGGGCTCGCGCGACGGATCGTCACCGGACTCGGGCCGGCGCTCTACGACGGACGGCCTGAGCACCACCAGCACCTCGTGTGCCGTCGCTGCGGCCGCGTCGACGATCTCGACGTCGACCTCGATGCCGCGCCGCTGCTGAGCGCTGCCGGGGCATCCGGCTTCGAGGCCGAGGCGGCCGAGCTCGTGATCTCCGGGCTGTGTGCCGACTGCGCCCGCGCGTCTAGCGCGCGCTGAGACCGGCGGCCGTCCGCCGGCGCCTACTGAGTGCTGACGCCGGCGACCGCACGCGCGCGCTGGCGCTCAGGCGTGATCCTGACGACGTTCCACGCCAGCCCGACGCGCTCCATCCCGGAGATGATCAACCCCGAGAGGTCGACCTCCCACCACCGCAGGCCGTGGTACGCGGAGCGCGGGAACGCATGATGGTTGTGGTGCCACGACTCGCCCAGCGACAGCACCGCCAGCCAGCCGACGTTGGTCGACTGATCGTCGACGTCGAATCGCCGGCTGCCGAAGAAGTGGCAGATCGAGTTGACCGACCACGTGATGTGGTGGACGAAGAAGATCCGTACCAGCCCGCCCCAGATCAGCCCTAGGATCGCGCCGCGGACCGTAAAGCCGTCGAGGACGTAACCCGCCACCGTCGGCACCAGCAGCGAGAGCGCGACCAGCAGCGGGAAGCGCCGGCCGATCTTGCGCATCGCGGGGTCCTCGTAGAGCTCGGACGCGTAGCGCTTCCAGTCGGCCTGACCCTGGGTCTCCATTAACCAGCCGACGTGCGCGTGCCAGAGCCCGGCCAGCCCGCTGCCGTGGCCGACGTGCGGGCTGTGGGGATCGCCCTCGCGGTCGGTATGCGCGTGGTGCTTGCGGTGGTCTGCGACCCAGTCCATCACCGAGCCCTGGACCGACAGCGAACCGAATACCGCGAGCGTCCGCTCCATCCACGGGTAGGTCTGAAACGCCCGATGGGTCAACAGCCGGTGAAACCCGACCGTGATCCCGACCGCGCTCAGCACGTACATCACGACCATGATCCCGATGTCGGCCGCGTCCACCGCCCGGTTCCAGAGCAGCACGATCGCTGCCAGCACGCCCAGGAATGGGAGCACCACCCCGAGCAGGTTTGCTGTGCGTTCAGCGCGAGTCATTCAAATCAAGCTTCTCATACCTTCCCGCCTGGTTCTTGAGCTAATCCGTGACCTGCAGGCGGCCGTATTTGTTGATTAGGTACGAACCAGCGCCCAAACGCCCGTCCGCCGTCATGCGGGATCCACCGGCTGACCCTACAGCTGCAGACCGCTCTGCGATGCTTGCGACAAGATGGCCGGCGACCCACAGCTCACCCCAAACGCGGCGCGCAACCGGCGGGCTTGGGACGCGTTCTCGGACGAATACCAGGCGCTGCACGGAGAGCAGCTCGACAAGTCCGGCGGCCTCGCCTGGGGCTGCTGGCAGCTGCCCGAATCCGAACTGCGTGTGCTCGGCGGCGTCGACGGCAAGGACGTGCTGGAGCTCGGGTGCGGCGCCGCGCAGTGGGCGATCGCGCTGCGCCGGCAGGGGGCGAACGTCACCGGCCTTGACCTGTCGGCCCGCCAGCTCGAGCACGCGCGCCGGCTGATGGAGCGGGCCGGAGTCGAGTTCCCGCTCGTGCAGGCCAGTGCCGAGGCGACTCCGTTCGCCGATCGCTCATTCGACATCGTGTTCTGCGATTGGGGGGCGATGACGTTCGCGGACCCCTACCTGACGGTTCCCGAGGCGGCGCGGCTGTTGCGGGCGGGCGGCCTGCTGGCGTTCCTGCACGGCACCCCGCTCAGCGAATGCGCCTGGCAGGCGTCGGACGAGCACCCGACCGACAGGCTCGTCAACGACTACTGGGGCATGCACGAGCTCCCCGATCCTGACGGCACCGTGATCTACCAGTTGCCATACGGGGAGTGGATCAAGCTGTTCGTCGACAACGGGTTCGCGATCGAGTCGCTGATCGAGCTGCGACCGCCGGCGGATGCGATCTCGAGCTACCGCACTGAGCAGGACCGCGAGTGGGCCCGGCGCTGGCCGATGGAGCAGATCTGGCGGGTCCGGCGGCTCGGTGACCGATGAGCGCCCCGCCGCGCGAGCCGCCGCATCTCCCCCACAGATATGATCCCCGCCGGCGATGAAGCTCGCCCTCGATCGCGCGACGTTGCGCTGATGGCTTCTACGAGCGTTTCCCGAGCATCCTGAGGTGGCGCGCGAAGTGGCTGATCGACTCGCGATCGACGAGGTGGCGGATTACTCGGAGCGAATCCTCGACGAGGTAGAGCGTGCGGTCGTCGGCAAGCGCGGCGTCCTCGAGCTGGTGCTGCTGGCGCTGCTGGCGGACGGACACGTGCTGATCGAGGACAACCCGGGGCTCGCCAAGACCCTGATCGCGAGATCGTTCGCGGCGGTTACCGGACTGCGGTTCGCGCGCGTTCAGTTCACCCCGGATCTGATGCCGTCCGACATCACCGGCAGCTCGATCTATGACCAGCGCCTGTCGGCATTCGAGTTCCGGCCGGGGCCGATCTTCACCAACGTCCTGCTGACCGACGAGATCAACCGCGCGCCCCCGAAAACGCAGGCGGCGCTGCTCGAGGCGATGCAGGAGCGCCAGGTGACGAGCGATGACCGGACCCGGGCGCTCGAGCCGCCCTTTCTGGTGCTGGCGACCCAGAACCCGATCGAGTTCGAGGGCACCTACCCGCTCCCGGAGGCGCAGCTCGACCGCTTCCTCGTGCGGCTCGCGGTCGGCTACCCGTCGCGCGAGGACGAGTGGCAGATGCTCACGCGCCGGGCCGCGCGCGAAACCGACGAAGTCGTGCTTTCCACGGTGGTCGAGCGCGACGAGATACTGGCGATGCAGCGCACGGTCGAACGCGTCGAGGTCACCGAGAGCATCGGCCGCTATATGGTCGATCTGGTCACCGCGACGCGGACGCACGCCAGCGTCCAGGTGGGCTCCAGTCCGCGCGGAACGCTGGCGCTGCTCAAGCTCTCGCGCGCCCGCGCGGTCCTGCGAAGGCGCGACTACGTCACCCCCGACGACGTCAAAGAGGTCGCGATCCCCGCGCTCGGGCACCGTATCCTGCTGTCTCCGGAGCTCTGGGTACAGCGGGTCGCGAGCGCCGACGTGATCGCGGAGTGCATGCAGGGCGTGGCGGTGCCGTCGACGCAGTACAACCCCAGCTAGCCCGCGACCTGGCGCGCGAGCCAGCTGACGGCCGCCACGGCGCCGACGACGGCGACCGCCCCGACCGCGATCACGCCGACGGAGTGACTGGGGGCGTACCGAATCCCGATCGTCGCGACCGCGCCGGCCGCCGCGCCCAGCGCCGCGATCGCCAGCACGTGCGCGACGCGGTTCGTCACGACGCCGTCCTCGAGCCGCCTCACGCCGCGCAGCTCGATCGACTGCTGCGCGAGCTCACTGACCAACAGCAACCCGCCACCGAACAGCGGCGCGAGCGCGAGCGAGTCGCCGTGACGCAGCAGAAACTCCGCCGCCAGCAGCGCCACCGCCGCCAGCAGCCCCGGCGACCAGCCGCTGACGAGCGCGAGCACCAGGCAGAGCTCGGACAGCGCCGCGAGCGTCAACGCGAGTCCGGCCGCGCGGCCGGCGTCGACCCCGACGATCGCCGCTAGCGCGCCCGCCAGCGACACCGCGGTCACGGCCAGCGCTAAGCGCGCAACATGGGCCGGGCCGAACGTCGGAATGCGCTCACCCCCTCCAACACCGGCGCGAGCGGGATCTCGCTGGACCACACGCCAACCGCGATGCCGAGCGCCCGCAGCCGCGATCGGACGGCGTCGCGCTGTAGCAGCCACAGACGGTGCGCGAGCTGGTCGGCGGTCGTCGGGCCCGCCGGCACCAGCGACAGTGGCGAGACCTCGATCACCGTCAGGTCGCGCCCGCGGCTGCGCAGGTCGAGCAGCAGGTGGAGCGAGCGTTCGTCGAGCAGCGGGGTCAGGGCGACGATCAGCGCCGCCGGCGGCAGGACCCGCGCGGGAATGCTGGCCGCTCCCCGCCAGGCGTAGCTGAACGCGATCTGGCTCGCGAGCAGCGAGTCGATGATCCGGCCCAGCTGCCTGGTCCCGAACGCGGGCTCGAGCCACGTCAACGTGCCGCCGAAGTCGACCAGCGCGACCCGGTCGCGACGAGCGAGGAACGCCTGCGCCAGCGAGGCGGTCGCGCGCACGGCGTCGTCGAGCGTCCCGCCATCTGCGTCACGCGCCTCCTCGAACGTGTCGAGCAACAGCACCACGTCGCATGCGTACTCGGGGTGCCGCTCAGTCACGTGCAGCGCTCCACGTCGCGCGGTCACGCGCCAGTTGACCTGACGCACCCGATCGCCGGGATTGAACTGCCGCACGTCGGCGAACTCGATCCCGTCACCCCGGGCACGCGCGACGTGCGTGCCGAGGAACGGCTGCGTCTGCAGTGGCGCCACCAGCTCGCGCAGCCGCTGCTGATGCGGGAACACCCGCAGTGGCGCGGGCGACCCGACGCGGCCGGTCCAGACGACCAGGCCAAGTGGGTCGCGCGCCCGCACAGCGACCGGGCCGACCCGTTGAGCGCCCCAGCGCTCGGCGCTGATCGATCGCTCGATGCGCTCCTGCGAACCGGCGGTGACCCGGAGCAGCAACGGTCCGCTCGGCTCCAGGATCAGATGCTCGGTGGTGGAGACCTCGAGCTCGAGCGCCACGCTCCGCTCCCCGTCGTTTCGCAGCTCGAGCACCACCTGGACCGGCTGACCTTCCAGCACCCTGGTCCGGTCGAGCGCCAACCGTGCCGACAGGCGCGGTTCCCCGGCCTGCGAGAGACCGGCGCCGAGCAGCAGCACGAACGGGAGCATCAGGATCGCCAGCTCGGGGCGCCCGGCGGCGAGCGCGGCCACGAGGCCGGCACCAGTGAGCGCCGCCAGACCGCGCACCCTTGGCGCGAGCGCTCGATTCACAGCGCCTCGAGCACGTCGAGCATCGCGTCGATCTGATCCCCGGCGACCCCCGGTGCATGCCTGTCCTCCGGAAACGGGCGCCCGGGGCGCACCAGCTCCCAGAGCGGCTCGCCGAGCAACTTGCGGCCTTTGTCGGCCGAGATCGCGTCCAGCGCATAGCCGTGCGCCGCCAGCCTCCGCGTCGCGATCTCCGCCAGCGCCGGCCGCAGGTAGGCGTGCGTGTGAAGCGTGCTGGCTTCAGCGGAGTTAACAAGGCGCTCGAGCTTGAGCAGCTGGTCCGGGCGCGGGCGTGATCTGACCGAGCGCGGCGGCCCTCCCGGCCCGCGTCGCGGGATCACGATCACGCACACCGCGACGCCGATCGCCGCCAGCGTGATCAGCGCGATCTCGGCCAGCAGCCTCACAGCTGCGCCTCCGCGTCGAGCCGCCGACGCATCGAGCTGAGCGCGGCCAGGGCGCGGTCGCGGATCTGCTCCGTGATCGGATGGAGGCTGAACCGCGCCTCCTCGAACGACGCTGTCAGCGTCGTCGCCTCGCGCTCAGTGGCTCTGCTCGCCACCAGCACCCGGCGCAGGTACTCGCGCGGCGCCTCGGCGGGTGAGCGTCCGAGCCCGTGCGCCGCGAGCGTCCGTTCCATCGCCGCGTAGGCCGCGATCACCGCCGCACGCGGATCCCGCGTCGACTCGAGCGCGCTGAGTGCCGCCTGCACGGCGGCGCCCGCGGCCGTCGGCCCGTCCGTCGCGTCGCCTGCCGTGCGACGACCCCGCAGCAGCAGCCAGCAGGCGACGACGATCACCGCGGCCAGCAGCAATCCGAGCAGCGTCCACGGAAGCCACGATGGGATCGCGTACCCCTCCGAATGCTGTGAGGGAGGCAGCGTCGCGGTTCCGGAGCGCCCGAGCAGCAGCCTCCCCGGGTTCACGGTGTAGGCCCGCAGGCGATGCCGGTCGGACTCCGCCGCGGCGACCAGCGCCGCCGCGAAACCGAGCGCGATCGCAAGCGCCGCGACCTTCCACAGCCAGTGGACGTGTGGCTGTGGTTCCTCGTGTTCGTCGTCGTCTTTGCGACGGCGCGGCCAGAACGCGATCAACAGCGCCACGCAAGCGATCACGCCGGTTCCCAGCAGCAACAGAAAGGCAACCACGGTCGGGGTCTGAGCCGACTGAGCGTCGACCTGCGTGGGACTGCTCAGCGACGCCCGGGCCGCCATCGCCGCCACGACGATCAGCGCGATCAGGCCGACGCAGGCGATCGCCGGCCGAGTCCAGCTGCCTGATCCTCTGTTCTGCAGCAACGTCGTGGCCCGCGCTCCTTTCAAAGTGTGCGCCGGTATCATCCTAGGTTGGCGATGAAGCCCGCCTGAACCGCGTCCGCGCTGATGGCTTCTACCGTGATCGATCCCGGTGGAGGCCGATGACAGCGCTATTCGACAGCATCCTGTTCGCACGACGCGACCGCGGGCCGGAGCCGACACAGGTGCCCGCCTGCTTTTCCGATCTGCGTCTCGACCAGGTTGTTGAGAGAGTCACCGCCGGCCGTGATGAGTATCAGCTAGCGCCGCTGTACTGGCGCCCGATCGACGATCTCGACGAGATCCATTACCGGCAAGCGGTCGTGTCCGATCTGCGCCAGCCGGCGATCGCCGACCCGATCGCCACGTTCGGAGCTCGGATGCGTGAGGTGCGGAAATATCTGGTGCTCGCCGCGAAGCTCCACTACCCGTTGCAGTCTCAGCGCTGGCAGCTGGAGGCGGCGTCGGTGTACTGCGACGCGGTCGGAACCCTGAGCCAACAGCTCAACGGTGTCGAGCCACAGTCGAGCGGCATCGCCGGCCTGCGCGGCTTCCTGGATGCCTACGTGCAGTCACTGCCATTCGAGGCGCTCGCTGACGAGACCCGCGAACGTGCGCGCGCGCTCGCCTCGGTTCGCTACACCGTCCACCTGCACGGCCCGCGCGTGAAGGTCGACGGATACGAACTGCAGCCCGACTTCAGCGCCGGAGTCGACGAGACATTCGAACGGTTCCGGCAGGGCGCCGTCGCGACGCGCCGGTTCGAGTTCCCGGAGCACCCGGAGATGAACCATGTCGAGGCCCAGATCCTCGAGTTCGTCGCGCGCCTGCACCCCGAGACGTTCCTCGAGCTCGAGCGCTACTGCGAGCGTCATTCGCAGTTCGTCGACGACACGGTTGCCCGGTTCGATCGCGAGGTCCAGTTCTATCTCGGTTATCTGGAGCAGATCAGGGTGCTGGAGGCACGCGGCTTGTCGTTCTGCCTGCCGCGCGTTCGCCAGGGGTGCAAGGAGGTACACGCGGAGAGCGGGTTCGACCTGGCGCTTGCGTTCAAGCTCAGCGAATCGGATCAGACCGCGGTCCCGAACGACTTCCGGCTCGAGGGGCCTGAGCGGGTGCTGGTCGTGACCGGGCCCAATCAAGGTGGCAAGACCACGTTCGCGCGGATGTTCGGCCAGCTGCACTACCTCGCGAGCCTCGGCCTGCCCGTCCCAGGGGCCGACGCGCAGCTGTTGCTGGCCGATGGCGTGTTCACGACGTTTGAACGCGAGGAGGACATCCGCAACCTGCGCGGGAAGCTCGAGGACGAGCTGCTCAGGATCCGCGAGATCCTCGATGCCGCCACCGGCGACAGCGTGCTCGTGATGAACGAGACGTTCGGTTCGACGACGCTCAGCGACGCGAGACGCGTCGGCAGCGAGCTCGTGCGTCGCATCGTCGCGCTCGACGCGCTGTGCGTGTTCGTGACGTTCGTCGACGAGCTGGCAGCGCTCGGCGACGCGACCGTCAGCATGATGAGCACTGTGCTGCCGGACGACCCGGCGACGCGGACCTACAAGGTCGTGCGCAAGCCGGCCGACGGGCTCGCCTACGCGATGGCGCTCGCCGAACGCCATCGCCTCACCTACGAGCTGATCACGGAGCGGGTCGCGCAATGAAGGCGTTCCTGATGCACGAGGACAGCGACTTCAGGGTCGAGCTGCCCGCCAACGCGGACGATCTGATCGCTGACCTCGAGCTCGAGGTTCTGTTCACCGCGATGGCAGGCGGCGACCCGTTCCTGTTCGAGGTCGCCAAGTGCGCAGTGCTGTCGACGCTGACCGACGCCGGCTCGATCTTGTATCGCCAGACGATGCTCAGGGACTGCATCGCCAATCCGGCGCTGATCAGGGAGCTCTACACGCTCGCGGTCGACGCGCTCGACGCCCAGCGCAAGGTGTTCGGCTCGCTGTTTCGCGACTCGCCGAAGGCGATCGTGAGCTGGTCAGTCGAGGTGCTCGGAGTTCTGGCGGACTTCATGGCGCGGCTGCGTGCGCTCGCCGACGAGCACGGCTCGGAGGCGGGAGCGCCCGGGTTCAAGCGGTTCTTCGCGATGCTGTCCGAACAGCTCGACGATCAATACATGGCGACCGTGAGGACCCAGCTTGACGAGCTCAGGTTCGGCCGCGGGATGCTGATCAGCGCCGAGCTCGGTCCGGGCAATCGCGGCGCCGGCTACGTGCTCAGGCGGGGCAGGCGACTGGGCCGGCTGCAGCGGCTGCTCGATCGCTCCGGCCATACGTTCACGGTCCCGGATCGCGATGAGAGTGGCTTTCGGGCGCTGCGCCAGCTCGAGGATCGTGGGCTCGCGCGAGTCGCCAACGCGGTCGCGCAGGCGACTGACCACGTTCTCAGCTTCTTCAAGATGCTCCGGATCGAGACCGGCTACTACGTCGCGTGCCTGAACCTGCTCGACCGGCTCAACGAGCTCGGCGAGCCGACCTGCTTCCCGACCGCGGTAACACGTCGGGGGCCCGCGCTGTCGGCCGACGGCCTGTACGACCCGTGCCTCGCGCTGACCGCCGGCCGGCCGGTTGTCGGCAATCGGCTCGCCGCCGACGCCAAGACGTTGATCTTCATCACCGGCGCGAACCAGGGCGGGAAATCGACCTTCCTGCGTGCGGTCGGACTCGCGCAGCTGATGCTCGGCGCCGGGATGTTCGTCGGCGCCGAGTCGTTCAGCGCCGATCTCCGCGACGGCCTGTTCACGCACTTCAAACGCGAGGAGGACGAGGCGCTCGAAAGCGGCAAGCTCGACGAGGAGCTGCGCAGAATGAGCGCGATCGTCGACGAGATCGGGCCGGGCTCGATGCTGCTCTGCAACGAGTCGTTCTCGTCGACCAACGAACGCGAGGGCGCCGGGATCGCCCGTCAGGTCGTTCAGGCGATGATCGACGCCGGCGTCAGGGTGCTGTTCGTCACCCACCAGTTCGAACTTGCGGGAGGCTTCCACGCCGCGGGCCTGCCCGAGGCGCTGTTTCTGCGTGCGGAGCGCGACGCCGACCGGCGGCGCACGTTCGAGCTGATCGAGGGCGAGCCGCTGATGACCTCGTATGGCGAAGACTCGTTCGAGCAGGTGTTCGGCGTGCCGCTCGAGGCGGAGGCGGAGGACCCGGTGCGGCGTTAGCCGCCCGAGGTCAGCCCGATGGGCGTGTTCCTACTGGCGGTACCGCTGGCGCTGTTCGCCGCGATGATGGCGTGGCTGATCTCCTACGACGAGCTCAGCCGACACTTCCGCAACCGCCGCGCGGCGGCGCTCGAGTCGCTCCGCCGGGCGCTGGCGACGTTCGCCTTCTTCCTCGTGCTCGGCGGGCTGATCGCGCTCGTGCTCGCCAGGACACACGCTTAGCGGCCGAACCTCGGCCCGATGCGCTCGGCGAGCGTCTCGGGACGCAGGTCGACGGCGCCCTCCCAGTGCAGCCGCTCCAGGAACGTCGAGTCCGAGCGGTACAGCGGCTTGAGGTTCGATCGGCAGGCGATCCGCAGGTTCAGCGGATAGCCCTCGGTGTCCGGCGGCGCTCCATAGACGGCGAGATTGAAGCTCTCAAAGCCGAGCTCGGCGTATGCATTCAGCGCGAGCGCGAGACCGTGCCCGAGCTCCTCCGTCAGATCTTCGTCCAGCTCCGCCGACGAAGCGCACCCGCGGACGAACGCGCGCAGCTCGGCGGGAGCGATCGGCGCGAAGCTGACCAGCCACTCCACGTTCCCGGTGTCGCCGAGGTACCGCACCCCGGCCTTGCGCTCCGCCGCGAGATAGGCCTCGAAGCGCGCTGCCGGAACTTCGGCCAGCAGGCGCTGGAAGGTGGTCGGCACCGAGTCGACGATCCCCTGCAGGTGGGGGTGAAACAACGAGCTGCCGGACGGCAGCATGTGATTGGCGTTGATCGAGGCCCAGCGCGACTCCGGGTCGTGATCGATCACCGCGCGGGCGAACTCGACCTGCGTGGCGAGGTTGTCGGCCATCAAGTCCGCGGTCATGTTCTCGAGCGGCAGGTAGTGCAGCCCGGGCGAGTAGACCGACACCGAGCTGTACGACGAGTACGCGTGCAGGTTCGGGAACAGCACGGCCTCGCCACGCCGCAGCCGACCGTCGCGGTCGATCTCCGCCTCAAGGCGCGGGGTCTGCTCCTCGAGCCGGCCGGCGCAGAACGGGCACGTCAGTTGGGTCTCCCGCGCAAACGCCTCGAGGTCGAACTCGTTGGCCGGCATCAGCCCGCGGTCGGGCAGGATCCGCGAGCTGTGACCGGTCAGCGGGTCGAACCGGACCTCGATCTCCGAGCTGAGCACTTCGGACCCGTCGGGTCCGAGCATCCGCGCGGTCATGCGTTCAGCTCTGAGCTCCATCGGCGTTCTCGCAGAGCATCTTCGCGCGTCGATGCCAGCTCGCGCGCTGCGTTACCACCGTATACGCTTTCACCGGTGACGCACGCAGCGGTGCATCGCGAAGATCGGGGCGGCCTCAGCCTCAGCTCGATCGAGCCCGCAGCCGAACGGCAGCCGGGCGGCCGCGCGCCGGCGCCCGGTCAGCTGCGGCTGGTGCAGTCGTTCGTCAACAGCCGCTGGGACCTCGATCGCAACCTCGAGGAACAGCTTGCGAACCCGGCGGCGCTCGCGGGCTGGCTCGTAGCGCGCCGGTTGGTCGACCCGGGTGCGCGGATCGGCTCGGCCGACCTGGAGCGCGCGCTCGAGGTCCGCGAGGGTCTTCGCGAGCTGCTGTTCGTCAACAACGGAGCGGCCGGCGACGCACGCGTGATCGAGCGGCTCAACCTGGCGCTGGAGGGCCCCGGTCTGTTCGTGCAGCTCGATCGCGAGGCCCGGCCCGAGTTCCGGTCCAGGCGCCGCGACCTCGACGGCGCACTCGGAGTGATCGCGACGATCGCCGCCATGACGCAGGTCGATGGAAGCTGGGCGCGCCTCAAAGCCTGCCGTGGGACCCACTGCGGCTGGGCGTTCTACGACCACAGCCGCAACCAGGGGGGCAGTTGGTGCGCGATGTCGGTCTGCGGCTCGCGCGCCAAGGCACGAACGTATCGCAGGAGGAGAAAATGATGAGAACGGGAGTCTTCGGATCCGCGCGACACGGCCGGCTCGCCACGTCACTCGCGACGGGCGCAGCGATCGCGGTATCCGGCTGCGGGAGCGCGACGCCCACGAAGCACCCCGCCGCTGGCCATCATCGGGCCGCGGCGCCGACGCTGTGCGAAGCCAAGGTGATCGACGTCATCTCCCAGTTCCTGAAGGTGCCCGCGGCGAAGATCACCGGCCGCCAGTCGGTCGGCAACGACGCCGAGCCTCAGTGCACGTTCGTCACGCACGTGGCGGGCCGGCGCGTGTCCGTGACCGCCAACGTCGGCGTCGAGGTGGGTGCCTACTTCATCCTCGAACGGACGGAAGTCGAGGCGTCGCAGATGTTCGCTCCGACACGGCTCAGTCCCGCGCCTCAGGCCGTCCCCCGGCTCGGGCTCGAAGCCGACTGGTTTCCGGCCGAGACGCACCTGATGGCCACCGATGGCACGCGACTGGTCACGACGACCGTGATCTGGCGCGGGGCCGGCGAGGCTCGCAAGACCGCACTCGCGACGGTCGTCACCCGCCCGTACCTGAAGACTCCGCACGGGAAGGCAGCGATCGCGAAGGCAGAAGGCTACCCCTCTGGCTGACGCCGGCCTCAGGATGGGGTGATGGTGGCGGGGTCGGGGTGTCCGCGATACAACCGCGCGACGTCGTCGGCGCGGCACCGCAGGCACGCGCGCTGGTTCAGGTAGCCCTTGTCGGTGATCTCGCCGGCGTCGAGGCTCGGCGGCTCGGTGAGCAGCAGCAGCCGCTCGACGCGCAGCGATGAGCCTTCCCCGGCGGCGAGCTCGGCCAGTGAGCGGGCCAGGTGGTCGCGCAGGCGCGGGTCGTCGAGCGATTCGCTGCCGCAGACCTTGGCGGCCTCGGCCTGGTTGACCCATGCGAGCGCGCCGACGTACGGCTGGTTGTGGCCGCAGATGACTGCGTCGGTCAGGACTCGGGCGGCGCTCAGCAGACGGGTGCGCAGCGGGCCGACGGTCACCCACGTTCCGGTCAGAAGCTTGAAGTCCTCCGCGATCCGACCGTCGAACAGCAGCCCCTTGTTCGGGTCGTGCGGATCGACGAGCTTGACCGCGTCACCCGAGCGGTAGAAGCCCTCGTCGTCAAACGCCTCCGCCGTCAGTTCGGGACGCTTGAAGTAACCCGGGGTGACGTTCGGCCCCTTGACCCGGATCTCGAGCTTGTCGGCCTCGGGCGCGAGCTTGATCGTGCTCGACGCGAGCGGCACGCCCATGCAGCCGATCACCGCATCGGCGAAGTGAGCGCTCGTGGCCGCGGGCGAGGTCTCGGTCGTGCCCCAGCTCGAGGTGAGCGGGACGTCGTGATCGGCGATCCGTTCCGCGATTGCTCGCATCCGGACCGCGAGCGCGTCGGGCAGCGCCGCCCCGGCGTAGAACATGAATCGAAGCCGGCTGAAGAAATGCTCTGCCAGCCCGCGGTCGCTCTCCAGAGCGCCCGCGAGCAGCGCGAAGCCCGCCGGCACGTTGAAGTAGACCGTCGGCGCCACGTCCTTCAATGCCGAGACCGTGCGGGGGAACAGCGGCGGCACCGGTCGCCCGTCGTCGATGTACAGCGTGCCGCCGTTGAACAGGACGAGGTTGAGATTGTGGTTGGCGCCGAACGTGTGACTCCACGGGAGCCAATCGACGAGTACCGGCGGCTCGCTCGACAAGAACGGCCAGATCCGCTGAAGCATCGCCTGGTCTGAGCACAGCATCCGGTTGGTGTTGATGACGCCCTTCGGCACGCCGGTCGAGCCGGACGTGAACAGCAGTTTGACGACGGTCTCCAGGTCCAGCGTGTCGTACGCCTGCTCGACGGCGGTTGAGGGCGTGGAACGCAGCAGGTCATCGAGCCGCAGCGCTCCGGGGCGTGCGCCTCGCGCAACGAGCGCTTGCCCCCCGAGCACGTCGAGTGCCTTCGCGAACGGCTCCGCGTCGTCGGCGAAGATAAGCCCGGGTTGCGTCAGTTCGGCGATCGCCCGGATGCGGGCGTGATCCGCGCTCATCAACGAGTACGCGACGCTGATCGGCATCACCGGCACGCCCGCGGTGTAGGCGCCGAGGCTGAGCAGCAGGTGCTCGATCGAGTTTGCAGACAGCACCATCAGCGGCCGCGCGGGACCGAGGCCAAGATCCAGCAGCGCCTGCGCGAGCGCATCCGCCTTAGCGCGAGCCTCTCCGTAGCTCAGCGTCTCCCAGCGGTCGCCGGCGCCTCGTTGGGCGGCGAGCGTCCGGTCGGGGTGTTCAGCGGCCCTCGCCCGCAGCACGGCCGCGATCGACGGCTCGTAGTCGCCGAGCTCGCGGCGCGCGCGGAGGATGATCGCGCCGTCGGAGCGATGCTCGATCGTCGTGTCGGGCGCCGCAAACGTTTCAGTGCTCATTCCGTGCCTCCTCATCCCGGACGATCGATCAGCGTCGAGAGCACGATCAGCGTCCTGGTGCGCAGGACGTTGGGGTCGTGCCGGAGCTTCTCGACGAACTTCTCGAGGTCCGCGATGCTTTCCACGCGCGCGCGGACCAGCGCATCCGCCTCCCCCGAAACGGTGAACGCGGAAATGACCTGGTCCATGCCCGTCAGCGAGCGGCCGACGTCGGCCGGGGCGATCCGGTCGGCACAGTAGACCTCGATCAGCGCTTCGATCCCCTCGCCCAGCGCCTGCGGCGCGATCCGGGCGCCGTATCCGACGATCACACCGTCGCGCTCGAGGCGGTCGACGCGCCGTTTGACAGCCGTCGCCGAGAGTCCAACGTCGGTGCCGATGTCGGCGAAGGTTCGCTTCGCGTTCTCCTGCAGCAACGCAATGATCCTGCGGTCAATGCTGTCGAGAGGACGGCTCAGCTGCATAAGACGACCGGTGGAGTGCGTCCAAGTTGCGTCGAGCCTATCAACCTGGGACGGTCATCTCGTGGCCGTCACCGGAGAGTCCGAGCTGGGCGTCGTTCAGGCGCTGCTCGAGCTCGACGGCTCCAGCCTGACGATCGCCGACGCGATCGAGGTATCGCGTCGCGGCCACGTGGTCGGGCTCTCGGACCGCGCCGCCGACGCGATCCGCGCGAGCCGGGACCTGAAGCACGCGCTGATCGCCGAGGAGATTCCGATCTACGGCGTCACGACCGGGTTCGGCGACAGCGCCCACCGCCAGGTGTCCGCCGCCAAGACGTCGCAGCTCGCGATGGGCGTGATCCGCTTCATGGGCTGCGGGACGGGACCGATCGCCCCGCCCGAGGTCGCCCGCGTGACGATGCTGCTGCGCGCGAACTGCCTCGCCAAGGGCAACTCCGGAGTCCGCGTGGAGCTCGTGCAGAGCCTGCTCGAATTCCTCAACCACGACGTGCTGCCGTTCATCCCCGAGCGCGGTTCGTGCGGCGCCAGCGGCGACCTGGCGCCGCTGTCCTACGTCGGCCGGGCGCTGAGCGGCGACGGCGAGGTCGCCCTCGACGGGGAGCGGCGCCAAGCGCGCGACGTGCTGGCCGAGCTCGGCATGGAGCCGGTCGTGCTGGAGGCCAAGGAGGGGCTGGCGCTCACCAACGGGACGTCGTTCATGAGCGCCTTTGCCTGCCTGGCGGTCGGCGCCGCCCGCGAGCTCGCCGATCTCGCCGAGCTGCTGACCGCGATGGCCTCGCAGGCGCTGCTGGGGAACCGCGGCCACTTCAACGCGTTCCTGTTCGACGAGGCAAAGCCCCACGCCGGGATGGTTCAGAGCGCGCGCAACATCCGCGAGCTGCTGGCCGACTCAGATCTGTCGCTCGACAGCGAGGAGCTATTCGAGGGCGGGATGCACGGCGCGGACTTCATCGAGCTCGAGCGCCAGGTCCAGGACAAGTACTCGATCCGCTGCGCACCGCACGTGATCGGCGTCCTGCGTGACGTGATCTCGTGGGTCGAGGACTGGGTCAGCACAGAGATCAACTCGTCCGACGACAATCCGCTGTTCAACGTCGGCGCCCGCCGCGTCGAGAGCGGCGGCAACTTCTACGGCGGCCATATCGGTCAGGCGATGGACTCGCTGAAGGTGGCGGTCGCGAACCTGTGCGACCTGCTCGACCGTCAGCTCGAGCTGCTAGTCGACGAGAAGTTCAACGCCGGCCTGACGCCGAACCTGATCCCGCGCTTCGCGCCTGATCACCCCGAGGCCGGCGTCCACCACGGCTTCAAGGGCATGCAGCTGTGCTGCTCGGCGATGACCGCCGAGGCGATGAAGCTCTCCAACCCGGCCACGATCCACTCCCGCTCAACCGAGTGCCACAACCAGGACAAGGTGTCGATGGGCTCAATCGCGGCCCGCGATGCGCGAACGATCGTCGAGATCGCCCAGAACATCGCGGCCGTGCACCTGATCGCTTCCTGCCAGGCGCTCGAGCTGCGCGGGGTCGGCCAGGCCAGCCCACGGACTGTCGGCGCCTTCCGCCTGGTCCGCGAACACGTTGCGTTCCTCGACCGCGACCGCTACCTGGACGTCGACATCGCCGCGACCGTGGACATGATCCAGTCGGGCGTTTTCTCGCGGTTCGTCGGCTAGCCGGGCTCCGTCACGGACACGATGCGACCGGGGGTGCTGGTGCGCCTAGACGCGGCTGCCCGTGAGGAGCACTTGATGCGAATCGTTGAGCGTCACAAGCCAGCGCTTCTCGACATGCAAACCGCTCCTGGAAGCGGCCGACGCAACCTCCTCTAACCGCCTTCGGGCGTCAGGAGAGCTTGCGGCTCAGACGCTTGGCCTGACCGCTGAGCGTATGGACCTCGTCGCTGCGAGCCTCGATCGCCTCGGCGACGTCGCCGATCCGCTTCAGCAGGTCCTTGTAGTCGACCTTACCGTTCAGCTTCTTGACGTCGATAGCAGACGCCAGGTTCTCGGGCTTCAGTTCCTTTGGGACTGCGACGCCCAGGACGCGAGTGCGGTGACGGCGCCGCGACGCGACCTGCTTGGCCGCCCCGACGGCGACGCTGCCTGCCAGACCGACGAGCGCGCTCTTCGCCAACTTGACCGGCATCGAGGATTCCGAGGACGAGCCGTTCCGCGCCGTGACGGCGCCGCTCCGGGTCGCAGCTGACCGTGCCGAGGCGCCTGACCTACTGCTGGCCTTGCCAGCCCGAGACGGCTGCTTGCCGGCCCGCGACGCCGTACGCGATGCCGGAGCGGCGCCGGCAGCCCGGGATGAGCTCGACTTGCGCGCCGTGGCCTTGCGGGCACTGGTCTTTGCCGCACCCGCCGACTTGCCGGTGCTCGACCGACTGCTGGCACGCGCGCCACCGGTTGGCGCCTTGCGGTTGCCGGACTTGGCCCGTGTCGTCTTGCTCTGAGTGCCGGAGGTCTTCTGGGAGTCTGCCGCGGTAGCCATAAGAGCCCAATCTTGGTCGCTTTTGACCTGTGCTACCCGACCACCTCCGACAGATAACTGGTGCAAGGGATCGGCCGCCGGTGTGGCTCGAGGCTTCACGTACGCCGCCGCTCAAACGGAGCCGGCTGCGGCCGGTCGCGGTGCCGCCGGGGCGCGACAGCGCAGCGCGGTGATCCGACCAACGGTCGTCCGCGTAAAACACGCCGACAAACAACAAAATCCTGATCGGAGAATCCGAATGGTCGTCGAGCACGGAGATGCAGGAACGGATCGCAGGCAGTTCCTCGGAAGAAGCGCAATCGCCGGCGCGGGCGTCATCGCGGCCGCTTCGGGGCTTGAAGCGTTATTCCCATCCTTCGCCGCTGCGCGGAAGGGCGGGGTGACCAAGGGCGACCTGGCGATCATCGGCGCTGCCCAGATCGCAGAGGCGCTCGCAGTTACCACCTACACGAACATCATCAACACCGCCCCGTTCTTCTCTCACCTGCCATCCGACGACCAGGGTTACTTGACGGCGGCGCGGCAGGAGGAAATGTCTCACTATCTGCTTGAGATGAGCGTGACCAAGAAGCCATCGCCGTTCACGACCTTCTACTTCCCGCCCAAGATGTTCTCCGACGCACAGACGACGCTGGACGTGCTCGTGACGCTGGAGGACGCGTTCATCGCGGCGTATCTGGTCGGCGTGCGGGACTTCAGCACGCCCGATCTGCGTGTGACCGCCGCCCGGATCATGGGGATCGAGAGCGACCACCGTACGCTCGCGCGCGTCCTTGGCCCCGACGTCGCGGCGCAGGACGGCGGTCCGATCGAGAAGATCGCCGGCATCCAGGGCGAGGGCGAGAGTGTCGACCCGCCGAACAACAACGGCTATGAGCGAACGCTGCGGTGGACGAATATCGGCAAAGCCGTCACTGCGCTGACACCGTTCGCCGACAAGACGGCCGCTGGCAAGGACGGGTTCGATACGAGCAAGCCGTACAAGTTCAAGCCCTTTACGCCGACGCTACCCCAGCC
Source organism: uncultured Solirubrobacterales bacterium (assembly GCA_963756655.1). Classification (GTDB taxonomy): domain Bacteria; phylum Actinomycetota; class Thermoleophilia; order Solirubrobacterales; family Solirubrobacteraceae; genus Palsa-465. Next base: position 43,526 of record CAVWOQ010000007.1, read on the forward strand.
GCTGGGCGCATTCCACTCATTCGTCGGCTGAGCAACCAGCCGACGCGGGGCGGCCGCGCGACAGGTGGCGGCAGCGTAGGGCGCTGGGCCACGAGTCCCCGATCGGCCGGGACGATGCCGTAGGCATCGGACGTCCCGATGTATCAGTACCCGCCTCCACCACCGGATGACGATGACGATGACGCGGCAGGGGCGGCAGCTGAAGTCACGGGCTGGCCGCTCGAGCTGATCGCGTTCCAGGTCCCTACGTCCTTGACGCCTTGCCCCTTGGCCTCTCCGGGGCTCGTGTCCTCGGCGAAGGTGTACAGCGGCATCCCGTTGATAGTGACCTGCGTCATTCCGCCCGGACGCTTGACCGTCCCCAGCGACCCGACGCTCCCTTTCGGGGCAGCGTGGCCGCTCACGGTGAGCGGGTGCCACACCCCGAGGCACGCGGCGCTCGTGCAGATCCACTTTCCGTTCTGCTCACCCGACAGGCGGTACAAGGTAAAACCTCTCGCGTTGACCAGGACGGTTGTGTGAAGGGTGGAGTTGGACGCAGTCTTGACGACCAACGCTGAAGCGCTGCCACTCGTCGTTGCGGCAGCGGCCGCACTCGACGCGGTCGAACTGCTCGAACTGCTTCCGCACGCCGCGAGCAGCATCGACGCCGCGAGCGTCGGGACTAACAACCTGGTGATCTGACGCATGCTGCTCCTCTCGGCGGTTGATCCGCGTGAGCGGCTGGATTGCGCCGCTACTGGCATAGACGATATTGCCGATCAATCCTTCCCGCGCCTGGGCCCGTGCGCCGCGTGAGTGTCGCCGTCAGGCGCCGACGACGCGCACGTCGGCTGCCGTGGACTCGCGCAGCGCGGCGGCGAGCGGGTGCCCTTGCCGCGAGAACAGCCGTCGGCGTGCCGGTAGCAGAATGACCTCGAAGGCGCGGTCCGCGGCCCAGCGTGCGAGCGACGTATCACCCCCTTCGGAGACGACCTCGAACACGATCCGCTCGGCGAGCGACCCAAGGAGTCGGCGGGCCTCGTCGAGCTCCCGCTGCGCGCTATCGCGCACGGCGTCGTTGAAATCGCGAGCGCTGACGCCGGTGCCACGCACCCGCGTGTCCCTGGGCGCCAGCGTTACGACGGTAAGCCGCCCATCCTGAGCCTGGACCAGCTCGCGCGCTTGATCAACCGCCCGAGTGCCGGCTGCCCCGCGCTCGTAAAGCACCAGCACACGCACCCCCCCGTTCGCCAAATCCGCGCGCGAGCTAGGACCGCCGCCGCTCGGCATGTCGGCCATCGCCCCACAGATGTTCTCACGGCCGAAAGGACTCGCAAGCCGAGGCTGAAGCGGGCCAGCGCCAGATGCGCGGCTGCTTCTGTCCGGAAGAAGAAGCTCGGCGACGCCGTGCCGGTCCGTCAACGTGGGGCAGACCCGGCGGGGCTTGTGGCCACGCCGGGTCTTACCGCTCAGCTGGAGGCAGGCTCGTAGGTGAGCGCGACGACGCCGCTCGGCGTTGGGGTTGCCCCGACCTCATCAGCAGACTCGGACCCATAAAGCAACAGCATGTACTCCGGCGCAGACCCTATTCTGCCCTCCCCTGTGATCGATCGCCCGCAGTCTCCCGCGTGCCGACCTGACTGAATGACAGCTCAGCCGCCCACCGGGTCCCAAAAGCGAGCTTTTGCGAAACGTCGAATACCTCAAACGAGCTATGGCGGGTTCGAAGTCGGGTTCCTAGGATGCCGCTCGCCCCCAACGCCCGGGGCCGGGCCGTGGCACCGAGAGACGAGACCTCGATGCAGTGCGCAAATCACACGCAGCTTGCGGGATTCACCGCTACGCGTTCTGAGCGTTCGCGGCCTTCTCTCGATCCCCCACCTGAGAGGAGGCCAGATGGCCTATACCGATGACTTCCGCGAGTTGATCGCGGACGCGCGAAACGCGGTCGACAGGTTGTTGGATCAATCCCGACACGACGCTTGGGTCCATCTCCGCGAGGGGTATGGCGAGATGAGCCGCGCGTTGGAATCGGATGACAAGGCACGGAAGCTCGAGGAGTTGGCTTCCGAGCTTGCGGAGCGCCGGAACGAGACAGAGCGGCTCGGAGCGGAGGAGCGTGAGCGGCGCGACCGTTGGCACGAGCGCCGCGATGTCTGGAGGCGGATGCCGACGCCACGCCGGGAGAGCCTGCTCTTCACCGCGCTGGGCGATGAGCGGCTGACCATTCGGGAAATCGCTCTCCGGATGAACGCTCAGCTCGGCTACGCGGCCGAGGATCGCGTCGTCCCAGAATACGAGACGAGGCCGCTCGTCAGGCGGCTGTTTCGCAAAGGGCACGTGGAGCGCGAGCCCGAGACGTTCAACAAGACCCGCACGCGCTATCGCTACTTCCGCAACCGGGGGCTTGTCGGCCCGATCGTCGACCTAGAGCGCGCCTACCACGACGATACGGAGGTGGCGTGATGGGCGACGTGAACGAGTTCGCGACCCATGTCCAGGGCCATCCGCGTCCACGGTGTCATGCGCCTGGCCCCCAACGGGCCGCTGGCCGATAGGCGGCCACGGGCGAGGATACCGGTCGCGTTGCACGGCACGCACCTGCCATGCAACGCGACAGCCTAGAAATACCTCTATGGCGGGATCGTCTGCCGGTTCGGAGCGACCCGCGTCGTTCGTATAGCGACCCAGCCACACACGCCGCGGCCGTGTAACGCTAAAGCCCCGACGCCCCGCCTCAGGTGACCTTCAGGTGGCCTTTCATACCGGCGGCCGCATGTCCCGGAACCGTGCACTGATAGTAGTAGCTGCCAGCCTTCGTGAAGGTGACTGAGAGCGTCGCGCTTTTCCTGGGTTTGATCAGCGGTGTCTTCTTGCCGTTGATCTTGAAGTCGTGGGAAAGATGGCCCTTGTTCTCGACCTTGAACACGACCGTGCCTTTCCTGACCGTGCTGGTCGACAGCCTGAACTTGAACTCGGTAGCGATCACCGTGACCGTCGTCGATGCGGCGTGCGCCCTCGGTACCTGACCGACAGCCGGAGTACCCGCAACGACCATCGGCACCGACACCGCTACTACACACGCGCCACACAACACGAAGCGCCGAACCATATAATCCTCCTTACGTTTACCTCAAGTCGTCTACCCGACGCGCGGCCCCGGCCGGCCGCGCAAAAGGGCAAGCGAGAGACCCAAACTCAGGACCGCAGCCGACCCCGCTCTCGCTCTCAGACACGGCCACGCTGATCGTACTAAACGACTCGTACTCTATATCGAGCAGGCCCCAAAGGCAAGCGCCACTCGATTTCGATCAGAGACCGGGCTTCTGCTCGTATCGCGCTTCGCCGCTCGGGCCCGAGCGGCGCGTGCCAACGCCCGGAGAACGCCAGAACGCGGATCCTCGAGCGACCCGGCCCAGCGGCCGCCCTCAGGCGCGGCCACTAGCGTCCGGTGGGCGTACGAAACTTCGACGCGAGCTGGTTCTCCGGAATGACTGTTGGTGGATCTCCCAGGAGCGTCACGGAGGGGTGGGCAACGCGCACGAGGCACGCTACGTGGGCAACGTGCTCGGAGGCATCAGCCTCCGCCCGGGCAAGCGTGACAGCACACGCGTCCTGATCGCCGCCGACCTCGAGCCAACTGCCGCAAATGAGGCAGAGCCCACGTCGTGGAACCGACGGTGCTGCGACGTCTGCCTCCTGGATCGGCACCGCGTCGGGACTCCGCATCAAATGTTCGACCATCGCCTCAGACTCCGTCACGTGGCGACGCCATGAAAGTGCGTGGCGAGGTGGTGGCCAGCCCTCCACGACGTCGCCTGGATCGTCTCGGTCGGATTGCGACCGGTCGTCGTCGGGAACGCCGCGCCACCGAGAACGAGCAGGTTGGGGACCTCGTGCGAGATCTGCCATTTGTTGAGCACTGACGTCGCCGGGTCATTGCCCATGCGCGTCGTTCCAAATGCGTGCGTGCTCGGCGAATATTCGGTGGGCGGGAATGTCCAGATGTCCGACGCACCAGCCGCCTCCATCCAGGGCTTGATCTTCTCCTGTAGCCACAGCGCAGCGTTGATTTCGTTCTGCTGCAGAGCAAACGTGATGCGAAGCACCGGGCGTCCAAGGTCATCTTTGACGACCGGGTCGAGGTCGCAGTAGTTCTGGGGGTACGACAAGGTCTCGACCTGAGCCGCAATCGAGCCAACGGAGTCAGCGTTCGCAGCGAGCCAAGCCTTGTAGGCCGATCCCCACATCGGGACTCCGGGCGGGACCGTGCCCGCGGTACCGATCGGCTTGGATTCCATCCCGCCGCTCACCATGCCGCCCGAGATGAAGCCGAGGCCCGAGTGATCGAAGTTGTCCGCGTCCCAGTTATCGACCGCGGTGTACTGGCCGATCGTCCCACTGTACAAGTTGAGCTTCTGACCTTGGAACACGCCAGACACGGACGCTGACGCGAGGCCGTGGCCCATGTAGTTCTGGCCGACTTGACCGTGGTTGTTCGAGAGGCCGTTCGGATACGCCTTCGACGTTGAGAGGAGGAGCAGGCGCGTGTTCTCGTAGATGTAGCCCGCTAGGATCACGACCTTCGCTGGCTGAAAGTGCGTGCGCCCCCCCTTGAGATACGTCACGCCGCTTGCTCTACCGTCCTTATCGACGTTGACCTCGAGCACGCGCGAGAGGGTCTCGATCTTGAGGTTCCCGGTCTTTTCGGCCTGGGGGATGAAATGGAGATTCGTAGACGCCTTCGCACCCGTCCAGCAGCCAGTCCAGCCACAGAAGCCGCAGTAGGTGCACTCGGCGAACCCATGATACGGAGCCGATCGAATGCCCGTGGGGCCCGGGTAGGGGTGCACTCCAACGTCCTTGGCGGAACCGGAGACGAGGTCGGTCCACCCACTTCGGCGCAGTGGCTTGTTCGGGTATCCGCGCGATCGCGGCCCCTCGAAGATGTTGCCTGCAGGATTGATCTTGCCGTCTATGTTGCCGGCCTGGCCCGAGACGCCGTGGCGGTACTCGACCTTGTCATACCAGGGCTCGAGCTCTTCGTAGCCGTACGGCCAGTCGATGACAGTCGAATCCGCCGGAATCGCGCCGGCGCCGTATCTTTTGATCGTCTCGGAGCGAACCTTGAAGTTCCATGGTAGGTAGCGCCAGCTCTGTGTCATCCAGTGAAGCGACGTGCCTCCGACCGCGTTCATCATCGGGCCGGTTGCGCCAAGCGGGCGTGTCGCCTGCTCAGACGACAGGCGGCGCGTGGTCGGGACCTCCTTGTTGGCCTTGAAGCGGCCCATGTAGTCGCGAATGTCATTGCGAATCTCGTCGAACGGATAGTCCGAGAAGGTGACGTGCGGCCCTGCTTCGATACCGACCACCTTGACGCCAGCCTCGGCGAGTGGCCACACCGCGGTACCACCTGCTGCTCCAAGTCCGACGACGACAACGTCCACTGGCTTGTGTTTCTCAGGCATGGCTACCGGTCCACCTTCGTGTGCTTGAATGGGCTCAGCGAGTACCCTGACGCCAACTGGGGCTTCACCCCGACGTTCAACTTCTGATCATGAGCGTCAACGAACAACCGCGGGCCGGGGAACCCGACGAGCTTCCAACCGACGAAGCCGACATTCCCTCCGTGGGCCGGGTCACCGAACATGCCCTGTATGGCGTGCGTAAGGATCATCGTGAAGACTCCCTGCGAGCTCGGCGTAAAGCCGGTCGCCGAGTTCGCCTCCATGTCAGTTAGGACGCTGTCCTGCTGGCTCTCGGAGAGGGCGGCGAATGCGGCACCGAACTTTTGCTCCGCGTAAGCGTCGATCGCCGCGATCGCGCTCGTATACGGCCCGACGAACATCGACAGATCCCCGGCGAGCGACCAGTCGATGTAGCGCAGGACGTTCGCCTCCTTTGCTCCTGGCCCAGTCGCGTCGGTCGGCAAAAGGCGTTCGAGGACCGCCTCGAGCGTCTGTGCCTGAGAGGGCGACAGCACCCCCAGCGTATTGTTCAGCAGGTCAGCCGCCTCGGCCGTCGGCGCCACCGGCACCGCCGAGACGCCGCCGGCGATCAGCGCTCCTCCGGCGAGTGCCCCGCCCCGCTTCATAAGCTGCCGGCGAGAAACGCCGGGCTCCGGCCCGCTCTCGTGCTTATCGCTCACGCGCTCTCCTCCTTCGCACGCTCTAACTGCTCTCGATCGCCGCCCGGATTTGCGGCGAGGAGCGCCAGTCTATATCGAGCGGGCCTCAAAGGCAAGCGCCACTCGCTTTCGATGAGGGGCCCGCTTCTGCTCGCTTCAGCTCCTAGTTCACGTGGTCTTGCACCGAGGCTGCCAGTCGCTGTCCGGATTTGAGCTTGACGCGGAATGCCAGTTGCCAGTTGCCCGGCATCGTGGGTGCTGGCCCGTCGTAAACGTATCGGCCGGGGTGCCTCTCGGGCAGCGGAAAGGTCAATGTGCCCATGGACATATCGAGCATGGTGAAGTTGACGGTGACGGCTGCGTGTCGAACGGGGTGGCCGTGACTGCTGATCGTAAGCACGACCAAGTTCCATGCGCCGGAGCGGTTGGGAGCGATCGAGAGTCCGAGTGTGCTGTTGTTCGCGTGAAGGAGCGTGTCGACTCGACCGGGACCAACGTTGCTCGCGGTCTTGCTCTCAGCTGCCACGGCGCGGTGCTGATTACCGCTCGTGACGAGGCCTGCGAATACGGCGAGTGCGCCGCAGCCGAGCAGCACGGCAACAGCGGGTGACAAGCTTCCGCGATTCGTACGCGCTTCGTCGCGCTCGCTGCTCCCGCTGGATGCGGGCTGCTCGGTGGTGTCCACGTTTGCTCGCCGTCGTGCACGTTGGACACCACATCGATCGCCGCCTTCGTCGCCCGGCCTCGTCGCGCTTATCAAGATGCATACTCATCTAGCAGCCTCGCGCTTCTTCTACCAGCCTCGCGCTCCTTGCCTGGGGCACTCCCGGCGTAGTGTGGCCTGCCGTGCCCGGCCACACCACGCCGACAGTTCTGTCATTTGGTGTAGTGCTTCCAGTTTTCTGCGATGTGGTGGCCGGTGCGCCAGGAGAGCGCCTCGATCGTATTCGTTGGGTTGTAGCCCGTGCTGGTAGGAAACGTCGATCCGCCGAGGATCGCGAGGTTCGGCACCTCGTGTGACATCAGCCACTTGTTGACGACGGAGGTCGACGGGTCGTCGCCCATCCGTGTCGTTCCGTACGCGTGGCTGTTGACGGCGATCGGGGCGGCCGGCGTGGTCCAGGTCTCTGATGCTCCTGCTTCGTTGAGGAGATCCACGCACTTCTGGTTGGTGTAGTCGACGCGCAGCTTCTCCTGCTCTTGGATGTCGAAGGTGGCGCGGATCACCGGGAAGCCCTCAGGGTCCTTGACGGTCGGGTCGAGGTCGAGGTAGTTCTCCTCGTACGCGAGGCACTCGACCTGTGTCGATGCCGCACCCACAGAATCTGCATTCGCCTGCAGCCACTGCTTCCATGCCGAGCCCCACTGCGGGGCTGACGGTGGTGCCATCCGCGACTGGCCGATTGGCTTAGCCTCCATCCGCGAATCGATGATCGCCCCGGCGATGAAACCAAGTCCCTTGTGGTCGAAGTTATCGCCGTTCCAGTCATCAACCGAATTGCGCTGCGCACCCGGTCCACTGAACAGATTCAGCCGCTTGCCCGGAAACAGTCCGCTCGCACCCGCGTACATGTGACTGATGTAGTGCTTGCCGACCTGCCCGCTGTTGTTCGAGAGCCCCTTGGGAAACGCCTTCGACGTCGATAGCAGCAGGAGTCGCGTGTTCTCGTAAACGTACGTGGCGAGGATCACAAGATCGGCAGGCTGGAAGAATTGTCTGCCACCCTTGAGATAGGTGACGCCCGTCGCGCGCCCGTTCGAGTCGACCTCGATCTTCGTCGCACGCGCCATCGGCACGATCCTTAGGTGCCCTGTTTTCTGCGCGTCGGGGATGGCGTTGTAGTTTGTCGATCCCTTCGCCTCGACCATGCAGCCGTTGAAGGTGCAGAACCCACAGTACTCGCAGCCGGGCAGGCCTTTGTAGGGGCCCGAGCGGATCGCTGCCGGCCCCGGGAACGGGTGCATGCCGAGACGCTCAGCGGCGCCCTTCATCAGGTTGGTCCAGCCGCTGCGGCGTAGAGCCGGCAACGGATAGCCGCGGGACCTCGGGGCCTCAAATGGATTGCCGCCCCGAATCGTCTTGCCTTTGATGTTGCCGGCCTGCCCGGACGCGCCCATGTTGTACTCGACCTTGTCGTACCACGGCTCGAGATCCTTGTATGCGATCGGCCAGTCGGCGATCGTGGAGTTCGACGGGATCGCGCTCGCGCCGTAGCGTGCAATCGATGCAGACCGCGCCTTGAAGTTCCACTCCAAGTAACGCCACTGCTCCATCCCATAATGGATCGACGAGCCGCCGACGCCGTTCATCATCAAGATCACTTCACCCGCGCCCTGCGTTGCGGTCTGCGACGCATTTTGCCGCCACGTCGGAACTTCTTTCGCGGCCTTCGGCTGGCTCATAAAGTTGCGCACGTCGTTACGCAACTCGTCCATCGGGAAATCCTCCGGTGTCCAGTGCGGCCCCGCCTCGAGCGCCACGACGTCGATCCCAGCCTTGGTCAACGCGAGCGACGCGTAGCCGCCCGAGGCACCGAGACCGATGATCACCACATCCGCCTTCCTCATGTGCGTACTCATGCGACAGCCTCCCTCTTTGCCTCCGGATACTGTCCGTGCGCATAGGTCGACGCGAGCGCCGGCTTGACGTTGGCACCAATCGCCTGATCGCCTGCCGGTACAGGCATTCTCACCCCTGGGTAGCCGATTAGCTCCCAGCCCGCATAGTTCTTGTTCCCGCCATATGCGGGATCGCTGAACATCCCCTCGAGTGTGTGCTCTCGAATCGTCGCGAAGAACGTCGCGGAGTCCGGCGTAAACCCGGTCGCCTTACCCGATGCGATGTCGGTCAAGACGGCGTCCTGCGTCGCCGCACTCAGTGATGTGAACGCGCCGCCATACGCCGTCATCGCGTACGCGTCAACCGCCGATAGGTTTGCCGTGTAGAGCGGCACCAGCTTGCTCAAGCCGCCAGCCAGCCCACCTTCGAGGGAACGCGCGATAAATGTCGCGACCCCCGCCTCGATGGCCCCAGGACCGGTCGCGTCCGCCGGGATCAACCGCTCAACAAACGCCTCGAGCACAGCATTCTGTTCCGCAGACAACGGCGCTGCACCAGCCGCCACCGCAGTCGACGGCCCGGTCTGCGCCGCAACCGCGGGACCGGAAATAGCCGTACCCACCGCTGGGACCGCGACCGCAATTCCGATCGCTCCGCCCCACTTCAGCAAGCCACGCCGGCTCACACGCGCTTCGGTATCAGTATCGCCACCGTCGCCGGTCATCGCCACCTCCCTAATTGATCGTGATTTTTTGACACTAAGCTCGTCGCCAAGAATCCACCGGCGATGGCGCACGCCGTCAGGCGGCTTGCCCGGAGCTGGTCGGGCGCCTCGAGCGGCGGCGCCCTTCGTCCCTCGTCCACCAACGTCGACTGATCCATCCTCTGACGGAGGGCCGTCTGCATCCACGCGCATCTCTCCTTCTCACTCGACCGCCGAATCCAGCCGCCGAAGACGCAGCTAGTGCGGAACGACACGGACTCTATATCGAGCGGGCCTCAAAGGCAAGCGCCACTCGGTTCCGAGGAGAGAGTGGCCTCTATTCATATTCGCGCTTCGGCGCTAGCATGGCTCTCGGAATGACGTATACGAGCACCCGGGGATTGGGGTTGCGCGAACGCAAGCGCGTGCGGACACGCGCGACGATCGTCAGTGCGGCGCTAGAGCTTTTCGCGAGGAACGGCTACCAGGCGACGACGCTCGCTCAGATCGCCGACGCGGCAGAGATCGCGCCAAGCACCCTCCACGCCTACTTCCCCGCCAAGGAAGACATCCTGTTCAGCGGCCAAGACGAGGCCCGCGAAAGCGCCAGAACGCGGATCCTCGAGCGACCCGCCGACGAAACATTGGCCGAAGCACTGCTGGCATGGATCACGGACATCGTCCCCGAGCTCTTCGGAGCCGACGGCGAGGCACTCGTCCGTCAAGGCGAAATCATCGGCAGCGACGAAGCACTCATCGCTGCACGACGACTGCGACACGCGCTGCTTGAAGATACCTTCGCCGAAGTCTTCGCCGCCGACTCAGGTCAATCGGTAGACGACCTGCACCCCCGTCTCATGGCCTCGGTCGTCACGAACACCTTCGTCACAGTCTGGCAGTGGTGGTACACGCATCGCACCGACGAGCAACCGATTCGCCGCAAGCTCTACGCCCTTGACGCCACGTACGTCACAGGCCTCATCGCCGCGGCCGACAACGCCCTAAAGACGATCCCAAGCCCCTGAGCGCGCCCCGCGGGACACCCCGGCGCTGCCCTGCTTTAGCTCGGACGCGGATGTCGGCGTTTCCGCTCGCGCCGCGAGAAGCAGTGAGCCTTTCCTTGGAGGACACGCTCGTAGCACAGTGTCCTACGCATTAGATCTGGCGGGGTAATCCGAAGCGGCCGAGCAGCGACGGGCCGGAGAAGAACGTGAGCTCGGCGATCTGCTCGCCGCTCAGTGTCAGCGCGAGCACGCCCCAGGCGCGCGAGTGTAGGTAGCAGCCGAACGCCGGCTGGCCGTTCGCGCGCGTCGGGCGCAGCTGGAGCAGCGCGCCGCGCACGTTGGCGCGGTCGTCGAGGAACGCCGCGATCGGCTCGTGGCCCACGTACTCCAGCGGGAGCGGCGGCATCGTCAGACGCGCCTCATCGGTAAGCAGCGCGACGACGCGGGCGCTGTCGCCGGCCTCGAGGGCGTCGGTGAAGCGTGCGATTAGCTCGCGCTCGGCCGGAGAGTCGGGCACCGGCGCGCGCTCGCGCTCGGGCATACGCTCGTCGAGTGTCGCCCGCGCGCGCTGCAGCGCACCTTTGACTGATTGTGGCGTGACGTCGAGCATCGCCGCGACTTCCTCGGTGCGGAAGCCGAGCACGTCGCGCAGCACGAGCGCCGCGCGCTGTCGCTCGGGCAGCTGCTGGAGTCCGGCGACGAACGCGAGCTGGGTCGCCTCGCGCTGCTCGTAGCGCGCCTCAGGTCCGGGCGCGAGATCAGGCAGCATGACGTCGGGGTAGGGCCCAAGCCAGCTCGGCTCGACGTAGCGGGTTGGCGGCGGTGCCGCCAGTGTGTCCTCCACCGCGGGTCGGCGCCCGCGTTCGCGCAGAGCATTAAGGCAGCGGTTGGTCGCGATCCGGTAGAGCCATGCGCGCAGCGACGTGCGCTCCTCGAAGCCACCGAGCCCGCGCCAGGCGGCGAGCAGAGTCTCCTGGACCAGATCCTCGGCGTCCTGCGACGAGCCGAGCATTCGGTAGCAGTGCAGCTGCAGCTCGCGTCGGTGCGGCTCGACCAGCGCCGTGAATGCGCGCTCGTCGCCTGACTTCGCGAGTTCGATCGACATGGGACTAAGGACACCAGGTCTGACGAAAACGAACCGGTCCGTTTCCCGCCGAGGCGGTGTCTCGTCGTGCATGCAGTCAACGGTCGCACAAGTAAGGAGAACCGAGATGGGAAAGATCGTCATCAGCGAGAACGTCTCGCTCGACGGAGTCATCCAGGACCCGACTGGCGAGGAGGGCTTCAAGCACGGCGGCTGGTTTAACCAGTTGGGGGAGCACGACCGCGAGGCGTGGGCAGCGGTCGAATTCGACGAGGCGTTAGGGGCCGAGGCCATGCTCCTCGGTCGGCGGAGCTACGACTACTTCGCCTCAAGGTGGCCGTCCCGAACCGGTGGGTGGGCGGACAGGCTGAACAGCCTGCCCAAGTACGTCGTCTCCTCGACTCTCGTGGATCCCGAGTGGAACAACTCGGCGGTGCTGACGGGCGACGTGGTGAGCGAGGTCACGAAGCTCAAGCAGGAGCTCGACGGGGAAATCGTCGTTTACGCGAGCCGTCAGCTCGTGCCGACGCTGATTGAGCATGACCTGGTCGACGAGCTACGGCTGATGGTCTACCCGGTCGTGCTCGGGGGCGGCGTGCGACTCTTCGACGACACCGGCGACAAGCAGTCCCTGCACCTCCTCGAGGCCCGGACAGTCGGAGACGAACTTGCCTACCTCAGCTACGAGATCGTCCGGAAGGCCTAAGCGGGTGTCGGACAGCGCCGACGTGACGAAAAGCTCGGATGCCCGCCCACCGCCGGGGCGGACATCCGCGGCAGCGCCTCGACGGCGTCGGGCAACACGCGGCCCCTCAGGGACGGGTGGTACCGCCACTTCGAGGCGGCGCATGTCGGTTGCCGGCGGCGTACGTGTGCGATGAGTTTGCGTGTCGTCGGGCGTTTGACGTGGTGCAAGACCCGCAAATCTCAACCAAGGAGACGCAACGATGTCTTCGGTAATCGCGGACAAGACGGTGCTGGTGACCGGTGCTAATCGCGGCCTGGGCCGGGCCCTGGTCGACGAAGCCTTGAGGAGGGGCGCGAAGCGGGTCTACGCCGCCTCGCGCCAACTGATGGTCGTCCCGGATGACCGCGTCACGCCCGTGATATTGGACGTGACCGACCCGGCGCAGATCGAGGAGGCTGTCGACAGAGTCGAATCTCTCGACATCTTGATCAACAACGCCGGTGTTTCGGTCCCCGATGACCTAAGCGACCGTTCCGCGTTCGAGCGGCACCTGGCGGTCAACCTGTACGGGACCCTGGATGTCACCCAGGCGTTCGTGCCGTCGCTGACGCGCAGCCACGGAGCCGTGGTCAACGTCGTGTCGCTCGCCGCTGTAGCCGCGGTGCCGGTGCTCCCGGCCTATTCGGTCTCTAAGGCAGCCTCGCTGTCGATCACCCAGTCGTTGCGCGCTCTGCTGGCCAGCCGGGGCGTGAGCGTTCACGCCGTCATGCCCGGTCCGATCGATACCGACATGGTGCGCGCTCTTGACATCCCGAAGACGCCGCCCGAGGACGTGGCGCGGGCCACCCTGGACGGCGTAGAGCGGGGTGAGGAGGAGATCTTTCCCGACCCGATGTCGCAGTCGCTGGCAGACGGCTGGCGCGCTGGCGTGGCGAAGGAGCTCGAACGCCAGAACGCCGCGATGGTCCAGACCGAGCCGATCGCTGCGTGACGAGGACGCCGTGCGAACCGCCTATTACACCTTGATGTGCGACCAACGAAGGAGATGGAGCATGACCGCTCACCGCATCACGACCCGCGAAGAATGGGATCTGGCCCGGGGTGAGCTGCTGGAGCGAGAGAAGCAGCTGACCCGTCTGGGCGACGAACTGGCCGCGCAGCGCCGGGAGCTTCCCTGGGTACCGGTCGAGAAGCCTTACACGCTCCAGACTGCGCACGGCCCGAAGACGCTCGCGGAGCTGTTCGCCGGCCGCTCCCAGCTGCTGATCTACCACTTCATGTTCGGCCCGAGCTACGAGGCCGGCTGCCCGGTGAACTCCTCGATCGCGGACTCGTTCGACGGTCTGATCCCGCATTTGAAGGCTCGGGACGTGACGTTGATCGCCGTCTCCGCGGCGCCGATCGAGAAGCTGCTGGCTTATCGGGAGCGGATGGAGTGGGGCTTCAACTGGGCGTCGAGCTACGAGAGCGATTTCAACGCCGACCTCGGTTTCTCGAGCAGCCTCGAGCAGACGCGGAGGGTGATCGAGCCGGTTCTCGACCAGCTGCCTCCGGTCGCCTTCCGCAACGCAAAGGTCGCCGGCACGGACATCTACGGTTACCTGACCGAGCTGTTCGGCTTCACCGTTTTCACGCTCGACGACGGGACCGTCTACCAGACGTACTCGACGACGGGTCGCGGGGTCGAGTTCCTGATGCCCTACTACGGGTTCCTCGACCGGGCGCCGAACGGCCGCGATGAGGACGAGGGATGGCAGCTCTGGATCCGCCGCCACGACGAGTACGACACCGAGTGAGCAATGGAAGCGTCGCCCGAGTGCTCGACGTCCATGGTCAGGTCCAAGGAATGCAGCGCGAGCAGCCTCGCGCGGTCAGCCATCCCTGGCGGGATGGTGATCGTGCGATTAGTTTTGGTCCCTGCGGCCGTTTGACGTGGTGAAAGATGATGCGCGATCAAGCTCACGACACGGACCAGCGCCTTTTGCTGGTTGCAGCGCAGGCTGGGGATGAGCGGGCGTTCGGTCGGCTCGTCGAGCCGTACCGGCACGCGCTTGAGGTTCACTGTTACCGGATGCTGGGGTCCGCGCACGACGCCGAGGATCTGGCGCAGGAGACGCTGTTGCGGGCATGGCGGGCGCTGGACCGCTTTGAGCCCAGAGCGCAGTTTCAGACGTGGCTCTATCGGATCGCGACGAACGCGTGCCTCGACGAGCTCGCGCGCCGGCCGCGCCGGCCGGCGCCGGTCGATCCGTTCCCAGACCAGCCGTCGGATGAACCGGCTTCGCCGACGTATGACCCTGTCGCGCGGTACGCGATCCGGGAGGGGATGGAGCTGGCGCTGCTGCGCGCGATCCAGGAGCTGCCGGGTCGCCAGCGCGCGGTGTTGATCTTGCGCGACGTGCTTGGTTGGACGGCTTCGGAGGTCGCCGAGCTTTTGGAGTCAACGGTCGCGTCGGTCAACAGCGCACTACAGCGCGCACGGGGCACGATCGAGCAGCATCTACCCAAGACGACGCGGCCGGCAGCGGGTTCGGACGAGCGCGAGCTGCTCGGCCGTTATGTGGCTGCGTTCGAGTACGCCGACATGGACGGGCTGGTCGCGCTACTGCGCGAGGACGCGATGCTACGGATGCCGCCGCAGCCATCGCTGAGGGGTGGTCTCCAGATCGCGCGCTTTTTCCTCGAGACCGTCGCACAAGGCGATCTGACGCGGATACGACACAGACCGACCTGGGCGAATCGCCGGCCGGCGGTAACAATCGAAGTGCGAGCCGAGGATGGCACTTGGATCCCGCACGGGATCAGCGTGCTCGAGATCGAGGAGGGCCAGATCGTGGCGATCGACGCGTTTCTTGACCCTGCGCTGGTGCCGCGGTTCGGAGTCGCGGCCGGACGGTAGGAGCCGCTGCTCGCCGCCGTGCCCGGCCCGCACGTGTGAAACGAGAGGAGTGCGATGTCGATGACGGCCGCGGATTACAACGCCAAGGTGATCGATGAGTTCCGCGCCAGCGGAGGGCACGTAGGGGGCATCTGGGAGGGAACGCCGCTGCTGTTGCTGCAGCACACCGGCGCACAGTCGGGTATCAGCCGAGTCAACCCGGTCGGATATCTGGCCGACGCACCGAGGTACCTGGTATTCGCCTCGAACGGAGGAGCGCCGAGCAATCCCGACTGGTACCACAACCTCAAGGCGCACCCGAAGACACAAATCGAGGTCGGAAGCGAGACGATCGACGTCGTGGCCGAGGAGGCGACGGGCGAGGAGCGCGAGCGTCTGTTCGCACGAGGTGCCGAGCGCTTCCCGGACCTCGCCAAGCACGCACGAAAGACCGACCGTGTCGTCCCTGTGATCGTCCTCACGCCCCTCGGCGGCGCCTGAGCGACCATGGACACCGCGGACGAGCGCAGCCTCCTCGCGGAGGCGCGAGCCGGCGATGAGAAGGCGTTCGGCCGCCTCGCTTCGCGCCATCGGCCCGGGCTCGAGCTCTATTGCCAGCTGATGCTCGGATGCCCTCACCATGCGCATGAAGCCACGTGCGAGACATTGCTGCGTGGCTGGCGCGACCTGGATCGCGTCGCGCCATCAGCGTCCGCGCGGATCTGGCTCTACAGGCTCGCCACCGACGTCTGCCTCGAAGATCTCGACTCAGACCGATGAGTCTCAGCGCCCTCAACCGTTAGACCGTACAAATGATGACGACCAGTAGCCCGACACCGCTCGCACGCATCCGGCCCGCACTCCGGGCCGCAGCCGCAGGCGACGAGCGCGCCCTGGGCCGTATTGCGCGTTCGCCGTAGCGGCCCGCCGCTCGCACCTCTCCTTTCTTTCCCATCGCTGTCCCTTCGCTGCCAGACCACTGGAGGTCGGATGACGTCCCAATCACCAAATCTCAATCGCTGGCGCGCGTTTGCGCTGCTGGCGGTCGCGTTCTTCATGACGATCATCGACCTGACGATCGTCAACGTCTCGCTGCCGACGATCGGCCGCGATCTGCACTTCTCAGAGACCAGCCTTCAGTGGGTGGTGACCGCGTACGCGCTCACGTTCGGAGGTCTCCTGCTGCTCGGCGGTCGCGCCGCGGATCTGCTCGGCCGCCGCCGGATCCTGATGCTCGGCCTGGCGATTTTCACCGCCGCGTCTATGGCGTGCGGGCTCGCAACCGGGGAGGCGTTCCTGATCGGAAGCCGCGCCGTCCAGGGAATGGGGGCAGCGATCATGCTCCCCGCCGCCCTATCGATCGTGATGAACATGTTCGCCGAGGGCGCCGAGCGCAACAAGGCGCTCGGGATCTGGGGCGGACTCGGCGCTGCCGGCGCGACCGTCGGGCTGATCGCCGGCGGTGTTCTCACCCGGTACGCCGGGTGGCAGTACATCTTCTACCTGAACGTCCCGATCGGGGCGACCGCGCTGCTGCTGGCCCCGCGGCTGGTCCCTGAGAGCCGGCTTGCGATCGAGCGGCGGCGGTTCGACGTGGCCGGGGCGATCGCGAGCACTGGCGGGCTGGTGCTGCTGGTCGACGCGATCTCGCAGGCGCCGCACTACGGCTGGGGCGCCACGAGGACGCTGGGGCTGCTCGCGGCATCCGCCGCCCTTCTCGCTGCCTTCGTCGTGATCGAGAACCGCGTGGAGTCGCCCCTGCTGCCGCTGTCGATCTTCCGGCTGCGCACGCTCGCCGGCGCGAATGTGGCCGGGTTGCTGCTGGGCGGCAGCTTCTTCGCGTTCGTCTTCGTCGGCACGCTGTATATGCAGCAGGTTTTGCACTACAGCGCACTGCAATCGGGGGTCGCGTGGCTGGCCGCGTCGCTGACCTCGATCGCGCTCGCCGGTCTCTCACAGCTACTGGTCACCCGTGGCGGGGCCAAGATCGTGATGGCGATCGGGATGACGCTGATCGGGGCGGGTGTGATCTGGGCCACGCAGGTGCCCGTGCACGGCCACTTCCTGCAGAACCTCGCCGGACCATTCCTCGTCGCCGGCGCGGGCACCGCGTTCGCCTTCATCCCGATCTCGATCGCCGCGCTCGCCGGGGTCGCGGAGCACCAGGCCGGGCTCGCGTCCGGGCTGCTGAACACATCGCAGCAGCTGGGCGGCGCGATCGGGATCGCGATCGCCTCGGGCGTCGCGGCGAGCCACACCCAAGCGCTGGTCCGCGCCGGGAACGCCGTACCGACGGCTCTCACTGGCGGCTTTCGGGAAAGCATGTGGGTGCTCGGAGGGATCGCGCTGCTCGCCCTCCCGGCGATCTTCACGCTCGTCCGCCGCGACGAGCTCTCCGACGCCGTAACCAAGACAACGCTCCGCGAGCCGCAACCCGCCCTCGGCGCCGCGAGCTGACCCCATCAACCGCGAAGTAGGAGGACTCAAACCATGACCCCCACGAGCGACATGTCGGAGATGACGACAATCGTCGTCGGCGCGAGCCGCGGTCTCGGCCGCGGCATCACCACCGCCTTCGCCGAGGCCGGCGCCCCGGTTATCGCCGTCGCACGTACCGCGGCGCCGTTGGCCGACGAGGCGGCCGGCGGCGGCAGCATCCAGCCCGAGATAGCCGATGCCGGTGACCCTACCGTCGCCGGCAGGCTGCTCGACCGCTACCAACCGACGGCCGTCATCCTCGTGGCGGGCGCAAGCCCGCTCCTACGTCCGCTGCAGCACCACACCTGGGAGACGTTCTCGGTCAACTGGCACACCGATGTCCGGATCGCGTTCCACTGGGTGCGCGAGGCCTTGCTCAAGCCGCTGCGCCCTGGCAGCAGGATGATCGTGATCAGCAGCGGTGCGGCCCTGCAGGGCTCACCGCTCAGCGGCGGGTACGCCGGCGCCAAGGCCACCCAGCGCTTTATCAGCGCCTACGCCCAGGACGAGGCAACGCGCGCCGGCCTGAGGATCACCTTCAGCGCGATCCTACCCCGGATCACGCCGCTGACCGACCTCGGTCAACCGGCGGTCCGGGCGTACGCAGCCCGCAGCGGCCAGAGCGTGGAGGAGTATCTCCGCCCGTTTGGTGAGCCGCTCACCCCGGAGGTCGCAGGCGCCGCACTCGTCGAACTCGTACGGGCAGACGCGGCCACCGTCGCGCCCGCTTACCTGCTCACCGGCGCGGGGCTGCAGACCCTAGCCTGACCGAGCAACTATCACGTATGAACCCCGGACAGGAGGAATTTATGACCGAGCACAGGATCGGCACACAGCAGGAGTGGCAGGCGGAGCGCGACGAGCTGCTCGAAGCGGAGAAGGAGCTCACACGCCACGGCGACGACCTGGCCCGGAGGAGGCGCGAGCTGCCCTGGGTCGCGGTCGAGACGGACTACCGGTTCAACACCAAGGACGGCACGAAGACACTCGTCGATCTCTTTGACGGCCGCACGCAGCTGCTCGTCTACCACTTCATGTTCGGGCCGCCATACGAGGCGGGCTGCCCGGTCTGCTCGTCGATCACGGACACGCTCGCTCCGCAGGTCCCGCACCTGGAGGCCAGGGACACGACGTTGTTGCTCGCCTCGCGCGCGCCGCTGGAGAGGCTCCTCGCCTACAGGCAGCGGATGGGCTGGGCCATCGACTGGGTCTCGACCGTCGGCGGCGACTTCAACCGCGACCTCGGGTTCCTGCACACCGAGGAGGAGCTGATGCCATTCCTCGAGGGCGAGATCCCGCTCACGGTCGAGCAGAACGCGGCCATGTGCCGGACGGACCCCGCGGGCTATGTCACGGAAGGCCCGGGGCTGAGCGCGTACGCGCTCTCGGACGGCACCGTCTACCGGACCTACGTGACGACCGCCCGCGGCCTCGAGCCCGCGATGGCGTACTACGGCCTGCTGGACCGGACAGCCAAGGGACGCGACGAAAGCGCCACCGAGCCGCTGTGGGTGCGCCGCCACGACGAGTACTAACCCGGGTGATCGGCCCCCAAGATCGTCTGCCGCCGCCATACCATCAGGCTGACCGCCGATGTCGTGGCTTGCCGAAGACTTTGACCATCCCGGACGTGTCGAGCTTCCGACCGGACATCATCTGCGTCCGATCCGCGAGAGCGACGTTGACATCGACTATCCGGCGGTGATGGGCTCGCGTGAGAGGCTCTGGGCGAGGTTCGGGGGAATGTGGGGATGGCCGCCGGCGGGCATGACCTACGAGGCTGATCGGAAGGATCTGGCTCGGCACGAAGCCGAGATCTCTGCTCAGGTGACGTTCAACTACGCGGTGCTCAACCGGGCTGAGACAGAGCTGCTTGGATGTGTCTACATCGATCCGCCTGGCGAGCGTACGCCGGAGGGTGCCGACGCACTGGTGTCATGGTGGGTGGTCGATAGCGAGGCCGGCGGCGATCTCGAACAGTCGCTGAACACGTTCATCCCCAGTTGGCTAACCGAGCGATGGGGCTTTCACGCAGTGCACTACGCGCCCTGACGGAGCGCAGAGGTACGAGCGCTCGACGGCGGACCCCACGGTCTGCCGATGCTGTCTAAGCAGAGCTGGATCGGCCGGCTGCCGACGGGCTCCACGTCGCCCATCGTGTCCTTCTGAAGCCTGGAGAACGACCTCGGATGGCTCCTCGCGAAGAGGCCGCAAACGGATATCCCTGGCCGCTTTAGATGCTTCCGCGAAGATCGGACAGGGCCTCGCGGGCCATTTTCACTACTTCGCCACCGCCGAGCTCACCGACGAGCTGATACGCCGCCTCCGCACCGGCCGCGTCGCCCCGCTCCTCGAGCAGTGCGCCAAGGTTGAACGCACCGGCGGCTTCGCCACGGTCGGCGGCGCGCTGGTATGCCTCCTGCGCACCGTCCAAATCGCCTCGCTCCTCGAGCAGCTGGCCGAGGTTAGCCGCTGCGCCCGCGTGGCCGCGCTTATCTGCGCTTCGGTACGCGGCCCTCGCCTTGGCCAAATCTCCCCGCCCTTCGAGTAGTAAGCCAAGGTTGAACGCGCCGCTGGCATCGCCTCGCTTGCCAGCGCGACGGTAAGCGATCTCCGCACCGGTCACGTCGCCGCGGTCTTCGAGCAGCTGTCCGAGATTGGATGCGGCGGCGGCGTGACCGCGGGTATCTGCGTCACGGTACGCAGCCTCCGCGGCCGTGAAGTCACCCTGCCCTTCCAGCCTCGTGCCGAGATCAAACGCGGCAGTTGGGCCGTCAGTCTCGATCGCTCCGTTGCGGGCCTGGGCCACACCGCCAGGAGCCTTCTGCCCAGTGCTTCGCGCAGGCGACGGGGCCGCTTCAAGTGTGGGCAGCGCCACCTGCGGGGAAACCGCGGCTGTGGGCGGTCGAGCCCACTGGAGCCGACTCTGAAACACTCGAGCGAAGGATCCGGAGCGCACGGTTGCGAATCCTACGGCTAAGGTCCTCGAACATGTCCCTCGCGAGTCGACCACAAGCAAATTCGCATTGCTATGCGAGAGAAAACGATGCAAATGTAAGCGAACCTGCGCGGAGGCCGTGCGTCGTTTGCGTCAAGCTGCCGGGGGTCATATTTGCCTACCTTGGGCCAGATCTCGGGACAGTGTGAGCCGGGTCTGAACTCGCGCGTCGACACCACCGCCGGACGAGAAGGGCTTCTCTGGGTGATGCCTCCCGGCTCAACGGATCGACGTCCCGCTCGTGCAGCGGCTCGGCTGTGGGGCGGAATCGCCGCTAGAGACCGGGATCTAACCGGATCTAAAGCGAGTTTTAGACGTCAGCCTCAGGTCACGTACTGGCTCCGCGGCCGCCGACGCCGAACCCACCCCCGCTAGTCCGAGCCTTGCGCCCTGGCGCCAGGGTCTGCCGCGGCCGCCTCGGCCTGCTCGCGGGCGCGCTGAGCGGCGTGGGCTTCCTCGGATGCGGCGCCCGCCCGGTGGCGCGCCTCCTCGGCCTCGCGCTTGCGGTCCTCGGCCGTGAGCTCTAACTCGTCTGCGCGGAGCCGAGCCTGCTCGGCCTCGTCGTTCCGGCGCGCCAGCAGGCTCGCGCCAACCAACGGGCCGCTCGACTGGGGCACTCCGAAAAGGGCACAGACCGCGGCGCCCTGCTCGGCGGTGAGCTCGTCCCCGACCGTGACATCGGGGGCCCCGCCGAGCTGCTCGCCCGTGAAGTGAAGGCGAACGTAGTCCCGGCTCACGGCCGCGTCAAAGAGCGGCGCCAGCTTGACCTGATGGCCGAGCCTCCCGTGTTTGATCGAGATCAGCACCGGATCGTCCCCGGCAGCGTCGTAATACACCTCCTCCAGACGGCCGACCTTCTCGCCGGCGCTGTCCAGAACATCCTGCCCCCGCCAGCTTTCGATGCTTTCAACTGTCGGCACGGTTCCTCCTACCCGTATCGGACGATGGTCACGATCGCGTCCGTGCGTCGGTGTGCCTCCCGGACCGCGCTGATCGGGGAACGCCCGAACGTGCCGACCCTCGCAGCTTGTGGCCGCATTCCGTTCGGAAGGCACTCGCGATCCGGATCACGAACCGAGAATACTGCGGGGCGTTCTCAGAGCCCTCTGTCGGACTCGAACCGACGACCCCTTCCTTACCATGGGCCCATTCGGGCTCGAACTGCCCGTGGTTACTGGGGTTTCGATCAGGCTAGGTCAGGTTGCGCGGAGTCATATTTGCCAAGCTCGGGACAGATTCCGGGACACGATCCATCTCACCCGCTCGGACACGACGCGTCCGTTTAGGCTGAGGGCGATCCAATCAAGACGTCGCTAGCGAACTGGTCGTCACCAAGCACGCGGTTGAGGAGCACGTTCGCAACCACTCTCAGAAGTGGCATCCATGCCAGCACGGGCGACTACCGCCGAGTCCTAGCGGGGCTCACCTATCTGTGAGCAAACCCAGTGAGAGATGAACGCTCTCCGGTACCCTGACCATTGAGATGACCACCGGGGCGTGGTTCGGCGACCAGGGGCGTAGTGGTGGTGTCGCGTCGGTTATCGGGCGCGAGGCCGAGCTCGCGCGCCTCGAGTGCTTCGTGAGGGGTGCGAGCTCCGGAAGCGCGGTGCTGCTGATCGGCGGGCCTGGGTTCGGTAAGACCACGCTCTGGGAGGCCGCGGTAGGGTTGGCGCGCGACCAGCCGGCGCGCGTGTTGACGGCGCGGCCAAGCGAGAGCGCTTCGCAGCTCCCGTTCGGTGGCTTAATCGATCTGTCCGACGACCTCGATAGCGGCGCGCTCGCCGGCCTACCCGAGCCGCAACGGCGAGCATTGGAGGTGGCACTGATGCGTGCTGCACCCGCCTCCGAGCCGGCTGCGCCGGCGGTGATCGCTGTTGGTTTGCTGGGCGTTCTGCGGAGGCTGGCTTGTCGCGGCCCGGTCCTGATCGCGATCGACGATCTGCAGTCGATGGACGCCGCGTCGGTCGGCGCGCTGACGTTCGTGGCCCGCCGGCTGGACGGCACGCGGGTGGCGTTTCTACTCGCTCGACGGCCTGGCCGTCCCGGTGCGCTCGAGGCGGTGCTCTCGCGGACCGCGGTCGAGCGAGTACTGGTCGGGTCGCTGTCGTTGGGCGCAGTGAGACGACTCTTGTTCGAGCGACTTGGCCTGGCGATCTCGCACCAGCGGCTGCGGCGGATCGTTGAGGCCACCGGCGGCAACCCCCTGTTCGCGCTCGAGGTCGGGCGTTCGCTGCTCGACGGCGAGGGATCGTCGCTCGAGCACGATGTTCCCGTGCCGGATTCGCTTGAGGAAATGCTCGGCAACCGGGTGGCCAGGCTTCCGGCGGCTGTCCGCCGAGTATTGCTGGCCCTTGCGCTGAGCGAGGATCCGCGGGTCGATCATCTGATCGGGATTGCGGGCTCAGACGCGCTTGATGACGCAGTCGACGCGGGCACAATTCAAATCGACGGCGGCCGTGTGCGCGCATCGCATCCGCTGCTGGCGGCAGTGGCCGAGAAACGCTCGCGCGCGCGGGAGCGGCGCGAGGTTCACCTCGCCCTGTCCGTAGCTGCTGGTGATGAGCCGGTCCGAGCGATGCATCTGGCGCTCGCCGCCACCGGGCCTGATGAAGCCGTGGCGTCACGCGTGGCGGCGGCGGCCGAGCTGGCTCGCATGCGTGGCGCGCGTAGGCAGGCGGCGCTGCTCGCGACGCAAGGCCTGCGTCTGACTCCCGCCGATTCGGCACACCGTGCGCAGCGGGTGTTGGAGCTGGCCGGGCGCCTGGACGACGCGGGCGAATTGCGGCGGATGACCGCGCTGCTGCGCGAGGAATTCGAATCTCTTCCCGCGGGTACGCCAAAGGCGCGCGCCTTGCTGCACTTGAGCGAGAGCGCAGATGTGTGCAGCCGACGGGACCAGGATCGCTATCTCGTGCGGGCGCTCGCCGAGTGCGGCGATGATCGCAACCTGCGCGCGAACGTGCTCGTCAAGCTCGCCGGACACGCGGTGGCGGCCGGCGTGTCGCAACTGGACCTTGCTGAGGCGTGGGCGCTCGAAGCACTGGACGGCGCTGAAGACCCGATGGTGCGCCGATACGCCCTTTGGGCGCTGGCGTGGCCGCTCGGGTTGACGGCCCGGTCACTCGATGAGCTTTGCGCGCGCTCCTCCGTTGCGGACGATCCCACGGGGTACATCTCAGCGTCGCCGGAGCGCGTCGCAGCCAAACAGCTGTGCTGGCGAGGCGAGGTGGCAAAGGCGCGTACGGCGCTGAGGGCACTGCTCACGCTCGCGCAGGAGCGCGGCGACATCACCTCGTACGCGATGGTGCGCATGCACGCAATCGAGGCTCGAGAGCCGTGCTGGCAACTTCGTCGCCGCCGAACGGCTGCTCGACGAATGGAGCGAGTCGTCCGACTTCGAGACGCAGTTCCGGCCCCAGTACCCGCGCTGCCGGGCAGAGCTCAAAGCGGGGCGGGGGGCGGCCAAGGAGGCGAGGCGGTGGGCAAGCGAGACGATCGAGCGCGCAGCGGTGACCGGCAGCGTGTGGGATGAGCTCCATGCTCGCCACGCGCGCGGGATCGCGGCGCTGATCGAGTCGGCGCCCGACCGGGCGCTCGAAGATCTGAGCGCCGTGTGGGAGCACTGCGAGCGTGAGGGCGTGCTCGATCCTGGCGCGTTTCCGGTCGCGCCGGACCTGGTCGAGACGCTCGTCGAGCTTGAGCGCTTCGATGAGGCAGTCGCGATCGCGTCTCGTCTGGAGGAGGTCGCAGCGCAGCAGGATCATCCGTGGGCGCGGGCCACCGCCAAGCGCTGTGCCGCCGTGATCGAGTTGGCGACGCAACGGCTACGACGAGGCGACCGCGGCGCTGCTGCGCGAAGCGTCGGCCGATTTCAGGGAGCTCGAGTTGCGAGCTGACCATGCCCGCTGCCTGCTCGCGCTGGGGCGAGCCCAGCGCCGCTTCAAGCAGTGGCGCGACGCGCGCGAGACCTGGAGGAGGCGATCGCGGCGTTCGTCGAGTTGGGCGCAGAAGGTTGGGAGCAGCGGGCGCGGTCTGAGCTCGAGCGGGTCGGCGGGCGCCGCCGCGGTGGCCGTGACGAGCTGACACCGAGCGAGCGGCGGGTGGTCGAGTTGGCGGCCGACGGACGATCGAACAAGGAGATCGCCGCCGCGCTATACGTGACGGTGAACACGGTCGAGGTTCACCTCGCGCGCGGCTATCGGAAGCTCGGCGTCCGCTCTCGCGCGCAGCTCGCGAAGCGGCTGATTGCCGAATGATCTGGCGCGCGCGTGGCGCATAAAGAGTCAGGGTTTCCGTTATTTCGTAGCGGTTGAGCGGGTCGTAGGGTCGCGGCGTCCAACAACTGCGGAGGAGACCCGTGAAGAGATTCAACCCATCATTGGCCGCTCTGGCGCTCGCCGCCGTCGCCCTCTTCGCCTCGCTCGGGGGACCGGCGTGGGCGGCCGGGCTGATCAGCGGGTCGCAGATCAAGAACGGCTCGATAACGGGCAGCAAGCTGAAGAACGGGTCAATCACGAGCCGGAAGATCGGCAAGGGCCAGGTCCAGGCCGCGAACCTGGCCGTGGGGGCAGTGAACGGATCGAACGTTGCGCACGGCTCGTTGACCGGAACCGAGATCGCGCCCGGATCGCTGACCGGAGCGGACATCGCGCCCGGATCGCTGACCGGGACGGATGTCGCGCCCGGGTCACTGACGGCATCGGACGTCGCGCCGAACACGTTCCTGGCCGCGAACGGGACGGCCACCAACGCCAACGCGCTGGGCGGCCTACCGGCGAGCAGCTTCGTCCACGGCACCGGGAACCTGATCCAGCACAGGCTCGACATTCCGTTCGGTACCCCTCCGACGTTCCTGCTGGACACCGGCTTGGGCGAGGTCGACGCCTCCTGCCTGGCTGGACACGCCGAGGTTTCCTTCACCGCTGAGGCACAGCCACTGAACTTCGTCGAGTGGGGTTTCACGTCCGGCGGCTCACCGGACCTCAACCTGTCGAACTCCATGGTGATCGGCTCGACATACAGTGAGCCGAACCCCTCTGGACAGCCGCAGGCGATCGACTTCCAGGTCGCTCAGAGCTTCAACAACTCGCCCAGTCGGGTCGCCACCGTCTGGACAACGGACCAGGCGGTCGGCGGTACCGACTGCGTCTTCACGTCGCAGTCGATCACGACCGGCGCGTAGATCGCGGGAGCTCAGGGTTACTGATGCGCCAGTTCGTGGCTGAGCAGTTCCTCCCGGCGGCGGATGCCGACGCGGCCGCGCGCCGGGCGGCTGCCGCCGACGCGGCCGCCGGGGAGCTGTCCCGTGCGGGCACCCGAGTTCAGCTGGTTCGTGCCATCTTCATCCCTGAGGACGAGACATGCATCGATCTCTACTGGGCGGACTCGATCGCGGCTGTGAAGGCAGCGGCCGAGCGGGCCTCGCTGCGGCTCGAGCGGATCTCAGAGGCCGTGAGCTGGGGGCCAGCGGAGAAATCCCCGTGACGCTCGTCCCACGCATCGACCGGGCCGCGGGCATGCTCGCGGCACTCCCGTTCGTGCTCGCCAAGCCTGCCGCTGGTCGTGGTAGATCTTTATCTCGCCGGGGTCGGCGAGATACAGATGCGGGGGTTCTGGATAGGGTTGAGGTTTCGTAGCCGGGCGCGGTGGTCGTCGTGGTGGTGGTTTTGGCTGTGGTGTGTACGGCGTTGGCGTTGGCGCCGGTGGCGCTGGGCGCGGGGCTGATCTATTGGGGCAACGTAAGCGGCAGCAACCCGATCTCGTTCGCGAACCTCGACGGCTCGGGCGGTGGCAACCTGATGACCACCGGCGCGATCCCGGAGGCGCCCTGGGGCGTCACGATAGACGCGGCGGCGGGCAAGATCTACTGGGTCAACAACGACAACAACATCGGCCAGACGGACGGGGTCTCGTTCGCCAACCTGGACGGCTCGGGCGGCGGGACGTTGAGCACCCCGGGCGTGACGGGCGCCAATCCAGAAGGGGTGGCAGTCGATCCGGCGGCGGGCAAGATTTACTGGGCAAACCCCACCACTGGGACGATTGCGTACGCGAACCTAGACGGTTCTGGTGGCGGGACACTGAATACGGGGAGCGCCACCGTGGCCACCCCCGACGGCGTGGCGATCGATCCGTCGGAGGGCAGGATCTACTGGACCAACGAGCAAAGCAGCACGATCGCGGTCTCGTTCGCGAACCTCGATGGCTCGGGCGGCGGCGACCTCAAGACGACCGGCGCGACCGTGAGCTCGCCCGAAGGCGTCGCGATCGACGCCGCGACGGGCAAGATCTACTGGGCCAACAACGGAAGCAACACGGCGCCGATCTCGTTTGCCAACCTCGACGGCTTGGGCGGCGGCAATCTCGCCGTCACAGGCGCGACGCCGAACGAAGCCTTCGGCGTCGCGATCGACCCTGCGGCGGGCAGGATCTATTGGGTCAATGAGGGCAGCAATACGATCCCGGTCTCGTTCGCGAACCTCGACGGCTCGGGCGGCGGCAACCTGACAACGACCGGCGCAACGGCCAGCATCCCGGGCTGGCCCTCGCTCCTGGAGCCGCCGAGCGGAACCGGCGCGCCGGTGATCAGCGGCGGCTCCGCAGCGAGCTCGACGTTATCGTGCAGCGAGGGGGCCTGGGCATCGACCTGGTCGAGTCGTTCCTCTATCGCGCCCCGCAAAGCTTCGCCTACAGCTGGTCGCTGAACGGCACGCTGATCAGTGGAGCAACTTCGAGCACGATCACAGCCAGTTCGGCGGGGAGCTACGCGTGTCAGGTGACCGCCACTAACCAGGCGGGGTCCGCTACGCAAACGAGCGCCGCCCACACGGTCTCGCCGCCCTCGCCGCCGTCGCCGACCGGCCCCGGCAAGCTGACGATCTCGGGCGAAAAGGCCACATCGAATGGGATCGATGTGACGGTCGCGTGCGGCGGCGCCGCGACCCAATCGTGCAGCGGCAATGTAACCGTGACCACGACCGAAACGCTTCACGGCTCGACCGTGATCGCGGTCACCGCCACAGCCAAGCACCGCAAGCGTGTCGGACCGTCGCTCGCGGCAGCTACAGCCTCGCCGGCGGCAAGAGCATCACGCACAAGCTCAAGCTCACCAGCAAAGGCAAAGCACTCCTCAAACGATTCGGCAAACTGCCCGTGATCGTGAAAATCACGCAGGCGAACTCCGCTGGCCATCAAGTCACGATCTCGCACCGCAAACTCACGATCAAGGCCAACAAGCACAAGCACCACTAGACCGCTAGCCGACCAGTCTCGCTCACGGCTGCAGCGACAGCCTACGAACGAGTCATCCGTACATCCTGACGGCCCGGCAGCCGGGACGTGGCACGAGCCGATCGCCTCTCCGTCTGTTGAGCGGGCTTTCTCAGAGCCCTCTGTCGGACTCGAACCGACGACCCCTTCCTTACCATCGGAGGCGGTTGTCCATGGGTGTCCGTCGATGCTCTGTATTCGCGGGGATTCTCGGGGGTCTAGGGGGTCATCTGGGGTCTCTCGGAGACGCACCTGATGTTCCCTCAGGGTTCCCGCGCGCCCGGTTCGTGTCTCGTCGGTAGGGGGCTTTAGATCGGCCTAGAACCCACGTCCGGATTCTTCACCGACGGTTCGGCTGGGCATGCCGGTCGCTGTTCCTCGTTCGAATCCAAGCGCGGCCGCGACGTGCAGCTGTCAAACCGTGCAACACGATGTCGGAGATATCTCCCCGCCCGTGAGGACCGTCGATGTACGGTCTCTCGAATGACGGCCGGTGAAGACCCGACGGCGAAGGCGCACCGAAGCGACGCCGATGAGGCTCTCTTGCGGCTGATTCTTGAGGCGTTTGCATTAGCTAAGCAGTCCGGAAAGGAGGACTGGCAGCTGATGTATGCCGGCCCGCTGAAGAATCGGATGCTCCTCCTTACGGGCGGCGAGCAGGACATCGAGTGGACGGCGACGCGTTCACGTCGCTGCTTGAGCGCTTTCCGGATGTGTTGCGTATCGAGCGCGGGCGCAAGCCGCCGATGGTGGAACTGCTTGAGCCAAGCCGTCTCAAGTCTTTACCGGCCAGTTCGTCGATCCTGTCCTGCGGATCGCATCGCTGAGCAATCTGGGGTCGACAGCTCAGCTCACGATGTCAGGCGCTGGAGGATCCGCAAGGATCTTTGGGATGCCGTGCTTGGCGTGCGCGCTTCGGACGCATTCGTGTGGCAGGACGGCACGGTGGTCCGAGTCCCGCATGATCAAACAGCAGATCACGCGGGTACCGAGCTCCCGACACCTCATGGGCCGCAATTAGATTCGTGGCAGGGCGAGTTGCGGAGACGAACAACCTCCCGACGATCGGTACTCGCGCGTTCTCGAAAGCTGGGCACGCGGCGCCAGCCCGACTTCCGCATTACCGAGGCATCTCCAGCACCTTTGGTATGGCCGGCTCAAGACACTGGTCCGAGATCGGCTCCAAGCATGGTTCATCGAGCACAGCATCGAGGTGCCTGAAGACTTGATAGAGGTTGAGGTGCGCGGCAGCGTTCACCGGCGCCCAGTCCGCATCGGCTTTGCGCCGACTCGTTCAGTCCTGCGTCGAGGTTATGACTGAAGACGAGTTGCGAGACTTGCACTTACCGCC
The DNA here is from genome assembly GCA_963756655.1 of uncultured Solirubrobacterales bacterium. Taxonomy (GTDB): domain Bacteria; phylum Actinomycetota; class Thermoleophilia; order Solirubrobacterales; family Solirubrobacteraceae; genus Palsa-465. Next base: position 72,648 of record CAVWOQ010000007.1, read on the forward strand.
CGCAGCCGTACTCAGACTTCGTCGCTGAGATGCCAGTCAGGCCAGCCCTTGTGCTGATCGCCGGAAAGAGAATCGGCGGAAGTAGCGGAGCTTGTGGTGAGGGCTCGGCAGACTGCCGAGCAGACGCGATTGCCGATCAAGACGTTTCGTGCTAGGCGAGAATCAGTAGTCGGAGAGCCATGGCAACGTCCAGTGGAGTTCCTCTAAGCCAATCTACGCTCAAAAGTTGTACCGGCGCCTGCATCGTTCGCGTGTCCTAGTGCTCACCTTTACACGTGTTTACGTGCGACGAGACCCGAGCCGACAGCCTGTGGTGCGCAGGGCCGCCCTGGAACTCGGCACTTTTGTTGAACACAAAGCGGCATTCGAGTTGACCGAAGCAAAAAGGCTCTCGACGCAATTCTTATCGACTTTAGGGCTGTCGGAAACACCTTCTCGCGCTGTACCGGAGAAGATGACCCTCGATGTCTACCGCTCCACGCGTTCTCCGTCGACCGCAATTGGTCCGTCCTATGCGAGCAGGTTGGCCGTGATGCCTTCGGCGTAGCTGATGGTCCCGCGCGGTCCCGCGTCGACGGTGCCAGGAAGCGATGGACTCGCGCCGACCGCGGCGCATATCACGGAGGCGAAGCACCGTCGTTGCCGGGCAACGAGTTGATGCCCGGCATGCATTGGGACGTAACGAGCGAGCGAAGGCTCACGAGGCTGACGACCTCCGACGAGATCTGGAAGGTGCCGCACGAGACACGGGGACACCTCAACGTATTCCCTGTCGCTTTCCTCAAGCCGGGACAAGCGGGGCGGCGTGTGTGGCCGAAGAAATGACAGCGAACAGTCCGAAGAGGTGAACGCCCCGTGGCTTGCCGGGGCATTTGGCAAGCTTCGGGGCCGCTAGTTCGCATGACGCGGATAGATGCGGCGGGTCGGCGGACCGCGATCAGAAAGCTCTTAGAGCTATCCGGGGCCCTCTACAATGCGCCGCCTTGTCGCCGCCATTCCTTTCCGTATGCCGGAACGGAGCTACCTATCTTAGGGGGGTCGCTTGACCCGCGGTACAGAAAGACTAGCAATCAGCGACGGCATCAGTCCAGTCTTCTTGCGGTGTCGCCCTTGCAGACGCGCCGGACGAACAGCCCGCTCCGGTGCGCTGTCGGCGGGATGGTGGGACCCGCCCCCAACTAGGCGCTCTGATGTCGGTTCGCTCGACCGGCCGCTTGCCAGTTCGACCAGATGGTCGTCGCGCATGCAGACCGATCCCGCCTTCTTGAGAGCAGCGACGATCTGGCTCTCGCACGCAGGGTCAATCACTAGCGCTTCGCCATTCGGGAGCCGGTGTCGACCACGCCGAAGCGTTCCTGAATGCC
>CAVWOQ010000008.1:0-14692 GCA_963756655.1 uncultured Solirubrobacterales bacterium
GACGTCCAACAGCCCGTCCTCAATCGGCTCGCCGTCGAGCCTGACGCCCCCCTGGGCGAGGCTCCGCCGCGCCTCCGAGGTCGAGATTCCGAACGCCTGCGCCAGCAGCGCAGGCATGTGCACCGCGCCGTCGGAGGCCGCGAACTGGACCTCGGGCACCTTCTCGGGCGGCTCGTGGCGGACATGCACGCGATCGAAGCCCGCCTCGGCCGCGTCGGCCGCGGCCTCGTCGTGGAATCGCGCCACCAGCGCCCGCGCGAGCGCGCGTTTGGCGTCGCGTGGACCGACCGCAGGATCGGGAGACTCATCCAGCAGCAGCGAGTACCAGTCGGCGAGCGACGAGTCGGGGATGCTGAGCGTTCGCCCGTAGATGTCCTCGGCGCTGTCCGTGACCCCGATGTAGTTGTCATAGGACTTCGACATCTTCCGCACGCCGTCGGTTCCGGTCAGCAGCGGCATCGTCAGGATCACCTGCTCGGGTTGCCCGTAGGCGCGTTGGATGTCTCGCCCGAGCAGCAGGTTGAACTTCTGATCGGCGCCGCCGAGCTCGACATCGGCCTGGACGGCAACCGAGTCGTAGCCCTGCAGCAGCGGATAGAGCAGCTCCAGCATCGAGATCGGCTCGCCCGCCGCGTAGCGCTTGCTGAAGTCGTCGCGCTCGAGGATCTGCGCCACGGTCGCGGTCCGCATCAGCGTGAACAGGTCGGCGGCCGGCATGTCGAGCCACTCGCCGTTGAACCGGACGTCGAGATGCTCCGGATCCAGCACCGTCAGCGCCTGTTCCTGAAACGTCCGCGCGTTGGCGTCGATCTGGGCCGGGTCAAGCACCGGGCGGGTGCTCGAGCGGCCGCTCGGATCGCCTACCCGTGCCGTGTAGTCGCCGATGATCAGCACGACCGTGTGGCCGAGGTCCTGGAACTCGCGCAGCTTCGCCAGCACGACCGTGAAGCCGAAATGGATGTCCGGCGCGGTCGGGTCGATCCCGAGCTTGACCCGCAGCGGACGGCCCAGCGAAAGCTTACGTTCGAGCTCCCCTTCCGGGAGGCAATCGACCGCGTTTCGCGCCAGCCACGCGGCCGCATCCGCCGGCGTGGATGACCTAGGACCCATCCGGGCCAATGCTAGACTCTCGCGCCGCCGGGTGGGATACGCCGCCTGTCCCCGCGCCGGCCGTTTTCGAGCGTGTGGCGCACCGCCGCCCAGTCCGGTCCATCGGCGCCTGAGCACGGCCTACCGATCGCATGAGCGACGACAACCACACCCACAGCCCGGGCTCCGGTCAGCGGACGCCGATCCCATTCAGGGCCCCACGCCGCCCCTGGCGCCGCTACGCCGACGGCCGTCGCACGAAGCCGAAAGTGCGCAAGCTGCGGCTGTTCTCGGTGCTGCTCGGGTTCACGATTCTGGCGCTGATCTCGACCCTGTTCGGGATGATGATGGCGGTCGCCTCAGATCTGCCGGAGATCGAGAACCGCCAGCAGTACGGGCACGAGGTCAACTCCTACCTGTACGACGATCACTGGCGGCCGATCGGGATCTTCGCGCCGCCGACGCACGACGTGATCGACACCTACGGTCAGATCGCGCAGTCGATGAAGGACGCGATCATCAGCGTCGAGGACAAGCGCTTCTGGACTGACCCGGGGGTCGACATCCGCGGCCTCGGGCGCGCGGTGGTGGCCGATGTCACCGGCGGCGCGACGCAGGGCGCGTCGACGATCGCGGAGCAGTTCGTCAAGAACGCGCTCGCCGAGCAGGGCAACCGCACGATCTTGGAAAAGCTGCGCGAGGCGGTGATGGCCTACCACCTGACACACGAGTGGCACAAGTGGCAGATCCTCACGCAGTACCTGAACACGATCTATTTCGGTAACGGCGCCTACGGGGTCGAGTCGGCCGCGCGCGTGTACTTCGGGAAGACACTCGGCTATGACCCCGCCGCGCCCGCGAGCCCGAGCAGCCAGTGCGGCGATGCGCCGCGGCCCTCGTGCGCCTCCGTGCTCGCGCCGTATCAGGCGGCGCTGCTGGCCGGCATGGTCGCGAACCCGTCGGCTTTCAATCCGGTCGCGTTTCCCGGTGCGGCGGCCCAGCGGCGAAACCTCGTCCTCTACGACATGCGTGAGCAGGGCTATATCAGCCGCCAGCAGTACCGCCAGGGGATCGCGCAGCCCGTACCGCAGACGGTCGAGCAGCCCCAGGAACCGCCCGCCGCTCCCTATTTCACGAGCTGGCTCCGTCCTCAGATCCTGTCGGCGATGGGGCTCGGTCATGGCGTTCCAGCCCAGATCGCCGAGTACCGCGCCTATTACGGCGGCCTCAAGATCCAGACGACGATCGACCTGCCGATGCAGCAGGCGGCCGAGCAGGCGATCTCCGACGACCTCCCGAGCGGCCCCGGCGAGCCGGTCGCGTCACTGGTCGCGATCGACAACCGGACCGGTCAGGTGCGGGCGATGGTCGGGGGTCCGCTGGTCGACGGTCAGGAGGACTACGAGCGATTCCCGTTCAACCTCGCGACCGCCGGGGAGCGCCAGCCCGGGTCGGCGTTCAAGCCGTTCACGCTCGCGGCCGCGCTCGAGCACGGGTTCACGCCCGACTCCGTGATCGACTCAAAGCCGCTGGACCTGATCGTCCCCAACAGCGGCGGCAAGGAGCACTACTTCGTCAAAAACTTCGGCAACCAGTACTCCGGCCCGATCACGCTCGCGAACGCGACCGCGGTCTCGGACAACAGCGTCTTCACCCAGGTCGGGCTCGCCGTCGGCACCAAGCGGATCGCGCACATGGCGAAGGCGATGGGGATCCGCACGCCGGTGTCGACCAACTACGCGATGATCATCGGCGGGCTCAGGGTCGGCGTATCGCCGCTCGACATGGCGCACGCGTACGAGACGATCGCGACCGGCGGCCGTCGCGTGTATGACCCGGTGCTCGGCGCCCCGGAGGAGGGCCCGACCGGGATCGCGCAGATCTCGTGTCCGGTGGCGCGCTGCGACGGCAAGCGCGCCCTGGTTGACACCCCTCACTACCGCCGCGTGATCCCGCTCAGCGTTGCGCAGACGATCCACGATCTGCTGGTCGGGGTGGTCCAGAACGGCACCGGCACCGCGGCTGGGATCTCGGGCGTCGATGTCGCGGGCAAGACCGGAACGACGAGCGACTACGGTGACGCCTGGTTCGTCGGGTGGACGCCTCAGATCACGACCGCCGTCTGGGTCGGGTTTCCGAACAAGCTCGTCCCGATGACGAACCTGTTCAACGGTGGACCGGTCGAGGGCGGCACCTTCCCGGCCGAGATCTGGCACTCGTTCATGGTCCAGGCGCTGCAGATCAACGCTCAGGAGGCCGCCGAGTTCGGGCCCCACAAGGCCAAGTCAAGTTCTTCGACAGGAACCTCGATCGGGACCGTGCCGAGCACCGTCAGCCCCGGATCGACCGTCACCCAGACGTCGTCCAGCGCTCCGACCGGCGGAACCGGAGCTGCCCCGGCGGGCGGGACCGGCACCACCCCAACCGGTGGCACCACCCCAGCCGGCGGCGGGACCGGAACCACCCCGGCCGGTGGAACAGGTGGCGGCACCGGCGGTGGGACAGGCGGCGGCACCGGCGGTGGGACAGGCGGCGGCACCGGCGGTGGGACAGGCGGCGGCACCGGCGGTGGGACAGGCGGCGGCACCGGCGGTGGGACAGGCGGCGGCACCGGGAGTGGCGGCACCGGCGGCGCCGGCCTCGGCGGGGGCGGCTAGCGCCCGCGCCTGAGCGACCGCCGCCGCCGAAGCACGGCGCTAGACGCCCATGACTGTTCGAAACGGCCGCGACAGGAAGCGGCTCCCCGCCGCGGTGAAGCGCCACGGCAGCTCGACCGCATGCGTGATCCCGATCCGGCGGTCGCAGACGACCTCGACGTTGCGCCAAGCCTGGGGACGGCGTGAGATCCGGATCGGCCCGCGCCGGAGGTCAGAACCGTTCAGGTCGAGCGAGATCCCCATCGCCTGGCTCAGCTTGCCCGGTCCCGAGCACAGGTCCCGCTCTCGCTCGAGCCCGCGCCGCAGCCGCATCAGATCCAGTCCGGCCAGCGGCTGCAGGGCGCGAATCAGGACCCCTGCCCCGACCCCTGACGGCTCGCAGACCGCGTTCAGGAGCGCGTGGACGCCGTATGACCGGTACACGTACGCTCGCCCGGGCGGCCCGAACAGCGTCTTCGTGCGCGGCGTCAAGCCGGCGAACGCATGAGACGCCGGCTCGGACTCGTGGTAGGCCTCGGCCTCGACGATCACCCCGGCGGTCTCGCCATAGCTGACCACGCAACCGATCAGGTCCGGAGCCACCTCCAGCACCGGCCGGTCATAGAACGACGGCTTCAACTCAGCGCCGCACGGGCGCGTAACAGCTGCTCACGCACCCGCTCGAGGCTCGTTCCACCCTCGGAGATCTTGGTCTCGAGCCAGGCGCCGTCCTCGAGCAGCCGGTAGAACTCGCCGTCCAGCAGCGGCGACTGCTCGGCGAGCTCAGCGGGTGTCAGCTCCGATAGCCGCTTGTCATTGTCGATCGCGTGCCGCACGAGCCCGGCGACGACGCTGTGCGCCTCGCGGAACGGCATCCCGCGGCGCACCAGCAGGTCGGCTACGTCTGTCGCCGCGAGCAGTTCGTCGCCGGCCGCGCGCTCCAGCCGCTCGCGCCTGAAGGTGATCGTCTCGAGCATCCCGTACGCCGCGTCGAGCGACAACTCGAGCGTGTCGCAGCTGTCAAACAGGCGCTCCTTGTCCTCCTGCATGTCCTTGTTGTAGGTCAGCGGCAGGCCGTGCATGACGCCGTACAGCGCGACCAGGTTGCCGGCCAGCCGCGGCGCCTTGGCCCGCAGCAGCTCGGCCGCATCGGGGTTCTTCTTCTGCGGCATGATCGACGACCCCGACGCCCAGGCATCTGAGACCTCGCAGAACGAGAACTCCTCGCTTGACCACAACACGATCTCGGCCCCCAGGCGTGACAGGTGGGTCGCGCACGTTGCGGCGGCCGCCAGGTAGTCGAGCACGAAGTCGCGATTCGAGACGGCGTCGATCGAGTTCTCGGCCACACCCGCGAAGCCAAGCTGCTCGGCGACTGCACCTCGGTCGGTGTCGAAGTTGACGCCCGCCAGTGCGCCGGCGCCGAGCGGCAGCTTGCCGGTCGCCGCGATCACGGACTCGAAGCGCTCACGGTCGCGCGCGAGCATCCAGACGTACGCGAGCAGGTGGTGGCTGAGGTACACGGGCTGGGCGCGCTGCAGGTGCGTATAGCCGGGCAGCGGCCAGTCGAGATGGCTTTCGGCGAGCCCGATCAGCGTCCCGCCGAGTCGCTGGATCCGGTCGATCGCCTCGTGGGCGTGGGCCCGGACGAACAGCGCCATGTCGGTCGCCACCTGATCGTTGCGGGAGCGGGCCGTGTGCAGTTTCCCGCCGACCGGCCCGGCGATCTCGGTCAGCCGACGCTCGATCGCCATGTGGATGTCCTCGTCGCCGTCGGCGAACGGGAACGATCCCGCTGCGAGCTCTCGCCGGACCTGTTCGAGGCCGGTCAACAGCTGGTCGCGGTCCTCACCGGTGATGATCCCCTTGGCGGCGAGCATCGTGGCATGCGCGACCGACTGGTCGACGTCGTAGGGGCTCAGGCGCCAGTCGAACGAGATCGAGTCGTTGAGACGGCGAAAGACGGCGTCGGGAGGCTCCGCGAAACGGGACACGCGCCCATTATGGACGGGCGGGATCGGCCGCGACCGCCCGGTCAGCGCCCCAGCACCGCGCGCAGCTGCTCAGCGACCCGGGCGACCTGACCCTCGGTGATCTGCGGAAAGAACGGCAGCGCGATCGATCGCGCCGCGACGTCCTCGCAGACCGGAAACTCGCCGCCCCGATAGCCGAAGCGCTCGCGGTAGAAGCTCATCAGGTGGATCGCCGGCAGGTAGGGCTTGCTCTGGATCCCGCGCGAGACCAGCGCGCGGACGGTCTCATCGCGATCGATCCCGCGGGGTAGCTGGACCACGAACACGAACCAGCCACGGCGGTCGCCGCCGGTGTCGGGACATGGGAGCTCGAGGCCGTCTACGTCCGCCAGCGCCTCGCGGTACAGCGACGCGGCGCGGGCGCGTCCGGCGAGCAGCTCGTCGAGCCGTTCGAGCTGCGCGAGCCCGATCGCGCAGGCGATATCCGACAGCCGGTAGTTGAACCCGAGCCGGTCGTGGTCGAGCCACCCCATGTCGGGCGCCCGGCCCTGGTTGCGCTCGGAGTCGATCCGCTCCTTGATCGCCGGGTCGGCGGTCGTGACGATCCCGCCCTCTCCGGTAGTCAGCTGCTTGTTGGCATAGAAGCCGAACACCGCCGGGTGGCCGCGCGCGCCGACCGCGACGCCGTCGGCGTGAACCGCTCCCAGCGCCTCGCACGCGTCCTCGACGATCGGCAACCCCGACCGCTCAAAAGCCGGAACGTCGGCCGGGTAACCGAAGATGTGAACCGGCAGCAGTGCGCTCGTGCGCTCCGTGACCGCGGCGGCGGCGGCCGTCGGGTCGATGTTCAGCGTCACCGGGTCGATGTCGACAAACACGGGTCGCGCGCGCTCATACAGGATCGCGTTGGCGCTGGCGACGAACGAGAACGGACTCGTGACGACCTCGTCGCCGTCGGTCACTCCGACCGCGCGCAGCGCCAGGTGGAGGCCGGCCGTGCCGCTCGACACGGCGCAGCCGAAGGCGGCCCCCAGATACGAGCAGAACGCGCGTTCGAACTCCGCCAGCAGCGGCCCCAGCGACAGCTGGCCCGAGCGCAGCACGGCGAGCACGCGCTGTTCCTCGTCGGCGCCGAGCACCGGCCTCGCCAGCGGCACCTGTTCCAAACGTGCCTCGATCACGCGCCCGGCGCCGGCGCCCGGCGCAGCCCTGAGCGGACTCCGGCCTGCATCCCGTACTCGAGCGAGTCCACGAGCGCCTCCCACGAGGCCTCGATCACGTTCTCCGAAACGCCGATCGAGCCCCACACGCGGTCGCCGTCGGAGACGTCGAGCAGCACCCGCGTGACGGCGCCGGTGCCCGTGGTCTCGTCGAGGATCCTGACCTTGAAGTTGACCAACTCGATCTCGCGCAGGTGCGGGTGGATCTCGACCAGCGCCTCGCGCAACGCGCGGTCGAGGGCGTTGACCGGACCGTTGCCCTCGGCCGTGCGGACGTAGCGCTCGCCGTCGGGGCCGGGCGGGATCCAAATCTTGATCGTCGCCTCGGTCACGACGCGACCGTCGGCGCGCTTCTCGACGATCGCGCGCCACGACTCGAGCGTGAACAGCGGCTCGTAGTCGCCGGTCTCCCTGCGCAGCAGCAGCTCGAATGACCCGTCCGCGGCCTCGTAGTGGTAGCCGCGGTGCTCTCGCTGCTTGACCCGCTCGACGACCTCGGCGGCGGTCGCGTCGTCGAGCTCGAGGCCGGCCTCGCGGGCGCGCGCCTGGACGGTGCCCTTGCCCGACAGCTCCGAGATCAGCATCTCGCGGCGGTTGCCGACGACCCCGGGCTCGATGTGCTCGAACGTCGCCGGGTCGGCCGCGACGCCGGCGACGTGCATGCCGCCCTTGTGCGCAAAAGCGTTGCGCCCCACGTAGGGGTCGTCGGGGTCGGGGGTGAAGTTCAGCAGCTCGGCGATGTAGTTGGCCGTCGGCGTCAGCTGCCCGAGCTGAGCTTCGGTCAGGCACTCGTAGCCGAGCTTCAGCTGCAGGTTGGGGATCACCGAGATCAGGTTCGCGTTGCCACAGCGCTCGCCGTAGCCGTTGACCGTCCCCTGCACCTGGGTCGCGCCCGCGAGCACCGCCGCGAGCGAATTCGCGACGCCGCAGCCCGCGTCGTCGTGGGTGTGAATCCCGATCCGCGCCCCGGCGCCGGCCAGCGCCGCGACGACCTCGGACATCGTGGCGCCGATCACGTGCGGCAGCGTGCCGCCGTTGGTGTCGCAGCAGACGACGGTGTCGGCGCCGGCCTCCGCAGCGACGGTGAGGCAGCGCAGCGCGTATGAGCGGTCATCGGCGAAGCCGTCGAAGAAGTGCTCGGCGTCGTAGACCACGCGCTTGCCCTCGCCGACCAGCAGCCCGACGGACTCCGAGATCATCCGCAGGTTCTCGTCGCGGTCGACCTTGACGACCTTCTCGAGGTGCAGTGTCCACGTCTTGCCGACCACCGTGCAGACGGGCGCAAAGCAATCCGCCAGCACCCGCAGCCCCGGGTCGGCGGCGGCTTTCACCCCGCGACGGCGGGTCATGCCGAAGGCGGCGACCTGGGCGTTGACGAACCGCTCGCCGGCCAGCAGCTCGAACAGCTCGAGCTCCTTCGGGTTCGAGCTCGGAAAGCCGGCCTCGATCAGGTCGATTCCGAGCTCGTCGAGGCGATGCGCGACGCGCAGCTTCTCGTGTGCCGACAGCGACATCCCCTCGCCCTGCATGCCGTCGCGCAGGGTCGTGTCATAGAGCTCGATGCGGCTCATCGGGCCATGGCGCCGGGCTATGCGGCCGTGTGTCCCGACGGGACCGCGACGATGTCAAGCCACTCGGCGTAGCGCGGCTCGCGTCCGTGCAGGGCGTCGTCGTGGACACGCTGGATCTCGCGCGTGATCGGACCCGCGCCGGAGCCGTCGCCGATCGTGTGGTCGTCGATCTCGCGGATCGGGACCAGTTCGGCGGCGGTCCCCGAGAAGAACACCTCGTCGGCCAGCGTCAGCTCGGCGCGGGCCATATCGCGCTCGATCACGTCGTAGCCGAGGTCGCGTGCGATCGTCAGGATCGAGCGGCGGTTGATCCCGTCGAGGATGCTCGCCCACTGCGGCGGCGTGATGATCTGGCCGTCGCGGACCGCGTAGATGTTCTCACCTGAGCCCTCGCACACGAAACCGCGCGAGTCGAGCAGGATCGCCTCCTGATAGCCGGCCTTTGAAGCCTCGATCTTCGCCAGCACGCTGTTGAGGTACTGGCCGCTGGCCTTCGAGTGCGGGATCAGCGAGTCGCCGGAGATCCGCCGCCAGCTCGAGACCTTGGCGCGCACCCCGGTGCGCTTGCTCTCCTCACCCAGGTACGCCGGCCACACCCAGGCCGCGATCGACACAGACACCTCGCAATCGAGCGGGTAGAGGCCCATCTGCCCGTAGCCGCGATAGATGATCGGCCGGATGTAGCACTCGCGAAAGCCGTTGGCGGCGATCAGCTCGTGCGTCGCGGAGCGCAGCTCCTCGAGCGAGTAGGGGACCGGCATGTAGTACAGCTCGGCCGACTTCATCAACCGGTCGAGGTGATCGCGGTGGCGGAAGATCGCGGTTCCGCGTGGCGTCTCGTACGCGCGCTCGCCCTCGAACACCCCCGTCCCGTAGTGCAGCCCGTGCGTCAGTACGTGGATCTTCGCGTCCTCCCAGGCAACCAGCTCTCCGTTGTGCCAGATGAGGTCGGCTTGTTCCACGACACGGCTCCTTAAAGGTGTTTGATGACCTCCTGGGTGGCCTGCGCGGTTGTCGCATCGCCCCCCAGGTCCGGCGTGCGCAGCCCCTCGGCAAGCGCACGATCAACGGCCGATTCTATCGCCGCCGCTTCGGCTTCCATGCCAAATCCATGACGCAGCATCAGCGCCGCCGAAAGGAACATCGCGAGCGGGTTCGCGATCCCCTGGCCGGCGATGTCCGGTGCCGAGCCGTGGACCGGCTCAAATACGCCGGGTCCGCCGTCTCCAACCGACGCACTCGGGAGCATCCCCAGCGAGCCGGTCAGCATCGCGGCCTCGTCGGACAGGATGTCGCCGAACATGTTCTCGGTCAGGATCACCTCGAAGTGGCGCGGCGCTGCGACCAAGCGCATCGCGGCGTTGTCGACCAGCAGGTGCTCGAGCTCGATGTTCGGGAACTCGGTTCCGTGCACGTCGCGGACGACCTCGCGCCACAGCCGGCTGGTCTCGAGCACGTTTGCCTTGTCGACGCTCGTCACCCGGGACTTCGCGGCGCCAAACGCCACCCGCGCGATCCGCTCGATCTCGGCTCGCGTGTAGACACACGCATCCGAGGCGCTGTCCGCGGTCCGCGTCTTGTCGCCGAAGTAGATCCCGCCGGTCAGCTCGCGGACGACCAGCAGATCGGTGTGTTCGATCACCTCGCGCTTCAGCGGACTGGCCTCGTACAGCGCCGGGATCGGCTTCACCGGCCGCAGGTTCGCGAACAGCCCCAGTCCCTTGCGCAAGCCGAGCAGCCCCTGCTCGGGGCGTGGCTTGGCCGGGTCAGTCGTGTCCCACTTCGGACCGCCGACGGCGGCCAGCAGGACCGCGTCGGCGGCTTTACAGGCGGCGAGCGTCTCGTCGGTGAGCGCGACCCCATGTTCGTCGATCGAAGCGCCGCCAAACAGATGCGAGTCGTAGTCGAACTCGGCGCCGACCGCGCGCAGCACCTCGACCGCCGGCCCGATGATCTCGGGCCCGATCCCGTCGCCGGGGAGGAGGACTACCTTGGCCGCCATGATGGCTGGCCACCGTATCCGATCGCGACCCGGTAACGAACGGCGGTCTCACGCGTTTGTCCTTCCGGGTCGCGTTCGGTCAACCGAACGGGCGAGCTCAGACGCGGACGGCCGACATATTCAGCCGCACATACTCGAGCACCAAGGGCTCGCCGGGCGCCCGCGTCGCCTCGAGGACGCGGTCGACGAACTGCTCGCGAAGCTCATCCGGCAGCGGGTCGAGATGACGGACGAGGCACACGGTGGTGACGAAGCTGCGCGGCTCGGCGAGCGGCGTCGGCTTGGCCTGCAGCCAGCACGAGACCTGCTCAAACCCTGCTCGCAGCAGGCGCTCCTCCGTCTCCTCGGCGGTCGCGTAGTTCCACGGCCGCCGCCAATCCGCGAAATAGGGCGCGAACGGCTCCCGCGAGGTGACCTCGTCGGCCGCGCGACGGAACGAGTCGATGTTGCCGCGGCCGCCGCACTGGGCCAGCAGCCGCGCGCCGTGCTTCATGTTGCGGTGCAGCGCCGCGAACAGCGCGTCGTGATCGGCGATCCAGTGGAACGTGGCGTTCGAGAATACGACGTCGACCGGCTCCGGCAGCGACAGCTCAGTCAGGTCCTGACACAGCACGGTCGCGCGGTCACCCAGCGCCTCACGTGTGTGCTCGACCATCGACGGCGCGACATCGACCGCGTACACGGTGCCGTCCGGCACCCGCCGTGCGAGCTCGACGGTGATCTTGCCTGAGCCGCAGCCGGCGTCCAGCACCACCTCGTCGCCGTGCAGCCTGAGTCGGTCCAGCTGCTCGGCCGCCCACGCCTGCTGCGGCGCCGAGATCCGATCGTAGGTGACGGCGTCCCAGTCGCGCGACGGGGCGGGGGTCACAGCGCGGTCGTGCTCGGGGCCGCCCACGCGCGTTCGTGTTCGTAGGCGTCGATCGCTTCGTCCTGCGCGAGCGTCAGCGCGATGTCATCGAGCCCGTTCAGCAGCCGATGCTTGATCTCGGGGTCGATCTCGAAGCGCGCCTGACCGCCCGGCCAGCGGACCTGCTGCTCGCGCAGGTCGACCTGCGCCTCGCCCGCGGCGGCGATCGACGCACACTCGTCGGCCGTCAGCGCCACGGGCAGGAGCCCGATCTTCGTGCAGTTGGAGCGGAAGATGTCGGCGAAGCTCGGCGCGACGATCGCCTGGAAGCCGTAATCCTCGAGCGCCCACGGCGCGTGCTCACGACTCGAGCCGCACCCGAAGTTGCGCCCGGCGACGAGGATCGGGTTGCTCGGCAGATCCCAGCCGGGCTCCTTGGCCCAGTCGAAGAACAGGAACTCGCCGAAGCCGGTGCGCTCGACGCGCTTCAGGAACTGCTTGGGGATGATCTGGTCGGTGTCGACGTCGTCGCGGTGCAGCACGCTGACCCGGCCCGTGATCGTCTCGATCGCTTTCATCGCGTGAGCTCCCAGTCCCTGATGTCGACGAAGTGGCCCTCGATCGCGGCCGCCGCCGCCATCTGCGGCGAGACCAGATGCGAACGCGCACCGCGACCCTGGCGGCCCTCGAAGTTGCGGTTCGAGGTCGACGCGACCCGCTCGCCCGGGGCAGCGATGTCGGGGTTCATCCCCAGGCACATCGAGCAGCCCGCGCCGCGCCAGTCAAAGCCGGCCCGCTTGAAGACCTCGTCGAGGCCCTCGCGCTCGGCCTGTTCCTTGACCTGCGCCGAACCCGGGACGACCATCGCGTAGACGCCATCGGAGACCTTGCGATCGCCGACGACCGACGCCGCCGCCCGCAGGTCACCGATCCGCGAGTTCGTGCAAGAGCCGATGAACACGCGGTCGAGCTTGATCTGATCGATCGGCGTCCCCGCCTCGAGACCCATGTAGTGCAGCGCGCGCTCGTCCTGCTCGGAGCTCGGCTCGGGGACCGCCTCGCCGACGCCGACGACCATCTCGGGGTTGGTCCCCCACGTCACCATCGGGCTGACCGCGGCGGCGTCGATGACCAGCTCGCGGTCAAACGCCGCGTCGGGATCGCTGCGCAGCGTCCGCCACGCGTCTGGGACCTCGGGCGGAGCTGCGGGACGGCCGATCACCCATTCGAACGTCGTCTCATCGGGGGCGATCATGCCGGCCCGGCCGCCGCCCTCGATCGTCATGTTGCAGACCGTCATGCGGCCCTCCATGCTCAGCGACTCGATCGCCGGTCCCGCGAACTCGACCACGTGACCAGCCGCGCCGTCGACCCCGATCTGGCCGATCGTCGCCAGGATCAGGTCCTTGGCGGTGACGCCGAACCCGAGCGCGCCGTCGTAGCTGATCCTCATCGAGCGCGGCTTTGACTGCACGAGGCACTGGGTCGCGAGCACGTGCTCGACCTCGCTCGTGCCGATCCCGAACGCGAGCGCGCCGAACGCGCCGTGCGTGGCGGTGTGCGAGTCGCCGCAGACGATCGTCATCCCCGGCTGGGTGACCCCGAGCTCGGGGCCGATCACGTGAACGATCCCCTGGCGATCCGAACCGAGCGAGTACAGCGGGATCCCGAACTCCTCGCAGTTGCGCTCGAGCGTTTGCACCTGGACCCGCGACAGCTCGTCCCGGATCCGCGCCGCGACCGGCGTGCCGTCGGTCGGCACGTTGTGGTCGGCCGTCGCGAGCGTACGGTCGGTCCGCCGGACCCTGCGGCCGGCCAGCCGCAGGCCGTCGAACGCCTGCGGGCTCGTGACCTCGTGCACGAGGTGCAGGTCTATGTACAGCAGGCCCGGCGCGACCTCGTGGGCTTCCCAGATCTTGTCGAACAGGCTCTTGGGCATCGCTGGTTTCTAGCTCCTCCTGAGGCCGGCGCTGACCACCGCGAGCAGCACGGCCTCATCCTTTCCGGGGTTCTCGAAGTGGTGTTGAAGGTCGGCATCAAACGTCACGCAGTCTCCGGCGGCGAGTTCGTGGCGGGCACCGTCGCAGTACAGGACGACCGTCCCCGAGTCGACCAGCGCGGTCTCGCGGCTGCCGGGCTCGTGCATCGGTGGGTCGCCGGGGCCACCCGTCGCGGCGCCCGGAGCGAGCGTATGGCGCGACAGCTCGGCCCGCTGTCCAGGGAGCGGCGGGGTCAGGATCTCGTAGCTGTGGCCGCTGGTCGCGGCCGGGCCCTTGCGCCGCTCGGCGCTGCGCACGACCGTCACCGCCCCCTGCTCGTCGAGCCGCAGGAGCTGCGAGAGCCGCAGCTCGAGCCCGTGCGCGATCCGCCTCGCGACCGCGAGCGTCGGGCTGGTCTCGCCGCGCTCGACCTGCGAGAGCATCGGCGCGCTGACTCCGGAGCGCGCCGCGAGGTCGCGCAGCGACAGGTCCATCGCCTCGCGCAGCGACCTGATCCGTGCACCCAGCGCCTCACCGACGACCAACTGCTCATCGACAATCGTCATACAAACGTACGCTATCACGTACAGCTACCGTGAGCAGGGAATGG
Organism: uncultured Solirubrobacterales bacterium; assembly: GCA_963756655.1. GTDB lineage: Bacteria > Actinomycetota > Thermoleophilia > Solirubrobacterales > Solirubrobacteraceae > Palsa-465. The sequence goes on from CAVWOQ010000008.1 coordinate 13,928, forward strand.
ATTCACTGGGCGACGAGCTCGAGCTTGCGCTGCAACTGGCGGACGCGGCCGACGTGATCGCGTTGCGGCACTTTCGTGACCCCGATCTTGCGGTTGAGACCAAGCCGGATGGGAGTCCGGTGTCGAGCGCGGACCGGCAGATCGAACTCGAGCTCCGGGCGATCTTGGAGCACCGTAGGCCGGGGGACGCGATCCTCGGCGAGGAGGGCGGGGCGAGCGGCGACGCCGATCACCGCTGGTATCTGGACCCGATCGATGGGACGGGCAACTTCGTCGCCGCCGACCCCGAGTGGTACATCCTGATCGCGCTCGCGGTCGACGGTGAGGCGGTTGTCGGCGTCGTCAGCGCGCCGGCGCTCGGCGAGCGCTGGTGGGCGTCGCGCGGCGCGGGGGCGTTTCGCGACGGCTCGCTTATCACGGTCTCAGCCGTCGGCGAGCTGTCCGACGCGACGGTCGCCGACGACTGGCAGCGGAGGCTCGCGCGCGGCGTCACCGGTCACCCGCTTGCCACCCTCGCCGGCGCCACCGCCCGCGTCCGCCCGCACAGCGGACACAGCCACCTCGCGGTCGCATCCGGGGAGGCCGATCTGACCTCAGGTACCGGCTTCGCGTGGGACTTCGCGCCGACCAAGGTGATCGTCGAGGAGGCGGGCGGGCGGTTCACGGATCTGCGAGGGCGCGACGCGTTCGACACGGGCGATGCGCTTGTCTCAAACGGCCGCATCCACGACCAGGCTTTGCAGGTCCTGGAATCTAGAACGTGAC
>CAVWOQ010000009.1:0-83897 GCA_963756655.1 uncultured Solirubrobacterales bacterium
CAGCCCGCGCTGGCCGGCACAAACTGACCCCGATGTAAGTAACCACAACCCAGACAACCAAGCAGGATTCAACAATGAGCCACACGATCGTCACCTATACCGTAAAGCCGGGACGTGAGCAGGAGAACGCCGCGCTCGTGCGCGCCGTCTTTGAGGAACTCGCGCAGACCCGACCGGCGGGATTTCGCTACGCGGTCTTCCAGTTGCCGGACTCGCGCCAGTTCGTACACCTTTACACCAATGAAGGCGCCGCAGCCGGAGCGCTGCAACAGCTGCCGGCGTTCCAAGCGTTCGTGGCCGCGGCCCAGGATCGCCACGAGCAACCGGCCACCTTCACGGAGCCAGAGCTGATCGGCGATTACCGCACATTTGCGGACACTGACCGTCCGGCGGCCGCCGGCGGGTGAGACCTCGGGTGGCCACACCGACACCGCAGGTGAGCTGTCGCTCCATCCGCCGCGACCCGTGGAGCGGATGAAGCGACCCTGCGATGGCCGCAGACTCACCCGAAATCGTGACCGCTCGAGGCGTCGCTCGCGTTCCGAGGCCCTCCTGTAAGCCGCTCGGCGCTGGTCGCTGGGACCAGCGACGGTGACCACGTCGGCAGCATTCGCGCTATCCGCGCGTTGCGAGACTGGTCGCTCCGGCTGGTCGCGTCCCAGAGCTGCTGTAGATACGCGTTGGGTGCTGTCACAGAGACGGCGTAGGTTCCCTCAAGTCCTGCGAAGACGATGAAGGAGGCCTACGCCGTGAGACGTACCGTACCGCCGTCGGCGGAGATATAGGCGAGCATCGACAAGCTGCTAGGGAGCAGGCTTGTCGAGGATCCGCAGAAGATGCTCTCGGAGCTGGCTCGGATGGGTGCGCGGTTGATCATCCAGCGGGCCGTCGAGGAGGAGTTCGACTCGTGGCTGGGTCGCGCGCGCTACGAGCGCCGGCCTGACGGACCGCCGGGCAAGCGCAACGGGTTTCGTCCCCGACGCACCACATGGCTGCCTCAGCGACTCGCTTCCGCCCTTCGCTGCTCGGTGCCGGTTTGCCTACGCTGCAGCGCGTCCCACGCCGAGACGTTGCCGCGTGGCCGCGCGATCGACGCCGAGAGCGCCCAGCAACACCGCCGCAGGATCTGGCGGTTGGAGAGTGAGGATCTGGGCCAGCACCTCGGGGCCGGTGACCTGGAGCTTCCGATGACCCTTGGGCTTGTACGCTTCCTCAAGCACTTTCTTTGCCGCGGGCGTCATGCGGAAGCGATCTTTTTTCGCGATGTCTCTGATCCTCGGCTTCTTCGGCACGGCGCGCATCGGCAGCGGGGGAGCGTCCGCGCCGGACCCCAGGCCCAGGGCGCCCAGGGCTTCGCGATCGAGCGACTCAAGGGCCTCGCGAGCTTGCTGCAGGCTCACGCCCAACACGACTTCGATCGAGGGATCCTCAAACAAGGCGAGCAAGACGTGATCGGTGCCCGTTCGGCGATCACCTCGGCGACGAGCCTCCTCAGTGGCCCGCAGATAGATGGCCCAGGCGTGAAGCACCTCTGGCACAACGGATTCGGTGGTCATCACGACTCCTTGTTGTATTTGGTGTGCACGGATTGGCGGGTGACGCCCAAGGCGTCTCCGATCTGCTGCCACGACCAGCCCTTTTCCCGGGCCGCCGCGACGTGGTTCGCTTCGACCCTCTCAGCCAGGCGATGGAGCGCCAACGAGGCGCGGAGCCCCAGCGACGGGTCGTTGGACGCGATCGCGGAGGCGATGTCTTCGGCGTTCATGGCCGTCAGTCTAAACTGACAACGGGACGTTTGTCAACCCAAACTGACGCCGCGTGGTCTCGAAACGATCGATACCCAGTCCCGCGCATCTGCGCCGACGGGGCCGCGCTGCTGGAACCGGACACAACCAGCCACGACGACCGCTTGGCCTCGTGGGAGCTTCTTTCGGGGCGTTATGTCGAGCTGGCGCGGGATACCGCGGCTCTCGCCGTGCTCCCCACCGCAACCCCGGCCCGCGATTCGGGAGAACGAGGATGTCGAGATCGTCCTCGAGTTCTTCCGCGCATTTTGGTTTCGAACCTTGCCTGCCTTAATCTCGTACAAGCTTCGAAGTCAGCTACCTAGACTACGTTGGGGTTGTCCAAGGTGAAACGGGTGGTGGGACGGTGTCGCGGCCGCGCAGTCGCGGCCGCACTCGCGGCTGCGGCATGCTGGGCTACTGCTTGTGGCGCCTCCGGTGCTGCGCCTCAGTCCGAGCCGGGTCCGACCATTCGCGCATCGATCCAGCACGCCGATCCCGCGCCAGCCTGCTCGGCCAGGCGGCCGGTCGTGGTGCTCGATCCGGGTCACTCGGGTGGACCGAACTTCGACTCCACCGCCGAGGTGGACGGCCCCAAGCCGGTGACCGGACTGGGCATCACGTTTCACCCGGTCGACATCGACGACTCCGGCATCATGTCCATCGACAACAGCGGAGCACCCGGTGAGCGGGCAACGATGTGGCGTGCGGCCCTTCGGATCTGGACGATCCTCCACTCCACCGGCTACACCGTGGACCTCACGAAGTCGAGCGCCAACGAGAACGTCGGCCTCCTGGAGCGGGTTCGCGAGGCCATCAACGACCACGCGACCATCGCGGTCAGCCTGCACTACACCGGCGGGATCCCCTTTGGGGAGGCTAACGCCCACTTCGGCGTCACGCCGCAACAGGTCGGCCGCTACCGGACCAACGTGACCAACGGTGACACGATCCGCTTCGCCAACGCGCGCGTCGCAGCCGAGTCCCAGCGGGATGCTCAGATCATCCAGAAGGCCCGCGCCGCTGCCGGCGACCGGGTCGATGTGGCTCCGCTTGATGAGAGCTTCCCCAAGTCTCGTGGTCTGCCGGCGTACGGCAACATCTCGATCGTCCAGGTCGTCGACCAACGGTTTCCGTGGATCTACAACGAGGACGGGGACATCGGGTTCAATTTCCACGACTACACCACGGGGATCGCCAACGGGATCGAGCGGGCCGTGCCCATCGCAGCGTGCCTTCGGCCGCACCGCTGAGGCGCGACCACACGAGTTGCTCCGGATCCGACCCCGGCTCATCACCCGCGCGCGCCACGTAGCGTCGCACCAGGCGCGCCCGCACCGGATCCCCGCGTCGCACGTCACGCCGCAGCCCCCTTCTCTGCCAGCGAGCGCGCAGCCAGCCGGCGGCGGTCGCGACCGCCCGTCACGACGTTTGCGACGAGCTGGCCCAGGGGCGCTCCGAGGCGGAGCAGAACTGTCAGGTACCTGGCTTGGCGCGTCGTTCGGCGCGTCGGCGCAGCGTCTCCCAGGCGCGATCGAGCTCCTGTGTGATCGCGTGAAGGCGCTCGCGGTGCTCCTCCTTGCGGGCCTCCTCCGCCTCCTCCAGCAGCTCGTTCTCCTCGCCGACCAGCCCTTCGACGTGCGCGTAAGCCTCGAGGTCGCGCGGAATCGGAGACAGGTCCTTGTCGTGCTCGCGCGCGAGCCCCTCGTCTGCACCAAAGCCCGCCATGAGGCCATTCTATGGCCAGGCTCCCAGGACTAGGTGCTGGGTCATCGTCCGTCGCGTGCTCGCTCGTTGCCGTTCTTGGCTGTGACGGGACTTTCCGCGGCACTGGTGCGTATCGGCCCGAAGCGATGGTGGAGGATGGTGTAGGCGATTGCGCCGCCAGTTAGCGGCACGAGCAGTGCGATCGCCTGGTGGAGCAGGACGGCGGCGATTGCGGGGTTGTGATCGACGCCGTAGACGATCAGCATCGCCGCGATGCCGCCGATCGTGCCCGCCGAGGCGGGCAGGGGGATCGATCCGCCGAGTGCGCCGATGATGTACGCCATGATCACGATGGGGAACTCCGGGACGGGGTGGGCGTGGATGGCGAGGAAGGCGCTCCAGAGCACGAGCACGTCGAATCCGAGGTAGGCCAGCACCCCGAGCACGCTCGTCCAGGCGCCGCGGTGAATCAGGAGCCGCTCGGTGTCCTCGACGGCCGCGGCGAGCGTCGTGATCGCGGTGGCGATCTTGGGGTGCTTACCGCGCAGCCGCTCGGCATCGGGCCCGGCGCGGCGGGCGATCAGCAGCACGGCGATGATCCCGGTCGCCGCCAGCGCCGCCGGGAGCAGCGTCAGTAGCAAGATTGCCCTCGCCGACGAAGATGCCCGTCGCGAGCCCGACGCCGAATACGACCAGAGCGAGCGCGTCGACCGCGGTGTTGAGAAAGCTGAGGTTGAACTGGCGCTCGGCGATCAGCTTCGTCGGCATTCCGAACCGGTGCAGGATCAGCGCTCCCACCCCCATGCCTCCCCAGGAGCCGCCGGGGAGAAGCAGGCCGCCGCCCAGTTGTGTCCAGGCGACATGCTGGTCCATTCGTCGCCCACGGCCCTCGCGGCTGAGCACGTTCTGCGGGTCGACAATCGCGCTCCAGGCGACGACGAAGCCGGTCTCGGACAGCGCCTCGAGCGCGACGGCCGCGACCAGCCACTCCCAGGAAACGTGCTCAAGGCTGTGCAGCGCCTGCTCGAGAGCCGGAATCAGCTTGAGCACCGCGTAGGCGACGAGCAGATAGCCCGCCAGCTTCAGAGCCCGGCGCTGCAGATGACGCCTGACGTCGCCCAGCGCACGCCGGGCGTGGTGCCCCTTCGCGGACGGGTCGACGCCAGCCTGCACCGGGCTGGCGTCCATCACGCACGCACGCCGGCGGGGATGCCGACGCTGGCGTTGCTCGGGTCCAACAGCTCCAGCGCGAGCGCGGACCACGCGAAGTCCTGAGCGCCCATGCCGCGCCCGTCATGCGGATCGTAGAACTCGCGCAGCCCCTCCCGCGACACTGTTTCAATGATCGCCCGGGCGAGCGTGGCCGCCTGCTCCTCGTAGCCGAGGCGCACAAGGCCGCGCCACAGCAGCCACGCGCTGTTGACCCACGTCGGCCCCCGCCAATACCGCCTCAGACCGTCGAAGTGCTCCTGCAACGAGAACGACAGCTCGCCGAGGGCCACCGAGGACGGGGGCACGGCCGTCCAGAAGCGGCGCTCGTCGAACAGGTACTCGGTCAGCCGCCGGCCGATCGACTCGGGAAGATCGGGCAGCGCGAGCGGGGAGAGCGCCGCCCAGGTGAGCGGGATCCGCTCTTTCGTCGCTGGCGCCGCCACCGGCAGGAAGAGCCCGCTCGGCTCGTCGTAGCACCGGGCGATCAGCGCCGGCGTGATCGACGGCAGACCGAGCGCCAGCCGCGAGAGACCGTGGATCACGTTCGTCTGAACTTCGCAGACGATCGGGTCGCCGTCGGCGCGGACCGCGTCGATCCGGAACTCGCGCTCGCGATTGCGCTGGACCAGCTCGACAAAGCCCGGCAGGCCCTGGGCTTCGTGCCGCCAGATCGGGTCAAACTGCGGCGAGGCATCCAAACCCGACTCGTCCGGTTGCAGGATCCAAAGCAACCCGTCGCCCTCTAGGTCGCGCTGGGCGCTGATCGCGGCGTGATGAGCGACGATCCGCCGCTCCCGCGCCGGATCGCCGACCGCCACCGACCACGCGAACGCGAGCGCCGGCGGCTGGATCGTCGCGGTCATCGCGTCGTCGCGATGAATCACGTTGTAAAACAGCGCCCGCGGCCCGCTGACCGGATGCTCCCAGAAGATCGTGTGCCCGATGAACCCGTCGGGACGAGCCGCTGCCAGCAGGGTCTCAAGCTCCGCGCGAGACCGCTCCGGGTCGAAATGACGCCAGGCGATCGCCGCAAAACACGAGTCCCAGTACCACTGCCAGCGGTAGCGCCCCGGACTCGGGCGCGTGTAGGCAAACGGCACGCCATCCCGCTCGCCAACAACCCAGCTCCCCTCAAGGACGCGTTCGCAGCGCTCACGAAGCACAGACATACGTGCAGCTTGACAAACGAATCAACGCGGAGCCATGGCGCAGCTCCCGATCTACAACCCGCACGAGGGCACCGCGCGGCGCTGTGGCCTAGCCATAAACCTCGCCACGAGCGCCTGCACGCTGTGGGAAAGACCGACCCGGAATCCCGATGCCACGAGCGCTGTCTCGAGGTTGTGGATTGTCGCAACCACGCAGCAGCACCGAAGCGCCGGTTGCCGCGGCTCGGCACGCTTGGCGACGGTCAGGTTAGGGTGCTGCTCGGTCAGTCGTCCGGCAGAGCAGCGAAATCGCGCTTGGCTTTGCGGTACCACCCCATTCCTGAGATCGGCCGCTTCCACCTGCCCTTCATCTCGTTCAACGCAGGCTCGTGCGCCTCATCCCCGCCCGCGACGAAGTCTTTGAGATGCTGATCCTGGGCCTTTATCACCTCATCAGCGGTGTTGCCGTGGTGCTCAAACTCACACGGTCCACCAAGCTGTCTACACGTCATCGTTTTCATCAGCGTCCCTCTCGTGTCGGACGACGGTGCGGGTACGCGATAAGCCTACGAACGCCGGCTCGTCACATGCTTCTCCGATCCTGCTCAATACCGGAACGATCCGGCGACCGGGCGCTACCGGGTCGGGGCATCCGGTCGGTCGTGGCGCGGGCGTAGGCGAGGAAGGCGACGCCGGCGATTGCGGCCGCTCCGCAGCAGCGCCGACAAGGAGCGCGGCCCGGGGGCTGGCGGCTCCAATCGCGCCGATGCGTTAGATGCCTCGCGTGATGGCCGCGTCCGCGGCGTCCTTGATGGCGCGTTCGGCGCGGCGATCCGCCGCTTCTCGCTTGAGCTCAGCCTGCTGGGTCGAGAGCCACGCGACCTGCGCCGCGCGTCGCTCGGCACTACTAGGGCGCTGGCGGTTCGTCGATTGTGTGGACACCGTCATTTTGTGCTTGGCTGCCATCACTGTCTCCCTCAGTCACTTAATTGCGCGTCAGGCGCGCTCGCGCGCTAGGGGCCTACCGGCGCCTCCGGCACCGCGGACCGCGACTGCGATCCGAACGCCAGTCGGCGTGTCAGCCGATCGCGGTAGACGCTTGGACTACATCGTCTAGCAGGTCTCGCGCCCTTATGCGAATCGCGGCTGTGGGCGCTGGGTGAAATCCTGGGCCACGTGCGCCGGTTGGAGACCGACGCATCTGAGCCCTAGCCAGTTTCGCTAGTCCCCCGGGCCGATCACGAGAGGCCACCGATGAGCAGGACGAACGGCCACTCGAGCAGCACGAATGCGACCCCGTACGCGATCATGAGGAGGGCATCGACTGCGGCTCCCCCGTGAGGCCAGAGGCGGAGACACGATGACCGCCCCGCGGGGAGTCGTCGGGCTCTCAGGCGATGTGGATCTGTGACGCGAACGCGCCTGCCGCGCTATGCGGGTCCGTCGTCGTCGGTAGCCGGATGCCCGCAACCGCATCGAACGGGGTCACCATCGCGGCGAGAATCGCACCGAAGTGAGTCGTCGCGCGATCATCCCAGCCGACCGGCGTGAAGTGCGGTGCCATCGGGGCAGGTGGTGCGGGGTCTGGTGCGTATGCGATGCCGGCGCGACCGTGTGCACCGTTCGCGGCACAGCCTGGAGCGCATTGGCGGCAGCAAAATCCGAGACCGCCAGACCACCGAAGCTGGTTGTCACCAGGACCGCCACGACGGTCCAGGCGGTGGCGGTCGAAGCAATGCGCTGGACCAGCCCGTCCACCGCCAGACGCATGAACAGCCCGGTGCGCGAGCGGCCCTCATGCGCGATGAGGTCGTCGATCAGCGCCACGATCTCCGTGCCGTGACCCCGGCGGACCCGGCGCGGGTAGAGCAGCAGGATCGCGCCCGCGAGGCGGTGCCTCATGGGCCACCCAGAGCGATCCGCTCAAGCCCGAGGCTCGCGATCCGGGCGGATTCGGCCAGACGCTCGGCCAGCGCCGCCCGGCCCGCCGGGGTCAGCCTGTACGGGTAGCGCCGGTCATCAGCCGGCAGGCGCTGCACGAAGCCGTCGGCCTCAAGCTTGGCCAGCGCCCCGTACAACGTTCCCGGTGACAGGGCGACACCGGAGAAGCTCTCGATGTCCTTGATCAGCGCATACCCGTGGCGGTCACCGCCGGCAAGGCTCGTCAGCACGAGGACGCTGCGTTCGGCCAACAGCATGCGACTCAGAGTACGCCGATCCTGTCCAGCGGCCAGTAGGTGAAGAACGCCACGCCGATGAGGTAGCGCTGCGGAACCGGACCCCAGTAGCGACTGTCATCGGAGTCCCCACGGTTGTCACCCATCATGTAGTAGTCGCCGGCTGGGACGCGGATCGACCGGGAGAACGTGCATTCGGCCACCCCGCCGCACGCGGTGATGTAAGCGTCAGGCTCCCGCCTGCCGTTACGGATCACGTGTCCGCCCGCGATCCTCAGCACATCACCGGGCAGGCCGACGACGCGTTTGACGAAGGTCTGTTCTGACTCACTGGCCAGCGACCGGTCACACGGCCGAGCGAGCGCATCTCCATCCGCATTGAACCCCTGCTGGGCGTTGGCACACTGGCCCGACCCGAGGTCTGCACCGTGCGGCGGATGGAACACGACCACGTCCCCAATCCCGGGGTGCGTGTCCATCCGGTTGACGAGGATCCGTTGCCCCATCACGAGCGTGGGCAGCATCGACCCGGTTGGGATCCGGTAAGGCTTGACCACGAACGCCTGGATCAGCAACGCGAGACCGACCGCCACGGCGACGGTGACGACCAGCTCCAACAGAGACCGCAGACGGCGCGTCAATGACTCGGACCTCGTTATAACGGTTTCCGAGAGTACCAGCCTTCACTGGCCAGCAGCCGCCGAGATGCGCCAGCGCAGACGCTCGAGGCCGACCGTCACGCTGGGCGTGGCGAGATCAATCTCAGCTCAGCGCTTTCTTTAACAGCGCGCGGATCCTTGCCTCTTCGGTGGCGGTCAGCTCCTTCAACGCGAATTCGACCGGCCACATGGCGGCTTCGTCGAGGTTCGCCTTGTCGCTGAAGCCGAGCGTCGCGTATCTCGTCTTGAACTTCTCCGCGGGTTTGAAGAAGCAGAGGACCTTGCCGTCCTTAGCGTAGGCGGGCATCCCGTACCAGGTTCTCGGCGAGAGGTCTGGGGCGCTGTTGACGATGGCGTGTACCCGCTCGGCGATGGCGCGATCGGCTTCAGCCATCTCGGCGATCTTTGCGAGTACGTCGCTCTCTCCGTCCGCCTCCCCGTTCTTGGCGCGCGCGGCCGACTTCAGCTCTCGACTGCGCTCCTTCATCGCGGCTCGTTCCTCGGCCGTGAATCCATTGGACTTCCGGTTGGCTGGGCTTGTCCCCTCGGCGGACTTCTGCGGGCTCTTCTTGGGGCTCATTGAAACCTCCTCGTAGGTTCAGGTGGATGTCCTCGATCGCCGGACGGCGGGCGTGCTATTGCGGTGTCCGGAGTCAGATCGATCCCTGTCCAGTTTCGCTGTGCGTTGACGCCGGAGATGATGGTAGCGCACCATGATAGTTCATGTCAATGATTGTGGCGATCTATCTAATGTGCCAAGCTAGAGACATGACAGCGTCTCTACCGACCAGCATCGAGGTGACCGAATTCGCCGGCCAACTGTTCTTCCGGCTCTGGCGGGCCTCGCATACGCGCACGGCGGAGGCCCTCGATTCCATTGGCCTCACCCCGGCGCTGTTCGCGGTCCTCAACGTGCTCGGCGCGCGCCAAGGGGCAATCCAGCAGCATCTGAGCGCCGACATGGGCATCGATCCAAGCGCCATGGTCAAGCTGATCAACGAACTGGAAAATGCAGGGCTGGCCGAGCGGCGACGGCGTCCAGGCGATCGCCGCGCCTGGGAGATCACAATCACGCCAAAGGGTCGCCGTACGCTCGAGCGGGCCAGACGACTGGTCGCGCAGGTCGAAGGCGAGGTGCTCGGCGGGCTCACCGACGCAGATCGCCGTCAGCTCCTGATGCTCCTCCGCCAAGCGCTCGTATCAGCGCCTCCGCAGCCTCCGTGGCGCTCAGACGAAGGAGGCTGAGCAACACGGCGCGCCAAGCGCGCCACACAACCCGAAGGCAGGTCCCGACCCGGCGAGAGTCGTGTTCCGGCGCCGTGGGCACGCGGAGTGTTCGTTGCCTTCAGTCCCGCGCTGAGCGCCCGCCTTCCCCTAACTGTCGAGGACGGTTACCCGCTCCTCTCCACTTCCAATTTATACCGCAGAAGAGCTTCTCATGAGGACGCGAATCGTGCCGCATAATGGCCCGCCGCACGATGGAACCACAGAACAGGAGTGGAGTTGACCGGGCAACTCCGAGGGAGGTGAGCGGATGGGCTGCTATGTGTTGGATTTCCAGAAGATCGACCAGACCCAGGTTGCTGTCGTTGGCGGCAAGGGCGCACACCTGGCGGAGCTTTCTCGGATCGAAGGCATCCGGGTACCGGCCGGCTTTTGCGTGACGACGGACGCCTTCCAGCGGATCATGGCGGAAGCGCCGTCGATCAACGTTCGGCTCGATCGGCTGTCGCGTCTGGAGCCGGATGACCGGGAGGCGATCCGCGCTCTAGGCGCGGCCGTCCGCCGGACCATCGAAGGGATCCCCATCCCCGCCGATCTGGCGGCGGCGATCACGCGTTCGCTCGCCAGGCTCGGCGAGCAAGCCGCGTACGCCGTTCGATCCAGCGCGACGGCGGAAGACTTGCCGACGGCCTCCTTCGCCGGCCAGCAGGACACGTACCTGAACGTCGTGGGGCCGGCGGCGATCCTCCGGCACGTCAGCCGGTGCTGGGCCTCGCTGTTCAGCGAGCGGGCCGTGACCTACCGCCTGCGGAACGGTGTCCATCACCGGAAGGTCCATATGGCCGTCGTTGTGCAGCAGATGGTCTTCCCGCAGGCGGCCGGCATCCTGTTCACGGCCGACCCGGTCACGGGCAACCGGAAGGTCGCCTCCGTGGAGGCCGGCTTCGGCCTCGGCGAGGCCCTTGTCTCCGGCCTGGTGAACGCGGACGTCTACAAGGTGCGTGACGGCGAGGTCGTCGCCAAGGCGGTCGGCACCAAGCAGCTTGCCATCCTCGCCTCACCCGCAGGCGGCACGGAAGAACTGGCGATCGAGCCGGAGCGGCAGAGGCAGCCGGCGCTGACCGACGCGCAGGTCGTGCAGCTCTCGCAGCTCGGCCGGCGGATCGAAGCTCACTTCGGCCGCCCCCAGGACATCGAATGGTGCCTGGTCGACGATGGCTTCCGGATCGTCCAGAGCCGGCCGATCACGACGCTGTTCCCGATCCCCGCGGCCGGCGACCGAGAGAACCACGTCTACGTGTCCGTCGGTCATGGGCAGATGATGACCGACCCCATGAAGCCGCTGGGGCTCTCCCTGTTTCAGCTGACGGCCCTCCCGCCCATGCACGAGGCCGGCGGGAGGCTGTTCGTCGACGTCACCCAACGACTGGCTTCGCCGACAGCTCGGGTAGGACTCCTAGAGGTCATGGGGAGAGGCGATCCGCTGATCGGGGACGCGCTGCAGACGATCCTCGAACGCGGCGACTTCATCCGGTCGCTCCCGGACGAGGCGCCGGACGGGGCGCCGGCTGGCGACCCGCCGGCCCCGATCGAGACCGATCCGGCCATCGTCACCGAGCTGATCGGGCTCAACCAGGCCTCCGTCGCCGCCTTGAAGCGCGACATCCGGACGAAGTCCGGGTCGGCGCTGCTCGACTTCATCATGGCGGACATCCCGGAGCTGAAGCGGATCCTGTTCGATCCGCGAAGCCATCAGGTGTTCATGGGGGCGATGGAGGCCTCGTGGTGGCTGAACGAGCAGCTGCAGGCGTGGCTGGGCGAGACGAACGCGGCCGACACGCTCACGCAGTCCGTTCCCCACAACGTCACGTCTGAGATGGGGCTGGCGCTTCTGGACGTCGCGGACGTGATCCGCCCGCATCCGGAGGTGGTGGCTTTTCTGCAACACGTTGAGGACGAGGGCTTCGTGGACGAGCTGGCGAAGCTCGCGGGCGGGCGGGAAGCGCGGGACGCCATCCGGGCGTTCCTCGACGAGTACGGCATGCGCTGCGTCGGCGAGATCGACATCACGAGGCCGCGTTGGAGCGAACGCCCCACCACGCTCGTGCCCGTGATCCTCGGCAACGTCAAGAACTTCGAGCCGGGCGCTGGCGAGCGGCGCTTCGAGCAAGGGCGACAGGAGGCCTGGGAGAAGGAACAGGAGCTGCTGGAGCGCTTGCGGGCGTTGCCGGACGGGGAGCGGAAGGCCGAAGAGGCCAAGCGGATGATCGACCGGGTCCGGACCTTCATCGGGTACCGGGAGTATCCGAAGTACGGCATCGTCAGCCGCTACCTCGTTTACAAGCAAGCGTTGCTGGAAGAAGCCGAGCGCCTCGTGCGGGACCAGGTGCTTCGCGAGAAGGAAGACATCTTCTACCTCACGTTCCAGGAGCTCCACGACGTCGTGCGCACGAACCAAGTCGATGACCAGCTCATCCGCCGGCGCAAGGACGCGTTCAGCTCCTATGAAGCGCTCACGCCGCCTCGGGTGCTCACGTCGGATGGCGAGGTCATCGCCGGGACGTACCGACGCGACGATTTGCCGGCCGGCGCGCTGGTCGGCCTGCCGGTTTCGGCGGGGACCGTCGAGGGGCGGGCTCGGGTCATCCTGGACATGGCCGAGGCTGATCTCGAAGCGGGCGACATCCTGGTCACCGCCTACACCGACCCCAGCTGGACGCCCCTGTTCGTCGCGATCAAGGGCCTGGTGACGGAGGTGGGGGGCCTGATGACCCATGGCGCGGTGATCGCACGGGAGTACGGCTTGCCGGCCGTCGTGGGGGTGGAGCAGGCTACCCGGCTGATCCGGGATCGGCAGCGGATCCGCGTGCATGGAACGGACGGCTACGTCGAGATCCTGCCCTAGCCTGAAAGCAGGAGGCGGGTACGCACGGTCCAAGCGCACCGCGGGTTATTGCAGGATGTTCACCGCACGCGCGACGATTAGCCCGATCGTCACCAGCGAGACGAGCGACTGGATCCCCATGATGCTCTTGGCCGTTGGTGAGAGCGGCATCGTGTCGGTCGGGCTCAGCGCCAGCGCGTTGGTGAGCGAGACGTAGAGGTAGTCGATGAACTGCGGTCGCCAGTTGGCGGGCTCGATCCGGTCGTCGTTCATCTGCGGGAAGAGGAGGTCCGGAGGCCCATCCTCGCCGGCAGCGCGCCGGCCGGGGCCGCCGCGATCGGTTTGCCAGTACCAAAGACCGAAGATGAGGACGTTGGTGAGCCAGATCAGAGCTCCGGAGACGATCAGCTCTCGGCCGTTCGGCGAGCCGTGGTGGAGCAGCTGGTGACTGAGGAGCGCGAGCGAGGTGATGTTCGCCGCGCTGACCAAGGCGGTCAGACCCACCGCCGCCATCCGGCGCCCGCGATGCGCATGCTCGACCTCGCGGGGAGAGGCGAACGCCAGCCCAATGAGCAGGACGGCCTCTAAAGCTGGAAGCAGCCACCGCGGACCAGCCGTCAGCCGTTTCGGTAGCAGCAACTGCAGACCGATCGCGAACAGTACGGTGGCTAGCGCCGGCCACAGCGGTTCCGCACGCGCAGGAGGCGGATACGGTCTGCCAGGCAGAGAAACCCCGCCGGGCTCGTGATCGGGCTGCGACACCGCGGGACAGCGTACGCCCACTCCGCTGGTGCGCATGCGTCCCAGCCCTCGCAACACGGGCTCCGCCCCCTATTTGCAACGTCAGCGGCCGCAGCGATCACGCCCGGTGCCGAACGCCCTGTAGGTCTCAGTCGAAGTCGTGCCCGTCCGGTCGGCCGTTGGCCAGGGCACCGCCCTCAGGCAAACGCAGGGGTCACGAACAAACGCGGCAGGAGCTTGCATTTCGGCCAGCTTCCGGTCTCGATCCTCCTGTTCGCTGAGCCTCGCTTGTTTCAACGGCGCTCGAGGTGCGCGACGTCGGGTCGAGCTCGGCACTAGTAGCTCGGGGGGCGGAGCCGGCTGCGCCATTGCTCGGGATCAAAACGCGACGGTTCGGTCTCGGTCATGAATCGGTCGACCGCCGCGACCAAGCGCGCTGGAGCGTCGACTTGCGGCAGATGCCCCGCTTCCTCGAATATCTCTAGACGGCTGCCGGGGATCGCCTCGTGTGCGCTTTTGCCGTGCTCGACTGGAATGATTCGATCTCGCGCGCCCCAGACGATGAGGACTGGCATGCCCTCGGCCAGATAGAGACGGTCGGCCGCATGGACGCGCTGACCTCCGGAGCCGACCACTGAGCGCAGAGTGGCCAGGAAGGCAGTACGACGGTCGCGGTCAACAAGCGATCCGTACCCACGCACGACCTCCGCGACATCCGCGTTGGGACGCAGACCGACCGCGGCTAGACCGCGTCCGACCGGCTTTCCGATCGCGCCTCCCAGAGCGGCGGTGGCCGCGATGAACAGTTCCGACCCCGGCAGCGTCGCGGCGCGAAGGATCGCGCTTACCTCGGTGCCGAGACCGCCGCTTGACACCAGCACCAATCTCTCCGTCATCTCAGGGAACTGGTACGAGAACTGCATGGCGATCCCACCACCCAACGAGTGTCCGACCAGCGTCATTCGCTC
Organism: uncultured Solirubrobacterales bacterium; assembly: GCA_963756655.1. GTDB lineage: Bacteria > Actinomycetota > Thermoleophilia > Solirubrobacterales > Solirubrobacteraceae > Palsa-465. The sequence goes on from CAVWOQ010000009.1 coordinate 14,505, forward strand.
GTGCCCGAGCGCGGCCATCAGATCGCGCAGCCCGGCGGCCAGCGCACCGAGCGAATAGTCCCCCGCTCCCGGGGCCGATCTGCCGTGTCCCGGCAGATCGGCTGCGACCACTGTGTACTGCCGCGATAGTGGCCCGATCACCGCACGCCAGTTCTCCACGGTGCCGGCCACGCCATGGATGAGCAGCAAGACCGGGCCGCTGCCCGCCTGCACGTAGCTCAGCGAGCGGCCGTGGAGGGTGATCTCGCCGGGTTCGATGACGCTCATCGCTGCGCCACGACCATCCGGCTACCGCGCGGCGGCGCGGTCGACCGACAGCTCCCATATCCAACCTCCCGCGGGCTCGGAGACAACCCGGCGCACGGCGTGACGTCTCCAAGCATCCGCCGATTCTCCCATTCTCAGAGCAGCTACCCGCCGACGAAGGCTCCAACCCAGGCCCGAGATCCTCAAGCAAAGCGCCATCGGGATGGCTGAGACCCGTTCGGTTGCGGTTGGCACGTGCGAAGCTGCGGCCCAGGCCGCCTCGGGCACATTTGGGCCCTGCGCACTTCGCGCGACCCGGTCACCCAAGCGCACCGCGCCGGTTCAGCACGATCTCGGGCACCACACACCAGGTCGAAGTGCGGAGTAGGAAGCGAACCGCCTCGACCACATCGTCCGTCGAAATCAATTCGCCGTGTGCGACATCCCAGTCACTCGTCATCGGAGTCTCCACCAGGCCCGGGCACAGAGCGGTGGCCTGAATTCCGTCACCGGCGGTCTCACGCTGGAGCGATTGGGTAAGCGAGATCAGACCCGCCTTGGACGCCGAATAGATCGTATTGCCCGGCTGACCCTCCTTTCCGGAGACCGAGGACATGTTCACCACCAGCGCCTTCCCATGCTCGGCACCGGCCGTACGCAAAAGGGGGAGTGCCTCACGGGTGACAAGCAACGGCGCCCGAAGATTGACCGCGAGCTGGAGGTCAACGTCCGCCGTCTCGGCCGAGTCCGACGGCTGGGCGCCGGCGATCCCGGCGGCGTTGACGAGCACATCGAGGCGTCCGAAGCGCTCGGCGTGAGTGCGCACTAGACCTATCACGTCCTCCTCACGGCTGACATCGGCGGCCACGGCGAACAGCGACCCGTCGGAGACGTCGGCGAGCTCGCGCAGACGATCGGCCCGACGGGCGGAGATCGTGACCCGGTAGCCCTCGTTCGCGAGCATCCGGGCGAGCGCGAGTCCGATTCCGCTCGAGGCACCAGTTACCAGCGCACAACGCTCCATCCGTCCTCCCTAGTTTGGTGATCACGGAACGGGCCAACGACGATATTGGGTCGCCGCCTCAGCAAGCCAGGAGCGGTGGTAGGAGACTCTGCCCTCGCTTCCTCCAAGCCCAGTCGCCGCATCGGCGGCGACGCCGGCACCGCTGATTGAGCTGGCCGGCGGCCCACAGCAGAGAAGCCACCGTGCCGCCGTCTCAGCGGGCTACGTGGCCGGCGGTTCGTGGGAAAGCGGGAGTCGCGGCGCCGCCGGAAGCGAGATCTCCTCGCTCACGTCTGGTTGTCTGTGAAGAGGACCTCCCAGGCCAGGCCGACTCATCGTCGACCTCAACGGAGACCAGTCGGGGTCGCGGCACGCTACATGGCCACACGGCGGTTCCGGTCTCGGGATCGATTGCCACCGGCCTGAGCCCACCGGGCGTACGAGCCTGCGCGAATACCGGTCCACGCATTCGCTCAAGGACGTCAACTTCGGCGACCAAGCCGCCGGTCAACGTCAGCCGCAGGACGCTGTGGCCTACGACAGCGACCGTTGCGGCGCATACGGTCCACGTGTTGGCTCGCTCGAGGACGATTCGTTCGAGTACCGGGCCGGGCGGCGTGCGTCCGCCGTTCACCGTCATGAACGAAAGATGGTCTGGGCGCTCAATTCGTGGCGTCCGCCACATCAACGAAACTAGCTGCATGTACCCCGCAGGCCCGTGCACCTAGATCGCGAGTACGACGTCATCTTTCAACGCGTTGATCACGCCGAGAAGCGCGAGGTCTCACCACCTGGAGGCGATGGCATGCGGCCTGTCTTGATCCCAGACCCGGATGCGATTCTGACTTGTCTTCACCCCCGGCAGTCGGGCGCGCTGCGGCTCGACGCGATCAGGACGTTAGTGGCGTTCACAGTCTGCGACGAGTGTGGGGCGGTCGTCAGCCCGCTCCCGGAGCATACGGCGGAGGCGCGCTCGCTAATGCGCCACCGACCGCTGATCATCGCCGACGAAGCGTAGAGGGCTTTGTCGTCCAGCTGTACAAGAAGCCCGACGCGCTGACGCCGGGCGAAAGTGACGTTCGAGCACGGCGCGAATCCGTCGTGGGGCCACGGCGCACGAACGTTGGCTACTGCGCTCGAGCAAGTACCAGAGATTCCCAACCTATTGGCACAGCGAGTTTCCGCCAGGCCCTTTATCTGCCCTGCAGGGGCCAGCGAGCTGGTCGCCATGAGTGTTACTGACGATCCTGGGCTAATCGGCGCCGACGACCTTGAAGTTCTGGTTGACGAAGATGTGGTGTGGCCAGTTGACGCCGATGTTGTGGACCTCGTATTCGCCGTTGCTCAACTTCACAACGCGATCGACGATGCCCCCGGGGTAGGCGGCTAACGCGGCTTCCGTCGCCTTATTCGCTGTCGCTCCGCTGACGATCGTCCCCGACCCCTGACGGTAGTTCGTTGGGATCTGACCGACCTGCTTGGAAGTGGACGCTGCACCCCGCTGGAAGGGGACCACCCCTGCCGCCGAGGACGCTGCAGATCCGCCACCGTTAGTCGGTTGCACGATCACGTGGCTGGCGGTGATGGTCGTTCCGCTGGTCGTCCCAAGCACGAGGACGCTCTGGCCCTTTGTAATGGCACTCGCCGAGGTCGAGGCTGTCCCCTTCTGGTATGTCGTAGAGGACACCTTGTTGACGGTCACCTTCTGACCCGCTGACGTCGAGATCGCGAAGCTCGACCTGGACACGCTGTCAACCACGCCGGACGATCCCCCTGCGGCCGGTCCAGACCGAGCATTGGATCCCCCGCTGCCGGGCACGCGTTGCCCTGATGTCGCCGAGGGGGACGCGGCCGTCGTCGCGTTGGCGCTGCTGCTGCTCGAACCCGAATCGGCGATCGCGTAGCCACCGGTCGCAAGCACGATCAGCGTCGCGCCGGTAGCGATGGACCTGGTGAGCTTGTGCCTGCTCAAAATCGTGGCCTTGCCGGTCATGGTGGTTCGTCCCTTGCATCACGGGTTGGTCGTTGATCGCAGCATGCGACTGGGCCGTAAGGCATCTGTGTGATGAACGGCAGAACAGCCTGTGAAGGTCCCAAGAAGCGCGCCACAGGCCAGCCTCCGGCAATGATCAACAGCATCTCTTGGCTGACCCCAGCCGGCGTTCGCTGAAGGCTCGTGTGTCAGACCCCGCCGCGCTGCGTCAGCGCGTTCGGTAACCGATTACTCGCTCTCGGAAGTAGCCCGATCCGACAGCCGTGTTGATGTTGCTGGTTGGCGGCGAAAGCCGGTCGGGTCGTGCGATCAGCCGCGGTCGACCGCGGCGGCGATGCTGTCCGCGAACGCGTCAGGACGTGAGAGAAACGGGTGATGCCCGGCGTTGAACTCGACGAGTCGCGTGTCCGCTCTAACGCGTTGACGCTGCACCTCAGCGGGGATGGCGAGATCCTCGGTGCAGACGAAGTACGTGGAGGGCTTCTGCTGCCAAGCAATCTGGCGCGGTGGCTGCGTGAACGGCGTCAGGGACTGGCGCGTGAGACGGCCAAGCGCCTGCTCGGCCGTGATCTCGTCACAGTCCTGGAGGAAAAACTCCCGGATCATGTCGGGATCGACGCCGACGGTGCCGTCCTCAGCGGGTTGCAGCCACGGCGCTGGCTCAGAGCCGACGAGATCGGCCTGAGACTGTCCCACGTCGGGCATCACCGAGGTCACGTAGAGCAGCTGGGTGACGCGATCATCAGCGCCGGCCTCGGTGATGATCATTCCGCCGTAGGAGTGGCCGCACAGGACGACCGACCCCTCGGCCGCGGCGATCGCCCGGCGGCACGCGTCGACATCGGCGTACAGGTCGCCAAGCTCATCGCCGGTCTCCCCACAGCTGGGCAGCGCCACCGCGACGCTGGCGATACCACGGTCAGCGAGCGGCTTGGTGATCGAGTTCCACCACCAGGCCGCATCGCGGACGCAGGCGCCATGAACAAAGACCAGTGTGAGCATGGAGACACAATAGCGCAACCTAACGGTTGCGCGTTGCTGAACTACCACAACCACGAAACGCGCTCACGACGAGGTCAGCCGTCCTCAACGCTGCTCCGGGTCGGTCGTCCGCTGAAGCAGCAGCCACCCCGTCGTCGCTCCGTCGGCGACAAACCAGGAGCGGGCGCAATCCGCGCTACCTCCGACTTCTGGCGCTCGCGTTCACGCGGTTGCGGACGTGAGCCGCCAGCCCGCGAAGACTTCTCCTCCTCGTCCGGAGCGCCACCTGTCGTCCACCTTCTGGCTGGTTTACGGGCGAGAAAGGGGCTGCACTGCCCTCGGCTGAGTGCGTTCCTCCTCCCGCTTCATGTTCACCTACCTGGCGCTAGTTGTCAGCCCACCAGTCGCGCTGGCCATCGACGTCTTCGCGCTGAGCCTCGCCGAGATTGGGCGCGCCGATGACGAGGATCTCGAGACCCTCCGGCCCGGCCTCGTAGCCTCGCCACGTACCGGGTGGGACGCGCACCGCGTCCCACTCTTTGAGCTCGACAATCTCGTCGTCGACCTTCATCCGCCCGCTCCCGCGCAAGACCACGTACACCTCCTCCTGCTTCTTGTGCGTGTGGCCGTACGGAAAGCGATAGCCGGGCGGGACACGCTGGTAGCTCAGGCCGGATTTCTCGAGCTCAAGCGCGTCGGTCGCCATGCGGAACTCCAGGTCCGGCGCGCCGTCAAACCTGGACCCGTGGTCCTCCAGGTCCCGCTTGAGGTTCCTGAGCGTGAACGGCACGGCGCAATCCTATGGCACCCCTGGCTGAGGTCGCCGATCTCCCACGAACCACGAGCCCGTGGGCGGTCCACTCGGGCTCTCGACGGCTGCTGCTTCGAGGCTGTGGCCGCCCGGAGCGGTAGCCAGCCGCTCGTGGCTGCCTGGGCGACAAGGCGGTAGCCCGCTGCCTCCTGTCGTGACTGCGTCCGCGTAAGCTGTCGCGGTGAGGAACAGGATGAGCGATACGAGTACCGGAAACGGCAAGGTCGTCGTGAACAGGGCGATGTCGCTTGACGGCTTCATCGCCGCCCCCGGTCACGTGATGGACTGGGGCGCTGGTCGCCAACTCGCCGACTTCGTGGCGCCGGACGAGCTCCGGGAGATCGCGGCGGCGACCGGCGCCATGCTCGTCGGCCGGCGGACCGCTGAGGTAGGCGCCAGGATGGAAGCCGAGAAGCCGGGCAGCGTGGAGATGTCATGTCCCGGTTGGCGTGAGCTGGCGGTGAAGGTGGCCGGTCCTCCGCGTCGAACGGCGTTGTAGGCGCGCGCGGATTACGGCCGCGCGGCCGGCCAATCGAAGAGGAGGTACCGACCGTGGTTCACGGTATGCGACGGGCTGCCCTGTGGGCGGCCGGCACCCTCGTGCTCGCTGGCGTGCTGACCGTCGGGGAGGTGGTCTGGTGTCGATCGTGATGGGCGTGGATCAGCATCGGGCGCAGATCTCCGCGGAGTGGATTGACACGATCACCGGCGAGGTCTCCCGGGCGAGGGTCGCGCCAGCCGACCGCGACGCGGTCCGCGCGTTCCTAGACCGGTTCGCCGATGAGGGTCTCGAGGTGGCGTTAGAGGCGACGACGGGATGGCGGTTCGTGGTCGAGGAGCTCCAGCGCATCGGCGCGGAGGTGCACCTCGCCGAGCCGGCGGAGGCAGCGGCATTGAAGGGCAAGAAGAAGCGCGCCAAGACCGACTGGGCCGACGCCCGGCATCTGCGCGAGCTGCTTTTGATCGGCCGGCTGCCCGAGTCGTGGATCCCGCCCGCGCACATCCTGGATCTGCGGGCGCGGGTCCGCACGCGACATCTGCTCTCTCACCAGAAGACCGAGTGGCAGCAGCGGATGCACGCCGTCCTGTATCACCACGGGTTCCCGCAACGACGCAACGTGCTCAGCGTCGCCAACCGCGAATGGCTCGCTGGTCTGGCGCTCCCGGCCGCGGCGCGCGAGCAGCTGACGATCGCGCTGCACGTCGTCGACGCGCTCGACCAGCGGCTGATCCCGTTTGATCGCGAGTTGCGCGCCTTCGCCCGCTCCCAGGCCGGGTGCCGCGCGCTGACCGCGGAGCTGTATGGCGTCGGGGAGCTGACCGGGGTCACGATCCTCGCCGAGCTCGGCGACGCGCGACGGTTCGCCAACTCCCGCGACGTGGTCCGCTACTCGGGCCTGGATATCACCGTCTACCAATCCGACGCTCACCGCGCGCCCGGGCACCTCTCCCGCCAGGGACCACCCGCGTTGCGCTGGGCGCTGTATGAAGCCGCGCAGCGCGCCCGGTTCCCGGCCAGCCCCGACCGCGCCTATTACCTGCAGCTCGCCGAGCGGATCGGCGGCAACCGCGCGTGCCTCGCGCTCGCGCGCAAGCTGCTCAAACGCAGCTACCACATCCTCAAAGCCCTCGGCGACCAGGCGCTCGAGCCCGTCACCTAACAGGACCCCCGTTGTCGCGCGGCAAGCCCCAGATCAACCGATGAACCGCGGCCAGCTCCCGGCGAGATCGCTGCCGACCCCTCCCAGGAGACGGCCCAGAAAGAATGAGCGGCCGCACCCCATCTGCCGGAACACCCCATCACACATCATGTCGCCGGCCCGCAGCCAACCCGAGCCGAGTGCCGAAGTAAGCCTGGGCGTCCGCGGACACGCACCATCCCTCAAACGCGCCCACGCACCACCAGACCGGCCGCGCCAACCCAGAACATCAACCCAGGCTTGACACCAGCCCACGAGACAAGTAAGCGATAGCCGGGCGGGACACGCTGGTAGCTCAGGCCGGATTTCTCGAGCTCAAGAGCGTCGGTCGCCATGCGGAACTCCAGGTCCGGGGCGCCGTCAAACCTGGACCCCTGGTCCTCCAGGTCCCGCTTGAGGTTCCTGAGCGTGAACGGCACGGCGCAATCCTATGGCACCCCTGGCTGAGGTCGCCGATCTAATGCGTCAAGCGCCGCGGTGCCACGTTCCTTCCCGGCGGCGCTCCCCGGTCAGACAATGGGGTACTGCTTCACATGCATTGCAGGAGCCCTGGGGAACCTACGACGTTGCCTTGACAGCACCATCGCTATTTACAGCACTCCTGAGACGCGACCCCCGCCGGGCATCGCGCTTCCCCTTGCGCGAAGAGGCATCCCGGTGGGAGGCTGCGACGGCCAAGACGAGACCCGGGCGGCAACAAAGGGACACCGCCGCTCCCATGAACCACCAGCCACGTCAGCGACAAGCTCGGGGCTCTCGACGGATGCTGCTTCGAGGCTGTGACCGCCCGGAGCGGTGGCCAGCTCGTGGCTGCCTGGGCGGCCAAGCAGCAGCGAGGAGCTGCCGGTCTGGCTCCGTGCCGGGCGCTCGGCTCCACGCGATTCCGCGGGTTCGGTTCGTTGGCTGTGGGTACCGCCCGCGCGTTCGTGCCTATGCGCACCATTCGCCCCGCGAACCGCGCGGCGGTGCTGCTGGTCGTCCTTCGCGACCACCCAGTGGGGGTCAGGCAACACCGTCTCAATTGCGCGGGCGAGCGCCGGGTGGCTCGCTGAGGTAGAGCACAAGTCTGGTCTGCTCGTGGCGAAGTAGGAGCGGGGGAGGGCAGGTCGACGACCGTCGTGTCGGTGACGGCGGCTGGTGTGCCTGGATGAATCTCTGCGCCGCTGGTCGGTTCCGCGCGAGACGGTCGCCGCGCGCCGATACTCATCGTCCGGCGTGCTCGCCGCGTGGCGCCCCTGGGCCGGGGGGGAGTTCGATCTCCCCGCGCGCCGCGTGTTTGCCGCAGCGGTCGCAGCGGAGGTCTGGGCCGATGTTGCCTCCGCAGTCGGCGTGGAGGGTGAGTCGGGGTGGGCCGCCCGGGGTTGGGTAGTGGCGGTCGCCCCATTTCATGAGCACGATCAGGGCGGGCGCGAGTTCGCGTCCCTTGTCGGTGAGGATGTACTTCGGCCGGCCGGGCCGGTCTGGGTCGGGTACGCGTTCGAGCAGCTGCTCGTCGCACAGCCGCTTGAGCCGGTTGGTGAGGACGTTGGAGGCAATCCCGAGCTTCGCCTGGAAGTCCTCGAACCGCGTTAGGCCGACAACCGCGTCGCGGAGGATCAGCAGCGTCCAGCGCTCCCCGATGACCTCTAGTGATCGGGCGATCGAGCAGACCTGGTCTGGATAGTCGCGGTTGAGCACAACTGAATCGTAGCTGACTTGCTTGACAAAAGCCAGACCTCTCGGCTAGGCTGCCTTGCATGACGCAAGTTGGCCTTCGCGAACCACCAGGAGAAACGATGAGCACCACAACCACCACTGAGCATCCACTTCCGATCGGGACTAGCGAGCGCGCGCGGACCCGCGCTGGCCACCCAACCCCGCGCCGCCGCCGTCCGCAGGTTGCATCCGAGACCGTCATCTCGGCGATGGGCCCGGCCAACCGCGCTCCCGGCGTGCCGGTCATGGGCGGCCGAAGCTTCACGGGCTACCCCAACGTGATGGGCGGAGCCGACGCACACCGGAGCCGGAGCGTCATGGGCGCTGGCGACCGAGGCGTACGCACCGACCTGTTCGGCGAGAGCGACCCCAGGTTCGTCGATTCACTATTCGCACGCCGAGAAGGAGCCCCGTCGACGGCGAACCACACGAGCCTAATCAGCACTAGTTCCCACGTCAATACGGCGGCGCCGGAACGCTAGACCGAGGGCCGAGATACCAGCCGGGACGCACACGCCGCGGCTACTAGCAGGTGCAGATCACGCGCGCCGCAAGACTGTCGTGAAGATCGAAACTCAACAGCCCTCGGCTGTCGAGCCTTGGCCCGAAGCGCAACCCGACTTGACAACTGGCTGAGCCTCGCCAAGCAGATCACCGACGATCTCATCGGGGAGAAGTTTCCGGACGGCATTGGGTAGCACCGCTCTCGGGTTGATCGACCGAAACCCAGCGGCCTCGAGCGCGGCGGCAGCCTGCTGGCTTCTTCTAGCCCAAACTGGCAGAGCGTCCCGGGAGCCGGGAATCGATCGTCGATCGATCACCGCCGCGGAGTCTGCGACCGGCGTGTCCTTACGTCTAAACGTTCGGAGATGTCAAGTCGAATACGCAGGCGCTGGCTGCGAGAAGCAGCGGACGCAATGCGTTTGGCATTCGGTCATTAATCTCGATGACGTTGCACCCAGTTGCGTACCACAGCGCGCCAAATCGGGGCGTGACATGGGTGATGCGTGCGATCTCGATGTGTTCTGTGTCGCGGACGCTGAAGTTCCCGTGACGGTCGCCATGACAGAGCGTCCCGATCCTCTCCCCGTCCGCCTCGATTGGGCAGGTTTTCTTCCGTTTAGAGCCAGGCGGAATGACGATTTTGGCGATCTCCGTGCCGTTAGTAGCGATTGACCTGAACGAGCGGTAACCGATCTCGAACGTCAGCAAGATCTGATCGTCGACATCTACAACCTTTCTGACGCGCGGAGCTCTCGAAAACACGCGCCGAGCAAACGAAGCGCTGTCGGGCGACGACTTGATGGTTGCGCGCAGGTCGCCCTCTTGATCGTAGATCTGCGGCGTGTCGACGATCAGCAGGGACTCTGAGAACAAGTAGCCTCGGCCCGGTTCTCGGTGCTCTGTGGCACCGGCACGCTCCAGCACCCAAGCCAGCTTGCTGGACGGCATCGCGGTAGAGCCTGTGCGGCGCACAATGAAAGGCTCGCACGGCTGGCGGCGCACACGGCCTCGGGCTGCTCGTCGTGATAGCCGTGCCGGCGGGCGCGGTGCTGATCGCGTGGAGGTCGAGGCGTAGCTAGCCCCGGCGTGTCCGGATAGTTGGATCGCGATAGTCAGACCTTGAATCGTTGGCAACGATCGTGGCGCGCATAGACTGAGGCGACGTTCAGCGATCCATCCCCGTCCATTCCTGAGGAGCACGATGTCCACGTCGCCCGCCGACTTCAACGCTCAGATCATCGAGGAGTTCCACGCCAATGAAGGACGCGTCGGCGGTATGTTCGAAGGCTCGACACTGCTGCTGCTGCACCACACCGGTGCGAAGTCCGGCAGGAGCCGCACTAATCCGCTTGGCTATCTGAACGACCAGGGGCGCTACGTCGTATTCGCATCGAAGGCTGGAGCGCCGACGAACCCCGACTGGTACCACAATCTCAAGGCCCACCCCAATGTCACGATTGAGGTCGGGAGCGACACGATCGAGGTCGTTGCCAATGAGGCGATCGGCGAAGAACGTGACCGCCTCTACCGCACGCAGGCCGAGCGCGTCCCGCAATTCGCCGAGTACGAGAAACAGACCGATCGCGTCATCCCTGTGATCGTCTTGACACCCACCAAGACCGGCTGAGCGCCGCTCCGTCGGCGCTTCGGGTACGACGGGCGGTAGCGGCCCCGTCCGCGCGGCTCACGCGCGGTCATCTCGGAAGCGATCACCGCATTCTCGCACGGGTCTGCTGGGTTAGGGGGTGAGCACGATCTTTCCGTGCAGCCCCCCGCTCTCCAACCCCCTGTACGCGTCGCGGAAGCGCTCCAACGGCAGGACCTCGGCGATGCGGACGGTCAGCTCACCCGTGGCTGCGCGACGCGCCAACTCGGCCGTTGCGTCGGCATCGGGTTGCACCTGCACGGTCCGAGGAGCGATTCCCCGGGCAGCGTCGGGCACCTTGGTCGGGACCGAGGTGACAAACGCGCCACCATCGCGGACGCATACCAAGGCGCCGGCCCCGAGTCCCGCCGTGTCCAGGCACGCGTCGACCCCATCCTCCCATTGCCCGCGAACCGCGGCCTCGAGATCTTCGTCCGCGTTGACGACCATGTCAGCACCCAGCCGGCGCGCCTCGTCTGCGTCGGAATCACGCACAGCGGCAACGACACGGGCGCCGTGTCCCCCGGCGAGCTGCGCCGCGAACCCGCCGACCATTCCAGCCGCGCCGATCACAAGCACCAGATCGTCTTCGCCGATTGCCGCGGCATCGACGAGCAGCTGGGCGGTCAGGGCGCAGACCGGGAGCGCGCTGCCCTCCGGGAAACCGAGCGTGTCAGGCAGCGGCGCGAGGATCGCGGACGGCACCGCGATCTGCTCGGCAAGCGCCCCAACTCCCATCCACGGCTGCGCCACGAACCCTAAAACCCTTCGGCCGTCGCTCGTCTCACCGGCAAAGTCCCAGCCCTGGACCTGCGGGAAATCGCCCGAGCCGCCCATCGCCGCGAACGCACCGTCGACACTGGCGCGATCCCACGGCCCGAGAGCCGCCGCCCGCACGTGCACCAGCTCTTCGCCAGCGGCCGGCGTCGGGTCAGCTACCTCGGACAGCTCCAGGCCATCGAGCCCGGTGAATGAGTTCAGAACGATCGCCCGCACCAGCGGAAGTGTCGCATGGCACAGCCGAACTCTCCGAAAAGGGCATACAAGCCGCTCGCGGAACCGCCGCCCCTACGGCCCGTCGCAGTGCGTAATGCGTCTCGCCCACGCGCCACTGACCGAGGTGCGCCATTAGGCTTACGGCCGGTGGCCGGAGTCCCCGAAATTCGTGACCTGCTGGCCGGTCGGGTGGGCGAGGAGATGGCGCTCAACGACTGTTATCTCAACCCGCAGATGGGTCGTATCTTGCGGACGCTGGGCTTCGACCGGTCTTGGGTCGGTGGGGACCGGGCGTATCTGATCGACTCGGACGGCCGGCGCTACCTCGATCTGATTTCGGGCTATGGGGTGTTCGCGCTGGGCCGCAACCATCCCGATGTGATCTCGGCGGTGCAGGAAGTACTCGCTGCACGCACGGCCAACCTGCCGCAGCTGGGCGTGACGCTCCTGAGCGGCGTCTTGGCCGAGCAGTTGCTCGCGCGCGCTCCGGGGAGCGTCGCGGCGATGGTGCCGGCGAACACTGGCACAGAGGCGGTGGAGGCGGCGATGAAGATCGCTCGTGCCGCGACGGGCCGGCCGCGGCTGTTGTATGCCGATCACGCGTTCCACGGGCTCACGCTTGGTGCCCTGTCGCTCAACGGCAACGACGAGTTCCGGGCCGGCTTCGGGCCGCTGGTGCCCGGCTGCGATCGGATCGCGTTCGGCGACGCCGCGGCGCTCGAGGTGGAGCTGGCGCGCGGGGACGTGGCTGCGCTGATCGTCGAGCCGGTTCAGGGGAAGGGTGTGCATCTTCCGCCCGACGGCTACCTCGCTGCGGCGCAGCGGCTGTGTCGCGACTCCGGGGCCCTGTTCGTCTGCGACGAGATCCAGACCGGCCTCGGGCGCACCGGGCGATTCTTGGCGCTCGAGCACTGGGATCTCGCCCCAGACATGATCTGCCTGGCCAAGGCGCTTTCCGGCGGGCTCGTCCCGATCGGAGCCGTGCTGGTTTCACGGGAGGCGTTTGACCGCGTGTTCGACGGCATGGAGCGCGCCGTGCGCCACGGCTCGACGTTCGGCGGCAACGACCTCGCGGCTGCAGCGGCCCTCGCAACGCTGCGGGTGCTGGAGCGTGACGGCGTCGTGGCCCACGCCGAGCGGATGGGAGCTCTGCTCCTGGAGCTGACCAAGCCGCTAATCGAGCGTCACGAGGTGGTGCGCGACGTACGGGGCCTCGGTCTGATGTGGGCGATCGAGCTTGGTGCACCAGCGGGAGGCGCCGGGCGCTCGCTGTTTCATGCTGTCGAGCGCGCCCAGCCCGGCCTGTTCGCACAGCTGATCGCGGTGCCGCTGTTTCACGAGCACCAGATCCTTTGCCAGGTGGCTGGTCACCGCCTGAACGTCGTCAAGGCGCTGCCGTCGCTGCTGATCGAGGAACGCGAGATCCGCCGCTTTGCCGACGCCATCGAGGACGTCGTGGCAGCTGCCGAGCGGGTGCCGCGCGCGATGGCTCGCTTTGGCTTGCGAATGGCGCGCGGCACGGCGCGATCTCGCCGTCGGCGTGCTGTCCTGCGATGAGGGCGCTCGTCACCGGTGCTGCGGGGTTCATCGGCTGCCACGTCGTCGCCGCGCTCGCCGGCGGCGGTGCGCAGGTCAGGGCCTTCGACCGCAGGCCACCACCGATCGGGACGCTGCCCGACGCCGTGGAGTTCATCCGTGGAGACGTTCTCGATCACGACGAAGTGCGGCGCGCCGTCGACGGGTGCGACGCGGTCTTTCACCTCGCCGGGGTGTACAGCTACAACCGCGAGGATGCGGCGTTGATGCAGGCCGTGAACGTTTGCGGTACGCGCACGGTGCTAGACGCGTCCGTGCGAGGGAAGCGGCGGCGGGTTGTTCACACAAGTTCTTGCGCCACTTGCGGGCCGGCTCGCGGCCGCCACGCGACTGAGCTCGATCTCCCGGCGCCACGAGAGCTGGGCGTGCCATACAAGCGCACCAAGCTGGAAGCCGAGCGCCTTGCCCTTCAGGCCGCGCGCGAGGGCGCCGAGGTGATCGTGGTCAACCCGACGGCGCCCGTCGGTCCCGGCGACCTGCGTCCGACTCCGACCGGCAAGATGGTCGCGGACGTCGCGCGTGGCCGCGCCCGCGCGTATCTCGCCCGCAGCGCCCTGAACGTGGTCGCCGTCGAGGACGTGGCCCGCGGGCACGTGGCTGCATTCGAGCGCGGCCGGGTCGGTGAGCGCTACCTGCTCGGCGGCGACAACATGACCGTCCGTGAGGTGTTTGCCGCGATCGCACGGGCGGCGGGACTGCCCGCGCCGCGAATGCCAGTGCCGTGGATCGCTGCCTACGCGAGCGCGGTCGTCGCCGACGCGGTGCTCAGGCCGCTGGGCCGCGAGCCAAAAATGCTCATGCCGGCCGAGGTACGCGCCGGGCGCCTGCCCCACCTCTTCGATGACCGCAAGGCGCGTGCCGAGCTCGGCTACGCGTCCCGCCCCGCGAACGACGCGCTCGCTGAGGCTGCCCGCAGCGCACTCGTGACGCATGTCTTTGGTCAAGCTCGGCGGTCTTGACCGGCTCGCCGATCGCGCCATTGGCGATCGCGCGCGATCCCTGACGGCTGTCACGAGAAACGACTGAAGCGCGTCTTTGTTCGTGCAACCGATGCCGGACAAGGAGACGCGATGACCAGCGAGCTCGCATCCCTCAAAGACACCAAGACGATCCTGCTCACGACCTTTAAGCGCGACGGCGCGCCGGTCGCGACGCCGGTGAGCATCGCCTTCGACCACGATCGGGCGTTCTTTCGCTCATACGACAAGGCCTGGAAGACAAAGCGCCTGCGCAGGAACGAGAGGGTCAACGTGGCGCCCGCGACGTTTCGTGGCAGGCCGACGGGCCCAACGGTGAACGTGCGGGCGGTGCTCCTTTCTGGAAGCCAAGCCGAGATCGCGGCCAAGGCGCTGGCCCGTCGGCATCGGGTCCTGCAGGCGGTTGTGGTCCCCTTGGCGCACCGTGTCATGCGCTACGAAACACTCCACTACGAGCTGCACCCCCGGACGCCCAACGCGCACTGACCCTGAGAACCGCATTGCCGGGAGGGGCGCGCCGGTGCCGCCTCTAGCCTCTGGGCTGTGTCGAGCATCGGCGTGCTGCGCGAGGGCCCGCTTCACGCTTCAGTCAAGGCGATGCTGGCGGCGCCGGGTGACCGGCTGGAGGTGCCGGTCGGCCGGTTCGTGATTGACCTGATCCGTGCTGACGGAGAGCTCGTGGAGGTCCAGACCGGCGGCTTTGGCCCACTGGGGGCCAAGCTCGACGCCCTGCTTGACCGGCACCGTTTCCGGATCGTGCATCCTGTTGCGGCCGAGCGGCGAATCGTGCGTGTGGACGAGCACGGTGCGGTGCTCTCGATCCGCCGGTCTCCGAAGTGCGGGACGGTCGTGGAGGTGTTCGACAAGCTGACCGCTTTCCCGTCGTTGCTGACGCATCCCAACTTGACGGTTGAGGTGCTGCTGTTAGGCGAGGACCACATACGCGCGGCTCGGCCGGTGACCGTGCGCCGGCGAACACGCGACTCGGGAGCGCGACACCTTCGCGAAGTGCTCGGGAGGATCGAACTCCACGGCGCCGACGACATCGTACGTGCGCTTCCGCCGCTTCCGGCCCAGCCATTCAGTACCCGCGAGTTGGCTTCCCTTCTCGGATGCAGCAGGCAGCTCGCGCAGCGGACCGCCTACTGCCTGCGGGCGATCAACATCATCGAAACGGACGGGACGCGCGGCCGCACGCCGCTGCACCGGCGGATTGCTCCCGCGGCGCGATAGACCCGACCCAGCGTCGGGGATGCACGGTATCCGCGTGCAGCGGGAAGGCGCCATCGGTCGTCGCCCGCATGGACCCAAAGCGGGTGTCGCTGGTCACAATTCCGCCTCGTCGCGTGTCACATTCTCGCCTCTTGGCTTGTCTTAGAGGCGAACCCGCCGAGGGAGACGCAATCCCCTGTGGGCCGGCGCGGCGCACCGCACACCACAACCCGATAGGACGACGACCATGCAGGCGAGGGTCGACAACCTGACGCTGACCGTTGCGGGCGTGCTCGAGGCGGCTCAGAAGCTCGGAGCCTCCGCGACCACCGCCGGGATCCCCGAGACGACGCTTTACCTGCAGCGCTTCGCCGGCCGGTTGGGCAGGGTGGCCTGATGGCGCCGATCACCACCACCGCGGAGATCGCGCGACCGGCCGAGGAGGTCTTCGCCTACGTGACAGATCCGAGCACCATGCCCGAGTGGCAGCAGGGCGCCGTGAGCGGCCACATGGACGCGCCCACGACCCGCGTCGGCTCCAAATGCACGACCATCCGGAGGATCGGGGGCCGCGAGCGCGAGGTAACCACCCAGATCACCGAATACGATCCGCCGCAGCGGTGGGCCGACCGAGGCATCGACGGTCCGATCAGGGCCATCGTCGTGGTCAAGGTCGAGCCGCTCGCCGATGGATCACGGTCGCGGCTGACGATCGAGCTGGACTTCACCGGCCACGGGATCGGAAAGCTCCTCGTTCCGCTCATCGTCCGTCGCCAGGCCGCGAGCGAGATGCCGGAGAACATGAGGCGACTCAAGCAACGCCTCGAGGCCGGACCGTAGATCGCGTCCCAGTCGCCGGCGAGCACACGATCGCCGAGCCAGCCGAATTGTTCTCCGTGACCCGCGCCACCATCTACGGCGAATTGCGCGAAGGCGCCAGCCCCAGGCGCTGGGGGCCTCGTGCCCGTGGGGCGAGGATTACGTCATACGGGCACGAGATGCCCCGGCAGTCACGCGAGATCTGTCGAGCGAGAGCTAGGTGGCTGCGATGCCGATTCGGTGCCCTTGAGCATCGGCGAGGACACCGAAGCTCACGCCCGGCACATGCTGCGCCGGCTGAATGATCTTGCCCCCGAGCTCTTCGGCCCTGGTCAGCGTCGCGGCGACATCGTCTACGGCGACGAAGAAAAGAACCTCGTCCTCGGTGCCCTGGCGCGGGCTGATTGCCACCGCCGGTCCTTCGGTCGCACCGGTGTCCATGAAGGTGAAGCCGGGGAGCGCACCCTCCGAGGCCACCTTCCAATCAAACAGCTCGGCGAGGAACTCCCGAGTGGCGTCGGCGTCCTGGGAGCGGATCTCGGCGTGGATCACTGGATGAGGCATCGACACTCCTTGCTGTCGTGAGGGCCCTGGTGGCCATCGTTGGTCTACCGACGAACGATCTGCACCGCTGGGGACACACGTAGCGCGGCACAGCCCCGAGCCGCTCAGATCCGAGACGGCGCCCGTGATCCGCCAATTAGGTCGTACGGCGAGCTCATCCACGACGGATCACAAGGACTCGGGGCCTCAAGCGCGACGCGTTCCTCTCCGCCTCGGGCGATAACGGCACGACCGGTACGGCCAAGCAGCACAAGGAGACCAGGACGTACGGCTTCCGCACCAACGGCGGCTGGCCGGGGTCGAGTCCGTGGGTGACCGCAGTCGGCGGCACCCAGCTGCAGTACGGCTGCCAGCTGGGATCCGACCAGCGACGCACCGTTCAACGCCAACGCCAGCGACAACCCCGCCTACTGGAACTCGACCCGGGCGGCAACACGCAGACGGTGTGGAACCAGACCTGGCTCCCGGCCGCCTCGAGCGGCGGTCCCAGCGTGATCTACCCGCTGCCCTCCTTGCAGTCGGGCGTCGAGTCGGTTATCGGCTCGAACGTGATCAGCGGCAAGTGACCCCCGAGCGACGTTCGTAGAGCGTTCCCATCGTACGGCGCGAGCTGGCGCTGGTCCGAGGCTCGGCGGTCGGGTGTCTCGTCGGGCCCGTGGGGTCCTGGGGCGTCGCGAGCTTTGAGGACGACGCACGGAGTGATTTTGCGGCCGGAGTACGGTGTAAGCAGTGGAAGACGACGCGATTCTCGCCTTGGTGACGCGGCTGTCGCGGCCTCACGCGTCGGGGGGCGACGTTATCGAGCGTGCCGCGATCCTCGCTGAGGGCGCGGAGTCCCCTGCGGTTATCGCCTGGATCATCAGCCACGATGGGGAACCCGAATCAGCCGTTGGCGCCGCTTCGACGCGCGGGCTGCACGCCTCGGGGCTCAGCGGCGGCCGTGATGCACCCTCCCGGCCGCCACTCAGGTTCGTGCTGCCGGCCGGCACTCTGCGCTGAGACCGGGTCACGGTCTCGGCGCTCACGGTCTGATCGCAACATAGAGGGTTGTTGACCCCTATCGGGTCGCTTGGCCGAGCGCGAGCAAGTTGCCTTCGCTGTCGAAGAAGAACGCGCCGCGTTCGCCCGTGCCCTTGCTCGGGTAGTTGTCAGGCACGACCACGATCTGGTCGGTCACCTCCAGGCCGCCCAGGTCGAAGGTCACGAACTCGAGCCCGCGAGCCCGAAGGTCCGCGACGGCCTGGTCGATGTCCTCGACCTCGAAGCCCAGCTGCGTCGAGCGCCCCGAAGCTACGCCGGAGGACGCGAAGATATGGAACTCCGTGGTCGCGCAGACGTACCTGAGGCCACCTTCGCGTTCCTCGACCGGCTCCAGGCCGAGTCGGTCGCGGTAGAAGCGCCGCGCGCGGTCAAGGTCCTGTGCGGGGAGCTTTGTGACGGCACGCGCGGCGCTGAGTGGACTGATCATGACGGCAGACTCCTCCTGTTGGTCTCATGAGTCATGACTAGTCGCGAGACGAAAACTCATCGTGGCGGTGATCAGGACACCTCGCTGGACCGCGGTCAATTCGATTGTCCCGGCGGACTCGTCTGCGCTGCGGCCGGGTTGCCGATCGCATGGATCGCGTCAAGCACGTCTTTGATGCCGCCCGCGGTGTTGGCGTCGAGGCGGTCAAGGATCGTCTCGGTGTCAGCGAACTCCTTCGCGGCGCGCTGGTCCGACGCGACGGACTGCACCGTTTGCCCGACCATGATGATCGACAGGAGCACCAACTGCAGAAACGTCTGCGCGATCCACGCCACAATCACGATCACCTGTCCCGAGGTAATCGCCGCCGGCAGGCTGATCAGCGCGATCACCGCGAACAAGTAGGCGCATGCCATCGTCCCGACGCTGCGGGTGATCACGAGCGCGAGCTTGGCGTTGAACCCCTCGACCTCACCGACCGCTCTCCTGATCTCCCTGGGATCGAAGCGCACGACCCGCGGCAGTTGCTCGCGGACCTTGATAGGTGCATCCATTTCAAGCCTCCAATTGGGACGGTCCAGCATCATCGTCACCTGGAGGCTACGTTCGCGCGCGGCGATCTCGCCCGACCCACACGCTCGCGCACGGCCGTCGCGGGTCGTACCAGGTAAACACCGGTGCGCTGCCAGACTGAGCTACGCGTGGGTCATTGGGCTCGACGGAGCTTGCGCAGGATCCGCTTGATCACCGAGGGGCGCTTGGGTGCCTCAGTGTCGTTTACCTCGCGGCGCTGAACGGCCTCGATCTCCGCCTCATGAGTCAGGCGCTGGGACTCCTCGCCCGCTTGCCCTCCCGGAACGAATGCGCTCATAAAGGTCAACGTATTCCCCCGGTGTGCCGTCGTGGATGGTCGTGGGAGCATGTCCGCAGAGAGTCGTGGGTACAAGCACACAACGAAGGGAGCCCGATGGAAGCGC
This sequence comes from uncultured Solirubrobacterales bacterium, assembly GCA_963756655.1. GTDB lineage: Bacteria > Actinomycetota > Thermoleophilia > Solirubrobacterales > Solirubrobacteraceae > Palsa-465. The sequence continues at coordinate 33,692 of CAVWOQ010000009.1, forward strand.
ATCTCAGCAGCCGTCATCGCGACACGGTCGAGAAGATCTTCAGCCACCCGCGGAGCGGCAACATCGAGTGGCGCGAAGTCGTCTCGCTGCTGGACACGGTCGGAACCGTGACTCACGAGCACGACGGCAAGCTCAAGGTCTCGCTCGGGCCTGAGACCGAGGTGTTCGCGGCACCTCATGGTAAGGACGTCGGGGTCCAGGTCGTGGTGGATGTGCGGCGAATGCTGAAGCAGGCCGGGTTCGCGCCAGACCATTCGCCGGCCATCGCCGATCAGAGCGCGCGGGATCACGGCGACGGTCAGTGGGGCGAGCCGACCTAGGCGGCAGTTCCTCTCAGCACAACCTCGGCTTCGGGACCTGCACTGCCGGCAAACTCGTGCCGATCACCGACAGCATGGGGTCCTGGTCCGGGCCGTAATTCGCGACGCACGGTCGCCTCGACGCGCAACGCGGTCCAGAACCCCACCGGCAACCTCAGATCCAACCCTCCGGTCCGTGCCGTGGACCCGCCCACGACCGCCTACGACGCGACCAGGACATCCTCCAGAAGATAAACAGGAGCGGTATCCAGAGCCAGAAGACGTGCTGGCCGATCGCCGCCGAGATCACGAGCAGCGCGATCAGGATCGCAGCCAACGGCGCCAGGCCAAACCGTGGCGCCGGGAACCGCCTCAAGGAGCGTCCCTCGTCCCGCTCGTCCTGGCGGGGCAGATCGGTGACGAGCTCCTCGAGTTCGCCGACGGTGATTGCCTTGTAGCAGCGCTCGACGCGCTGCTGAAACTCGGCTAGGTCGAGCCGGCCCTCGGTATGGGCCTTGCGAAGGCGGTCGGCTGTTCGTTCGCGATCCGCGTCGGCAGCGCGCAGGTTTGGGTTGCGACCCGCGATGCGATCCAAGAAGTATTGGTTGGTCATATGAGTCTCTCCTCGGGTTCTGCTTAGAGCCTACTCGATAGCTCAACGATATATCGTGAGCGCTCGCTTGTCAACCCGCACCGTCCGGAGCGCGTAAGCAGTCGCCAGTTTCCCTCACGATTCCGCTCCCACGTCCCCGTTTGGGCGAAACTGGGGGCATGAGATTCGGGCTGAGCTACAACACCGGCGTCGTGGGCACCGACCCGGCGAACCTAAAGGCGATCGCCCGCCACGCCGACGATCTGGGTTTCGAGTCGTTCTCCGTGCCCGAGCACGTCGCGCTCTACCCGGGCGCGCGGGTCGGCGAGATCGAGTTCCCGCCTGATCTGCCGATCGCCGACCCGCTTGAGTGCCTCGCGTTCGTCGCCGCGTCGACGACGACGATCCTGCTCGGCACGGGCGTGCTGCTGCTGCCCTTCCACCACCCGGTGGTGCTCGCCAAGCGCCTGGCGACGATCGACGTGCTGTCCAGCGGGCGCATGCGCCTGCTCACAATCGGGGTCAGCAGCCTCCCGGGCGAGGCGGCCGCCGTCGGAGTCGATTACGCGACCCGGGGCCGCCGCGCCGACGAAGCGATCGACGTCCTGCGCGCTCTCTGGGCGGGCGACGCCACCGGCACGAGTTTCGACGGCGAGTTCTACTCGTTCGAGAACGTGACCAGTTATCCAAAGCCGCTGCAGATGCTGCCGATCCATGTCGGTGGCTCGAGCGCGGCCGCCGCTCGCCGCGCCGGCCGGCGAGGCGACGGGTTCTTCCCCGGCGGCCGGTTAACCGCGGCCGAACGGCTCGCTCAGATCGAACTTATGCACTCGACCGCCATCGGCGAAGGCCGCGACCCGGAACTTCTCGAGTACACCCGCTGGGGTTCGATCGACATGGAGCACAACGACGTGGATGCCTACGCCGCCCAGGGCGTCGACCGCCTCGTCGTCGGCACGACCTCGACCGATCTGAATCAGCAACTCCGCCAGCTCGAGGCATTCGCCACGCTTCACGGCCTGCGACGCTGAGCGACCCGTGCCTCCCGCGCTCGTCTGAGCCGCGACGCTGGCGGAGAACATCGTATGGTGAATGGTGATGCGTACCTCGAGAGCGTGGGAGCGGTATGTCTGGGTGGCGGGCATCGTTTACGTCGTCGCGCTGCTGGCGGAGATTGTGGTCGCGCTCGGAGTCGGACTGACCCAGAACGACTCGGCGGCGACGATCGCGAGCGGGCTCCACGAGCACCGCGACCGGCTGTTGGTGATCGCATACCTCTCCGTCGTCTACGCCACCGCGTTTCTGATCTACCTCTGCAGTCTCTACAACCTGCTGCGCGGAGACACCGACAGGCCCCGGATCCTCGGCTCCCTGGTGCTGGTCGGCGGAGTCCTCTTTATTGCCCTGCACGCCGTCAGCGACATCGGCATCACCGGCCTGGTCGGCGCAAAGATAGCGTCGTTTGGGTATCGACACGACCCTGGTGTCGCCTACACGCTGTACCTGATGACGTATGCGCTGGAAAGCGTCGGGGACGTCTTCGGCAGCCTCTCTGCTGTCGCCGCAGGCTTGCTCGTGATCAGGAGCGGCGTCCTACCGCGCTGGCTCGGGTGGGTTTCGATCCTCGCCGGGATCATGCTCTTCCTTCAAGGCTTCGGCCTCGGCGGCGTCATCGCCTCGTTCGGGCTGATTCTCGACCTCATCGGGTTCGTGCTCTTCCTGATCTTCGTCCTCGTGAGCAGTGTCATCTTGCTGACACGCGACAACGCGGTCCCCTCCCCAGCGAATCGGACGACGTAGAAGCGATCGAAGCCGCGTACGAGTGTTCTAGCGACTCATCACCACGTCGGCCGGCATCTCAGCTATTGAGGTGGGGAGCCGGGTCCGCGTCCCCGGGGAAGCGGGAAATGGCACACAACCGCCGCGTGCCTGACTGCCGGCGACTGCATGTCGAGGCCGGAGGTACCGAAGTCGACCACGCCCCCCGGCGTGAATGTCGGGTCCGGGAGGTTCGGCACGCCGTGCTTACGCATGCATGGGGTGAGGCGATCCTCGGAGGCGCCGGCGTGACCCTCACCACGACCGACGGTCACTCGCCGTGATCAGTTGAGCTCGTTGCTCGTCGAGGTCAGCGCGCCGGAGGCCAGGATCAGCGTCCAGCCGACCGCGGCGATGACGCTGATCAGCATGATCCACGGCCAGTGCTTGGAGTAAGGCTTCGACGAACGCCGGGCCAGCACGATCGCCAGGACGAACCCGACGGGCGGCATCGCGATGGCGACGATGTAGCCGGCGACGACGAGCCGATAGGCGGGGTCACTCCAGGTGCTGGCCGACGCTCCGTTGCTCGACACGTACTGCGCGGCCCAGCGTTCGCCCTCAGGCTTAGGGGGTTGTCCGGAGCTCATCCGAGATCTCGCTCGGATCGTAGAGCTCCCGACCGCCGCTGCCTGAATGCGGCCCCTCCGGGGTCATGGTTCGACTGATCGGTCACGCCTCGGTCAGCCGTTCGTACTCGCCCTGCATCAACGGACTGGAGAGCACGAAGTCGGCGGTCGCCCGATTGCACGCGGTCGGCACGTTGTAGACGACCGCGATTCGCAGCAGCGCCTTGACGTCGACGTCGTGCGGTTGGGGCTCGAGCGGATCCCAGAAGAACACCAGGAAGTCGATTCTGCCCTCCGCGATCGCCGCGCCGGTCTGCTGGTCGCCGCCGACCGGACCGCTCAGAAACCGCTCGACCTCGAGCCCGAGCTCGCCGGCGACCAGCGCGCCGGTCGTCCCGGTCGCGTAGAGCTCGTGGTGGCTGAGCGTCTCGCGGTTAAAGCGCGCCCACGCCAACAGCTGCGACTTGCAGTTGTCGTGCGCGATCAGCGCGATTCGCTTGCGGGCCGGCATCAGGTGTACGGGCTCGGTAGTCAAGGTCAGCCTCCAAACGGGCGCAGGGCCAGCACAGGATGACAAGCTCGACGCCTGGCCTGGGTAGGTTTTGCATCGGTGGCCGAGAACGTGCTCGATTGGGATGCCGGGTGGACCTGGTACCGGGTCGTCGGGGAGTTGGACGCCGGCGCGGCCCCGGTGGTGATCTTGCAGGCGGCCCGGGGTACCCGGCCTCTTTCGCGAGCTCAGCGCGCTGCTGGACCACCTCGGGATCGCCGGCCGCTACCACGTCCTCGGGCACTCGTGGGGCGGCATGCTCGCGCTCGAGCACGCGGTCACGCGCCCCCCCGGTCTGCGGTCGCTCGTGCTCGCCAACTCGCTCGCCTCAATCGAGCTGTGGTTCCAGGAGGCCAACCGTCTGCGGGGGATGCTGCCGATCGATGTGCAGCACACCCTGGCCCAGCACGAGACGGCGGGCACCACCGATAGCGGCGAATACGAGCAGGCGATGATGCACTACTACGAGCGACACCTGTGTCGGATCCCGTTCCCGGACGTGCTGCAGCGGACGTTCGCCCAACTCGCCGAGCACCCGACCGTCTACCACATGATGAACGGCCCCAGCGAGTTCCACGTGATCGGCACCCTCCGCGGCTGGGACATCACCTCGCGCTTGGGTCAGATCGAGGTTCCGGCGCTGGTGATCTCCGGTGAGCACGACGAGGCGACGCCGGCCGTCGTGCAGCCGCTCGTCGACGCGCTACCCGAGGCGCGATGGGAACTGTTCGAGGGCGCAAGTCACTCGACCCATCTCGAGCAGCCGGACCGCTTCCTCGAGCTGGTCGCCGCTTTCCTGGCGCAGCACGATTGACGACCGGGAAGGATCGTGGCGGCCTGGCGTCCTTATCGACGACCTGCTCTTTGGAGGTCGATTGCAAAACTGCGAGATGGAAAAGAGCCATCGTGAATTGGACATCAGCGAAGTTGCGCGCCGGGAGCCTCGCGGCGCTGGTCATTGTCGGTTTAGTCGTCGCGGGGTGCGGCAGCAGTAGCAGCAGCAGCTCGAGCGCGGCTGCCGCCAGCTCGTCGGCGCCGACGTCGAGCGCAGCCGTCGGCGGGGTCGCGGTCAGTACCGCGAAGGGGAGGGGCGGCCTCTATCTCACGGGCGTCGGCGGACGCGCGCTGTATCTGTGGGTCGCCGACCACAACGACTCATCGAGCTGTGCGGGCGCCTGCGCCCAGGCATGGCCGCCGCTGCTCACCAAGGGCGCGCCGACGGCGTCCGGCGGCGCCAAGGCCTCGGACCTCGGCACGATCACGCGCTCCGACGGCAGCAAGCAGGTGACCTACATGGGACACCCGCTCTACTACTTCGTCGGCGACATGGGCCCTGGAACTTTGCGCGGTCAGGGAAGCGACAACTTCGGCGCCAAGTGGTGGCTGGTTGCGCCGACCGGCTCCGCGATCGAAGCCTCGACGAACGCCGCGTCTGGCGGGGCGGCGAGCTCGTCCTCGAGCGGCTCGGGTGGCAGCAGCTGGGGCTAGCCGGCCGACCCGACGTGTCGAAGCAGTCTCTGGGTGCCCGCCTCAGTGCGGGCACCACTCACATCAACGGAGCCGATCCGGCGCACGCCAGAGCGAAGGCGCCTAACCCGATCGGCCAGTGGGCGTTCGCGGGCGTCGCGATCGCATCGTTCGGCGGCCCGCTGGCACTGGCGGGCCTGGCTGCGCCGGGTCTCGTAGCCGACGCCAGCGATTCGGCCGGGTTCGCGATCCTCGCGGCGACGGTCGTGTTCGTCGCCCCGCTGGCGATCTGGCTGCGGTACTCGAGCAAGATCAGCAGTTCCGGCGGCCTGTACTCGTTCGTCGAGGCGGCGGCCGGGCGCCGCGTCGCGCTCGCCCAGGCGGCGCTGTGGATCTTCAGCTACCTGCTGTATGTGATCTACACGACGGTGCAGATCGTGTACGAGCAACTGCCCGAGGTCGTCCCCGCCGAGCGCCGGTACCAGACGCTGCTGGCGCTCGCGATCCCGGTCGGGATGGCCGGACTGATGATCGCGGGGAGGGCGGCGACGCTGATCGTTCTGGGTGCGGTGGCGGCGGGGCAGCTGGCACTGGCGGGGATCCTCGACGGGGTGACGCTCGCCCATCTGTCGACGCCCACCTCGAGCTTCGGGACGTCCGCCCCGGCCGGGCAGTTGGCGAAGGCGAGCGCCCAGACATCGCTGCTCTACATCTGCGGCAGCCTGCCGCTGTTCCTCGGCGGTGAGCTGGCCCGCCCGACGCGCACGATCAGACGCGGGTTGGTCGGGGCGTTTGCGATCACCGCGCTCGTGATCGTGCTCGCGGTGGCGCCGCTCGCGAGCGCCCCGGGGCTGTTGAGCACCGCGATTCCGGGCGTGGCCGTCGTCGAACAGTTCGCCAGCGCCGGCCTGGCGAAGCTGATCGGGGTCGGGATCGCGGTCAGCACCGCTGGCGTGATCCTGTGCGAGTACCTGGCTCTGACGCGGCTCCTGCACGCGATCACGAGATCGTCGGTGCGCACGATCGCGGTCGCGATCGGCGTCGTGATCGTGCTCGCGGCACCGTTCAGCCTGATCGACCCGATCGGCTTCTACAACGCGCTGGTCGAGCCGTCGCTGGTGGCACTGTGGCTGAGCCAGCTGATCGTGTTCGCCGTCTATCCACTGTTTGCGAGTAAGCAGGGACAGCGGGCGCTACCGGTTTGGGCACTCAGCCTGATCGCGAGCGGACTCGCCGTGTACGGCCTGTGGACCGCTGTCCATCAGGCGGCCAGCTGACCGTCAGCGCCGGCGCCCGTCACGACGCCTCCTCCACGACACAGGGCCAAGATACCGCTCGGATGATCCGCCCTCGCAACTTCACTTGACGCCCGGCTGACTCCTGCAACGTTTTGGAAACGTCTCGCCAACGACTTAATGCCAGATTTCCGGTGCGTAGACACCGGGGGCTACGCAACAAAACAACGCGGTGCTCTGCCGGGGGCAGCGCCAGGTTAACCCGCACTGACCGACACCAAAGATGAACTCGATCAACGAAGAGCAAGGCACGATCGCCGATCGCAAGTCCGGGGCGCGACTTGACGGCGATCGCCGGGGGTGGCTCTTCGGTGCGGCGCAGGCCGACCCCGTTCATCGCCATCCCGAGCCACTGGGGGCAGTGGTGCTCGGGAGGCGGTGCGGCGGTGGATCGGGAACGTCCGGGGGCAACTGACGCCTTGGGCGGGTGGCGCTCCAGCGCCGCCCGCCCGAGCATCAGTCGTCGTTGTCGCTCGGTTGCCGGCCTGACTCTGCGGCACCGCCTGGCTCCGCGAACTTATCGACCGCCTCGCCGGCCTTCTGTCCGGCCTTCGCGATCTTCGCGGTGTACTTGCCGCGGGTCTGCTGGTCGGCTGCGACGCTGACCCGGTCGACGGCGTCGTGGATCTCATCCTTGTGCTCGGCGACGGCGTCCTGCGCCTGCTTGGTCAGGTTCTTGAATTTGTCACCCAGTCCCATCTGCGCTCCTTGCCCGGCTCGGATCTGCGGCGGAGCTTACCCCAGCCGGACCGGCCCGATTGACGCCTAGGCTACCTATGCTTAGAATCACTAGCCATGGCCGGTGAAGCGATCAAGGGACACCTCGACGCGCTGCTGCTGGCGGTTGTCGCCGACGGCCCCGTCCACGGCTACGCCGTCGTCGAGCGGCTCCGCGCCCGCAGCGACGGGCGCTTCGACCTGCCCGAGGGGACCGTTTATCCGGCTCTGCACAGGCTCGAGTCCGATGGCCTGCTGAAGAGCGGCTGGACGGTCAGCAACGGGCGCCGCCGCCGTCAGTACGAGCTGACCAAGCGCGGCCGCGCTGAGCTGGGCGAGCGCTCGCTCGAGTGGCGGCGGTTTGCCGACGCGGTCGAGAAGGTGCTGGGTGGGCCGGCCGTCGCGGTTGCCGCATCGCCCGCCGCCGGCTGAGCCCCGCGTCAGACCTCGAGCACCAGCTTGCCGGTGTTCTCCCCCGCAAACAGCTTCAGCAGCGTCTCCGGAAACGCCCTCACGCCGCCGCTGACGACGTGCTCACGGGAAATGATCCGGCCCTCGCTCAGCCAGCGCGCCAGCTCCGCGATCGCCTCCGGGTAGCGCTCCGCGTAGTCGAACACCACCATCCCGGTCATCGTGCCACGCGCTGGGATCAGCGCCAGGTAGTTGGCCGGGCCGCGCACCCGGTCGGCGTTGTACTGCGAGATCCCGCCGCAGATCACGATCCGCGCGCCACGGGCGAGCCTGGCCAACGCGGCGTCGAGGATCTCGCCGCCGACGTTGTCGAAGTAGACGTCGAGCCGTGGGTGCTCACGCAGCGCTCGGCGGACGTCCTGGCTCTTGTAGTCGATCGCGGCGTCAAACCCGAGCTCGTCGACGATCCAGCTGCACTTGTCGGCGCCGCCCGCGATCCCGATCACGGCGGAGCCCTTCAGTTTCGCGATCTGTCCCGCGACGCTGCCGACTGCGCCGGCGGCACCGGAGACCAGCACGGTCTCGCCGGCGGCGAGCCGGCCGACATCCAGCAGCCCGAAGTACGCGGTCAGTCCGGTCATCCCCAGCGCACCCAGGTAGGTCGGCAGCGGCGCCAGCGACGGGTCGACCTTGAACACGCCGTCGCCGTTCGAACGCGCGAACTCCTGGACCCCGAACGCGCCGTAGACGTGTTCCCCGGCCTCGAAGTCCGGACGCCGCGAGGCCGTTATCTGACCCACGGCGCCGGCGCGCATCACCGCGCCGATCTCGACCGGGGCAATGTACGACGGGGCGTCGTTCATCCAACCGCGCATCGCCGGGTCGATCGACAGGTGCGAGATCCTGACCACGAACTCGCCCTCGTCGGGCGCGGGAACCGGTTCGGTGGTCAGCTCCCAGTGCGAGCCGGTCGGCATCCCGGTCGGGCGAGCGGCGAGGCGCAGCTGGTGGTTGACCGGCTCCATCCGCCGGGGACTATAAGCCCGCGCTAGGTGACGCCGCAGTCAACGCACAGCTGCTGCAGCTGCTCCATCGCCTCGCCGGCGCGCGTCGGCAGCGCGTCGAGCGCGGCGGCGGCGGCACGCAGATCGCGGATCGTGACCGCCCGCGCCTCGAGCGCGAAGCGACCGAGCCACCGGACCGCCGCACGTTCGTAGCGACGGGGGTCGCCGTCGCGCAGCACGAGACAGATGCGGAGCGCATCGTCGAGCGCCACCTGGGGCAGCTCACGCGCTGTGCTCAGGACCAGCAGCTCGTTGCCGGTCTCGAGCGCCCGGCGAAACCGGGCGTACGGGCTGCCCTCGCTCGTCACGAACGTATGTTCGCATGGGGGTCAAGCGCCGGCTGCAACAAACGGCCCGCACCCCCACGCGGGAGTGCGGGCCGCTTAGACGGTCCGACTACGCGTTCAGGCCCTCGTACGAACGGTACGCGCGGGCACGAGTTGGATGTTGGCGGGGTGCATGCTGCACGACCAGGCGCGCCTCGGCCTGCGGGCGCGAGGTGTGGACCGCGGCGGCGAGCATGCCGACGATTCCGACGGCGACGGCTGTGATGAGGACGACGTTGGCGATCACGATCAGTGTCATTTTTGGGCTCCTTTGTTCGATGCCCTGACACCATCCCCCGCCGGTGCAAGGCGAGTGTCGAATCAGCGTAGGAGCGATGTAAGAGCGAGCCCGTGACGAGCGTCACAACCTCGGACGGGCTTCAGTCGTCGCCCGCTTCGTGCTCAGACTGCTCGCGCTCCTGGAGCTTCTCGCGCAAGTAGCGGGCCTTGTCGGCCCGCCGCTCGTGCTTCGCCGCGTCGGCCTCGGTAACCGCATCTGCGAGCGCGTCGCGAGCGACCTGCTCCTGCGCCAGCTGGCGGTTCTTGAGCTTCTCGACGTCTGGGTTCTCACCGGTCATAGCCAAAGACGCTACTACCGTCCCGTTTGTAGAGTGCCCGGCCGTGGCAGCAGCCGGCACGCGATTCAGAGCTTCGGCGCTCACGGCCGCGCTGACCGCGATCGCGATCGCCGGCTGCGGCTCGAGCGCCCCCAGCCTGAGCGCCTTCAAGTCGGGGTTCGAGGCCGACCGGGCACAGTTTCGCAAGCTCGGCCAGGATCTCGAGGCGACGATCGGCGACGCCAAGAACAAGACCGACGCGCAGCTTGCGGCCGAGCTCGAGCCGCTCGCCACACGCGCAAGGCAGCAGGGCGCGCAGCTCGCCGAGCTCAAGCCGCCGGCAAGCTACAAGACGAACCTGAACAAGCTGATCACCGGCTTCGACGCGATGGCTGTCGACCTCAAGCGGATCGCCACCGCCGCGACCCAGAACAACGCGCAGGCTGCCAGCACCGCCACCCGCGCCCTCGTCGCAGACGCCACCACGATCAAGGCCGCGGATCTCGCGATCGCCGATGGCCTTGCCGGCAGGAAGGCATCTTGACAAATTTGATGTACTTACTAGTCTTTAGCCATGACCGACGACGAACTACGTCGCTTCGCGGCCGGCCTCGCGGCCTCCCCGGAGCGCTGGCGCCACCTGGTCCGCCACGCCGGAAGCGCGCGCGCCTATGCGCAGATCTGGGACGACGACGAGGTCAATGCGTGGGTGATCTGCTGGAGCCACGACCAGGACACCGGCTTTCACGACCACGATGAGTCCGCCGCCGCGATCACGGTCGTCTCCGGGCGGGTGCGCGAGGATCGCCTGACGCTCGGTTCGGCCCCGCGCTCGCGGGTGCTGGGACCCGGGACGACGTTCACCGTCCCGCCGGTGGCGATCCATCGCGTGCTCCACGCCGGCGGCGGCCCGGCGGTCACGGTCCACGCCTACTCGCCGCCGCTGCGGCGCACCGGCGCATACCGGATCGGCCGCGACGGCGAGCTCGAGCGCGAGTCGCAGCCGTTCGAGGTCGAGCTTCGCGCCCAGTCCGTCGCTGCCTGAGGTCTAGAGCGCCGCGACCCGGACCAGCTCGTCGAGCTCGTCCTCCGACGACCAGGCGCCGACCGACACGCGGATGTAGCCGTGCGACGCGATGCTTCGCACGACGAAGCCCTCCGAGGCGAGCCGGGCGACCTCGTCATCGACGTCCGCGGTGGTCTTGTAGGAGACGAGCGTCGAGCGCCCACGCGGGCCGACCTCGAGCCCGCGCTCGGCCAGCCGCTCGGCCAGCCGCGCCGCGAGGTCCGCGGCACGGCCGTGGACCCAGTCCCAGCCGGCATCCTCGAACACACCCAGCGACGCGAGCGCCCCGACACTGCGCAACCCGGGCGGGAACCCGTGATCGAGGCGGGACGCGTGCTCGGCCGGCGGCGACGTGAGCGGCTCATGAGGGTCGGCGAGCGACTTGAAGCCAGGCCACGGCGTGGACAGATCGTCGAGGTGATCCGGGTGCACGAACAGGCAACCGCTGCCCTCGGGACCGCACAGCCACTTCTGGCCCGAGGCCGCGTAGAACGCACAGCCGAGCGCCTTGACATCGACCGGAACGGCGCCGATCCCCTGGGCGGCGTCCAGCAGCAGCGGCACGCCGGTCTGAGCCAGCGCCTCGTGGTCGACGACCCGTCCGCTGACCCATGAGACGTGTGAGCACGCGACGAGCCTAGTGTCTGCGGTCACCGCGCCCGCGATCTCCGGGAACGGAACGACGACCAGCTCAACGCCGTGCAGGTCCCGGGCGCGAGCCAGCGGCGCCAGGAGGCCCGGGTGCTCTTCATCGCTGGTCACGATCCGGTCGCCGCGGCGCAGGTCCAGGCCGGCGAGCACGGTGTTGACGCCGTCGGTCGTCGACCCCGTCAGCGCGACGCTGTCCGGATCGGTGCCGAGTACGCGCGCGTAGCCCGCTCGCAGCTCGTCGGCGAGGTCCATCACCGCGGTCATGTAGGCCCTCCCGCAGCGCCCGCCGGTCAGCTCGAGCTCGATCCGCTGGCTCGCCGCCTCCGCCGCGGCAGACGGCAGCGGCCCCTCGGTGCCCGCGTTCAGATACGCGGTCCGCTCGAGGACCGGGAACTGGCTGCGGAACGCGGCGGCACCGGTCATCCGACGGGCAGCCCCGCCTTGCGGCACTCGGTTGTCAGGGCCCGCGCCGTGGCGCCGATACTGCCGCCTGGCCGGTTGACGCTCGCGCACATCGACCGCGCTGCAGCGCCGCAGCGATAGATCTGCGCCCCGCCGACCGAATACGCGAGCCCGACCGAGATGCACCCGTGGCCCGACTTGTGCCCGGCGGTCGCGAATGAGATCACGAGCGCCACCGCGAGCAGCGCTACGACGCCGACGACGCCGCTGATCATCGCCTTCTCGCGCGGGCGCAGCGCCCGCGCCGTGCTCACTGACTGTGCGTGGCCCGGCGGCAGGATCAGCATCCGCGCCGAGTCTAGTCGTCGTCTGAAACAGCAGCCGTCGCCGCATCATCATCTGAAGCGGCTTCGGCGACGTCGACTGACTCGTCGTCACCCAACTCGTACAGCTCGCGCTTGAGCACCTTGCCGGTCGGGTTGCGCGGCAGCTCGTCCATGAACACGACCTGTCTCGGCGTCTTGTAGTTGGCGAGGTTCTCCTTCACGTAGGCCATGACCTGATCCTCGCTGAGCACCTTGTCGTCCCGGAGCACCACGAATGCCTTCAGGCGCTGTCCGAACTTGTCATCCTCGACGCCGATCGCGGCGGCCTCCTCGATCGCCTCGTGACCGGCGAGCAACTCCTCGACCTCGCCGGGGAACACGTTCTCGCCGCCGGACACGATCATGTCGTCGTCGCGGCCATCGATGAACAGCCGTCCCTGCTCGTCGAAGTGGCCGACATCGCCCGATGACATCAGGCCGGCGATCTGCTCCTTGCTCTCGCCGCCCGTGTAGCCCTCGAACTGGCCGGCGTTGCCGACGAAGATGCGGCCGGTCTCGCCGGGCCTCACCTCATTGCCGTCGTCATCGAAGATCTTGACGATCGAACCGCGCACGACTTTGCCGACGCAACCCGGCTCGGCCGCGAGATCGGCGGGCGTCGCGATCGTCGCGTAGGAGACCTCGGTCGAGCCGTAGAGGTTGTAGACGACCGGCCCGAAGGCCTTCAGCGACCGCTTGCACAGCTCGATCCCGAACTGGGAACCGCCGACGAAAACGACCTTCAGCGACGACAGGTCGTGCCGCGAGACCACGCCATCGCCGAGGTCGAGCATCCGTTGCAGCATCACGGGTACGACGATCAGCGCCGATGCCCGATTGCGCTCGATGCTGTCGAGCGTCTGCTCGGGGTCAAAGCGCCGCCGGACGACGAGCGTCGAGCCGAGCGCCATCCCCAGCGCCATATGCGCGATCCCGAGCGCGTGGAACATCGGGACGCACAGCTCGGTCGTCTCGCGCGCGCGGAGCGGCACCTTGCCGAGCAGTCCGCCGACGACCGACAGCGAGCGGGGCTCAGAGCGCGGCGCGCCCTTCGGAGTCCCGGTCGTGCCGCTTGTCAGGATCACGATCTTGGGGCCGGTCGAGGGCTTCGGCGGCGAGCTCGTCGAACCGCGCGCGATCAGGCTCTCGATCGTGTTGTCGGCGTCCGAGGAGCCGTCGACCCAGGCGCGCCAGCGGCCATGGGGCGGCTCGATCCCCTCGAGCATCTGGCCGTACTCGTCGTCGTAGACGAGCAGGTCGGTCCCTTCGCGGCCCGCGACCTCGCGGATCTGCGGTCCTGCGAACGACGTGTTTAGCAGCACCATCCGCGCGCCGCACTTGGCCGCCGCGAACACGGAATCGAGGAAGCCGCGGTGGTTGCGAACCAGGATCGCCACGCCGTCGCCGGCTTTCAAACCATTGTCGAGCCACGCGTTGGCGAGCGCGTTGGAGCGCTCGTCGAGCTCCTTGTAGGTGACGTCGCCGAGCTCGTCGCGTAACGCGACTCGGTCGCCGTGACGGATCGCGCCGACGGTCGCGGTTCCGGCCAGCAGGCCGAAGTGCTCGAACGCGAGCAGGATCTTCGCGACCCGGTGCGGCAGCTCCGGCCGCGCCATCCCGCTGCGGATGCAGACGGCCACGTAGTAAGCCTCGTCCCCGCAGCGCTCAGCGAGCTGCCGCCCGCCGCCCACCAGGCTCTTGAGGTCTACATCAACCACTGATCAACTCCCTCACGACTGCCTTCAGACTACGAGAATCAAGCACTCTGAGCTGTCCCTACCCGTAGGTAGCGAGCGTTAGACGTTGCGAAGGAGGCCCTCTGACCGGGCCCAGTCGATCGTCCTGCGCAGCGTATCGCGCGGGTCCGTGTACTCCACGCCCAGCTCACGCGTCGCGCGTGAGCCGTCGTACCGGTGTCCGTGCAACAGCGTCCTGACCATCTCGCGACACACGGGCGGCTCACGGTGCAACAGCCGAAAGCCCCGCTCAACCACTCCCCCGGCGACCTCCGCAACCGTCCGCGGGACCAGCCGTGGTCGTCGGCGGACGCCGGCGACGTCGGCCGCCAGCGTCAGCGCCTCGGTGATCGTCAGGCTGATCCCGCTGAGGACGTAGCGCTCGCCGGCGCGGCCGTGGGTCGCCGCCAGCAGGTGACCCTCGACGCAGTCGGCGATGTCGACCAAGCTGACGTTTGTATTGACGAACACCTTCAAACGCCCGTCGAGGAACGCGAGCAGGAAGCGGCCGGTGCCACCGGCCCGGCCCGGACCCTGAACCGACGACGGGTTGACGCACACGATGTCCTGGCCCAGCGCTCGCGCGGCTGCGAACGCCGCGTGCTCGCCCTCGGTCTTGGTTCGCTCGTAGGTCGACAGATACCAGCCACGGTGAACGGTCGACTCGTTGCCGATCGTCCCCGGCGCCTCTCCGAGGGTCGCGGCCGAGGACGTGTGGACGAGCCTCGGGACGCCGACCGCCGCCGCGGCGCGTACCGCGGCGACCGGCGCGCCGACGTTGACGCGCTCCATCGGCGCCGGGTCGGCCACGCACAGCGAGTTGATCCCGGCGACCGCGAACGCGAGCTCGCAGCCTTCCATCCCCTGTCGCAGCGCCGCCTCATCCTCCGCGTCGCCGCGCACCACGCTGACGCCCCGTCGCTCCAGCGCCGCGGCGGCCTTACCGCTGCGGGCAAGCCCGACGACCTCGTCGCCGCGATCGAGCAACCGCCCGACGAGCGCAGCTCCGATCAAGCCCGTTGCGCCGGTGACGAAGACGCGGCTCACGAAGGCGCCGAGCGCAGCGCGTCCGACGAACGCACGAGATAGTCGATCCCGGACCAGGCCGTCACGACCGCCGCGATCACCATCGCCCACTGGTCGAGGTAGGCGCCGGCGATCGTCACGTCCGGGCGGATCATCGCGAGCGCGATCGCCACGAACTGCACCGTCGCCTTCCACTTGCCGAGCATCGACGTCTCCATGTGGCGTCCCCCCGATTCGACCGCTAACCGGAGTCCAAGGATCACGAACTCCCTGGCGACGATGATCAGCGCGATCCACGGCGACACGCGCTGGACCGATACGAGGGCGATCAGCGCCGTCGTGACCAGCAGCTTGTCGGCGGTCGTGTCCAGAAACGATCCCAGCCGGGACGTCACCCCCCAGCGGCGCGCGAGACGGCCGTCGACCCAGTCCGTCGCGGCCGCGATCAGGAACACGATCGTCGCGATCGTGAACGAGCGGTTGAGCACCAGCGCCATCACGACCGGCGACAGCACGATCCTCGCCCCCGTTCCCACGGCGAGTATGCGCGATGAGCGGAGCGCGCTCAATGTGCCGGCCTCCACGCCGCGAATAATCTCACTCTCGCAGCAGGCTTGATGCGAGCGCTCGTGCCGACTTGGCGTCTGGCGCTCGCAGCGCGTCGCCGGCCGCCGAGCTCGCGTCGGGCAGCGAAACCTGGCGCAGGGCGGCCTTGACCTCGGCGATCAGCGGCGGCGCCATGCTGAGTTCCGTCACCCCGAGACCGGCGAGCAGTACCGCGGCCTCGGCATCTCCGGCCAGCTCGCCGCATACGCCGACCCAGCATCCGTGGGCAGCGGCCGCATCGACCGTCTCCTTGACCAAGCGCAGGACGGCCGGCTGCGTCCCGTCCAGCAGCCCCGCAAGTCGCGGGTCGCCGCGCTCGGCGGCCATCGTGTACTGCGTCAGGTCGTTGGTCCCAATCGAGAAGAAGTCGACGTGTTCCGCGAGTATGGCCGCGGTCAGCGCCGCGGCGGGCACTTCGACCATGATCCCGAGCTCGGGCTCGAACTCGACGCCACACGATTCACGCGCGCGCGAGAGCACCGCGCGGGCCGCGAGCACCTCGTCGACGACCGCGACCATCGGCAGCATCACTTTCACCGGGTGCTCTCCGGCGACACGAAGGATCGCGCGGAACTGCGTCTCGAGCACGTCCTCGCGGGCCAGCGCCAGCCGGATCCCGCGGACGCCGAGAAACGGGTTCGCTTCAGCTGGCATCGGCAGCGCCGGCAGCGGCTTGTCGGCGCCGGCGTCGAGCGTCCGGACGACCAGCGGCCGCCCGCCGAGGTCGACCGCGATCCGGCGCAGGGTCTCGGCCTGCTCATCCTCGTCGGGCAGCGTGGCACGATCGAGGAATAGGAACTCGGTGCGCAGCAGCCCGACGCCCTCGGCCCCCAGCTCGACCGCGCGCGTCGCCTCGCCGACCGCGCCCAGGTTGGCGAACACCTCGATTCGCGTGCCGTCCCGCAGCGCACCCGGCTCGTGCGCCCGCTCGAGCGCCGCCGCGTGCCGGCGCTCGTCGCGCTCCCGGCGTTGCGACGCGTCGCGCTGGAGCTCCGGCGAAGGGTCCATCAAGACGGTGCCCGCGCGCCCGTCGAGCAGCACCGTCGTCCCATCGTCGATCGCCAGCAATCCCGCGCCCAACCCGACCACCGCCGGCAGCCCCAGCGCCCGCGCGAGGATCGCCGCGTGCGCGGTGGTCGAGCCGCCGGCGGTCGCGATCCCGGTCACGAGCGACGGATCGAGCCGGGCGGCCTGCGCGGGCGTCAGCTCGTCGGCGATCACGATCCCGGACTGGGCGAGCGCGCTGGCACCGGCGCCCGTCAGCAGCCCGACGACGCGGGCGCCGACGTCGAGCACGTCGGTCGCGCGCTCGGCCAACAGCGGGTCGCTCAGCGCCCGGTACTGGTCGGCGACCGCGACGGCCGCGTCGTGCCAGGCGCGCTCGGCCGTGGCGCCGCGATCGATCGCGGCCCGCGCCGGCGTCAGCAGCGCCTCGTCTCCCAACAGCGCCAGGTGTGCGTCGAAGATCTCCGCCTCGGCTTCGCTTGCGCGGGCCGCGATCAGCTCGCGATCGCCAGCAACCGCGTCAGCTGCCGCGACGAGCGCAGCATCCAACCGCTGACGCTCGACCGCCGGGTCATCGGCGGCGCGGTCATCCGGTGGGGCGGACGACGAGCCGTCGAGATGCCAGACGGTGCCGAGCACGACCCCCGGCGAGGCCGGAACACCCGCCAGCACGTCACCCGCAGCCGGCGGCCGCGAGGCGGCGACCGGCACCTCGACAGCGGGCGCGTCGACGCCGTCGCCGAAGCCCACGTCCGCCAGCGCGACCAGCGCCGTGATCGCCGCATCCGCATCGGGCCCCGACGCGCTCACCTCGAGCTCGTCCCCGATCCGGGCACCCAGCGACACCACCGCGGTCAGGCTCTTGGCGCTGATTGGCGCGCGGCCGCTCCCGGCCTTCGCGATCCGCACGTCCGCGTCGAGGTCGCGCACCGCCTCGATCACGCGCGCAGCCGGGCGGGCGTGCAGGCCGATCTTGTTCCGCACCGCGAGCGTCGCCGTCGCGTCCGCAGCGACGACCGCTTCGCCCTCGAAGGCCGCCGGCTCCGCGACCGGCACGCCGAGCTGCGAGGCCTTCATCGCCAGCGCTCCGCGCGCCTCGGCCGCCACCTCCTCGAGCGTCGCTCCGCCGCGCGCCGCGACCGCCGCCGCGACCGTCCCCTCGACCAGCGGCGCCTCGCTCATCCTCACCTCGCCCGAGGCGCCGTCGAGCATCTCGATCGCAAACTCGGTGCTCATCAGCGCGCTTCCGAGGTCCATCAGCACCAGCACGCCATCGGGTGACATCGCCCGCTCGATCGCCCCCCGCACGCGATCGGCGTCTGTCCCCAGCACCCCGGGCTGCTCCATCCCGCCCGCGGCCTCGAGAGCGAGCTCGTCACCGCCCATCTCCCGCGCGAGGCGGACCACGCCTTCGGCCAACGCCTCGCTGTGGGAGACGACGACGATCCCGACCACTGCGCCTCTCTACTTCCGGTCCAGCCCGTACGCGCGGTAGAGATAGTCGATCGGGTGCACCGACGGTCGCTTGGTGGCGGCCGCGATCTGCCAGCGACAGGTTTCGCTGTCGCAGACGACGGTGCTCGCTCCCGACGCGTCGACCTGCTCGAACAGGTCGGCGCCGACCGCCATCGCGATCTCGTACTTCTCGGCCTTGAGCCCGTATGTGCCCGCGATCCCGCAGCAGCGCGCGTTCATCTCGCGGACCTCGAGCCCTGGCACAAGCGCCAGCAGCTCGAGCGCCGGCTTGCCGATCCAGTGGCCCTGCTGCTGGCACGGCGCGTGGTAGGCGACGGTCTCGTTGATCGGCTGAAAGTCGGTCAGCAGCTCGCCGCGATCGTGCAGCTCGAGCAGCAGTTCGCAGATGTCGTATGTCCGCTCGGACACCAACTTCAGCTGCGGATCGTCCTCCAGTTGGAGGATCTCCCTCGCCTCACGCTTGAGCATCAGCGTGCAGCTGGTCGCGTTGCCGACGATGATCGTGTCCTCATCGTGCAGCTGCGAGCCGAGCGCCCGCGCGAGCGCCAGCACGACCTTGCGGGCGTCGTCGAACAGCCCGCTCGACTGCAGCGGCAGCCCGCAGCAGTCCTGCTTTGGCACCTCGACCTCGAAGCCGTTGTGCTCCAACACCGCGACGACCTTCTCCCCCTCCCACGGCTCGTAGTACTCGGTCCCGCAGCCGTGGAAGTAGACGATCTTGCGTCCGGTGCGTGGGCCCTCGTGCCGGCGCGCCCAGCGCGAGAACCGCCGGCCTGCGAACTTCGGCGCCGGCGCGTCGCGGTGCACGCCCAGCAGCTTCTCGCCCAGCAGCCGGACCGGCCGCGAGGCCAGCGACCAGTTGGCCAGCGGCGCGGCCGGCGTACCCACTCTGCCCAGCCAGGTCGGCCGCGTGATGATCCGGTCGCGGATCGGGACGCCCTTCTGCAGTTTGAGCTTGTTGCGGGCCTGGGCGTTGATCTCGGCGATCTTGACCCCCTGCGGACAGACCATCGAGCAGATCCCGCACCCTGAGCAGTAGTCGACCGACCATTCGGCCGACGGCTCGTCGGCGACCCGGTAGCGCTCCGCCTGCGGTCCCGCGTATTTCGGGCCCGGGAACAGCGGCGTCACATTCGACACCGGGCACTGCGTTTCGCAGATCGTGCACTTGACGCAGTGATCCAGCGATCCGCGCAGCAGCTCGTGCAGGACTCCGTCGGTCACGTCACCGCCACCTGCGCGCCCGACTTGGCGAGCACGAACTGCGCGGCACGAGAGCCGCTCGCGAGCGCGATCCCTTCGCCTGATCCCTCGCGCCACGGGATCGCGCCCGGCAGCGCCGCGCCGGCGACGAGCACGTTGTCGGTCCCGCTCGCGACGAGATCGGAGCCGACGGCGACGCCGACGCGGGCGATCGGCTGCTCGTCGAAGTACGAGGCCACGAATCGCGGCTCGCCGGCCGCGGGCACGCCATGGAGCTCGAGACCCAGCACGCGCTCGTGCGTGACCCAGTGCGAATCGAGCTCTATCCCACCCGACGTGAAGCCGCCCGCCGCCAGCACGATCCAGTCGGCGCGGTAGCCAACGTCGCGCCCGGCAGCACGGGCATAGACCGTCGTGATCCGCTCGCCGTCCCGGTCGGCCCCGACGACCTCGGTCCCGAGGATCAGTCGGCCGCCGGCAGCGCGTAGCGCCGAGCGCAGGATCTCGAACAGGCGCATGCCGGGAACCGACGGGGGGAGTGTCGGGATCTCGAACACGCGCCGCCCGAGCCGGTGCTCGACGTCGCTCCAGACGCCGTGCGGGTCGCGCAGCCCCAGCATCGCCGGCAGCCCGACGTGCTCCTCGGCCCGCAGCGCGAGCGCCAGCTCGGCACAGAACTGCGCCCGCCAGGCGGGATCGTCGAACTTGCGCGCGATCCCCAGCGCGCTCATGTCGGCGCGCTCGAGCTTCAGCTCCAGCAGCACGGGGCGCGCCTCGATCTCGGACTGGCGTAGGTTGGCGGCGCACAGGCTCGGGTGCATGTCGCGCATCGCGGGGGTCCCGACTATGCAGACGCGCTTCAGCTGCTCGACGTCACCACCGGCGGCCGTCTCGGGCACGAGCGCCGACGGCCGCAGCGCGCCAACCGCGGTCGGCAGCAGGACGTTGCGCTCCGGCCCACCGGTGTACGCGTAGCCGGGCAGCGGCCCGGCGGCGACGCACCCCTCGAACCACTGCAGCGCCTCGACCACCGCGTCTGGGCCAAGCAGCGCGTAGGGATGATCCGGGCCGAGCTTCTTGATCGCCCGCAACGGCTCGCGCACGAGCTCGGGCGTATAGCCGAGCACATCGATCGTCCCGGGCGCGAGATGCGTCGAACCGACGCCCTTGGCGAGCACGCAGACGCGCGCGCCGCCCTGCGCCAGCCGTGTCGCCGCGGTCAGCCCGGCACTCCCGGCGCCGATCACGACCGCGTCGAAGTGCAGCTCCTCTCTCACGTCGGCAGGTGCTCCACGTCGAGAATCCCTTGGAAGATCCAGTCGTCGAGTCGCGCCTGGCGCAGCTGGTCGCCGTACAGCACCGGCCACACGCCTTTCCAGCGCTCCTCGAGGAAGTCGCGCAACGACCGGTCGGCCTGCCCCGCCGTCAGCCCGTCGAGCTCGTGCAGGATGCCGGTCGCGCGGTAGATGCAGAAACCGCCCTGGCACGGGCCCATCCCGAGGCGCAGCTGCCGGCGGATGTCATCGAGGTTGGTCGAGCCGGTGCGGCCGATCGCGTCGATCAGCTTCGCGCGCGGGACCATCTCGCACTCGCAGATCAGCTGTTCGTCAGCGAGCTTGGACTCCTTGCGATGCAGCCGCTCGGACAGCGTGTAGTTCTCGCCGCTCTCGGACCCCGGCAGGGGCACGCTCGCGGTCGTGCACTGCCGCGTCTCGCCGAGCTGGGCGCAGACCGTGTCGACGGTCTCCTCGGCCATCAGCCGGAAGGTGGTCAGCTTGCCGCCGGTGATCGTCACAAACCGCCCGACGCCGTCGCGCTTGGAGTGATCGAGCAGCGCGTGGGCGCGAGTCACGTCGCGCGTATCCGTATCTGACGCCTTGGCGTCCTCGAACAGCGGCCGCACCCCGGTCCAGACCCGCAGCGCCCGTGCCTGACGGAAGCCCGGCACCAGCTTCTCGCCGTCGTCGAGCATCGCATCGACTTCGGATTCGTCAACTGTGTGGTCGTCGGGATCGTCGGTGTGCTGGTCGGTGGTGCCGATCACGGACACGGTCCGGATCGGGACGATGATGTCGCCGTCGGTCGGCATCTGGCAGCGGTTGATGACCGTGTTCACGAGCCGGTGGTTCATCGCGATCATGATCCCGCGGCCCGGCAGCACGCGGACGCCCTCAATCCCGGCGAGATCGGCGATCTGGCCGGCCCAGGCGCCCGCCGCGTTGACGGTCACGCGCGCCTCGATCTCGACCTCCTCGCCGCTGCGGGTGTCGCGCACGCGGGCGCCGGTCACCTCGTCGCCGTCCCGGTGAATCGCCACCGCGGCGTGGTAGGGCAGCACCCGCGCGCCGCGCTGCTGCGCGCCGTGCCCCATCGCCCAGACGGTCTTCCAGACGTCGATGTTCGCGTCCGGGACCCGGAAGGCGCGCGATATCCCCGGGTTGAGCAACGGTTCGTCGCGCAACGCCTGCGAAGCGCTGACCTCCTCGCAGTCGACCCCGGTCGCCCGGCACCCCTGGGCGAACTTGTCCGCGTACGCGGGGTCGTCGAACGGGGTCGTGACGAACAGGCCGCCTGTGTCCTCGACGCAGTCGGCGGCGACCCGCCGCAGGATCCGGTTCTCGGCGATGCACTCCTCGGCGGCGCGCTGATCCTTGACCGCGTAGCGCCCGCCCGAGTGCAGCAGCCCGTGGAAGCGACCGCTGGTGCCCTCGGCGAGATCCCTGCGGTCGACGAGTACCACATCGAAGCCGCGCAGCGCCGCGTCCCAGGCCACCCCGGCGCCCGTCGCCCCGCCGCCGATCACGAGAACATCGGTGCTCAGAGAGACCATCTCGTCAGCCTACCCCTCCCGCTCTGCGGACGGGCGGGGGCGGCCACGCAGGCCGCCCCGATCCGTCCTGAAACTGCTCAGTCGACCCAGTCGAAGGTCCGGGTGACGGCCTTCTTCCACTCCTTGTAGTACGCGTCGCGCTTGGCCGCGTCCATCTGCGGGTCCCAGCGCTTGTCCTCGGCCCAGTTGTCGCGGACCTCCTGCTCGGTTGACCAGAACCCGACCGCCATCCCGGCCGCGTAGGAGGCGCCGAGCGCGGTCGTCTCGGCGACCACCGGACGGATCACCGGCACGCCGAGGATGTCGGCCTGGAACTGCATCAGCAGGTCGTTTTGGACCATGCCGCCGTCGACCTTGAGCTCGGTCAGGTCGACGCCCGAGTCGGCATTCATCGCGTCCATCACCTCGCGGGTCTGGAACGCGGTCGCCTCGAGCGTCGCACGCGCGATATGGCCGGCGTTGACATACCGCGTCAGGCCGGCGAACACGCCGCGGGCGTCGGACCTCCAGTACGGCGCGAACAGGCCACAGAACGCCGGCACGATGTACAGACCGCCGTTGTCGTCGACTGACTTCGCCAGCTCCTCGACCTGCGGCGCGGCCGAGATCATCTTCAGGTTGTCGCGCAGCCACTGCACGAGCGCGCCGGTGATCGCGATCGCGCCCTCGAGGCAGTACACGGCCGGCTGGTCGCCGATCTTGTAGCCCAGCGTCGTCAGCAGGCCGGACTTCGACTGCACCGGCT
Source organism: uncultured Solirubrobacterales bacterium (assembly GCA_963756655.1). Lineage (GTDB taxonomy): Bacteria > Actinomycetota > Thermoleophilia > Solirubrobacterales > Solirubrobacteraceae > Palsa-465. The sequence goes on from CAVWOQ010000009.1 coordinate 56,468, forward strand.
GAGTGCCGGTGTTGAGCAACATGAAGTTGCCCGTGCCGTACGTGTTCTTGGCGTCGCCGACTGAGAAGCACGCCTGACCGAAGGTCGCCGCCTGCTGGTCACCCAGGTCGCCCGCGATCGGGATCCCTGTCAGGTTGCCGGTCTTGACCTCGCCGTAGACCTCACTCGACGCCCGGATCTCAGGCAGCATCGACATCGGCACGCCGATCGTCGAGCAGATGTCCGCGTCCCACGACAGGGTCGCCAGATCCATCAGCATCGTCCGGCTGGCGTTACTCACGTCGGTGATGTGCAGGCCGCCGCTGGTGCCGCCGGTCAGGTTCCAGATGCACCACGTGTCCATGTTGCCGAACACCAGATCCCCGGCCTCGGCCCTCGCGCGCGCACCGTCGACGTTGTCGAGGATCCAGCGCACCTTCGGTCCCGAGAAGTAGGTCGCCAACGGCAAACCCACCTGGGCCCGGAACCTGTCCTGGCCGCCGTCGGCCGACAGCTCATCGACGAGCTTGTCGGTCCTGGTGTCCTGCCACACGAGCGCGTTGCAGACCGGCTCGCCGGTGTGGCGATCCCAGACCACGGTCGTCTCGCGCTGGTTGGTAATCCCCAGCGCGGCGATGTCGTCCCGGGCGGCCCCGGCCGTCTCCATCGCCTCGTCGAGGACCTCCGAGCAGCGCGCCCAGATCTCCTTCGGGTCGTGCTCGACCCAGCCCGGCTTGGGATAGATCTGCTCGTGCTCCTTCTGGGAGACCGCCACCGGCAAACCGCGGTGATCGAAAACCATCGCCCGAGAGCTGGTCGTCCCCTGATCGAGTGCTACACAGTACTTCGCCATCCGCTTGCTCCTTTCAGCCAGCCAGCGCCTCGACGGCGCTCTTGAAGAGGTAGTAGGTCGAGGTCGCGCCCGGGTCCTGGTGGTCCTTGCTGCGCTCGCCGAGATAGCTCGCGCGGCCCTTCAACGCGAGCATCGGGATCGTCGCGAGCATCCCCTCGTGGGCCCCCTCGGCCGCGGCGTGCAGACCGGAATCGAGGTCCGATGCCGCGTCGAGCGCGTCGACGGCGGGGATCAATGCGTCGACCATCGTCTTGTCGCCGGGCCGCGCCTTGCCTCGTGCCTGAACGCCGTCCAGCCCCTTGCGCGTGGCCGCCGCGAAGCTCGCCAGATCGACCTCGTCCTGGCCCGCCATCGCCGTCCCCATCTGCAGGAACAGCGTCCCGTACAGCGGCCCGGCCGCCCCACCGACGCTCGACACGAGCGCCATCGCGACCGTCTTGAGCACGGCGCCGGGATCGTCCTGCTCGGACGCGTCCAACTTCTCGAGCGCCTTACGCATTCCGCGGTCCATGTTGGTCCCGTGATCGCCGTCACCAATCGCCGTGTCGAGGCGGACGAGCTCCTGTCGATGCTCGCCCACCTCGTCGGCGAACCGGCGCATCCAATCGACTGCGCCGTCTCGTGTGATTGCCACCGCGCTACGCGCCCCAGCGCAACCCGGGGGTATTGACCGGCGCGTCCCAATAGCGAACCATCTCGTCGTCGAGCTTCAGCAGCGTGATCGAGCAACCCTGCATCTCCAGTGAGGTGATGTAGTTGCCGATCAGGTTGCGCTCGATCTGGAGACCGTGCTCTTGGGCGAGCCGCGCCACCTCCGCATAGACGATGTACAGCTCGATCAGCGGGGTGCCCCCCATCCCGTTGACGAACGCGAGTACGCGATCGCCAGACGAGAACGGGAGGTCCTCGACAATCGGCGTCATCAGCCTCTCGGTGATCTGCGACGCGGGTCCGATCTTCTCCCGGAAGCGCCCTGGCTCACCATGGATGCCGATCCCGATCTCCACCTCGTCGTCGGCGAGCTCGAAGCTCGGCTCGCCCGACGCCGGGGTGATACACGGGGTCAGCGCCATGCCCATCGAGCGACCATTCGCGTTGACGCGGCGTCCCAGGTCGGCCACCTCCTGCAGCGAGCGCCGGTCTTCGGCCGCTCCACCGCAGATCTTCTCGACCAGGATCGTCACGCCGACACCCCGACGGCCGGCGGTGTAGAGCGAGTCCTCCACCGCCACGTCATCGTTGGTCAGGATCGTCTCGACCTCGATGTCCTCGCCCTTGCCCATCTCGGCGGCCATGTCGAAGTTCATCACGTCGCCCGTGTAGTTCTTGACGATGTGAATCACTCCGGCGCCACCGTTGACGGCCTGGGTCGCCGCCAGCATCTGATCCGGCGTCGGCGAGGTGAACACCTCGCCGGGACACGCCGCATCGAGCATGCCGGGGCCGACGAAGCCACCGTGCATCGGCTCGTGCCCGGAGCCACCCCCCGACACGAGTCCTACCTTGCCGCTGACCGGAGCGTCGATCCTGACGACGTACGCCGGGTCATACGAGACGCGCACACGGTCTCCGTGCGCGGCCTCGACTCCCCGTAGCGCGTCCTGCAGGACGGCGTCCGGCGAATTGATCAGCTTCTTCATCGCTATCCCCTCAGAACGGTGCGCTGGCGAACACAGCGTCGAAGAAGATCGCGGCGAGCGCGCCGCCGATCAGCGGCCCGAGCACCGGCACCCACGCATACGACCAATCAGACGTGCCCTTGCCCGGGATCGGCAGGATCGCGTGCATGATCCGCGGTCCCAGGTCACGCGCGGGGTTGATCGCGTAACCCGTCGGGCCGCCGAGCGACAGGCCGATGGCGAACACCAGCAGGCCGATTATCAGGGGCGAGAGGTCGACCGCGCTGAAGGCGTTCCACGGAGCGCGTGATCGCGAGGACTCCGAACACCAGCACGAACGTGCCGACGATCTCGGTGACCAGGTTCCACGCCGTAGTTGCGGATCGCCGGGCCGGTCGAGAACACCGCGAGCTTCAACCCTGGGTCGTCAGTCTCGGACCAGTGGAGGTAGTAGGCGATGTAGACGAGGAATGCGCCGACCATCGCCCCGATGATCTCCCCGACCCAGTAATGCCATGCCTGAGAACCGTTGATCCCACCGTGGATCCAGACCCCCAGCGTCACCGCGGGGTTCAGCTGCGCGCCGCTGAAAAACCCGACGGCATAGACGGCGACCATCACCGCCATGCCCCATCCAAAGGTGATCACGATCCAGCCAGAGTTCTCGGCCTTCGACTTGGAGAGCAGCACCGCTGCCACCACGCCATCGCCTAGCAGAATCAGGATCGCCGTCCCGATGATCTCTGACGGAATGATGGCCAGATGCGGGAAATGCACGGCCACCACGACTGCCGATATTGCGCTCAAGCTCTTCTCCCTCCTGAGATGAACGTGCGGATTGTCGCGATACTATCCACGCCTGTTCGACAATGTCAAACGGGGTTCTATCCACCGTAACCCGGTTCAACTAGACAAGAAACCGTTCACATTCGTGGGGCAGCTCCGAGCGCTTGGGTTTGCGTGATTGGGGAAGCGTGTTTTGGCCGTGCAACGCAACATCCAGTCGATTGAGCGCGCAGCAGCGATTCTGCGCGCTCTCTCGGGTCGCAACCGCCGTCTCGGGGTGTCGGAGATCGCCGACGAGGTAGACCTACCGAAGGGGACGGTCCACGGGCTGTTGCGCACCTTGCAGCAGGTCGGGTTCGTCGAACAGGACTCCGACAGCAGCAAGTACCAGCTCGGCCCGGCGCTGCTGCACATGGGCTCGAGCTATCTCGACGGCAACGAGCTCCGAACCCGGGCCCTGAACTGGTCCGATTCGCTCGCCGCGCGGACCAACGAGGCGGTCCGGATCGGCACCCTGCATGAGCATCAGGTGCTGATCGTGCATCATGTGTTCCGCCCCGACAACAGCCTGCAGACGCTCGACGTGGGCTCGCTGCTGCCGATGCACGCGACAGCGCTGGGCAAGGTCCTGCTGGCACACCATCCGTTCGTAGCCACCGAGCTTTCCAAGTCAGAGTTGCCCGCCTACACCGCAGCGACAATCACGGACCCGGAACGCCTCGAGCGCGAGCTCGATCGCGTCCGCGAACAGGGATGGGCCGCCGACCTCGGCGAGCTGGTCGCCGATCAGGTGTCCCTGGCGGCGCCGATCAACGATCGCCGCGGATCGATCGCCGGCGCGATGGGCATCTTCGGGCCGCCAGAGCGTCTGACGTCCGTCCACCGCCCCAAAAGTGACCTGCTCGCCGCGGTCCGCGAGGCCGCGCGCGCGGTTTCCCGCGAGCTCGGCGCAATCCCGTGGTAGCGACATGAGCGAGCGTTTCGTAGCCGCGATCGACCAGGGCACCGCTTCGTCGCGCTGTCTCGTGTTCAACCGCTCAGGGCGAATCGTGTCGGTCGCGCAGAAGGAACACCATCAGATTTTCCCCCGACCAGGCTGGGTCGAGCACGATCCCGAGGAGCTCTGGCGCAACGTCGAGTACGTCGTCACGGCCGCGCTCGACGAAGCGAGCCTGCGGCCGGCGGACCTCGTCGCGCTCGGGATCGCAAACCAGCGCGAGACGACGCTCATCTGGGACCGCGAGACCGGGACACCGGTCCACAACGCGATCAACTGGCAGGACACGCGCACCGACCACCTGATCCGCGAGCTCGCGGTCGACGGCGGTGGCGACCGCTTCCGGGAGCGCGCCGGCCTGCCGCTGGCGACCTACTTCTCGGGTCCCAAGGTCAGCTGGTTGCTCGACTCGATCCCGGGCCTGCGTGAGCGCGCGCAGACCGGCGAAGTCGTGTTCGGGACGATCGACTCGTGGCTGATCTGGCGCCTCACCGGCCGGCACCTGACCGACGTCACCAACGCCAGCCGCACGATGCTGATGAACCTCGCGACGCTCGACTGGGACGACGCGCTGCTCGACGCCGTCGGCGTGCCGCGGGCGATGCTGCCCGAGATCCGGCCGTCGGCGGAGGTCTACGGCGAGACGCGCGGAACGCTCGAGGGGATCCCGGTCGCGGCGGCGATCGGCGACCAGCAGGCGGCGCTGTTCGGACAGGCGTGCTTCTCGCCCGGAGACGCCAAATGCACCTACGGCACCGGCAGCTTCCTGCTTTTCAACACCGGCGAGCGGCCGGTCGCCTCGTCGAGCGGCCTGATCACGACCGTCGCGTGCCGCGTCGGCGAGGAGACGCCGACCTACGCGCTCGAGGGATCGATCGCGGTCACCGGGGCGCTCGTGCAGTGGTTCCGCGACAACCTGACGCTGATCGGGTCGGCGCCTGAGATCGAGACGCTCGCGCGGAGCGTCGAGGACAACGGCGGCTGCTACTTCGTGCCGGCCTTCTCGGGACTGTTCGCGCCCCACTGGCGCAGCGACGCCCGCGGCGTGATCGCCGGCCTGACCGGCTACATCACCAAGGGCCACCTTGCGCGGGCGGTGCTCGAGGCGACCGCCTGGCAGACGCGCGAGGTGATCGAGGCGATTAACAGCGATGCGTCGATCACGATGAGCGTGCTGCGCGTCGACGGCGGCATGACCGCCAACAACCTCCTGATGCAGTTCCTCGCCGACGTGCTCGACGTCCAGGTCGTCAGGCCACTGGTCGCCGAGACCGTATCGCTTGGGGCCGCCTACGCCGCCGGTCTGGCGGTCGGCTTCTGGCCCGACCTCGACGCCCTGCGCGCCAACTGGCGCAAGGCCGCCGAGTGGCTGCCCCAGATGGAGGACTCAGAGCGCCAGCGCGGCTACCGCAAGTGGCGCAAGGCTGTGCAGCGGACCGTCGACTGGGTCGACGACGACGACGAGTAGCGCTCGCGCGCGGGGGTGATGCGACTAACTGCGCCTCAGGCGCAGTTAGTCGACGCACCCCGCGCGGCTATTCCTTCTGGGCGCCGGTCAGCCGCGGCCGCCGGTACACCGACGCGGACGGTCCCCCGTCGCCGTTCTCGAAGTAGCGCTGCACGCGCTCGATCAGCGCCGTCGTGTCTTCGGTCGGCAGGATCGGCTCGCCGAACGAGACCTCGATCCGATGGCGCTTGGACGTGAACGTCCCGTGCAACCGCTTCGGCCACAGCCGCCCGGGAGGCATCGCCTGCGCGGTGCCGGTGACGCGGATCGGCACGATCGAGAGCTTGTGGTTGGCGGCCAGGACGGCCGCGCCGCGCCGCACCCGGCCGGTGCCGCCGCTGCGCGAGCGGGTCCCCTCGGGGTACAGCAGCAGGCTCCACCCCTGGTCGAGCAGCGTGTCGAGGTGGCTGCCGCTCTTGGCGAGCCCGCCGCCGCCCTTGCGCTCGATCGGCACCGTGTTGAACAGCATCGAGACGAGCAAGGCGACGATCCGGTTGCGGTAGAAGTAGTCCGCCGCAGCCGCAACCGCGGTCCGCTTGCGCAGCCGCCGCGGCAGCGCCGCGAGGATCACCGGCGTGTCGATGTGACTGGCGTGGTTGGCGACCAGGATCACCGGTCCCTTGAGCTGGGCGAGTTGCTCGCGCCCGGTCGTGCGCCGTCGGGTGTAGTAGTCCATCGTCGGGTTGAGAAGGAAGCGCTGGAAGTTCTCGCGCGCGACGCCGGCGACCCACGTGCGCGCCCACGGGATGTCGAGCTGCGCGGCCGCGGCACGCAGCTCTCGACCTTTTTCCGGGGCGCTTCGCGCCGCGTCGGTGACGCGACGCTTCCACGAGCGCTTTCGTCTGAATGGCAGCACCGCCGACCGTACCCCAGTGCGTGACAACCGTTACAGATTCGGCGGCCGCTTGACAGCCGCGTGTAATCTCGCGTGCGGTTAGTCCCCGACGCGAAGGAGGTAGCAGATCATGTCCGAAGATCCCAGGCATCCAGCAGATCCCGAGCAGCCGGGCCCGGGCTTCGCCGAGGGCCAGGCCGACCCGGAGGACTTTCCCGAGGACGAGCGCATCGGTCGCTTCAGCGAAGGCCAGGAGGAGATCGGCGAGGAGGACCCGGAAAAGCACCACCGTGGTCGCTTCAGCGAAGGCCAGGAGGAACTCGGCGAGGACGATCCCGAGAAGCACGAGCAGCGGCGCTTCAGCGAAGGCCAGGACGAGCAGCCTCCGGGGATCGTCCCCTGACGAGCGTCAGAAGGCGGCTGGCTGGGTAGCCGCGTTCGGGGTTCCCCAGCCGCCGCCGCTGTAGTAGTAGCCCCCACCGCCGTCGCTGTAGCCGCCACCGCCATAGCCACCGTCGTAGCCGTAGCCGTAGCCGCCACCGCCGTAGCCGCCACCGTCGTAGCCGTTGCCACCCCCGTAACCGCCGGGGTAGCCGCCGCCGTAGCCGGCGTAGCCACTGGTTCCGCCCGACGACCCGTCGCCCGCGTACGAGACCGAGAACGACGCGCCGGTGCTCGACAGGCTCGAGGGCGTCGCGCCCGCTGAGCCGCTTGCGGATACGAACTCCGAGTCGCCGAAGCCCTGCGAAGTGTCTCCGCCGTCGAGCGTGACCGCGACCGGACTCCACTGCGAGTCCGAGACGCTGCCGGTGTGCCCGCCGGTGTCGGTCGCGTACGCGTTGTTGAAGTTCACCGTGCCGAAATCGGCCAGTGGTAGTTCCTGACAGTTGCTGACGCCCTGCTGACACTGGGAGGGCGCCTCTGCGATCCATTCGGCACTCGAGGTGTCAGGGTCGGTGATGCTGAGGTTCTTGGTCGTCGATTGTCCGGTTGTCTGATTGGATAGTGAAATCGTCACCCGACTGCCGTTGACCACGACACGGGTGTAGATGTGATCGCCCGGCTTGACCGGCAGGCCGAGTGTCACCGGCGCCGACGGGACGAGCTCATACCATGCGAAATACGTCGGGCTAGCGTCGCCTGAGCACTCCGCCTCGGTTCCCGCCTGCTCGAGTTTCTGGCTGCCCTGTCCTGAGCCACCCAGTCCGACCCAAAATGCGGCATATTGCCCTGCACTCGTGCAGTTTGCGGTCGGCTGAGTCCAGCTGGCGGAGACGCTCTTGAAGGTCTTGCCGTTCGAGTCGTTCACCACGTAGCCCGCCCAGTTGCCGCTCGCCGCCTGCTGTGGCTCGGCGGCCGACGCGACCGCCGGCGCGACGCCCAAAACACAACCGGCGGTGACCATCGCTGCAATACATTGCTTCGCTTTCATGCCGCTTACTGTGAAGGCAGCGGCGAAGAGCGTTCTACGAACTCACGAAGAGATCCATCAGTGTCAAGAGCCGACGACCGTCCGCGCCCGCGCGAGCCGGACGGCCTTCGAGAGCGTGTCGATGTCGTAAGCACCCTGATGGCGGTGACCGTTGATGAAGAACGTCGGCGTGCCCGAGACGCCACTCAGGTCGGCCGACTCGACGTCCTCGGCGATCCGCCCTGAGCCCTTGCGCTTGCGGATGTCGTCGCGGAAGCGGTCGACGTCGAGACCCAGCTCCCGCGCGTCGTCGACCAGGTCCATCACCTTGAGCCGATCCTGGTGCGTCAGCAGCGAATCATGCATCTCCCAGAACTTGCCCTGGGCGGCGGCCGCCTCGGTCGCTTCGGCGGCGATCTGCGCCTGCGGGTGGACGTCGTTGAGCGGCAGGTGGCGCCACACGTAGCGCACCTCGCCAAAGTCCGCCAGCAGCTCGCGGATCACCACCTCCGCCTGGCCGCAGTACGGGCACTCGAGGTCGCCGTACTCGAGTAGCGTGACCGCCGCGTCCTCGGGGCCGCGGATATGGTCGCGCTCTGCATCGACCGGCACCGCGAGGTCGACGATCTGCTCGGCGCTCCCGATCAGCGCCCGCAGTTGGAGCGTGCGCGGCAGCTTGCGGGTCGCGCGCAGCACCAGCGCGCTCATCAGCGGCGCCCCGACGAGCGTCGTCATGACGCCCAGCTTGGCCTCGTCGAGCTGCTGACCGTGGAAGGCGAGCGTGGCGATCAGCAGCGAGACCGTGAAGCCGATCCCGGCGATCGCCCCGCCGCCGATCACGGAGCCCCACCCGACCGGCGGCCGGATCCGGCCGCGACTCAGACGCGTCACCAGCCATGCCGAGCCCGCGATCCCGATCGGCTTGCCGAGCAGGTAGCCGACGATGATCCCGAGCGTGATCGTCGACGTGTAGGCGTGCGCGAGGAACGAGCCGTTGATCACGAAGCCCGCGTTGGCGAGCGCGAACAGCGGCACGATCACGTAGCTGGTCACGGGGTGGTAGAGCTGCTGGTAGCGCTCGTTGGGGGAGATCGCCGACCGCAGCCCGGCGCGAGCCGATTGCGCGAGCTCGGACGTCGGCTGCTCGCGGAACACGCGAAACAGATCGGTCGCCCGTTCGAGGTCGGAGCGTGAGGCCGGGTAGGCGATCGTCAGCAGGCCCATCACGAGCCCGACGACGACCGGGTCGATCCCTGACTGCTCGAGCGCGACCCAGGCGGTCAGCCCCAGCACCGCGTAGACCGCGCCGTTGTGAACCCGGTTGGCGCGGACCGCGAGAATCACCGCGAACGTCGCCAGCGCGACGATCAGCGCCGTCACCTCAACCGAAGTCGTGAACACGGCGACGATCACGAACAGCGCCACGAGGTCATCGACGACCGCGACCGTGAGGATGAACGCCCGCAGGCTGTCGGGGAACCGGCGCCCGACGAGCGCCAGCATCCCAAGCGCGAACGCGGTGTCGGTCGACATCGCGGTTCCCCAGCCTTTGCTCGACGGATGGCCGGCGTTGAAGGCGAGGTAGATCAGGACCGGCACGACCATCCCGCCCAGCCCGGCGAGCATCGGCAGCACCAGACGGCGCCGGTCACGCAGGTCGCCGAGGTCGAACTCGCGCCGCGCTTCGAGCCCGACGACGAAGAAGAAGAACGTCATCAGCCCGTCGTTTACCCAGTGGCGCAGGTCCTGGCTGATGCCGGCGCTGCCGACCGTGATCGACAGGACCGTCGTCCACACGTTCTCGTACGACGTCTGATCGATGTTGACCCACAGCAGCGCCGCGATCGCCCCCGCCAGCAGGATCACCGCGCTCCCCGACTGGGTGCGCAGGAAGTCGCGCAGCGGCGCCTCGAGGTTGCGCGCCCACGCGGTCCGCCCGGCCATCGGCGCGGTGGTGGCCTCGACCTCCTCCTCAGCAGCGTCAATCGGGATATCGGTCACCGGTGACGCAGATTAGAACCCGGCCGGCAGCGCCAGTCGGCACCGCCCCGGCCGAGTACCTCCGACTACTATCTAAGTGACGATTTTCTGATCATCACGCGCGCCAGAAACTGAGGAGAACCGACAGATGCCAGCCACCGAACCGCTTGTCTTCGACGCGATCCGCACCCCGCGGGGAAAGGGCAAGGTCAACGGCTCGCTGCACGCGACCAAGCCCGTGGACCTCGTCGTCGGGTTGATGCACGAGATCCTCAGCCGCAACCCTGACTTCGACCCCAACCGCGTCGACGACGTCGTGCTCGGCTGCGTGTCGCCGATCGGCGACCAGGGCGCCGACATCGCCAAGACCGCGGCGGTCAAGGCCGGCCTCCCGTACACGGTCTCGGGCGTGCAGCTCAACCGTTTCTGCGCGTCGGGGCTGGAGGCCGTCAACATCGCCGCCCAGAAGGTCGCGTCCGGCTGGGAGGACCTGGTCCTCGCCGGCGGCGTCGAGTCGATGTCGCGCGTGCCGATGGGCTCCGACGGCGGCGCCTGGGCGATGGACCCGGAGACCAACTACGACACCTCGTTCATCCCCCAGGGAGTCAGCGCCGACCTGATCGCGACGATCGAGGAGTTCAGCCGCGAGGACGTCGACGTATACGCAAGCCGCTCGCAGGAGCGCGCCTCGACCGCGCAGTCCGAGGGCAGGTTCTCTGGATCCGTGATCCCGGTGCTCGACATCAACGACCACGTCGTGCTCGACCGCGACGAGTTCATCCGCCCCGAAACGACCGTCGCGACGCTCAGCACGCTGAAGCCTTCGTTCGCAGCGATCGGCGACATGGGCGGCTTTGACGCGGTCGCGCTGCAGAAGTACCACTGGGTCGAGAAGATCGACCACGTCCACACGCCCGGCAACTCGTCCGGGATCGTCGACGGCGCCGCGCTGGTCGCGGTCGGCAACGAAAAAACCGGGGCCGAGCTTGGCCTCCGCGCGCGGGCGCGAATCCTCGCCACCGCCGTCTCGGGATCGGATCCGACGATCATGCTCACCGGCCCCGCACCCGCCAGCCGCAAGGCGCTCGCCAAGGCCGGGCTGACCGTCGACGACCTCGACCTCGTCGAGATCAACGAGGCGTTCGCGGCCGTCGTGCTGCGGTTCGTCCGCGACATGGGCCTCGACATCGACAAGGTCAACGTCAACGGCGGCGCGATCGCGATGGGCCATCCGCTCGGCGCGACCGGCGCGATGATCCTCGGCACATTGATCGACGAACTCGAGCGCCAGAGCAAGCGCTACGGGCTCGCGACGCTGTGCATCGGTGGCGGCATGGGCATCGCGACGGTCGTGGAGCGCATCTGATGAGCGAGGCGCAGCCGAGCGGCGGGGCGAGGCCGGAGGCCGAGCTTGACCATCAGGACGCGGGGCGGGATGCCCCGCGGAGCAGCACCACCACGATCCGCTGGGAGAAGGACGCCGACGGCGTCGTGATCCTCACCCTCGACGACCCCAACCAATCGGCGAACACGATGAACGCCGCGTACGCGGCGTCGATCGCCGCGACGGTCGACCGGCTCGAGTCCGAGCGCGACGAGATCACCGGCGTGATCATCACCTCGGCGAAGAAGACCTTCTTCGCCGGCGGCGACCTCCACGATCTCAAGGCCGCCACACGTGAGCACTCCGACGAGATCGCCAAGTGGGTCCACGACGGGAAGGCCGTGCTGCGGCGCCTGGAGACGCTCGGCAGGCCGGTCGTCGCCGCCGTCAACGGCTCGGCGCTCGGCGGCGGGCTCGAGATCATGCTCGCCTGCCACCACCGGATCGTCGTCGACGACCCGTCGATCCAGCTCGGCTTCCCCGAGGTCCAGCTCGGCCTGCTGCCGGGCCAGGGCGGCGTCACCCGCACGGTGCGGATGCTCGGGATCGTCAACGCGCTGATGCAGCTACTGCTCCAGGGCCAGCGGGTGCGGCCCGAGAAGGGCAAGGAGATCGGGATCGTCGACGAGCTCGTGAGCTCCCCCGACGAGCTGATTCCGGCTGCCAAGCGGTGGATCGCCGCCAACGCCGAGGCCCAGCAGCCGTGGGATGCCGACAAGAAGTACAAGATCCCCGGCGGCACCCCCAGCACGCCGGCGCTGGCCCAGAACCTGCCCGCCTTCCCCGCCAACCTGCGCAAGCAGATCAAGGGCGCCAACTACCCGGCGCCGCACCACATCATGGCGGCGGCGGTCGAGGGCGCCCAGGTCGACTTCGACAACGCGTCGGAGATCGAGGGCCGCTACTTCGTCGACCTGGTCACCGGCCAGGTCGCCAAGAACATGATCCAGGCGTTCTTCTTCGATCTCCAGCAGGGATCCGGAGAGCGCGGCCGCCATGCCGAGATCGACGCGTTCAAGCCGATCGAAGATGGTCGTCCTCGGCGCCGGCATGATGGGCGCCGCGATCGCCTACGTGTGCGCCAAGGCGGGGCTCGAGGTCGTCCTCAAGGACATCTCGATCGAAGCCGCGCAGCACGGCAAGGGCTACTCGGAGAAGCTCGTCGCCACGGCGGTCGAGCGCGGGCGCTCGACCCAGGAGCAGGCCGATGAGCTGCTCAGCCGGATCAAGCCGACCGCCGACCCGGCGGACACCGACGGCGCCGAGCTCGTGATCGAGGCCGTGTTCGAGGACCCGGCGGTCAAAGCCAGGTTTTCAAGGAGATCGAGCCTCATCTCGCACCGGATGCCCTCCTCGGATCCAATACATCGACGCTGCCGATCACCAAGCTGGCCAGGAACGTCACCCGCCCGGGCGACTTCGTCGGGCTGCATTTCTTCAGCCCCGTCGACAAGATGCCGCTGCTCGAGATCATCAAGGGCGAGCACACCTCCGACGAGACGCTCTACCGCGCGCTCGATGTCGCCAAGCTGATCAAAAAGACGCCGATCGTCGTCAACGACAGCCGTGGGTTCTTCACCAGCCGCGTGATCGGGACGTTCATCAACGAGGGCATCGAGATGCTGCTCGAGGGGATCCCGGCGCCGACGATCGAGCAGGCCTCCTCGCAGGCGGGCTATCCCGAGCCGGTCCTGCAGCTGTGCGATGAGGTCAACCTGAAGCTGATGCGCAGGATCCGCGACGCCGCCCAGGCGGCCGGTGAAGTGGCCGTCGGCTGGGAGGGAGACCTCGCCGCACAGGTGATCGACCGGATGCTCGAGCTCGGCCGCCCGGGGCGGCTCGAGGGGATGGGCTTCTACGACTACGCCGACGGCAAGCGGGTCGGCCTCTGGCCGGGACTCAAGCAGGAGTTCCCGCCCGTCGACGATCCATCCTCGATCGTCCTCAAGGACCTCGAGGAGCGGATGCTGATCGTCGAGGCGCTCGAGGCGGTCAAGTGCCTGGACGAGGGCGTAATCGAGACGGTCGCCGACGCCAACATCGGTTCGATCTTCGGGATCGGTTTCCCGGGTTGGACGGGTGGCGTGCTCCAGTACATCAACGGATATGAGCGGAGGCCCGGCCGGGTTCGTCGCGCGCGCGCGCGAACTGGCGGAGCGCTACGGCGAGCGGTTTGAGCCGCCGGCGTCGCTGGTCGCGCTGGCCGAGCGTGGCGGGACGTATTCAGACGAGGCGCTCGCGACGGCCTGAGGCGCGCAGACCCCCGTGCTGCGCGAGGTAGCCGAGTACCCCAACTCGTTCATCGAGCTGCGCCCCGGCCAGGAGCGGATCGAGACCGACCGCTACACGCTCTGCATGGAGCGCTCGAAGCTCGCCAGCACGGTCCAGCGCCAGCGGTTCACCGCAGACGAGCTCGACGACGTCCTGGCCGAGGTCCGGGCGCTGCTGCGCGAGCGCGGCCGCACCACGACTCAGTGGGAGGTCGGCAGCGCCGCGCTGCCCGACGGGCTGGTCGCGATGCTGCTCGACCGCGGGCTGGCGCTCGACGACGACCCGGTCGCGATCGCGCTCGCGCTCCGCGCCGCGCCGCCACCGCCGCCGCCCGGCCTCGTCGCCCGCCGAGTCGAGACCTACGAGGAATACGCTGGCGCCAAGGAAGTGCAGTGGATCGCGTTCGCCGCGCCGCCGGACCGGATCGCCGATGAGCAGTCGAGGCTCCGCGACGAGTACGAGCACGCCCCGCGCCTGGCGCACGCGGCGTGGCTCGACGGCGAGATGATCAGCGCCGGGACCTGCGCGCCGACCCCCCACGGCCTGGCTCTGTTCGGCGGCGCGACGCTGCCTGGCAGGCGCGGCCGCGGCGGCTACCGGGCGCTCGTCCACGCGCGCTGGGTCGAGGCCACGGAGCGCGGCCTCTCCGCCCTGTTGACCCAGGGCGGGTCGATGTCGCGACCGATCCTCGAGCGGCTCGGGTTCGAGCCCGTCGGCCGCGTCGACATGCTGATCGACGAGTTCGGCTAGACGAGAGAAACGCTGCGGTCGCGCCCAGCCTGCTTGGCGGCGTACAGCCCACGGTCGGCCGCCGCCAGCAGCATGTGCGCATCGAGCGCGCCGTTTGGGTTGGTGGCGACTCCGATCGAGACCGTGATCCCCTCGGGGATCAGCCCCTGCATCCGGCGCGAGGTCTCGATCCGCAGCCGCTCGGCCGCCCGGATCGCGCTCGCGCGGTCGGTCGACGGCAGGATCACGCAGAACTCCTCGCCCCCCAGCCGCATCGGCACGTCCCCGGCCCGCGACAGCTCGCGCAGCAGCTCGCCGAACCGCTCCAGCACCCTGTCGCCGACGTCGTGCCCGTGACGGTCGTTGACCTGCTTGAAGTGATCGAGGTCGCAGACCAGCAGCGCCGCGTCCGGGTGCATCGCCAGCAGGTCGGTCAGGCCGCGGCGGTTGCGCACGCCGGTCAGCGGGTCGTGAGTCGCGAGGTGGCTGAGCTGCTCGCGGTGCTCGATCCCGCTCAGCGCGGCCGACACGAGATCGGCGAGCAGCCGCACGGCGCGGCGGCGATCGTCGCCCGGCAGCAGCCGGTCGCTCGGGTCCTCAACGACCAGCAGGCCTCGAATCGTCCCGTTGTCGCCGCGGAACGGAACCACCAGACAGCAGTCGTCCCACGCCGCGATCCCGCGCCCGTTGCGCAGCGAGCGCTCGCCGTCATCGGGGGCCGCGGGCCAGTACAGCTCGTCGGCCGATACCAGCCAGCAGCCCGCGTGCTCGCGTTCGGGCGTCAGCAGGTCCTCGACCCCGTGCAGGCTCAGCGTCTCGAACAGCAGCTCACACGACTGCCAGCCACGCGTCGCCAGCAGCTGAAGCGTCGCGCCGTCGCCGGCGCCGTATGCGGCGATTCGTTCAAAGCCGAGATCGGGGACTACCGTGTCGCACGCGGCCTCGAGCAACTCCTGCGGCCCGGTGCAAGCCGACAGCGCCGGCGAGATCCCGAGCAGTTGCGACAGCATCCGCGTGTTCTCGGTCGCGTGCTCGTTGCGGCGGGCGCTCGCCAGCGCCTGCTCGGCGTGTGAGCAGATCGCTCTCAACAGCCGCAGCTCGTCCCCGGTCGGACGGCGGCCGCTGACCGGCTCGTCCATCGACAGAAAGCCGAGCGGGGCGCCGCTCGGAGCGCGCAGAAACACCAGCAGGCCGTCGTCGGGCTGCCACGCGTTCGGATCGTCCGAGCGCGGGATGTCGGGCGTATAGGTGTTGTCGATCTGACCCCAGAACGCCGTCTCGGCTGTCAGGAAGAACACCCCCGGCAGGCGCTGGCGCTCGCACGAGAACAGGTGCATCAGCGTCTCGCTCGGCGCCGCCGTCCCTTCGAGCGCGAGCCGGCTCTCCTCGTTACCTACCACCATCACGACCTCGTAGTCGTCCCACGCCGGGCGGTAGATGTTGACCACGACCGCGTTGAAACCGGCGACGTCGCGGATCGTCTCGGCGACCGCTCGCAGGACGCCCGCCAGCGTCTCCTCGCCCGCGCAGCGGCCAAGCTCTAGCAGCGCCTCGAGTGGGGTCGTGTCAGTCGGGTGGGATCGCGCAGGGACGACCATCGGGCATGGATCGGCGCCGTGGAGGTTGCGGGACAGAAAAGTGGTCAGAAGTAGTACAGATCTGGACCATTCTGGGCGACCAGCCTGGCGGTTGCCCCGGCGGAACATGGGCCGCGTCCCAGCCGACACCCCAGTCGGCGTGCTGAGAAACCTAAAAACTGTCTATAGGCCGAGCGAGCGGCCGATGATCTCCTTCATGATCTCGGTCGTGCCGCCGTAGATGCGGGTCACGCGCGCGTCGACGAACGCCCGCGCGATCGGGTACTCGAGCATGTAGCCGTAACCGCCGTGCAGCTGCAGACAGCGGTCGACCACGCGGCCCTGGAGCTCCGTCGACCACCACTTCGCCATCGCCGCGTCCTCGGCCGACAGCTCGCCGGCGTTGAGCGCCACCACCGCCTGGTCGCAGAACGTGGTCGCGAGCTGGACCTCGGTCGCCATCTCGGCGAGCGCGAAGCGGGTGTTCTGAAACGTGCCGATCGGCTGACCGAACGCGCGTCGCTCCTTGACGTACGCGACGGTCGCGTCGAGCGCGCCGCGCGCCGCCGCGACGCCGGCGATCGCGATGCTGAGCCGCTCCTGCGGCAGGTTGGACGTCATGTAGCGAAAGCCCTGCCCCTCTTCCCCCAGCAGATTCTCGGCCGGCACTCGTACATCCTCGAAGAACAGCTCGGCCGTGTCCTGCGCGTGCATCCCCAGCTTCTCGAGGTTGCGGCCGCGCTCGAAGCCCTCCATCCCGCGCTCGATGATCAGCAGCGAGATCCCGCCGTGGCGCTGACTCGGGTCGGTCTTGACGGCCGCGATCACCAGATCGGCGTTGATCCCGTTGGTGATGAACGTCTTTGAGCCGTTGACCACGTACTCGTCGTCGTCACGGATCGCGGTCGTTCGCAGCCCGGCGAGGTCGGAGCCCATCTCGGGCTCGGTCATCGCAACCGCGGTGATCAGACTGCCGTCGGCGATCCCCGGCAGCCATCGCTCGGCCTGCTCGTCGTTACAGAAGTGCGTGAAGTACGGCAGGCAGATGTCGTTGTGGAGCGTGATCCCGAGCCCGCTCCCCGCGACGCCGGCAACGCTCACCTCCTCGACCACGATCTGGTTGAAGCGAAAGTCGTCGGTCCCGGTCCCGCCGAAACGCTCCGGAACCTGCATCGCCAGCATCCCCTTCGCGGCCGCCTTGGCGAACAGATCGCGCGGCACGATCCCGTCTTCCTCCCAGGTCGCGTGATTCGGGGTGATCTCCTCGGCGACGAACCGCCTGACCGACTCGCGGTAATCGGCGTGCTCGGGCTCGAACAGGGTCCGCTTCATGCGCTGATTCTGCCCGACGGGCTCGCGGGGAGCGGCCCCCGGTCGTTTACCTAGCGGACCAGCGTCCCCGTCGACCTCAGTGCGCTCCAGACGCCGTGGAACGCCGACACACCGACGTAGCTCGTCGACCCCGGGGAGCCGTCGCCCGCGTACCCGTACAGCGCGTGGCCGGCGTAGGTGACCTGGGAACCGCCCGGGATCCTGATCGTCCCGAGCAGCGAGCTGCGGACGCCGCGCCCGGCGCGCGGCCTGCCGCTGGTCCGGACCGGCGGCCATGCTGATGCACAACCACTCATCCCGACGCACGAGTCACGATTGCGCGAGTCGTGGCTGAACGCATAGACCGTGAACCCGCGCCCGTCGACGAGGATCATCCCGAGCCCGGTGCGCCGTAGCTGGATCGTCGCCGGTCCCGACGCGGCGTGGGCTCGAGCCCGGCCGGGCGCCGCAACCGACGGCGTCGCGACCGCGGCGCCCGCGACGGCCGCGAGCGCGGCGAGCAGGGCGGTCAGCTTGGTACGGGTCAAGGACATGCGCTTCCTCCTGGATCGATGCGTTGCTTGTCGCTTAGAGACGGCCACACGAGCGATTCCTTCCCGAGCCAAGCGCGCGTAGCATTGACGGGCGAAGTGCCTCGCCTGGACCCGACCTCACTCGGCCAGCACCTTGACGCCCTCTACCGAGCGGCATGGGCGCTGTGCGGATCGCGTGAGGACGCCGAGGATCTGGTCCAGGAGACTTTCGCGCGCGTGCTCGCGCGGCCGCGCAACGTCAAGAGCGGCGGCGACCGTGCGTACCTGATGAGCGCGCTGCGCAACACGTTCTACTCCCGGCTCCGGAGCGCGTCGCGCCGCCCGCGCACCACCCAGACGCTCGATGACGTCGATGCCGTCGAGGCCCGCACCGCGGTGCAGCCCGAACGCGCCGTCGAGGTCGGCGAGATCTTCGCCGCGATCGCGCAGCTGCCGGATGAATTCCGGCTCACGCTCGCGGCGGTGGATATCCTCGGACTCTCGTACGGCGAGGCCGCGGAGGCGCTCGGGACGCGTGAAGCGACGATCACAACCCGCCTTTATCGAGCCCGGCAGCGGGTCGCGCGTGAGCTGAGCGAGCAGCCGACTCGGCCCGAGGCCCGGGAAGGATCGGGCCCCAACCGGAGTCTTGCGTGATGGAAGATCAGATGAGCAACGAACCGCAGTCCCCCGAGGCCGAGCTGGCGCGACTGGCCGACGGGTCGCTGCCCGAAACGCGGGCGGCCGAGTTGCGCGCCGAGGTCGCGAAATCGCCGCAGCTCGAGCAGGCGCTCGCTGAGCAGAAGCGGGCGCTGGCACTGGTCCACAGCGCCGACCCGCCGGCGCCAGACTCGCTTCGGCGCTGGGTCGACGAGCAGACGCGCGCCGCGGCGCCCGTGCGGCAGCGGCCCCGGCTGCGAATCGGCTTCGCGCTGCCGGCGATCGCCGCGCTGGCGGTCGTGATCGCGGCCCTGGTCGTGGTCGCGTCCGGCGGCTCGAGCGCGCCGACGCTCCAGCAGACGACCCACGTGGCGCTCGCCGCGGCGGTCGCGCCGGCGCCGGGGGTGGCGCCCGGCGACCGGGCGGTCCTCACCGAAACGGTGGCCGGAATCCCGTTCCCCAACTGGGGGCCGACCGGCTGGAAGCCGAGCGGCGCCCGCGTCGACAAGCTCGCGGGGCGCACGATCGTGACCGTCTTCTACAAGGACCCGAACGGAAACAAGGTCGGCTACGCGATCGTTGGCGGGGCGCCGATCGCGGTCAAGGGTGGCACCACGCAGAACGTCGGCGGGGTCGAATACACGTTCTTGACGATCGGCTCGGCGCACCTGGTGACCTGGGTTCAGTCCGGCCACACGTGCGTGGTCGCGGGGCGCGACGTCTCGCCCCAGACGCTGCTGCACCTCGTCACGGCGTAGGCGTGGGGGGGTCGGGCGATTTGTCTCCTGGATCGAGACTTAGCCGCCAACCCTTCGCCGCTTGACGACTTTGCGATGCTGGGCGTATGAGCCCCAACGCATCCTGTAGTCATCTCGACACGATCACGGTCACACAGCTCCCCGAGGCTGTCGACGGCTGCGAGGACTGCCTGCGCGAGGGCGGCGTCTGGTTGCACCTGCGGATCTGCCTCGAGTGCGGACACGTGGGCTGCTGCGACGACTCGCCCAACCGTCACGCAAGCCGTCACGCCGCGGCCGCCTCGCATCCGCTCATCCGCTCACTCGAGCCCGGTGAGGAGTGGAGCTGGTGCTTCGTCGACGAGCTGGCGATGATCATCCCGCAGGTCAAGGGAACGACCCGGATCCCGCCGTCGCCGATGCTGTCTTGATTGGACGGCCCGCGGGCGTCAGGGCTGGGCGTTGACGACCGCGGCGCCGGATTCGATCAAGCGCCTGGCGCTGATCGCCGCGATCGTCGCGTCGTCGATCGCGGCGATCGACTCGACCGCGGTCAACGTCGCGCTGCCGGCGATCAGCCGCGATCTCGGCGGCGGGTTCGCCGCCCAGCAGTGGATCTCCAACTCCTACCTGCTGACGCTCAGCTCCCTGATCCTGCTCGCCGGCTCGCTGACCGACAAGCTCGGCGAGCGGCGGGTGTTCGTCGCCGGGGTCGCGTGGTTCGGCATCGGATCGGCGCTCTGCGCGGCGGCGCCAACGATCGGCGTGCTGATCGCGGCGCGAGCGTTGCAGGGCATCTCGAGCGCGCTGCTGACGCCGTCGGCGCTGGCGATCATCGTCGCCGTGTTCCCCAAGGAGGAGCGCGGTGCGGCGATCGGCAAGTGGACAGCGTGGGGTGGGATCGGGATCCTGGCCGGCCCCGTACTGGGGGGTCAGATCGTCGATTCGTTCTCGTGGCGGGGGATCTTCTTGATCAACCTGCCACTCGTGATCGCGGCGCTCGTCCTGTCGCGGATCGCGGTCCCGGGCCGCGCCCATACAGCGAGTGACAAGTCGATCGACTGGGCGGGGGCGGCGCTCGCCGCGAGCGGCCTGGCCGGGATCTCGTTCGGGCTGATCGAGCAGCCGATCCTCGGCTGGTCGAGCCCCGGCGTCAGCGGCGCACTGGTGCTCGGCCTGCTGCTGTTCGCCACCTTCATCGTGCACGAGTCGCGCACTGCCCAGCCGATGCTGCCGCTCAACCTGTTCGCGCGGCGAAACTTCGCGGTCACCAACGCGCAGACGTTCGTGATCTATGGCGGGATCGGGCTGCTGGGCTTCTTCGTCACGATCTACCTCCAGGAGGTGGCGGGCTACAGCGCGCTCAAGTCCGGCATCACCGGGCTCGTGCCGACAATCGTCATGTTCGTTCTGTCGGCGCGAATGGGAAAGCTCGCCGACCGCTACGGCGCGCGCCCGTTCTTGACCGTCGGCCCGATGCTGGTCGCGTGCGGGTTCGCGCTGATGCTCCGCTACGGGATCCGGGTCTCGCTGTGGACCGACGTCCTGCCGGCGCTGCTGGTGTTCTCGCTCGGGCTGTCGATGACCGTGGCGCCGCTCACCGCGACCGTGCTCGCCGACGCGAGCGAGGCCGACGCCGGGATCGCGTCGGCGATCAACAACGCGATCGCGCGCACCGCGGGCCTGATCGCGATCGCCGCCGTCGGCGCGGTCGTCTCGTCCTACTACTCGTCGCTGCTGGACCAGCGGCTCGGACATCGCCTGCCGTCGTCGAGCCAGCCTGCGATCAGCGCCGCCAAGCACCATACGTTCGGCTCGATCGCCCCGAGCGCGCTACCGGCCGACGATCGCTCGTTCGCCGCCTACGCCGCCAAAGTCGCGTCCCGCGACGCGTTCCACGTGGCGATGGGGATCGGCGCCGGGCTGCTGGTGCTCGCAGGCTTCGGCGGGCTGGCGTTGCGGACGGAGCGACGCAGCTCGGTACACGCGCTCGGCTGCGCCGGCGGCCAGCTCGCGGGGGCACCAGAGGCGGCCGCCGACTGCGACCCGGAGGTCGTCGCGGCAGGCGTCGCCGACTAGAGGCCGGGCCGCTCGTGCTCGGGGACGAGGTCGAGGTACTCGGGGTGCTCGCGTATGTAGTACTTGATGAACGGACACCTCGGCACCACGGTCAGGCGCCGCTGCCGCGCATCGTCGAGCGCAAACGTCGCGAGCCGGGAACCGAGGCCTTGGCGCTCCATCGCCGGATCGATCTCGGCGTGCGTGAGCCGGATCCGGTCGCCCGCGAGCCGGTACTCGAGCAGGCCCGTCAGCCGGCCGTCGACCTCGAGGACGTACCGGCTCTGCTCGGGCTCGTCTTCGACCTTGACCGCTGGCATCAGCGACGATCGTAGACCTCACTCAACGCAAGATCGAGCATCGCCACCAGCCGCTCGAAGGTCTCGTCAAGCGACAGCGCGATCGCGAACCCGCCCAACTGCTCGAGCGACACGAATCCGTGCAGCGCCGCGCGAACGATCCGCACCCCGTGGATCGCGTCGTCGCCCTCGAGCCCGTAACCCGCGATCACCGCGACGATCAGGTCCACCAGCTGACGGGCGGCGTCGGTGTCGTCCGCCTCGCCAGGCGCCCGCTGCAGGGCCGCGTACAGCCCCGGGTGCGCGTGCGCATATGCACGGTAGGTCTCGGCGGTCGCGCGCAGCGCGTCGAGTCGCGACCGCCCCGCGGCGGCGACCGCGACCGCCGCGGCGAGCTCGCGCGCCGCCCGGTCGCGGAGCCGCCGGCGCAGGTCCGCGAGGCTCGCGACGTGGGCGTAGAGCGACGGCGCACGGATCCCGAGGCGGTCGGCGAGCGCCGCGAGCGTCACCGCTTCTAGGCCGGCCGAGTCGGCCAGCTCTGCAGCGGCGTCGACGACCGCCTCGGAGTCGAGGCCGGCGCGCGGCATCAGCCGGCCTCTTTGATCGCCCTGTCGATCGCGTCGCCGGGCGCACGGACGGCCGGCCCGTGGCCGACGACCAGCAGGGCCGGGTCAAGCGCTCGCAGCTCGCGCGCCGATCGCAGATCCTGCTGCTTGTCGAAGGTCGCCATCGCCGCCAGCGGGAACCGCCAGTAGAAGTGGTTGGAGACCGCGACCCGGCCGTAGGTCGTGAACACGTCGCCGGCGATCAGCGTCCGGTCGCGAGTGTCGAGGAACGCGATGTGGCCGGGCGTGTGCCCTGGGCTCGCGACGACCTCGAGGCTGCCGACGCGATCGCCCGGCTGCAGGCGGACGTCGGGAACGGTCGTGATCTTCGGCCAGCTGCCGGGCAGCTTGCCCTCGACCACGTGCTCGCCGGCATGGATCCGCGCGTCGGTCTCGCTCATCAGCACCTCAACGCCGGCGCCGAGGTCGCCCTTGAGCTCGTCCAGCGAGCCGACGTGATCGCCGTGGCCGTGCGTCAGCGCGATCCTGCGGATCGGCGCCCCGGCCTGCTCGGCCGCCTCGCGGATCGCCGCGCCGCTGCGACCGACCATCGTGTCGACGAGCGTGAACCCATCGTCCTCCCTGACCAGGTACGCGTTCACGAACCTAAGCCGGGTCATCTGAATCAGCGTCTCGTCAATCCGTGTGGTCTTCATCCTGAACTCCAATCCTCGTGGTTCCCGTGTCTGTGCCTAATAGGACCATACCTAATACTCATAGCTTGTGTCAAGAGGGCCTTCCCAAGCGCGCACCGCGCGCACGACGGGGTGTGCCGATACCGCCCGATACCGCCCCACCCCCAACCACCTCCCAAGCACGTCGGGTCGCTCGGAACTGCCCGCCTTAGCTCGGCATCTATGCTCGGCCGGGTGTCCGCCACCCACGCTGATCGCAAGTGGCTGGTGGCGGTTCTACTCGTAGCGCTCGGACTGGCCGGCTGCGGCGGCTCGTCGTCGACCCCGCAGGCGACGCTGAGCTCATTCCTGACCGCCTGGCGCCAGCACGACCTCGCCGCGATGAGACGCCAGGTGCTCGACCCGCCGGCGGACTTCGACGCGCTCAACTCCGGCGCTCTGTCAGGGCTCGGCGTCAGCGCCCCGCAGCTTTCGGCTGGTCGCGTCAGGCAGTCGGGCTCGAACTCGTCGGCCGCCGTCGTCGAGCGGTTCGCGCTGCCGGCGGCGGGCGAGTGGACCACGCGGACGACCGTCCGGCTGACCGACCACAAGGGCCACTGGCTCGTCGCCTGGACGCCCGCGACGATCAACCCGGCGCTGCACGCCGGGGATCAGATCGAGCTCGTCCGCGACTGGCCGACCCGAGCCGCGATCCTGGGTGCCGGCCAAGCGCCGCTCACGAACCAGCATCCGCTCGTCACGGTCGGCGTGGTCGGCAGCCGGATCAAGAACCGGCGCGCGGTCAGCGCCGATCTGCTGGCGGTCGGCGCCCCGGGCTCGCAGATCCGCCAGGCGCTCGCCCAGGCCAACGCTCACCCCGACTACTTCGAGCCTGTCTTCCAGGTCTCAAAGACCCGCTTCGAGCAGCTCAAGAACCAGCCCGGGCCCGGCAACGTGTACGCGGTGCCGGGGACCCAGTTCGAGCTGACGAGCAATCGCGGCGCGGTTACCCCGCAGCTCGGCGCGCACGTGGTCGGGTCAGTCGGACCGGTCACCGCCGAGGAGCTCCAGCACCTCGGGCCGCCGTATGACGCCTCGAGCGTCGTCGGTCAGACAGGTATCGAGCAGGCCTACGAGCACCGGCTCGCCGGTACGCCGACGAGCCGGGTGGTCGTGTTCAACGCGGCCGGCGCGCCGGTCCAGACGCTCGCGACGTTCGCCGGACAGCCCGGTAGGCAGGTCGTGACGACGATCGACCCCGCCGTCCAGCGAGCCGCCGAGGCGGCGCTCGGGGGCGAGCGTCGCAACGTCGCGATGGTCGCGATCCGCGCCTCGACCGGCCAGGTGCTGGCGGTTGTCAGCGACCCGGTCAGCTACGCATACGACCAGGCGCTCGAAGGCGAGTATCCGCCCGGCTCGACGTTCAAGGTGCTGACGAGCACCGCGCTGATCCGCGCCGGACTGTCGCCGAGCTCGGCTGCGACCTGCACGCCGACGGTGACCGTCAACGGCGAGGTGTTCCACAACGCCGAGGGCGAGCAGCCGGTGCAGAACCTCGCGCAGGCGTTCACGGAGTCGTGCAACACGGCCTTCATCTCGCTCGCCACCGCGCACCTTCATCCGGCCGAGTTCACGGCCGCGGCGGCGCTTTACGGGCTGCGCTCGGCACCGCAGCCGGGGCTGCCCGCGTTCGGCGCCGTCGTTCCCCGGCCGACCGGGCTGACCTCACTCGCAGCGACCGCGATCGGCCAGGCCGGCGTCGTGTTCTCGCCGCTCGGGATGGCGAGCGTCGCGGCCGCGATCGATAGCGGCTCGGTACGCGAGCCGGTGCTCGTCAGCGGCTCACCCGACGCACGCGTTGCGCAGCAGCCGCTGCCGGCCGCCGTCACGGCCGCCCTGCGACCGATGATGGCCGACGTCGTCACCACCGGGACCGCCGCGGGGACGGGCTTGCCGAGCGGGACCTATGCCAAGACCGGGACCGCGCAGTACTACTCCGGCGGCGAGCTGCATATCGACGCCTGGCTGATGGGCTACGACGGCGACATCGCGTTCGCGATCGTCGTGCAGAACAGCGGCGGGATCAACGGCGGTCCGCTCGACGGGCCGCTGATCGCCACGTTCCTCAACGCACTGGGGAGCCAGACCCGTAGATGAAGAACTCGGCCGTCCGGTCGACTTCAACCCGCCAACCCAGCGCCTCCAGGCGCTCCTGCAACGAGGCCGGCTGGTAGTAGCGCTTGACGATCCGAAACTCGCTGCCGTCGTCGAGCCGGCGGGTCATCGTGTCCTCTCCGTCCGCGGGCGCGACGTGGTCGCGGGCACCTGAGTGCTCGGCGCGGGCGCTGTCGAAGAACAAAACGCGCCCACCCGGCTTCAAAGCCGCTAGCACCGCGCTCCAGAAGGCGTCAAACCGGCTCTCGGGGACATGCGAGAGCCAGAAGCCGAAGAAGCAGCCGTCAAATCCAGCGGCCGGCGGCACCCACTGGAACAGATCCGCCTGTATGTACTCGACTCGCTCGTCGGCCACCCGGCCGCGATTGATCTCCAGCACCTCCGGTGCCGCGTCGACCGCGACCACCCGGCTGGCGTGCTTCACCAGGCGCCGTGTCCACAGGCCCGTGCCGCACGCGAGCTCGAGCACATCGCCGCGGGGCCCGAAGCGCTCGAGCTCGGTTTCGAGCGCCGCGACGTCCGCGAACCAGCGGGCGTTTGACTCCTCGCCGTGATCGAAGCGCCCCTCGCGCAGCCACCAGCGGTCGTACTCACGCGCCCGCGCCCGGTAGTAGGCCCGCTGCTCGTCAAGAAGGGCAGCTTCATCCACTTCGATCGACCTTCACCCCTTCGCTGGTCGCTTTCGCAGTGACGTAGAACGGTGCCGGGTAGGTGACGGTGACCCGGCACGAGAGCCGCCGGCCACGGTCGGCGGCGGTGACGCGGTAACGGTCAGAATCCTGATTGGCGATCGGAACACCGTCTCGCAGCCACCGGTAACCGTCGAACTCGAACAGCCGGGTCGACGGCCTGGTGTGTGCCCAGGTTGCCCAGCGCGCTCCCGTGCACCGCAGGCCGCCGCCGACCCGAGCGGTGCCACTCACGACCGGGCGCGTCCGGAGCGCCGCCGGCCCCCCCGAGAGCGCGGACCCGAGCGCGTCGTTGCTGCCCTCGTCACTGAACCACAGCCGCCCGTCGGCTGCCGCGGTGATGATCGCCGGCTTGGCCCCGGCGCCGAGGCCCGCCGCGAACTCCTTGATGCGCATTCGCGGCGTGACACGGCCGATCGCGGAGGTCGCGCCCTCGTCGGTGAACCACATGTTGCCGTCTGGGCCTGGGCCGATACCGACCGGCGAGCTGCCGGCGTGCAGGCCGCGCCTGGTCTCCGAGATCCGGCCCCGTCGCGTGATCCGACCGATCGCGCCCGACGAGTCCGCGAACCAGATCGTGCCGCCCGGCCCGGCGGCGATTCCGAGCGGCTGGCTGCCGGAGCGCAGACCGCCCGTCGTCTCCGCGATCTGGCCGCTGGCGCTGACATCACCGATGGCGCACGTGCCCGACACGCTGCAGCCGTGGTCCGTGAACCACAGCCGGTGGTGGGCGCCCGCCGTGATCCCGAACGGCACCGCCCCCGGCAGCAGCCCCGCGGTGTACTCCGTGATCTGCCCCGACGGCGTGATCCGGCCGATCGCAGGGGTCGTTCCCTGATCCGTGAACCACAGGTCGCCGTCGGGGCCGGCCGTGATCTCGAACGGCACGCTCCCGGGGTTCAGCCCGGCGCTGAACTCTGTGATCTGCCCCGTGGGGCTGATCCGGCCGATCGCCGGCGTGCTGCCTGCGGCGGTGAACCAGAGGTTGCCGTCGGGTCCTGGCGTGATCGCGAACGGCACTGAGCCCTTGTTGAGGTGACGGTGGTAGACGGTCAGCTTGCCCTTCGGCGTGATCCGCACGATCGCGCACCGCCCGAGACCCATGCAGCCCAGATCCGCGAACCAGAGGTTGCCGTCCGGACCGGGCGCCAATCCGAACATGTAGACCAGCACGCTCGGCCCGAGCTGAAACTCTGCGATCGTTCCCGGCTTCGGTCGCTTGGCTGCCACCGCCCCTGGCGCCGACGAGATTGCCAGCGCAGCGGCGAGGATGGCGGCGGTCACGTAGCGCAACGCGGCAAGTCTACGACGGCCGCGCGGACCTCGAGCAGGTTATCGTGGAGACCGTGAGCAACGCAGACCATGCGACTAACGCCGGAACGGCCGCCTGGCACCGGCGCCTGCACCACACCAACAGCGGTGAGCTGAGCGAAGACACCGCGCAGACGCCGGGGATGCGGCGCTATGAGGCGATCTCGGGCAAACGCAATGGGTCGCGCAAGATCTGGATGGGCGAGAGCCGCATCGAGCCGGGGATGGTGTCCGGCGACCACCATCACGGTGAGGCGGAGACGGGCATCTACGTCGTCAGCGGCCACCCGGTGTTCGTGTTCCTCGAGGACGGCGACGAGCGTCGCGTCGAGACCAAGCCAGGCGACTACGTGTACGTGCCGCCCTACGTACCCCACCGCGAGGAGAACCCGTCCACCGACGAGCACGTCGTGGTCGTCCTCGCGCGCAGCACGCAGGAGGGGATCGTGGTCAACCTCCCGAGCCTCCGCGCCGAGGTTCCGGAGCTCGATCAGCTGATCGCGGAGCTGT
>CAVWOQ010000010.1:0-42435 GCA_963756655.1 uncultured Solirubrobacterales bacterium
CGTCGATCCGCACGGCGTACGTGTGCTCGTCCTCGACGACGGTGCGGTGGACAAACACGCCGAGGTCTTGCAGCGCCTTGTCGTGCAGGTCGGTGCTGGTGATCCGTTTTGCGGACGCCTCGGTGAGCTGCGGGGCGCTCTCGTGCATGTCGGCGAGCCGGTTGGCCGTCGTCACTGACAGCTCTTGGCCGCTCGCGCACTCGGCGACGCGGGTGGAACTGTCAATCAAGCATTGCCCCCGCCGACGGAGAGTCCCGCTGCGCTTACGTGAAGAGCCCGTGTGACAGCCCGAGCGCGAAGTCGATTACCTGCTTGTAGCGTCCTTCGGCGATCTCGTCGAGGGGGTTGGCGCCGCCCTGGGCGTCCACCGCACCGTCGAGCCACCCGGCCAGGGCGTCGCCGCGGACGTTGCGCGCCATCTCCTGCACGAACGCCACGAGCTCTGTCAGCCGCTGGGCGTGCAGCCCGTCGGGAGCCTCCCGACGCTCGAGCCATACTCCGACCGTCGCCCGGTCAGCCCCGGATGCTCGCGCGATCTGCACTTCGCTCATAGGGACGCGCTCCCGCGACGCGATCAGAAGATCCGCCAGCGCGATCGTGGGAGCTGAGCCGGGCGCGGTCATCACACGCTCAGCGAAGCCGCGCCGATCGCCAATAGCGGACCACGAGCCTCGAAGAGCCGCCGTCCCGCCTCCGGGAGGAGCTCGGGGTCAGGATTCACAGAAGCGGGCTCCGATCTCGATCTCCACGGCGTCAGGATACGACTGGCTGACGGACAGGCCAGTCGATCCGCACGGCGTAGGTCTGCTCGTCCTCGACGATGGTGCGGCGAACGAACGCGCCCATGTCCCCCAGCGCCTTGTCGTGGAGGTCGGTGCTGGTGATCCGCGTCGCGACCGCCTCGGTGAGTTGCGGCGCGATCTCGTGCATGTCGGCGAGCCGGTGGGCCATCGTCACCGACAGCTCCTGGCCGCTCGCGCACTCGGCGACGCGGGTGGAACTGTCAGTCAAGCATTGCCCCGTCTACAGAGAGTCCCGCTGCGCTTACGTGGCCTGAGCGCGAAGTCGATCACCTGCTTGTAGCGTCCTTCGGCGAGCTCGTCGAGGGGTTGGCGCCGCCGAGAACGTCGACCGCACCGTCGAGCCACCCGGTCAGGGCGTCGCCGCAAACGTTGCGCGCCATCTCCTGCACGAACGCCACGAGCTCTGTGAGCCGCTGGGCCTGCAGCCGTCGGGAACCTCTCGACGCTCGAGCCATGCTCCGACCGTCGCCCGGTCAGCCCCGGATGCTCGCGCGATCTGCACTTCGCTCATAGGGACGCGCTCCCGCAGGGCGATCAGAAGATCCGCCAGCGCGATCGTGGGAGCTGAGCCATGCGTCGTCATCACACGCTCAGCGAAGCCGCGCCGATCGCCAATAGCGGACCACGAGCCTCGAAGAGCCGCCGTCCCGCCTCCGGGAGGAGCTCGGGGTCAGGATCACAGAAGCCGGCTCGGATCTCGATCTCCACGGCGTCAGGATACGACTGGATGACAGGGATCAGGCTCCAGTTGGCTGGCCCGCATGACGAGCGGGGCGGCATCCGCCATCCCGCGACGTTCCGTGCCTACCCAAGTCACCGGGCGAAACAGGACCATACTCCGCACTAAGTCACAGAGAATCCCTGCAAAGGCCCATGTTCTTCCGGCCGAGGGGGTCGAATCTAAAGACGACTTAGAGCGGAGTTGGGCTCCTCGCAGCTAACTCCGCACTAAGTCAGAGAAACCCCTGCAAGACGGTCATTTTCGGGCACGAAACGGGCGGGACCAAGCGCGGAGTAAGACCGACCTAATGCGGAGAAAACGGCACCTATTGCAAATCGCCGAAAAGTCGATCCAGCGCGTCTGGTACGTCCGCTCATGGTCGGGGCGCAACGGTGGCGACCGTCCGCTGGAGGCGCTTGGGTCCGCGCGTCGACGAGACGCTTGTCGAGGCATGGCGCATGTCGGGATCGTGGCACCCCGGCGCGACGACACCGTCATCCGGGGCGGCGCAGCCCGCGAGGAGACTCGCAGCTACTTGTCCAATACCTCACCACTGAGAGCCATGACGACCAGCATCGTCGCCGCGACCGTCACACCCGGCCGAGACCCGGCCGATTACGACGACGACGCCCTCGACCGGCTCGCCGAACTGATTGCGGATCGAGTCGCTGCGCGATTGGGCGGCCTTACGCCCGGACGCTCCCAACCTGAGCCGCTGGTCGACGCTGCTGAGATCGCTCGGCTCCACGGTAAGACCCGGTCCTGGGTGTACGAGCACGCTGGCGAGCTCGGCGCCGTGCGCCTCGGCTCAGGCCCTCGGCCACGGCTCGCGTTCTCGCGCGCGCGTCGCCGAACGGCTCGAGAAGGTCGACAAGCCTACGGCCGCCCCACTCCCGAAGACTTCTCAGCGTCGGCGCCGCCGCGAGCGGGCCGGGCGCACCGCGTCGGGCGCGCCGCTGCTGCATGTGCGATCCCTCGAAACCGAGATCGGCGCTGGCATCCCCGAGGCCATCAGCGGCAGGAGGGCCTGGCGCGGCCGCCCGGCGCCGACGCGAATTCAGCGATCGTGGGAGATCCGGGATGCGACATGAGACGGCTCGGCTGCCGTGAGCGAAGCCAGGCTGCATACTGATCAGGGACCGCCTGATCGGATCCGGAAGCGAATGGCGCGCCCTGCAACTGGAAATGTAGTCAAGCCGACAGTCCGTCAGCCGTCGTTCGGGCTGCGGTTCACCGCCTACGGCAAGCGCCGGTATCTGAACCTCGGCAGGCCGGAGGACGGCTGGACCCTGGCGATGGCGCAGCGCGAGCTCGCGGTCGTGCTGCGCGACGTCGACCTTGGTACGTGGCGCCCACCCCAGCCCGATCCGGCTCCGGCCAAGGATGTCGATCCCGCCTTCCTCGAGTTCGCCTCCGACTGGTTCGCGACTAAGCGCCTCGAGATCGAGCCGAACACCGCGAACAGCTACGGGAACGACCTCACCAACCACCTGCTCCCGTTCTTCAAGGATCATCACCTCTCCCAGATCACGGTCGCGGAGGTCGATCGCTACCGGCAGAGCAAGGTGCGGGAAGCGGCGGAAATCACGGCGGCCGCCGAATGCGGGACGCCGATGACGTTCTCGTACGTCGACCGCCTCGGCCGCAGCTACCGCCGCCGCGCGCGTCCGCTGTCGGCGCGCTCGATCAACATGCACATCGATCTGTTGGCGCAAATCCTCGCGGTCGCGGTCGACCACGGCCACCTCGCGAGCAATCCGGCGGTCGGCAAGCGCCGGCGCATGAATGTCTCAAAGCGGCGGCCGGTCCATCTGGACAGCGCCGAGCAGATCGCGATCCTGCTCGAGGCCGCCGGCGATCTCGACCGCGGTGACAACGTGATCGAAGTCCAGGATCGCAATGGCAAGACCTGGACCCAGCGATCGGCGCTCCAGACGACCGGCCGGCGCGCGGCCTTCGCGACTCTGCTCCTCGGCGGCGGACGAGCTTCGGCAACCGGGGCCCTGCTGTGGCGCGACAACGACCTCGCCAACGGGCGGTTCGATGTCGGCCGCGACAAGACAGACGCAGGGATGCGTGAGGTCGACATGCTCCCGCTGCTGCGTGAGATCCTGACCGAGCACAAGGCAGCGAGCGAGAAGACCGCCCCAGACGATCCGGTCTTCATCACCTCCACCGGCACCGCTCGCTCGCGGCACAACCTGCGCCAGGACGTCGTCGAGCCGGTGGTGACCCGGGCGAACCGGCTCGTCGAAGAGCGCGGCCTACAGCCCCTGCCACTCGGCATCACCCCGCACAAGCTGCGGCACACGTTCGCCTCGATCCTCATCGCGATCGGCAAGGACCCGACCTACGTGATGCAGCAGCTCGGACACACCGATCCGGCGTTCACACTCCGCGCGTACTCGCACATGATGCGCCGCAGGGACGAGGAGCGCGACGAGCTCAAGGCGCTTGTCGAGGGCCGGGTTTTGGCAGGGAATAGGCAGGGCACGCACATCTCCGCCCCTCACGGCGCCCCCGAGGAACGCTTCTGACCAAGAGAAAAGCGCGGCTTTAGCAGGGCTTCTCCTAAATCGGGGCGCCCGGATTTGAACCGGGGACCTCACCGACCCGAACGGTGCGCGCTACCAGGCTGCGCCACGCCCCGATCGAGCCAGTGTATTGAACGCCCGCTAGTGCAGCAGGTTCGAGGCCAGCTGCTTGACCGCGCCGGTGACCGTCGGCAGGGGCGAGCTCGGGGTTGATGTGGTCGCGGTCGATGACGAGGTCGACGGCGTCGAGCCGGTCGGGGCCGATGAGCCCGCCGACGAGGTCAGGTTCGAGGTCGTCGAACCGAGCGTCGAAACCGCCGACTTGAGCGTGTTGTTCAGCGACGACGTGGTCGAGCTGACGGCACCGGTGACCGCGTTGAGGACGTGGTGCACGGTGGAGACGACGCCGCCGGTGACCTGGGAGGCGGTCCCGCTAGCCGTCTTCGCGAGGCTCGACGCGCTGCCGCCGGCTCCCGACGCGGTCCGCAGCGCCGAGCCGACCGACGGCGTACCGGCCGACGGCGTGCCGGCCGGCGTCGAGCCGGTGTGGGCGGCCCCACGGCCCGCGGTCGAGGTCGAGGTCGAGGTCGAGGCACCCGGCCGCGCGGCGTGGCCTACGGCCGAGATCGCGCCGCCGCCGCGCCGAGCAGCCGCGGCGCGCGGGTGCGAGGCGCGGGCAGAAACAGCGCCGGCGCCCGGACGGGTCGACTGCTGAGAAGCCGCGCGCGGCCCCACCACCGTGACGTGCCCTGCCCGAGCCGGGCCGGGGTGGGCATGGTGCGTGACGGCGCTGACGACCGCACCGCCCGCACCCGCGAGCGCGATCACCGCAGCTGCGATCGCGGCGCCTCCGAGCGATGCCGCCGGTCCGGTTGAATCGGTCGCTGCCTGCGCCTGATGCACGACCGGGTTCGATCCGCCGCGCACGAGTGCGTTGCGGGCGCGCGCGGCGCCGCCCCTCGGCCAGCGCCAGAGCGGCAGCGGGAACGGCAGCAGTGCCGCGATCTTCGCCGCGATGCTCCGCGGCCGGACCAGCGCCTCGTCGACGCCGGCCAGGCGTGCGGCCATCCGGCACGGCTGGCAGTGCGCGAGATGCCGCGCCATCTGGCGCCGCTCACGAGCTCCGAGGTCCCGCGCCGACTGCGCGCGCCCATCCGCGATCGTGATCTGGACCTGCTGGCAGCGGCGACCGCTCGCGAGCTCCTCGTATTCCTCAGTCAGCTTGCGCCGAGCCCGGAACAGCGCGCTCTCGACCATCGGACGCGACATCCGGGTCCGGTGGCCGATCTCCTCGTAGGAGAGGCCCTCGAACTCCCGCATCACGAGCAGCTTGTGGTGGTTCTCAGAGAGGCCGCCGAACGCTCCGCGCAGATCCTGCAAGCGCTGCTTGCTGTCGAGCGCGACGGGCGGAGTCGCGTCGATCGCGTGGAGCGCCCGTGGGCCACCGGTCAGCTCGTCGTCGGCGTCGAGCGATACCTCACGGGTTCGCTGGCTGCGACGGAATTCGTCGATGCAGGCGTTCTTGGCAATCTCGTAGATCCATGGCTTGAACGAGATCGCCTGCTCGCTCGCCCGCAGGCGCCGGAGCGCTGACATGAAGACTTCCTGAGCGATGTCCTCGGCCCGTCCGTCGTCACGCACCCGCCCGCCGATGAACGCGCCGATCCGGTCGTGGTAGCGGGCGTAGAGCTCCTCGAACGCGCGGTCGTCGCCGTCGCGAGTGGCGTTGATCAGGTCCGGCTCGCTACAGGTGTGCGCGAGCGAGGTCGTTTCCAGCATCAGTGCCATTGACCCACCTCAGTTATGAAATCGGCTCCCTACCTGGCGTCCACTGAACTGTAGCGTTTATTCGAGATTTGTCCAGCGCCGCATCGGCCCGGACCGTTGTGGCGTCGTTCTACCCGTTCGCGGGCAAACCGTCACGTCAAGTCTGCAAAAACCGGATCAATTGGTCGGGCATTCGGCCATCGCCCGTTGCCCGCGTCCGGCTCAAGCGGCATACTTGTGCTCATACAGTGAACGGCAAAGGAGGACCGCACCAATGGCCAACCACCTGACGCCCAGCGAGCTCGCTAAGGAGGCAGGCTTGGAGCGACGTGACGTGATCGTCAAATGCGTGGAACTGGGCGTCCCGATTTTCAACGGCCGGATCGACAAGACTCTCTTCCTTTCCAGCCTGCGCGAGTTGACGGGCTCGCAGCAGCCGCAGGCTCAAGCGGCAGGGGCCTGAGCGCCTGTAGAAGCCGCCGGGTCTGACGGCGCCCGCGCCGGACGCGTGTTGCTGGCGCGGGTTATCGCGCCGCGTTGGGTGTTGCCCGGCGCGGGTTATTGCGCCGCGTTTGGTGTTGCCCGCGCGCGTTATTGCTGAGCGGACTGTCGCAACAGCGTCGAAGTCGTCTGCTCGAGGATCTTCCGCCACGCGCGGGTCGACTCGCGCTCGGCCTCGAAGTGTTTGACGACCTTGCGGACGCGGGTCGCCGAGATGTCGATCCCGTGCCGGGCGCAGATCCGCTTGAACTTCGGGTAGTCGTCGGCGAGCTTGAGTGTCACCGACTGAAAGCCGTGGCGAGCGATCTCGACCCGCGAGGTGAAGTTCATGACGTTCGTCTGGAACATCAGTTCGTCGCTCGGATCCGGCTCGATCAGGATGATGTCGACCCCCGGGTAGCGATCCTCCCAGTGCTTTGCGACTTCATGCAGCCGCTGGTGGGCGAGCAGCTTGAACACCTGGTAGCCGATCTGGGCGAAGCCCATGTCGGACACCCGCTGGGCGTGTGAGCCGATCAGTCTCGGGGCCTGCTTGTCGGAGATGCTGATGTACGGCACCAGCGGGTTGACGACGACGATCAACTTGGCGCCCGCCTCGACCGCGATGTCGAGGTTGGTGGTCGAGACGATGCCGCCGTCGATGAGCCGCCGCTCGCGGAGCTTGACTGGCTTGTAGATCATCGGCAGCGCGCTCGAGGCGCTGACCGCCTTCGAGATCGGCACGTCGTCCCAGCCCTCGGCGCCGAACACGATCCGCTCGCATGTGTCGAGATCCGTCGCCGTCAGGTACAGCTCCCGTTCGAGCAACCGGAAGTCGTCGACACGATCAGGATCGGACAGGATCCGGCGGACGTAGCGCTCGATCCCCTCGCCGGAGTAGAGACCCGACGGCAGGACCTCGGCCAGCCCCAGCGCGACGTCGACCGCTGAGATCTGGCCGAGGTCGCGCGCGAGCATCCGCAGAACCTGCACGAGGCGCAGCGGGAACATCGCGCCCCTGGTCACGAACTCCTTGTAGTTGGGCTTCAGCAGCGAGCTGACGCGAGCGTCCGGGAACGGGGTCGGCACCTGCTGGACGATGACGCGCATCATCTCCTCCGGCGTGACGCCGTTCGCGACCGCTGCCGCGACGAACTAACCGGCGCTCGTCCCGACATAGACGTCGAACTCGTTGACGGTCCGGTTGACCGACAGCAGATCGAGCGCCCGCAGCGCGCCCATCTCGTACACCCCGCCCGTGAAGCCGCCGCCGCCGAGTACCAGCGCGGTCTTGGAGCGCTTGCGCCGCCTGCTGGCCGCTCGGCTCGACGCGGACGCCTTCCGTTGCGTCGAGGACGCGTCGAGCTTGACTACCTGGCCCATGCGACACCGGATTCTAGGGCGGGCATGCGCCGCCACGTGCGGCGGTCGGCAAACTTAGGTTGGCCGACCGCAGCTTTCGGCCGGCTGATCGGTTACATACCTCTGATGCGCCGTCTC
Organism: uncultured Solirubrobacterales bacterium; assembly: GCA_963756655.1. GTDB lineage: Bacteria > Actinomycetota > Thermoleophilia > Solirubrobacterales > Solirubrobacteraceae > Palsa-465. Next base: position 7,806 of record CAVWOQ010000010.1, read on the forward strand.
AGTGCCACGTTCGGGGCGTTGCTGGCGGTTGCCGGACTGGTCGCTGGCACGGCTGGGGGCGCTCTGGCCCGCAGCGCTCGCGCGGCCCTCCCCCCGCAGCAGGCGCTGACGAAGGCGCTCAACAGGGGGATGCGTGACGTCGGCAACTACAGCGGCGCCTACGTGCTCGATCTGACCACGGGTCAGGTCCTTTATTCCCATAACGCTCAGGTCCCCCGCCTGCCGGCCTCGGTCGAGAAGCTCTATACGACCTCGACGGCGCTGCTCGATTTCGGGCCCAACGGGACCCTGACGACGTCCGTGCTCGGCGTCGGCCAGGTCCAGGACGGAACGTTCACCGGCACCCTCTACCTGCGTGGCGGCGGCGACCCGACGTTCGGTTCGGCGGCGTTCGACAAAGCGAACTACGGGACCGGCGCGACCGTCCAGCGGCTGGTCACGAACCTGATCAGCGCGACCGGGATCAGGGCACTGGACGGCAACATCGTCGCCGATGAGTCGATGTTCGACTCGCTCCGCGGCACGCCTGCGACCGGCTATGCGCCGTCAACCGAGGTCGAGGGCGAGCTGAGCGCGCTGGCGTTCAACCGCGGCTGGGCCAACAGCTACGGCAGCGCCCTGGTAGCCCACCCGGCGCTCGAAGCCGGGCAGCAGTTCGCCGCCGCGCTCAAGAGCGCGGGCGTCAAGCTCCCGCGTCACGTCAAGGTCCAGACAGGCGTCACGCCGTCCGACGCGCAGCCGCTGGCGGCCGTGCACTCGCCACGGATCGCGACGCTCATCGCGCTGACCAACGCCCCCTCTGACAACTTCTTCGCCGAGACGCTGATCAAGGATCTCGGGGCGCGCTACGGTGGCGGCGGTACGACCGCCGACGGAGCCGCCGTGGTCAGGGCAGTCGTCGCCAAGACGTTCGGCCTACAGCCCCGCTTCGATGACGGATCGGGGCTGTCGCGGTACGACCGCACGACGCCGTTCCAGGTCGTCTCGCTGCTGCGTCAGCAGGCGAGCAACGCGCCGTTCACGCACTCACTGGCGATCGCCGGCGAAACCGGGACGCTTCAGGACGAGATGCGCGGGACCTACGCCCAGGGACGGTGCCGGGGCAAGACGGGAACGCTTCACGACGTCTCGAACGTCGTCGGCTACTGCCAGGCGCGCAACGGCAACACGCTCGCGTACGCGTTTCTGATGAACGGCATCTACCCCGACTACGCGCACCCGATCCAGGACCACATGCAGGTCGCGCTGGCCCAGTACAACGCCCCGGCGCCGCAGGTCCCGCAGGCCCAACGCAAGCGTTAGTTGGGGCCGACCAGGCCGCGCAGCCCGTCTTCGTCTGTGACCGTGACGCCCAGCCGCTCGGCCTGCGCGAGCTTCGAACCGGGGCTGTCGCCGGCGACGACGTAGTCGGTCTTGCGCGACACCGAACCGGTGACCTTGCCGCCCGCGCTGACGATCATGTCCGTTGCCTGCTCACGCGTGAGGTCGGGCAGCGTGCCGGTCAGCACGAACGTCTTGCCGGCGAGCGGGCCCTCGCCTGGCGGCGGACCTTCCTCCTCGAATCGCAGTCCCAGCCCCCGCAGATCGCCGATCAGGTCACGCATCAGCGGGTCGGCGAGCTGCTCGTGGATCACGGTCGCCATCTTCGGCCCGACCCCCTGCGTCTGCTCGATCTGATCCGGCGTGGCGTCGAGCAGCGCGTCGACAGTCCGGAACTGCTGCGCGATATTGCGCCCCGTGACGTAGCCGATCTCTTCGATCCCGAGCCCGAACAGGACGCGTCCGAAGGGTTGCTTCTTGGACTCCTCGATCGCCGACACGAGCTTCGCTGCCGACACCTCGCCGAACCCCGGTTGCTCGGCGATCTGTGCCGCGGTCAGCCGGTAGAAGTCGGCTGCGGTCCGCACCCAACCGAGCTCCATGAAGAGCGTCACGAGCTTCTCGCCGAGACCGTCGATGTCCATGACGCCGGCGAAGCTCGTCAAGAGCTGCCAGCGGCGCCCGGCGCAGTCGCGGTTGGGGCACTTGGTGAACACCGCCCCATCGGACTTGACGGTCGGCGTGTCGCAGACCGGGCAGCGCGCGGGCGGTGAAGGAGGCGGCGGGCGGTCCGAGCGCTCGGCGACGTGCGGGGCGGGCGACAGCACCTGCGGGATCACGTCGCCGGCGCGAAGCACGATCACCTCCTCGCCGGGCCGGATGTCCTTGCGCGCGAGGTCCTCCTCGTTGTGGAGCGTCGCCAACTTCACGGTCACGCCCGACACGTGGACCGGCTCCAGCACCGCGTACGGGTGCAGGTCGCCGAACTTGCCGGGGTTCCAGTGCACCGCGTGGAGCATCGTCACCGCCGTCGTCGGCGGAAACTTCCAAGCAATCGCCCAGCGCGGATCGCGGCCGACGACACCCAGCCGCCGCTGCAGCTCGAACTGGTTGACCTTGACCACGACCCCGTCGATCTCGAACTCGAGCGAGCCCCGGCGCTGCTCCCAGGAACGGCACTGGGCCACGACCTCGTCCTCGGTGGTCAGCTTCTTGACGTCGGGATGGACCGGGAAGCGATGCGCCCGCAGCCATTCGAGCGCCTCCCAGTGCGTGTCGAGCGTCAGCCCATCGGTGACCCCGATCGCGTAGCACCAGAGCGATAATGGCCGCTCGGCTACGAGCTTGGGGTCGAGCTGGCGGATCGTCCCGGCGGCTGAGTTGCGCGGGTTCATGAACGTCGACAGACCAGCCTCGGCGCGGCGCTCATTGAGCGCCGCGAAGTCCGGCAGCGACATGTAGACCTCGCCCCGCACCTCGACCAGCGGCGGTGGCTCGGCGGTCTCGAGCCGCAGCGGGATCGAGCCGATCGTCCGCAGGTTGTGGGTCACGTCCTCGCCCACCTCGCCGTTGCCCCGCGTCGCGCCACGCTCGAACACCCCGTCGCGGTAGAGCAGCGAGATCGCCAGCCCGTCGATCTTCGGTTCGGCGACGAACTCGAACGCCGGATCCTCGATCCCCTCGCGCGCGAGGTGGTTTCGCATCCGCTGGATCCACGCCCGGAGCTCCTCGGCCGAGCGCGCGTTGGCGAGCGACAGCATTGGCTCCGGGTGGCGAACCTTGACCAGGTCCGAGACCGGTTCACCGCCGATCCGCTGGGTCGGCGAGTCCGGCGTCACGAGCTCGGGGTGCTCGGCCTCGAGGCCGCGCAGCTCGTCGAGCAGCGAGTCGTACTCGGCGTCCCCGATCTCCGGGTCATCGAGCACGTAATAACGGTAACCGTGGAATTCGAGCTGCTCGCGCAACTCCGCTACGCGCGTGCGCACATCCGTGGTGCTCACGCTTCCGTCACCTCGTCCGCGGCCGGCGCGATCAGCCGCGCCAGATCGTGGCGCTGGAGCGCGTCGAGCCCGTCGCGGTCGGTTAGGTCGAAGTGAATCGGGGTGACCGCGATCTGTCCGGCGGCGACCGCAGCCAGATCTGTGCCGCGCTCGTCGCGCTCAAAGCTCGCATCGCCATAGATCCGGTACAGCCGCCGCCCACCGGTCGTCTCGTCGACCAGCGCCAGCTCGTCGCGGTAGATGCGCTTGCCCAGCCGCGCGACCGCGACACCTGCGGGGGTGCCACCCGGAACGTTGATGTTCAGCAGCGTCCCGTCGGGCAGCGGGACGCTCTCGAGCTCGGCCACCAGGCGCGCCGTGAAGCTGGCTGCGACCGAGAAGTCGAACCCTGAACCGGCCCGGAAGTCGAGCTCCATCGCGCTCGATTGCTGCGAGACCGCGATCCCCGGCAGACCGAGCACAATCGCCTCGAGTGCCGCCGCGACCGTCCCCGAATAGGTGATGTCATCCCCGAGGTTGGAGCCATGGTTGATCCCGGAAACCACCAGCTCGGCCTGGAAGCCTTCGATCAGACCGAGATTCGCGAGTCGAACGCAGTCGACCGGTGTTCCGTCGGTCGCGTAGCCCACGGTCCCGTCGCCGAAGTCGACCTCCTGCACCCACAGCGGGCGGCGCGTCGTGATCGACCGCGCCATCGCCGAGCGGTTGCCGTCGGGAGCGATCACGGCGAGCTCGACCGAGCCGAGCGCGGACAGCGCGCGCCGCAACGCCTGCAGGCCTGCGGCCTCGATCCCGTCGTCGTTTGTCAGCAGGACTCGCACCTGCACTGCATGCTATGGCGCGCGGAGGCGACCGCGAACTCGGCCATCCTTGGCCGGGTCGTCGGTCGCGGTGCGCGCACCGCCGCGGCCCGAAGGGTGAATCTCTCACCGTTCGGGCCGCGGCCACCCCCTACATGCGCCTGCGCCCCCTGTCCATTCAAGATAGTACGTTTTTGTTCAATAAAGACAAGTCGAACATCCGTCCAATGATCGCCGCACAAGCGAAGGAACGAGGCGACGATCATCGACGCGGCGTGCGTTCTCTACGCGTCCGCCAGCACCCGTCGACCCGCGTACCCGATCCCGACCAGATAGAGGCCGTGCGCGGGCGCCGTCACTCCCGCGTCCGAACGGCCGCGCCCGCGCAGCAGGCCGGCGAACTCGGCCACCGTTCGCCTCCCATGCGCGACCTCGAGCATCGTTCCGACCAGCACCCGGTTCATGTGCCTCATGAACGCGTCGGCCTCGATCCAGAACTCGAGCAGGCCGGGCCCCTCTCCGGTCCAGTGGGCGACCAGCACGTCGCGCGTGAAGCGGACGTGATCGGTCTCGGTCGGCGTGAACGCCGTGAAGTCGTGGGTGCCGACGAGCGCCCGCGCGCACTCGTCCAGTCCGGCGCGGTCGAGCGGGCGCGCCCAGTGCAGCGCCCGGTCGTGTTCGTGCGGGCTGCGGGCGGGCCGCGCCAGCAGCCGGTAGCAGTAGGCGCGGCTGGTGGCATCGCGTCGGGCGTCGAAGCCCGGCTCGGCCTCCACGCATTCGATCAAGGCGACATCGTCGGGCAGCAGTGCGTTGACGGCGGCGACTCGCGCCGGCGTGCCCTCGTAGCTCGCCACCTGGCCCCAGGCGTGCACGCCCGCATCGGTGCGCCCGCCGACCGTCAGCGTCACCGCGGGCTCGCCGAGGACAATCGCGAGCGCCCGCTCGAGCTCAGCCTGGACCGTGCGCTGGCCGGGCTGCCGCGCCCAGCCGGCGAAGGCGGTCCCTCGGTACTCGATCGTGAGGCGCGACGTCAACGGCGCCGACCGCCCCTCAGACGAGCTCGAGCAGCACCATCTCGGTCGAGTCAGACCGCCGCGGGCCGAGCTTCAGGATCCGGGTGTAGCCACCGGGCCGCTCGGTATAGCGGGGCGCGATCTCCTCGAACAGCTTGTAGACGGCGAACTTGTCCTGACCGAGCGCCGAAAGCGCCTGACGCCGGGCGTGCAGATCACCGCGCTTGGCGAGCGTGATCAGCTTCTCGACCTCGGGCTTGACGGCCTTGGCCTTGGCCTCGGTCGTCTCGATCCGCTCGTGCTCGATCACCTCTTTCGAGAGGTTCATCAGCAGCGCCTTGCGGTGCGAGGCGCTGCGGCTGAGCTGGTAGCGCTTACGCTGGTGGCGCATGCTCAGATCCTAGTCGTCGCGGAGCGAGAGCGCGCGCGCGTGCAGGGTCTCGATCACCTCGTCGATCGACTTCTTGCCGAAGTTCGGGATCGCGTTCAGCTCGCCCTCAGTCTTCGAGACCAGATCGCCGACCGTCTGAATCCCCGCGCGCTTGAGGCAGTTGTAGGAACGCACCCCGAGCTCGAGCTCCTCGATCAGGATGTCGTCCATCGCGTTCGGCGGGCGCGAGTTGCCGCCGACCTGACCGGCCGCGACCAGCCCCTGGTCGAGGCCGCCGGGAGCCCCGACCTCGCGGAGCTCGACGACGCGATCGGCGTCGGTGAAGATCGCCAGCTGCGAGATCAGGATCTCGGCCGCCTCGCGCAGCGCGGCGTGTGGATCGATCGAGCCGTCGGTCTCGATGTCGAGCGTCAGCTTGTCGAAGTCGGTCTTCTGACCGACGCGAGCCTGCTCGACGTTGTAGGCGACGCGACGCACGGGCGAGAAGATCGAGTCGATCGGGATCACGCCGATCGGCTGATCAGGCGACTTGTTCTCCTCCGCCGGGCGGTAGCCGCGGCCGCGCCCGATCGTCAGGTAGACCTCGAGCTTGGTCTTCTTCTCGAGCGTCGCGATGTGCGCATCGGGATTCAGGATCTCGACGCCCGAGGGCAAATCGATGTCCTTGGCGGTGATGTCTCCGGGGCCGGTGACGACCAGCGGCGCCTCGATTTCCGTCGCGTCAGAGTGCATCCGGCAGACGATCCCCTTGAGGTTCAGCACGATGTCGGTGACGTCCTCCTTGACACCCCTGATCGTCGAGAACTCGTGGGCGACGCCCTCGATCCGCACGCTGGTCACGGCCGCGCCGGCCAGCGATGAGAGAAGCACGCGTCGCAGGGAGTTTCCAAACGTGTAGCCGAAGCCCCGATCCAGCGGCTCGATCGTGAACGAGCCACGCGTGTCATCGACTGACTCGCTTGAGATTCGGGGGATTTGGAAATCAAGCATCTTTTGTCCTAACTTCGTGGGTTCCTGGCCACCCTTGAGGGGGCGGCTTTGGGCGCCGCGCGAGATCCGGCCACGCGCGGAGCCAATAAGTTCGTCTACTTCGAGTACAGCTCGACGATCAGCTGTTCCTGCACGGGCGCCGCGATCTCACGCCGCTCCGGCTTGCGCAGCACTTTCGCCGTCAGCGAATCGTGATCGGCCTGCAGCCAGGCCGGGACTTGACCCGTCAGCTCGGTTGCGTCGCGGATCACCTGCGACGCGCTCGAGCGCGGGTGGATCGCGATCACGTCGTTGTCCCGCAGCTGGTAGCTGGGGATGTTGACGCGGCGACCGTTGACCGTCCAGTGGCCGTGCAGAATGAGCTGGCGCGCCTGGCGCCGGGAGGCGGCGAAACCGAGACGCACGAGCACGTTGTCAAACCTGCACTCGAGCATCCGCAGCAGGTTCTCGCCGGTCACGCCCTGCTGGCGCGAGGCTTTCTCGTAGTAGATCCTGAACTGCTTCTCGAGCACGCCGTAGTAGCGCTTCGCCTTCTGCTTCTCGCGCAGCTGGGGCCGGTATTCGCTCTGCTTCTGGCGGCCACGGCCATGGTCGCCCGGAGCGTAGGAGCGCCGCTCGACGCCGCACTTGTCGGTCAGGCAGCGCTCGCCCTTCAGGAACAGCTTCTGGCCCTCGCGGCGGCACTGCTTGCAGACGGGGGAGGTATCTCTTGCCATCAGACGCGCCTGCGCTTTCTCGGACGGCAGCCGTTGTGCGCCTGCGGTGTGACGTCCTTGACGCCGGTCACCTCGAGCCCAGCAGCCTGCAGCGACCGGATCGCCGTCTCACGACCGGAACCGGGGCCCTTGACGAACACCTCGACCTTCTGGAGGCCGTTCTCAATTCCCTTGCGGGCGGCCGCGTCGGCCGTCACCTGGGCCGCGAACGGGGTCGACTTGCGAGAGCCCTTGAAGCCGGCGCCGCCGGCCGACTCCCAGGCGATCACGTTGCCCTCGCGGTCGGTCAGCGAGACGATCGTGTTGTTGAACGAAGTTTTGATGTGCGCCTGCCCGATCGGGATGTTCTTGCGCACGCGGCGACGGCCGCGCTGTGGTCGACGTGGAGCAGGCATTACTTCTTCGTCGCCTTCTTCTTGCCCGCGACCTGCATCCGCTTGGGACCCTTCCGCGTCCGCGCGTTGGTCTTCGTGTTCTGACCGCGGACCGGGAGGCCACGCCGGTGGCGCAGGCCGCGGTAGGAGCCGATCTCCTGCAGACGCTTGATCGACTGCGAGCGCTCGCGGCGCAGGTCACCCTCGACCGTCAGGTCCGAATCGATCAGCTCGCGCAGCTGGACGACCTCGTCCTCGGTCAGGTCACGGACCTTGCGGTCGGGCTCGACCCCGGTTTGGGCCAGCAGCTTGTTCGAAGTCGAGCGGCCGATCCCGTAGATGTATGTGAGGCCGATCTCGACCCGCTTGTTGAGGGGGATGTTGACCCCAGAGATCCGAGCCATTAGCTCAGCCCTGCCGCTGCTTGTGACGCGGATTCGAGCAGATCACGAGGACCCGGCCGTTTCGCCGGATGATCTTGCACTTCTCGCACATCGGCTTGACCGACGGTCGTACTTTCACGCTCGCTTCGCTCTCGTATCGGGAAACAAATCTCAGTGGTATCTCGGCGCGGCTCTGGCGACCGGTACGGTCGCCGCTACCTCGGCGAGGAGCACACGCAGCACAAAATGACCGCGCTGCGGGCGCAGCGGGGGATGTTAGCAGGGGCAATTAGGCGGCCGCCCGGCCGCCGGTGGCTTCATGCCAGGGCGTCAGAATACGGGGGGCGTCGGCCGTAATCGCGATCGTGAACTCGAAGTGTGCCGCGAGCGATCCGTCCTGGGAGAAGATAGACCAGTGGTCGTCGGCCACCCGCACTCCGTGACGACCGGCCGTCACCATCGGCTCGACCGCCAGCACCATCCCCTCTTCGAGCGCGACGCCGGTGCCGGGCTGGCCGTAGTTCGGGATCTGGGGCTCCTCGTGCATTTCGCGGCCGATCCCGTGACCGACGAGCGACCGCACCACCGAAAGTCCCGCCGCCTCGACCGTCGCCTGGACCGCGTGTGAAACGTCACCGAGCCGGTTGCCGGCCCGACATTGGGGAACCGCGGCGAACAGCGACTCCTCGGTCGTCTTCAGCAGCTTCTGCGCAATTGGTGAGATCGGCCCGACCGGGAACGTGCGCGCCGCGTCGGCCACCCAGCCGTCGAACACGACGCCGATGTCGACCGACAGGATGTCCCCGCGCTCGAGCTTGTAAGGGCCCGGGATCCCGTGCACGATCATCGAGTTGGGAGACGTGCAGATCGAGCCGGGGAAGCCGCGGTAGCCTTTGAATGCGGGTTCGGCGTCCTGCGAGCGGATGAACCGCTCAGCCGCCTCGTCGAGCTCCTTGGTCGTCACCCCGGGCCGGATCTTGCCCGCGATCAGGTTCATCGTCCGGACCAGGATCGCGCCGGCCGCGGCCATCTGGTCGATCTGCTCAGGGGTCTTCTTGATGATCATCAGACGTTCTCTTCCAGCCGCAGGGTCGCGATCACCGCGCGGATGTGGTCATGGACCTCGGTCGGGGGGCGCGTGCCGTCGATCCGCCGCATCACGCCCTGGCGGTCGTAGAACTCGACGAGCGGCTCAGTCTGCGCGTGGTAGACGCGCAGACGGTTCTCGATCACGTCGGGCTTGTCGTCGTCACGTTGGATCAGGCGCGAGCCGTCCTGGTCGCACACCCCTTCGCGCTTCGGCGGGTCGAACTCGACGTGGTAGTTGTGGCCGGACTTTACGCACATACGGCGCCCCGAAAGACGGTGGATGACCTCCTCGTCGGGCACGTCGATCAGCAACGCCGCGGTCACTCGCCGCCCCAGCTCCGCCAGCTGCTGCTCGAGGGCGTCGGCCTGCTCAAGCGTGCGCGGGAAGCCGTCGAGGATGAACCCGTCCTCGGCGTCCTCCTGCTGCAGGCGGTCAGCGGCCATCGCGACGATCAACTCGTCGGGAACCAGCTCGCCGGCATCCATGAACTCCTTCGCCTGCCGGCCCAGCTCAGTCTCATCCTTGACGTTCCCGCGCAGCATGTCCCCGGTCGAGATGAACGGCAGTTGGAAGTCATCGCGCAGACGGTCAGCCTGCGTCCCTTTGCCCGCGCCAGGAGGCCCGAAAAGGATCAGGTTTAGCTCAGCCACCCGCATCACTGTATCCGGTCACAACAGACGAGTCAGCGATGATTACGAGGGCCGCTCCGTGTTAGCCCGCATGTCCAAGCTTAGGTCACACATATCGATCTCACTGCATCGTTTCGTCGCCGGACCCGACCAGAATCTCGACATCCGATCGGCGTCGATGGCATGCGACTGCACCAGTGGCTGTTCGCGACCGACGCGTGGAATCAGGTGGTTGGCCGAGACGGCGGCGCGCGCACGCCGGACTCCGATGTCGTGCGAGCGACGGTCGCGAACATCGGCGATCCGACGCTCGAACCGGTCGAGGTTCGCGCGTCCCCTGCGGTCACCCACATCCGCTACCGCGTGGGCTGAGCGCCGACGGGTCTTGGAACGCAGTGCACCTATGCGGTGCTGAACGTTCCACGGACGGCCCGACCCCGGGCTACTTTAAGAAGCCCTCATAGTTGCGCATCATCAGCTGCGCTTCGAGCTGCTTCATCGTGTCCAGCGCGACGCCGATCACGATCAGGATCGAGGTTCCACCGAAGAAGAAGTTGGCGCTGGTCTGGTTGATCAGGACCGTCGGCAGCGCCGCGATCGCGGCCAGGAACAGCGCCCCCGGGAACGTCAAGCGGGCCAGGATCCGATCGAGGAACTCGGCCGTCGGTCTGCCTGGCCTCACCCCCGGGACGAAGCCACCGTACTTCTTGAGGTTGTCGGCCTGGTCGACGGGGTTGAACGTGACCGCCGTATAGAAGTAGGTGAACAAGATGATCAGGATGCTCTCGCCGAGCACGTAGTGCCACCCCTGAGGGCTGAAGAACGTCGCCACGTTGGTGGCGAAGCCCTTGCGGTTCTGACCCACCAGCTGGCCGATCGTCGGCGGGATCGCCATCACGCTGGCGGCGAAGATCACCGGGATCACGCCGGCCATGTTGATCCGCAGCGGCAGGTACGTCTGGCCGCCCTGGGTCATCCGACGTCCGATCACGCGCTTTGCGTACTGAATCGGGATCCGGCGCTGTCCCTCCTGGACGAACACGACCGCCGCCACCACACCGAGCACGATGAACGGCATGATCACTCGGAACACCTGGTCGGGGTTGTTCCACCAAGCCTGCACCCCGCTCGGGATCCGCGAGACGATGCTGGCGAAGATCAGCAGCGAGATGCCGTTGCCAATCCCGCGCTGGGTGATCAGCTCGCCCATCCACATCAGCAGGATCGTGCCGGCGGTCAGCGACAGGACAATCAGAAAGACCTTGAAGAGCGTGAAGTCGGAGATCAGCGTCGTCCCGGCCTGCTTCTCGAAGCTCCGGAACAGGAACACGTAACCGATCGACTGCGCAAACGCGAGTCCGACCGTCAGATAGCGCGTGTACTGGGTGATCCGCGTCTGCCCGACCTCACCCTCCTTGGACAGCTTCTCGAGCGACGGAACCACAACCTGCAACAGCTGCAGGATGATCGACGCGGTGATGTAGGGCATGATCCCGAGCGCGAAGATCGCGATCCTGCCCAGCCCGCCGCCGCTGAACAGGTTCAGCAGGCCGAAGATGCCGCTGCCGCCGAGGCTCTTCTGGATCTGAGATGCGGCCTGCGAGCTGATCCCTGGCGCCGGAATGTGGGTACCGAGCCTGTACAGCGCCAGGATCGCCGCCGTGAACAGGACCTTCTTGCGGATCTCGGCGACCCTGAACGCTCCAAGGATCGTCGCGATCACGGCGCCGCCCTCAGTCCTCGATCAGCTGGCACGTGCCGCCGGCTGCCTCGATCTGCTCGCGGGCGGCGCGACTGAAGCCGTGCGCGTGGACCGTCAGCGCCTTCGATACCTGGCCCCTAGCGAGGATCTTCACGGGGATATTCTTGCGCGTCGCCAGCCCGTGGGAGTGCAGTCCCTCGAGCGTGACCTCCTCACCGGCCGTAAAGCGCGCCTCGAGCTCGGCCAGGTTGACCGGCTGCGTGTGTGTCCGGAAGGGCTCGAACGGCATCGACTTCTTCATGTGCGGGCCGCGCAGCTTGCGCATCCGCATGTGGATCGGCATCTGGCCACCCTCGAAGCGGGCGCGCTTCTTGGCGCCGCTGCGCGAGCCGTAGCCCTTCTGCCCGCGACCGGCGGTCTTGCCGGTGCCCGACCCCTCACCGCGGCCGACGCGCTTGCGCGGGCGTCGGGACCCGGGCGCCGGGCTCAGGTTGTGGAGCCCGATCCGTTCAGCCTGCTGCTCTTCGGACGTGCTCACGATTCGTGCACTTCGACCAGGTGGCGGACCTTGTGCAGCATGCCGCGGACCTGAGGCGAATCAGACACCTCGACCGTCTGTCCGATGCGACGCAGACCGAGCGACCGCAGCGTCGCGATCTGGCGTTTGTCGCAGCCGTTGCGCGACTTGCGCTGCGTGACCTTCAGCTCGCTCACGACGCGCCCCCAGCGGCGACCACGTCGTCTGCGGGGGCGCCGTCCTGCTGCTCGGTGGTCAGCCCCAGGACCTGGTTGACGGACAGGCCGCGCAGCTCGGCGACCTCGTCGGGGGTCCGCAGCGATTCGAGTCCCGCCATCGTCGCCTTGACGAGGTTGATCGGGTTCTGGGACCCGAGGCTCTTGCTCAAGATGTCGTGGATGCCCGCGAGCTCGAGCACCGCCCGCACGCCGCCGCCGGCGATCACGCCCGTACCGGGGGCGGCCGGCTTCAGGAACACGCGCCCAGCGCCGAAAACCCCGGTCGTCTGATGGGTGATCGTCGAGCCGTGCTTGGGCACCCGGTAGAGGTTCTTCTTGGCGCGCTCGACACCCTTCTGGATCGCGACCGGGACCTCGTTCGCCTTCCCGTAGCCGATCCCGACCACGTCGCGCTCGTCGCCGACGACGACCAGCGCGGTGAACGAGAACCGCCGCCCGCCCTTGACGACCTTGGCGACGCGGTTGATCTCGACCACGCGTTCCTGGAGGTCCAGTCCGGCAGCTGACACTGTGCGATCTCGAGCCATGGAAACCTGAGGGTAGCGGGGTTAGAAGTTGAGCCCGGCTTCGCGGGCGCCGTCGGCGAACGCCTTCACGCGCCCGTGGTACTGGTAGCCGCCGCGGTCGAAGACCACCGACTCGATGCCCGCCGCCTTGGCGCGCTCAGCGAGCACTGCGCCGGCCTTGCGGGCCTGGTCAGCGCCCGTCAGGTCGCGCAGCTCGGCCTCCGTCCAGTTCACGGCGGCCAGCGTGTGGCCGCGATCGTCGTCGACAAGCTGGGCGAAGATGCCGCGGTTGGAACGGAACACCGAGATCCGTGGGCGCTCCGCGGTCCCGTAGATCTTTGCGCGTACCCGGCGCCGACGCTTGAGACGACGCTGCGGCTGGGTTAAAACCGTCATGCCCGCTTACCGACCTTTCTCGCGACGTACTCGCCCTCGTAGCGAATGCCCTTGCCCTTGTACGGCTCGGGCTTGCGCTGCTTGCGGATGTAGGCGGCGATCTCGCCGACCTGTTGCTTGGAGGCGCCGCGAACGACGATCCGGGTCGGCTGCGGGACCTCGAACTCAATCCCGTCGGGCGCCTTGACCGGCACCGGGTGCGAGTAGCCGAGCGCGAGCTCGAGGTCGCGGCCGCGCAGCTGTGCGCGGTAGCCGACGCCCTGGATCTCGAGCCGTTTCTCGAAGCCGTCGGTCACCCCCTGGACCATGTTCGCGACCAGCGTCCGGGTGAGGCCGTGCAGTGCGCGATGCTCGCCGCGATCGGTCGGGCGCTTGACCAGCACCTCATCGCCGACGTGCTCGACCTGGATGTCGCGCGGGATCCGTTCCGAGAGCTCGCCCTTGGGGCCGTTGACGGTCACGCGGTCGGTATCGATCGCGATCGTCACGCCTGCTGGCACGGGGATGGGCTGTCTTCCGATTCGGGACATCGTTCCGCCTAGGACTACCAGACCTGTGCCACGACCTCGCCACCGACGCCCTGCTGGCGCGCCTCGTGGCCGGTCATGACGCCTTTCGAAGTCGAGATGATCGCGGTGCCCATTCCGCCCTGGATACGGGGGATGTGGCTGTGGTCGACGTACGTCCGCTGGCCCGGGCGCGAGACCCGCCGCATGCCGGTGATGATCGGTTTACGGTCGGCCGTGTACTTGAGCGTGACCGTGAGCTGTTCGCCGACCTGGCCCGGAGCGGGCGGGTCCACGTGGTAGGCCTCGATGTAGCCCTGCTCCTTGAGAATCCGCGCCAGCTCGCGCTTGAGCTTCGACGATGGGATCTTGACGTCGTGATGCTGCGCCTTGGCGGCGTTCCGCAAGCGGGTCAGGAAATCGGCGACTGGATCGGTCATCGACATTGCGTCACCAGCTCGACTTCGTCATTCCGGGCACGTAGCCGTTGTGGGCAAGCTCGCGCAGGCAGATCCGGCAAACACCGAACTTGCGATACACGGCGCGCGCGCGGCCGCAGCGGCGGCAACGCGTGTAGCCCCTTGTCTTGTACTTCGGCGTCCGCCGCTGGCGGACTCGCTGGGAAACCTTTGCCATGTGCTCCTTCTAATTCTGGTTGCCGGTGGCCGCCTGCGGGCGGCCCTCCTTTGAAAATGGCATCCCGAGCGCCTCGAGCAGCGCGAACGACTCCTCGTCGCTGGCGGCCGTCGTGGTGATCGTGATGTCGAGGCCACGGACCTGATCAATCTCGTCGTAGTCGACCTCGGGGAAGATGATCTGCTCGCGCACGCCCAGCGAGTAGTTGCCACGCCCGTCGAACGAGCGCGGGCTCAAGCCGCGGAAGTCGCGGATCCGCGGGATCGCGATCGACATCAGGCGGTCCAGGAACTCGTACGAGCGCTCGCCGCGGAGCGTCACCGCGACACCGACGGGCATCCCCTCGCGGACTTTGAACTGGGCGATCGATTTGCGCGCGCGGCGGATGCTCGGACGCTGGCCGGTGATCGTCGCCAGCTGGTCGGAGGCGGCGTCGAGGACCTTCGAGTCCTGCTTGGCGTCGCCGCAGCCCATGTTGACGGTCACCTTGTCGATTCGGGGCGCCTGCATGAGGCTCGAGTAGCCGAAGCGCTGCATCAGCGCCGGCCGGATCTCGTCCACATAGCGGGTCTTGAGTCGTGCGGTTGCCATCGTGTTCCTAATCCAGTCTCGTGCCGCCGCGCTTCGAGACACGGAAGCGCTTGCCATCTTCGATCTCAATCCCGATCCGGGTCGGCTTATTGTCCTTGGGGTCGATCAGCATCACGTTGGAGATGTGGATCGGACCCTCTTTCTCGATCACTCCGCCGGTCTGCTGCGCGCGCGTGCTCTGGGTCGGGCGCTGGTGGCGCTTGATGATGTTCAGCCCCTCCACGTACAGGCGGTCGCGCTTGGGCTCGACCCGCAGCACCTTGCCGCGCTTGCCTCGGTCCTTGCCGCTGATCACGACCACCTGATCGTCGGTCTTGATGCGTGCCGACACTTACAGCACCTCCGGAGCGAGCGAGACGATCTTCATGAAGTTGCGATCGCGCAACTCGCGCGCGACCGGGCCGAAGATGCGCGTGCCGCGCGGGTTGTTCTGGGCGTCGATCAGCACCGCGGCGTTCTCGTCGAAGCCGATGTAGGTGCCGTCCTCGCGGCCGTAGGACTTTTTGGTGCGCACGACGACCGCCGTCACGACCTCGCCCTTCTTGACCGAGCCCTGCGGGCTCGCGGTCTTGACGGTCGCGGTGATCGTGTCGCCGACGCCGGCATAGCGCCGGCGTGAGCCACCACGGACGCGGATCACGAGGATCTCGCGCGCGCCGGTGTTGTCGGCGACGCGCAGCCTGGTCTCGTTCTGGATCACTTCGCGCGCTCCGCTACCCGCACGAGCCGCCAGCGCTTGGTGCGCGACAGCGGGCGCGCTTCGCGGACGATCACGGTGTCGCCGATGTTGGCGTCGTTGCGCTCGTCGTGCGCGTGCAGCGTACGCGAGGTACGGACGATCTTCGCGTAACGCCGGTGGCGCCGGGCGGTGTCGATCCGGACCGTGATCGTCTTGTCGGCCTTGTCGGATACGACGACCCCCTGGCGGACCTTCTGGACCCCCGGGACGTGCTCACGCGGCGGCGTCGTCGCGGCACCTTCGTGACTCGCCTTGGCCTTCGCCCGCACGCGACCGGAACGCCGGATCTCGGCCTTCTTGCGTCGCTCAACGACGCGCTCGGCCTGTCGCTCCTCGGGGCTGCGCGACGGGCGCGCCGGCACCTTCGCGGCCTTGGCGGCACGGGCGCGCTGCCTGCGTTCCTTCGGCGGCAAGACCGCAACTGGTTCGGCAGCGGCGGGGGCGGCGGTGTCGTGCACGGCGTCAGCCGGCGCAACTGCCTCCGTCACCTCAGCTTCAGGCGCGGGTGCGTCCTCGGTCGTCTCTTCGACGTCGTTATCGGTCGTCTCTTCGTCAGCCATTTTCCTGTGAGGTGTAGGAGTCGATTTCACGCTCGCGCTGCACGGTCAGTGCCCGCGCAATCTCGCGCTTGGCGCGCTGTAGTCCCGCGGTGTTGTCGAGCTCGCCGGTGGCATGCTGGAAGCGCAGCCCGAACAGATCGCGCCGCGCGGTCGCGACGTGCTCCGCGAGCTCGCCGTCGGTCATGTCCCGCAGCTCCGAGGTGCGCATGTCAGGCGTCCTCTCGCATCACGAACTTGGTGCGAACGGGAAGCTTGTGGCCGGCGAGCCGCATCGCCTCGCGCGCGAGGTCCTCGGGCACGCCGGCGAGCTCGAACATCACGCGTCCGGGCTTGACGACCGCGACCCACCCCTCGGGCGAGCCCTTGCCGGAGCCCATCCGGGTCTCGGCCGGCTTCTGCGTGAACGGCTTGTCCGGATAGACGTTGATCCAGACCTTGCCGCCGCGCTTGATCTTGCGCGTCATCGCGATTCGGGCAGCCTCGATCTGACGGTTGGTCAGCCAGCCGGCATCGAGCGCCTTGAGCCCGTACTCGCCGAACTGCACCTTGACCTGCCCACGCGATAGACCCGCGCGACGGCCACGGTGCTGCTTGCGGTGCTTGACGCGCTTGGGCGCGAGCATCAGCTGCCACCGCCGTCTCCGCCACCACCACCGGCGCTGCCACCACCACCGGCGCTGCCACCACCGCCGGCGTTGCCACCACCGCCGCCACGGGGACCACGACCGCCACCGCCGGGGCCTCGGCCGCCGCCACCGCCGCCACCGCGGCCACCCTGACCACCGCGACCACCCGGGCCGCCACCGCGGCCACCCTGGCCACCGCGACCACCGGGACCGCCACCGCGGCCACCCTGACCACCGGGACCGCCACCGCGGCCACCCTGACCACCGGGACCGCCACCGCGACCACCCTGACCGCCGCGGCCACCGGGACCGCCGCCGCGGCCACCACGCCCGTCGCGTCCTCCGCGCTCGGGTGCCTGGGGCGACGGCTCATCCATGATCGTCAGGTCGGCGCCGGTGTAGCCCTCGGGCATGATCTCGCCCTTGTTGATCCAGCACTTGACGCCGATCCGGCCGAACGTCGTGCGGGCCTCGTGGAAGCCGTAGTCGATGTCGGCGCGCAGCGTATGGAGCGGGACGCGACCGTCGGAGTAGCCCTCGGTGCGCGCCATCTCGGCGCCTCCGAGCCGGCCCGAAACCTGGACCTTGACGCCCTTTGCGCCGGAGCGCATCGCGCTCGTAAGCGCCCGCTTCATCGCACGGCGGAACGCGACCCGGTTCTGGAGCTGCTCAGCGATCGACTGCGCGACAAGCCGCGCGTCGAGCTCGGGGCGCTTGATCTCGAGGATGTTGACCTTTACCTGCTTGTTGGTGATCCTGTGCAGGTCGCGGCGCAGCTGGTCGACCTCGGAACCGGACTTGCCGATCACGATGCCGGGGCGCGCCGTGTGGATGTTGACCTCGACCTCGGTCGCGTTCTTGCGGATCGTGATGTCCGACAGGCCGGCGTGCGAGAGCCGGTTCACGATGTGCTCGCGAATCTTGGTGTCCTCGTCCAGGAAGTCGGCGAAGTTGCGCTCGTTGAACCAGTTCGACTTCCAGTCGTGGATGTAGCCCACGCGGATCGACTCGGGATGAACTTTTTGACCCATTGTTTTGCAGCTAGTCCTTTGGCGTGAGCAAGATCGTCAGATGGCTTGTGCGCTTGCGAATCGGGGTCGCGCGCCCACGCGCGCGCGGTCGAAAGCGCTTGATGGTCGGACCCTCATCGGCGTGTACCGCCTTGATGTACAGGTCCTCGCCAACGAGCTCGTGATTGTGCTCGGCGTTCGCGACCGCGGACTCGAGCAGCTTGCTCCAGTCGCGCGACGTCCCACGCGGCGTGAGAGCGAGGATAGCTCGCGCTTCGTCAACTGATTTGCCGCGGATGTGGTCGCAGACGAGCCGCGCCTTGCGTGCGGACGAGCGGACGTACTTTGCCTGTGCTCGAACGACCGGCGGCGGCAACTCAGGATCGCGCCGCGACCGCCGTCGTGACGGCGCGGGCTTCGACGGCTTGGCGGGTTCCTCCGCCTCCGGCTCGGCGGCCGCCCGGCGCGTCCGGCGACGCTTCGGCTTCTCCGCGACCTCGGCCTCCTCGTCCTCAGCCTCAGCCTCGGACTCTGGCTCTTCATCATCGCCCGGCTCGTCTGTGTCGTCGCCGTCGGGCTCGGTTGCGTCGTCCGCATCCGCCTCGGCAGCCGTCGAGGTCGCATCCGCGTCCGAAGCTGCTCGGTCGTCATCAGCCTCCGCCGGCGCATCGGCAGCCGCAGCCGACCGAGCAGCTTCGGCGCCGGATGCATCCTCGGCGGTGTGGTCCTCGAGCGGCTGCTCGTCAGGAGTCTCAGATTCCGGATTCATCGCCTCTTACCGGTCCCTGCGTGTCCTCGATACAGACGTGTGGGCGCGAACTCCCCCAACTTATGCCCAACCATCGACTCCGAGATGAACACCGGCACGTGCTTGCGGCCGTCGTGGACGGCGATCGTGTGACCCACCATCTCGGGGAAGATCGTCGAGGTCCGCGACCAGGTCCTGACCATGCGCTTCTCGCCGGACGAGTTCATCGCCTCGATGCGCGCCATCAGCCGCTCCTCGACGAACGGCCCCTTCTTACTCGAACGACTCATCGCTTCTTACCCCTTCTCCGGCCACGCACGATGTACTGGTCGGATTTCTTGCCCTTCTTGCGGGTGCGGTAGCCCAGGGTCGGCACGCCCCAGGGGGTCACGGGATGGCGGCCCGGCGTGGTCGAGCCCTCGCCACCGCCGTGCGGGTGATCGACCGGATTCATCGCTGTGCCGCGCGTCTGCGGCCGCACGCCCATGTGGCGCTTGCGACCGGCCTTGCCGATCTTGACGTTCTGGTGGTCGGAGTTGCCGATCGTGCCGACGGTCGCGCGGCACTCGGCGCGGACCATCCGCATCTCGCCCGACGGCAGGCGCAGCGTCGCGTAGTCGCCGTCCTTGGCCAGCAGCTGTACGCCGGCGCCGGCCGAGCGCGCCATCTGGCCGCCACGGCCAGGGGTGAGCTCGACGTTGTGGACCACCGTGCCGGGCGGCAGCTTGGCCAGCGGCAGGCAGTTGCCGACGCGGATCTCGGCGCCGTCGCCCGACTGGACGGTCGCGCCGACGCGCAGCCGCTGCGGCGCCAGGATGTAGCTCTTCTCGCCGTCGGCGTAGTGCAGTAGCGCGATGTAGGCCGACCGGTTGGGGTCGTACTCGATCTGCGCGACCTTGGCCGGGATCCCGTCCTTGCGGCGCTTGAAATCGACCTTGCGGTACAGGCGCTTCGCGCCGCCGCCGCGGTGACGCGAGGTCTTGCGCCCGTTCGAGTTACGACCGCCGGACTTCTTGAGCCCCTCGGTCAGGGACTTCTCGGGCTCCGAGCGCGTGATCTCGGCGAAGTCGGGATACGTCACGAAGCGCCGGCCCGGCGAGGTCGGCTTCGGCTTGCGGATCGGCATTAGTCCTCCGCGGGGCATCCAGCCCCGCGCCTCGATGATGTGGTTCGGCCTCCGCTCCCGCCTGCCGCGCGCTCGGCGTCCTGCCTCGCCTGATCGCGCGGCGCGGGAGTCATCCAGCTTCTTAACCGTTCGCGCAGGGCGCTCACTCTGCCCCCTCGAAGCTCTGGAAGATCGGGATCGTGTCGCCCGGGCGGAGCTCAACGATCGCCTTCTTCCACGCGCGCGTGCGACCCCAGGTCTGGCCGCGGCGCTTGGGCTTGCTCTTGACCGACACGGTCCGCACCTCGACGACCTTGACGTCGAACAGCTGCTCGATCGCCTGCCGGATCTGCGTCTTGTGGGCCTTCTCGTGGACGCGGAAGGTGTACTTGCCGGCTTCGGCGAGCACGAAGCTCTTCTCGGACACGACCGGTCGGATGATCACCTGACTGGCGTCCATCAGGCGGCCTCCTCGGCGCCGGAACCGCTGGCACGCGCGACGAGCTCGGGCAGCGCGGACTCCGACACGAGCAGCGACGCGGCGCCGATCACGTCGGCGACACCCGCGTCGGCGACCGGCATGACCGCTACGCGGGCGAGATTCCTGAACGACTTGCCGGCTGCCGCCTCGTCCTCGGACAAAAGCACCAGCGTCGGGCCCGGCGCCTCCCAGTCGAGCAGCAGGTCAGCGGCGTGGCTGGTGGCCGGCTCAGTGAACACGGCTGCGTCGAAGACCGCCAGCGACTCGCGCTCGGCATGGACCGAGAGCGCGCTACGCAGCGCGGCGCGGCGCGCCTTGCGGTTGACCTTGACCGTGTAATGGCGCGGCGTCGGCCCAAAGGCGGCACCGCCGCCGGTCCAGATTGGCGACCGCGACGAGCCTGCGCGAGCGCGGCCGGTTCCCTTCTGGCGCCAAGGCTTCGCCCCGCCGCCGGAAACCTCGCCGCGCGTCTTGGCCGACGCGGTGCCCTGCCGACGGGCGTTGAGCTCCGCGCGGACGGCCTCGTGCACGAGCGGCATGTTGAAGCGGGCCTCGAACGCGACCGCGTCGAGCTTCGTCGAGCCACCACCGAGCTTGGGAGCTGTCCTAGGCATCGGATCGCACCTCGACAGTGCCGCCGGTCGGGCCGGGAACAGCCCCGCGCAGCAGCAGCAGGTTCTTGGCAGGCAGGACCTCGACAACAGTCAGGCCGCGCTGGGTGACGCGGCCGCCGCCCATCCTGCCCGGGCCGCGGATCCCTTTGAACACGCGAGATGGAGTCGCCGAGGCGCCGATCGAGCCCGGCGCGCGGACGTTGTGCGAGCCGTGGGACTTGGGCCCGCTGGAGAAGTTGTGGCGCTTGATCGTGCCCTGAAAGCCCTTGCCCTTCGACTTGCCGGAAACCTTGACGCGCTGGCCGACCTCGAACGCCTCGACGGTCACCGTCTCGCCGACGAGCAGCTCGCCGACGTCGTCGCGGAACTCCACCAGGTGCCGGTGGGCGGACGTGTCGGCCTTCTTGAGGTGGCCGAGTTCGGGCTTCGTGATCGCCTTCTCCTTGCACGCTCCGAACGCGAGTTGAACGGCCTCGTAGCCGTCGCGCTCAGTCGTGCGAATCGCCGTCACCGGACAGGGGCCGGCTTCGAGCACGGTCACCCGCTCGACGCGGCCGTCATCGAGAAAGCGCTGGGTCATGCCGAGCTTCCTGGCGAGAATCGCGGTCATCGTCAGGACGCGAGGCGAATCTCGATATCCACTCCAGCCGGGAGGTGGTCGAGGCGCTGGAGCGAGTCAACCGTCTTCGGGGTCGGCTGGTGGATGTCGATCAGTCGTTTGTGGGTCCGGATCTCGAAGTGCTCACGCGAGTCCTTGTCCTTGAACGGCGAGCGGATCACGCAGTAGACGTTCTTCTCCGTGGGCAGGGGTACGGGGCCCGAGACGGTCGCGCCAGTACGCGTCGCGGTCTCGACGATCTCCTTCGCCGCTGTCTCGATCGCCGTGTGGTCGTAGGACTTCAGGCGAATGCGGATTTTGTTTTGCGCGATTGTGGCCACTTGTCGTTTCTAGCTTTTCTCAGTGAAACGGGGCGGTTCCCGGGTTCGGGACCCGCCCCACATGTCGTATCTGCTTGAAATCAGACGGCGGGCCGATCAGGGCCCGCCGCCCGCACTACTGAATGACTTCGGTGACGACCCCGGAGCCGACCGTGCGGCCGCCCTCGCGGATCGCGAACCGCAGACCCTGGTCCATGGCGATCGGCTGGATCAGCTCGATCTCCATCTGGACGTTGTCGCCGGGCATGACCATCTCCGTGCCCTCTGGCAGGTTGGCCACTCCGGTGACGTCAGTCGTGCGGAAGTAGAATTGCGGCCGATAGCCGGTGAAGAACGGCGTGTGACGGCCGCCCTCCTCCTTCTTGAGGACATAGACCTCGGCCTTGAACTTGGTATGCGGCGTGATCGAGCCGGGCTTGCAGAGCACCTGACCGCGCTCGATCTCCTCGCGCTTGGTGCCGCGCAGCAGGCAACCGACGTTGTCGCCGGCGCGCCCCTCGTCGAGGATCTTCTTGAACATCTCGACCCCGGTGACGACCGTCGAAGTGGTGGCCTTGATACCAACGATCTCGACCGTCTCGCCGGTCTTGATGATTCCCTGCTCGATCCGGCCCGTCGCCACGGTGCCGCGGCCGGTGATCGAGAACACGTCCTCGACCGGCATCAGGAACGGCTTGTCCAGGTCACGAACGGGCTCCGGGATGTAGGTGTCTAGTGCGTCGGCGAGCTCGAGGATCTTGCCCTCGTGCTCCTCGTCGCCCTCGAGCGCCTTGAGCGCCGAGCCGATCACGAACGGGATGTCGTCGCCGGGGAACTCGTACTCGGACAGCAGGTCGCGGATCTCGACCTCGACGAGCTCCAGGAGCTCAGGGTCGTCGACCATGTCCGCCTTGTTGAGGAACACGATGATGTAGGGCACGCCGACCTGACGCGCGAGCAGGATGTGCTCACGGGTCTGCGGCATCGCTCCGTCGGCGGCCGAGACGACCAGGATCGCCCCGTCCATCTGGGCGGCGCCCGTGATCATGTTCTTGACGTAGTCCGCGTGTCCCGGGCAGTCCACGTGTGCGTAGTGCCGGTTGGCGGTCTCGTACTCGACGTGCGAAGTGGCGATCGTGATCCCGCGCGCCTTCTCCTCGGGAGCGTTGTCGATCGAGTCGAACGACCGCACCTCAGTGCCGTCGCCAAACTTGTCGTGGAGCACCTTGGTGATGGCCGCGGTCAGTGTCGTCTTGCCATGGTCGATGTGACCGATGGTGCCGACGTTGACATGGGGCTTATCGCGCTCGAACTTGGCCTTCGCCACTTTGGTGTCGCTCCTTCTCTGTACTCGATTTTGTTCGTCTCAGGACGAACCTATTCAGGATATAAGTTTCCGTCCGCGGCCGCGACCTGGCGGTCGCGACCGAGGCTGCTAGGCGGCTTGCTGCTCCCCGCCGCCGAGCTTCTCGGCGATGTTCGGCGGGACCTCGTCGTAACGGTCGAACTGCATCGTGTACGTGGCCCGACCCTGCGTCGTTGAGCGAAGGTCAGTCGCGTAGCCGAACATCTCCGCCAGCGGCACGTGACCCGACACTACCTGCGCGTTACCGCGCTGCTCCATCCCGTTGACCTGCCCACGCCGACGGTTCAGGTCGCCGATCACGTCGCCCATGAACTCCTCAGGCGTCACGACCTCGACCGCGAACACGGGCTCGAGCAACACCGGCTTGGCGCGCTGGACGGCCGCCTTGAGCGCCAGCGAACCGGCGACCCGGAAGGCGATCTCCGACGAGTCAGTGTCGTGGTACTTGCCATCGGTCAGCGTCACGCGGACGTCGACCAGCGGATAGCCCATCCGCGGGCCGTTGTCCATCGCGCCCTCGACCCCCTTCTCGACAGCGGGGATGAACTCGGTCGGGACGGAACCACCCTTGATCTTGTTGATGAAGTCAAAGCCCTCGCCGGGCGCGGGCTCGACGTCGATGTAGACGATCCCGTACTGACCCGAACCGCCGGTCTGGCGGACGAAGCGCCCCTCGACGTGCTCGGCGGTGCCGCGGATCGTCTCGCGATAGGAGACCTGCGGGCGGCCGACGTTGGCGTCGACCTTGAACTCGCGCAGCATCCGGTCGACCAGCACCTCGAGGTGCAGCTCGCCCATGCCGGAGATCTCCGTCTGTCCGGTCTCCTCGTTGGTCTGCACCTGGAAGGTCGGATCCTCCTCGGCCAGGCGCCCGAGGGCGACTGACATCTTCTCCTGGTCGGCCTTCGTCTTGGGCTCGATCGCGACCTTGATCACCGGCTCGGGGAACACGATCGTCTCGAGCCGGATCGGCCGGTCGGGCGCGGCGAGCGTGTCGCCGGTGGCGACCTGCTTGATCCCGACCGCCGCGGCGATGTCCCCTGCGTAGACCTCTGCCAGCTCCTCGCGCTCGTTGGCGTGCATCATCAGGATCCGGCCAACCCGCTCAGTCCGCCCGGTGCTGACGTTCAGCACGCGCGATCCGGCAGTCAGCTTGCCCGAGTAGACGCGGAAGTAGGTCAGCTTGCCGACGTACGGGTCGGCCATGATCTTGAAAGCGAGCGCCGCGAACGGCTCATCGTCGGACGCGTCGCGGTGCGCCGGCTCCCCTTCGTCGGATCCCTTGACGGGTTCGCGGCCCTCGACTGGAGGAACGTCCAGCGGGCTCGGCAGGTAGTCGATCACCGCGTCTAGCAGCGGCTGCACGCCCTTGTTCTTGAAGCTCGAGCCGCACAGCACGGGCGTCATCTGGATCGCCAGCGTCGCGGCGCGAATCGCCCGCTTGAGGCGCGCGGCGGGGATCTCCTGCTCCTCGAGGATCATCTCCAGCAACTCATCGTCGTAGTGCGAGACCTCCTCGAGCAGGTGCTCGCGGGCGGCGGCGGCCTCCTCGGCCAGCTCGGCCGGGATCTCGATCACGTCTTGGTCTTTGCCGAGCTCGTCCTTGTAGACGACGGCGACGTTCTCGACCAGGTCGACGATCCCGCGGAAGCCGCCCTCGGCGCCGATCGGAAGCTGGATCGGAACCGGGTGCGCGCCGAGGCGGTCGATCATCGTCTGCACGCCGCGGTGGAAGTCGGCGCCGATCCGGTCCATCTTGTTGATGTAGGCGATTCGCGGCACGTGGTACTTGTCGGCCTGGCGCCAGACGGTCTCGGACTGGGGCTCGACGCCGGCGACGGAGTCAAACAGCGCGATCGCGCCGTCGAGCACGCGTAGCGAGCGCTCCACCTCGACCGTGAAGTCGACGTGGCCGGGTGTGTCGATGATGTTGATCCGGTGGCCGTTCCACTCGGCTGTGGTCGCGGCCGACGTGATCGTGATGCCGCGCTCCTGCTCTTGCTCCATCCAGTCCATCACCGCGGCGCCCTCGTGGACCTCCCCCATCTTGTAGGTCCGCCCTGTGTAATAAAGGATGCGCTCGGTCGTCGTCGTCTTACCGGCGTCGATGTGAGCCATGATCCCGATGTTGCGAATGTTCTCGAGGCTGAAAGTGCGTGGCATGAGTGTTAAGTGTTTGATGCGGCCTGGCGGAGCTGGAGGCAGTCGCGGTCATAAAAAAGGGCCCAGTGGGCCCGTTCACGACGCACCTGTCGGCTACGGGCAATTGTCTATTAGGTCGGTGTCTCCATCGTCTGAATTCTCCGCGCCCAGGAACGAGCACGGATGAACGCGACCCGGCCCGAGGCGGACACCGAATATAGCAGAGGACATCGGGGCTCAGAGGGCGATTCCGCGGCCGATGAGAGCCGTTCCGGCGAGCGCTCACGGGCGCCGTCGGTGGTGCTCTGGCTCGTCTTCCTCGGCGGCTTGATCGGCGCCACGCTGCTTGTGGTGGCGGAGTTCACACCTCTGTTCACGGTCCATTCGACCGCGTACGGGGCGCCGGTCCAGACCGAGGGCACCGGCATGCATCAGTCGTACGCGCTGATCCCGGTGGCGGTGCTGGCGGCGGTGCTGACGATCGTCGCGGTGCGCTCCCGAAGCCGCGCGGCGCTGGTGGGGGTCGGGGTCCTGGGCCTGGTCGCGCTCGGAATCGCGCTGCTCGGAGACCTCCCGGATGCGCAGGCGACCGGCTTCGTCGGCAACCCGCAGACGTTGACGCCGGCCAGCTCGAACCCCAGCACAGGGCTTTACCTCGAGACGCTGGGCGCGATCGTCCTGCTGATCACCGCCGGCGCCGGCCTGCTCATGCCCGCCCACCCGCGGCCGCGACCCCCGCGCCGGCCAGCGACCGGTCCGACCTCGAAGCCCTCGGGGTAGGCCTTCCCGCCTTGCGAGATGTGAAACCTCTTACGGGGTTCCGGTCCGCTTCCTGACGTTTTGTACAAGTTGCTGCTTTACCGACTTCAAGACCGTTACATTAATTGAACGCGAGGGTTGTCCTGCCGCAGCCCCCGGTCCCGTGCGGTAGGCAGCCCTCGCGTTTCTCTTTCGCGGTGGGCGGACGCAGTTGGCGCTGTCGCAGGCTGGTTGTCACACTCTGATCGCTCGCTGCGAGAAACGGGGTGATGGTGGTGATGACCACTCACGACGACGACCTGCTGACCCAGTTCGTCGACGGAGACCCCCGACGCCAGAGCACGCTGCAGGAGATCATGCGCTCGACCCCGCGACAAACGCTGCGACGCGAGGGCTCGTACATCAACATGGCCAACCAGCAGGTCCGGCGCGCACACCGACGTTTGTGTGTTCCCGGCTTCCCACCGCCGAGGCCGTCCTTCATCCACGGCTCTCCGGGCCAGCCTCTGTTGTCGCTCCTCGGTGTGTTGAGACGGCCGGCGGGTCCCGCGGACCGAGCCGGTAAGCAGGAGTTCATCACCGCGCCCTACATCTACGCGGGCTCGATCCGGCGCGCGTTCGCCGCCGCCGGCGTCTCGTACTACATCGCCGCTGGTCGCAGCGATCCTGCGGCGTACCAGCCGTCGCCCCGCTGCTTCGCCCTCGAGGTGGCCGCCCTGCACGCGGACCTGTCGCGGGTCCCGCGTCGTTGCGGGCGTCCACGTTGCGACTGCAGTCGGCGTTCATCTCGTTCGACCGCAAGCTGATCGTTTTGCCGCCGAGCCAGATGATCTGCACCGCCACCGTCTCGCGTCACGAAGGCGGGTCGGAATGCGGGTTTTCGGCGACTCAGATCGCAGCGGGGGTCGAGCCATCAGACAACAACGGGACGTTCAATGGCATCGTGCCCGACGGCGTCGCGATGGTGACCGTGTTCTGGCAGGCGGCGCACGCGGGCGAACGCTCGGCTACAACCTCGGTGGTGGGCAACATGTACGCGCTCCGCGCCGGCCGGACCAACGGATTTGACGCGGTGGCGCTGAAGGTCATCTGGCGTTCAGCGCAAGGACAGGTGATGAAGACGATCTCGCCGCCGTCGGCGCGCGCCGTGGCGCAGTACTGCAGCCAGCACCCGGCGCGATGCGACGCGGTGTCAACGGGCAGATGACCGAGTCGAGCTCATCGTCGAGCGGCGCCGGCTTCCGCGGCGTTGCGGCCGCGCTCACGAGCGTCTCAGAGAGCTCGTCCAGTGGCACCGCCACCCGCGCGAGCCCGCCGCCGCCTGGCAGCGGCGGCTGAAGCGTCTTGAGTCGGTGCCACTTGGCGCCCGACGGGTGCGATCACCAGCGATAGTGCGCGAAGGCCTTGTTGGCCTGGGCCATGCGGTAGATGTCGTCCTTGCGCTTGAAGGCGTTGCCCTGCTGTTGCTGGGCATCGAGCAGCTCGTTGGCGAGCCGCTGAGACATCGTCTTCTCACGCCGGGCGCGGGCGAATCCGACCAGCCAGCGAACGGCGAGCGTGCGCGCGCGACGGGCGGGGACCTCGACCGGCACCTGATACGTCGCGCCGCCGACGCGGCGGGGACGGACCTCGAGCACCGGGGTCAGCGCCTTGATGCCGCCTTCGAGCTGCTCGACCGCGTTCTTGCCGGTCCGCTCCTCGAGGATCGCGAGCGCGTCGTAGACGATCTTTTCCGCGGTCGACTTCTTGCCGTCCAGCATCACCTTGTTGATCACCTGCTGGACGAGACGGTTGCGATAGACCGCATCCGCCTCGACCGGGCGGACCTGGGCTGCTGCGCGGCGCGGCATCTACTTCGCCTTCACGCCGTACTGCGAGCGGGCCTTCTTGCGGTCGCTCACGCCGGCGGCGTCGAGCGTGCCACGGATCACCTTGTAGCGGTATCCCGGCAGATCCTTGACGCGGCCGCCACGCACGAGCACGACCGAGTGTTCCTGGAGGTTGTGGCCCTCCCCGGGGATGTAGGCGTTGACCTCCATCCCGTTGGTGAGGCGCACTCGCGCGACCTTGCGCAGGGCGGAGTTCGGCTTCTTGGGGGTCGTCGTGAAGACCCGCGTGCAAACGCCGCGGCGCTGTGGTGCTGCGACCTTCTGCTTGCGCCCCTTGCCGGTCTTGAGGCCCGGCGTGGCGAGCTTCTTCTTCGGCGCGGTGCGGCCTTTACGGATCAATTGACTAGTCGTCGGCATGCGGTCGCAGAGGGTAGCAGGGGCACGCCTTCGAGCCGCTCGACCTCGCTTCTACGCCGGGACGCCCGCGAGCGCCTCGTCGACGGGCGTGTACGGCACGCCGACCGCCTCTGCCACCGGCGCGTACGTCACCTCGCCGCCGACGACGTTGACGCCGAGCTTGAGCCCGGGGTTGTCCGCGGTCGCCGCGATCACGCCGGCCGTCGCCAGATGCAGCACGTACGGCATCGTCGCGTTGGTCAGCGCATAGGTCGACGTGACCGGCACCGCGCCGGGCATGTTGGCGACGCAGTAGTGCGTTATCCCGTCGACCTCGTAGGTCGGATTGGAGTGGGTCGTCGGGTGCGAGGTCTCAAAGCACCCGCCCTGGTCGATCGAGACGTCGACCAGCACCGCGTGGCGCTTCATCAGGCCCAGCTGCTGGCGCGTGATCACGTGCGGCGCGCGCGCCCCATGGACGAGCACCGCGCCGATTACCAGGTCGACGTCCGGCAGCCGCTCCTCGATCGACAGCGTCGACGCAAAGCAGGTGTCGGCGCGTCCGCCGAACGCGATGTCGAGCTCACGCAGGCGGTCGAGGTTGCGGTCATAGACGAACACGGTCGCTTCCATGCCGACCGCGATGAACGCCGCGTTCATCCCCACGACGCCGCCGCCGATCACCATCACGTTGGCCGCCGCGACGCCGGGCACTCCACCCAGCAGGATGCCGCGGCCGCCGAGCGGCTTCTCGAGCATGAACGCGCCCGCCTGTGTTGCGATCTTGCCCGCGACCTCGGACATCGGCGCCAGCAGCGGCAGCCGCCCGCGCGCGTCCTCGACCGTCTCATATGCGATGCAGGTCGCGCCGGATTCCATCAGGCCTCTGGTCAGCGACTCCTCTGCCGCCAGGTGCAGGTAGGTGAACAGAACGTGGTGCGGGCGCAGGCGACCTACCTCCTCGGGCTGCGGCTCCTTGACCTTCACGATCATCGTCGCCTCGCTGAACACTGCGTCGGCGTCGGGCAGGATCGTCGCGCCTTGGGCGGTGTAGGCCTCGTCTGCCAGCGACGAACCTTCGCCCGCTCCGCTCTGAATGAACACCTCGTGGCCGGCGTCGACCAGCTCGCGGACGCCCGCGGGCGTCATCCCGACGCGGTATTCGTCGGTCTTGACCTCCGATGGGACCCCGACCTTCATGCCACCAGCTCCCGGCCCCGGAGTGCCAGCCAGAACTCGATTCGGTCGCGAGCGCTACCGAGGTCTCGACCCGTCAGCTCCTCGACGCGCTTGATCCGGTACCGCAACGTGTGACGGTGGCAGTAGAGACGCCGCGCGGCGCGCTCCCACTGGCCGTTCTCTTCGATGAACGCTTCAAGCGACCGCATCAGCTCTCCTCCGTAGTGACCCTCACTCGATTCGATCGGTCCGAGAATCGAGTCGCAGAACAGTTTTAGCGCCTCATTCTCCTGCAGCGACAAAAGCAGCTGGAAGGAACCGAGGTCCTTGTACGTGGCCAAGCGCACCTTTCCGTTTGAAGCGCCGGCACCGTTTTCGTCACGACTGACGCCGAGCGCGAGTGCTTCGATAGCGCACCGGCCTTCATGGAAGCTCCGTCTCGCTTCGCCGCCCGCGACCGGGCGGCCGACGCCGACTCGCAGACCCGGGCCTAGCCCGTCGCACAGGCGCCGAGTTACGCGCTCGGCCAGCCCGAACAGCTCCTCCTCGGGGAGTCCTGCGACCAGCGCGCAGGTGAGCGCACCCGACGAGGCGACGAGCCCCGGAGCCGCCTCTTCTCGTAGCGCGGTCGCGAGCGCGTCCTCGACCGGCCCGGGCGATCCACGGCCGTTGTTGGGGCGCTGGACGACGAGCGCCGCGACCCGATCCGAGAGCCCGAACGGCTCCAGGCGGCGAGTGAGCTCGGCGCCGGACAGCTCGCCGCCGACGATCGCCGCCAGCACGTCTCCCGCCAAGCGGCGCTCAGTGTCGCCGGCCACGCGTCCGCGGAGCAGCTCGAGCGCGACGATCGTCACCGCCTGGTGCAGCGTCAGCCGGTCGAAGTCACTCAGCGGGCCGCTGTCCTTGAGCGCGACCAGCCACGCCTCCGGGATCCGTTCGACGGCCGAGTCCCGGGACCCCGGAGCGCCGTCGGCGGCGACCGGGAGCGCGAGCGCGCGATCGGACTGCTCGCCCACGGTCGGCAGGAACGCGCGCGCCTCTCGCCGCCGGGCGCGCCCGCTCAGCTCGAGCGTCAGCGCGTGTACGACCTCAGGCTCGACCGGGCGCCGGAAGGCGCGCTGGACGAGCGGCTCCCCGCGGGCGTCGAACACCAGCACGGCTGCACCGATCAAGGTCGACAGGGTGCCGGCGAGCGCCTCGAGCCCGCGCTCGGAGAGCACGATCCGCTCGAGCCGCTCATGCGCCGCGATCGCTCGCCGCAGGACCGCGTACTGCTCGTTGACGAGCTTCGTGAACGCCGCCTCCGTGACCGCGATGAACGGGACCTCATAGGGGACCTCGAAGACCGGGAAATCGCGCTCCGCCGCCGCCTGCAGCAGTGCGGGCGGCACCTCAGCATGGCGAAACCCGACGCCGAAGCCGAGCCCCGCCAGCTGGTGGTCAGCGAGCCGAGCGACGAACTCGCGCTGCTGCTCCTCCGAGTCCAGCAGCATCCCGGTGCTGAGCAGCAGTTCGCCGCCCGACAACCACGGCGTCGGATTCTGCAGCTCGGAGATGTGGACCCAGCGGACCGGCAGATCGACAGCCGCGTCGCCCGTCAACAGTCGGACGTCGAGGCCCTGCAGCAATTCGCGAACTGTCAGCACGGGTACTTCGTTGACGACGCGTAGGCCTCTTAGGAGGTGTGGGAACGCATCCGCTCCCAAGCCTCGCTCAGCACTGGCCGCAGCACCGCTTCCATCTCCTCGAACTGCTTCGGCCCCGCGATCAGCGGCGGCGACAGCTGGATCACCGGGTCGCCGCGATCGTCGGCGCGGCAGATCAAGCCGCGACGGTAGAGCTCGCCCGACAGGAAGCCGCGAAGCAGCGTCTCCGACTCTTCGTCTGACCATTGCTCGTAGGTGTCAGGATCCTTGACCAGCTCGATCGAATGGAAGTAGCCCGTGCCGCGGATGTCGCCGACGATCGGGATGTCGCGCAGCGACTCGAGCATCGAGCGAAAGACGCTCTCGTTATTGCGAACGTTCTCGATCACGCGCTCGTTCTCCATCGCGTCGATGTTCGCGAGCGCGATCGCTGAGCAGACCGGGTGCCCGGCGAACGTGAAGCCATGGGTGAAGCTGTTGCTCCCGTGGCTGAACGGCTCGAACACGCGGTCAGACGCGATCACCGCTCCCATCGGCGCGTACGCGCTGGTGATTCCCTTGGCGGTCGTGATCATGTCGGGGACGTAGTCGTACTTCTGGCCTCCGAACCACTCACCTAGCCGGCCCCAGGCGCAGATCACCTCGTCGGAGATCAGCAGCACGTTGTACTCGTCGCAGATCTCGCGGATCCGCTGCCAGTAGCCCTCGGGCGGGACAAAGCAGCCGCCCGCGTTCTGGACGGGCTCCATGATCACGGCGGCGACCGTCTCGGGACCCTCGTACTCGATCTTGGCCGCGACCGTCTCGGCCAGGTCGGACGCGTCGAGGCCGTGCGGAAGGCGGAAGGTGTTCGTGTTCGGCACGTGGTGGTCGCCCGGCGTCAGCGGCTCGAACGGAGTCCTCAGGCTCGAGATGCCCGTCGCCGAGAGGGCGCCGAGGCTGGTTCCGTGGTAGGCGATCTCACGCGCGATCAGCTTCGTCTTGTTCGGGTTGCCCGTGATCTTGTGGTACTGGCGGGCGAGCTTGTAGGCCGACTCGACGGCTTCCGAGCCGCCGCTGGTGAAGAACACGCGGTTCAGGTCGCCGGGCGTCAGCCCAGCGATCCGTGCAGCCAGCTCGATCGAGCGCGGATGCGCGAACGTCCAGTTGGTGAAGAAGCCGAGCTCCTTGGCCTGGTCGGCACCGGCCTGGACGAAATCGGCGCGGCCGTGGCCCATGTTGACGCAGAACAGGGCAGACAGGCCATCGAGATAGCGGTTGCCATGCTCGTCCCAGACGTAGCACCCCTCGCCGCGCACGATGATTGGGATCTCGTGATCGTCGTAGGCCGACATACGGGTGAAGTGCATCCAGAGATGGCGACGCCCGAGCTCCTGGAGCGTGCTCGACTCCGTCCGTACTGCTTCCTCGGTGCTTGCCATACGATCCTCTCTATATGCCGTTTCGTACAAAGGTAACGCCAGCACCAACCAAAGACAATTGTCCTAGCAGGCGAATTAGGCGGCCCTGCTTGTACTTCTCGGCTACGGCCCGGTAGCAACCGGCCGAGCCGGATCGGACACCCACTCGCTCCACGAGCCGGGGTACAGCGCCGCCCCCGGATAACCGGCCAGCTCGAGCGCCAGCACCTCGTGGGCGGCGCTGACACCGGAGCCGCAGTAGGCGCCGACTTCAACCCCCGCACCGACCCCGGACCGCTCGAAGGCCTCGCGGAGTCGGCCCGGCGCGAGAAACTCGCCTGTCGCGCTCACGTTCGTCGCCGTCGGGAGGCTGCGCGCTCCAGGGATGTGGCCGGCGATCGGATCGATCGGCTCGGACTCGCCCTGGAATCGCTCCGTCGCACGAGCGTCGAGTAGCACGCCGTCGCGCGCCAGGCGCGCCGCGCTGGCCGGGTCGAGCACCGGCATCGCGCCCGGCGCCGCGTGGAGATCACCGCTCCGTTCGTGGCCGTCGGATCCGGCCTCGAGCGCGAAGCCCGCCCCGGTCCAAGCCTGCAGGCCGCCGTCGAGGACGCCCACGTCCCGATGGCCGAAGTAGCGCAGCAGCCACCAGGCTCGGGCAGCGGCCATCGAGGTCGCCGCGTCGTACACCACGACGCCGCGGCCGGAGTCGACGCCGGCGGCGCGCATCGACGCCTGGAAAGCCTCGGGCGCCGGCAGTGGATGGCGGCCACGTGCCCCCGGTGGGCCGGCGAGCTCGGCGTCGAGGTCGACGAACGCCGCGCCCGGGATGTGGCCCTGCTCGTAGAGGTCGCGCCGGGCGCCGGTCGCAAGCTCCCAGCGAACGTCGAGCACGGCCGGCCGCGTGCTCTGCAGCAGCCCGGCCAGCTCATTCGCGGACAGCAGCGGCGAGGTCACCCCGTCGTTGTACTACGCCAAGACTCGTGGTGCCGGTGCCGGCAGCCTATGCGGCGATGGCTGCGGCCGCCGTCGCCGGCATGCCCGCGCCGCCGTCGACGCCTGCGGCGCGCAGCGGAGCCGGCGTGAGCCAGGCGGCAACCAGCACCAGCGCGAACGCGACGAACTCGATCGCCAGCATCACCGGGTGAGCGGACAGCGGGTCACCGAAGACGATGATCCCGCCGACGATTCCGGTCACGTTGGCCGCGGTGCCGGTCACGGCGATCACCGGGACGGCGTCGCCATCCTGCAGGCCCTTGGCGGAGCTGTAGAAGGCCGCGACTGAAGCCGCGAGCGTGACCGCGGTCCATGGGCTCACCAGACCGACGAGCCCGTGTGAGCCAACCATGCCCGAGATCGCCTTGATCGAGACGTCGGACACCCCGAAAAGAATCCCGGATGCCGCACCGAGCATGAACCCATGGTGCTGGGCCGGCGCGCCGATTCGCGGACCCATGATCAGCAGCGTGCCGGCCAGCAGCAGCGCCGCCTCGAACGCGATCATTCCCGGCACCGAGAAGCGCGAGTGAGCACCGTGCACCGCCGGCAGGCTGACCGCGAGCAGGATCAGCCCGGCTGCGGTCAACGTGATCCCGAGCCACTGCCGGCCCGAGATCCTGACGCCGAAGCTCCGCTCGGCCATGATCGCGAGCAGCACGACCCCCCCTGCGAGGACCGACTGCACGATCGACAGCGGCGCGACCGCCATTGCCGCGACATGGAAGAGCCATGCACCCGAGGCGATCAGCATCCCGATCGCGAACATCTTCGACGAGTACAGCGCGATCGCTGACCGGATCGGATGGCGAATGTCGACCGCTGGTGCCGCGCACGCCCCCCGATGCTTGAACAGGAAGCCGATATTCGTCGTAAGCGCGCAGACAAGCGCGAGCAGGATGCCTAGAAACGGAGTCAATTTATGTGGACCTGGATCGAAAGCCGGACGGCCGCCCTCACCCTGGGTTCTCGGCAGCGCCCGAAGGCACCTTGAGGGAACTCGCGCAATGTTCAGCAAAATCTGGACATCGCACGGACCGGCTGTGGGTGCGTACCCTAGCCACCCTACGTAAAAACCTCTTATGAGGCGCCCGCTCCTCCTGATCGACATCGACGGCGTGATCTCGCTGTTCGGCTTTGACCACGCTCAGCAGCCGCAGGGGAACTACGTCGCCGTCGACGGGATCGCGCACTTCCTGTCGACCGAAGCGGGAGCGCAGCTGATCGCGCTGAGCGACGACTTCGAGCTCGTCTGGTGTAGCGGCTGGGAGGAGAAGGCGGATGAGCACCTGCCGTTCGCACTCGGGCTCCCCGCCG
>CAVWOQ010000011.1:0-4191 GCA_963756655.1 uncultured Solirubrobacterales bacterium
TGCAAAGCAGGCGCTCTCCCAACTGAGCTATGGCCCCGATTCTGGGGCGAGTCTAGGGACTCACCCGTCGAAGTCGAAGTCTTTGGGCGGACGCTGCTCGAACCACAGGCGGTCGTGGTCGGGCGCGTCCTGCAGGAACTCGGGAGTGCTCTCGAGCACGTCGTCGCCTTCCTCTTCCTCCTCGAGCTCGTATTCCACGGTCTCCTGCTCAAGGTGCGGAGGAACGGCGGGCGGCGGAGGGTCAGCCGGATGCGGCGCAAGGTTTGGCTCGGCTTCGGGCGCCGGAGAGACGTCGGCGGGATGCGGCGGAGGCGCCGATTCCGCCTCGGTGTCGAATGGCCGCGTCGCCGGCGGCTCGGCACGCTCGTAGTGCTCAGCGGGTTCGTAGGGGGGCAGTTCGTGGTCCTCGAGCGCCGGCTCCAGCTCGTCGGCAGCCTCTTCGTGGAACGGCTCCCACTCCTCCTCCGGGGCATCTTCGAGGAGCGTCTCGTGGTCAAGGGGGGCATTTGCCACCGCCAGGTCGTCGCCGGCGGGCTCGGGCCTGCGCCGAACCGGTCCTAGCGCCTCCTTTTCAGCGCGTTCGATCTCGGTCGGGTCCGCGCCGCGGCGGCGCTTGAGGTCGAGATGCTCGCGGATCGCGTCGTCGAGTAAACCCATGTGCTTAAGCCTACCCGGCCCCGGACGCGTCCGCCGCTCGAGCGCGAGCGCTGATCGTCCGGTTCTTGCCGCTGCGCTTCGCCTCGTAGAGCGCCCCGTCGGCGTCGGCGATCAGGGCGTCCTTGTCTCCGTCGGTCGAGGCGGCGACGCCAAGGCTCGCCGTGATCCGCAGGGCGCCTTGCCCGTCGGTTCTGGCCACACGGAGTCCTTCGACAGCGGTCCGAATACGTTCGGCGATCGCGTGGGCGCCCTCGAGATCGGTGTGCGGCAGGATCAGGGACAACTCCTCGCCACCGTAGCGCGCCGGGGAGTCGGCGTCGCGGGAATTTTCTTGCAAGACGCGCGCAACATGCCGTAGCACAGCGTCGCCCTGCGGATGCCCGTACGCGTCGTTGACGGCCTTGAAGTCGTCGATGTCGAGCATGATCAGGCCGATCGGGTGGTGATAGCGGCGCACCTGCTCGATCTCGGCATTGAGCAGCTCCTGGAACCGCCCGTGATTCGACAGGCCGGTGAGCTCGTCCGTCACGGCTTGCCGGCGCACCTGATAGTGGAGCTCGATGTTCTCGAGCGCGAGCGCCGCCTCCGCTCCGAGGGACCGGAGAACTTCGACGTCATCGTCGGTGAATGGCCGCCCGCGTCGCGCGACCGTGATCACGCCGTGTGCGCGCTCGCCAGGCTCGAGTGGCCCGAGCGTGACCGCCGCAACACTCACCGCGGCATTGTGCGCCTCGGCTACTCCGCGGTTTTTCAGCGCCGCACGCTCCGCTTCCCGGACGACCTCCTCGAGGCCGGCCAGCGAGCCCTCCCGGCAGGTCTCCACCAGCGGCTCCTGGGGGCTCGTTCGGACGGTGAGCCGACCACCGCTGCCTTGCACGGCATCGACCGCAGTCTTCAGCGCGAGCTCGAGCAACGCCGGGCGGTCGAGGCTTGACGCGAACGTGTGGCCAATGCGACGGATCGCCTCCCGCAGCCGTACTCGCTCTCGAGACAGCTCGTCGAGCCGGTGGGACAGCTCGGCCGACATGCTGTTGAACTCGACCGCGAGCGAAGCGAACTCGTCGTGGCCCTCGACTCTGATCGGCGAGGAGAAGTCGCCGCTTCCGAGCCGGCGCGCTGCCTCGAGGAAGCCGCTCAGTCGGCCCTGAAGCGCTCGCGACGCGAGTATCGAGAAACCGAAAGCCAGCACGAGGAACGCGACGATCAGCACCGCCGCAACCGTCCGACTGCCGCTGAGCGATGCCGACGTGGCGGACAGAGCCGAGAGCACGGTCACCCTCACCGGCGCGCCCCCGAAGCCGGGGAACGTCGCGCCGACGGCGCGGTACCCAATGCCCTGGATGGTGACGTTGCCGCTCGCTGGCAGCGATGGGTCGTGCGGCAGTGGGGCGGTCGAGGCGAGAGTTCTGCTGCCCTGCCCCACCACGACTGCGACCCCCGGCGCACTTAGTTCACGCGCGTATTGGGAGGCGGTTAGCTCCGAGACCGTCACTGTCATCGCGCGCCCACCCGCGCCCTGTCTGAGGATCGCCGATCCCGGCGCGATCGCGCTGCGGTCGCCGACGTCCTTGAGCGTCGTCGACCCCGTGCTAAGCGTCGCCCGGGCCAGTCCCGCACGCGTCGCCAGCGCTGCGAACCGCACCGACAGCGCCTTGCCCGTAAGGGAACCGACCTCATGGGCGAGCGTCTCGGCATCGCCGCGACCCGCCGCTGCTTCGCTCTGGTAGACACTGCCGGCCGTCGAGCTCAGGGCAGCGGCGCGCGCGTCCGCCTTGCCCTGCTGACTGTCGTCGATCAGGCGGAACATCAGGACCCCGATCGCCACCATCGGGACGACGACGATCACGACAAAGAAAATGGTGAGGCGCGCGCGAAAGCTCATCGGGATGCCCGTCCGCCGCTGAGGCTACCCGTGTTTCGGGTCGATTTCGCCAGGTCCTGCGAGCCGCGAAGCCCCCGCGCCGGCGCGAGCGGTCCGACCGTCCGGGGCTACACTGTCCCGCAACCGCGCGGCATGTGCCGCCGCCCGGGGCTATAGCTCAGTTGGGAGAGCGCCTGGATCGCACCCAGGAGGTCGCCGGTTCGAGTCCGGCTAGCTCCATCGCCTAAAGGTCCTGCAAAGCGGGACCTTTTTCTTTGCTCCGGAACGCGCTACCACTTGGGCGCAGCCGCGCGCGGGTACCAAACGGGTACATGCGAAATCGAGGATCCGGTGCATTCAGCCGGACGCAAGCGTCTCGAGCTGCACGCCGGGCGCGCCGCGGAAGATTCCGTCGTTCAATACGAGTGGAATCCCCGGCCGAATCGCGGTAGCCGCGATCCAGCGGTCAGCGGTGTGCGCCTTTGGCCGAGCGCGTGGCCGGCAGCCTACTCAGTCGGCGCGAAGCTGTGCGTAGACGGCAACGAGCTCGGGGCCGGTGTGCACGACCTCGACGCGCTGGATCTTCGCTTCCATCATGAGCATTCGCGGCTGGCCCCAGCGGCGGCGTATCGCGCCATACCGGAGCTCAGCAGCCGTCTGGAAGGAGTTGAAGCCAGCCGGCCAGTGATGAGCGGCGCATATTCCGAGTCGCGAGCCGGGGACCAGACGTTGACTCGCTACGGGCACGTCATCGACGAGCTCGAGGACGGCGTGCGCGGCGCCGTACTTGCGGGGCGAGCGCCCGGCAAGCCTACCCGGGACCGTTGGGCAGTTGGCTGCCGGGCGCTCGCTTCCTTCCGAGCGGGCGGAAGGGCGCCCCCACGATCAACTGACATGGTTCGCGACATGTGCCGACGTCCCCGCGGACGCTGCCGACGCGTCGGAGCGCTCAAGCGCGACCGCGCGCCTCGCGCGCACGAGGCACCGAGGGCAATGCTCCACCGTGAGGTAGAGACTGCGCACCCGGATGGTCAGTCCGCATCGCGGACAAAGCATTATCAGCACGGCATCTCCGGCGGCACCGGGAGTCCCGGGCCCACAATGATCAAGTTCCACACGCTCCCGCAACGCCCGGCCGATCCCTAAGACGATTCAGTACGCACGACGGTTAGCTGGCCGCGTGCGCGGAGCGCATTCTGGCGACGCATGCCCGGGCCGTCTATCCCCAAAATCGAGGATCTTTGGGTCCCAAGCGACCCGGCTGCGGGGCCAGTCGCTCACTCAGACCGATCAAGCTCGAGGGTGATCTCGCCGTCGCGCAGCCCGAGCGCGATGGCGTGCGCACGGTTGCGAGCACCGAGCTTGTCTAGGCAGTGGCGGACATGGCTCTCAACCGTCGAGGTAGCGACCCCGAGAGCAGCGGCGATTAAGGCGCTGCTATGGCCCATCGCGACCATCGCCAGCACTTCGCGCTCGCGGTTAGTGAGCACCGATTCCGACCGCCGAAGGCCATCGCGGTCGATCCGACCAGGAGGAAACATCAGGATCGAGAGATGCTGGCCGGGCTCGATGTTTGCCGTGGCGCTGTATTCAACCGTGACCCGTGCGCCGTCGGGCATAAGCAGCTCGTACTTGCCCTCCTGCGTTCCAGCACAAACGAACGCGTCCCAGAG
>CAVWOQ010000012.1:0-334522 GCA_963756655.1 uncultured Solirubrobacterales bacterium
TCGAGTAAGCATCCGCTTGGTCACGCCTTCGGATGACGGAGCCCGCGTATCCGCGCGAGGCGGACTTACATGGTCCCGACCGCGAGTCGGTACCGCGGGCCCAGGCGAGTTTCTGCGTGTCCGGCTTGCGGTGGCGTCAAGGGTGGGGTGTGGCGCCGCCCAGGGCCTGAGAGACTTGCGGGGAGGGAACAGGGCATGTCGATGGCCAAGACCCGTTACGCCAAGAGCGGCGACGTGCATATCGCCTACCAGGCGGTCGGCGTGGGTCCGGTCGATCTGGTGCTTGTGCAGGGCTGGGTGACGAACGTCGAGCTGTGGTGGGAGGACCCGGACTGGCGCTCTTTCTATGAGCGGCTGGCCTCATTCTCACGGCTCATCATCTTCGACAAGAGAGGAACCGGATTGTCGGATCGCGTATCGGTCCACGACATGCCCACACTGGAGGAACGGATCGATGACGTGCGGGCGGTGATGGACGCGGTCGGCTCGGAGTCAGCCTTCGTCCTGGGCATCTCCGAGGGCGGGCCGATGAGCCTGTTGTTCGCGGCAAGC
Source organism: uncultured Solirubrobacterales bacterium (assembly GCA_963756655.1). Taxonomy (GTDB): domain Bacteria; phylum Actinomycetota; class Thermoleophilia; order Solirubrobacterales; family Solirubrobacteraceae; genus Palsa-465. Next base: position 553 of record CAVWOQ010000012.1, read on the forward strand.
CATCCCGAGCGGGCGCGAGGGCTCGTCCTCTACGGGAGCTTTCCTCGGATCACTCGCAGCGACGACTATCCGTGGGGGTTTGCGGCTGAGCAGGTCGAGCCGCTGATTGAGGTCGCCGAACGAACGTGGGGCGAGGGCACGTTCAGCGGCGGGCTGCTCGCACCCAGTCGACTCCCCGAGCGGCTGCCGTACTTCGCCCGGCTCGAGCGCGAGGGCGCCAGCCCCGGTGCGCTCGTCGCGCTGATACGGATGCTGGTCGAGATCGACGTACGCGGTGTGCTGCCGTCGGTCGTCGTGCCGACGTTGATCATCCACCGCGACCAGGACGCGATCGCGCCGATCGAGGGGGCGCGCTACATGGCGGCCCAGATTCCCGCCGCGCGGCTGGTCGAGCTGACCGGTGAGCACTCTCCGCTCACCGGGGATACAGACGCGATCCTCGATGAGATCGAAGAGTTCGTGACCGGCCGACGTCAGCAGCGAGCACCCGAAAGGAGGCTCGCGACTGTGTTGTTCACCGACATCGTCGACTCGACAAAACGCGCAGCCGAGTTGGGGGACCGGCGTTGGACCTCGCTCTTGGAGGATCACTATCAGCGGGTCCGACAGCAGCTTCCGCGTTTCGCTGGACAGGAAGTCGACACGATCGGCGACGGGTTCCTGGCGACCTTCGACGGCCCGGCCCGCGCGATCCGCTGCGCCTTGGCGACGATCGACGCCAACCGCGAGATCGGCCTGACCCTCCGAGCCGGGCTGCACACAGGCGAATGCGAGCACCGCGGCAGCGACGTCAGCGGCATCGCCGTCCACATCGGCGCCCGCGTGGCCGCGCTCGCCGAGCCAGGAGAGGTGCTGGTATCACGCACCGTCAAAGACCTCGTGGCCGGCTCGGGGCTGCACTTCGAAGACCGCGGCAGCCACACCCTGAAGGGAGTCCCCGACGACTGGCAGCTGTTCGCCGCCAGCTCATAAAACGCCAGTGCCTCGGTGGACAAATGCCAGGGGCGGCGCGAGACCTCGCGCCGAATGGACAACCCAGCCACCGAACGGAGGAGTTCCTGCATCTCGCCCACCAACAGGACGCGGCCGAACTGCAACTCCGCAGGCGGGCGCAGTACGCGTCGTGAGCCACGACGCTGAAGGCGGGCAAGAACCTGGCCAGCGGAGGGGACCGAGCATCGGGTCGCCCAGACAGCCCCGTTGATCGAATCGCAACACTCTCCGCTCGTCCACCTTCAACACAGCGGCGCCGCCGCTTAGTCTGTTCGCCATGAAGCTGCGGGCTTACGTCGATCAAGACGCGGCGGCAACGATGGGCGTTTTCGAGAGAGCCATCCGGATCACGGCTTCAACGGATTACACGAGCGAGCAGATCGATGCGTGGGTGTCCACGGGGCTGGATTCGTCGGACGCTTCGGCGTGGTGGGCGGCCGCCCGTGCGGCGGCCGTGACCATCGTCGCCGTCGAGGTCGAACAGGTCGTCGGCTTTAGCGATCTGGTAGACGGCTCGCTGCTCGACATGCTCTTCGTCGATCCGGATGTGAGCCGACGTGGGGTTGGTGCCGCGCTGGTGACGCGCATTGTGCGCCTCGCTCGCGAAGGCGGGGCGGGCACGCTCGAAACCTACGCCAGCCTGACGGCGCGTCCGCTGTTCGAGCGGTTCGGGTTCGTGATCGTCGAGCGTTGCACCCCCGTTGTTCGCGGGGTCGTGATGACGAATTTCAAGATGCGTCTCGCCCTCTGAGTCGGGAACCCAGCCCGGTGCTTGATGCATGATTCCCGCGCGTAGAAGATCGTGCCGCCGGAACCCCTTTGCCGCGTAATGCTTCGACAGGTCAGAAGGAAACATGGTACTCGCACTGACCGGAGCGTTTCTGCTGGTCGCAGCCCGACAGCTCCCAATCGAGGTGACGGTCGAGCGAAACTCCTGCCCCTGTTTAACGATGTCCACAAGCTGACCAGTGATGCGATCAGCCGCACGAGTCTGCACGACCAGGCGCCACAGCGTCACACCCGCAAGCCCGGGTAACGTCTAGCGAGCGAATTTCACGTGCGTGTGGAACCGCGTCGAGGTCATGAGCCGTGCCAGGCATCGGATGCCGCGGGTGGAGACCGCGCTGCTCAGCGTCTGGCGTGACTGCCGCGCATTGGCATACACACCGTGCTCGTAGCCGACGATTTCAGACCGGCGCCTGAACGCCGACGCCCACCACGCTTCGCCAGCGGCTCGCTGCTCGTATGGGCGTCCTCGCATGACGCCGGCAGGTTGTCGGCAGCGAAAATTTGGCCCAACCAGCCGAACTGCCCGGCCTTGTTAGCGGCACGCCAGCCGCGACCAGGCAAATCATGACGACGCAAGAGCGCAGCCACCCGCCTCGGCCCGGGTAGTGCAACGGCGGCCGCAGACGCTTCGCCTCGCGCGCATTCGTGGTTTGTCGCGGTCGATGGGACGCTGCGGCGGGATTGGTGTTGAGCGTTCGGGTGGCTCGCTGCGGTCGTGGCGGGCGGTTGGGTGCTGGTCAGCGCACCGCGATCTCGTCGGCGAGAGCGAACGGGGGGACCAGCTCCAGGTGGTCGCCGCTCCAAAAACGCCCTGGGTCATACCAGTTCGCCGGCCGGTGGCTGGGGAGCAGGCCCATGTGCTGGTAGGTCGTGGCAACGAGCTCGGCGCAGTAGATCGTCTCCAGTGACGAGCTGCGACGCAAGCGGGCCTTGGCCCATTGTCTGATCAGTCCGGGGGTCGTGGGAAACGGTCGGCCGTCGAAGCGGGCGATGATCTCCATCAGCCGGTCCTCGTGGTGACGTTCGATCGTGCCCTCGAGCTGGCGGACCCAGGCACGTTGGTTATAGCGCTCGTTCCAAGTCGTGACCGCTTCGGGAAGGTGGTGTAGCTGAACGCCGCGTTGACGCTCCCCGGTCCATACGTCGGGCAGCGAACGACCGAGCTCGGCGTGCCATAGCAGCGGCGGCAGGTCATCGATCGCGACCACCATCCCGACGTGATTCACGGGACTGTTGGTAAGGGCTCGGATCGCTAGGTCCGCGGCCGACCTGCCGCGAAACAGCCAGACGTCACCGGTCGAGGCGATCTCGACGGCTCGGTCGAGCGTCAGGGCCGGGTGCTTCACCCCGGGGTAACCTACGCGACTGGTGCGCCCACGGTGGAAGCTCATCGGTCTCGCCGGTATCGCCGGCGTTGCGGCCACCGGCGTCGTCATCGCCCGCAACCGCCGCGCGCACCGACACTACGATCCCGACGAGCTGCGCGAACAGTTGCACCGCCGGCTCGCGGAGGCCTCGACAAGCGGCGGAGGCGTCGCCACCCAGACGGACAAGCCCGCAACAGAGCACCCGTAGCCGGGAATGCGCGGCGCGCGTTTACTGAGCTATGAGCAGATCGCGCATGCGCTTGGGATTCGGGTCGGGACCGTCCGCTCGGGTCTTCACCGCGCCCGAAAAATCGCTCCAGCTCGGCGGCAGCGATCGCCTCTTAGTGGTCGAGCACCAACGCGGGTCACGCAACCGAGGGGCCCAATCGGTCGAACCAACGATGTCCGTGACCACGACGGCCATCAGGAGCGATTGGGATCGACCCCACGTCTTGTGCTGTCAGGGACGACGCGTTCTCGTAGGTGAGGGCTTTTGCGCGGGGTCGAACGGGATGGCGCCTAACGGCGCTCAGTCGCGCCGGTCGCCGTCCATTCGGCCCCTGGGCCGCCGTCGCTACTAGAGGCCGACGACGGCCGCCCGACGTCGGAAAGCGCCGAGCGGAGCTGCTTTCGGGAGTTGATCCCGAGCTTGCCGAACACCTTGGTCAGATGCCACTCAACCGTGCGCGGGCTCAGGAACAGCTGGGCGCCGATCTCAGGGTTCGTTTGCCCGTCGGCGGCTAGACGCGCGACCTGCACTTCCTGCGCGGTCAGATCGTCGAGCGTCTCGACCGTGCGCTTGCGCACCGTCTCGCCGGTGGCCAGCAGCTCGCGGCGGGCGCGCTCGGCGAACGCCTCCATGCCCATGTCGGAGAGCATCGTGTACGCGACCCGCAACTGCTCGCGGGCGTCGACGCGACGGTGCTCGCGCCGTAGCCATTCGCCGTACAGGAGGTGAGCGCGGGCCAGCGTCGCGCGGGTTTTGACGTGCGACAGCCGTTCGATCGCCTCCCGGTAGAGCCGCTCGGCGGCTTGTCTCTCGGCAAGCATCGCCGCCGCGCGCGTATGGGTCCCGAGCGCCCAGTCGGTGCCGGCGGCATGCGCAATCTCAGCGAGTTGGGCGAGCGGACCAGCCGCGCGCTCCGCCTGGCCGCTGCGCGCCGCAGCCTCGATCAACTCCGCAAGCAGCAAGATCGACGGCCCGAGCCCGCGCGCGGCCTCGGCGGCCCGCTCGGCCGCGGTCAGGGCATCCTCGTAGCGGCCGAGCGCGTTGTAGCGAATCGCGCTGCCCCAGTCGGTGGCGGCGAGCCAGAGCCCCTCGCCGCGTTGCAGCACGTCCTGCCGGTGCGCCTCGACGAGCGCCACCGCCTCGTCGTCCCGTCCCCGCCAGTTCGCCAGCACGATCGAGGTGCGCAGCGTCAGGTGACTACCGGTGGCCTCGACGACGGCGTCCGACTCGGCGGCCAGCGACATGGCCACCCCGACCCTTCCGGAAAACAGCTCGACGAGCACGCGGTCGGTCAGCGCGACGGGCAGCGCGGAGAAGGCGCCTACACGGCGCGCGAGCTCGAGATGGCGCGCGCTCAGCTCGTCCCACGCCGCGTCATCGGCCAGCGCCCGGGCGATGCGGCAGGCCAGCCACAGCCAGCGCAGCTCATCCTCCTCGGGCAGCCGCTCGGCCCGGAACGCGCGCAGCGCGACCTTCAACGCCGGCGCCCCGGCAACGTAGCCGTCGCGGGTCAGGAGGGCGAGCCCGTCCAGCAGCAGGTCGCAGGCACGGGTAGACGGCTTCCAGTCAGCGGCCAGGACGGCGGCGGCGACCTGGCGCGGATCGCCTCCGCGCACTAGGCGGTCGGCGGATTGCGCAGCCGCGAACGCTTCGAGGTACGCCTCGCGCGCGAGCTTGGGATCCAGCGGCTCAAGCCGCTTGGCCGCATCGAGCAGCAGGGGGGAGCGTCGCGGCCCCGCGTTATCGCGAAGGTGATCTGCGCGTGCAACAGCTGGGCGCGCGCTTGCTCGAGCTCGTCCAGGGGTCCTGCCTTGGCGATCGCCAGCAGCCGCAGCGCCGCGTCGTTCGCGGCGGCCTGGTGTTTCCCCTTTGCGGCGAGGAGCGCACGCTGTGCCCGGCGCCTCGGATCGGGCGTGAGCTCGGCGGCGCGCTCGTGAAATGCCGCCCCCGCCGCCAGGCCGCCTCGCGCCCGCGCTCGGCCGGCCGAGCGCTCGAGCTCGGCGGCGACGTCCTCGTCGAGCCCGGCCGTCGCGTGCGCGCGGTGCCAGGCGCGGCGATCGGGGTCGATGTCGGTATCGGTGGCTTCGGCCAGCGCCCGGTGAACGCGCTGCCGCTCCTCCGGCGCTGCCGCGCGCTTTACCGCCGAACGCACGAGCGGATGATCGAAGCGCACCTGCGCGCCGAAATCGACGAGTCCCGTGCCGGCAGCCGGCACAGCCGCGTCCGGCCCGATGCCGAGCTCCGCGGCCGCCCGCCACACCAGCACCGGATCCCCCAGCGGCTCTGTCGCGGCGACGAGAAGCAAAAGCCGCGTCGAGGGCAGCAGCGGCGCAAGCCGGTCCCGGAAGCTCTGCTCGATCCGCTCCGACAACGGCGGGCCGTCAGACATCCAGAACCCGCCCGCGAGCTCGGCCGGCGTCAAGCGGCGTGGAAGCTCGAGCAGCGCCAGGGGGTTGCCGCGCGTCTCGGCCACGATCCGATCACGCACGCGCTCGTCAAGTGGACCAGTGACCACGGTCGCGAGTAACTCGTGCGCTTCACGGTCATCCAGCCCGCCGACGGCGAGCTCCGGCAGCCCCTCGAAGTGCCGCTCGCCGCTCAGCTCGCGCACGGCGAAGACCAGCCCGACCGACTCCGCACCGAGACGGCGCGCGACAAACGCGAGCGCCGGTGCCGAGGCCTCGTCGAGCCACTGCGCGTCGTCCACGATGCAGACGAGGGGTCGGTCTTCCGCGACGTCAGAGAGCAGACTCAACACCGCCAGGCCGACGAGAAACCGATCCGGCGTATCGCCGTCGCGCAAACCGAACGCGGTGCCAAGCGCATCGCGCTGCGGACCGGGAAGGCGCTCGACGCGATCCAGGAACGGCGCGCACAGCTGCTGCAACCCCGCGTACGCGAGCTCCATCTCCGACTCGACTCCGGCCGCCCGGGCGATGCCGCACCCCGACGAGTGCTGCGCGAGATACTCCAGCAACGCACTCTTGCCAACCCCGGCATCCCCGCGCAACACCAGCGCCCGGCTTGGACCCGCGCGCACACTCGCCACCAGCTGATCGAGCGCCGAGCATTCGCTGCGCCGGCCAAGCAGCTGCCGCGAAACGGTAGTCGACATCGCCACGCCAGCGTAGGGGGCGGCCCCCTGCGTTGGCAACCCCGGCGACGACGGCCCCAGACCACGGGATGGGGCACCCCCCGGGGGTGTCAACCGGGGTGCCCAACGGGCGCGACGAACAGGTGCGGAGAGCACGCTTCATGGCATGCCCACGACGAAGACCGATGGAGGTCTTCCTACACACCAGGAGGTCGCCATGAGCACCACTGAAGAAGGCACCACAAGCCGCGACGCGAGCGTCGGCCCGGTCGACATGAAGCTCGAGGTCCAGATCATCCCCGTGTCCGACGTCGACCGAGCCAAGGAGTTCTATGAGCGGTTGGGTTGGAGGCTCGACGACGACGTCGCCCCGATGGAGGGGCTTCGCATCGTCCAGCTCACACCCCCAGGCTCGGGTACGTCGGTCACGTTCGGCCAGGGACTCACGACCGCCGCGCCCGGCTCGGCCGAGGGAGGACTGATCGTCTCCGACATCGAAGCGGCATATGACGAGCTCGTCAGCCGCGCGATCGAAGTGAGTGACATCTGGCACGGCCCTCCCTTCCCGGTCGAGGCGCGGCAACCCGGCCCCGACCCCGAGCGCAACAGCTACGGATCGTTCTTTTACTTCACCGATCCCGACAGCAACACGTGGCTCGTCCAGGAGGTCACGACCCGGCTCCCCGGGCGCATGAACGCCACTGAGACGGCCTACGTCTCCGCGGCGGACCTGGAGAGCGCGCTTCGCCGTGCCGAGGCCGCCCACCGCGAGCACGAGAAGCGCACCGGGCGGTCGCACCTGTTCCACCGGTCCGACCAGGACGAGACCTGGCTCGACTGGTACACCGCCTATATGGTGGCCGAGCAGGCCGGGACGGACTTGCCTTCGTAACCGGTCCCGCGCTCGCCCCGGCCGCCGCAGCCGCGGCAGCCGGGGCAGCGCGCCACTGATACGGAATGACCGTCAAACGAAAGGAAGGCGCCATGCCATTCGTCAAAGTCGGAACGGAGAACACCGCCGACATCGACATCCACTACAACGATCACGGCTCGGGCAAGCCGATCGTCCTGATCCACGGCTATCCGCTCAACGGCAACTCCTGGGAGCGTCAGGAGCGGGTGTTGCTCGAGCACGGATACCGCTGCATCAGCTATGACCGTCGGGGCTTCGGCCTGTCCAGTCAGCCGACGTCCGGCTATGACTACGACACGTTCGCGGGCGATCTGAAGGCGCTGCTCGACCATCTCGCGCTCGACCAGGATGTCGTCCTCGCCGGCTTCTCGATGGGCACCGGCGAGGTAACCCGGTACCTCGGTAAGTACGGGTCGGCCGGGATCAACAAGGCGATGCTGCTCGGCGTGATTCCACCGTTCTTGCTGCAGACCGAGGACAACCCGAAGGGCGTGCCGGGCTCGGTGTTCGAGGACATCAAGAACGCGGTCGTGGCTGACCGGTACGAGTACTTCGACGACTTCTTCGCCAACTTCTACAACACCGATGTGCTGGCGCCGGAACGGATCGGGGATGCAGCGCTTCGGGCGAGCTTCAACGTCGCCGCCGGAGCGTCCCCCTACGCATCCTATGCATGCGTCGACACATGGCTGACTGACTTTCGCGGCGACCTGCCCAAGATCGACGTGCCGACACTGGTCGTCCACGGCAGCGCGGACCGAATCCTGCCCTTCGGGGCGACGGCCGCGCGACTCAGAGACGAGAACCTGATCGCCGACCTCACGGTCGTCGAAGTCGAGGACGGCCCGCACAACATCGGCTGGACCTATCCCGAGGAGACCAACGCCGCAATGCTCGAGTTCCTCGGCGGCTAAACCAAAGCCGACAGCGCTCAAGCCGGAACCGCGCCGTTGGGGCCGCCGTCGCCTGCCGGCTCGTGTTTACGGCCGGCCGGCGTGTGGTGCGGGTTGATCGGGCGCTGCGAGCACCTGGCCGGTCAGCCCTGGCCCTTCGTTCATAGCCGCCTCCATGCCGCGCCATTGTGCGGCAGCGACGAATAGCGTCCGCCCGTCTTCGCCGCCGAGCATGCAAGCAAAGCAGCCTCGGTCGGCAGCGACCTCGTTGAGAATCTCGCCGCCCGCTCGCACGCGCATGCAGCGTTTACCGGGGACAGTGGCGACCCAGATCGCACCGTCTGCATCCGCGCAGATGCCGTCGGGGGCGTGCTCGAGATCGGCCCACACCCGACGGCCGGCCAAGGTCGCGTCGTTTTGCACGTCGAAGGCGACGAGCTGCTCGGCGTGCGAGTCGGCGACCACCAGCGTCCGGCCGTCGTCGATCAACGCCATGCCGTTGGGCCACCTCAGGCCATCGGCGACCTTGCGCAAGGTGCCGTCTGGCGCAACGCAGACGACAAGTCCCGGTCCCCCGTTGACGTACGCGTTGCCGGTCGCATCGACGACTAGCTCGTTGAACGGCGGGGCACCGAAGACGGCGAGATCCGCGACGTTACCGAGCGCGCCATCCGGCTCTTGGCGCAGCAGTAGTCCCCGGGGGCCGTCGACGACAAGCAGCCGCCCGTCCGGAAGCCAGTCGATGCTGAACGGAATGGTGCGCGGCGCGAGGCGTGCGGTCACCTCGCACTCGTCACCGCTGGTCACGGCGAGCACCTCGCCGGCGCCCCAGTTGCACAGCCAGACGCGTCCATCGTGCCACCGCGTCGACTCGGGAAAGCCCAGGCCGTCGAGCACCAAGCGTGTGGTCGTAGTCATTGCTCGGGGTGGTAGGTGGCGATGATCACGCCTGTGGTGGTCGCGGTGCTCTCGACCAGGCGCAGCTTGACCGGGTGGTTCTCGTTTTCGAACATGCGCTCGCCCGACCCGAGGATGAGCGGGTGGATGAACAGCAGGTACTCGTCGATCAGGTCGTGTGGCAGCAGCGAGCGAATCAGCTGGCCGCTGCCCATAATCACTAGGTCGCCCGTAAGGCTCTGCTTGAGTTCAACGACGGCGGCGGGGACATCGCCGTGCAACAGACTTGAGTTCGGCCACTCGAGTCTCCTCGCTGGGTTGCTGGAGACGACGTACTTGGGGGCGGCGTTGAGCGCGTCCTTGTACGGACCCCCTTGCGCGTTCCAGGAGGCCAGCATCCCCTCATAGCTCAACCGACCGAGCAGGAGCCCACCGTCTGGCCGGCCCATGCGCGCGCCAAGCATGCGCCCCATCACCTCGTCGCCGCCGGGGATCGCCCATCCACCATGGCTGAAGCCATTCCGGGTGTCTTCGTCCGGTCCGCCAGGACCCTGCATCACGCCGTCGAGCGTCAGGTGGTTGATGACAACGAGTCGCATCATGTGCCTCCTCCGGCGGTCACTCGGAACTGGACGGTACAGTACCACAGATGGTACTGGACTGTCCAGTACTATCCACGCAACGATGCCGACCAACGAGAGCCAGCACGACGACGAGCGGCGATCAGCACGTAAACACCGGGCGATCCTCGAGGCGGCCACGACCGTGTTCCTGAACAACGGCTACCCGGGCACGAGCATGGACGAGATCGCTGCGCTTGCCCGCGTCTCCAAGCAGACGGTCTACAAGCACTTCGCCGATAAGGAGCGGCTGTTCGTCGAGATCGTGATCAACACGGTCAACGAGATCAGCGACCCGGTGTACGAGGAAGTCCTCAACCTCGCCGACACCGGGGACATCGAAGCTGACCTGCGCGACCTCGCGCGCCGGCTGCTAAAGGGCGTCATGCAGCCCCGACTGCTCCAGCTGCGCAGACTCGTGATCGGTGAGGCGAGCCGCTTCCCCGCCCTGGGACAAACGTTCTACGAGCGCGGCCCCGGACGCACGATCGCGGCCCTTGCCACCACCTTCGAGCGCCTAGCCGCGCGTGGCGTACTGCGACTCGAGGACCCCGAGCTCGCAGCGGTCCACTTCAACTGGCTGATCATGTCGGCACCGCTCAACCGGGCGATGCTGCTCGGTAGCGACGAACCACCGGCGACAGCCAACCTCAAGCGCCATGCCGACAGCGCAGTCCGCGTGTTCCTAGCCGCCTACCGCGACAACTAAAACGATCCGTCGCGAGCCCGGGCGCCGTGTGACGGCGCTGTTATGCGGCCAAGCGTACAACCTGCCACAAGATGCGAGAGCTGCGTAAACGCAACGTCTGGCGCGGCCTCGCTGCGGTCGGTTGCGCGGTCGCGCTCGCCGCCTGCGGGTCCTCGCACAAGCCGATCAGCACGACACACTCGCAGGCGCTCGCGTTTGCGAACTGCATGCGCGCACATGGGGTGCCGAGCTTCCCGGACCCCAAAGCAGGAGGAGGAGGATTCGACCTGGGCCAGGGGATCAACCCGCACTCTCCAGCATTCAAGTCCGCCCGCCTGGCATGCGCGAAGCTCGCTCCCGGACGTGGCGGTGGCGTACAGGCAACGGAGAGCCAGTTTCTCGCCGCGCTGAGGTTCGCCATGTGCATGCGCGCGCGCGGCTTTCCGGATTTCCCCGACCCCACGCGCGCCGATTCGCCCCCGGGTCCGATCCTCGTCGTCGGACCCGGCTTGTTCTTTCGGGTGACTCCGAGCTTCGACCCGAATACCCCGGCGGTCAACCGGGCGGTAGCCGTGTGCTCACGGCGGTAGCAGGACAGTCACTGGACCCCTCCGCTGTGAGCAGTCGCGCTGCGGACTACAGAGATCGACGGCGCACGTGATCCGGCTCGTCAAGCCCAGGCTGGCTAGCCGTGATACGCCCCAACCTCGTGATAGGCCCTGATGACGATGTTCGCAGTGCCATTCAAGTGATCAAGGGTGTCTCGAACGTGGGGGAGTTGCTCAACGCGCCGGCGGTCCTCGACGCTTCGCGTCTCCATGACCACCGCGATGGAGGTTCGGTCGACGCTCTCGAGAACCCGTGCGGAAACGAACCCGGGATCCTTGACAAGCTCGCCGAACATCTCGTCGAGCCGTCCCACCGCAGGGTCGTTTTCTGCCGGATCGACATCCCAGACGTGTATGAGGACGGGACTCTCCTTCATTGACGTACCTCGCTTTCGCGCTCGACACACGCCCTGGTGGTCATGTCGTGGGCAGAGTAGTCCGCGATCATATTTCCTTCAGCGCTAACCGCTGAATCGAGTTGCCCCGTGGCCACGGACGCAGGACCGGGCCGGTCCGCGCGCTGGCAAAGGCGCTGGGTGAGATCGGACGGCAAGATGGTGTTGCCGTTGTTGGGTTGGCTACTGCGTAGCGCGGTGGCGCATGATCCACAGTCGCCCAGCGGCGACGGTGAGCATGAGCCCGGCGGCCATGGCGATAGGGAGCCCAAGCAAGGCCAGGCTTGCCGGGGCCGGTCGGGCCGCGCCGGCCAGGACGGCGATCCAGACCAGGCTGCACGCGATCGCTAACCGTGGGTCGTGGAGGAGTCGGAGCAGGCCGCCGGCGGAGATGACCGCGAGAGCTTCCGGCAGGCCGACCCAGGCGTGGGCTTGGAGCGCCGCAAGCAGAATGACTGGCAGGAGCCATAGCAGTCGGCGGGGGTCACGCGGCCGTTGCCGGGGTGCGCGCACCATTACCAGTAGGCACGCGATCGGGACGAGACACCCTCGCCAGCAGCACTGGTTGAGTGTGTTGGCCGAGTGGGCCGAAAGCGACGAACGCCGCGAGTGCGCTGATCGCTGCGATTCGCTCATACCCGATCAGCGCGCACGCGAGGATCGCCGCTAGGACGAGTTCCTGGACAAGCAGTTGCTGCGCTCGGACCGGCGCTGAGCTCCGTGTTCAGGGCGCTGAACAGCCACAGCATCAAAAGGATGATCACTGCCTGGCAGCACGAGTCGGCGAGCAGCCGGCGGATTCCCGCGCGCGCGGTGATCGCCCGGCGCTCACGCAACCCGCCGAGCACGAGCGACCCGCTCTCGCGCACAAACGCCCGGCCGGATTGCTCGCCGGCGTCGAGCAGCATCCCCAGCATCTCCAGCCCCCGCGTCTGGCGGACCGCGGGCGGGTAGGCGCGCAGGGCGGCTTGGCCGATCCGCTCGCGGATCACGTCGGCACCGCCTTCGAGGTCGCGCGCAGACGGCCCGAGACCGCTCTGGCGGCGTGCGCCAGCCGCGCCGCCTCGTCGGCGAGCAGCGCCCTGCCGGCCGGCGTCAGGGTGTAGTCGCGGCGCTGGCGTCCACCCTCCACGTAGGGCTCACCGGCGATCACCAGCGACTCTGAGAGCGCACGTTCCAACAGCGCGTACAGCGTTCCGGTCGAGAGCCGCACCCGCCCGCCCGAGAGCTCGCGGGCGCGCCGCGCGATCGCGTAGCCGTGCAACGGACCATCGATCAGCGCCGCGAGCGCGTAATAACTCGGTGGGCGAAGCTCCACACCTACACGATATGTCGAGAGCCAACCTATTGTCAAGCTCGCGGCCCGGCGGTTGCAGAAACCCGTCAGTAAAGACGCCAGACGCCCTTCACGAACCGGTTTCAGCGCCGCCCGACGCGGGCGAGGTTGAGGTGGCGCCCAACTGCTCAGCGAACCCGTTGTCCAGACTGTTACACGCCGTCTCGGCCTTCTGAAACTGGGGCGAGCTCGCGTCGAGGGTGCCGGTCGCGTTGACCTGGATCAGTCCTTGGCCGTTCGGATCAGGAAAGTTGGGCACGCCGTTTGACCGCATGCAAGTGGCGTACTTGAGCGCCGCGGCATTGGCCGTCGCCTTCTCGGCGGACGTGTGCAGGAGGTCAGGCAGGTCCTTCTTGCACACCTGGTGAGCCGCCCGGAACGCCGGTGACTGGGGGCTGACATTGCCCGCATCAAAGGTCCAGCTGGGCAGGCCGTTGGACCCGATCGTCGGGTCGGGAAAGTCGGTGACCCCGTGAGAGCGCATGCACCCCGAGAACTTCACCGCCATCGCCTCCGCCGACGCTGACGCGCCCGGACTCGAACAGCCCGATGGCGAACAGCCGGCGATCGCCAGGCTCGCAGGGTTCGACGACGCGTTGGGGGACCCACCCCCGCACGCCGCCAATCCGAGCCCGACGGCGACGAGAGCGGCGAGCAGCGCCGCCGACCGCCAACCATGACGCCCGCTCCTCGTCGCCTGAGTTGACTTCTGTTCTGGCCTCGGGCGACGACGTTCCACGGCGACAAGCATACATCGATCATCAACCTGTTGCCAACCGACCTATTCGAGTGCAAACAACCGGGTCAGCCTCCATTGACCGCCCGCCTGATGGCGGCTGGCGTCAGCAGGCCGTGGGTCACGCTCGTGCAGGCCAGGCCGGCGTTCAGCACCGCCGGCTGATGAAGGTCGATCCCCGCGGCCGTGACCATCTGCGGGCTCAACTGGCCCTGGGCGGTTGGATCGGGGAAGTCGGGGAACCCGCGACGCCGCATGCACCGGGCGAAAGCGAGGCCGGCCTGTGTCCGCTGGCGCCGCTCGAGCGGCGTTTGTGCCTCGCTGCCGTTGTTGTATGGGTTCAGCCGTACGCAGGCTCTCTGCGCCGGCTGGAACAGCGGACTGCTGACCAGTGGGATCACCTGGGCTTTAGAGATCTGTCCGCTGCTGTTGGGGTCGGGGAAGTTCGACACGCCGTGGGAGTGCATGCAGTGGGAGAAGGCGAGCGCTTCGTTCCGCGTCGTCGCTGCGGCAGTCGTGGCGGCAGTCGTGGACGAGCCGCCCCCACAGCCTGCCGCGAACAGCGAGACCGCGGCAACCACGACGACGGAGCTGAGGACGGGTGGTCGGCGGCATCGCATGATGGTCGGTTCCTTTCAGTCGAGAGCCGAGGAAAGCGACGTCGATGCCTCAGGCCGCCGCCGGTTCGGGCTTGTGCGGTGACGGAGGCGTCGTGGGCTTTGGAGATCGTTTGCACGATGGCGAGCCCGAGCCCGGCCCCGTCGGGAGAGGGGCCTGCTTGAGATCTGAGTCGCTGGAACGGTTGGAACAGGCGGGTGAGCTCACCGGTCGGAATCAGCGGGCCGGTGTTTGCGATCGTGAAGGTGGCGCGTCCTGCGATGGTGGACGTGGCGACGTCGATCTGGCCGCCCGGAATGTTGTGACGGACGGCGTTATCGACGAGGTTCGCGACGAGGCGTTCGATCAGCTGAGGGTCGCCGGCTGTTCGGGCGGGCTCGAGTGCCGTCGTGCTCCTGAGTCCGTGATGATCGTGGGCTCGCAGGGTTTCGGCGGCGGTCGCGGCGAGGTCGACGGGCTCCCGCCGCAGATGCCCGTACTCGCTCCGGGACAGGGCGAGCAGCGCCTCGAGCAACCGTTCCTGGCGCTCGCAGGCGGCGGCAACTTGCTCGCCCATCTCTCGCAGGGCCGCCGTGTCTGCGTCGGGGTCAGCGAGCGTGGCCTCCGCAAGCGTGAGCTGGAGGGTGATCTCGCCGCGCAGCTCGTGAGCGGCGTAGGCGACGAAGCACCGTTCCGCTTCGGAGAGGTCACTGGCGAATGTCGTCATCGTCCCGCCGCTCATTGCGCACGCGCCGCCCGGTGCATGCGTCCCGGTTCCCGGTCTATTGTCCTGCGACGAAGCGGGCCACGACGGCCTTGGTGATGACCCCATGGGTGACGCTGGTGCACGCGTCGCCGGCCTGCAGCACCGCCGGCTGATGCAGGTTTATCCCCGCGCTGGCGACCATCTCGTGTGTCAGCTGGCCGCTGCTGGTCGGGTCGGGGAAGTTGGGGAACCCGTGACTGCGTATGCAGTGGGCGAAGGCCAGCAGCGCGGCGGTGTGCGCTTGACCCTGCGCTGCGCTCTGGCCTGGGCTGCCAATGGGCCTGCGCAGGCCGCTCGGCTGCTGGGATCCAGGGATTATCTGGTCCTTCGGGATCTGTCCGCTGCTGTTCGGGTCCGGGAAGTTCGGCACCCCGTGGGAGTGCATGCAGTGGGAGAAGGCGAGCGCTTCGTTTCGCGTCGTCGCTGCGGCATTCGTGGCGGCCGTCGTGGACGAGCCGCCGCCGCAGCCGGCGGCCAGTAGCGACACGGCGGCAACCGCGACGACGGATGCGAGGATGAGTGGACGGCGGCGACGCATGATGGTCGGTTCCCTTCAGTCGAGAGCGTGGAAGGCCATGTCAATTCCGAGCCGACACCGGTTCGCGCTCGTGCGGTGAAGGTGGCGAGGTGTGCTCTTCTCGCCGTCTTCCGGCAGGCGCACGGGCGGCACGCCGATCTCCGGCGTGGCCTCCAGGGCGAGCGGGTCTGCGGTCCGCTCGCTCGGCTCGCCGACTGCCGGCTTGCGCGCGGCGCGCCGCCCGACGTGCCAGATGGTGGCGACGATCAGCGCGAACGCGGCGGCGAGGAAGATCCCGGTCTCGAGCGCCTGTAGCGGCCAGTAGTGGCTTGGTGGCTGGTAGGCGACGAGCTGCTGCAGGTGATGCGAGAGCCTGACTTGGCAACGGAGGTAGGCGCCAGTGGCGCCAGGGTTCGCCGCGATCGTCGGGCAGGCGCGGACCAGCAGATCGTGCAGCTGCACGGTGCCGACGGCGTGGTGGCCGCGATCGACGAGCGTGGCCGAGATCATCCAGGCGTTCGGGATCGGGGGCACGCCCGCGAGGACGTTGACGCCCTTCGGGCTCGGGAGGAACTCGACGCCCTTGCCCAGCGTCGTCGGGAGCAGGACTTCCTTGGCGTGGAGGAGGTGCGAGCGGACCCAGAGGGTGAAGGCGATTCGCGCCGCGGCGAAGCCGAGCAGCGTCGCGGCCATGGCCGGCAGCGTGCGGCGCGTCAGCGTGCCGGTCGCGACGCCGAGCGCGAATGCAAAGCCCGCGTAGCCGATCGCGACGACCCCGCGCGCGGTGAAGACGCTCGGGTCGAAGCGGTTCGAGTTGACGGCGTCGAGCGGCGCGAACCACCAGCTGACAAGCCAGCTGGCGAGGCCTGCGACGACGAGCGCGGCCCCGCCGACGAGCGCCACCCTGACCGACAGCCAGCGACGACGCGTGATGCTCTGCGTCCACGCGAGGCGGTAGGTCCCGCTCTCGAGCTCGCGCGCGACCAGCGGCGCGCCCCAGAACATCCCGAGCAGCGCCGGGATCGCGAGCAGCGCCGGGCCGAGGAGGTCCGACAGCGCCTTCTCGTAGCCGCCCAGCGCCACGCAGTCACCGCGCGCCAAGCACCGCGTGCCGCCGAGCGAGCTGTAGACGTCGCGCAGGTGCAGGCCAGTCACGAGCACCAGCACCGCGAAAGCCCCGAGCAGTCCGAGGGCAACGAGCGCCTGCGTGCGGAACTGGCGCCAGGCGACCCAGATCATCCGCCGATCCTCGGTAGCTCGGCATCGTCTGCCGGTCGGGTGGGCGGGCTCATATAGGCGAGGACGATGTCCTCGAGGCTGACCTCCTCGACACTCCAGGCCGGGTCGATGACCGGCTCCTCGGTGCGGACGAGGAGCGTGCTCTGGCGGTCGGTGTGCGTCTCCTCGATCACCTCCTGGCTAGCCGGCAGGCTCGACGGGTCGCGGCGCGGGCCGCTCAGTCGGCGGTGGGTTGCGAGCAGCTCGTCGACCTCGCCAGAGAGCTGGACGCGACCCTCGGCGACCAGGATCAGGTAGTCGCAGACGCGCTCGACGTCGGCGACGAGGTTCGAGGAGAGCACGACGGTCACCGAGTGCTCGGCCGTGAACTCCATCAGGCCCTGGAGGAACTCGCGCCGCGCGAGCGGGTCGAGGCTAGCGACCGGCTCGTCGAGCACGAGCAGCTCGGGCCGCTTTGCGATCGCGAGCGTCAGCGCGAGCTGCGCGCGCTGGCCGCCGGAGAGCGTGCCGGCGCGCTGCGCGCGGTCGAGACCGAGCCGCACGATCCGCGCCTGCGCGAGCGTCGCGTCCCAGCCCGGGTTGAGCGCGGCGCCGAGGCGCAGGTGGTCGGCGACCGACAGCGACGGGTAAAGCGGCGTCTCCTGCGCGACGAAGCCGACGCGCGCGAGCTGCGCGGGCGTTGCGGCGACCTCTTCGCCGAGGACGGCGATCGACCCTGCGCTCGGATCGATCAGGCCGACCGCCAGGTGCAGCAGCGTCGTCTTGCCGGCGCCGTTCGGCCCGACAATGCCGGCGACGTGGCCGGCCGGGACCTGCAGCGTGCAGCCCGAGAGGCCCCAGCGGCGCCCGTAGCGCTTGCCGAGGCCGCGTGTCGCCAGCGCGACGCTCATGCCGGCGCCTCGTGGTGCCGAGTTCGGCGCCAGCCGAACTCGCCAGCGAACACGAAGTGTTCGCCGCTCACGCCGATACCTCGTGGTCCCGAGTTCGGCGCCAGCCGAACTCGCCAGCGAACACGAAGTGTTCGCCGCTCACGCCGATACCTCATCGTCCCGAGTTCGGCGCCAGCCGAACTCGCCAGCGAACACGAAGTGTTCGCCGCTCACGCCGACACCTCGTGGTCCCGAGTTCGGCGCCAGCCGAACTCGCCAGCGAACACGAAGTGTTCGCCGCTCACGCTACCCCTTCGACGCGGGCGGAGCGAACAGCGTCACGAAAGAGCGCCTCGATCGACTCCTCGTCGAGGCCGGCGTGCCGCGCCTTGACGATCCAGCCGCGCAGCTCGCGTCGCAGCGGCCCATGCGCCGCGATCGCGGGGTCGGCGAACGACCCGGTGACGAACGTGCCGACGCCGGGCCGCGCGGCGACGAGTCCGGCGTGCTCAAGCTCGCGGTAGGCCTTCAGCACAGTGTTCGGGTTGATCGCGAGCCGCGCGACGACCTCCTTGACCGTCGGCAGCTGGTCGCCCTCGCGCAGCATGCCGAGACGCAGGGCGTGACGAACCTGCTGAACGATCTGCATGTACGGCGAAACACCGGAGCGAGAGTCGAGGTGGAACTCAATCACGAAAAGATCCTCTAAAAGATCCTCTATACCACTAGGTGCATAGCACTTTAGATGAATGACGATTGTCCGTCAAGCGTCGTCGCCAGGGCCGCGGCTTGATCGTCCCGGCCAAGGCACGGTCGCGTCACGTTTTCTCGTCGCGGCGTGTCTAATAGACAGACCCGCGGAGCTGAGATCTCGCTTGTGACCGAAATCCTCGGTGCCGCGGGAGAGCAAACACCAGTACCGATGGGAGCGGCCACACATGCAACCACGCATTGACAACCCGGTAATGACGTTTCCTGGCGCCCTGGAAGCGCTGCAGAACCTGAGCGCTTCGACGAAGCGCGCGAACGTGCCCCAAACGACGCGCCTCCTCGTCGAGCTTCGAGCGAGCCAGATCAACGGCTGCAGCGTGTGCGTCGATATGCACTCGCGGGAGCTCAAGGCCGTCGGCGAGCCGGACGAGCGCATCCTCACGCTCGCCGCCTGGCGCGAGGTGCCGTACTTCACTGACGCGGAGCGCGCGGCGCTCGCGCTGACCGAAGCGGCGACCCGGCTGGCCGACCGCCCGGCCCCCGTCTCCGATGAGGTCTGGGACGAGGCCGCGCGGCACTACGACGACGAGGCCCTGGGTGCGCTCGTGGTGACGATCGCGACCATCAACGCCTGGAACCGACTCAACGCCGCAACGAGACAGATCTCCGGAGAGTGGGTCTCGCAGTGGGTCCGCGTCGGCTCGCATGCGGGAGACGAAGTGACCGCATGAGGGTTCTTCATCGTCCAAGCCAGGTTAAGGCCGAGAACGTTTCTGAACACCCAGCAGGTTCGCTGCGAGCCCTCCCGACCTTCGCGGGGGTTCGCAGCGTCGAGCTGAAAGCTAGGAGATCGCGCCGGGCAGGTTCACCAGGTGCACGAGTTGCGCGTCGGTCAACAGGTGCATGCGCCGGAGACGAGGAGATGCTGCGTCGGCTATGCCGGGGATGGTCTGGGCTTGGCTTGGGCGCCGGGTTGGACGGTCGGGATCCCTCGGGTGAACGGGAGCGCAACGAGCGCGAGCAGCGCGAGGATGGCCTCCGCGGCGCGCAGGCCGTCGATCTGGCTCTGTTTGTTGACCTTGACGATCTCGTCGGTGGTCGCCGTGGGCACGTTCGCCTTCTGCAGCGCCGCCTTGGTGTCGGCCTCCGACATGAATGGCACGCCGCCAGCGAGCTGGGTGTGCGCCTGCGAGACGACGCTGTCGGGAACTTTGGGGTTGTTCTCGATACCGGTGAAGAACGACGCGGTCATCGCGGAGATCAGCACTGCGCCGGCGAGTGCGGTGCCGATCGACGCGCCGAGCTGGGTGCCGGTGTTCTGGAGCCCGCCGACCTCACCGCTTTTCTCGTCGGGTACCGCTGAGACCGTCACGGCGCCGAGCTGGGAGGCCATCATCCCGAGCCCGGAGCCCGCGAGCAGCAGCGGCCAGGTGACGATCCCCGGACCGACGCCAACGTCGAGCAAGGCGACCAGAAGCACGAGGCCGGCGAATAGCATGATGAACCCGAGCCGGACGACGCGCCGGGGTGAGGCGTTTGGGCGCAGCTTGGGGACGCCGACTGCGAACAGGAGCAGGGACAGCGACAGCGGCAGCAGCCGCACGCCGGTCTCGACCGCCGAGACCCCCAGCGTGACCGACAGGAACAGCGCTAGCGTGAAGAAAAGCCCCGCCTGGATGAGGAACATGAAGAAGAACGACATGACCCCGCCGCGCAGCTGCAGGTTGCGCAGCATCGCCGGGTCGATCAGCGCGGCCTCGCCGCGCTTGATCCGCCGGTTCTCCCACCACACGAACACGACCAGCACCAGCGCCCCCGCGAAGATCATCCAGATCACGGGAGACAGCCCAAGCCACTCGGGAGCGTCCGGATTCGGCTTCACGAAGCCCCACGTTCCAGACTTGAGAACGCCGAGCACGATCGCACCGAGGCCGAGCGCCGACAGGGCCGTGCCCAGCACGTCGAGCCGGGCGCCTTCCTCCGCCGGGGTGTCGTTCATGCGGCGAGTCAGGAGGAGGATCACCAGCACGATGAGCACCTCCCCGGCGAACACCCACCGCCAGGATGCATAGGTGGTGAACAGGCCGCCGACCAGCGGCCCGAGCGCCACCGCGATCGCGCCCGCAGCTGCGACGAGCCCATAGGCGCGCGGACGGTCGGGCTTGGCGAAGTTCGACGCGACGAGCGCGACGATCGCCGGCATGATCAGCACCGCCCCCAGCCCTTCCAGGCCCGACCAGCCGATCATCAGCATGGTCAGATTCTGTGACAGCGCGGTGGTCAGCGAGCCGCAGGCGTAGATGATGGCACCCGATCGCAAACGCCCGCTTGCGCCCGATCATCTGGCCGACCTTCCCGCCCGTGATCATCAGCGACGCCATCACCAGCGTGTAGAGCGTGATCGCGGTTTGAATCCCGGTCACCGTGGTTCCGACGTCCTTGGCGACGGTCGCGATCGCCGTGTTCATGACCGTCGTGTCGAGGGCCATGACGAACTGCCCGGCGGCGAGGGTCAGCAGGACGATCCCCGCCGCGCCCGCCGCGTTCGCCGTTCCGACCCCCGCCGCCGACGGGCCAGCATGCGCGTCGGCGCTCATTCGCACACGCTAGCCCATCCGGCACGACCACGATCAGCGCGTCCGCCTTCCGCCTGCTCGTCAGGCTCGCGTGACTGAGAAGTCCTGAGTCTTCAGCCGGAGATCCGGTACCCGACACCGCGGATGGTGTCGATCATGTCTGGGTCTCCGAGTTTGTTGCGAAGACGGCGAATGGTGACCTGGACGGTCCTGGTGAAGGGATCGGCATTCTCGTCCCACACCTTCGCGAGCAGGTCCTCGGCGCTGAGCGGGGCGGGCGCGCGCCCGGATCAATGCCTCGAGCAGGGCGAACTCCTTCGGGGACAGATCGCGCTCCTCGCCTGCTCGCGTAACCGTCCGCCTCAGCGGGTCGAGCTGCAGGTCGCCGGCGCGGAGCACGCGTGCGTGGGCCGTCGGCTTGCGGCGGGCGAGGCCGCGGATTCTGAGCACGAGCTCGGGAAAGTGGAAAGGTTTGGCGAGGTAGTCGTCAGCGCCGAGGCCCAGCCCAGTCACGCGCTCGTCCGGCGCGGCTGAGGCAGTGAGCATCAACACCATCGCCGGATCGGTGCTGCCTGCGATCATCCGGCAGATCGTGTCGCCGTGCAGCCCGGGAAGGTCCCGATCCAGCACGACAACGTCGTAACGGTTGAGGTTCAGCTTTGCAGCGGCCTCGAGACCGTCGTAGGCGATGTCGACCGCCATCGCCTGATCACGCAGGCCCTCAGCGATGTCATCGGCCAGACGCGGGACGTCCTCGACGACCAGCACTCTCACGGTCCGACTGCTCCATCGGCGACGCGCGGCAGTTCTACGACTGCCGTGAGACCACCCTCCGGGCGCCCCCGAACGTCAAGCGTTCCATGGTGCGCAGCAGCGATCGCGGCGACGATCGTCAGTCCCAACCCGACGCCGTCCTCTGAGCCGGTCCGGTCGGCCCCCAGCCGGCGGAACGGCTCGGCTAGGCGGGCCGCGTCCTCGGGTGCGATCGTGCGGCCGTCGCTGTCAACGGTGAGACGCACCGCTGCGCCTTCGACCTCCGTCGTGATCGCAACCATCCCACCGGGCCGGTTGTGGCGGACGGCGTTGTCGACAAGATTGGCCACCAGTCGGGCGAGGAGCACCGCACTCCCTGGAATCTGGGCATGCTCGAGCCGGGTGCGGACGATCAGGGCTCGCTGCTGCGCCGCTGGTGCCGTGGCCTCGAGCGCTGCTCTGACGAGCTCGGGGAGCGAGACCCGCTCCAGCTCCGGGGCCCCGCCGGCTTCGGCGCGGGCGAGCACCAGGAAGCTCTCCACGAGTCGCTCGGCCTGGTCCAGGCCTTCGCGGACCTTGGCCGACAGAACGCTGGCGTCATCGGACATTGGCAGCGGCTTGGCGGCGGCGACGTCCAGCGAGGTCCGCATCATCGCGATTGGAGTCCGCAACTCGTGCGAGGCGTTGGCGACGAAGCGGCGCTGCGCAACGAACGCCCCTTCCAGCCGACCCAGCAGACCATCGATCGTGTCGCTGAGCTGTTTGATCTCGTCCTCGGGCCCGGTCAGCGCGAGCCGCTCGTGCAGGTTCTCCTCCGAGATCTCGCGGGTCCGTGCCGTGATGACCCGCAACGGCGCCAGCACCCGTCCGGCCACGATCCAGCCGAGCCATACCGAGACGAGCGCCATGATCGCCAACGCGATGCCGGAGCGCAGCAGCAGCGCGTGCAGCACGCTGTCGCGCTCAGCTGCGCTTCCGATCACCTCGTTCCCGGAGACCGGCGGCGGGTTGTAGTGAGGCGGCGGCGCGAACGGCGCCCCCTCGACGAGCAGATAGGTGATCGACAGCAGCGCGGCGCTGCAGATCAGGAACAGTGCGCCGTAGATCGCGGTCAAGCGCAGGCGCACGCTCCGCCGCGAGCCAGCCCGCCGCACCGGCCAGCGCAACACGCCGAGCGAGATCGCCGCATGCCGTGCGGGAAGCTCGTCGGTCCTGTCGCCCGACCCCGGTGCCATTCGCTGCGTAGTCACGATGATCGACATCTCCAGGCATCGGCCGCCCAGCTCTCGACAGTGGCGGCACGACCGAGCGCAATCAGCGCCCCAAGGATGACGTCATCACGGTAACGCCTGGATAACAGCCCCTGTTGGGCCCCTGTTAACCGCCATCGTCTAGAACCGGCGGGAGATCCGCAATGAGGCGTTACATCATCAGCCTCTCAATCGCGCTCACCGCAGTCGGCTACGCGATGGCAATCTCCGCTTGCGGGGGCTCAGGCGGACCGAGCAGCTCCGCTGGAACCGGAAGCGGTGACACGCTCGCGCTCGAGTTCGCGAACTGCATGCGCTCGCACGGCGTTGCTAACTTCCCCGACCCCGGCGCGCCCATTCCTTCCGGGATCAGCAAGCAGTCGCCGGCGTTCCGGTCCGCGATGCAAACATGCAACAGGCTGCACCCGGGCGGCAGATCGACAGGGAAACCGCTCACCGAATCGCAACGCTCCGCCGCGCTCGCTCAGGTGAGGTGTATTCGGGACCACGGCGTGCCGAACTTCCCCGATCCGACGTTCCCCAGCAGCGGCGGGGAGTTGTTTCCGGCCATCCCCGGGTTCGACCCCGAGTCGCCGGCGTTCACGCACGCCGCTGCGGCCTGCGGGTTACGGGGGCCGGTGGGGCAGCCTCACGGCGGCTGAGGCCCTGCCCCCGGGCCGCCTATGCAGCACCGCCGCGTCAAGACCGGCTGTACCCGCGCTAACGATCGCTTCCCCGTGGCGTAGCTACCGCGGCGGTCACGCGACGCGGCTCAGACGGAGACCGTCACGCGCAGGAACGTCGCCGGGATCGAGGTCGTCTCGTCGTCGGTGCTCGTGTTGTGATCGTTGAACAGCGCTTCCAGCTCGTCCTGCAGCGAGTCGGCGCGGCCGGCTGCCGTGGCGGCCTCGAAGGCGTTCATCGTCGGCCCGTAGTAGTTGCGGAAGCTGGTGACGAGCGTGGTGGGAGGCGCTGGGAACTCGAACCTGTACGTCTCCCGCGAGAACGAGATCTGCTCGCCGGAGATCCCCGCGCCAGCGAATCGATCGCGGACGTTGTCTTCGACTCCCCACGTCACGGGGCTGATGAATCCCTCCGGCGGGGGCGGGGAGTATGAGGCGCTGATCTTCAACAGCTGAGCCACCAGCGTCGGATCGTTGGGGATCCAGTTGCCCATCACGATCCGTCCGCCCGGCCGGGTCACTCGTACCATCTCCTTGGCGACGTCGAACGGCCTCGGCGCGAACATCGCCCCAAAGATGCTGACGACGAGGTCGAACGAGTCGTCGTCCAGCTCGTTCAGGTCTGACGCGTCGCCCTCCTGGAATCTGCAATTCGTCAGAAGCTCGGCCTTCGCGCGCTCGGTGCCGGCAGCCACGAGGTTGCTGGCGATGTCGACACCGAGGACGTCGGCGCCGAGTCGCGCTGCCGGCAGCGCGGTCGTGCCGTCCCCGCAGCCAAGATCCAATACGTTCATGCCGCTCGTGACCCCGAGCTCGCCGACGAGTGCCTCGCCGCTGTCTCGCATGCTCTCCGCGATGCGCGTGAAGTCGCCCTTCTCCCATAGTGCCTTGTTCGGATTCATGGATTTGCCTGCTTTCTGATCGCGTTGACGACGGAACAATGCCAACCCTAAGCTCACCCCTGGCGGCGTAGATCGGGCGTTCACCCGATCTTTGCCGGACTGCGCGAACGACTACAGTGCGCGGATGACGAGCTTCGGGGGGCCGTCCGGGGTGAGGCTGTCTGAGCTGTTGGGCGTGCTGTCGCTCGGCGCCGACCTGGGCATGGGCCAGCCGATGGAGCCCGTGCTCCGGCAATGCCTGATCGCGCTCGGGCTGGCTGAGCGGCTCGGCCTGGGGGATGTGAGGACAGGGAGGCGGTGTTCTTCGCTTCGCTCGTGGTGTGGTTGGGTGTCACGTCGACGCCTACGAGCAGGCTAAGTGGTTTGGAGACGAGATGGCACTCAAGAGCGACTTCCGCAAGGTCGACTTCGCCAACGCCACCTCCGGGCCCCTGTTCATGATGCGTCATCTGGGGAGGTGTCCTGCCGCTGAACCGGCGTCTGGCGCTCGTGCCGTCGTGTCTTGGTGAGGGGCGTCGGGTCGCGGAATCCATGCTCGAGAAGCATTGGCGGGCAGCGGATGACCTGATGTCTCGGGTCGGCCTCGACCAGCTCGTTCGCGACACGGTCGAGCAGAGCTTCGAGCGCTGGGACGGACGCGGCGTGCCGAAGGAACTCAAGGGGGAGGAGATCCTGGTCAGCTCGCGGCAAGCTCGGGGTGACCAACGGGGCACTGGCCAGCCTGTTCGCCGCCAAGCACGGCTTGGTCACGATCGGCGCCCGCATTCTCGCGTAGCTATAGGTTGCGGTCCATGCACGAGACCTCCGACGTTCAGACTCATCCGGTGTTGTCGCGCTCGATCGAGCAGATCCGGGCGGACTTCCCGGGCCTGCTCGATGGCGCGGTGATGCTGGACGGCGCGGCGGGCACGCTGGTACCCGCGCCAGTGATCGACGCGGTGGCCGACGCGCTGCGCTACTCGATGGCCAACACGCA
Organism: uncultured Solirubrobacterales bacterium; assembly: GCA_963756655.1. GTDB lineage: Bacteria > Actinomycetota > Thermoleophilia > Solirubrobacterales > Solirubrobacteraceae > Palsa-465. The sequence goes on from CAVWOQ010000012.1 coordinate 25,950, forward strand.
CGGCGAGTTCGCCGCCAGCGAGCGCAGCACGCACACCCAGGCGGCGGCGCGCGGCGCGATCGCCGATCTGGTCGGCGGCAAGCCAGGTGGCGTCGTGCTGGGGCCGAACATGACGACGCTCACGTTTCACCTCGCCGACGCCCTGGCTGGGGGCTGGGAGCCTGGCGACGAGGTGATCGTCACCTCGCTTGACCACGACGCCAACATCCGGCCGTGGGTGCTGGCCGCCCAGCGCAAGAGCGCGACCGTCCGTTGGGCCGAGTTCGATCCCGAGACCGGCGAGCTCCCCGCCGAGACATTCGATCCGCTGATCAGCGACCGCACGCGCCTGGTTGCGGTGACCGCTGCATCGAACGCGATCGGCACCAAGCCCGACGTGCGCGCGATCAGCGACCGCGCGCATACCGCCGGCGCGCTCACCTACGTGGACGGGGTCCACGCGACCTCACACGGGCCGGTTGACGTCGCCGCGCTCGGCGCTGATTTCTACGCGTTCTCGACCTACAAGCTGTTCGGGCCCCACACCGCGGCGGTGGTCGCCGACCCGGCGCTGCTCGAACAGGTGAGGCCCGCGAAGCTCGCTCCCGCCTCCAACGCGGTGCCCGATCGTTTCGAACGCGGCACCCCACCGTTCGAGTTGCTCGCCGGCGTTACCGCCGCGATCGACTGGATCGCCGGGCTGACCGCTACCTCCGGCAACCGTCGCGAACGGGTGGTCGCCTCACTTGCAGCCGTCGAGGAGCACCTCACCGGACTGCTGGAGCGAGCGCTGGTCGGGCTCGCTCAGATCCACGGCGTGCGTGTGCTGGGGGCGCCCCGGCGGCGAACCTCGACGATCTCGTTCGTGCTCGCCGGCCACGATCCGCAAACAGTTGCCCAACTGCTGGCCAACGCGGGCATCTGTGTCTGGGCCGGCGACAACTACGCCTACGAACTCATGCACCGCTACGGACTACAGGACAGCGGCGGCGCCGTGCGCGCCAGCGTCGTCCTCTACAACGATGCGGACGACGTCGACCGCCTGCTGGAAGCGATCGCCGAAATCGCGCGGCGGCGGTAGGCGGCCGGAGCATGGCGAACGGTGCCGGGGACTATCGCGCGCGAGACACTATGTCTGGATGCACGACTCCACCTCGCTGACAGCGCCTGACTTCAGGCTCAGCTCGGTCGCCGGCCGGCCCACCTCGCTGCACGAGCTGTGCCAGGACGGAGCCGCGCTGATCGTGTTCGCGAGCGAGGAATGCCCGACGTCCGCGATGACGATTCGCCGGCTGGCTCCTCTGGCGCACGAGCTCTTGACCGCCGGCGTCACCGTCGCAGTGGTGTTCGAGGACCCGCTCGAGGTCGCGGCCCGCGCCGCGCGCCGCGCGGGCTTTCCCGGCGTCGTGCTGTCTGAACCGGCGCCATACGAGGTCTCGAGCTCATACGAGCTGATGACCGTGCCGACGACGGTGCTGGTTGACAGCGACCGCAAGCTCATCGAGCGCGTGATCGGCTGGGACGCGGACGCGCTCGACGGGCTGTTGGCGCAGGCGTGCGAGCTGCTGAACGCAGCGCCCGTCAGCGTGACCCACGAGCCACCGATTCGCAAACCCGGATGCGCCGCGAAGAACACCTACGACATCGACACACTTCGTGCGCTCGACTCCGCGGCTGAAACCGACGACCTCGAAGAGATGTTCGACCGCGGCTGGACGGATGGACTGCCCGTGATCCCGCCCACCCGGGAGCGGGTCGACGCGATGCTCGGCGGTCGCGATCCCGAGCATGACCTGGGAGAGCTCGCGCCCGCGGGCAGCCGGGTCACCCTGGGGCGCGTCGCGGCCTGCGCGGTGCTGGCGGGGTGCCGCCCCGACTACTTCCCGGTCGTAGTCGCTGCCGTCGAGGCGGCGCTCGATCCGAGGTTCAACGTCGGCGGGCAGGCGGTCACGACCCAGCCCGCGGGACAGATCATGATCGTGAACGGGCCCGTCCGCGACGCGATCGCGCTCAACAGCTCGATGGGAGCCCTGGGCCCGGGGTGGCGCGCGAACATGACGATCGGCCGCGCCCTGCGACTCGTGATCAGTCTCACCGGCGGCGGCTTCCCCGGCCGGCTGGATCGTTCGACGCTCGGCCAGCCCGGAAAGGTGGGACTGTGTATCGCCGAGGACGAGCAGGTCAGCCCCTGGGAGCCGCTCCACGTCGAGCGCGGCTACGACGCGGACCGCTCGGTTGTCACCCTGATCGGTGCTGACGCGCCGCTGTCGATCTCCGATCACCGGAGCACCACACCGGACGAGCTAGCGCGGGTCCTGGGCTGGGCCGCCGCCGCCACCTGGAGTCCGAACTGGTGGCCGCTGGGCGCGATCTCGCTGTTCGTGATCTGCCCTGAGCACGCCGAGATGTTCCGGGCCGCGCGGTGGAGCAAGGAGCGCCTGCGCGAGGCGATCTTCGAGAGCGTCCGCCGTCCCGCATCTCAGCTGCGTTGGGGCGAGACGACGCCGCTCGTCAACAAAGCCGCAGACGACCAGCTGATCTGCAAGTGGACCAGCCCCGACGAGATCGTGTTGGTCGTCGCCGGCGGCGAGGCCGGCCGCTTCTCGGCGGTCTTCGGTCCATGCACCGGGATGGAGTCTGAGATCATCTCCAGGGAGATCGGATGAATTACGTCAGCCCATTCGACGAGCAGCGCCGGGTGCCCGAGCCGCTGGCGCCGCGGCTCACGCAACTGAGCGGCGCAAACGTCGCGCTGCTCGACATCAACAAGCGGCGTGGGGACGAGTTCCTCGACCGGCTCGACGAGCAACTGCGCAAACGAGGAGCCACAACCTTCCGGCTGACCAAGCAGATTTTCTCCAAGCCGGCCGCGCCCGAGATCGTCCGCCAGATCGCCGACCGCGGCGACCTCGCGGTCGAGGGCCTCGCCGATTGAGGCTCCTGCACGTCGTGCAGTGTGTACGACATGGTGCGCCTCGAACGGCTGGGGATCCCGACGGCGGCCGTTGCGACTGAGCCGTTCAGCGACGAAGCGCTCGAGCAGGCGGCAGTGCTGGGGATGCCCGACTACCGGATGGTGTTCATCCCCCACCCGGTGCAGCTGCTGACCGCCGACGAGCTGCGGATGTACGCGGACCGGGCGTTCGACGAGATCGTGGCGCGACTCACTATGCCGCCCTCAGCTTCGCGAAGCTGATTCCGCGCAAGCGCGCTTAGGCCAGGACGAGCGGCCGAAGCGCCTCGTCGGCCCGCTCGAGCCATGCTCTCGCGCCCAGCTCCGTGAACAGGCTGCGCGCCTCCTGCAGCGACGTGGTCGCGTCGCCGGGCCGATCGAGCTCGGCCAGCACGCACCCCTGATCGAACAGTGCACGCGCGAGCGCGTACGGGCAACCGGACGGTCGCAGCAATGCGACCCCGTCGCCGAGCGCCTGCTCCGCTTGCGGCAGCTCACCGCGGCTCGCGTGCAGGCGGCCGCGGCCCCGCAGCAGCAGACCGTCAAGGACCGGGAGCCGATAAGCGTCGGTTGTCGCGGTGAGCTCCTCGAGCAGCTCGGTCTGTCCGGCTTCGAGCAGGATGTCAAGCACATCGGCGAGGAACACTGCGATCGAGACGCCCCTGAAGCTGGCGACCTGTGGCGCCACCGGGCCCAGCAGCGCTGCCGCTTCGTCGAGCCGGCCCGTCGCGTGCAGCGCAATCGCGCGTGCAGCGGAGCCGATCAGCATCCCCTCGTGCGACGCGGGGGACCTGCCGCGCTGCTCCAGCCAGGTTGTCAAGCCGGCCAGGTCGTCGCGTGCTGCGAGGATCACGGGCAGAAATGTCGACGCTTCCGTCGCGGATGTGTCGTCGGCACCGTCTCGGATCGACTGGATGAGCTTGACGGCCTCGTCCCATTCGCCGCGGAACTCGCGCACCTCGACGCTTTGCGCGAGGATCTCGCGCTCCCATTCGCGGTTGCCCCGCTGACGCGCGAGCGCAAGTCCTCGCTCGAGCAGCGCCGCGGCCTCCGACGTGGCCTGGGTGCCCAACCGGTAGTCGGCCAGGTTGTAATACGCGCGGAGCGCCTGATCAGTGAGGTCGGCATCGAGCGCAACCTGGAGCCCGAGCGAAAACATCGCGCCGGCCTCGGTCACCCGATTCTCGAAGTACAGCGTGATCGCCTTGGTCATCGCTGCACTGGAGATCACCTCGTGCAGCCGGAGTGGGTCGGCGATGCTGAGCGCGAGCTCAGCCTCGTCGCGAGCCATCGCGTAGTCGCCCGCCATGAACGCGATTCGCGCGCGCCTGCTTGCGAGCCCCGCCAGCAGCGCCGGGTCGGTGAGCTGCAAGCGCGCACGGTCGATCAGCTCGGCCGCGGGCTCCAGCAGGCGATCCGCGATCAACACATCAGCCAGCAGCGCCCGCGTGCGGGCTGCGTCATCCGTCCGGCCCGCGGCGTCGAGCATCGCGATCGCCTCCCCGAGGAGCGCTTTTGCCGCGTCACGATCAGCGGTTCTTGCCGCAGCCCCGCCCGCTTCGGCCAGCAGCTTGGCGCGCTCGGGTTCCTCGTCTGCGAGCTCGGCCGCGCGTTCGAAGTAGCGCCGCGCCTCGTTGCCGAGCGCCAGCGACAGCGCGCGCCGTCCCGCATCTGCCAGCGTCTGCCGCGCCAGCCCGCGGATCGCCGGGGCATCCGGGGAGTCGGGGTCGGCGTCGACCGCGGCGAGGTAGTGACTCGCGAGCACCTCGGCGATCTCGGTGGCGTCGCCCCAGCTCGCCTTCAGCTGCTCGGCGGCCGCGAGATGGCGAGCCTTGCGGTCGCGCCGCGAGAGGGTGCCGAGCGCGACCTGACGGAGCAGCGCCTGCAGGAACGAATACTGCCCGCGTTCGCCTTGACGGGCGTCGTCGCTGTACGCGAGCACCTGCTTGGCGACCAGGCCGTCGAGCAGGCTCTTGACCTCGGCGGGCGGTCGCTGCGAGACCGCGGCCAGCGTCGTCGGTATGAACGACTGTCCGATCACGGCCGCGTCCTGGAGCAGTGCCCGCTCGCTTGCGTCGAGGTTGTCCAGCCGGGCGGCGACCAGCGCGTGCAGCGTCTCAGGCACCTCGAGGTCCGTGACGTCGCCCGTGATCACGTAGCGAGTCCCTTCTTGCGCGATCAGGCCCTGGTCGAGCAGCATCCGCACCGTCTCGACCGCATACAGCGGCACGCCTTCGGCGCGGCGCCGGATCTGCGCCACGAGCTGCTCGGGCAGGCCGGGGACGAGCCCATTCAGCAGCTCGGCCATCGCGTCGTCGCGCAGCGGACCGAGCCTGATCGTCGGCGTCCACTCCGGTCGCGCGACCAGCAGCTCCGGGCGTCCGAGCGCGAGGATGAAGATCGGGAACTCGCCCGACCACTCGAGCAGATAGTCGATGAAATCGAGCAACCCGCTGTCGGCCCACTGGAGGTCCTCGAACGCAAGGATCACCGGCTGCGTGCCGGCGAGGCGCTCGAAGAACAGCCGCCAGCCGGAGAAGAGGTCGGCGCGGTCCGGTGCCGTGCGTTGCTCGAGGCCGAGCAGATGAGCGAGCCGCGGCTCGACGAGCCGTCGCTCACGCTCCTCGAGCACGTGCGTTTCGACCGTCGTGCGCAGTTTCTCGCGCGCCGACGCCTGCTCCTCCTCCTCGAGGATCCCAGCGCGGGCGCGGACCATCTCCGCCAGAGCCCAGTACGCAACGCCCTCGCCGTAGCTCAGGCAGCGGCCCTGATGCCACCAGCGCCGGTCCTCGATCCCATCCAGGTACTTGAAGAACTCCCACAGCAGGCGCGACTTCCCTGAGCCCGCCTCGCCGACCACGGTGACCAGTCGCGCCACCGCTCGTGCGGCGCTCGCCTCGCCCTCCTCGACGATCACGCTCAATTCCGCGTTCCGTCCCACCAGGGGCGCCTCGAGCCCGGCGCCGCGGCTCGCCCCGCCGGCGCCGGCGACGACACGCAACGCTGTCCAGGCATGCAGCGGCTGCTGGCGTCCCTTGACCTCGTGCGTGCCGGCGTCCTCGTAGGCGATCGCCGCCTCCGACGCGCGTCGTGCAACATCGTCGACCAGCACCGTGCCGGGAGCCGCGAGCGACTGCAGTCGCGACGCCGTGTTGACCGTGTCGCCGAGCACCATGCCCTCGCCTTCCGCGCCCACCTCGACCGCCGCGTTGCCCGTCAGCACGCCGGCACGGACCTTGAGGTCGGGCATCCCAACCTCGGCACCAAGCACGTTGATCGCTTGCGTGAGCGCCAGCGCGGCCCGGACCGCGCGCTCCGCGTCGTCCTCGCGCGCGACCGGGGTGCCCCAGACCGCCATCACCGCGTCGCCGATGAACTTCTCGACCGTACCGCCGTAGCGCTCGATCAGTACCCGGCAGCGGTCGAAGTACTTGCTGAGCAGCTCGCGCACCTCTTCGGGGTCGAGATGCTCGGACAGCGTCGTGAAGCCGACGAGGTCGGCGAACAGAACTGACACGAGCCGCCGCTCGGCGACCGGCGCGGGCCCGGCCACAGCCGTCGTGCCCTCGACCAGCGTGGCACCGCACGCGATGCAGAAGCGGTCATCCGGTTCGCAGTCGGCGCCGCATGCCGGGCAGGCGAGCTCCAGTGGGCCGCCGCACCCGGCGCAGAACCGGCCCCCAGGGCGATTCTCCTTACCGCACGCCGAACACGTCATGGCGAGCTGATCCTACCGGCGAAGATCGACCACAATGGCCGACTAATTCACCAACCAGAGGGGAGCGGAGTGATGCCGATCGACACGCTGATCGCATACGTTGGGGTGTATGGCAACGTCGCCGACGCGGAGGCCGACTATCAGCTCGTCAAGGAGCTGCACACCGAGGCGGGCCTGATCGACGCCTATGACGCGGCCGTGATCGAACGCCGCGACGACGGCAAGACGAAGATCGTCTCCAAGCACGAGACACCGACGCGAGTCGGGGGCGTGCTCGGCGGAGGGGTGGGCCTCGCGACGGGTTTGGTCGTCGCCCTGTTCCCGTTTGCGGCCGTCGGCGGCGGTCTGCTGCTCGGCACGACGGCCGGCGGCGCGATCCTCGGCGCGGTGGCCGGACACGCGGCTGCCGGGATGAGCCGCAACGACCTCAAGGAACTGGGCGAGTCTCTCGACACGGGTCAGGCTGGCCTGATCGTGGTTGCAGTCTCCGACATGGGTGCCAAGGTCGAGCGCGCGATGAAGCGCGCTGAAAAGCTCCAAGAGAAGGAGCTGAAGGCCGACACGGAGGAGCTCGAGCGCGACGCCGCCGCGGCACGCGACGCCGAGAGCAAGCCATAGCGGGCGCTTGGTCCGCGCCGGCATTCTGCTCGGGGCCGTCACGCTCGTCTGCGCTGTCAGCGCGCTGATGAACTCGGCCGCGCTGCAGGCGCACGCGCCACAAAGGATCTGCTCGTCCAGCTACGCGCGCGGTCCTTTCAGAGCGGCGCGAAGCCTGAGGTTCGGCATCGATCCTGAGCTGGCCGGCAGCGCCGGCAGCGCCCAGAACGCAGCCAAGCCGGTCAACGAGACCAAGACGATCCGGGCCCTGGATGCTCTGCGTCCGCGTGGCAGGCAACTGGTGCTGCGCGTCAACCGACTGTTCGAGTCCGCCGGGGAGGCCGGTATCCGTCGGTTTGAGCGGATCATCGATCGCTACACGCGCGCCGGCTTCGATACCGAGCTTCAGGTGCGATACCACCCGGCCGGCGGCGAGGTCGGGAACATCGCCGCCTGGAAGCGGTATGTGCGCCACGTCGTCGACGTGTTCGGCCCCAACCGCCGCCTGATCGCGATGACGATCACCAACGAGATCAACATCGCGGCCTCGCCCAACACCTCCGACGGCGCGTACGCGAAAGCCGAGCAGGCGCTGATCCAGGGGATCATCGTCGCCCATCGGGAGGCCGAACGCCGTGGCTTCAAGCAGCTGCGGTTTGGCTTCACGTACGCTTACTGCTTCAACTCGGCCGGCGACGCGGCGATGTTCAGCGGCCTGCGGCGCGGTGGCCGGGCCTTTCGCAACGCGCTCGGGTTCGTCGGCGTCGACTACTACCCGGAGCTGTACCCCGGCCGGTCAACTCCGATCCGCAAGGCGACGCTGGAGATGATGGCCAGGGTGCGGCGCGGGTTCATGCCGCTTGCCGGTCTCGGCTCGCATACCCCGATCTGGATCACCGAGAGCGGCTACGACACGACGCCGGGCCTCACAAGCGGCCGCCAGCAGAAGCGCGCGCTGACCCAGATCGTCGACACGATCAGGGCTGCGGCCAGAACCTTCGGCGTGACCGACTACCGCTGGTTCAACCTGCGCGACAACCTATCGACCGCGGATGCCTTCGGCGAGACGACCGGTCTTATGACCGACGACTACAGTCGCAAGCCGTCGTTCGCTGCCTATAAACGGCTGATCGAGCGGTTTGGGTCGCGGGCACGAGCCTACGGATCATCAGCCGCCCGCCGCGCGGAGGAACGTCTCCCCCGCGCGGCGGACAGGCCTCACGGGGTTAGCAGGGCGCGGAGCCTGACACCGTAGAAACCGTTTGCGGGGCACCAGGTGTCGTCGTCGTCGTCGTGATCCCGTATGGGCGCTTGCCCTTCAGGCAGCCGACCGACTCCGTCGAGATGTGGCCGCCCTTGGTCTGCGTGTTGAACACGAGGTGCTCGTACTGCAGCGAACCGACCAGTCCCGCCACCGGGTAGTTGATCGCGTTCGGGATCGGGACGTTGGATTCGAAGTACTTCCCGACCATCTTGTACGTGCCGGCGTAGGGCGGAGTCGCACCCGTCTTCAGGGCTCCACCTAGGCACTGGTACGTGTTGTTGGTGTAGAAGAAGTAGGTGTCCTTGCCCTGACCGCTGTTCCAGACGTCGAGGCCGGGGTCACACGCCGCGCCCGTCTTGGTGAAGTCCGTGGAGTCGCCAAGCAAAGCGTGGATGTAGCCCGTAGCGACCATCGCCTTCTTCGGGCACACGTTGTCGTTGTGGGCGGCCTCGATCTTCGCGAAGCTGCAGGTCGCGAAGTGCTTGCCGTCGACCTTCAGCCCGTAGACCTTGATCTTGACGTCGAGCTGGATCGGCGGCCGGAGGGTGCCCGACGGCTGGGCCGTCAGGTTCAGCGTCCAGCCCGTGGCCACGGGCTTGCTCAGCGAGCCGGCTTTCTTGGTCGTGAACGAGAGGCTCCCCGTGTAGGGACCGCTCGTGGTGGCGTAAGCCGCGCCCGCGGCAGCGAGCGTGACCGCTGCCGTGAGGATGACTGCTATCCGTCGCAAATGACTCCTCCTCGTGGAATCCGTTGTTGTGTGTTGAGTGCGCGCCGCCCGCTCATCCCGGTCGGACTCACGGCAGTGCTTTTAGTTGGGGAAAGCTCTGATTTTGCCCGGTGGTCAGGGTTCCTAGCGGTGGCTGTCCCTTGCACGGTGGCCCGGACGGGTTGGGCGTGAAGTAGTAGTCCTGCAGGAGTTGCTCAAGTGTCAACACGGTTCCGGTCACGGAAGTTGTGCTCGACGACAGCGACGGCGACAACCCCGGCAGCGGATGGCCCGTGCACAGATAGCTGCCGAACACCGGTAGGCCGCTCGTCAGCTTGCTGTAACCGCCCGGTTCGAGATACGGGTTGCCGCGGTTGCTGGACGGCCGGGTCTGGTACGGCGTCAGGAGCTCGGGGTTGATCGGACTCGAGATCCGGAGGTAGTGCCGGTTGCCGCTGCCGGCCGTTGCCGGCAGGACGCCCTCGGTCGTGGCCGTGCTGTTGGCGAAGAATCCGGCGATTTCGCGGCGGTAGTCGTTGATGTAATCGAGCACCGGCACCACCCCACCGAGATAGGGCTTCAGCCGCGTCAGCCACGGCACGCTCTCGTTCAGGAAGCGCTCGAGGGCCGGGAAGCCGGCCTTCGAGGCGTGCGTCAGCGGGCCGACCGAATCAAGCAGCTCGCGTAGCTCGGGCGCCAGCACGGCCACCGACGCGAGCGTCGGGTTGAGCGCCACAGCCGCCGGCCGCAGCTCGTCGACGAGCGGCTTGGTCGTGCGGGAGAAGCTCGCGACCTGGTCGATCGTCGCGCGCGTCTGTGCCAGGAACGCTGGGAACGCCTTGAAGGTTGCGGCTAGCGCGGCGTCGCGTGCCGCGGTGGCTGCGAACAGCGAGTTGTTGTTGCGCACGAAAGTCTGCAGCTCCGACGGCGACCTGCTGAGCGCGGCGAACACCTGCCCGGAGTCGCGCAGCAGCGTGCTGGTAGCCGTTCCCTCGCGACGCAGCACCGAGAGCACGGAGTCGACGTTGACGGCGAACGGATACAGGTCGGCGAACGCGGCGTTGAACTGCTCGCCGCGATTGGTGAGCGCGATCCCGCCCTGCTGCATCCAGGTCTCGAACGCCGCGCGGGTGGTCGGGTCAAAGGTCGAGAAGATCTGATCCAGCTGCACGGTTGGCGCTACCTGGGCGCGCGGCAGGGTCGCTCCGTCAGGCAGCTTGGGCCCGTTTGGATTGCCGGGCGACAGCTCGACGTAGGTCTCACCAAGCAGCGTTTTCTGGCGCAGAATCGCGCGTGTGTCGGCCGGCCGTGGCACGTATTGCTTGTCGATCTGGATCACCGCACGGTCGAGGCCCGTCTTCTGGTCGAGCGCGATGCTGACCACGCGGCCGACCGCCACGCCGGAGATCGTGACTTGCGCGTCTGGCGCCAGCTCCGCGGCCTGGTCGAACTCGACGCTGAACCGGTACCCCTGGGGAGCGAACGGGATCGAGCCGCCGAACGAGATCCACAAAAACAGCAGCAGCCCGATGCAGGAGACGGTGAAGGCGACCATCATCGCGATCGCGGCGTTACTTGGTCGCTGCTTGGTCATCGGCTCGTCGGGCAGTTGTCCTGCGTGGTCCCGGCGATCTGCGTGACGCCCGGCAGCTGTGATACCGCGGGCGCGTTGAGCAGGTCGAGGATCACGCCTAGCGGCTGGTCGTTGGGCTGCAGTTGGTTCTCGAAGAAGTTCAGCTCCGGGCACGTGCCCATGAACAGTCCCTGGATCACCGCGCCGTTTGCGTCCTGAGCTGCGGTCAGGCTGTTGGTTATGTGGGCCAGCCACGAGCCCCAGAACAGATAACCCTGCTGCGATCCACGGGGCTGGTAGGCGAGCTCATCGAACAGCTGATTGAGGACGCCGATCGAGCGCGTTAATTCCGGGGTCGCCTTCGACAGGTCGACCGCCGCCGGCGCGAGCGTCTGAGCGAGTGGCTTGACCGCGACTGAGAACGGGCGCAGCTCATTGGCGATCACCGGCGTCGTGTCGCGGAACAGGGGGCGCGACGCCTGCAGCGCCGGCCCCAGGTTGCGGGCGAACGGCCGCAGGCGCGTCAGCGCAACGGTGCTGGCGTTCGAGAATGCTCGCACCTTGTCGAACGTCTGCGCCGTCTGCGACAGCGCGCCCGGGAACAATGACAGCGTCGACTCGAGTTGCGCGTCCTCGGCGGAGATCGCCGAGAAGTTCGTGTCCGACGAGCTGATTAGCGACGCGAGTTGCGTGTCTACGCCGCCCAGCGACCTGATCACGAGGCCGAAGTTGTGGATCGCGCGGCGTATTTCAAGCCGACGGGTCGTGAGCAGACTCGTGAACGTGCGCGTGTCGCGGTCCAGCGGCTCAAACCGCTTCAGCGTGCCTCGCAGGTCGGCGACCGCGTCGGCGCTCGGCGCCGTCTGGGTCGACCCCGGATCGCGGAACGCCTGCGCCCCGCCCGAGAGGAGCAGGATCAGGTAGTTGCGGGTGTCGGCGTCGAGCGAACCGAGGATCTGCGATAAGTCGACATCGGGGGTCGTGTTGGCCAGACCCAGCGTGCCGCCATTGGGGATCGCGCCCGTGCTCTTGGTACCTGGATCGAGCGCCAGGTACATGTCTTTCAACGGTGTGCGGGGACGCAGCAGGACGGTCGCATTCTTGTAGATCGGCGCGTACTGCTTGTCGATGTTCATCGTCACCACGGCGTGGCCGTCCTGCAGCGAGACGCCGCCAACCAGACCGACCGGCACGCCGGCGATCGTCACGGCTTGGCCCTGGCCGCCGGTCACCGCCGCCGCCGTCGAGAACTCGGCGTTGACCGTGTAGTAGCTCTGGTCGAAGTGGAACGAGGGCTCGTGCTCAAGGATGTAGCCGCTGACCACCACCGCGCCGATCATCAGCGCGACGATCGCGATCACGTCCCGGTAGTGGGTCACGATCGCGCGCTTCATGGCCCGGTCCCGGTCGTCACGGCGTTGAGGTTCACGAGCGGGTTGTCGAAGCACGGGACGTTGCGCTTGATCGGCGGTGGCGTGCCGGGGTATGCGGGGCGCGTGCCAATCGGCGGCAGCACTGCATTTCCGTACAGCGGCCCCTCCGAGCCTAGGTCCCCGGTGGCGACGCGATCCGAGCCGCCGCCGGTCGTCGAGCGGACGTACCGTCCGTTGCCGTCGAAGTTCTGCCCGGCGCTGGCGATCCCGACGGCCGATTGGAACAGCTCCTGGTAGACCTGCAGGCCGGTCGTCACCGGTGGATCGAGAATCGTCTCGTTGCCTGCCGGGATCACGTTGTGGACCAGGCAGCGAGCCAGCGCCCCGGAGCCGTTGAGCAGCGACTTGGTCGAGTTCAGGCTCGACGATGTTGCCTGGACCGCGGTCCGCAGGTAGGGCAGCAAGCCGCCCAGGTACTGGTGCGAGAACAGCGCTGTCGACTGGGCGAGCCACGGGAGCCCGTCGACGATCGTCGGATTGAGCTGTTTGATGCTCGGCAGAAGATCGGCGGCGAACGCCCGCGTCGGCCCGAACGAGGCCTGGATCGGCCCCAGCGCGCGGTCGGTCGATCGCAGGAACGGCGGCAGCAGGGAGATCGTCCGGCTGAGATCGGACTGGCGCGCAGCCAGCGCCCCCATCGTCGCGTCAAAGGCGATCACCAGGTGAGCCAGGTGGGCCTGCTGCGACGCCAGCGCCCCGAGGACCCTCGAGGTTCCGGACACGACTCCCGATAGATCGTGCGGCTGCTCGCCCAGGAGAGCCTCGTTGACGATCGTCGACCCCTTGAACGCGCCCGCCGCATACTTGAGCGACTCGTTCAGCGACTGGCCCGCGGTCAGCCCGCGCTGGGTCGGGTCCTGCGAGGCGTCCTGCGCGGCGGTCGGCTGTCCGTTCAGCGCTGCTCCGAAGCCCTGTACGAGCGTCTGGAGGTCGGCGCGCACGTTGGAGCGCAGAGCCGACAGCACGCGGTCGAGCTGCACCGGACCGCTCGTATTTCCAGTTGGCAAGCTCTTCCCCGAGGCCAGAATCGGCGCGGACGGCGTTCCCGGAGCCAGATCAACGTAGTAGTTGCCCTCGAGGAACAGCCGCGGCCGGACGTTGATCGTGGCGTCGGCGTGGATCGGCAGCCCGTTGCTGTTGATCGTCATCGTCACCACCGCCGCGCTGCTCGCGCCCGCTACGTGGCTGACGCTGGTCACCTGGCCGACGTTGACCCCGGCGATGCGCACCGGCGAGTCCTGGTGGAGTTCGGTCTCGCCCGTGAACACGGCCTTGAGCACGAACGGAGACGAGCCGAACGGGACCGGGAGGCCGAACACGAGCCAACAAACCGCGCCGACAAGCACGATGCCGATCGCGCCCGCCCAGAGGCTCGAGATGCGTGAGCCGTGCCGCCTCATCCGTTGCTCCGCTTCGTCGCCTCGGTCTTGAGCCCGACGTTGCCCGGCGGGTTGCCGAACGCGGCGTGCTTCTTCGAGTAGGGCTCGTTGCCGGCGGCGCACTCGGGGGTCTGACCGGGCGAGTCCGTGTTGGGGTAGGGGTTGACGTGCAGCGGGCCCGAGATCTCGCCCGCCGGTCCCGTGTACGGGCGCTGGGACGGGCTTGACTCGTAGCCCGGGCTGTCGGTGATCGCGACCTGATCGAAGCGCAGCAGCCCGCCCTGCGTGACGTGCTCGTCGAGCAGGCTCGCGATGTTGCGCAGGAACAGAGTCACGTAATTGCAGGTCGCTTGGACCGGGGTCAGGAACGCGAGCGGCGAGCGCAGGCTCTCGGCGGTCAGCGACAGGCGGTCGAGCCCGCCCTGGACCGCCGGGTTTTGGCCGTAATCGTTGAGCTTTCGCGCCAGCACGACGGTGCGCTGATCGAGGGCCGCGGTGCCGGGAAGGTTCTTGGTGCCGGCGGCGAACGCCGCCGCGAGCACAGGCGCGCTCTTGCTCAGCGTCGCGGCACCTGGGCGGAACTCGTGCAGCAGGAGCGCGGTGTCGGTCAAAAATGGCCGGATCACCGGGCTGCCGGCGATCGTGCTCTCAAACGCCGGCGGCGTCTGCGAGATCGTGTTCTGAAGGTAGGGGTGGGCGATCCCGGCGAGAGCCCTGAAGGTGGTGTTGAGGTTTCCAAACAGGCTCGCCTGGGTTTGCGCGACCGGCGCAAGCGCCGCGGAATAGGAAGTCAGGCCGTGGAAGAAGCCCGCCAGATTGGTGCGTGGGGAGGCGAGATTGCTGGCCACCGGAGAGAGGTCCCCGAGCAGCGGGACGAACGCGCCGATCGCGTTGTTGAGGTCGCTGCCGCGGCCGGCGAGCGCGTCACCGAAACCGATCGTCGAGCGTTGGATGCCGGTGCGGGTCGGCGGCGTGAACATGGACAGGACCTGATCGAAGTCGACCTCGGTGCTGGTCTGGCTTAGCGGCACGGTGGCGCCGTCCGGAAAACCGCGGTTCGCGGTGCCCCGGTTGATCTGCAGGTACTTGAGACCGATGCTGCCCTTGAGCCGGATCGTGAACGTCGAGTTGACCGGCAGCGGCTTGACCGAGTCGTTGAGCTTCAGGTTCAAGATCGCGATCGCGCGGCCGGACGAGGTGCGCGTGGGGGTGATGCTCGAGACCGTGCCGACCAGCGTCCCGCCCTCCATGTTCACCGCGTCGCCGTGCTGCAGCTCGCTCGCGTCGGCGGCCTCGACGTGCAGGGTGTAGGTGGGCACGAACGGCAGACCGGCGGTCGCGTTGTAGGCGAGCACGACCGCCACGATCGTCACCAGGACGGTGAGCGCTCCGATCAGGATCGGGTTGCTGGCGATCGACGTGTCTCGGCGACGACCGCTCATCGCTGACTTCCGGTCAAGAAGGTCAACAGGCCGGTGAGGTTCGATCCCGGTCGCGACCGCGGGGCGGCTTCCCGCACGGCCGTCTCGACCAGGGCATCGTCGCGCCGGACCGCGTCCACCGCCGCCGCCGCGGACTTGGACGAATTGAAATTCGACGAGCAGCCGGGGACTGGCGAGGTCGCGTAGTTGGTACAGCTTGCGACGAGCGGCTCCGCTCGCAGGTAGTGCCCGAGGCTGTCAAAGCCGTTACCCGCGACTGCGCCCTGGAACAGGACGTTCATCAGCTGCTCGATCCCTCCGGTCTGCTCGATGCTCACCGTCAGTTGCTCCAGCAGGCTCGCCGACGGCGCCGCCGACGAGCCGAGCCTGCGCAGGCGCTGCGCCAACGGCAGCGTCGCGACCAGATCAGGCTGCTCCTCGCGCGCCGACGCGCCGAGCTCGATCAGCGCCGTCCGGGCCTTGCTCGCGAACGGGGTCAGGTTGGCGAACTGCCGTCCGAGCGCGGAAGCGCTCTGCCCGAGGCTGTTCATCAGCGGCGTGCCCTGATCCGCGAGCGATCCGAGGTCGGCCATCAGTGGCCGTAGCTGCCGCAAAAACGAGGGGAACAGTTTGAACGACTTCGAGATGTCAGCCGCGCGTTTCGCACTCGCCACGCCGGTCGTGTTGGCCTGGGTCACGAAGCCCGCGAGCTGTTGACGCTCGCGCGCCAGGGGACGCAGGACGGCGTCGGACTTGTTCGACAGCTGCGCGAGCTCGTGATCCTGGTGGGCGAGGATCCGGAGCACCTTGTCGGTGTTGCCGAGCGCGGGATTGGCACGGTGGATGACCGCGTTGAGATCCGAGCCTCTGGCTGCAAGCCCGGTGCCGAACTCGTCGATCAGCACCGCCAGCCCCTCGCGGACCGGC
Organism: uncultured Solirubrobacterales bacterium; assembly: GCA_963756655.1. Classification (GTDB taxonomy): domain Bacteria; phylum Actinomycetota; class Thermoleophilia; order Solirubrobacterales; family Solirubrobacteraceae; genus Palsa-465. The sequence goes on from CAVWOQ010000012.1 coordinate 41,900, forward strand.
TCAGTCGAGATGTCCTGAGCGATGTCGAAGTCGATCGGCGAGCTGCTGTGGGTGACCGGAAGGAAGTGGCTCCCGGTTCCCGGGCCGTGATCGATTCGCGCCAGCGCCGGGGCGTTCGAGGTGCCGGGGTTGCAATCAACGTACTCCTCGCCGATCAGCGATTGCGGGCGGATCGCGCAGCTCGCATTGGAATAGAAGGGCTCGAACCGCTGATCTGTGATCGCCAACGTCACGGCCGCCTGCTTGTCGGCGGTGACGCTGAGCGACTGGATCGTGCCGACGTTCGCGCCCGCGACGCGGACGTCCTCGCCCTGGACCGCGAACGAGGCGTCGTCGAAGATCGCTCGGACCAGGTACGCGGGATGCCCGTAGCCTGCAAAGCCGGTTGTGACGAGGAACCCGGCCGCGACCGCGACCGCAGAAAAGCAGGCTGGAGATCAGAGCCGCGCGTCTCATGGGCCGGGCGGGACCGAGCTGGTTGAACAACCGTTGACAGGCTCCGGCGCGGAGCCGTCCGGGGCGGGTTGGACGGCGCTGCCCGGACAGCGGCCATGGACGGCGTGCAGGCCCTGATAGCGCTGCGACGGGAACTGCATCGTCAGCTCACCGGCGCCGTCGATCTTGAACGGGAACAGATCGGGCTGGATGCGCTCGTAGTGGCCGTTGGCGTCGTAGTACGCCCCCGCCTGGCCGAGATTGGACAGCGCGGCGACCACGTCGGGCGTGTACTCGCGCAGGTAGTCGAGCTGTGACTGGGAGTCGTTCATCTCCTCGATCAGACGCGGGAAGGCAGCGGCGGCGGCCGCCGCCAGCGACGGCGACTGCTGCGCGAGCTGGGTCAGGTCGCCGGTCCCCGCGGGGTTGTGAATCAGCTCGTCGAGCTCGCCGACGGCCGGAATCGCCACGTTGGTCAGCACGCCGAGACGGGTCGCGAACTCGGGCAACCGGCGGACCGCCGGCTTGGACGCGGCGACCAGCGGGTTGAGGTCGTCGAGCGTCGTTCCGAGGCCGGCCAGCGTCGTCGTCGACCGGCGCAGCGTGCCCGGGAACAGCCTCAGCGCCTCCTCGAGCGCCTGACTCTGGCGCGCGATCGCGCCCGTGGCGGTTGCAGTGTTGGCGATCAGCCGCGTGAGCTGCTGGCTCTTTGACGCGAGCGCGTGCATCGCCTGGGCGCCGCCGGCGATCAGCTTGTCGAACTGCGGCTGGTCGCGCGTCAGCTCCGCGGTCACCTGGCTCGTGCTCTGGAGGCCGGGGGCCAGGTATTCGAGCGCCTGGTTGGCGAGCTCGCCGCGCCCCTTCAGCGAAGCGGCCTCGCCGCGGATCAGGCCCCTCAGCCCCGCGCGGGTGAGCGGATCGAGCGTGTCGAACAGCTCATCGAGGCTGACCTCCGAGTAGGTGTGGGTCTCGTCGATCACGCCGCCGTTGTTGATCGGCGGCGCACTCGGCGGGCCTGGCTCGAGCTCGACGTACTTGCTCGCGATGCCGGACAGAGAGTCCTCGTAGATTCGCGCCACCGTCCCCTGATGCAGCGGTGCCGCATCCGAATCGAGCGATATCGTCACCGCGGCGGCACCATCCGTCGTCAGGCCGATCGAATCGACGGTGCCGACCTTCGCCGGTCCCATCAGGACCACGTTTCCGGTGACCAGCCCGCTCGCGTTCTGAAAATCGGCGTGGACCGTGTAGCTCGAGCGGTTTTCGAGCACGATCAACGCGACAGCGACCAGCGCCAGGATCAGCGCCCCGGTCGCCGCGACGCGCCCGACCCTGCTGACGCCAGCGCTCGTTCCGAGCCTGCTGCGTACGTCGTTCTGCGAGTCGCTTCGCAAGCTGGTCAGCGCCTCCGGCGCATGATCAAAGTTCCGTCCTCAATCCCACATCAATTGGCGCAAGCGCCGCCTAAACCGGTCGGGAACTGTACTCGCGCGGGGGGCGCAACGTCGCACTTAGACGGCCAGCGCGGGCGGCGCTAGAGCATGATCTTGCCGCCGGCGACGTCGAGCGTCACGCCGGTGATCCACGACGACGCCTCGGAGGCGAGAAACAGCGTCGCGGCGGCGACGTCGCCCGGCTGGCCGATCCGCCGCAGCGGGAACGAGCTCCCTAGCTGCGCGCGCTGCTCAGGGGTCGTCCAGGTGCGCATCCGCTCGTTCTCGATCGCCGACGGTGCGAGGCAGTTGACGCGGATCCCCTGCGGGCCGAGTTCGCTCGCGAGGTGGCGGCTGAATGCGATCACGCCCGCTTTCGCCGCCGCGTAGGCCGCGTTGGATTGGGCCGCCTGCCGGGCGGCTGCCGACGACATCGTGACGATCGACCCGCGCCCACGCTCGAGCATCGCCGGCAGCAGCGCGCTGACCGTCAGAAACGTCGACGTCAGGTCCGATTCGATCACGTCGCGCCAGTGGGCGGCGGTCTCGTCGGCTGTCGGGACGGGCATCCCGCCGCCGCCGGCGAACGCGGCGAGGATCTCCGGCGGTCCGAGCCGCTCGGCGACCTCGAGCGCGAGACGGGCGAGATCGCCCTCGACCGTGCAGTCGGCGCGGACCGCGATCGCCTCACGGCCTTGCGCGCGGATCGTGCCCACGACGCCGGCCAGAGCCTGTTGATCGCGACCGACGACTGCGACTCTGGCTCGGCTGGCTGCCAGTGCGTGGGCGGTGGCGGCCCCGATCCCGCGCGAGCCGCCGGTCACGACGGCTACCATGCCGGCGAGGTCGGGATACGTGGGGAGGGATTCCGGCATCGGCGCGGCCTACTCGAGAAACTCGCTGACGATCGTCGGGTTGGCGTGAATGCAGATCAGGCGCGCCCGCTCCGGGCCCTGGTTGGTGAACTTGTGAGGCACGTCGGGCGGTGCGACGACGATGTCGCCGGCCCGTGCGTGCGCCAGCATGTCACCGACCTGCAACAGCAGGTTGCCGCGCTCGATCACCCACGTCTCGTCGTACGGATGGCGGTGCAGCCGCGGGCCGCCGCCCGCTTCAGGCTCGCTGAGGATCATCGAGATGTTGGCGGGCCCGTCGCTGGCGCCCTCGAACCGGCCGTTGGCGAGCGATGTCGAATCGATGACGTTCATCGTGGTTCCTCCTCGCTGGGGTTGCGTAGCGTGAGCTGGAGATGTGTTCCGCCGGCGATGCGTACCTCGGATCTCGCCCGTCGCGCTGTCTCCACGAAACAAAGCTTAGAGATCGAAGTATTAGAAGTCAAATGCTTAGTCGTTGATGGTTGCTGATAGCTTGTGCGTAGTGCGACCGCCTTCGGTTCCGATCGGCCTGCAGCTCGCCCACGCCGCTAGGGGCGTCAGCCGCGCGTTCGATGATGCGCTCGCCGAAGCCGGCGGTTCGTTGCCGGTGTGGCTGGTGCTGCTGAACGTCAAGACCCGGCAGGTCGCCAATCAACGTGAGCTGGCGCAGGCGGTCGGGATCCGCGAGGCGACGCTGACGCACCACCTCAACACGATGGAGGCGAGCGGCCTGCTGACGCGACGGCGCGACCCGGCCAACCGTCGTATCCACGTGGTCGAGCTGACCGAGGCCGGGGAGGAGGCGTTCGTACGCCTGCGGACGGCGGCGCTCGCCTTCAACCGGCGGCTGTCTCGCGGCGTCAGCGCCGCGGAGCTGGCCGACTTCGAAGGCATGCTCGGCCGGCTGGCTACCAACGCCGCGACCGGCTGGTGATTTCTTACGGACTTGTGTGGATCGCGTGGGGTTCCCCTTCGCCGGCGGCGGGATCCTGATTGCGCACAGGAAAGGAAGGCGAGCCATGAGCACGATCCTGATTCTCAACGCCGCTTCGTCACTGGTCGCGGCCGCCGGCCTCGGCGGGCTCGTCGAGTGGCGGCGGCGGCGCGCCAAGCGGGCGGTCGTGCAGCCGCTGTATGTGAACCGTCGCTGACCGTCGCGTCGCCGTAAAGACGCGTTGGATTACGTGCCTGCGCGCCCGTACGCTTATCGCGCGATGTCCACGTGTCAAACCTGCGGGCAGGAAAACCCCGAGGGGGCCCGGTTTTGCAATGGGTGCGGTGCCCCGTTCGGCGAGCCGGCGTCATCCCCGCTCGAGGAGCGGCGGATCGTCACCGTCCTATTCGCCGACATGGCCGGCTTCACGGCTCGTGCCGAGCGCCTTGACCCCGAGGACGTCCGGGCGATCCTGAGCCACTATTACGCGCGGCTGAGCGCCGAGATCGAGGCGTTTGGCGGGACGGTCGAGAAGTTCATCGGCGATGCCGTGGTGGCGATCTTTGGGGCGCCGATCGCACACGGCGACGACCCCGAACGCGCGGTCCGCGCCGGGCTCGCGGTCTGCGCAGCGGTCGCGGAGATGAATGCCGCCGATCCGCAGCTCAATCTCGAGGTCCGGGTGGCGGTCAACACCGGCGAGGCGATCGTCTCAGTCAACAGGACGGAGCTACGCGAGGGCATGGTCGCCGGCGACGTCGTCAACACCGCGTCGCGGATGCAGACCGCAGCGCCCACGAACGCGATCCTCGTCGGCGAGGAGACCTACCGCGCGACCCGGGCGCTGTTCGAATACCGAGAGGTCGAGCCGCTCGTCGCGAAGGGCAAGCGTGAGTCGATCCGTGCGTGGCTGGCGATTGGCGCCAGAATGAGCCCGGGAGAGCGCTCCGCGAGCCGGCTGCCGATGCTGGGTCGGATCCATGAGATCGCCGCGTTGCACCGAGTGTTCGGAGGCGTCGTCGCCGAGCGGCGCGCGCATCTTGCGACCGTGCTCGGCGAGGCAGGGATCGGCAAGACCCGGCTCGCGACGGAGTTCGCGGCGCAGCTCGAGCAACAAGGTGTGCTGATCCTCCGCGGCCGGTCGTTGCCATACGGTGCGAGCACGCCATACGGGCCGTTCTCGCAGCACGTCAAGCAGTTCTCGAGCATCTTCGCCAGCGACGATGTGGTCGCCGGGCAGCAGAAGCTCCGCGCCGCGGTCGCGCGAATCGCCCCGCCCGAAGCGGCCGCCGAGATCGCATCGCATCTGCAGCTGCTGATCGGGCTCGGCACGGATGGCGAGGTCGCCGACCGCCAGATCCTGTTCCTGGCGGCGAGGCGTTTCACGCAGGCGCTCGCCCAGGATCGCCCGACGATGCTCGTCTTCGAGGACCTGCAATGGGCCGACACGGGGACGCTCGATCTGCTTGAGGTGCTGGCGTCTCGGGTTCGCGATGTGCCGCTGATGCTGCTCGCGCTTGCGCGCCCGGACCTGCTGGTGATGCGTCCGGCGTGGGGCGGTGGGCTACTGGCATCGACCACGGTGTCGCTCGAGGCGCTCAAAAGCGGCGATGCGCGTGAGCTCGCCACGCGGCTGCTTCCCCGCGCCGCCGACCATCAGCGGGTCCGGGTCGTGGAGACGGCCGAGGGCAACCCGCTGTTCATCGAGGAGCTAGCGGCGGCGGCGATCGAGCGCCCAGCGGCGATCGCGGCGGATCTGCCGACGACGATCCGTGAGCTCGTCTCGGCGCGCCTCGACGCGCTCCCGTCGGACGAGCGCACGGTCGTGTTCGACGCCGCGATCGTTGGCAAGGTTTTCTGGCGTGGCGCGCTCGAGCGCATGCGCGAGAACGGGATCGTCCTCTCCGAGGCCCTGGATTCGCTCGAGGCGCGTGACCTGATCAGACGCGAATCGCGTTCCTGGATCGAGCGTGACGACCAGTTCACGTTCAAGTACGCGCTGATCCGCGACGTCGCCTACGCGACGCTGCCACGCGCGCGGCGCAAACAGCTGCACGGGATCGTCGCTGAGTTCCTCGAGGAGTCGACGCAGGGCGCGGCTGCGACCGCGACCGCCCTGGCGCGTCACTGGCGCGAGGCGGGCGATCGCCGTCGCGCACTCGACTACCTGTTGCTCGCCGCCGAGCAGGCGGGTCGGGGCTGGGCCAAGGACGAGGCGGCGGCGCTTTACAGCGAGGCGCTCGAACTATGCGACGAACCCGCGCTCAGGCGCGAGATCGTCCGCAAGCAGGCGCTGGCGCTGGTCGCGCTCCAGCATCTCGACCACATGCGTCATCAATCACGCCGGGCCGAAGGCGGCCTGACCGACGTCTCGTGACGGTCAGGCGGGAAAGTCGTCCGGCGTCACGTCGCCGACGATCTCGGTGATCTGCAGCACCTCGTGCTGCCCGAGCTCATCTGCGTGCTCGCGCAGCTCGTCCTCGCTTGACGCCTGATAGACACAGAAAGTCCTGACGCGGCCGTCTTCGCCGACTGCCACATGGCTGTGCTCCCACGTGATGCCCGTGTACCGCTCCTCCGCGATCACCCGTGAGCGCCGGCCGACGACATTCATCTCTTCTTGACCAACGCTGAACTGCCGCTCTATTAGATATCTCGTCATAGCCCCTCCTCCATTTGCCCGCTGCAAGCGTACGCACAACCCAGCGCACAATCAACCCGCGCGCCGGCATGCGAGCATTGGCAGATGGGGCACGTCGCGGTCTCCCACCTTGCCTACGCACATCCCGGCGGCGAGCTGCTGTTCTCAGACGTCTCGTTTCGCGTCTCGCCCGGTGAGCATGTCGGCGTGGTCGGCGCAAACGGCGTCGGCAAGAGCACGCTGCTGGAGATCATCGCCGGCGTCCTAAGCCCGGATGACGGCGAGGTGTCGGTGGGCGGGATCGTCGGTTACATGGCGCAGGACATCGGCGTCGCCGGCGACGAACGCAGCGTCCGCGAGCTGTTGCTCTCGCTGGCGCCGCTTTCGATGCGCGCGGCGGGCGGGCGTGTCTCGAACCACGAGGCCGAGCTGGCGACCGGCGACCAGGCGGCCGGCATCAAGCTCGGCGCCGCGATCGGCGACTGGTCGGCGCTCGGTGGATTTGAGCTCGAGGGCCAGTGGGACGCGGCTTGCCGGCGGATCGTGCGAGCGCCGTTCGCCGAGCTCGCCGACCGTCCGGCGATCACGTTGTCGGGCGGGGAGCGCAAGCAGCTGGTGCTCGAGGTCCTGTTCGCCGCGGACGCCGACGTGCTGCTGCTCGACGAGCCCGACAACTTCCTCGACGTGCCGGCCAAGCTCGCGCTCGAGCGACGGATCCGCGAGTCCAAGAAGACCGTCTTGCTGGTCTCTCATGACCGCGAGGTCCTGGCCGGCGCCGCGACCTCGATCGTGACGCTCGAGGGCGACGGCGCCTGGTCGCACGGCGGCTCGTACCGCACGTACGCCAAGGCGCGCGAGGAGCGCCAGCGGCGGCTGGGCGACGCCCTCAGGCGCTGGCGCGACGAGGAGCGGCGGCTGTACCGATTGATGAAGACATTCAAGGAGCGCGCCAAGTACTCGAGCGACTGGGCAAAGAAGGCGAACGCCGCCGAGACGCGCTGGCGGCGCTTCAAGGACGCCGGACCGCCGCCCGCCCCGGTCGTCGATCACTCGATCACGGTCCGCATGCGCGGCGGCGACTCGGCGCGGCGGGTCCTGGATCTGCGGTCGGTCGGGATCGACGGTCTCGTCTCCCCGTTCACCGACGAGGTCCACTTCGGCGAGCGGGTCGCGATGATCGGCCCAAACGGCTCGGGCAAGAGTGAGCTGATGCGCGTCCTGGCCGGCGAGCGGCAGCCGGACTTCGGCGAGCTCGTCGTCGGTCCCCGCGTGTCCGCCGGATACTTCACCCAGCTCCAGACGCGCGGCGATCTCGCACAGCGAGTCGTGATCGACGTAATCCTTGAGCGCGTGCGAGGCGGAGGCGTGCAGGCCGCGATGTCCGCGCTCGCCCGCTACGGGCTCGCGACCGCCGCGCAGCGCTCCTACGACGTTCTCAGTGGCGGCGAGAAGGCACGACTCGAGGTTCTGGTGCTCGAGCTCGAGGGGCACAACCTGCTGCTCCTCGACGAGCCCACCGACAACCTCGACATCGACTCCGCCGAGGCGCTCGAGCATGCGCTCGAGAGCTTCCACGGGACCGTCGTTGCGGTCTCGCACGACCGCGCCTTCCTGCGGACGATGGACAGGTTCCTGATGGTGCTCCACGACGGCGTCGTGCTTTCGTTGCCCTCGCATGAATCGGCGCTCGAGGCGCTCCTGCACCCGGCCGAGGCCAGCGATGTTCGCCTCGCGAAGATCCTCTGATGCGGCTCCGGCCGCCGACGCAGAGTGACGACGAGGCCGTGCTGGCGGTGCTGGTCGCGCGCGACGTCGCCGACTTCGGCGCGCCCGACTACACGCTCGAGGACCTGCGCGACGAGTGGCGCGCGAGCGACTTCGACCTCCGCGCCGACGCGGTCGTGGCCGAGAACGCCGACGGGCGCCTGGTCGGCTACACGATCTGCCATCGGCCCGGGACGCTTGCCGTCGTCGCGCCGGATGCGGAGGGGCAGGGCGTCGGCGCGCAATTGCTTGCGTGGAGCGAGCGACACGATCGCGAGCGCGGCCTGCGGCGCCACCGCCAATGGGTCGCCCATAGCAACGCGAGCGCACGTGAGCTTCTGACCGCGGCCGGCTACCAATACGTGCGCAGCTACTGGCGGCTGACGCGCGACCTGACCGAGCGGGCGCCGGACACGCCCAGCGCGCCGTTCGCACTCCGTGCGCTCGATGTCGAGCGTGACGCCGTCGCCTTGCATGAGCTCGACGCGGCCAGCTTCTCTGCCAACGCCGACTACCGGCCCGAGTCGCTGACCACGTTTCGCGAGGAGCACCTCGAGGCGCACGACCTCGCGCCTGAGCTGAGCCTCGTCGCCGAGGACGGCGCCGAGGTCGTCGGCTTCATGCTCGCGAACCGCTGGGTCGACGAGGCGGCCGGCTACGTCGACGTGCTCGCAGTCCATCCGGACCATCAACGGCGCGGGCTCGGGAGCGCAATGCTGCTGACGGCGTTCGCGCTGTTCGCCGCCGCCGGCCTGCGGGAGGCTCAGCTCGGCGTCGCGTCGGACAATCCGCGGGCGCTGCGGCTGTACGAGCGCGTCGGGATGGTGCAGCGCTTCCAGGCCGACATCTACGAGCGCGAGGTCTGCGTCCAGTGAGACGATAGATGCATGGCGTGCGTATGCGTACGTGGCCCGTTGAAGAAGCTCGCCGCGGGCCGCTCCGAACACGACCTTAAGGGCGCGACGGTGGGTGAGCTGCTCCGCGCGCTCGAGCGCGAGCACCCGGCGGTGGCCGGGTGGGTGCTCGACGAACGGGGCCAGATCCGGCCCCACATCAACGTGTTCGTCAACGGTGAGCGCGGTTGCGCGGCCACGGCCGTCAGCGCGCAGGACCGCCTCGACGTGCTACCCGCGATCTCTGGGGGATCACATGACTGAGCTGCTGGTCGGAAGCAAGAAGGGCCTGTTCCTGCTGGAGGGCGATCCTGCGTCCGGGTTCGAAGTGACCGCGCGCGCGTTCGCGGGCGAACCGGTCGACTACGCCGTCCGCGACCCGCGCTCCGGGCGCCTGCTGGCGACCACGACTTCGCCGTTCTACGGTCCGAAGATCTGGTTCGCCGACGAGCCATCGGGCGAGTGGACCAAGGCGGACGGGGTCGAGATGCCACACGGGGGGTCGGACACGCTCGTGCGTATTTGGGTGATCGTGTCGGGCGAAGATGACGGCGTCCTTTACGCCGGCGGCGATCCGGGGGTGCTGTTCGAAAGCCGCGACGCCGGCGCCAGCTGGGAGCTCAACCAGTCGCTCCTGAATCACCGGGTCAACGAGGACTGGCAGCCCGGCGGTGGCGGTCTGTGCCTGCACTCGATCGCTGCCTGGCCAGGAGAACCCGCGAAGCTGACGGTCGGCGTTTCGGCGGCCGGGGTTTGGCTGACCGACGACGGCGGCGAGTCGTGGCGGAAGGGCAATCAGGGTCTCGTCCCCCGGTATCTGCCCGAGGACGTGCCCGAGACTTCGACCAGCCTCTGCATACACCACATCGAGCGGGCGCCGAAACGGCCGGAGCGATTGTTCCTGCAGTTTCACGGCGGCGTCTACCGCTCCGACGATGCGGGCGCGAGCTGGACCGACATCGGCGCCGGCCTGCCATCGGACTTCGGCTTCCCACTGGTCGTCGACCCGGCCGACCCGGACAGCGCGTTCGTGATCCCCCTGCGCGGCGACTTCGACCGCGTGACGCCGGACGGCCGCGCACGCGTGTTCGAGACCCGTGACGCCGGCCAGACGTGGACCGCCCGCGGCGAAGGCCTGCCGCAGAGCCACGCTTACCTCACCGTCCTGCGACAGGCGTTCGACTCGACCGGCGAGGGTGACTCGCTCGAGCTGTACTTCGGCGCCACGTCAGGTGAGGTGTTCGGGTCCGCTGACGCCGGCGCGAGCTGGTCGACGGTCGCCGCCCGGCTGCCGCCGGTCTACTCGGTCACCGCGGCCGAGGGTTAGGGCTGAGCCTCAGCCTGCGGGGCCGGCGGATCGTCGTGGTGGCGATGGAAGAGCCGCCCCACCTTCTGTGCCTCGCGCTCGGCACCGGCCAGCGGACCCAGAACCTTGACCAGTTCCTGCATCGTGTCGGTGAGGCGATCGACCGACGCACGCAACGGATCGATCGATGTCGCGAGCGACTCGATCACCTCGACGTGCCTCTCGAGCGACGCCGTCGCGCTCTCGATCGCGTTGACGGCCCCCAGCGTGTCCCGCTCGATGTCGCGTGTCTCACGCATGGTCTCGACGACCTCGCTCTCAGTCGAGCCGAGCAACACGCGAATGGGACGGGTGACGAAGTCGAGCATCGCGTGCAAGCGTACTTATCGCGGGAACCGGTTCAAAGGGGACCGGTCGCCAACCGACCACCGGTGGCCGAACGGATCGCGGAAGCCGCCCTGCCGATGCGTCCCCCACGGCATCTCGTGATCGGTCACGCGCTCGGGAGCGGCCGTGGCGCCCTCGGCGACCGCGCCCGCGATGAAGCCATCGGGATCGTCGACGAACACTTCGATCCTGGTCGACGTCGAACCGCTCTCGACGGGGCTCGCCTCGCCGCGATTGCGCGCCACGGTCTCGTGCAGGAAGAAAGGCGCTCCATCGACTTCGAGCCCGGCGACGCCTCCGAGGTTCCACAGCTCACGAGCGCCCAACGCGCGCTTGTACCACTCGACGGCGGCCGCTCCGTCGGGCACGATCAGCATCACGGAGATCACGGGTTTGCGCTCGTCGTCGATCATCTGTAACGGGGACGCTATCGACCGATTAGTCCGCGTGTGCACTCGGGTCTTAGCAACCGACACCCACCCCAACGGAGGTTCAGCCATGACCACCAAGACGCAAAGCGGGATCGGCACGATCAGTCTGGTCGTGGTCGCGGTCAGCGACCAGGACCGCTCGATCGAGTTCTACGTGGAGCACCTCGGGTTCGAGAAGCGGACCGACATTCCGTTCGGCAGCGATTACCGCTGGGTCGAGGTCTACCCGCCGGTTGGCACGACCGGAATCGCGCTCGCTCCGCCTCAGCGTGAGGACCAGGTCGGAGTCGAGACCGGGATCACGCTGACCACCGACGACATCGATGCGACCCACGAGCACCTCCGCTCGCGCGGCGTCGACGTCGACCCCGAGGTCTCGCGGATGGGCGACCCGGTCCCGCCGATGTTCTGGTTCCGCGACCCCGACGGCAACAAGCTGCTGATCGTCGAGCAGCAGAGCTAGCCGGCCCGTCGGTGGCCCGGCCTGCGCGCCGGTCGCCATGCGCAGGCCGGGGGAGGTCATGATTGGTGCCGACGATGGCCGATCTGGTGGACCTCACCTTCACGCAGCTGACGCAGAGCATCGCCTCGTCGCAGCCGACCCCCGGCGCGGGGCCGAGCCTGGCATGCGCGTGCGCGATCGCGGCCGCGCTGGTCGAGATGGTGACCGCGGTGGCGCTGAACAAGGAGCCAACGGACCCAGGAGCGGTCCAGGCGAGACATGACCACGCGGCGGCCCTGCGGCTCCAGGCGCTATCGCTGGCTGACGTCGACATGGCCGCCTACGAGAACGTGCTGGCGGTCCAGCGGCGCCGCGACGAGCCGGGCCATGCCCAGCGGCTGCGCGAGGCGCTGCTGGAGGCCGCCGACCCGATCGTGGCGATCGTCGAAACGGCCGCCGAGCTGGCGACCCTGGCCGCCGATGCGGCCGCCCAGGCCCGCGGCGGCGTCAGGGGGGAGGCGGTCACGGCGGTGACCCTGGCGGCGGCGGTGGCGCAGGCGGGCGCGCCGCTGGTCGAGCTCAACCTCGGCGGCGCCCGCGACGATCCACGCCTTGACCAGGTCCGGCGCGCCGCACAGCGGGCACGGGAAGCCTGTGATCGGTCGCGCGCCCGCGCGTAGTCTTCGTGGATGACGACCCGCATGTTGCTCGCAGCGACTGCGATTGTTGCCTGCGTGGCGGCGCTGGTGGCCGGCTCAGTCACGGCCGCGTCTGACCGCCCCCTTCCGACGACCGCGAGCAACAGGCACGTGGCTCGGCGTGACGCGGCGAACCTGCTGCAACGCCTCCATCTTCCGCCCGCTGCCGTCAGATCGCCCACTGAGCCCAGCGGCGATGGCGGCCACCTGAAGCCAGTACCGTTGCTCAACGCGACATCGGCGGCGGTAGATCAGCACGACTGGTGGCAGGTCCCGGGGAGCCCGTCCGCGGTGCTTGCGTACGTCAAATCGCATCGGCTGTCCGGATCAAAGTTCGATGGTTCGGGTGGGCTGTACCACAGAGGCGCTCTGGTCGACCGGAGCCTCACCTTCGAGTGGCCGCCGGTGCGCGGGGTGCTCGGCGAGCGCGAGCTGACGGTGACCTTGATCGCGCTGCCCGGCGGCGGGACCGGGGTGCTGGCGCAGGCGCAGTCGAACTGGATCGTCGCGCGTTCGCGCAGCGAGAAGATCCCGGCGACGGTGCGCGAGGTGGATATCTCCAGCGCCATGCTCGATGGACCGACGAGCGTCGCGCTGAGCGTGACGGTCGGCTCGAAGGTCCGCTCGCTGGTGAGACTGCTCGATGCGCTGCCGGTCGTCCAGCCCGCGGTCTACCTGTGTCCTGCGCTGATCGAGAACGGCGCCAGGGTGATCACGTTCAGCTTCCGCGCCTCCGCCGCCGGCCCGCTCCTTGCGCGGGCCACCTATGTCGCGTATCCCCATCTCGCCTACGACAGTGGACCCTGCAACGCGATCGATTTGACGATCGCCGGCCGGCGCCAGAACCCGTTACTCGGTGGCGATTTCGTCAGGCGCGTGCAGCGCCTGCTAAGCGTTCGCCTGCTGGGCTGAATCGGGCTACCAGCGGCAGCACGCGCGGATCGCCTCGAAATGCCACGCCAGAACAGAGTCACCCCACTCAGTGAGCTGATCGCCGACCCGGCGCGCGGGCTCGTGTATGGAAACCGCGGTTGCCTGCACGATTCGGCAGGCCGCGTCCGCCGCTCCTACAACGGCAAGCGATGGATCGCCTGCCGGCTGCGGTTTCGTGGCTGGCACCGGCATCCGTTGATGGCGCCGGGCCGGTTCACGGAGCTGTTCTTCCTCGACGAGGCGACCGCGTTTGCCGCCGGTCACCGTCCGTGTGCGCTGTGCCGGCGCGAGGACTATGACCGGCTCACGGCGCTGTGGCACGAGCTGCATCCCGGCCGCCACGGGGCGGACGCGATCGATGCCCAGCTCCACGACGAGCGCCTCGACCCCGAGACTCGTGTCCAGCGCCGTCATCGTGCACAGCTCGACGAGCTACCCGACGGCGTGTTCGTGCTCGAAGCCGGGGCGCCGTGGCTGGTGCTGGGCTCGCGGTTGCTGGCGTGGACGCCGGCCGGCTACGCCGCGCGGCGCCCGCGACCAACGCAGCGCGACCGTCGAACTGATCACGCCGCCGTCGCTGGTGCAGGTCTTGCACTCGGGCTGGCACGGGGTGGTGCCGCTGCTGCATCCCTCGGCGACTCAATGACCGCGTGGCGGCGGCCACGGGACCAGCGGCTTTCCGATCTCCCACTGGTGCCCGAACGGATCCGCCACCCGACCGAGCAACCACCCGTGCTCCTCGCTCACCGGATAGACCTCGGTGGCGCCCGCCGCGACGGCGCACGCCGCGGCCGCCGCCGGGTCGTCTACCACCAGCAGGATGCGGGTCGTCGTTCCCGACAGCGTCTCGGGGCTGTTGTGGAAATGCTCGGGCGACTCGTCGGAGACCCAGAACGTGGCGCCGCCGACCGACAGCTCCGAGACGACTGGCTCGTGCTGAGCTGTGCCGCCGACGCGGTACACCTCGACGGCTCCGAACGCCCGCTCGTAGAAGTCGACCGCAGCACGGGCGCGCCTGACCGACAGCTGCGGGGAGATGCGGGTCTCAGTAGTCGTAGAAGCCCTTGCCGGCCTTGCGGCCGTGGTGGCCGGAGACGACCATTCGCTTCAGCAATGGCGGCGGCGCGTACTCGGGCCGCTTGAACTCCTCGTACAGCGAGTCGCAGACCGCGTACAGCACGTCGAGTCCGATGAAGTCGCACAGCGTCAGCGGCCCCATCGGGTGCCCGCAGCCGAGCTTCATCCCCTCGTCGATGTCCTCGCGCGACGCGAACCCGTCCTCGTACATGCGAACGGCCGCCATCAGATACGGGACCAGCAGCATGTTGACGATGAACCCCGAGCGGTCCTTGGTCCGGATCGCGCGCTTGCCGATCTGACTCGCAAACGCCTCTGCCTCGCCAACCGTCTCGTCCGACGTATCGAGCGCGACGACTACCTCGACCAGCTTCATCACCGGCACCGGCGAGAAGAAGTGCAGGCCGATCACGCGGTCGGGGTTCTGCGTCCAGGCGGCGAGCTCGGCGATCGGGATCGACGAGGTGTTCGACGCGAGGAAGCGCGCTTCGGGAAGCTCCTGGTCGAGCTGGGCGAACAGCTTGCCCTTGACGCGCGGATCCTCGGTCACCGCCTCGACCACCCCATCGACATCGTCGAGGTCCTCGAACGTCGTCGTGTACTGGATCCGCTCGATCAGCTGGTCGCCGCCATCGCGGGTCAGCTTTCCGCGCGCGACGGCCCTCGAGACCGACGTCTCGAGACTCGCACGCGAGCGCTCCAGCGGCGCCTGCTCAGGCTCGAAAACCGTCACCTCGATGTCGGCCGCGGCGGCCGCCTCGGCGATCCCTGAGCCCATGAATCCCCCGCCCACCACTCCGATCCGAGAGAAGTCGCTCATCTGGACCGTCAGTCTTTCAGCTTTCGCGGCCCGCCTATATCCTCGCCGGGAGCATGCGGCCGGTCCTGATCATCACCCATCTCGACGACCACGAGTCGGGTCTCGCGCGCGAGGAGCTTGAGCGTGCCGGCTGCGCGATGATCGAGGCCAACGCGCTCGACGGCGCCCGGCTGCCCGCGCCGGGGGAAATCTCGGCGATCGTCTCGCTCGGCGGCGAGATGAGCGCGACCGACTACGAACGCCAGCCGTTTCTGAGCGCCGAGGTGGCGCTGATGCGGGCCGCGCTCGCCGATCAGACCCCGGTGCTCGGGATGTGCCTCGGCGCTCAGCTGCTGGCGGTTGCTTCGGGCGGCCGCGTTTCGACGCTCGACCGTGTGTATGTGGGTTGGCCTGAGCTGTCGCCGCTCGCAAGCGCCGCAGGCGATCCGCTGTTCGGCGACTTCGCGCCCGATGTTCCGGTGCTGAAGTGGCACGAGGACGTGATCGACCCTCCGCCCGGTGCGGTCGTGCTCGGTACGACACCTAGCCCCGGGGCGGCCCTGTTCCGAGTTGGCAGCGCCGCCTGGGGCAGCCAGCCGCACCTCGAGGTCACCGAGCCGATGGTGCTCGACGGCTGGCTCGCGGACAGCCGCAGTCTCGACGAGGTCCGGGCGGCCGGCTACGACGTCGAGCGTCTGCGGACAGAGAGCCGGCGGCGGCTGCCCGGACAAATGGCAGCCGCTCGGCCCGTGTTCTCGGCCTTCGCCGAGCTGGCTACTTCTTGTGGATCCGGATCGTCCGCGAGCTCTTGACCGTCCGACCCTGGATCTTCGCGGAGATCAGTGCCGTCGCCTTGAAGTGGCCCTTGTGCGACTTCACATAGCTCTTGCCCTTCCCCGACAGGTGCACGGTCAGCTTGTGCGACCCCTTGCTCTTGATCGTCAGCTTGCCGCTCCCGAGCGTCACGATCTTGGTCTTCTTGTGCCTGCGTAGCGGCACACGCGCGGCCGCCGCGTGAACGACGACGGTCTCCGGCGCCGTCAGCGTGATCGTGATCGTGCACGGGAATGACGCGCAGCTCACGTTTACGGTCACCGTTGAGCCGCTGCTCGTCCCGCTGCCGCTGACGATCGCGGGCGAGATCGCGTCCGCGGCCTGGAACGACTGCGCGAACACCGAGCCGTTGTCGTCCCACGTTGCCCAGCCCTGCCCGGCGGCATTGACCGAGCTGTTGACGTCGCCGGCCCCGCCGTCCTTGTTGGGATTCAGTGCCGCGCTGGTCCACCCGCTACCGCCGTCACCGCTGTACGACAGCTCGATCGGGCCGCCAACTCCGCCCAGCAGATAGGTGGCGTAGATGTCGCCGGCGCCATCCTGTGCGACGGCCGGAGACTCCTCGCCCTGGCTGGCGACGGTGACCATCGGCGTGTCGAACTTTTCAGTCGCCGGGTCGAAGCGGTGATAGACGGTGGCGTTGGATCCCAGATTGGCCTCGAGCACTCCAAACCCGCTCGGACCACCGGCGACCGCCGGGTACTCGACATTGCAGTCGGCCTGCGACGCGGCGACCTTCCAGGCGCTGCCGGGCTGGCCGGGCGAGATGTTGTAGTTGTTGGACGCGCTCTGGTCGCCGGAGCCGTACGCGTACGCGGTCCCGAAGCTCTGCGAGCAGCCGAGCGGCCCGTTGGTGAACAGCGTGTTGAAGATCCCCAGCACTCCTGGCTGGGCTCCGGCCTGTGACGCGTACTGCCCGCCCCCGTTGCCGATCGTATCCGGGTTGGTGTTCGGCTCGAGCGTCGCGTAGCCCGCCGGGCAGGTCTGCACCGAGCACTCGGGCGGCGAGCTGAGCGGGAATGCGTTGAACGTCGGCGGCCCGGCCGCCGTGTCCCAGCCATAGCCGAGCACGCCGGTGCCGGGCACGGTGACCGCGCTCAGCGGCCCGGTATCGGCGTTGATGATCCCGCTCGTGACCGAGAGGCCGCCGTTGACCAGTGACCAGGTCGCCCCGCCGTCGGTCGACTGCCACTCCTGCTCTGGCACGTAGTCCCGAGCGCTGTTGCCCGCCGTGCCGTAGACGTCGGCGAGGATCACGAGCGTCGACCCCTCGTTCAGGACCTGAACGCCGTCGATGGCCTGGGCGCCGTCGGCCGGGATCAGGTTCCCGCTCTGAGCACACGCGGTGGCTCCGACCGGAAGCACGCAGTACTGGACGAAGTTGTTGGCGCCGGCCAGATCCTTCGTGTTGGCCCAGGCGATCAGCGCGTCGCCCGCGTTGTTGACGGCGATCGCCGGCGGCCCGTTCTCGAACGGAGTCCCGACGTTCACTGGCTTGCCGGCCGCGAGAGCGGCGGATGGGAAAGCGAGCGCCACCGCCACGCCGAGCAGCCAGGCAGCCGCGCGTGCCTTCGAACGGTCCCGAGACATGCAATACCCCTTTGCCTAGGCCCCGGTGCTCGCTTCGCGAGCCACTCCGGGCTCAAATCGGGTCAGATCGTATGCCTGCCGAGGGCGATTCTCAAGGTGCGAAGCGAAGCCGCGCGCCGGTCTGGCTGCCACCGGCCGTGAACGTGGCCGTCGCGCGGTTGAGCTCGAACGCCAGCGCCCCGCCATCCTCTGTCTCGACCACGAGGCGCCGGCCGTCGGCGTCGACCGACACGACCGTGCCGGCGACGGTCATTCCGAGGTGGTCGATCAGCACTGGTCGGCCGATCTCCGGCATCGCGCGCAGCGGCATGCGGGCAGTGATAACACGACCACCGGGCTTGGGGCTGCCCGGTGGTCGTCGTCGTTCGGCGCGCCGAGACCCTGGCGCGCCCGCTAGTAGCCCGTCTGCGGTCCTAGGGTCACTAGACGCCCAGCTCCTCGGACGCCATCTTCGTCCCAGCGAGGCGATTGGAGATCTTCTCCATCGCCACGTCGCGCGCGAAGTCCGGCGACCCGTGCCTCGGCTTCACGTCCCGGCTGAACGGCGAGAATCCGCAGTCGTCGGTCGCGCCTAGGCGCTCGATTGGGATGTGCGTGGCGGCTTTGAGCAACTCGTCGCGGACGTGCTCAGGCGTCTCGACCTCCGGGTTGAGCGGATCGATCACGCCCATGAAGCACACCTGCGCGACGCCGTCGGCGTCCTCGCGGCTGTAGCGGCCGCACAGCTCGTAGACCTTGTCGCGGTCCTCCTCCGAGGCGCACTGGATCAGGAAGTAACCCGCGTTCATGTCGAACATGTGCTCGAGCAGCAGCTCGTATGGGACCTCCTTCGAGTGCACGGAGTCGCAGTCGCCGCCCGGGCAGGTGTGGACCCCGATGTTCTTACGCTCCTCGGCGCTGAACCGATCGAACAGCCGGTTGTTGAGGTCAATGAACTCCTGCAGCATGTTGTTGCCCGTCCACGGGTTGCGGGAGTCGTTCTTGTTCGCCAACCGCCCCTCGGTGAAGTCGACCGACACGCGGACCGCGCCGGCGTCGAAGCACTGGCGGATGTCCTTCTCGCACTCGTTGACGCAGTCCTCGAGGAACTGATCGCGCGAGTAGCCCTCGATCTCGCCCTCGAGCGGGTACAGCAGCATCATCATCGAAGGGGAGATCACCGCCTGCTTGACGGGGTGCGTGGCGATCGCCTTGTTCTTGGCGACGAACTCCGACGCGTAGGTCTTGTAGCGGAACGGGCCCTTGGTGATTCGCGGCAGCTGCCGGTGATGGCCGTCGTCGAAGATTGCGAAGAACTGTCCGTCGCCCGCCAGGCCATCGGCCAGGCCGGTGCCCGCCAACGTGTCGGTCAGGTTGTAGGTCGCAAAGCTCGATTCGCGCTGCTCGCCATCGGTGACGATCGGCTCGCCGGTGTCCTGGAGGCGCTTGATCGAGTCCTCGGCCGCCTTGTCCTGCTCGGCCTCTAGCTGCTCGAAGCTGATCTTGCCCTCGTCGTAGTCGGCGTACGCCTCCTGCAGCTTCATCGGGCGTGGCAGCGAACCTACAAGCTCAGTGGGGATGGGCATGCTCGTCCTCTCCTGGTAGGGGTTTTTGAGGACCGTCATCTGCCCGGCAACGTCACAACAATGGCGCAGCCGGGATCAGACTGACCATTCTCCCTCTGATCAGCCAACATACTGGTGCCCGCTCGTCGCGTCAAGGAACGCGCCGAGCCGCTAGCTTGCGCCGCCGAAACAGAGCGCGAATCAGAAAGCGAGGCCAGTCGATGGCCAGGCAGTACCTGTTCACCTCGGAGTCCGTGACCGAGGGACATCCGGACAAGATCGCCGACCAGATCTCCGACGGCGTGCTCGACGCCGTGATGCGTGGCGACCCGAGCGGTCGCGTGGCCTGCGAGACGCTCGTCAACACCGGCCTGGTCGTCGTCTCCGGCGAGATCTCGACGACCGCCGGCTTTGACGTCCAGGAGATCGCGCGCGAGACGATCCGCCAGATCGGCTACGTCGACCCGGACCTCGGTTTCAGCGCCGACTCGTGCGCGGTCCTGAACGCCGTCGACAAACAGTCGGCCGACATCGCGCAGGGCGTCGACGCCGCGTTCGAGACGCGCTCGGGCGCCGGCACCGACGACGAGCTCGACATCGCGGGCGCGGGCGACCAGGGGATGATGTTCGGCTACGCCTGCAATGAGACGCCGGAGCTGATGCCGCTGCCGATCGCGCTCGCGCACCGGCTCGCCCGCCGCCTGGCCGCGGTGAGGAAGGACGGGACGCTGCCGTATCTGCGCCCCGACGGCAAGACCCAGGTGACGGTCCGCTACATCGACGGACGGCCGGCCGCGGTCGAGAAGCTCCTGATCTCGGCCCAGCACGCCGAGGGCGCCGACGCCGGGATCAAGGACGACCTCTGGGAGCAGGTGGTCGTCCCGGTCCTGCCGGCGGGGCTCTACGACGAGCGTGCGCTGCGCGCCGGCTTCCTTGTCAACCCGACAGGACGGTTCGTGATCGGAGGCCCGGTCGGCGACGCCGGCCTCACCGGACGCAAGATCATCGTCGACACCTACGGCGGCACGGCGCGACACGGCGGCGGCGCGTTCTCTGGCAAGGATCCGTCGAAGGTCGACCGCTCGGCCGCCTACGCGGCGCGACACGTCGCAAAGAACCTCGTCGCCGCCGGGCTCGCCGACCGTCTCGAGCTCCAGGTGGCGTACGCGATCGGCGTCGCGCGCCCAGTCTCGCTGATGGTCGAGACGTTCGGGACCGAGGCAGATGGCATCACTCCGGAGCGGATCGAGGCGCTCGTCTCAGAGCACTTCGACCTGCGCCCGGCCGCGTTTCGCCAGCGGCTGGACCTCCACCGCCCGATCTACCAGAAGACCGCCGCCTATGGCCACTTCGGCCGCGAAGACGAGGACTTCACCTGGGAGCGGACGGAGCTCGCCGCCGAGCTCCGCGCGGCCGCCGGCCTGGCCGCGTTCGAGGTCGTCGCATGAGCATCACGGTCGTCGGGTCGATCGCGTTCGACTCGGTGCAGACGCCGTCCGGTCTCCGCGAGCGGATGCTCGGTGGCGCCGCGACGCACTTCGCGCTCGCGGCGTCATTCTTCGACCACGTGCGGATCGTCGGACCGGTCGGCGACGACTTCGGCGACGCCGAGCTCGAGGTGCTCGCGACGCGGGGCTCCTCGATCGACGACGTCGACCGCGTCGCCGGCGGCAGAACGTTCTTCTGGAAGGGCGAGTACGGCTGGGATCTCAACACCCGCGAGACGCTCGACACGCAGCTGAACGTGTTTGAGCACTTCGAGCCCAAGCTGTCGGAGGAGGCGCGCGCGTGCGATGTCCTGTTCCTCGCGAACATCCAGCCCCGCCTGCAGCTCGACGTCCGGGAGCAATGCGCCGGCGCGAAGTTCGTGGCGCTGGACTCGATGAACCTGTGGATCGACATCGCCCGCGACGAGCTGCTGGAGGTGATCGGCCGGGTCGACTGCCTGGTCCTCAACGACGAGGAGCTACGCCAGCTGACCAAACGCCCCAACCTCGTCGCCGCGGCGCGCGAGGTGCTGAGCTACGGCCCGAGGATCATCGTCGCCAAGCAGGGCGAGTACGGCTCGGCGCTGATCACCGCCGACGAGTTCTTCGCGCTACCCGCCTACCCGCTCGAGACCGTGATCGACCCGACCGGTGCCGGTGACACGTTCGCCGGTGGCTTCGTCGGCTACATCGCGCGCCAACTCGACGATGGGCTGACGAGCGCGGTTCTGCGCAATGCGATGGCCTACGGGACCTCGCTGGCGTCGTTCAACGTCGAGGGCTTCGGCACCGAGCGCGTCGCCGAGGTCAACGCCGCCGAAGTCACGCAGCGCGTCGAGGACCTCGTGCGGTTCGCGCACTTCGACCACGTCGCCGTCGAGCTGGTCTAGCGAGTGGCGTTTTCCAGCAGCAGCTGAGCGACGGCCTTAGCCCGCCGCGCGGCGTCGCGGTCGCCTTCGCCTGCGGCGACGATCGAGCCCTTCATCAGGATGTGCCACTGCCGCGCGAACGGCTCGGCGCGCTTGATCCCGGCGCCGCGGGCGAGCTCCTTGAGGAACTCGCGGATGCTCGCGAGGTAGTGCGCCGCGGCGACATGCAGCGGGTGATGCTCGTCGGGGTGCTCGAGCATCACGTTGATGAATGAGCAGCCCTCGAAATCTGGCCGGCGAAACCACTCGTCGAATACGTCGAAGATCGCCAGCAGCTGGCCGGCCGGATCCTGCGCCCGCCGCGCCGTCTCGGCCGCCAGCCAGCCCCGCGTCCAGACCTCCTCGCGGCGCTCCAGAAACGCAAGCACGAGCTCCTGCTTGGACTTGAAGTGGCGGTACATCGTCTGCCGTGCGACCCCGGAGCGCTCGATGATCGCGTCGACCCCCACGGCCTGCACCCCGTCGCGGGAGAACAGCTCGTAGGCAGCAGTCAGCAGCCGCTCACGGGCATCCGTGCGTGTCTGCGTTTCGAGCGCCGCCACCGGCCGAATGTACCAGCCGCCTCCGACTCAATCGGAAGGTGGCGGATTCATCAGCGCGCCGACGATCCCGGTGGTGAACAGACCGAGGATCAGCACCGCGACTATGTCCAGCGGGTTGAAGCCGTTGTTGACGATGTCGCTCACCGTCAGCGCCGCGAACGCGGCGATGAACAGCAGTGCGACGATCAGGATCAGCTGTCGCATCGCTCAGGCGGCTACGCGCGTCGCTGAACTCGCGAGCTTGCGCGCACGCTGGCAAGGATCAGCACGGTCGCGCGGCCGCTGTCTGGCTGCTATGCCAGGCCGACCGGCGCTGCGACGGACGAGATCCGCCACGGCTGGTTCTGATCGCCGTCGAGCGTCATCGTCCAGTGCTCTGTAAAGCTCGTCGCGCGCGAGCGGCTGCCGGCCACGACGGCGGTCGTGTCGCGGTCCTCGAGATAGCGACGCCCGGTCAGGTCGACGGCGATCGTCATCGTCGGCGGCTGCGCGCCGGCATCGAGACCGACGATCCGGATCCGGTTCACGTGCGGGCCGCGGACCACCATCCGTGTGCGGCCGCTCGCGTCGCCGGCGTACAACAACTCCTTGGCCGCCTCGGGCGTCGCGATCTTGCGCAGATTCGCGTCGTTGCCGTCGACCGCCTCCGCCCACGCATCGACCGCCCGCCGGGCGGCGATCTCGAGCACATCAGGTGCGAAGCGCCCGTCGGCGAGGCTGAGGTCGTTGGCCGCACTCTGGGCGTCGCCGTCGAACTGCAGGTCGGCGACCTCCGAGACCTTGGTGCCCTCCGGCACCGCGTCGGCGACCGCCGCTTGCACCATCGCCTCGTCGTGCATCCCGCGCTCGTCGGCCCACGGCGTCGCGACGATCTGCTCGTCGAGCGCGTGCTTGCCCTCGGCGCCCTGCTCGATACTGATCAGCACCCAGTGCGGGCCGCGGCGACCGAGCGTCCAGAACTCGCGCATCCGGCTCGTCTCGCCAAGCCGGCCGGTCCGCTTCAGATGGCGGCCGTAGCTGTCGATCACGTAGTCCTTGAGCCGTGCGTCGATCTTCACCACGACCCGGTCGTTCTCGCTGTCGCCCTTGTGGTTGAGTCCCACGTACTCGAGCTTCGGCCTGCCGATCGGCTCGACGTGATTGCGCCATCCTCGGCGGTCGAAGTCGTCCAGGCGGCGCTCCCACTCGGCCAGGAGATCCGGCGCCACCAGTCCTCTCAGATGGACCCGGTCCTCGGCGTCCCACGCCTTCTCGATCTCGAAGAACAGTTTTTCCGCTGTGGCGAGCACGTTCTCGGGCGCGAACTCCGGGTCGTCCTCGGCAGCTTCGGCGGCGGCCAGCTGCACGCGGCGCTCGCGCTGCGAGCTGCGGTGATGACCGCCGCTGCGCGACGCTGCTGCGGTCGCGTAGCGCGCCTGCATCATCGGCACGACGCGGGTCACGAACAGGTAGAGGAGCCCGAGCGCGATCAGAAACAGCAGGCCGAGCCCGTGGCCCAGCAGCGCGATGCGGAACAGCAGCTCGAACAGGATGAAGAGCGCGAACCCGCCGCCGCCGCCCCCGCCACCGCCACCGCCGCCACTGAATCCGGCTGAGCCGCCGCCGGCGGAGGCGAACGCGGCCGGCGCGACGATCAGCGCTGTCAGGGCCAGCACGCCGAGCGCGATCAGGAGCTTGCGCTTCACGCGGCACTCTCCCTCAGCGGCCCGACGCCCGGCTCGGACTGGGCGATGTGCTGGTCGGCGTGGTAGCTGCTTCGCACCAGCGGACCGGCCGCGACGTGCTCGAACCCGAGCCCGTAGGCGGCCTCTTCCAGCTGCTTGAACTCGTCGGGATGCCAGTAGCGCACGATCGGTAAATGCCTCTCGGTGGGTCTCAGGTACTGACCTACAGTTAGCACCTGAACGTAATTGTCGCGCAGTTGACCTAATGCCTCGACCATTTCGTCAAAAGTCTCGCCGAGCCCGACCATTAGTCCAGATTTAGTGGTGACTTCGTCACCCGCGTACTCCTTGGCGTTTCGGAGCACCCGCTTGGACCGCTCCCAGGTCGATCCGCGGCGCGCGACGGGGTACAGGCGCGGCACGACCTCGACGTTGTGGTTGAAGACGTCGGGTCGCTCGGCGATCACTTTCGCGAGCGGCATCTCGGCGCCGCGGAAGTCGGGCGTCAGGACCTCGATCTTGGTGCTCGGCGACTGGCGGCGGATCTGCCTGATGACGCCGACGAACGCATGGGCGCCGTAGTCGGGCAGGTCGTCGCGGTCGACGCTGGTGATCACGGCGTGCCGGAGCCCCATCCTCGCCACGCTGCGCGCGACTCTGGCGGGCTCGAGCGGGTCATTCCAGGTCGGCTTGCCGGTCTTGACATTGCAGAACCCGCATCGCCTCGTGCACGTGTCGCCGAGGATCATGAACGTGGCGGTCCCGCGCTGCCAGCACTCGCCGATGTTCGGGCACGCGGCCTCCTGGCAGACCGTGTGGAGGTTCTCCGCGTCGATCAGCTGCTGGAGCTCGCGGTACTTCTGCCCACCGGGCGCCGGGACCTTGAACCACGGCGGCTTGCGCCCCTTGTGCGGCTGCACATCGGGGCCCAGGATCGCGAGCACGTCGGCGATCCCGCCGGGGTTTGCCCGGGACCGGGTGGAGTATTGGCGTTCAGACACATCTATAAGGCTATCGACCGGCAAACGCCACATCTGCTCGGACCTGCGCGTCTAAACGTCCCCACAGGACGCTTAGACGCGCAGGTTGCCTCGCTGGCCGCTCGACAACACGTCGTTTTCTCGTTGGCGCAGCTGAACCGGTTGGGTTTAACGGCGCGCGCGGCTCAGAAGCGCGTGCTCGCTGGCGCCCTTCACCGCATCTATCGAGGTGTCTACTCGATAGCCCCGCCCGCACTCCTGACCGCCAAGGGTCGCTACATGGCCGCGGTCCTCGCCTGCGGGCCGGGCGCAGTCCTGTCCCACCGCTCGGCGGCCGCCCTTCACGGCCTCCGTCGCACCGACCGCGCGGGGATCGACGTCACTGTTCCCGGCCGGCGGCGCGTCGGGATCGACGGCATCGACGTGCACAACTCCCTGACGCTGACCGACGACGACACCACCGTAGTCGACAACATCCCGTCTACCTCCGTCGCCCGGACCGTCTTCGACCTCGCCAACGTCGTCCCGCGCCGCCAGGTCGAGCGCGCCCTCGACCAGGCCGAGGTCGAGCAGCTCCTCGACCTGCGCAAGCTCGAGGCGACGCTCGAGCGAAACCGCCACACACGCGCATACCGCGTGCTCAAAGCGATCCTCGCCGACTACAGGATCGGGCCGCCGACCGAGTCCGAGCTCGAGGAGGTGATGCTCGCCGCCTGCCGCGCGGCCAACACGCCGCTGCCCGATCGCCAGGTCTACATCGACCCCGGCGACGGCGAGCCGGCCGTTCGCGGCGACTTCGTCTGGCGTGAGCAACGCCTGATCGTCGAGACCGACGGCGACCGATTTCACCGCACCCGCCGCGCATTCGAGGCGGATCGCCGCCGCGATCAGCGCCTGCTGCTCGCCGGCTGGCGCGTGATCCGGGTCACCTGGCGCCAGCTCAAGCACGAGCGCCGCCGCGTCACGGCGCTGATCGCCCGCGCGCTCAGGCAGGCGTGAGCTCGCCGACCGCGGCCTCGAGCCGCGCCAGGGAGACCAGCCGCTGCCGCAGCCCGAGCGCCGAAGCGACCTCGTAGGCCGCCCGCCGCCTGAAGCACTTCATCTGCCCCGCCAGCCGACCCGTCTCCCGAATCAGCGACGTCATCTGCACGCCCTCGAGGCCACACGGCACGACCCACTGGAACGGCTGCAGGTCGTTCTCGACGTTGACCGCCCAGCCGTGCGTGGTCACGCCGCGCGCGACGTGCACCCCGATCGACGCGATCTTCCGCTCTCCGACCCACACGCCGGTGTAGTCCGGACCCTCGGCATCCCGCGCCCGCGCGGACACAACGCCCTCGCCGACGAGCGCCGACACGATCCCGCGCTCCAACGTCCGCACATACTCGACGACATCGTCGACAGCGACGATCGGGTAGCCGACCAGCTGGCCGGGCCCGTGATACGTGACCTTGCCGCCGCGGTCGACGTCGACGATCTCGATCCCCTGGGCGCGGTACCAGTCCTCGCCCATCGGCAGCTCGCCGGGCCCCGAGCGCCGCCCGCGCGTGTACACGGGCCAGTGCTCCAGCACCAGCATCACGTCGGGCACCGCGCCGGCCTGGCGCGCGGCGCGGACGCGCTCCTGCAGCTCGAGCGCCGAGCGGTACTCGACTACGCCCAGCTGGCAGACCCAGAGATCGGCTATCTCACAGCCTCCAGCTCTCGCTTGATCGTTGCCAGGAACTGCGCCGACAGCGCCCCGTCGAGCGCCCGGTGGTCCCAGCTCAGGCCGAGGATCGTCATCGGCCGGATCGCGATCGAGTCGTTGCCGTCGGCGTCGGTGACGACGACCGGCCGCTTGACGACCGCCTCGAAGTCGAGGATCCCGACCTGCGGCAGGTTGATGATCGGGGTCGCCATGATTGAGCCGTACTGGCCGGGGTTGGTGATCGTGAACGTCCCACCGGTCACGTCGTCGGGCTTCAGCTCTCGCTCCCGCGCCCGGCGAGCAACGTCCCTGATCCGCGCCGCGAGCCCCTCCTCGGAGAGCTCGTGCGCGTTGTGGATCACCGGCACGATCAGCCCGTCGTCGCCGAGTGAGACCGCGATCCCGAGGTTGACCTCCTTGATCCTCGTGTAGCGCTCTCCCTCGAGCCAGGCATTCAGGGCCGGGTGCTCGCGCAGCCCCGCGATCGTCGCCCGCGCCACGAACGCCAGTCCGGTCACGCCCAGCCGCCGCCGCGCCGTCTCGACGCCGCTCATGTCGACCTCGATCCACGTCGTGCAGGTCGCCGCTGTCTCGAGCGAGCGCTTCATGTGCTCGCCGATCTGCCGCCGCATTCGCGACAGACCCTCACCGGAGGAAGCCGATGGCTCGGGATCGGGCCGGTACGGGCTCTCGATGTGAAGCGGGGCGTCAGCGATGGCGCCGTTGCCGTCGACGAGCGCCAGCACGTCCTGCTTGCGCACTCGCCCACCGCGGCCGGTCCCGGCGACGGAATCGAGGTCGATCCCGTGCTCGGCGGCGATCCGCTGCACGACGGGGGAGTACCGCCGGCCTGCGGCCGGCCGATCGCGCACGGGCGGCTGCCGGGCTGCGGGCTCCCAGGGCTCGTCTGACACGACACGCTCGTCCGACACGACAGGCTCGTCTGACACGACAGGCTCGTCTGAGGCAACAGGCAGCGCCGCGCCGTCGCCGACCGCGATCCGCGCCAGCACCACCCCGACGTCGACCGTCTGATCGACCTCGACCAGGATCTCTGCCACGACCCCCGTGACCGGCGCCGGAACCTCGGTGTCGATCTTGTCGGTCGAGATCTCGCAGATCGTCTGCTCGGCCTCGATCCGGTCGCCGACCTCGACCCGCCAGGCGACGACCGTGCCCTCGGCGACCGAGACGCCCATCTGCGGCATCGTCACATCGACCAGCTGGTCACCTCCGCGGGGCATCCCGCCTTGCGTCTCGAGATCGTCGGCCTTCGTGCCGCCGGCCTTAATAAGCGAGGAGCTCACGGCACGCCTCCTTCACGCGGTCGACGCCGGGCAACACTGCCTGCTCGAGCGGGGGCGAGAACGGGATCGGCACGTCGGGCGTCGCGACCCGCACGACGGGACCGTCGAGGTCCTCGAAGCCCTTCTCGGCGATCAGCGCCGCGACCTGGGCGCCCGCCGCGCAGGTCATGTTCGCCTCGTCGACGATCACCACCTTCGAGCAGCGCGCGACCGAGTCCAAGATCGCCTCCTCGTCGAGCGGCACGAGCGAACGAAGGTCGAGCACCTCGACAGCGGCGCCATCCAGATCGGCGGTCGCTTCGAGCGCGACATCGACCATCGCGCCATACGCGATCACGACCAGATCGGATCCCGGTCGCGCGACGCGAGCCGTGAAAGGCGTCTCGAAAACGCCCTCCGGAACCTCGCCCTTGACACGCCGGTAGAGGTGCTTGTGCTCCATGTAGCAGACCGGGTTGGGGTCGTGGATCGCGTGATGCAGCAGCCCCTTCGCGTCCTCGGCGGTCGACGGCGCGACGACCTTGAGTCCCGGCGTGTGCATGAACAGCGCCTCGGGGTTCTGGGAGTGAAACGGCCCGCCCGAGAAGCCACCGCCCGACGGCAACCGCACGACGATCGGCACCGCCAGACCCTGGCGGTAGTGCATCTTGCCGGCCACGTTGACGAGCTGGTCAAAGCCGCAGGAGATGAAGTCCGCGAACTGCATCTCGCATACCGGCCGCATCCCGACCACCGCAGCGCCGACCGCGCAGCCGATGATCGCCGACTCGGCCAGCGGCGTATCCATCACGCGATCGGTGCCGAACTCCTCGACGAACCCATCGGTCACCTTGAAGGCCCCGCCGAACACGCCGATGTCCTCGCCCATCACCAGCACTCGCTCGTCGGCGCGCAGTTCGTCGCGCAGCGCCGATGAGATCGCCTGCAAGTAGGTCAGAACGGCCATCAGGCATCACCCCCGACCGCAAACCCGCTCCACGGCGCGTGGCCATCACCGAGCGGCTCGGCTTCACCGGAGCAGAACACGCCCTCGATCGCGCTGGCACCGGAGGGCATCGGCCCGGCGAGCGCCTCGGTGGCCGCCGCATCGATCTCCGCCGCGACCTCGGCCCGCACCCCGTCCACGTCTACGCCCAGCGCCCGCAGCCGCCGCTCCTGGCGCTCGATCGGGTCACGCGCGCGCCACTGCTCGACAAGCTCTTTCGGCACGTACTTCATGTCGTCGTGCGCGGCGTGGCCGTGCATGCGCATCGTCACCGCCTCGATCAGCGTCGGTCCGTCACCGGCCAACGCACGATCCCGCGCCTCGCGCGTGGCGTCGAACATCGCCTCGCAGTCGTTGCCGTCGACGGTCACGCCCGTGAACCCGTAGGCGGTCGCGCGCTGCACCGGGTCGACCGCGAATTGCTTGTCCAACGGCGTCGAATAGGCGTACTGGTTGTTCTCGAGCACGAACACGACCGGCAGCTTCTGAACCCCGGCCCAGTTCATCGCCTCGTGGAAGTCGCCCCGCGAGGTCGAGCCGTCGCCGAACCAGGTCAGCGCGCAGCGCCGCTCGCCGCGGAGCTTGAACGCCATCGCCATCCCGGTCGCAACGAGCATCATGTCGGGCAGCATCGAGACCATCCCGACGCAGCCGAGTCGCCAGTCACCGAAGTGCACGTTGCCGTCGCGGCCCCGGGTCACGCCGCCGTCGCGCCCCATGTACTGCGAGAAGATCCGCGTCGGCGTGACGCCCCGGATCACGTGCGCCGCCAGGTCGCGGTGCAGGATGCAGAGCCGGTCCTCTGGAGCCATCGCGAACGCGGCGCCGGCCGACACCGCCTCCTGGCCGAATCCGTCATAGAACGAGCCGGGCACCTTGCCCTGGCGGTAGAGGCTCATCGCGCGCTCCTCGATCCCGCGCATCAGGAGCATCGCGCGAAACAGCCAGATCCGGTCCTCCAGCTGTAGGTGCTCGTGCTCCGACACCTCTACCGAGGCCGGCCGAGCCGTGTCAGTCGCCATCTCGATTGTTCCCTTTCCTCTGGGCCGGCTCGGGATCTCCGCTGCGGCCACTCTCTGAAGGCTGTCTCGGGATCTCCGTCGCAGCCTCTGTCCGGGGTGCCGAGCTTACTCCAAGCTACCCACGGCTTTACCCTCCAATGCAATGGAGGCTGCCTGGCTCGCCCGCATGCGCTGGCGACGGCGTGGCGCCTGGTTGTGGCCGACGTTCGTCGTCGCGACTGTCCTCGACGGGGTGCTGCTGCACGCACTCCCGCTGGCGGGTACGACCCAGACGTTGGTCGGCGGAATCGTCGCCGGAATGGTCTTCAACGTGCTCGCGGTGCTCCTGCTGTCGCGCCCGCTGGGGGTGCTGGTGCGCCGCGCGCGCCCCGACATGCCGGTCGTCGTCGCCCGCAACTACGCCGGCACATTCGCGATCCTGTCGGTCAGCGCGGTGATGCTGGCAATCGGCGTCGCGCACCACTCGACGGTCGTCGCCCAGCGGCGGGCGCTCGACGACGCGGTGATGCGCGCCGAGGCCTACATCGGCGACCGCGCTCCGGCTCAGTTCCGCGTCAACGTCACCAACTCCAACACGTACACGATCCAGCCGGGCGCCGTGTACCGCACCTGCGTCCCCAATCGCGCCGGCACCCGCACCTACTGCGTGGTCGTCAAGACCCGGCTGCCGCTCGCGCGCAGCGTCGTGCCCGACGGCTACGAGCCGAACTCGATCTTCTCCGAAGGGACCAACTAAACCTCAACTTTTCTACCTATTAGGCCCCCGGCCACATCAACCAAGCGGTATCTGATGGAACGTTGGATCAAGGCGATGGCCGCGCTGATCGCCGCCGGGCTGGCGCCTGTGCTGGCCGCGACCGCGCTGGCGGCGCACCCGAAGCCCGGCAAGCGCTAGGCGGGCACCATCACGAACGTGGAGAAGATCGAGGGTTTCAGTGCGCCGGTGAGCTTCAAGGTCTCATACGCTGCGACGCAGCTGCTCAATTTCAGCTACGGGACGACAGGCTGCTTCGGCAGCGGCGGCTTCCGGCCGGGAGTCAACCCACACACAGCGTCAGACGTGATCACGGTCGGCGCGATCACCGTCGCACACAACGGCAGCTTTTCGATCTCCAACAGCAAGTCCACGTATCACTCGACCAAGTACGGCTTCAGCTACATCACGACTTCGCAGGTGACCGGAAAGTTCACGACCAGCAAGAGCGCCACCGGCACGATCTCGTTCTCCCAGAAGTACGTCCCGAAGACCGGGAAGGGCTCGAGCTGCACCGCCACGCCGCCCGCCTTCAAGGCGACGCTGAAGTGAGCTAGACCGGTTCGAGCGCGACCCGGGAGCTGAACAGGCCTCGAATCGCAGCGGACAGCTCGACGCACCCG
The DNA here is from genome assembly GCA_963756655.1 of uncultured Solirubrobacterales bacterium. Lineage (GTDB taxonomy): Bacteria > Actinomycetota > Thermoleophilia > Solirubrobacterales > Solirubrobacteraceae > Palsa-465. Next base: position 72,899 of record CAVWOQ010000012.1, read on the forward strand.
CCCGGCTCAGCGAGCTGTTTGGCGCGGCACGACAAGCGCCCGACGGGCCGTACCGAGCTCGAGCTCTGTACGGATCCGCCGGGCGCTTGAAGATCAGTGCTCCGCCAGCGGCGGCGGGTAGACCTCGGCGACGTACTCGTCGACCTTCTCAGCAGGCAGCCGCCGGGAGATGGCCAGGTAGTAGATGATCAGGCTCCAGACCGCGACCGCCGCCAGTCCGCCCCAGAGCCCAATGTCGTCGTTGCCGCCCTGGTCGAGCACGTGCCTGAACGGGCCGATGCCGCCGATGATCCCGCCGGCACCGAAGTCGCCGAAGTACGAGATCACCAGCATCCCGAGCAGATACGGGACGATCCACACCGCGGCTTCCCAGTCCATCTTCGGCGCGACCGGGTTGAGCTTGAACACGTACGAGAGGCCGATCAAGGCGTAGCCGATCAGCATCGCCACCATCAGCGTCGTGTAGGTCTCCCATCCGGCCCAGTAGATGATCCAGCTCGCGCACACGAACGCCAGCGGCGCCAGGACGCCCGCCCAAGGCAACGCGTACACCCGGTCGAGCTCCGGCTTCTGCTTGCGCAGCGCGGCCAGCGCCAGCGGCGCGGCGGCGTACATCAGCACCGAGGCGCTCGTGACGACGCCGACGAGCGCGCTCCAGCTCGGGAACGGGAGCAGGAACAGCAGGCCGAGCGCGGCCGCGAAGACGACGCCGAACACGGGCACCCGCGTCCGCCCGTTCGTGCGCTCAAACGCGGTTGGGATGTAGCCGTTCTTGCTCAGCGCGAAGCTGAGCCGCGACGACGAGGTCGTGTAGATCAAACCCGTCCCGGCCGGCGAGATCACCGCGTCGAGGCGCAGCAGGAACGCCAGCCACGCCAACCCGGCGATCTTTGAAACCGTGTAGAACGGCCCGGCATTGAGCGTCACGACCGCGGGTTTGGGGTTGCTGGAACCGAGGTTGGTCCACGGACCGTAATGGGCCAGGAACTTAGGCTCGAGCGCGCCGATGAACGCGACCTGCAGGAGGATGTAGATCCCCGCTCCGATCAGGATCGAGAGGATCACCGCCCGCGGCAGGTCGCGCTTCGGGTTGGCCGCCTCGCCCCCGAGCTGGACCGCCTGCTCGAACCCCAGCAACGCGAACACGATGCCGCCGGACGGGATCGCGATCAGGATGCTCTTGATCGCCGCGCCCTTGACGAAGAAGCCGCCACCCGCGGAGCCGAAATTGGAGCTGTGGAAGTGAGTCACCAGCAGCACGATGATCGTCAGCACCGGAATGATGACCTTCCAGGTGGTGATCCCGGTGTTGGCCCGCGCGAGCCAGCGGATCCCGATCAGGTTCAGGATCACGAAGATCACCATCAGGATGACCGCCGCGATGATGCCGCTGCCCGACAGCGTGTTCGCGGGGAGGCCGTTCACCAGGTGGCTGTGGAAGAAGTTGCGGGCCCAGTGAGCGGTTGACAGGTACTGGATCGCGGCGAGCACCTCGATTGGCGCGACGGTCGCCGCCTGCAGATACGAAGCCCACCCAAAGGTGGCGCCGGCGAAGCTTCCGAACGCGTAGTGCGGGAACCGGCTCGTCCCTCCGCTGACCGGAAACAACCCGCCGAGCTCGGCGTGCACCAGCGCGAGCAGGATCACGATCCCCGACGCGACGATCCAGCCGATCAGCGCCGACGGCCCGGCGTATGTCGCCGCTACAAGCGCACCGAACAGCCACCCCGAGCCGATGATCGAGCCCTCGGAGGCCCACAGCAAGCCGAGGAAGCCAACCCCTCGATCGAGGCCTTCGGCGTCAAGCACCGGACTGGGTGCGCCGGGTGGCGCTGATACCTCTGCCATCTATCCCCTCCTCAAGACTCCCGTGGCGGACCACTCGATCAGGTGCTTTTACGCACTTGCAAACGGGACCCTACGCACCCCGCCGGACGATCGCAACCGCCTTCCAACCGCGGCGCAAGCCGGCCCCGGGAGCGCTAGGAGTGACCGGCGATCGCGTGCGGGACGTAGGGCTCCTCGAGGCGCTCCACCTCGTCGTGGCTGAGCGAAAGGTGCTCGGCCGCGAGCGCGTCCTCGAGGTGCTCGAGCCGCGTTGCGCCGATGATCGGGGCGGTCACGCCCGGCCGCTGTAGCAGCCAAGCGAGGGCCATCTGGCCGGTCGGCACTCCGCGTGCAGAGGCGACCTCATCGGCGCGATCTATGACTTCGAAATCGAGCTCGGGCTTGTACAGCGAGTCGCCGAACGCGTCGGTCTTGGCGCGCGTCGTCAGCCGCTCGCCGTCACGCGTGCGGTTGCCCGCCAGCAGCCCGCGCGCGAGCGGGCTCCACGGGATCACCGCGACCCCCTGGTCGATGCACTGCGGGATCATCTCCCGCTCCTCCTCGCGGTAGATCAGGTTGTAGTGGTTCTGCATCGAGTGAAACCGCGTCGGCGCGACCGCCTGCGCCTTCGCGAACTGCCACGCGTACATGCTGCTGGCGCCGATGTAGCGCGCCTTGCCCGCCTTGACGACATCGTGCAGCGCGTCCATCGTCTCCTCGATCGGGGTGTGAGGATCCCAGCGGTGGATCTGGTACAGGTCGACGTAGTCGAGCTCGAGGCGGGCCAGCGAGGCGTCGATCGAGGCCATGATGTGCTTGCGCGATAGGCCGGCGCCGTTGACCCCCGGCATTGTGCGACCGTTGACCTTGGTCGCGACGACGTACTCCTCGCGCATCGAGAACAGCTTGCGTAGCAGCCGACCGGTGATCACCTCGCTCTGCCCGCCGTTGTAAACGTCGGCGGTGTCGAAGAACGTGATCCCGCCGTCGACCGCGCAGCGCAGGATCGGCTCGGCCTCCTCCTCGTCGAGCGTCCAAGGGCGGCTCTCGTGCTTGCCGTAGCTCATCATCCCGAGGCACAGGCGCGAGACGCGCATCCCGGTGGCGCCCAGATTCACGTACTCCATCAGTCTCCTTCCTGATCGCGGGCCAGCTCCTCCACCTCCTCGGCGTCGAGCGGCAGGCAGACGTCGCAGAAGTCGCGACCGAACGCGGTCAGGACGATCGACCGCTGGGTGGTCTTGGCCCGCGGAGCGCGCTTGATCGCGTCCCTCACGTCGGGCTGCGCCTCTAGCACCTGATAGGCGCCCGGCTGTTCGAGCGGCTCATGCGAGAGCCAGATCAGCCCCAGGCGCTCGAGATTGTTGAGATACGCCGGCACGCGGTCGGCGTGGCTGACGCCGGCCGCGGCGCCGATCATGTTCAACCCCGACGCGACCAGGTCGGCGCTGATCCCGATCAGGCTCGTCGCACGCACATCGACCGACGGCTGCGGACCCTCGGTCGCGAGCAGCCGCAGGATCCGGGCTTCGTCGGGGGCCAGCTCGGTCAGGATCCGCGCGTAGGCCGGGTGCGCGCCGTCCTCGGCCTCGACGTCGGCCGCGGTGTGCAGCAGCTGCGCGCCCTTGATCCGCAGCGCGACGGCCTCGGGGACCTTGCCGTTGCTCGAAGGCGACTCGTCCGGCGGCATCAGCTGGCCGACGCGTTCGTCGAGCTCAGTGATACCGAGCAGGTCCCGCGCGTACTCGCGCAGCTCGGAGCCCAGCTCGACGGCCACCTGGCCGAGGAGCACCGGGTCGGTGGACGCGCGCGCCAGCAGCCTGCTGGTGCGGACGCTGACGGCGACGCTCCAGCGCGTCGCCCGCCACGACAGCTCGAGCGCTAGCCGCGCGGCGGCCGGCGCGGTCTCGGCCAGTTGCGAGCGCTCGGAGCTCATCCGAAGATCGCCAGGTGGATCAGCCCGCCGGCGAGACCGAGCACCGCCCCGTGCGCCAGCAACAACCACTCGTCCTCCCTGGTCGCGGTGCGCAGCAGCTCGGCGAAATCGTTTGGCGCCATCGCTCGGATCCGATCGGTGATCAGCTTACGCATTGCGGCACCCTGGCCGCGGCTGAATTCGGGGTCTGTGAGCGACTCCATCAGCTGCGCGACCGGCTCAATCGCGAACGCTTCGCGGATCGATTCGTACTCCTGCGCGCCGAGCGCGAACCTGATCGCGGTGCGCGCGCGGCCCGTCGCGCGATCGATCGCCGCCCGCAGCGAGCGCTCGATCAGCAGCCGGGTGCGGTCCGAGCTAGGGCCGGTCAGCAGCTCGGAGCCGAATTCCGCCACGGTCAGGATCTCGTCAGCCACGATCTCCGCGTAGACGGCGGCGACGTCGTGCTGGCGGCGGACGAACAGCCCCTGGACGCGCAGCGGTCCCCATTTCCGCGGCTCGGCGGGCTCATAGATCATCCACAGCGCGACCCAGTTCGTGGCCCAGCCGACCAGCACCCCGAGGATCGGCAGCAGCCACCAAGCGGTCACGAAGTGGGTCAGCACCGCGACCGGGATCCCGAGCGTGAAACCGAAGAAGAAGCCGAAGTTCTGGATGAATTTGAGCTCGCGACGGCCGATGTCGAGGAACACGCGGTTGGCGAGCTCCGGGTCAAAGCGCTTGATCACCATCAGCTTGACGTCGACGAGCTGCTCGATGTGGTCGCCGATCTCGATCGTCAGCTCGCGGGCGATCTCGGGCAACTGCTCCTGGACCCGGGCGTGGACCAGCTCCTTGAGCCGGGGCGGGAGCTCGTGCCAGAGGCGCGGTTCCTCGCGCTCCATGATCCGATCGACGGTCTCGCGGATCTGATCGTGGGTGCTGACGACGATCTGCTGTGCGATCTGCTCGGGGTCGAGCTCCTCGAAGAACTCGTGCGGGGTGCCGATCTTCGAGATCCCGCTGTCGACCGCGAGGCTGCCCATCTTCGCCGCCCTCGACGGGACGATCCCCTGCCAGCCGATGCCGCCGATCATGACGCCGGGGATCTGGCGCAGCTTGTAGGGCAATAGCCGCGAGATCGCCTGCAGCCAGCGCGCTCGGACGCCCTTGAAGTGGACCGGGTAGAAGAGCATCAGGACTCCGGTCCAGTTGGTGACGTAGCCGATGACACCGGTCAGGAACGGGACGGTGACCAGGGCGAGCGTGCTGTTGCTCACGGTGCGCGAGGGTACCGGGCGCGGGCTCCGAGAATCCCCGGGTGCGCGAGGCGTACCCGGGCGCGGGCGCCAGGAATCCCCGGGTGCGCGAGGCGTACCCGGGCGCGGGCGCCAGGAATCCCCGGGTGCGCGAGGCGTACCCGGGCGCGGGCGCCGGCAATCCCGGCAAAAGTAGGCTTCGCCCCTGCGATGGCTTTCGTGGCCCTGATAACCGGCGCGTCGAGCGGCATCGGCGAGGCGACAGCCCGGCGGCTCGCGCGCGAGCCCGACACCCGCCTGGTGCTCGTCGCCCGCCGTCAGGAGCTGCTCCAGAAGCTGGCGGACGAGCTCGGCGGGGCGACGGTGGTCGTGCTGGACCTGACTGAGCCGGGCGCGCCCGCACGCGTGCGCGAGGCCGTCGAGCGCGAGCACGGCGACCTGCACCTGCTCGTCAACAACGCCGGCGCCGCCTGGCGCGGGCGGTTCAGCGACATGGGCTGGGCGAACGTCGAGCGCCACATGAAGCTCGACTTCGAGGCGCCGGTCAAGCTGACCGAGGCGCTGCTGCCGTTGCTCCGGGCGACCGCCGCGCGCTCCGGGCGCCGGGTCTCGATCGTCAACGTCGGCAGCACCGCGAGCCGGGTCGCGCGGCCGAACTCCGGCGCCTATTCGGCCGCCAAGTTCGCGCTCGCGGGCTGGAGCGACGCGCTTTACAACGAGGAGCGCGAGCACGGGGTGCACGTCGGCCTGGTGCTGCCCGGGTTCGCCGAGACAGAAGGCTTCCCGGCCAAGGAGCTGGTCTCCAACCCGGTCACGCGGTGGATGGTCACCGACGCCGATACGGTCGCCGAGGCGATTCTCGAGGCTGGGCCGGGCGGCCGCGCCGAGCGCTACGTCCCGCGCTGGTACTGGATCCCGGCGGCGCTGCGCGTCCTTGCGCCGGGGCTGATCCGCCGCGCGGTCGCCGGTGGTGGCCTGGCGACGACCACCAAAGGGGACGCCAGCTAGCGCGGCACGCAGTTCTCGATCCGGTCACAGGCGCGGTCCGGCGATGAGCTCGTCTGGGAAGAGGTCTCGACCAACCTGCGCCGCGGCCGCGAGAACCCCGACGTCGTCGCGCCGAGCACGCCGCCGTCGACTGAGTCGCTGCACGCGGGCGCGAGCTGGCGCTGCCCGGGCGACCTCGGGCGCCGTGATGGAGCGTTCACCGTCGAGGTCGCGTTCAAGCGCCCGATCCTGCTGTCCTCGACGGTCGAGCACGTCGAAGCGCGCGACGGCGACCAGATCCGGTTCGGCGCCCGCGACGCCAAGCGCTCCACGCCGCACCTGGACGGTCTGGTTAGCTTCTAGGCCGTGCTGCAACGCGCCGCCACCTCGGTCCGGCTGCGACTCGCGGACGCGGTGGATGAGGTCACGGGACGCGGCGATCCGCTGATCCCGCCGCGGCGGCTGAACTTCGTCGGCGATTCGGACTTCCGCTCGACCGGGGACGAGTTCCTCGGTCACTTTCGCTCGCTCGGCGGCCTCAAAGCCAGCGACCGCGTGCTCGACCTCGGCTGCGGGATCGGCCGGATGGCGCGCGTGCTCGTGCCGGTGCTGCAGGCGCCGCCGGGCTCCTACGACGGGTTCGACGTCTCACGGACCGGGATCGATTGGTGCCGCGCGCACTACCCGCAGAACCAGGCGCCGTTTCGCTTCGCGCACGTCGACGTCTACCACCCGGAGTACAACCCGACCGGGAGCGGCGACCCCGAGCGTCTGCGGTTCCCGTACGACGACGGCAGCTTCGACCTCGCGATCGCGACCTCGGTGTTCACGCACCTGCTCGACGGCGCGGTCACGCACTACCTGCACGAGACCGTCCGCGTGCTGGCGCCGGAGGGCCGGCTGTTCTGCACCTGGCTGGTGGTCGATCCCGATCGTCCGCCGGATCCGCGAACCGTCAAGTACCAGCTTCACACCACGCATGGCGCGGCGCTGGTCGGCGATCCCGCCGCCCCCGAGGCGGTCGTCGCCTACCCGTTGCCGTGGGTGCGAGAGCAGCTAAAGGACGCTGGGCTCACGCTCCGCGAGCCCTACGAGCGGGGCACGTGGACCGGTCGCAGCGGCGCGAGTCTGCAGGACCTGCTGGTCGCAGACCGCGACTAGTCGTCCACGAACTCGTCGAACAGCGTCGCGATCCGGTCGAGCACCGCGGCGGCGGCCGCCAGTTGCTCGTCGTCGAACTCCGCCAGCGCCGCGTGCCATCCGCGTTCGAGGCTCGCGCGCCGCTCCTCGACCAGCTCCCGGCCGCGGGCCGTCAGCGAGATCAACACGACGCGCTTGTCGCGATCCGAACGCACTCGCTGCACGAGCCCGTCGGCCTCGAGGTGGTCGAGCATCTGGGTCACGGTCGCAGGCGACAGATCGGCGATGCACGCAAGCTGGCTGCCCGACAGCGCCGGCCCGGCGGCGAGCCCGAACAGCAGGCTGTACTGGGCGTAACTGAGCTTTTCGAGCCGCTGCGACTCGCGGCCGCGCAGCCGCCGCACGGCCACCATCGCGGCCTTGAACGCCTGGCCGACGCGCGTCCGCGGGTCTTCATCGGCGACTCGCGCGCGCGGGGCGGAGTCGGTAGGAGTCTGGGTCGCGCTCACGCCGCCACCTCGTGGTCCCGAGTTCGGCGCCAGCCGAACTCGCCAGCGAACACGAAGTGTTCGCCGCTCACGCCGCCACCTCGTGGTCCCGAGTTCGGCGCCAGCCGAACTCGCCAGCGAACACGAAGTGTTCGCCGCTCACGCCGGCACCTCGTGGTCCCGAGCTCGGCGCCAGCCGAGCTCGCCAGCGAACACGAAGTGTTCGCCGCTCACGCCGCCAGCGCCTCCGCCATGACCTCTTCGGACGGCGCCTGCGCCGCATGGGCGCGGCGGGCGGCGCGCTCGGCGCGCGTCAGCACGATGCAGGGGATGATCGCCAGGGCGGTTATGCCGGTCGCGGCCCAGAAGGCCGTTCCGTACGCCGCTGCGGCTCCATCCAGCGTGTGGACGCCGACCAGCGCGCGCTGCAGCACGACGGCCAGGACCGCGGTGCCGATCGAGCCGCCGACTCGCTGCAGGATGTTCAACTGCGGGGTCGCGTCGGAGAGCTCGGAACGCTCGAGCGCTGCGAACGCGGCCGCCATCGCCGGCATGAACGCCAGCCCGATCCCCATCCCGCGGATGAACATCACAATCGACAGGCCGAGGATCGACGTGTGGGCGCCGATCATCGCGAACGGGATCGTCGCCAGCGTGGTCACGATCACGCCGGTGAGCGCGAGCGGGCCACCGCCCATCCGGTCGGTGAGCTTGCCTGCAAGCGGCATCATGATTGCCGCCCCCAGACCCTGCGGGGCGGTCAGCAGGCCCGTCGCGGCGACGCTCTCAAAGCGGATCTGCTGCCAGTAGTACGGCAGCAGGATCATGCCGCCGAACAGCGCCGCGCCGAGGCAGAACATCGCGATCGAGGCCGACGAGAAGGTCGGCTTGCGGTACAGGCGCAGATCCAGCAGCGGGTGGTCGATCCGCAGCCCGTGCACGATGAATGCTGCGATCAGCGCCAGTCCGATCAGGCACGGCCCGATCACCTTCGTCGACACAATCGTGCCGGTGCTCGCGATCTCGGCGAGCCCGTAGATCAGCAGCGGCAGCCCGAGCGCCATCATTCCCAGACCGACGGCGTCCAAGCGGCCGGCGTCGCCCGACTTCACGTTCGGCAGCACCTTGATCGCGGAGATCACGGCGACCGCACCGATCGGCACGTTGACGTAGAAGATCCAGCGCCAGCTCATGTTGTCGACGATCAGGCCGCCGATCGTCGGCCCGAGGATCGGCGCCAGCATCGCCGGCACGGCGACGATGCTCATCACGCGCCCCATCCGCTTGGGCCCGGCCGCTTCGGCCATCATCAGCTGGCCGATCGGGAGGATCATGCCGCCTCCGGCCCCCTGCAGGACTCGGAACGCGATCAGCTCGTTGGTCGAGGTCGCGAGGCCGCAGAGCGCCGAACCGGCGGTGAACACGACCAGCGAAACCAGGTAGACGTGCTTGGGTCCGAAGCGGCGCGCGGCCCAGCCGCTGACCGGGATCACGGCGGCGAGCGCCAGCATGTAGCCCGTCACGACCCACTGGATCTGGGCGATCGTGGCGTGCAGGTCACGCCCGAGCGTGTCCAGCGCAACGTTGACGATCGTCGTGTCGAGGATCGACATGATCGAGCCGACGATCACGACGGCGCTGATGCGCCAGACGTAGCGGTCGATGCGGTCAGACTGAGCGGTCGCCATCAGCTTGCACTGGTCAGGCACCGAATCATTCGGTGCCTAAACATATCATGGCGACTATCGTGGGCACCGATGACGAGTTTTGACGAACTCGGGCTGTCGCCCGAGATACGCGACGCGATCCATGACGTCGGCTACGAATCGCCGAGCCCGATCCAGGAGCAGGCGATCCCGCTGCTGCTCCAGGGGCGCGACGTGATCGGCCAGGCGCAGACCGGCTCGGGCAAGACGGCCGCCTTCGGCCTGCCAATGCTGCAGTACGTCGATCCGTCGGAGAACGATGTCCAGGGACTGGTGCTCACCCCGACCCGCGAGCTCTGCATCCAGGTCACTCAGGCGCTCCGCGCGTACGGCAAGCGCAAGGGCGTCGACGTCGTCGCGGTGTTCGGGGGCGCGCCAATCCGCAGCCAGCAGGCGCAGCTTCGCGCCGGCGGGCAGGTCGTCGTCGGGACCGTCGGCCGAGTCAAGGATCTGATCTCGCGCCATTCGCTGATGCTCAACGCGTGCCGCTTCGTGGTGCTGGATGAGGCCGACGAGATGCTCGACCTCGGCTTCCTCGAGGACGTCGAGCGGATCCTCGCGCTGACTCCGTCGAGCCGTCAGACGGCGCTCTTCTCGGCCACGATCCCGCTCGAGATCCGGCGCTTGGCGGACCAGTACCTATACGACCCGGTGACGGTCAAGGTCAAGACGGCGACGCTGACCGTCGATACGGTCGAGCAGTTCGCGCTCGAGGTCGCGGGGCGCGACAAGATCGACGCGCTGGTCAACGTGATCGAGGCCGAGCGCCCCGAGCAGGCGATCGTGTTCGTGCGCACCAAGATCCGCTGTGACCAGCTCTACCGCACGCTCCGCGATCGCGGCATGAACGTGCGCGCCCTGCACGGCGACATGACCCAGGGCGCCCGCGACGGCGTGATGATCTCGTTCAAGTCCGGGAGCCTGCCGCTGCTGGTCGCGACCGACGTGGCCGCCCGCGGGCTCGACATCTCCGGCGTTTCGCACGTGATCAACTTCGACGTGCCGACGTCTCCCGATGTCTACGTGCACCGGATCGGGCGCACCGGCCGGGTCGGCCGCAGCGGGCGGGCGATCACGTTCTACGAGCCCCGCCAGCGGCGTGAGATCCAGGCGATTGAGCGCAATGCTGGAGTCAAGCTGTCGCCGTGGGTCAAGGACGCGCACGTCGCGCCGACCGCTGTCACGGCACCACCGCGACGGCACTCGAAGCCACACGTGGCCGCCAACAGCGGTGGTCCTTCGAGCAAGCTGATCGTCTCCGGCGGGCGCGCGGCCGGGCTCGAGCCGTCGGACATCATCCACGCGATCACGGCCGCCACGCAGCTCGACGGCGAGGCCGTCCGCAACGTCCGCGTGCTCGAGCGATTCGCGTTCGTCGAGGTCCCCGAGCGCGAGGCGCAGCGGGTGATCGCGCGTACCGGCGGCACCGAGGTCCGCGGTCACGTGCTGACGCTCGAGCTCGCGAAGGTCTGACAGATCCGCGTCAGGTCCGCGTCAGCGCGGTGACGCGCCGCCGCGACTTCGGTCGCGCCCGCCGTGTTTGAAGCCAGAACGCCCTGACCCCGACCACGGGAGGTAATCCCAATGGGACGCTTCAAGCGCCGCCCCTCGGCGGCAATCGTAATCTCGGCAATGGCGTTGTTCATGTCGCTGGGTGGCGCCAGCTACGCGGCATTCGTGCCGAACGGCAGCGTCGGAACCGCGCAGCTGAGCAACAACGCGGTCACCAACAGCAAGATCAAGAACAACGCCGTGACGTACAAGAAGATCCTGCCGGGCTCGGTCGGGGTGGTGCGCGCCAACACCGGCCAGCTTCAGGTCCGGGTCGGCGGCACCTGCGGGGCCAACACCGGATTCGGCTCGATTGACCAGGCCGGGAAGGTGACCTGCAACCCGACGCTGCCCGCCGAGTACGGCGCCACCGGAACCGCGACCGCCGGGTCGTCGTCGACGACGATCGCGAGCGACACGCTGCCGGCGGGTACGTCGTATCTGGCGTTCGCGAATCCGAACGCGACCGTCACCAGCGCCGGTCCTGACCAGGTGACGATCAGCTGCGCGCTGACGGTCGGAGCCAACACCCAGACCCGCACCGCGACCGTCACGACCGGCGCGACCGGGACGCATCAGAACGTCTCGATTCCGCTCCAGCTCGCGGGCCCCGCAGGGGCGGCGAACGTCAGCTGCCAGAGCGCGGCCGGGACGACGACCCCAACGGTCAGCGTGACCTCATCGCTGAACTCGATTCAGACGGCCAGCAACAGCTAGGCGACTTCCTGTCTCCGGGCGGCGCGGTGCGTCGCCCGGATCACAGGTAGCCTGCGGGGCATGACCACAGCCAACATGAACACTTCGCTGGGCACGATCCAGATCGAGTTCTTCGACGAGGACGCACCCAAGACTGTCGACAACTTCCGCAAGCTGGCCGCCGACGGCTTCTACGACGGGATCATCTTCCACCGCGTGATCCCCGACTTCATGATCCAGGGGGGATGCCCCGAGGGGACCGGGACGGGCGGCCCGGGTTACACGTTCGAGGACGAGTTCAACCGGCACAAGATCGCGCGCGGCGCGGTCGCGATGGCCAACGCCGGGCCCAACACCAACGGTTCGCAGTTCTTCATCGTCACCACTGCGAGCGCGCCGTGGCTCGACGGCAAGCACACGGTGTTCGGCCGGGTGACCGCCGGGATGGACGCCGTCGATGCGATCGAGTCGCTGCCGACGGGTGCCCAGGACCGGCCGCTCGATCCGCCCACGATCGAGTCGATCGAGCTCGACCCCGCTTAGCACCGGCTGGGGCTGGTAGAGCGAGCCTCGCCGAGGTTCCGGATGCTCGCTCTGCTGGCCCCGACAGGTGGGGCTTTTAGAGCGAGCCCCGCCGAGACTCTTGGTGCTCGCTCCACAATGTCCACGCCCCGGGGCGGGTCTGTCGCTAGCCTCGAAGCTCCCGCACAGGCGCACGAGGAGTCCGGACATGACGAGCGTTGAGCAGCACGAGAAGCCAGGCAGCAACGGAGCCACCGCTGACTCGATCGGAGTCGAGAATCCCGCGACCGGCGAGCTGATCACGACCGTTCCGGTGCTCGGCGCCGAAGCGCTGGCCGAGCTCGCCGCCGTCGGCCGCGAAGCCCAGGTCCAGTGGGACGCGATCGGGTTCGAGGGGCGCGCGCGGATCATGCGCCGCGCCCAGAAATGGATGCTTGATAACGCCGACCGCGTGCTCGACGTGGTCGTCTCGGAGACCGGCAAGACCTACGAGGACGCGCAGCTCGCCGATCTCGGCTACACGGTCTCGGCGCTCGGCTTCTGGGCCAAGCAGGGACCGAAGTACCTCGCCGACGAGCGCGTGCCGTCGTGGAACAACCCGGTCGCGGCCGGGAAGAAGCTGATCATTCGCTATGCGCCGGTCGGGCTGGTTGGAGTAATCGGGCCGTGGAACTACCCGATCGCCAATTCGTTCGGCGACTGTATCCCGGCGCTGATGGCGGGCAACGGCGTAATCCTGAAGCCGAGCGAGGTGACCCCGCTGAGCTCGCTGCTGATGGCCGAGATGATGCGCGACTGCGGCCTGCCCGAGCACGTGTTCCAGGTCGCGACCGGCGACGGCTCGACCGGGGCGGCGCTGATCGCGCAGGTCGATTGCGTCATGTTCACCGGCTCCAGCAGGACGGGCAAGGCGGTCATGAAGGCGGCCGCCGACGCCCTCGTGCCGTGCTATCTCGAGCTCGGCGGCAAGGACCCGATGATCGTCTGTGCCGACGCGAACATCGAGCGGGCGGCGAACGCAGCCGCGTTCTACTCGATGAACAACGGCGGCCAGGTCTGCATCTCAGTCGAACGCTGTTACGTCGAGGCGCCGGTCTACGACGAGTTCGTCGGGCGGGTGACCGACACGATCCGCGGCCTGCGCCAGGGCGTGCCAACCGGTGCCGGGACGGTCGACGTCGGCGCGGTGATCTTCCCACCGCAGCTCGAGATCGTCGACGACCACGTGCGCGACGCCGTTCAGAAGGGCGCCAGGGTCCTGACCGGTGGCCATCCGGGGCCTGGTCCCGGGCGCTTCTATGAGCCGACCGTGCTGGTCGACGTCGACCACTCGATGAAGTGTATGCGCGACGAGACCTTCGGGCCGACGCTCCCGATCATGAAGATCGCCGACGCCGAGGAGGGTGTGCGGCTCGCGAACGACTCCACCTACGGGCTTCAGGCGAGCGTTTGGACCAGGGACGTCGAGCGCGGCGAGGAGCTTGCACGTCGCATCCAGGCGGGCGTCGTGTGCGTCAACGACGCGCAGATCAACTACACGGCGCTCAACCTGCCGATGGGTGGCTGGAAGGCTTCGGGCCTCGGCACGCGGCACGGAGCCAACGGGATCCGCAAGTACACGAAGGTCCAGTCGCTGCTGGTGACGCGACGCGCGCTCAAGCGCGAGCCGTTCATGTTTCCCTACAGCGCCCGCCAGACGCAGCTGCTGCGGCGCTTCTTCAACGTGCTCTACGGCCGCGGCACCCGCGATTAGAGCCTGTCCGAAACGGGCGTGCCTGGCTGGCGAGCGCGGCCGCCAGACGGGTGCGAGCGGTTTGAGACGGGCTCTTACGGCGTGTAGGCGTTGAACGTGCCGGCGTCGAGCGTCGACAGTTGGATGTTGCCGGCGTAGCCGAGGTACTTGAGGCCGAACAGCTTCTCGATGCTTCGCAGCAGCGAGTAGTGGTTGTAGTAGTCGATCGTGTCGGCCGTGTTGGGCTTGACGTAGGACGAGATCAGCAGCAGCCCGACCTGGCCGCCGCCGCCGGTCGGGGTCGTCTCGCCGTTGCCGATCGGCGTGGTGGCGGTCGAGGTCGTGCCCGGCGTGGTGGTGCCGGTTGTCGTCGTGCCGGTGGTCGTCGTGCCTGACGTGGTCGGCGTCGTCGTCGTGGCGGCCGTCGTCGTGGTCGGCGTCGTCGTGCTGGTCGCCGCGTTCGTGGTCGCGGTCGTCGTGGGCGTCGAACCCGTCAACGGGGCCGCCGTCGTGGTCGACGACGAGCCGGTCGTCGTCGAGGTCGTCGTCGTGGTCGGCGCCGTCGTCGCGGCGCCCTGGAGGTTGGGGTAGGTCGGGTTGCTGCAGCACGCGCTCTGATCCGCGCCCGGACCGCTCTGCGGGGCCTCGTCGGAGGTGATCGCGATCAGGCCGCCGTGCCTGTACGCGGGCGAGCGCTCGATCGCCGGCACGACCGACTTCAGGAACGCGTCGGTCGCCGCGTCGGACTGCTGGGGATCTGGCGTTGCGCCCGGGACGCACGGCAGCTGGCTGCCGTCGTCGCACGCGCCGGGGACGATGTAGGAGAACGACGGCGTCGTCTTCTTGGACCGCAGATCGCGCGACAGCTGCCCGAGGCCGACATCGTCCTTGCCACAGGCCTTGCGGGCGGTCAGCGAATCGAAGTACACGAACGGATTGCGCCAGGTGACGTACGGGTCGCCGGTCTGCGGAGCGGTGGCCGGGTCGGCGGCTCCGAGCGTCGGGCGGCGGCACGTCTTGGCGACCCCGGTCGGACCGTCGTTGATGCCCTCGACGTACGCCTTCCAGGTGTAGCCCTTGGCCGTCAGCTGGTTGGCCAGCGTCAGCGTCTTGTTCGGATAGGTACAGCCATCGCCCAGCACCTGGCCGTCGTGACCGAGCGTCGCCGGAGCGATCGCGGTGAACGTCGGACAGTCGGCGACCGTCTGCTGCGTCGGTCCCTGCCCGCTGATCAGCGCGACCGCGTTGGCGAGCGGGCTCTGCGCGACCGCGTAGTAGTTGGTCAGCAGCTCGCCCTTCGGCAGCAGGTGGTGCGCGAGGTAGGGGAGATCTGTGTCGGCGCCATACATCTGCTGGTAGCCCTCGCCGGACAGCACGATCAGGAACACGTGCTTGACCGGCGGCAACCCAGACGGGTTCGCCGGGGTGGTCGAAGTGCCGCCGCCGCTGGTCGTCGTCGATGGTGCCGCCGCGGTGACGGTCTGCGCGGGCGCCGTCGCAGTGACCGTCTGCTGCGTCTGCGGTGGCGACGAGTGCTGCGCGGGCGGTGTCGACGTGGCGGCGACGGCCGAGGTCGTCGTCGCAGGCGCCGCCGGCTTGCGGGCGAGCGCGACCAGGAGCGGGGCGCCGGAGTTCGCGAGCGAGCTTGCCCCCGATCCGACCACGACCCCGAACGCGAGCATCGCCATCACGGCGACGCCGGCGGCGCGGGGCGTCAGCGAGCTCAGGAAGCCGCCGCCGGCCACGGCGCGCCGTTTGGCGCTCGCGCTCGACGAAGAAGTGGTGCTCGCACGACTCGCGCCGGCCGCCGCGGCGCCAGTGACGGCGCCCCGCGCGGCCGCCGCGGCGCCCGAGCCGGCCGCGACCTTGCCCAGCACCGGCGCAACGTACGCCGGCACCGCGCCGCGGCGAGCGCCGCACTGAACGCAGTAGCGCTGATCGTGTGCGAGCCGCGCGTCGCATTCCGCGCACCGGCCGTTGACAGCGGGCCGCTCCGGAGTATTCACAAAACCCCACAGTGTCTCCTCCGCGCTGGGCACAGATGTGACGATTCTGGTTATCCGCGACGCCGGTTACCAGTTGTTAACACCGCATGCGCCCGCCGCCGCGCATACTAGCGACCCAGCGCATGCCGCCGACGACCAAAACCAGCGATCCCGAGACCGGCGAACAGCCCGCGGGCTACCTCGGCGCGATGCCCGCCGACCCCGCGCCGACCCCGGACCCGACCGCCGCCGCGACCGAGGCGATGACCCCGGCGCTCGGCGTGATGGCAGCGGGCGACCGGTGCGCGAACTGCGGTTCGCCGATGGCTCACGATCAGCGCTACTGCCTGGAGTGCGGCGAGCGCCGCGGCCAGGCTCGGTTCACGGTGCCGGCGGATGCGGCGGTCACGACAACGAACGTCCGCGGCGGGGCGAGCGGCTTTCAGCGCTTTTCGAGCGGCACTACCTTGATCGCCGGGATCGCGACCCTGCTGCTGGCGATGGGCGTCGGCGTGCTGATCGGACGGTCTGGCAATTCGTCGCCGGCGAGCAACTCGAAGGTTCAGGTTCTCAGCGTGGGCAGCTCCGGCGGGTCCACCGGCACGCCGGGCGTCGCGAGCACGGCTTCGACGCACTCCCCCTCATCATCGGCCAAGAGCGGATCCAAGTCGTCGCATCACACCGCGGCACACTCGAGCTCGACCGGTGGTGTCAAGACCGTCAAGGCCCTGCCGCCGCCGACGGTCACGGTCGGCGCCAAGGGCAAGGGCGCCGGCTATCAGGGCGGGCACTTCACCGGGAACTTCTTCGGCGGCGGCTGAGGCGAGGCCCGTGACTCCGCAGCCCGCGGCCCCGCGTGAGCCCGCCTCCGCGTATCACGAGCAGCCCCCCGCTGACGCGCCCGAGGGCGGTACCGTCGACCTCGAGCGCCGGCGCGACCAGCTCACGGCGCGCGTCGCCGAGCTGCAGTGGGATCTGGGTGGGCTCGTCTACGAGATGGCGATTCGCGACCGGATCCGCGTCGACGTGCTAGTCAAGCGGGCGGCGATGCTCCAGGATGCCGACGCCGAGCTGGGCGAGGTCGAGCGGATCCTGAAGATGGAGCAGAGCGCGACAGCCGGCACCTGCTCAGCATGTGGCGCTCCGCACTCGAGCGGCGCGGTCTACTGCTGGCAGTGCGGCACTTCGCTGCTGCCGCAGGTGTCCGGAGACTCGATCGTCGCGCCGTCGCGCTCGCCCCGCGGCTGATCGCTTAGCCGAAGCGGCCGGTGACGTAGTCGCGCGTGCGTGGGTCCCGCGGGTTGATGAACATCCGCTCGGTGTCGTCGTACTCGATCAGGGACCCGACGCGGCCGGCGTTGAGGCTGAAGAACGCGGTGCGGTCGGCGACGCGCGCGGCCTGCTGCATGTTGTGGGTGACGATCACGATCGTGTAGCGCCGCTTCAGCACCCCGATCAGGTCCTCGATCGCCGTCGTCGCGATCGGGTCGAGCGCCGACGCCGGCTCGTCGAGCAGTACCACGTCGGGCTCGATCGCGATCGCACGCGCGATGCAGAGCCTCTGCTGCTGGCCGCCCGACAGGCCCAGGGCCGGCGCGCGGAGACGGTCCTTGACCTCGTCCCACAGCGCGGCGTCGCGCAGCGCTCGCTCCACGCGCTGGTCGAGCTTGGCGCGCAGCCCGAGGTTGCGTGGAGCCCAGGCGACGTTGTCGTAGATCGACTTCGCGAACGGATTCGGCTTCTGGAACACCATCCCGATCCGCCTCCGGACCTCGACGCGGTTGACGCGGGGGCCGTAGAGGTCGTGGCCGTGGTACAGCATCTCACCCGTGATCTTGAAGCCGGGGACTGAATCGTTCATCCGGTTCAGCGATCTCAGAAACGTCGTCTTGCCGCACCCGGACGGGCCGATGATCGCGGTCACCATGTTCTTGTAGACCTGCATCGTGATCCCCTGCACCGCGGGCGACGTCCCATACGCGATCGCGACGTCGCGGACGTCGAATACGACCTCCTGAGCGGCCTGGGCGGTGCGACCGTTCCCGGCCGGGGCGGTCGCCACGGGAGTCGTCTGGATCCGCAACCGGGGCGCGATGCCCTGATCGTCGGCTTCGGACGCGATCACCGGTTCGGCCTCACGAGGCCGCGTGGCAGCCGTGCGCGGGCGATCACGTTCAGCAGCAGGATCAGCATCAGCAGGACGAACGCCGCGCCCCAGGCGCGGGCGACGCTCGCGGGGTCGCCCTGCTCAGAGAGCGTGAAGATTTCGACCGGGATGTTGGGGATCGCATGGCCTACGAACGGGTTCAGTTGGTACTTGGTCGGGTCAAAGACGGAGCAGAGGAGGATCAGCGGCGCTGTCTCCCCGGCGGCGCGCGCGATCGCAAGGATCGTACCGGTCATGATCCCCCGTCGGGCGTACGGCAGCACGACCCCGGTGATCGAGCGCCAATGGCTCATCCCAAGTGCCTCCGAAGCCTCTCTGAGCGTCGTCGGCACGAGCAGAATCACCTCCTGGCTGGCGCGCGAGATCAGCGGCAGCATGATGATCGCCAGTGCCAGTGAGGCCGCATAGCCCGATTGGCCGGTGCCTTCGACCACGAGTCCGAAGACCACGACGCCGACGATGATGCTCGGGAAGCCCTGCATGGTGTCCAGCGCTGTCCTGATCACACGGGCGCCGCGGGCACCGGCGAACTCGGTCACATACAGCGCCGACAGGAGCCCGATCGGGGCTGCGAGCACCGTCGCGAGCGCGACGATCACGATCGTGCCGACCAACTCGGGGCCGATGCCGCCGCCCGCAACCTGGAGCAGCGGCGGCGGCTTGGTGATGAACGACAGGCTGAGCGAGCTGGCTGCCTTCTTGATGACGGTGAAGAGCACAAGGCCCAGCACCGCCACCGCGCCCCCCGCAGCCAGCCTGGCCGCGGTCGCGGCAACCGTGCTGACCGCTTGGCGGCGACGTAGGTTGCCCGAGGCCACCAGCGGCGCGGTCGGGTCGAATTGCTCGCTCACCGGCCGAGCCTCCGGCGCGGATCGAACCGATAGCCGATCCACTGCGCGAACAGGTTTGTGAACAGCCCGATCGCGAGCAGGATCAACGCCAGGTAGAAGAGCGCCGCTTTGAAATCGTTGGAAGTACCCGGAAACTGCTCGGCGAGCCGGCTGGCGAGCGTGTCGCCGGTCATGAACAATGACGCGTGGATCGCCGTGCCGGCGCCGATCACCTGCGTGACCGCGATCGCCTCTCCGAGTGCTCGCCCGAGCCCGAGGACCGATGCGGCGATCACCCCGGGCGCCGTGCTCGGCAGTACGACGCCGCGGATCGTCTCCCACCTCGTGGCTCCCAGCGCCGCCGCTCCGTCCTGGAGCTCGATCGGAACGCTCTGGAACAGATCGCGGCTGAGCGAGGCGATGATCGGCAGGATCATGATCGTCAGCACCAGCCCGGCGGTGAACAGACTCGCGCCGGCGGTCTGCGGGGCTCCGAACAGCGGGATGAAGCCGAACGCGTGGTGCAGCCAGGGTTCGAAGTGCTTTTCCACGAACGGCGACAGGATGAGGATGCCCCAGAGGCCGACGATCACGCTCGGAATGGCGGCGATCAGCTCGACCAGGGGTCCGAGGATCGCCCGCGATCGCGGCGAAGCGAGCAGCGCCAGATAGATGCCGATCGCGACCCCGGTCGGCATCGCCAGAAGCAGCGCCATGAACGAGGTCACAAGCGTCCCGAAGATGAGCAGCTCGGCCCCGAACTGATTGAAGTTCGGCGCCCACACCTGATGGGTGAGGAACGAGAGCCCGTACTTTGAGATCGCCGGTTCGGCGCCGCCGATCACCTGGATGCCGAACTCGGCGATGATCGCGATCGTTACGACCGCGGCGAAGCCGGCGAGCCCGACCAGTACCCCGTCGCCCAGACTCTGTCCGGCTCCAGGTCGGAGCCCGAGTCCGGGCATGCGGATCGCGCGCGTGGGCGTCGACATCGGCGCGCCAGGCTAGACGAACTCAGTTGTCGGCCGCCTGGCGCCAAAACGCTTGGTCACACGATTTTCAAATCTCGATCACAAGCCAGCAACAGGTGACCTCCGCGGCTGCCCGACGATACGCGCGCTTCCACCGATGGAGGCGGGCGCACCGCCCCACGAATGGCCGGACTCAAACAACTCCAAAGGAGACAAATCTTGCGTCGCAAGAGATTCGCAATCGCCGTCGCGACGGTGGTTGCATCGATGGGCGTGATGACGGCCCAGGCGGTGGCCGCGCCGCTCACTGGCGCGGGCTCGACTCTGGTTCAGCCGCTCATGAACCAGTGGATCCTGCATTCGGGCCTCAGCATCACCTATTCGGGCGTCGGCTCAGGAACCGGGATCACGGACATCTCCGCCCGGGCCGTGAGCTTTGGTGCCTCCGACGCTCCGCTGACCCCGTCGCAGGCATCGGGTTGCAACGGCTGTGTCCAGGCCCCGTGGGCGCTGACCGCCACCGGAATCGGCTTCAACGTCCCCGGCGTTCACAAGCTGCGGCTAACAGGCCCGATCCTGGCCAAGATCTACCTCGGTCAGATCACGACGTGGAACAACCAGGCGATTAAGAAGATCAACAAGCACACCCACCTACCGAACATGAAAATCACGCCGATCTACCGGAGCGACGGCTCGGGTGATACGTACGCGTTCACGAACTTCCTCTCGAAGGAGAGCAGCTCATGGGCGCACCGGATCGGCTATGCGACTGCGGTCAGCTTCCCGACCGGCGTCGGCGCCGCCCATAACTCGGGCATGGTGTCGAGCATTCAGTCGGTCGGCGGCTCGGTCGGCTACGTCGCCGCGGCGTATCTGATCCAGGCCCACATCGCGGCCGCCGCGCTGGAGAACGCAGCCGGCAACTTCGAGTACCCCAACTACAACAACATCAAGAACGCGGCAGAGTCGGTCACGAAGGTTCCTTCGGGCAACGCGCTTCACATCGTTGACCCGCCGGCCACCTTCACGAGCGCCTACCCGCTCTCGACGTTCACGTACGGGATCTTCCCGCTCTCGTCGAGTGACGCGTCGTCGCTAGCGGCTCTGATCCGCTACGCGGTCGGCCCGGGCCAGTCGTACGGCCCGGCGCTGGACTTCGTGCCGATCCCGAAGGTCGTCAAGAACGCCGACCTGAAGGTCGCCAAGTCACTTCACTAAGTCACGTCGTGAGCCGCCGGTGCGCCCAGCGCGTGCCGGCGGTTCACGTCGTTAAACAGCGCTAGCGACTCGCGCAGGCCGCAATCCCCAGCGCGTCCCACGCCGCGTCGGTGCGCAGCTCCAGCGGCGCAAGCCGCTGCTCAAGCGCCTTGATCGTGACGACCGGATCGTCGCCGGCTCCCAGGTCCTCGAGCGCGAAGCGCAGAGCCGCGAGCTCTCCCGCGTTCCCGTCGACCGCCCGCCCGAACGCGTCCGTCGTTCGCAATGCGCGCAGACGCGTCACCTCGCGATCGAGCGCCGCGATCCCGCGGTTCAGAAACTGCTCGCCG
This sequence comes from uncultured Solirubrobacterales bacterium, assembly GCA_963756655.1. Classification (GTDB taxonomy): domain Bacteria; phylum Actinomycetota; class Thermoleophilia; order Solirubrobacterales; family Solirubrobacteraceae; genus Palsa-465. The sequence goes on from CAVWOQ010000012.1 coordinate 94,222, forward strand.
CCGCTGGGCTCGGTAGGGGTCCGGATCGCGTTCGTTTGTCTCGTCGCCACGTTGCAGATCCTGGTCGCCTGCGCGCGCATCTGGCCAGTCGTCAGGACGCTGCTGCCGCAGCCGGCAAGAGCCAGGGCCAGCAGCAGACCGGCCGCCGCCGGCCTGATCGCGAATCTGCCCGGACTCATCGAAGGTCAAGCGCGAACAGCCGCTCGAGTTCGGTGATCGTCTGCTCGTAGTCGCGATGATGAACGGTCGCCATTCCGAGCTCGGCTGCGGGCTCAAGGTTGAACTGCAGGTCGTCGACGAACACGCACTGTGCGGACTCGAGTCCGATCCGCTCCGCGCCGAGCACGTATATGTTCGGCGACGGCTTCCGCATCCCCACCTCGCCTGAGATCACGACGCCGTCGAACAGCTCGGCAAGCAGCGCGCGGTCATAGCGCCGCGTGCCCCACGAATTGGAGATCAATCCGGTCGCGATGCCCGCCGCGCGGACGCGACGAACCGCGGCCAGCATCTGCTCGTCGGATTGGCCGGCGCCGAACATCCGGTCGATCAGTCCCGGGGCGGGCACGCCGAGGATTGCCGCAAACCGAGGCTCGAACTCCTCCTCCGGCAGCTGACCGGTCTCGAGCGCGATCAGCAGCTCACGGCTGTCGCGGTCATTGCGGAACCTGTCGCGAATCTCGTCAGCCGCCAGGCCCTCGGATTCGCAGAAGGCGCGAAACGTGTCGAACACGTTCGACGTCATCACGCCGCCCCAGTCGACCAGCAGGCCCCGGTAGCGGCCGGTGGCCTGCTCAGAACCCATCGCGCGTGACCTCGAGCGCGCGCCGTGCCAGTTCGAGCACCCCGTCGCCGAACGACTTCAGGTACGGGTCGTCGGTCGAGCCCGAGATCGCGCGCTTGTAGTTGCCCTCCATGAATACAACCGCCTTCCAGAACGCCAACGCGACGTACCAGTCGAGCGCCGCGACGGCGCGGCCCGAGCGCTGCTCGTAGAGCGCAACCAGCTCGCGGCGCGTCGGAAACCCGGGTTGCGCGGTCACGCGCTGAAGGTTGAACTTCGCGTTCTGCGGATCCCCGGCCTCGGTCCAGTTCATCATCATGTAACCGACGTCGGCGAGCGGATCGCCGATCGTCGCCATCTCCCAGTCAAAGATCGCGATCAGCCGCGCTGGGGCCCCGTGGCCGATCATCGTGTTGCCGAGCCGGTAGTCGCCGTGGACGATCGTCGCCGGCGGCGACGCGGGCATGTTGGCTGCAAGCCAGGCACCGACTTCCTCGAACTCTGGTATCTCGCGCGTCTTGTTGTGCTCCCAGAGCCCGTTGAAGCGCCGCAGCTGGCGCTCGAGGTAGCCGGTCGGCTTGCCGAACCCGTCGAGCCCCAGCACAGTCCAATCGACGTCGTGGAGCTCGACCAGCGCCGTGACGAGCTCGTCGGCGACCAGCCTGCGCTGATCGGGGTTGTCGAGCGGCGCCGGCATCGCGCTCGTGATCACGTCGCCGTGCATCTCCTCCATGACGTAGAACGGAGCCCCGATCACGAGCTCGTCATCGCACACGGCCAGCACGCGAGGCGTCCGCACCGGGGTCGGCCCCAGCGCTCGCATCAGCCGTGCCTCGCGGAGCACGTCGTGCGCGCTGGGCGGCAGCGGGCCGCGCGGCGGCCGGCGCAACACGACCCCAGTCGAGAGCCAGTAGGTGACGTTCGAGTGGCCTTCGGCAAACGGCATCGCCGTCAGGTCGGCCGGCGCCTCCAACCCGGCGCCGTCGAGGAACTCTCGCAGCGGCGCCAGGACCAGCAACGGCTCACGGTCGTTGGCGGCGCCCTGCTCGTGCGTCTCGACGATGTCGTCGGGTGCGGGCTGGACCTTCATCAGGTCGCGGAGCCTAGCGGCGCCCGTGGCGGCGGTCAGGCGTTAGTCAGGCGGCGACCGGCAGCTGCGGCGCGAGCTCGCGGTCAAAGCGCCAGCCGTTCAGCTGCGAGCGATCTCCCGCCAGCCCGACGACGGTCGCGCCGGTACGGCGCTCGATCTTCGCCAGCAGCTCGGCGATTCGGTCCCGCGTCGGGTCGCAGTCATCGCCCGCGATGTCGCCGCAGGCGTCGGTCACGAGCACCGTGACCCGGTCGGGGTGGTAGGCCGCGATCCCGTCGAGGAGCTCCTCGTCGCTCTCGGCGGGTCCGAAGACTGCAAGCAGATCGCTCATGGCGGGCAGTCTTGTTCGCCAGCGTAAAGCGATCCTGAATGCGATCGAACAAGTCGCGATGGATCGCGTGAGTAGCCTCATCCACAGAGTCCGATGCCCGAATTGCCCGAGGTCGAAATCACAGCCCGCGTGATCGGGTCCGCGACGGCCGGCGGCCGGATCGAGTCCGCGCTCGCGCCCGGGGTCAACGCGCTCAAGACCTACGATCCGCCCCTGTCGGCGATCGAGGGCCTCGAGGTCGTGTCGGTGGGCAGGCGCGGCAAGCTGTTCGTCGTCGAGCTCGAGGATGATCTGCGGCTGCTGGTCCACCTGATGTCGGCCGGCCGGCTACAGCTGTTCGACACGCGCGCATCGTTACGGGATCGGACCTCGCGATTGCTGCTGAGGCTCGACGACGGGCGCGAGCTGCGGCTGCGCGAGTTCGGGACCAAACAGGCCGCGTGGGTCAAGGTTCTACGGGCCGGTGATCTCGACACCGAGGAGACAATCGCGAAGCTGGGTCCGGAGGCGTTCCCCGACCCGCCGCCTCTGCGTCCGCTGCTCGACGCGCCCCGCCCCTTGCACGGGATGCTGCGTGACCAGCGCGTGCTGGCGGGGATCGGCCGCTCGTGGGTCGACGAGATCCTGCACGAGGCGAAGCTGTCGCCGTTCAAGCGCGGTTCGGAGCTGACCGACGACGAGGAGGCGCGACTGCGTGAAGCGATCGTGTCAAAGCTCGGCGGAGCGATCGCACACTACGAGCAGACGATCGCGCTGCCGATCCCCGACAAGCTGCCGATGCCGCTGACCGTCCACCGTCGCAATGGGGAGCCGTGCCCGCGCTGCGGCGACACGCTCGAGGCCGTCTTCTACGAGGACTACGTGATGTGCTACTGCCCCACGTGCCAGACCGACGGCAAACTGCTCAAGGACCGGCGTCTGTCGCGGCTGCTGAAGTAGTAGTAGGTTGCCGCAGCTTTGATGAGGGTGTAGCTTCGCCTGGCAACCAGTGTGCGGCTGCCGGACCGAGGGCTTGAGCCGTACGAAATTCCTCATAGGGGGTCAGCATCAGATGTCAAGGCACTGTGCGCACTCTCGCGCCCGCGGTCCTCGCGGCGCTGCTCATCTCGGCGCTGGTCGCCGTCTCCGCCGGCGCTGCGACGCCGGCCGGCGGCACGATCAGGGTCCTCGGGTCCTCGAATGGACTCGGTGGTGGAGGGAAGGTCCTGATCACCGGCGCGGTCGGTGACCACGGAACCTCGAACAGTGTCAACAAGGCCGGCAAGCCGAACGGCAACGGCAACTACGTGCTGCTGAAGCTGACGCAGGGCACGATCCTGCTGAATAAGACCGTGCTCGATCAGAAGATCAACCGCGCGTTCAACAAAGCCCAGCTCAATCAGGCGACCTGCTCGCTGTCCGTCGCGGCGTCCAACGGCCTACCGATCGTCAGCGGAACCGGCCTCTACACCGGGATCAGCGGGAGCGTTCGCATCACGATCAGCGTCGGCTTCACGCTGCCGCGCCTCGCGAGCGGCAAGTGCAACACGAGCAACTCGGCACAGCCGACGAGCTCGGCGCAGCTGGTCAGCGGCACGGGCACGGTCAGCTTCAGCTGACGGGGACTGCTTGGAGAGCTACGGCGCCGGGCTCGGGTCCGGCGCCGGGCTCCGATCTCCGTGAGGCTTGCGTGCGCGGATGATCGCGGCGGCGGCGTGCTCGTGGACGCGGTGAGTCTCGTCTGGAGTCGCGTTACGCCGGCGGCGGCTGAACTGGCGCGATGTCTTCGACGACGACCGAGTCGGCAAGAATTCGCAGGCTTACGCGATCACCGAGCGCCAAGCCAGCGTCATGGCTAGAGAGCTCAACTAGCACCTTCTGACCGCCGTCCAGCGTGACAATGAGCCTTACGGCCGATCCGAGGAAGGAGCGGTCGGTGACCTCGCCCGGCCCGGCGGGGTCGGGCACGACCACGACTGATTCGGGGCGCAGCAGCGCGTTGACGGTGGCGCCGCTCTTTGCGCCGTTGGGGTTGAGCACCTTGAGACGTTGGCCCAGAACCTGGACGTCGCCGTTGTCGCCAATGCGTCCCGGGAGCCGATTCATGGCGCCGACGAACTCGGCGACGAACGGCGTTGCCGGGTGTCGGTATACGTTTTCTGGCGTGTCGACCTGCTCGAGCCGGCCGTCCCGCATGACGCCGACGCGGTCGGCGATTGAGAGTGCCTCGGACTGGTCGTGGGTGACGAACAGGGTGGTGATCCCGAGCCGCTGCTGCAGGCTTCGGATCTCGGCTCGCAGTTGGGTCCGGACCTGCGCGTCGAGCGCTGAAAGAGGCTCATCGAGCAGGAGCACGGTGGGCTCGACAGCCAGTGCGCGCGCGATCGCGACTCGCTGCTGCTGGCCACCAGAGAGCTGATACGGGTACCGATCGGCGGTTTCCGTGAGGCCCACCAGCTCCAGCAGCTCGTCGGCACGTTTCAGGCGCTGCTGCTTGCTCTGTCGTCGCATTCGCGGCCCGAACGCGACGTTGGTTCGGACGTCCATGTTCGGGAACAGGCTGTAGGCCTGAAAGACCATCCCCATGTCGCGTTTGTTCGGGGGACGAAAGGTGACGTCGACGTTGTCGACAAACACGCTGCCGGCATCCGGAACGTCGAAGCCGCCGAGGATCCGCAGGGCCGTCGTCTTTCCGCACCCGGACGGTCCCAGCAACGCGACCAGCTCGCCATTGTCGATCTCGAGGTCGAAGCCGTCGAGCGCGGTCACACCGGGGAAGTGGCGTTGAATGCCCTGGAATCGAATCATCACACCAACCGGAATGATGAGCCGCCGCGCCTGCGCTGAGCGACGAGCGAGACGATGAACAGGAGCAGGAAGCTGAACACGAGCGTGATCATCGAGAGCGCGACCGAGACACCGACGTGACTCTCCAGCCTCAGGTTGATCATCTCGACCGGGAACGTGGTGTACAGCAGGAAGGTCGCGAGCACGACCTCGCCGAGGCACAGCGCGATCGTCAGAAACATCGCGCCGAGAACGGCCGTCTGGACGTTGGGAAGGATCACCCGAACAAGCGTCTGAGGCCACGACGCGCCGAGGCTGCGAGACGCGTCGACGAGCGTGTGGAGGTCGATCGCGCGGACGCCGGTGTCAATCGCGCGGTAGGTGAACGGCATCGCGAGCACGACATAGAAGGGGGTGAGCGCAGTCAAGGCGTGATTGAACACCAGGCTGACCATCCACTGGGGGGCCGCGAGCTGGAGCGACTCGAGGCCGGCAGCCAACACGACAGGAGGGATCACGATCGGCAGCAGCGTTATCAGCTCCATCGCCGGCGTCAGCTTCGGTCGTCGCAGCCGCACCCAGACGACCGTCGGCAGCATCAACGCGACCACGACGATCGCAGCCACCCCCGCGATCTCAAGCGATGTGATCAGTGACGAGCGGACCGCCGAGTTGCTGATGATCTGCCCGTAGTTGCCAAAGCCGTAGCTGCCGTTGTTGAGCTGGAGGCTGAACTTGAACGCGCTCAGCAGCGGCCCGATGAAGAAGATCGCCGCCAGGACGAAGATTGTGACGCGCCACAGTCGCGGTCGTCCACGGCGGCGTCGTGGCCGAGCCGGGGCCGGCACGGGCTTCCCGGCCAGTTCCTCGCCGACCAACTCGCCCACGCCGAAACCACCCATGCCGGGCGAAACGCTCACCGCAGCCACCTCCGCGCGCGGCGTTGCAAGACCGAGTAACCGACCATCACGACCAGCACCACAGCGATCATCTCGACCCCGAGCGCCAGCCCGAGGCGATCCGCGTTGACGAGCACGTTGCCGTTGAGCGCGTCATCGATCTGCGCGGGGACGATGTTGAGCGTGCTGCCGACGAGCGCCAGCGCGGTCGCGTAGGCGGAGAAGGCGTTGCCGAACAGGATCAGACTCGCGCCTAGCACCGACGGTGCCAGCACCGGGACGGCGACGTGGCGCAGATAGGCGAACTTGCTCGCCCCCAGGCTCTGCGCCGCCTCCTCCCATTCGGGGCGCAAGCCCTGCAGTGCCGGCGTGATCAGGATGATCATCAGCGGTATCTGGAAGTAGACGTAGCACAGACCGACCCCGAGGATCGAGGAGATCGTGAAGCCGTGGGCGTACAGGTCGATGCCGATGTGCTTGAGCGCCAGAGTCGCGACTCCCAACTCGCCCAGCGCAGCGATGAAGGCGAACGCCAGCGGTACGCCGGCGAAGTACGCGAGCACGCCCGACGCGCTCTGAACGACGCGGTGCAGCATCCCGCCAGGCCTGGCGGTGAGCACCGCCGCGGCCAGCCAGATACCGAACACGGCCCCCGCGGCCGACGTCCACAACGACAGGATGAGGCTGCTCTTGAACGCGTCTCTGTACGCCGGAGAGTCGATGGTCGTCTTGAAATTCTCCAACGTGAAGTGGTTTGAATCGGTCGTCAGCGACCCGTGGATCACCACATACAGCGGCAGGCCGAGGAACACCGCCACGTACAGCGCGAACGGCAAGATGCCGGCCCACCCTCCGAAGCCCTTCGCGATACGACGACCAATCCCGCGGCGCCGAGGCGCCGCGGGACCGGTTGCTGCGACTACTGCATCTGTCGTCGTTGCGATTAGGACGTCCAGTTGTTCGCGACGTACGAGGACGCTGCGGTGTTCTGTGCGGTCGTCGGGTAGCCCGCCGGCGGGTGCTTGACCGGCGGGAGCTTCTTGTAGGCCGACTCATTTACCTTCTTGCTGCTGACGAGCCACGAGAGCTCGACCGGGCGAGCGCCACCCTTCAGCCAGAGGTTCTGGCCGAGCGCTGAGTAGAGGAACTCCTCCCACAGACGTGCGGCCGCGGGATGAGGAGCGTACTTGCTGATCGCCTGGTCATAGAACGCCCCGAACGTGTTACCGGTCGGGTCGACGACCTTCCACTTCGTCGCGGAGGTCAGGCCCCAGGCACCGGCCGCGTTCAGGTAGTCCCAGTTGATCACGATCGGGCACTGCCCGGCCGAGATCAGGCTCCCCGAGTTGCAATCGGTGGCGTTGAAGTTGCCGATGCTCTCGAGGTGCTTGAAGAACGTGATGCCGGGCTTGATGTTGTTGAGCGAGCCGCCATTGTTCAGCGCCGCCGCCCAGACGGCGGAGAGCGCCGCGTTGGCCGACACAGGGCTCCCGTTCAGGGCCACGTCGTGGCGGTACTTCGAGCTCTCCAGCTGGCTCCAACTCGTCGGGCAGGTATGCACGATCTGCAGGTCGCAGCCGAACGAGATATATCCGCCGTAGTCGTTGTAGTAGTCGCCATTGGCGTCCTTCTGGGTCGCGGGGATATGAGCCCAGTTCCCGACCTTGTAAGGCGCGAAATAGCTCGTGCTGGCGCTCGCAAACGCCTGGCCGACATCGACCACGTCCGGGGCCGAGCTGCGGCCACGGGAGGTCTTGATCGCCGTGATCTCCTGAGCGCTCGTGCCGCTGGGATTTTCGCTGTTGATCTTGATGTGGTAAAGGCGCGAGAACGTCGACAGCTCGGCCCCGTAGTTCGCCCAGTTGCTCGGCAGCGCGATCACATTCAGCGTCCCCTCGGCCTTCGCGGCCTTGATCAGCGCCGCCTGGCCACCACCGGCCGCCTCAGACTTGGCGTTCGACCAGTTGACCGAAGCCGACGCTGAGCCTAAGGGCGACATGACGGCCACCAACACCGCCAAGCCGGCAGCCGTAAGCAACACACGGCTAGCTCGACGCACGCGCGAAGCGCGCGCAGGTTTTCTATGACGTAGTCCCACAGATCCTCCTAGATGGTTGCACGACGACCGCGTACTTGCGGTGCGCAGGAAACCGACTGAGGCCCGGCCGCCCCCGATCGATCGCGCGAAATCTAATGCACACGCGACGCTGCAATTGTTAAGGTGACGTTTACCGGAGGGGCTCGACACCGGCTCGCCGGACCGGCGGACAGACGCGGGCAGCGACGTCGACGTCGAGCGCCACATCCTGATCCTTGCCAACAAGCCGGCGCGCGACTGCCTTTGTCACGAGCACTGCGCTCCCCCCTGGCAACAGAGGGACCCACGACAAGCACCCCCTGCGCTCACCCGCCGGCTTTCCCCCGGGCTGGTCGGACCCGCGTTCCTCTACTCGCTCGTGGTCGGCGCCCGGTTGTCTCTGGACCGGCTAACTTGCGCTAACGGCCAGCTCGTTGTGAATCTTTAAACTGGGACCGAAGCTTCATGCATGTCCTCTTCGTCTGCCTGCACAACGCCGGCCGCTCACAGATGAGCCAGGCGCTGTTTGAGCGGGCTGCCGCGGGCAGACACCAGGCACGCTCAGCAGGTACCACTCCCGCCGAGCACATACACCCCGAGGTGCTCCGAGCAATGCAAGAACTCGAGATCGACCTCGCGGGCCGCACGCCGCAACTGCTCACGCGCGAGCTCGCCGAATGGGCCGACATCGTCGTGACGATGGGCTGCGGCGACCAATGTCCTTATATCCCGGGCAGGCGCTACATCGACTGGGACCTACCAGATCCCGCGGGCCGCCCGCTCGACGAGGTCCGTGCGACTCGCGACGAGATCGCCACTCGAGTCAACGGACTGATCGCAGAGCTTGACAATCCGGCCACCCACGGAGGTCCCGTCGCGACCTCGTCAGCCAGGTAAGGTCCGCTACTCGGACCCCAACGACACTGCGAGGCAAGCAACGTGGCGCTCGAACCCGGAGACATCGCACCCGACTTCACGCTCACTGACCAGGACGGTCAGCCGGTCTCGCTGGCGGCGCTGCGGGGCAAGCCCGTGGTGCTCTACTTCTACCCCAAGGCCGACACGCCGGGCTGCACCACCCAGGCCTGCGGGGTGCGCGACCACAAGGCCGATTACACGCAGGCCGGTGCGGTCGTGCTGGGGGTCTCACCTGACCCGGTGAAGCGGATCGCCAAGTTCGACCAGAAGTACGACCTCGGCTTCCCACTGCTGGCCGACGAGGACCACTCGGTCGCCGAGGCCTACGGCGTCTGGGCGCAGAAGTCGATGTACGGCCGCACGTACATGGGCAACGAGCGGACCACGTTCGTGATCAACCCCGACGGCACGATCAAAGACGTGTTCCGCAAGGTCAAGCCCGCCGAGCACGACGAATTGGTGCTCGGGGCGCTCGCTTCCGCCTGATCCGCGGACCTAATGCGGCTGGTGCTGGGGGCGACGAATGCGCCGGCGGGTCGGGGCAACGAATGCGCCGGCGGGTCGGGGCAACGAATGCGCCGGTGGGTGGGGGCGACGAGCACCCCCACCCGGATCGGCATCACTGCATCAGGCTGTGCCGGTGGTCGACACCTCGATCGCGGGCTGATAGCCGGTCCATCCGGCCGGATCGAACCGGAACACGCCGGTGCCACCAGCTCCACCGTCGCCATATGCACCTGACCACGTGGAGTTGAGGTACGCGCCGTCCGGAGCCGGATCGGAACCCACTGACGGCGGCGACGCCAGTGCAACGTTGAGCGAGTCGTAGGGGCAACCTCCGCTGCTGGCATGGCAGGGCGTGTTGTCGCCGTACGGCTGATAGCCGTAATCGCTCGTGTTGTACGCGAGCGACACGATCACCCTGCTCGGCAGGTGCAGCGTCGCGCTGGTCAGGTCCCAGCTGACTTTGGTCGCCAGGCCGTTGTAGCAGTTGGTTCCATCGGACCACTCGGCCGGGTTGGCCGGGCAATGCGTCGGGTCCGAGCTCGGCCGGTACGGAATCTCAAACGTCTGGGTGTCCGTGGCGATCAACGAGCCCACCGAATCGTCCGCGTTCACGTTGTAGATATTCAGCGTGATCGGCTCGCCGAACTTCGCGCCCGGGGTCGTCTGGCACGTGCTGGTCCAGCCGCCCGACTGACACCCCCAGCTGCTGAGCGTGGCGGTGACGACCGGATTGGTGCGCGGCCCCGGCCCGAGGTCGATCAGTCCGCCGAATTCCGAGCTCGAGGTCGCCTCGAACGCCTCGCTTGGCAGGTTCCCCGGCAGTGAGCTGGGGATGTTGTCGTAAACAACCGAGGTCGTCGGCGCCGGAGCGTTCTGCCCCGGAGAGCCCGGGTTGCCCTGAGGACCCTGCGGGCCCAAGGGACCAGGGGAGCCCTGGGTCCCCTGAGGACCAGTGGGCCCGGGAACCCTGACTCGCTTGTTGTGCGGCTTGGCCTTGCACAGCTTCAGATGGCTCTTCCTCGCGAGCTTCTTGCTCCTCACACACTTCGTGTGTCGCGCTCGCCGCGACGGCATGGGCCGCATGCGGTCGCCGTGTGGGCCGATGCGGACGCCACGCAGACCGTCGCCACAGTGGCCACGGCCACGAGGACCGCCGCGCCTGAGACACGTCTCAGCATAACTTCCTCTTTCGTTGTATCTGGCGTTTTCGAGATGAATCACAGGCTGCGAACCGGTGCCCGCACGGACCAAGCTGGTCCGCTCATTCGACTCCCAGGTCCGCTTCGTTTGGCTCGGGCCTTTCGGCCCGGGCGCTACCTGATCACCTACAGATATCGACGCAAACAGACGGCCAACTTAGCCAGACCACAAATTCTTAACATGGTCTTCAACGCGCAGCCGAACCGGAACCCCGTGCTCGGAGCTGTCGCCGGATCCCGGGGCGCTACTGCAGGCCCTCGCGCGCTTCGCGCACGAGCGTCACTGCCTCGGGGAAGATCACGGCCATCACCGAGCGCATCTGCTCGGCCTGCTGCTCGGTAGTCCCCTGGATGTTGGCGCGGTTCATCGCGGCGACGGTCAGATCGACCGCCAGCTTGATCGCGTTGTCGGCCCACGCCAGACGCTGCGCGCCCTGCATCTGCTCGGCGAACTCGCCGAGCCGGCGCTGCAGATCGTCCGGGTCGCCGAACAGACCGCCAAAGCCGCTTCCTTCCATGTCGACAATGGTAGCTGGCCGCGACTGTGGGGCGCGGCTTGCTCCCCAGCACTACCACTACCATTCGGCGGCCTATGGACGCCGACCAGGAGCTCCGCTACGAAGCCCGCGTGCGCAACCGCAACGCGGTGATCGCGGCGCTCGCCGGAATCCTGCTGGTCGTTGCGGCAACGGTGCAGCTCGGCGGCCCGCACACGAAGGTCGACGAGCTGACGATCGACCTGATGGTCGCCAACAAGCGATTTCCGCTCGACCTGATCGCCGCCGTGCTCAACGGGCTCGGCTCGCTGGCGATCGCGTGGACGCTCGTCTATCTGTACAGGTGCTCCCGCGCCCGCAACCCCGCGGTCGGGTCATACGTGAAGTGGATCGCGATCGTCGGTGGGGTGGCGGCGGCGCTGACCGGCGTCGTCTACGCGATCGTCGTCGCGATCAAGGTGCACGAGTTCGTCACGACCGGCTCGCAGACCTACCAGGAGGCCAACCACCTGACCGATGCGCCGGGCTTGCTGGCGCTCCAGCTGATCGGCCAGGGCGCGGCACTGCTGCTGGCGGTCGGGTTCGCGCTCGCGTCGCTGAACGCCATGCGCCAGGGGTTGCTGACGCGCTTCATGGGCTATCTCGGCATCTTCGCGGGCGTACTTGTTCTGTTTCAGGTCACCCAGATCCCCGTCGTCCAGTGTTTCTGGCTGCTCGCGATCGGTTACCTGATCTCCGGGCGCTGGCCGACCGGGCTACCGCCGGCCTGGACGTCGGGCCGCGCCGAGCCGTGGCCGCCGTCGGCGCAGATGCGTGCGCAGGCCGCCGAACGCCGCGGCCGGCCCGGACGCGCCAAGCCGGCGCCGAAGCCGACGCCTGAGCCGCAGCCGGCCGGCATGCCGGCGGCGACGCGCACCCGCGCCACGACCCCGAAACGCAAGCGCAAGCGCCGCACCTGAGGTCCTGAGCGGCTGCCGCTCGTCGCGGCTGGACGACCGCTCATCGCGCGCGAACGACCGTTCGGCGATCAGGCCTTGTCGCGAGGCCTTGCACGGTGGAGTCTGCACCCGTTTCGTAACCCTTCCTAGGAGGAAGCAGATGGAAGCAAGTCGCTTGCCGCCGCGTGAGGCCGACCTCGCCCCAGCTAATGAGGATCCGACGGCCTCAATAACGGGCTCGTGGACGCCGGCAGACCCGGGTCCGCTCGGGCTCGCAGCGTTCGCTGGGACGACGTTCGTACTCAGCCTGATCAACGCCGGCCTCGTTGGCAGTCAGCATGCCGTCGGTGGAGGCCTGCTGCCGCTCGTGGCCGCGCTCGCCCTCGCCTATGGCGGCATCGCCCAGTTCGTCGCCGGGCTGTGGGAGTTCCGCACCGGCAACACGTTCGGAGCGGTTGCGTTCTGTTCCTACGGAGCGTTCTGGATCTCGTTCTACTTCGTCGTCCACTCGGCGACGAGCCTGTTGCCGACCGAGATCTTCAGCGGGCTCGGTCTGTATCTGTGGATGTGGGGGATCTTCACGGCCTACATGTTCATCGCCTCGCTGCGGACGACCGGCGCGGTCGCGCTCGTCTTCCTGTTGCTGGCGATCACGTTCATCATCCTCGGCATCGGGAACTCCGCTCTCGCGGGAACCCACAGCGCCATCAACGGCACGATCAAGCTCGGCGGCTACGTCGGGATCGCGACCGCGATCGCCGCTTGGTACGCGTCGTTCGCGGGGGTGCTCAACTCGACCTTCGGTCGAGTGCTGCTGCCGGTCTTCCCGCTGGCTCGTTAGAACGCGAAAACCCCCGCCGGAACTCGGTCTGGGGTACAACTAGACGTAACAGAGCCGCACATCTGCGGCCAGCTCGAGCGCCGGCGCTGATTCAAGCGCCGGCGCCGCCGGGCTGACGGGGTGCGCGACGCCAGGTTCGGAAGCAAGGAGAGGGTTCCAGATGGCAGACGCGACAGACGCGACACCGACGGCGCAGGAAACGGCGGACGCAGACGCAGGTCTCTCCGAGGCACAGATTGCCGTCCATTGGCGAGAGGAGGAGTACTACCCGCCGCCGGAGAAGTTCGTCGCCCAGGCGAACGCGAACGATCCGGCGATCCTCCAGCGGTTCAGCGAAGAGCACTTCCCCGATTGCTTCATCGAGTACGCGGAGATGCTGGATTGGGACCGCAAGTGGGACACGGTCCTCGACACCAGCAACGCGCCGTTCTGGAAGTGGTGGGTCGGCGGCCGGCTGAACGTGTCTGTCAATTGCGTCGATCGGCATCTCGACTCCCGCGGTGACGAGAACGCGTTGATCTGGGTGCCCGAGCTGGAGGAGGAAGAGACACAGGAGATCACCTACAGGGATCTGCACCGACGGGTCAACGAGTTCGCCGCGCTCCTGCGTGATTTCGCCGGCGCGAAGATGGGCGATCGGGTTACGTTCCACTTGCCGATGGTCCCCGAGCTGCCGGTGTCGATGCTTGCCTGCGCACGCATGGGCGTCGTCCATTCCGAGGTGTTCGGGGGCTTCAGCGGAACCGCCTGTGGTCAGCGTATGGCCGACGCGCAGAGCACGGTGCTCGTGACGATCGACGCCTACTACCGCAACGGGGAGTTGATCGATCACAAGATCAAGGCCGACGACGCAATCGAGGCGGCGCGCAAGGAGGGGCTGGAGATCGAGAAGATCCTCGTCTGGCGGCGCATCCCCGGGGAGTACCACTCCCAAAGCGAGATGGTCGAGGGCCGGGACTTCTTCGTCGATGAGCTGCTCGAGCAGTACCGCGGACAGCAGGTCGAGCCCGAGTCGATGCCTGCGGAGGCGCCGCTGTTCCTGATGTACACGAGCGGCACCACGGGACGCCCGAAGGGCTGCCAGCACTCGAGCGGCGGCTATCTGAGCTATGTCACCGGCACCTCGAAGTACTACCAGGACATCCACCCGGACGACACCTACTGGTGCTTCGCCGACATCGGCTGGATCACCGGGCATTCGTACATCGTTTACGGCCCGCTCTCCCTGGGGACCACGAGCGTGATGTACGAGGGGGTGCCGACGTATCCGGACCCCGGTCGGCCGTGGCGGATCGCCGAGAAGCTCGGTGTGGACATCTTCCACACCGCGCCGACGACGATTCGGATGCTACGCAAGCTCGGGCCGAATGAGCCGGAGAAGTACAACTACCACTTCAAGACGATGACGACGGTCGGCGAGCCGATCGAGCCGGACGTCTGGCGGTGGTACTACGACTTCGTCGGCAAGGGTCGGGCGGCGATCACCGACACCTGGTGGCAGACCGAGAACGGCGGCTTCCTCGGCAGCACCCTGCCCGGGTTGCAGCCGATGAAGCCCGGAAGCTGCGGGCCGGGGGTGCTCGGCATCCTCCCGGTCATCCTCGACGAGAACGGGGCCGAGATCCCGGCGGGCTCAGGCAAGGCGGGCAACATCTGCATCCGCAACCCTTGGCCAGGGATCTTCCAGACGATCTGGGGCCAACCCGAGCGGTTCGTCGAGACCTACTACGCCAAGTACAACAAGAACAAGGAGAGCGAGGACTGGCGCGACTGGCCGTACTTCGCCGGCGATGGCGCGGTGCAGGCGGCCGACGGCTACTTCCGGATCCTCGGGCGCGTCGACGACGTCATCAACGTCGCCGGGCACCGGCTCGGGACCAAGGAGATCGAGTCCGCCGCGATCGAGGTCGAGGAGGTCGCGGAGGCCGCTGCGGTCCCGGTGATCGACGAGCTCCGCGGCAAGATCGTCGAGGTATACGTGGCGCTCAAGCCCGGGTATGAGCCCAGCAAGGAGCTCGAGCAGAAGGTCTCTGCGCAGATCACCAAGAGCATCGGACCGATCGCGCGGCCGAAGAACGTCTGGATCGTGTCCGACATGCCGAAGACGCGCTCGGGCAAGATCATGCGCCGGGTGATCGCCGCGGTGTCCAACTTCGCGGATGTCGGCGACACGACGACGCTCGCCAACCCCGAGATCGTCGAATCGATCCGGCAGCACGTGCAGAGCGAGAAGGTCGCGCGCGGTGAGACCCCCCGCGAGCTCTCGGAGGCGGAGAAGCAGGAGATCGCTACGTTCGGTCACGCGGAGTAACCGCCGCTCGTTCCCATCCCTCGCGCCCGGTCTATCAAAGACCGGGCGCGAGCCTTTAGGAAGCTTGCCGTCCGGGTAGCTACTACCTAAATATGATGGCTGGCGCCCGGTGGCCGGCGCCCGGACGCGCGAGCGTAAAGGAGAGACTTTCGATGGCGGACACGATCACCACCAGCGGGCAGACGCTCGAGGCCCAGCTCGAAGCGATGCTCGACACCGAGCAGTTCGAGCCCCCGGAGGAGTTCCGCAAGCACGCGCTGCTGAGCGACTCGGCGGTCTACGAGGAGGCCGAGCGCGACTGGAAGGGCTGGTGGCTCAAGCAGGCCCGCGAGCTGCATTGGTTCAAGGAGCCGACCGAGGATCTCGACGACTCCAACCCGCCGTTCTACAAGTGGTTCAAGGACGGCACGATCAACGCCTCCTACAACTGCCTGGACCGGCACGTCGAGGCCGGCAACGGCAGTCGCGTCGCGTACCACTGGCGCGGTGAGGAGGGCGAGGAGCGCGACGTCACCTACGCGGAACTGCACCGCGACGTGCAGAGGTTCGCCAACGCGCTCAAGGATCTCGGGATCGAGAAGGGCGACATCGTCGGCATCTACCTGCCGATGATCCCGGAGGTCGTGGTGGCGATGCTCGCCTGCGCGCGGATCGGCGCGCCGCACAACGTCGTCTTCGGTGGCTTCTCGGCCGACGCGGTCAAGGAGCGGATGGAGTTCTCCCACGCCAAGGCGCTGGTGACGGTCGACGGCGCCCGGCGCAAGGGCAAGACCGCGCCGATCAAGCAGCAGGTCGACGCCGTGATGGGCGACCTCGACACCCTCGAGCACATCATCGTCGTCAAGCACACAGGCGACGAGTGCGAGATGCGCGACGGTCGCGACGTCTGGTTCCACGACGCGATGGAGAGGGCGGCCGAAGAGTGTGCGGCGGAGCAAGTCGACGCCGAGCACCCGCTCTACGTCCTGTACACGAGCGGTTCGACCGCGAAGCCGAAGGGCGTGCTGCATACCACCGGTGGCTACCTGACGGGCGTCAGCGCGACGCACAGGTACGTGTTCGACCTCAAGCCCGAGCAGGACGTCTACTGGTGCGCCGCCGACGTCGGCTGGGTCACCGGCCACTCTTACATCGTCTACGGACCGCTGTGCAACGGCGCCACGTCGGTCATGTGGGAGGGCGCCCCGGACTACCCGCACCGAGGGATCTGGTGGGAGACGATTGAGCGCTACGGGGTCTCGATCTTCTATACCGCTCCGACCGCGATCCGTGCCTGCATCAAGTGGGGGGCCGAGCACCCCGAGAAGTTCAACCTCGACTCGCTGCGGCTGCTCGGGACGGTCGGAGAGCCGATCAACCCGAAGGCATGGCTCTGGTACTACAAGGTCATCGGCGGCGAGCGCTGCCCGATCGTCGACACCTGGTGGCAGACCGAGACCGGCGCGATCATGATCACCCCGCTGCCGGGGATTGTCGCGACCAAGCCGGGGTCGGCGACGCGTCCGTTCCCGGGCATCGCGGCCGAGGTCGTCGACGAGCGCGAGGGCAAGCCGATCGACTCTGGCCAGGGCCTGCTGGTGCTCACCCGTCCGTGGCCTTCGATGCTGCGCACGCTCTACAAGGAGGACGACCGCTTCATCGAGACCTACTTCTCGAGGTTTGGAAAGCAGACCTATCTCGTCGGCGACGCGGCGCGCAGGGACAAGGACGGCTATTTCTGGGTCATCGGCCGGATCGACGACGTTGTCAACGTATCCGGGCACCGGCTGTCGACCGCGGAGGTCGAGTCGGCGATCGTCTCGCACCAGAAGGTCGCCGAGGCGGCCGTGATCGGCCAGGCCGACGAGGACACGGGTCAGGCGATCTGCGCGTTCGTCACCCTCAACGGCGACCTCGAAGGCACCGACGTGCTGATCGAGGAGATCCGCGGCCACGTCGCCGATCGGATCGGCAAGTTCGCGCGGCCGAAGCGGATCATCTGGGCCGACGATCTGCCGAAAACCCGCTCGGGCAAGATCATGCGGCGCCTGCTGCGCGACATCGCCGAAGGCCGCGCGCTGGGCGACGTGACCACGTTGCGTGACCCGACCGTGATGGCGCAGCTCGAGGACAAGATCAAGGAGGAGCACGCCGCCGACGAGGCGTAGCTCCGGTGAACGGCCGGGCTCGGGTCAAGGACAGGCGCGCGAGCGCCGCCCGAGCACGACCGGCGGTGAGCTCACACGCTCAGTCGTCGCCCGAGGTCCGCCGTGTGACGCCGCGCCACCGGGATTGTCTGCCCGTCGGTGAACTTCAGCTCGGCGCCGCCGCCGATCAACGGTCGCAGCTCGGTCGCCATCCGCAGGTTGGCGACGTACTGGCGGTGAACGCGCACGAACCCGTACGGCCCCCAGCGCCGCTCGATCTCTGACAGCGTCGCTCTCAGCAGGTAGCGCCCGTCGGCGGTCACGATCCGGACGAAGTCCCCGTACGCCTGCACGTACTCGACGGAGCTGCGCGCCAGCAACCTGGTCGTGGCGCCGTGCAGGTTGGCGACCGCGATCATCTCGTCGCCGTTCTGCGGCGGCCGTTCGGGCGCGCGCCCTGCGGTCGGAGGAGACGCGTCGATCGCCGCCACGACCCGCTCGACGGCCTCGTCGACGCGGCGTCGCGCGACCGGCTTTCGCAGGTAGTCGAGCGCATGCAGCTCGAACGCCTCGACCGCGGCGGCGTCGTGGGCGCTGACGAACACGAGCTGGGGCGGGGTCGCGAAGCGACGCAGCACGCGCGCGAGCTCCAAGCCGTCGAGGTCCGGCATCCGGACGTCGAGGAAGATCGCGTCAAATCGCTGGCTCGAGAGCTTGGCGAGCGCGTCGCGGCCGTCGAACGCGCACTCGACGTCCTCGATGCTCGGGGACGCGCGCAGGAGTCGCGCGAGGTCCTCCAGCTGGGTCCGCTCGTCATCGACGGCGAGAACCGTCAGCCGATCCGAGCTCATCCCGCTCCGGCGGCCGCCGTCGCCACGTGTGGGTGCTCGTCGCCGGCCAGATTCGGGACCGTCATCACGACCGTCGTCCCGTCGCCCGGTGCGGCGTCGATCCGCAGCGCGTAGCGCTCGCCGAACGTCGCCCGCAGACGAGCGTCGACGTTCGAGAGGCCGATTCCCTTGCCGGTTCCGGCCAGCAGCGCCGGGACGCGCTCAGGGTCGATGCCGATCCCGTCATCGCGGACCCGCAGTTCGATGTCGCCGCCGGTGACCCGCGCCTCGATCGCGATCCTGCCGCCGCCCGCGCGCCGCTCGACGCCGTGGCGGACGGCGTTCTCGACCAGCGGCTGGATCGACATCGCCGGCACGACGGCGGCCCGGGTGTTGGACGGGACGTCGAACGTCACGTGCAGCTTGTCGCGGAAGCGCGCCTGTTCGAGTCGCAGGTAGCGCTCGACGTGGGCGAGCTCCTCGGCCAGCGTCACGTACGAGCGGCCGTCGCGGAACAGGTAGCGGGTGAACTCGGCGAAGTCGATCAGCAGCTCGCGGGCCTCCTCGGGACGGGCGTGGATGTCGCCGGCGACGGCCGCGAGCGCGTTATAGATGAAGTGGGGGGAGATCTGGGCCCGCAGCGCGCGCAGTTCGGCCTGCGCCAGCCGCTCCTCCTGCTCACGGACGACCGACAGCTCGACCTGCGCCGAGACGAGGCTCGCCGCCTCCTGGACGACCCGCAGCTCGCCGCCGCTCGGCCGCCCTACCGATCTGTAGAACGCAATCAGGGTCCCCGCGCGCCTGCCCTGGACGGTCAGCGGCGCCAGCACCGCCGAGCGCAACGGGCAGCTCGGATCCGACGACACGAGTCGGGGGACGATGTGCATCCGGTCATCGGGTGTACGTTCCAGCAGACGCGACAAGAGGTCGCCCGGCCGGACCTGCTCACGGCCCTCGCCGTCGATCGCCAGCACGGTGTGCGTGTCGGCGAGCGCGACCGCCCCGGCACCGGTCAGCGCCCGCAGGTGCGGCACCGCGTTGGCAGCCGAACGCGAGTGAAGGCCGCGGCGCAGATGCGGCAGCGTCGCCGTCGCGGCGTGCAGCGCCGACTGCATGCCCGCCGTCTCCGGCGTCCTGTCGCGCCGGCGGGCGCGCGTCACCCGCCAGACCACCACGAAGGTGGCGATCACCACGAGCCCGACAATCGCGCCGAGTGCGATGTTCATAAAGCGATGCAAAGCCTACTCAGAGCGACGTCGCATCGGTCATGATTGACCGATGAGCTCAACCATCACCTCGTACGAGCAGGCCTGCGCCGAGCACCGCTGGGAGATCCCGGAGCGCTACAACATCGCCGCCGACATCTGCGACCGCCACCCGCGCGACAAGCTGGCGATGGTCCACGAGGACTTCAAGGGCAACGTTCGGCGGCTGAACTGGGGCGAGCTACAGGACGTCTCGAACCGGTTCGCGAACGTGCTCACCGCGCACGGGGTGCAGCGCGGCGACCGGATCGCGATGCTGCTGCCGCCGACGCCCGAGACCGCAGCCGCGTTCTTCGGCACCTGGAAGACCGGCGCGATCCTGCTCTCGATGTCGGTGCTCTACGGCGACGAGGGGATCCGTCACCGGCTGACCGATTCGGGCGCCAAGGTGTTGGTCACCAACGAGGCCAACGCCGACCGGATGGAGCGCTCGCTGGTCGAGCATCTGCTGATCCTCGACGACGAGCTGCTGAGTCGCGGCTCGACGTCGTTCGACGTCGTCGACACGGCCGCCGATGACCCCGCTCAGCTCTACTACTCGTCGGGCACCACGGGCCTCGCGAAGGGCATTCTCCACGCCCACCGCTACATCCTCGCCCACGAGGAGTTCGGCTACTGCCACGACGTCCAGGACGGCGAGCTGTTCCACGGGATGGGCGAGTGGGCGTGGGCAGCCGGGATCGCGCCACTGCTGGGGCCGTGGCGCTACGGCGCCGTGCAGGCCGTCTATCAGCGCGAAGGCGGCTTTGACCCGCACAAGCAGCTCGCGTTCCTGTCAAAGCACGGCGTCACGAACGTCTTCGGGACCCCAACCGCGATCCGCTCGATGATGTCGATCACCGATGCCGGCACCCGCTACCCGCAGCAGTTTCGGATCGTCTGCTCGGCCGGCGAGCCGCTCAACCCGGAGGCGATCCGCTGGTTCCGTGACCAGTACGGGATCACCGTGCTCGACTACTACGGGCTCACCGAGTCATACCCGCTGTGCGCGAACTACCCGTTCATGGAGGTCCGCGAAGGGTCGATGGGCAAGCCGATGCCCGGCTGGGAGGTGGCGATCCTCGACGAGGACGAGCAGCCCGTCAAGTCGGGCGAGCGCGGCGAGATCTGCCTCCGCGCGCGCTCGAACCCGCACTATCCGCTCGGCTACTGGAACCGTCCCGACGAGGACACGCGGGAGGTGTTCGGCGGTGAGTGGTTCCACACCAAGGACGCGGCCGCGACCGACGAGGACGGCTACTACTGGTATGAGGGCCGCGCCGACGACGTGATCATCTCCGCCGGCTACCGGATCGGCCCGTTCGAGGTCGAATCGGCGTGCCTCGAGCACTCGGCGGTCGCCGAGGCTGCGGCGGTCGCGGTTGCGGACGAGCGCCGCGGCAACATCGTCAAGGCGTTCATCGTCCTGTCCGCCGGCAGCGAGCCCAGCGACAAGCTCGCGCAGGAGATCAAGGAGTTCGTGCGCGACCACCTGTCCGCCTATGCGTATCCGCGCGAGATCGAGTTCGTCCCGGATCTGCCCAAGACGCTGACCGGCAAGATCCGGCGGATCGAACTGCGACAGCGCGACGCCGCGCAACGCCGCGCCTAAAACGGATAAAGCTTGCGCTAAACGCGTGGTCGCGACGACAAGCGACCAGCTCTAGGCAGTCCGACTGATCCCTGCGCGAAGACCTTGCCGCGCGCGCGGTTCGCGGTCGAAAGTCCGTCCATTTCCAGCGCAACGTTTGATTTTCGAGCGCTTAGGGCCGAAATATGACCTGTCCAGCTGCGCACCAAGCGCGCTCGGCAATCGTAAGGCAGGTGAGACAGGGACGTGGCTGCTCGGCAGTTCGATCGACGCTGCGCGCTGGACGGATCCAGGCGCGTGCTCGGAGCGCTGGTGCTCGCGCTTGCGCTGGCGCTCGCGGCCAGCCCGTCGGCGTTCGCGCGTGTTTTCACCGGCCGAGCGCGGGCGGTGGAGCTTAACTCGAACCTCGAGCTTGACTTCCACTCGTTCGCCGCCACGTCCGAACCCGCCACCAGCAGCTCACCTAGCCAGGCGACGTTCCAGGCCTGTCGCGGCGCGCCGGACAGTGCGGGCTGCATTCGCTCCGCGCTGTCGGACATCGACGCCGCCCGGGCGGCCGAGGGCGTCGGACCGATGGCGCTACCCGGCGACTTCGCCTCGATGGACGTGCCGCAGCAGCTACTGGTCGTGACCAACCTCGAGCGCGTCGACCGGGGGCTGGCGCCGGTCGCCGGCCTGGCGGCCGATCTCGATTCGGCCGCTGCCTCGGCCGCCGCCGCCGACCAGGACCCGATGCTCAAACACTTCAACGGCACCATGCTCGCCTCCAACTGGGCAGGGGGCATGTCATCGACGCTGCTCGCCGACTTCGTCTGGATGTACGACGACGGCCCCGGTTCGGGCAACCTCGACTGCCGGCGAGCCAGCGACAGCGGCTGCTGGGGACATCGCCACAACATCCTCTACCAGTACGACAACCCCGTGGCGATGGGCGCCGGCTACGCGGCCCACACCCGCTACGGGCCATCACTCACGGAGCTGTTCATCGGCGGCGATACCGCGACCGGCCCCGGCGAGGCGGATGCGCTGCTGGCGCCGACCTGGCATCAGCTGTCCCACTCGCCGGGCGCCAGCACGCCGTCGACGCCGGCCGCCGAACCGGTGGCCGGCACGCACGCCAGCCACGTCGGCCGGGCGCGCACGAGCGTCCAGATCCGGCTCCGAAGGACGAGCATCACGCGCGGTCAGAGGGTCATCTTGACCGGCCGGCTGCACGCGACCGGTCACGCGCTGGGCGGCGAGCTCATGACCCTGTACAGGCATGCACCTGCAAGCAGCAAGATGACGATCGTCAGGCGCAGGCGCACGGGTGCCGGCGGCTGTGTCCGTTTCCACCTCGCGCCCCGGAAGAACACCGTCTACTTCGTCACATTCTCGGGCTCGCGGGGCCTGACGGCGTCCAGCAGCCGATCCGTCGAACTCCGCGTCAGGCACCACCGGTCACGCTGACGCCGTCTGGCGCGCCTGCGTGCGCATCTCGGCGAGGATCCGCTCCAGGCGCGGCTCGGTCTCCGTGTCGACGTGGGTCATCGTCGCTGCGACCGCCGGGTGCACGGCCGCGATCCGCTCGTGCATCGCGTGCGCCACGGCCCGGTAGCTCGGGTGCCCCTCACGCCCGGAACGCAGTTCGATCAGCTGCATCGCTTCACGCGCGTTGAGGTCGAGGATGAAGCGCAGCCGGTAGCCGAGGCACAGCGCGTACGGCGCCGCGCTCCGCAAGCCGGCGCCGTCCAGCCGCTCGTACTCGGCCCGCGAGATCTCGAGCGCCCGGCGGTACTCCTCGCCGGCGCCCGCCAGCTCGACCTGCTCAGGCACCCCGGCGCCCAGCTCGGGTCCGAGCGTCTGCCACTGCACGGTCAGCATCCGGTGGCGCTGGAGGTCGCGGAAGGCGCCGTAGTCGGCGACGATCTCAAACCGGTAGCGCAGCGCCTCGAAGCCGCGCCCGGGGCGATGGCGCCGGTTGTCGCGCTCGCCAACGAGTTCGTTCAGCAGCGCCACGCGCTCGACCTCTGAGAGACCCTGGACGCCGGAGCGGATCGTCTCCTCCGACGCCGACGACGACTCGAACAGCAGCGCCGTCAGCAGGTCGTCCTCGTCGCCGTCGACGCGCAGCAGCGTGACCGACGGGCGTCCCGATGCGTCCTGGGCATAGTCGAGCCCGAGCCGCCGCGCCCAGCGCGCGCCCGCGCGCGCGCGCTCCTCCAGATAGCCGATCCAGGCCCCGCCGCGATCCGGTCGCGGCACGCGTGTGACAAAGCTCGGGATCACGGCCTGCACCGCCTCGAGGATCATCGTCCCGTACGCGCGCGCTTCGGGCAGCGGGTGCGCGAGCAGGTGCAGGATCAGCTGCTCGTAGGACTGCCCGCTGGCGTAGATCCCCATGTGCGACAGCGAGCTCGCCGGCAACAGCCCGCGCAGCAGGTCGAGCGCCTTGGCCTTGATCGCGCGCGCGTGCGCCGCCTGCGGCTCATCGGCCGTCCTCGGATACTGGTCCTCGGCCCAAGCGATCACGCGCGGCAGCGCCGCCGCATAGATACCGAACAGCTCATCCATCGCCGCGGCGTAGGCCGGACCCAGTTCAGGGTCGCGGTAGTAGCGGTAGCCGCCCGGCGGGTCCGGCATCGGGGCGTCGTATGCGATGTAGCGGGTCGACTGCTCGAGGTAGGCCGCCAGCCGCGGGCGCTGGAGCACCTTCGTGAGCACGTTGGAGACCCACTCGCAGGCGACGTGCGCGCCACCCAGCTGCGCGACCGAGTCATCGCCGTAGCCGAGGAAGATCCGCTCGTAAAGCTGCGCCGCCCGCTCGCCCTCGACCGGCTGCTCGGCGCCGGCCGGTGGCAGGTCGGCGGCGAACTCGTCCAGCAGCAGCCGCCGAAGCGTGCCGGGATAGCGCGAATACCGAGCAAACAGCGCCCCCTTCAGCGTCTCGGGCAAGTTCGTGAGCGCGAACACCGGCCGGTCGAGGTTGGTGCAGTGGCGGCTGAGCAACTCGCGCTCGGCCTCGGTGAGGGTCTCGGTCGGATACTGCACGGGCGGTCGATCGTAGCGATGCGCTCGGCTATGATCCCGGTGATACGCATGCGTACCACGGACGCGCCAGAACACGTCGACGTGCTGATCGTCGGGGCCGGCCTGTCAGGCGTCGGCGCCGCCTGCCACCTGCAGCGGCGCTGCCCGGGCAAGACCTACACGATCCTCGAGGGGCGCGACTCGATCGGCGGCACCTGGGACCTGTTCCGCTATCCCGGCGTCCGCTCGGACTCAGACATGCATACGCTCGGCTATTCGTTCAGGCCGTGGGATGACCCCCAGGCGATCGCCGACGGCCCTTCGATCCTGCGCTACATCAAGGACACCGCCGCCGACTTCGGCGTCAGCGACAGGATCCGCCTCGGGCACCGCGTGGTGAGCGCCGACTGGTCGAGCGAGGGCTCGCGCTGGACGGTGACCGCTGAGCGCACCGCCACCGGCGAGACAGTCGAGCTGACGGCCGGCTTCCTGCACTTCTGCTCGGGCTACTACCGCTACGACGAGGGCTACACGCCGCAGCTGCCCGGCGTCGAGCGGTTCGAGGGCGCGATCGTCCATCCTCAGCACTGGCCGGAGGGTCTGGACTATGCGGGCAAGCGCGTGGTCGTGATAGGTAGTGGCGCGACCGCGGTGACGCTCGTGCCGGCGATGGCCAAGAAGGCTTCGCACGTGACGATGCTCCAGCGTTCGCCGAGCTACATGGTGTCGTTGCCCGGCGTCGACCCGGTCGCCAATCGCTTCCGTCGCTGGCTGCCGCCGATGGCCGCCTACCAGGCGGTCCGCGCCAAGAACGTGGCCCTGATGACGCTCAGCTACCAGCTGCTGCGCCGGCGCCCGGAGTTGGGCAAGAGCCTGCTGCGCAAGGGCGTCATGAACCACCTGCCCGAGGATTTCGACGTCGACACCCACTTCAACCCCGACTACGACCCGTGGGATCAGCGCCTCTGCGTGTGCCCCGACGGCGACCTGTTCGCGGCGCTCGGAGATGGGAGCGCCTCGGTCGTCACCGACAGGATCGCGACGTTGACCGAGCGCGGGATCGAGCTGGCCGGCGGCGATCAGCTCGAGGCGGACGTGATCGTCACCGCCACCGGGCTGAACCTGATCGCGCTCGGCGGGGTCGAGGTGTCGCTGGACGGCACGGCGCTCGATCTCCCCAGCCACATGGTCTACAAGGGCATGATGCTGAGCGGCGTCCCCAACCACGCGATGTCGATCGGATACACGAACGCCTCGTGGACGCTGAAGTGCGATCTCACCTGCGAGTACGTCTGCCGGTTGCTCAACCACATGGACCGTCACGGTTATCGTGAGGCGGCGGCCGTCCGCGACGACGGCTCGGTCAAACCCGTACCGCTGATCAACCTCGACTCGGGCTACGTGCTGCGGTCAGTCGATGACTTCCCCAGCCAGGGCTCGAAGCGCCCGTGGCGGCTCTATCAGAACTACGTGCTCGACGTGATGACGCTGCGCATGGGCCAGCTCGATGACGGCGTGCTGCGCTTCTCGCGCGGTGCGGCGGTCGGCGAGCGCACCCCGATAGAGGCCGCCGCTTAGCCGGCGCACTTCGGGTCGCCAGTCGACTGCGAGCCCATGACCGCCTTCGAACGTCAAGCACCGGATGGGTGCAGAGCGTCCCGAGCCTAGAAGATCCCGACCAGCGAGCGCCCGGCGTGTGCGACAAAGGTGAACAGCGGGCCGGGGAAGATGCCGAAGAACACGCTCGCCGCCGCGAACACGACCGCGACGACCGTCACCTCGAGCTGCAGCGGCGGCCTGGTGACCGCCAGCGCGTCGGCCTCGGGGGAGCCGCCCGCGATCGGCGCCAGAGCGCCCGGAGCGGTGGCCGGCACCGGGGCACGAGTCGCGGGGCTCATCCAGATCGTCGCGATCACGCGGAGGTAGTACCCGAGCGAGATCATCGATCCGATCACCAGCACGATCCCGAGCCACGTGTAGTCGCCGTTGACGAGCGCATGGATCAGCTGGAACTTGCCGATGAAGCCGGCGGTGCCCGGAATCCCGGCGAGCGCCAGCATCGCGATCGTCATCGGCCACGCGAGCCACGGTCGGCTGGCGCCGAACCCGGCCAGCGTGGAGATGTCGTCGTCGCCGGCGCGGATCAATTGGGCAGCGATGATGACCGCGAACGCCGCGAGGTTCATGAACAGGTAGACGGCCAGGTAGAGCACGGTCGCATCGACACCAAGCCGGCTGCCGACGACCACGCCGGCGAGCATGTAGCCCGCCTGCGCGACGCTCGAGTAACCGAGCATCCGCTTCAGCGACGACTGCCCGAGCGCGCCGACGTTGCCGACAATGATCGAGATCGCGGCGATCGTCGCGAGCGCCGGCGCCCACGTGTCCTGGGCGCCGATCACGGCGACGTCGAAGAACCGCAGCAGGACGCCGAACGCCGCCGCCTTGGTCGCGGTCGCCATGAACGCCGTGATCGGTGTCGGCGCGCCCTCGTAGACGTCGGGCGTCCACTGGTGAAACGGCGCCACGCTGGCCTTGAACGCGAACCCGACGATCACGAGTCCGAGCCCGGTCAGCATCATCGGGTCACCCAGCAGGCCCCCCGCGATCTGGCCCTGCGAGATCGCGTTCGCGATCGTCTGGAACTGCATCGCGCCGGTGGCGCCGAAGATCATCGCCAGCCCGTAGACGAGCGTCGCCGAGCCGACGGACCCGATCACCAGGTACTTGAGCCCCGACTCGAGCGAGCCCTCGCGCCGGAACTCGGACGCGCACAGCACGTACAGCGGGATCGACAGCAGCTCGAAGCCGACGAACACCGTGACAAGGTTCTGGGCCGAGACCAGCACCGCCATCCCGAGCACGCTGAAGAGCAGCAGCGAGTGGTACTCGCCGTGCCCGGCGGATGCCGGCGCTCGGCTCGGCAGCGACAGAAACACGCACGCGATCGCGGCGACGCAGAACATCATGTCGAGGATCAGCGCCAGGTCGTCGATCCGCAGCGCGCCTGCGATGATCGAGGCCGGGTGGTGGAAGCGGGCGATCTGGAATCCGAGCGAGACCGCCAGCGTCGCGAGCGTCAGCGCCGGGACCAGTCGCTCGCGCGCGAACGCGCCTCGCAGCAGACCGACCATCAGGACGATCAGCGCCCCGGCCGCCAGCGCGACCAGCGGCGAGAACGACAGCCAGTCGATGTGGGGACCCTTGAAGTGGTGGACCACGATGGCCTTATGGACCAAGGTCATGGCCTGGCCGCCGTGATCGTCAGGTGGTCAACTGCGGCGACGCGCTGCGCCACCGCGGCCGGCGCTACCGCGGCGGTCGCCGACGCCTCCGAGCGCTTGAGCCCGAACTGCGGATAGAACGCGAGCACGAGAATGACCGCCACGATCGGCACGATCGGCAGCGCCTCGGCGAGACGGATCTCGCGCGAGGTGACCGTCGGCCGGACGCGGTTCTGCATCGACGTGATGAAAAGGCGCAGCGCGTAGACCGCTGCGCCGACGACGCCGAGCGTCGCGATCACGGCGATCGCCAGCTTGGTCTTGAAGACCCCGAGCAGGATCAGGAACTCACCGACGAAGTTCGCCGAACCGGGCATCGCGAGCGTCGCCAGCGTGATGATCAGAAACAGGGTCGCGAGCAGCGGTGCGCGGAACGCGATCCCGCCCATGTCGGCCAGCTTCTCCGAGCCGCCGGCGCGCGCCGCCAGCGCGGCGACGATGAAGAACAGCGGCGCCGTGACGAGCGCGTGGTTGACCATCTGCAGCAGCGCGCCCTGCGCGCCCTGGGGCTCGAGCGAGAAGATCCCGAGCGTGATGAAGCCGAGCTGCGCGACGCTCGAGTAGGCGACCACGAGCCGCGCATCGGGGGTCGTGAACGCGACCGCCGTCGCCCACAGGATCGAGACCAGCGCGATCACCAGCATCAGCACCTGGAAGTGCGCCGAGGCGTACGGGAACAGCGGCAGCACGATCCGCAAAAAGCCGTACGCGGCGACCTTTGACAGCACGGCCGAGAACACCGCGACCGCCGGGATCGGCATCGACTTGTAGCCATCCGGCAGCCAGCCGTGGAACGGGACCAGCGGCATCTTGACCAGGAATGCGGCCGCGAAGCCGAGGAAGACCCAGTCCTGCTCCGTGTGCGAGAGCGGCAGCGCGCGCAGTGAGCTGAGCGCGAACGTCAGCGGCGTTCCGTGGTCACTGGACGCGAGCACCCCGGTCGCGACCGCGGCGACCAGCATCAGGAACGACCCGACCAAGGTGTAAACGACGAGCTTGGTCGTCGCGCGCACCCGATCGCCGGTCCCCCAGCCCCCGGTCAGGAAGTAGAACGGGATCAGCATCAGGTCGAAGAAGGCGACGAACAGCGCCAGGTCCTGGACGCAGAACGCGCCGAGGACGGCGCTCTCGGCGAGCCCGAACCAGAAGAAGAACGTCCGCGGTCGTTCCCATTCGCGCATCGATGCCCACAGCAGCGCGGCGCTGAAGATCACGGTCGTCAGCACGACCAGCACGACGTTGAGCCCGTCGAGCCCGAGCTTGTAATGGATCCCGAGCGACGAGATCCAGACCTTGTCGGTCACGAACTGCAGCCCGACGGCGCCGGTCTTGAAGCGCGCCAGGAACGAGATCGCGACCGCGAGCGTCACGAGGCTGCCGATGAACGACGCCCGCGGCACGAGCGCAGTCGGAAGCAGCGACACCAGCAGCGAGATCGCGAGCGGCAGCCAGATCAGGATCGAGAGCGTCATGAGGCGGAGATCAGGAAGTAGAGGGCGACGCCCGAGATCCCGACCAGGATCGCGGCCGCGTAGTAGCGCACGAACCCGGTCTGCGAGCGGCGGACGGCGGCCGAGCACGCACGCACGACCCCGACCGTCCCGTCGGTCAGGCCGCCGGCGATGACCCCGCGCTCGAGCACCGTGTCCGCGAAGCGTCCGAACCACTGCACGGGCCGCACGATCCCGATGTCGATCAGCTCATCGAAGTACCACTTGTTCCACAGGAACGTGTAGATCGCCGCGAAGCGCCCCTGCAGCCGTGCCGAGGTGCCGGGCGAAACGATCCAGATCCGGTAGGCGGTGAAGATCCCGGCGGCCGCGATCAGCGCCCCGATCGCGAGTCCGAGCCAGTCGCCCGTGAAGCTGCCCTGCAGCGAGTACAGATGCGAAGTCGCGAAGGTCGGCGACAGAAAGCGGGTGATGCTGTCATCGATGCCCGGGATCTGGAGCAGCCCGCCGACGAGGGCGCCGATCGCCAGCACCGCCATCGGGATCTTCATTGGCAGGTCGCGCTCGGCGATGTGGTGCTCGGGGCCGGGGAAGCCGACATCGGTGTCCTCGACCTCGCCGGTCTGCGGGTTGGTCGGCACCTCGGCGTGGGCGAGGTGGCCGTGCTCGAGCTCGCGCGCCTCATCGCATGGCTCGCCGAAGAAGGCGCGGAAGATCATCCGGAAGGTGTAGATCCCGGTCATGAACGCGCCCACGTAACCGAGGATCCCGAGGATCTCGAAGCCGCCGCCCCGGTGGTCGAGGTAGGAGATGATGTCGTCCTTTGACAGCCAGCCGGAGAACGGCGGCATCCCCGACAGCGCCAGGCCGGCGATCACGAAGCAGATGAACGTGAACGGCAGCGCCTTGCGAAACCCGCTCATGCGGTCAAGCGACTGCTCGCCGGCCATCCCGCTGATCAGCGATCCGGCGCACATGAACAGCAGCGCCTTGAAGAACGCGTGCGTCATCAGGTGGAACAGCGCCGCCGAATAGGCGCCCACCGAGACGCCCATGATCATGTAGCCGAGCTGCGACATCGTCGAATAGGCGATCACGCGTTTGACGTCTGTCTGGACGATCGCGATCGACGCCGCCATCAACATCGTCGCGCAGCCGCCGATCGCGGCCACGTCGGCGGCCGTCGGCGCGAGCTCGAACAGCGTGTGCATGCGTGCGATCAGGTAGACGCCGGCGGTCACCATCGTCGCCGCATGGATCAGTGCCGAGACCGGGGTCGGGCCCTCCATCGCGTCCGGGAGCCAGGTGTGGAGCGGGATCTGGGCCGACTTCGCGAACGCGCCGACCACCAGCAGCAGGCAGCCGGCGACCAGGTCAGGGTCGTTGTGCGAGAAGACCAGCGGCGCCTCGCGGAAGGTCTTGATGAAGTCCAGCGTGCCGGTATGGCGGAAGATGAAGAACGTGCCGAGCACGAGACCGACGTCGCCCACCACGTTGATCACGAACGCCTTGATCCCGGCGCGGGTCGCGGTCGTCCGCCGGTACCAGAACGAGATCAGCATGTACGACGCCGCGCCGACGAACGCCCAGCCGACGATCAGCACGAGGAAGTTGCCGGCCAGCACCAGCAGCAGCATCGAGAAGACGAAGAAGTTCAGGTACGAGAAGAACCGCGAGTAGCCGCGGTCGGACTCGAGATACGCGACCGAGTAGAGGTGGATCAGCGTCGAGACCCCCGACACGATCAGCGCCATCAGGATCGACAGCGGGTCGACGAGGATCGTCAGCTTCGCGTCGACGCCGACCGTGAACGAGTAGTTCCACAGCGACGAGGTCAGCTCGCGGTCGTTCTCGGAGTGCCCGAGCAGGCTGATCAGCGCGGCGACCGAAAACGCGAACGCCAGCAGGATCGCGGCGGTTCCGATCCAGCCCGCGACCGTGCCGCGCTCGCGCCGGAAGCCGGCACCGATCGCGATGCAGCCGACCAGCGGGCAGAGCAGGATCAGCCAGCCGAAAGTGGTGGTACTCACCCGCGCAGCTCGTTCAGCTCGTCGACGTTGATCGCCATCTGGCGCCGGTAGATCGCGACGATCAGCCCGAGTCCGATCGTCACCTCACAGGCGGCGACGACCATCACGATCAGCGCGAAGATTTGGCCATCGACCCTCCCCCACATGCGCGAGAACGCGACCAGTGCGAGGTTCGCCGCGTTGAGCATCAACTCGAGGCAGAGCAGGATCACGAGCGGGTTGGGGCGCGTCAGCACTCCGGCCGCCCCGATGCAGAAGATCAGCGCCGACAGGACGAGGTACCAGCCGATCGCCATTACCAACCACCTTCCGGGCGGCCGCCGCCGGTGCCCGCGGGCTCGGGCTCGGTCTGCTCGCCAGCCTGCGAACCCGCCGAGGTCCCCCGGCGCACGCCGGTGGTCTCGGCCATCGTCCCGGTGTAGACCGGGCGCGGGACCTCGCGCAGCCGCCGGTCGAACTCCTCCTGCTCCTCGGTCGCTTCCAGCCCGCGACGCCGGCGAGCCAGCACGACCGCGGCGACCGCGGCGACCATCAGCAGCAGCGACGCGGCCTCGAATGGGAACAGGTACGTGGTCAGGAAAAGCCGTCCGATCTGGCGCGGTGTCCCGAACAGGAACGGCAGCACGGGGCCCTTGGACGAGACCCCTCGCAGCGCCGAGCCCAGCATCGCGATGCACAGCTCGATCGCGACCGCGAGCGCGAAAATCGGGCCCAGCGTCCGCAGCGGCCCGCCGCCGGTGCCGAGCGGCTGATCGGCGCCGCCGATGTAGGCGACCACGAACACGTAGAGGACCATCACGGCGCCCGCATAGACGACGACCTGCACGGCGGCCACGAACTGCGCCTCGAGCAGCAGGAACAGCATCGCGAGCGCGATCAGGTGCACGACCAGCGCCAACACGCTGTAGAACGGGTTGCGGAGCAGCACGACGCCGATCGCGCCGCTCAGCGCGAAGATCGCGGCGATGAAGAACAGGACCGCGGTCATTCGCCCTCGCGCCTTAGCGGCGTGCGCTCGATCGCCTCGGCGAGCAGCATCTCCTTTGTGAAGATCAGGTCCGAGCGCGTGTAATCGGACAGCTCGTAGTCGTGGCCCATCGTGATCGCGTCGAACGGGCACGCGACCTCGCAATAGCCGCAGAAGATGCAGCGGCTGAGGTTGATCTCATACACGGCCGCGTAGCGTTCGCCGGCCGAGACGCGATTCTCGGGCGTGTTCTCGGCCGCCACGACGCGGATGCAGTCAGCCGGGCAGGCGGCCGCGCACAGCGAGCAGCCGACGCACTTCTCGAGTCCGGTGTCTTCGAACCGGTGGAGCTTATGGCGGCCGCGGAAACGCGGATAGACGGGGGTCTTCTCCTCCGGGTACTGGATCGTCGTCGGCCCCTCGACGATCCGGGCAAAGGTCGTCTTCAGCCCGCGCAGCGTCTCGCCGAACACCCTGTAGGTGCCGTGGACGGGACCGGCGCCGGGAGCGCGAATCACCTCGATCACATCCGCGCCGGGGTCGTACGGAGGAGTCATGTGACCACCAGGACTGCCGTCACGAGCAGGTTCAAGGTCGCCAGCGGCAGCAGGATCTTCCAGCCGAACGACATCAGCTGGTCGTAGCGCAGCCGGGGCAGCGTCGCTCGGATCCAGATGAAGAACGTCAGCACGATTAGGATCTTGACCAGCACCACGATCGGGTCGACCCAGCCCGGGGGGTCGATCCCGAACGGCAGCAGCCAGCCGCCGAGGAACACCGTCACCGCGATCCCGGAGACGACGATCATGTTCGTGTACTCGGCGAACAGGTAGGCGACGAACGGAGTGCCGCCGTACTCAGTGAAGTAGCCGCCGACGAGCTCAGCGTCGGCTTCAACGAGATCGAACGGGGTCCGGTTGGTCTCGGCGAACGACGCCGTCATGAAGATCAGAAAGCCGACGATCTGCGGGATGAAGAACCACATCCCCTGTTGCGCGTGGACGATCCCGGTCAGCGACAGCGTCCCGGCGGTGATCAGCACCCCGACCAGCGCCAGCCCCTGCGAGACCTCATAGGAGATCAGCTGCGCGGCGCCACGCATCGCGCCGAGAAATGAGTACTTCGAGCCCGACGACCAGCCGCCGAGCATGATCCCGTAGAACGAGATCCCGCTCAGCGCGAAGATGTAGAGGACCCCGATCGAGACGTCGATCCCGTACAGCCCGACCGGCTGGCCGAAGATCTTCTGAACGCCGCCAAACGGCACCAGCGCCAGCGACCCGACGGCGGTCAGGATCGCGATCGCCGGCGCGATCCGGAACAGGTATCCGACTGAGGTCGTGGGGCGGAACGGCTCCTTGGTCGCGAACTTGAGGATCTCCGCCAGCGGCTGCATGAGTCCATAGGGACCCACTCGGTTGGGCCCGTAGCGGCCCTGGAAGCGGCCGAGCAGCTTGCGTTCGTAGACGATGATGATCGGCAGGATCGCGAAGATCACACCGAAGATCACGAGCGCCTTGAGGATCTGCACCCACCACGGCTCGTAGAAGCCGACGAGTCCGAAGGCCGTCACCCCTTCACCACCTCGATCAGCGGCTCGGTCAGCGCGTTGGCGGAGTCGGACTTGATTCCGGTCGCGAGGAACGCGCTGCCCGGTCGCACCGCCGAGCGGATCGCGGCGCGTGCCTGCAGCCAGGTTCCGTTCTGGGTCACGGTCACGTCGTCGCCGTCGCTGAGGTCCAGCCGGCGCGCGTCGTCGGGCGACAGCTCGAGCTGCTGAACCGGGATCAGGTACTGCAGCGTCGGCGAGATCTCACACTCGGGGGCCGCCCAGATCGGGCGGTAGGTGCCCAGCCGCAGCGCGCCGTTCTGGCTTGGACCGTTCAGGTCGGACGCGCGCTCCCCGAGCGGTTGCGGCGTGCCGCAGAAGACCTCGCCGCCGGCCCCGAGCGCAGCCGCCTGATCGCGTTCGGGCCAGCGCAGGCCCTCGCCGCCGATCTCGTCGAGCGTGATCCCGTCATAGAACGGGACCGCGGCGACGAGTTGCTCGAACGCGTCGGCGCTGCGCTCCACGCCGAAGTCGGTTCCGGCGCGGCGGGCGAGCTCCGTGATCACCGCCCAGCCCGGCTGCACCTCGCCCGGGCGCTCGATCGCGATCCGCAGGCGCTGGAGCCGGCCGTCCGGATGCACGACCGTGCCCTCCTTCTCCGCGTGCGACTCGGCCGGAAAGATCACCGTCGCGTGCTCCTGCAGGCCCTCGGTCAGCACCGACGCGTGCGCGACGACCAGCGCCGCGCTATGCAGCGCACGCTCCCACAGCGCGCTGTCGTCCTGGTCACGGATCGGGTCGGTCTGCAACAGGTAGAGGGCGGTCAGCTCACCATCCGCCGCGGCGCGGGCGATCTCGCCGGCGGCGCGCCCGAGTGCGCCCTCCAGCTCTCCATAGCCCGGGCCGGCGTCCGGGATCGCGCCGGCCTCGCGCAGCCCGCGTCCGTTGGAGCCCGCCGGGATTTCGAGCAGCCCTGCCCCGTCGCGGTCGGCGAGCCCGAGCCGCTCGGCGATCCGCAGCACGAGCGCCGCCGCCTCCGAGCCGATCCGCTCACCCCACATGATCACGATGTCCTCGCCGCCGTCGCGCAGCAGCCCGGCCAACTCGCCGATCTCGCCCTCGCCGCCACCGTCGCGCAGCGTCGCCTCGAGCGCCACCAGCTGGGCCGGCTCGTCGCCGGGCGCGCAGCGGATGATCTGCTTGGCGTTGCGGTCCAGCGCACTCGGGCGGGCGCTCAGGATCGCGAGCTTGACGCCGTGGCGACGCACGCCTTTGCGGATCCGTAGGTCGAGGATCGGCGCATCATCCAGCGGCTCACAACCGACCAGCAGCACCGTGTGGGCGAACTCGATGTCGGGGACGCTCGCCTGCAGCGCCGGAGCGGCCAGCGCCCGCGCGAGCGACGCGCTGGTGCTGTGGCTCGCGCGCGAGTCGACGTCGGCCGAGCCCAGCGCCTCGCGCATCAGCCGCCCGAGCAGGAAGCCCTCCTCGTTGCTCGCCTGGCCCCCGACCAGTGCGCCGACGCGACCCCGGTGCTTGGCCAGACCGGCAGCCGTCTCGAGCGCGCGCTCCCAGGACACCTCGCGCAGCTCGCCGGCATCCCGGACGAGCGGCCTCGTGATCCGCTCGTCGACGTGGATCGCCTGGTAGGCGAAGCGACCCTTGTCGCACAGCCAGCCGTCGTCGACTCCCTTGTTGCC
The DNA here is from genome assembly GCA_963756655.1 of uncultured Solirubrobacterales bacterium. Lineage (GTDB taxonomy): Bacteria > Actinomycetota > Thermoleophilia > Solirubrobacterales > Solirubrobacteraceae > Palsa-465. The sequence goes on from CAVWOQ010000012.1 coordinate 129,161, forward strand.
CTCGTAGTCTCGGGCCAGGACCCGCACGACGCGGTCGTCGCGGACCGTGAAGGTGACGTTGCACTGCGCCGGGCACAGCGTGCAGATGCCGCCCGCGCCCTCGATGTCCCACGGCCGCGCGCGGAAGCGGTAGGGCTGCGAGGTCAGCGCGCCGACCGGACACAGCTCGACGATGTTGCCGCTGAACGGCGCCACGTAGGGGTGGCCGTCGTGGGTGGCCACGAACGTCTCCGCGCCGCGCTCGGCGAAGATCAGCTGGTAATCCTCGGCGATCTCCTGCGAGAAGCGCACGCAGCGGTAGCAGAGGATGCAGCGCTCACGGTCGATCGCGATCAGCGGCGACAGCGCCAGCGGTTTCTGGAAATGGCGCTTGGGCTCGATCATCCGCGAGCGCCCAAGGCCCCACCCGAAGGTGATGTCCTGGAGCGGGCATTCGCCGCCCTTATCGCACACCGGGCAGTCGAGCGGGTGGTTGATCAGCAGGAACTCGACGACCGCGTTCTGGGCGTGGTGCACACGCTCGGACTGCGTGTGCACGACCATCCCATCCTTGACCGGCGTCGAGCACGACGTCTGCAGCTTCGGGATCCCCTCGATCTCGACCAGGCACATGCGGCACGCGCCGACCGGCTGACCGAGCTTCGGCTCGTAGCAGAAGTACGGGATCTCGACGTCGCCCTGCTTGGCGGCGTCGACCAGCATCGCGCCCTCGACTGCCTGCACTTCGCGGCCATCGATCGTCAGCTGGATCGTCTTGCGCTGGGGGCGTGGCATGCGCGCTGGAAGCTAGTGAACGGGAACGGGCCCTGCCTGCTCGTCGGCCGCGCCGAGGGCGACGACGTCGTCGCTCGGAGTGCGGTCCTGGCGCTCGCGGGCAGCTTCGATCTCGGCCTCGAGCTCGGGCCGGAACTTGGCGACCATCGACCCGATCGGCATCGCCATCGCGTCGCCCAGCACGCACAGGCAGTTGCCGATGATCTGCTCCTGGACCGAGGCCATGATGTCGAGGTCCATCGGCGTCGCCTCGCCGGCGTAGATCCGCTGCACCATCTTGACGGTCCAGTTGGTCCCCTCGCGGCACGGCACGCACTTGCCGCACGACTCGTGCGCGTAGAACTTGGCGAGCTTGAACATCGTGTCCAGCACGCGGCGCGACTCGTCGGCGACGATGATCGCGCCCGACCCGAGCATCGTGCCGGCCTTCGCCATGCTGTCGAAGTCGTAAGGGACGTCGAGGTCATCCTTGGTCAGGACCGGCGAGCTCGAGCCGCCCGGGAACCAGAACTTGATGTCGAGCCCGCTGGGTGGGCCGCCGGCGAGGCCGTAGATGAGCTCGCGCGACGGGATCCCGAGTTCGACCTCGTAGTTGCCCGGCCGCTTGACATCGCCCGAGATCGAGACCAGCTTGGTGCCGGTCGAGGTCTCGGTGCCGATCTTGGCGTACTCGTCCCCACCCATGGCGATGATGTGCGGGACGGTCGACAGCGTCTCGACGTTGTTGATCAGCGTCGGGCCGGCGTAAAGGCCCTCGATCGCCGGGAACGGGGGCTTCAGGCGCGGGTTGCCGCGCTTGCCCTCGAGCGAGTCCAGCAGCCCGGTCTCCTCGCCGCAGATGTAGGCGCCGGCGCCGCGGTGCAGTACCAGCGACAGGTTCGTGCCGCTGTCGAGGATGTTCTCGCCGAGGTAGCCGGCCCCCGCGGCCTCGGCGATCGCGGCCTCGAGGATCTGCGCCTGGAGCTCGTACTCGCCGCGGATGTAGATGAACGCGCGGTCGATCTCGCCCGCGTGGGCGGCGATCACGATCCCCTCGATCAGCATGTGCGGGCTCTTCTGCATCAGCTCGCGGTCCTTGAACGTCCCCGGCTCGGATTCGTCGGCGTTGCAGACCAGGTACTTGTCCATGTCGCCGTGCGGCAAAAACGAAACCTTCTGGCCCATCCGGAAGCCGGCGCCGCCGCGGCCGCGAATGCCGGACTCGTTGAGCTGCTCGAGCACCTCGTTGGAGGACATCTTCAGCGCCTTGCGCATCGCCTGGTAGCCGCCGCGTCGCTCGTAGACCTCGAGCGTGTTGAGCCCCGGCTCGTCGATGCGGTCAAACAGGATCTTTCTCATTCGGGTTTCTCTGGTGCCACGCCGGGGTCGACGCAGGCGCGATAACGGAGTTGCTTGTCGGGGAGTACCGGTCGCGCGGCGCGCAGATCCTCGACCAGCCTGTCGCAGTCGTCGAGCGCCAGCGGGCCGACGTACTCGCCGTTGACCGATGCCATCGGCGCGATGTCACAGGCACCCAGGCACTCGAACGAGCTGACGTGGATCTTCGCGTCGCCGGCCGCCGCGCGCACCATCGCATCGAACAGCTCGTCGGCGCCGAGCAGCGAGCACGAGATGTTCGTGCACACGTAGACGTCGTCGTGCTTGGGACGCGGGTAGGTCTCGAGCATGTCGTAGAACGTCGCGACCGAGGTCAGGTATGCCGGGGTCAGGCCCATCACGGTCGCGACCTGGTCGATCGCCTCGGGCGAGCACCAGCCGTGCACCGCCTGCGCCGCGTGCAGCGCCGGGATCGCCGCCGAGCGGGGGTCTGGGTACTTGGCCATCGCCGCTTCGATCTCGCCGCGCAGGTCGTCTGGCACCGGCGTCGTCGCCGGGTCCGGAATCACCGCCGGGTCCTTGGTCAGGTCGGCCGCGTCGTCCCAGCCGGGGACCCGCGACCCGTGACCGAAGCGGGGGACCGTCGGGCGACCAGTGCTCATCGGTCGATGCCGCCGAGGATCGGATCGAGCATCGCCAGCGTCGCGATCAGGTCGGCGATGTACGAGTCGCGGACCATCGGCGCGAGCGCCTGCAGGTTGACGAAGCTCGGGTCGCGCATGTGGACCCGCGCGGGCTTCGCCGATCCGTCGGCGAGGACGTAGCAGCCGAGCTCGCCGCGCGGCCCCTCGATCGGGTAGTAGGCCTCGCCGGGCGGCACGCGGAAGCCCTCGGTCACGAGCTTGAAGTGGTGGATCAGCGCCTCCATGCTGGTCGCCAGCTCGTGGCGCGGTGGCAGCGCGATCTTGCGGTCGGGGGTGATGAACGGCCCCTCGGGCAGTCCGTCGAGCGCCTGGCCGATGATCTTCACGGACTCGTACAGCTCCGCGTGGCGGACCCGGAAGCGGTCGTAGTTGTCGCCGACGGTCCCAACCGGGATCTTGAACTGGAAGTGGTCGTAGCTCGAGTATGGGGCGGCCTTGCGCAGGTCCCACGGGTTGCCCGCCGCACGCAGCAGCGGGCCGGTGACGCCGAGGCCCAGCAGTGTCTGCTCGTCGAGTGGGCAGACACCGTGCAGACGCTCGAATGCGATCTGGTTGTTCTCGAGCAGGTCCGCGTACTGGTCTGCCCGGCCCGGCATGATGGCGAGGAACTTGCGCAGCTTCGCCGCGAAGCCGGGCGGGATGTCCTCGAACACGCCACCGACCTGGAAATAGCGCGTGTGCATCCGCTGGCCGGACGACATTTCGAACAGGTCGAGGATCATCTCGCGCTCGCGCAGGCAGTACCAGAAAATCGAGATGGCGCCGAGGTCCAGTGCGCCGGTCGCGAGCCAGAAGAGGTGGGAGGCGATCCGATTGAGCTCGAGATGGATCACCCGCAGGTATTGAGCACGCGGCGGCACCTCGACGTCGAGCAAAGTCTCGACCGCGCCGCAGAACGCCATCGCGTTGAAGTAGTAGGAGAGGTAGTCCATCCGCTCGACGACCGGGATCACCTTCCAGTACGACTTGTCCTCGGCGGTCTTCTCGATCCCCGTGTGCACGTAGCCGATGATCGGCTTGATGTCGTGCACGACCTCCCCCTCGAGCGTCGCGATCAGGCGCAGTACCCCGTGGGTCGCGGGGTGGTGGGGCCCGATGTTCAACGTCAGCAGCTCGTGCGTCACGCCCTGGCCGGCCGGCTCGGCCGAGTAGGTGATCGACTCCTCACGCTTCCGATAGTCGCTCGGAGTTATTGCCACTTGCCGTACGTCTCTTCGTTGTACGTGAACAGCACCGGCTCGCCACCAACCGGGAAGTCGCGGCGTTGCGGGAAGCCCTCGTAGTCCTCGGGCATCAGGATCCGCCGCAGGTCGGGATGGCCGTCGAACACGACCCCGAACATGTCGTATACCTCGCGCTCGGGGTGATCCGCGCCCGGGAACAGGGAGACCACGGAGTCGATCCGCGGATCGTCGATTGAGACCCTCGCTTTGACTGAGATCCGATCGACGTTGTTCATGTCCAGCAGCTCGTAGAGGACACCAAGTCGCGGCTCCTCCGGGTAATAGTCGACGCCGTGCAGGCTGGCGAGGAACGTGTAGCCCTTCGCGTGCAGCGCCGTCAGCACCTCACCGATGAGGGCCGGATTCGCGAGCAGCACCGCGCGACCGCGGTGAAATTCGGTGCCGAGGATCGACTCTGCGCTGGCCTCGCGGAGCTCGTGGGCTGTGAGCTCGAGCCCCGTCGCGTCAGGCACCGGCGGTGTCTCCCCCTCCGAAAACGTTGATCGTGGCGGACGCCGCGTCGGTCTCGGGCAGGACCTCCTCGGTGCCGACGGCGTCGTAGCGCTCGCGCCACCCCTCCGGCTCGTGGCCCTGGATCTTGTCACGCAGCCGGAGGATCCCGTGCATGAGCGCCTCTGGGCGCGGTGGGCAGCCCGGCACGTGGACGTCAATCGGCATGAACTTGTCCGAAGGAACTAGCGCGTAGTTGTTGTAGACGCCCATCGACGAGCAGCAGGCGCCCATCGAGATCGCCCACTTCGGATCGAGCATCTGGTCGTAGAGGCGGCGTATGACAGGCGCCATCTTGGTCGACACGCGGCCCGACAGGATGATCAGATCGGCTTGGCGCGGCGAGGCCCTGAACGCCTCCCAGCCGAATCGCGCGATGTCCATGCGAGCGCCGACCGCTGTGATCTGCTCGATCGCGCAGCACGCCAGACCAAACGTGAGGGGGTAGAGAGAGTTCCCCTGCGCCCACGCAACCGCCTTGCCGACCGTCGTCGTCATCACGGCCTGCTCCGCGTATCGCTGGAGAGCCTCGCCTTCGAGGTCGCCGTTGAGCATGTCCCGGGCCAGCAGCTGACGCGAGCGGAAATCCAGCGACGCCGGCCCGCCCCCCAGTGGCTCGCGCTTCATTTCCATTCGAGCGCTCCCCGTCGCCAGACGTAAACGAACGCGACCATCAGCAGGCCGACGAACGTGACCGTCTCCCACAGCGCGAAGGTGCCAAACGCGCGCAGCTGGACCGCGATCGGGTACAGGAAGATGACCTCGATGTCGAACAGGATGAACAGCATCGCGATCAGATAGAAGCTGATCCCGAACTTGAAGCCGCGCTGGACCTCGGACGGGAGCCCGCACTCATACGGCGTGTCCTTGTTGAGCCCCGGGCGCCGGCGCCCGAAGAACAGGTTCATCACTGAGAACAGCGCGCCGACGATCCCGCCGAGTAGCAGAAACACGATCGCCGGCAGGTAGCTACGAAGCACAACTAGGTCTTATACCACCGGAGGGGTCAGGCTTGTAACAGCTTGTTACTTAGTGCTGAATGCGGCTAAGTGATACCGACGAGAAGTACGGTGCAAGCGTGAAGATCGTCCACCTCGTGCTGGGCGTCGCCTGCATCGTGCTGATCGGCGCCTCAATGCTGTGGGGCGCCTGGTGCTGGCACCGCCATCAGCAGAGTCAGCTTTTCTGGCGCCTGCTGCGCACCGGGCAGGCGGCGGTCGTGGTCGAAGTCGCGCTCGGTGGCGTGCTGGTGGCGATCGGCAAGAAGGAGTCGAGCCTTCACCTGATCTACGGGCTGTTGCCGCTGGCGGTCTCGTTTCTCGGCGAGCAGCTGCGGATCAGCTCCGCCCAGGCGATCCTCGATCAGCGCGGCTTCGAGTCGGCGGCCGCGGTCGGCGAGCTGCCCGAGGGGGAGCAGCGTCAGGTCGTGGCGGCGATTGTCCAGCGCGAGCTCGGCGTGATGGTGCTGACCGCGTTGGTCGTGTTCGCGCTGCTGATCAGGGCCGCCGGGACCGGCGGCTAGCTCCCGAACGAGTGGTAGCGGCCCGAGTACCACAGCAGCGGCTGCCCCTCGCCCAGGCCGAGCGCGGTCACGCGCCCGATCGCGATCGTGTGATCGCCGCCGGCGATCAGCTCGCGCAGCTCACACGTCGCCCACGCGAGTGACCCGTCGATCACCGGCAGCCCGTTCTCGAACCGGTGCTCGACACCGTCGAGCTTCTCCGACTCGGGCAGCTTGGACGCGAACACGCCTGCCAGCTGCGCCTGGTCTGACGACAGCACGTTGACCGCGAACCGCCCGGCGTCCCGGACGATCGGCAGTGTCCGGGCGCTGTTCTCGAAGCACACAAGCGCCAGCAGCGGATCGAGCGACAGTGAGCACAGCGCGTTGGCGGTCATGCCGCCGGCGCCGCTCGGGCTTGCGGCCGTGATCACCGCGACGCCTGTCGCGAACCGGCCGAACACCTCGCGGAATAGCTCGGGGTCGGGCTCGTGCGGCATCGCTGGCTTTATACCGTCCGGCCAGCGCGAGTCGAGTTCGATCCCTTCTCATATACGTCATAGATCGAACTCAAGCCCACAATGGATACCCCGACGCCGGCACCTCTGGTTGCCGCCGTAGGAGGACGCACGCGTTTTTAGGTGGGGCGAACGTCTCAAAAGCCGGCGCCGGGGATGGACCGGAGTTCGCCGTCGGGTCCGTGGCTCCTTCACTGACGGGTGACGATCAACGTTCCGTAGGCGCCGAGCGCCTGGTCGGACAGGATCGTGGACGACATCAGGTAGTTGCCGGGCGCCAGCGTCGCCAGCAGCTCGCTCGTCTCGCCCGGCGGGATCGGCTGCGTCGAGGCGTCGGAGTGACCGCCGGACGAGATCACGAGGTTGTGACTGAGCCGCCCGTAGTTGTGGACGAAGATCGTCAGCGTCCCGGCCGGTGCTCGAACCCGCTGTGGCGAGACGTGGTACTCGGTCAACGCGACCTGAAACGTGCGGTTGACGCCGACCCGCGCGGTGCGGCCGCAGCCGGCCAGCAGCACGCTCGCGGCCGCCGCCGACAATGCGATCAGACGGGGTACGCGGCTCGAAAACACGGGTTCCGATTATGATCCCGCCCCGGATGAGTCGGTCGTTAAGGGTCCTTCTCCTTTCGAGCACATCGATCGCGGTCGCGGCCCTCGCGGCGGCCTGTGGGACCGAGCGCATCAGCGTCCCGAAGTCGAGGCCGATCCTGTACCAGGGCGCAGTGCTGTTCTCGCAGCGCTGCTCGGGCTGCCACACCCTGTCCTACGCGGCGACGCACGGCTCGGCGCCGAACGTCCGCACCGCGATGGCGATCAGCGGGCCGAACTTCAACGTCCGCTGCGAGCGTCCGATCACGCGCGTCCTGTACGCGATCGAGAACGGAGGCTTCTCCGGCGCCTACATGCCGCAGAACATCGTCGTCGGCCAGGACGCGCGCGACGTGGCCCAGTTCGTGTCGACGTACGCGGGACGCGCGGCGCCGAAGGAGCCGGGCACGGTGCCCTGCATCGTGAGGCCGATCGGCACCTTGCCGCCGCCCGTGAGTGCGTCAACGGCTGCGACGACGACCACGTCGTCGAGCACGACGACCGCCGCAGCGGCGCCGGCCAAGAAGCCGGCCAGGGCCAAGAAGAAGAAGACCTCCCACACTTAGCGGAGATCGCGCGTTCTCGACATCAGGCTGATCCGCCGCGAACCGGACGCCGTGCGAGCGGCGCTCGCGCGTCGCGGCGCCGACGCCGCCGAGACGATCGACCGCTTGCTCGAGCTCGACGAGCGCTGGCGCGCGATCACGACCGAGCTCGAGGCGCTGCGCGCCGAGCAGAACCAGGCCAGCCGCGCGCTCAAGGGCGCACCGAGCGAGGAGCAGCGGGCGCAGCTCGCCGAGCTCGCCGCCCGGGGGCGCTCACTGAGCGACGAGGAGACGTCGCTGCGCGCCGAGCGCGACGCCGCCCTGTCCGCGCTGCCCAACCTTCCGGCGCCGGACGCGCCGGCGCAGGACACGGTCCTCAAGGAGGTCGGCGCAGCCGGCGCGACCGGACGCGACCACCTCGAGCTCGCCGGCGAGATGATCGACATCGAGCGCGGCGCGCGCCTGTCGGGGTCACGCTTTGCCTACCTCCGGGGCGAGCTCGTGCTGCTCGAGTTCGCGCTCGTTCAATTCGCGCTCTCGAAGCTGGTCGGCGAAGGGTTCGAGCCGGTGGTCCCGCCGGTGCTGGTGCGCGAGCAGGCGCTGTACGGAACCGGCATGCTGCCCGACACCGAGCAGCAGATCTACCGGGTGCCCGAGGACGACCTGTACCTGGTCGGTACCTCGGAGGTCGCGCTCGCCTCGTTGCACCGCGACGAGATCCTCGCCGGCGAGCAGCTGCCGCTGCGCTACGCGGGATTCTCGAGCTGCTTCAGGCGCGAGGCCGGGGCCGCCGGGAAGGACACGCGCGGGATCTTCCGCGTGCATCAGTTCGACAAGGTCGAGATGTTCAGCTTCGTCGAGCCCGTCCAGGCAGACGCCGAGCACGAGTACCTGCTGTCGATCGAGGAGTCGATCATGGGCGTGCTCGAGATCCCCTACCGGGTGGTCGCGATCGCGGTCGACGACCTCGGTGCCTCGGCGGCCAAGAAGTACGACGTCGAGGCGTGGCTGCCCGGGCAGGGCCGCTACCGCGAGCTGACCTCGTGCTCGAACACGACCGACTACCAGGCGCGCCGGCTCGACATCCGCTTCCGCGGCGCCGACGGCAAGCCGGTGCACGCGGCGACGCTGAACGGGACCGCGGTCGCGGTCGGGCGGACGATCATCGCGCTGCTCGAGAACGGGCAGCTGCAGGACGGCACCGTCGTGCTGCCGGAGGTGCTGTCGAAGTTCGGCGCTCCCGCGCGCCTCGAGAGTCGGGTCGGTTAGGAGCCGACGGCGCGCAGGCGCGGCGGCCCGCTGTTCTCGAGTACGACCAGCGCCGCCCGCGGCGGCCCGCAGGTCGCGATCCGGGTCCGCATCCGAACACCGAACGTGTTCCACGGACGGACAAAGCGACGTGACGTTTCGGGATCGTCGCCGTTCGCCGCCTCGACGATCGCGGCGGCGAAGCTAGTGCGGCCCTGCGCCTCGGCGTCGGCGGGCACCAGCAGCTCGGCGACCGGCTTGTCGATCGCGTCCTCCTCGGTCACCCCGAGGAATGCCTCCGCCTGCTTGGACATCGCCTGAACGAGCAGTGACGAGTCGACGACCAGGAACGCGTCACGATCGGTCGGAACCGCATCCTCGCGCGCCTCGAGCAGCAAGCCGAGCCCACACGAGTTGCAGACGCGCTCGTTCGGGGGCGGCGGGGCGCCACCCGGCGACGGCGATGCGCAATGGCCGCAGAACCACAGCCAAGGAACATCCTTGGCAAGGCCGCCTTCAACAAGTCGGAGTGCCGGTCGCTGGATCACTTTGTGTTTGCCTCGAGTAGGGTCCCCCGCCGTTTCAAACGGTCTCCCTCTAGGCGCGTGCAGTCTACGAGATGATTCGGCGCCGCGCAAGAAAATTCAGCCACCCGTTTTCCGGAGCTTTTGACGGTGCGGGGACAAACGGATAGGCAATCCGTACTTAACCCCGATGCAGTTAAGCGCGTTTCCACGGACGCCACGAATGACGCCCGCGCGCCGACCGCTACGAAACTGAAACGCGCCTGCAGCGGCGATTGTCACTCAGCGGAGAGGGGGGATTCGAACCCCCCGCCGAACGCCCCCAGCGATCCCGAGCGGTACCAAGTAGATACCAAAGCCTGATACCACCGGGTGACCGTCCCCCAGCGGCCCGCAGCGACCGCGCGGGAAGGGTCACGCGAGGGGTCACGCGGATCGAGCTTCCCTCCACTGAACAGAACTGTTCAGTGGACTGAGTAGCATCGACTATGACGACGCCGTCACGAGTCACAACAACCGCCAGAGCGAACCCGAGATCGTCGGGCGGGTGATGAGCGCGACGGTCGAGGACGAGTTGGTCGCCGCCGTCATTCGTCGCGCTCTGACCCAATACCTCGAGGACGGCGATCCTGCTAACGGCGCCGACAACGGCAACGATCGAGGCGAAGGTTCGTGACGTACTTCGATGTCGACGGTCACGATCTCGAGGCGCCTCCACCGCTGCCGCCGCCGGTGACGCGGCTCGATCTAGACGATGGCGATCGTAGGTCGGCGGTCATCGCATCGGCGAAGTTCGAACTCGAGGACTTGAAATCGCTCGGTGGCTTCAGGTCGAGGCATCTGCGTCGACTCGCGACGCTGCTCGGGGATGCTGTGGACCTCCTGGAGGGCGAGCGGACGTGAGGGTGCCCATTGCCTCGCGGGGCGCGGCCGGGCGCTGCTCTGCCACCGGCGCCGGGTCGAAATGCCTATGACCGCTTTGTCCACGCCCCAATGGTGGACATTTCCCCCCCGGAACCCGAATACTGCGGAACGGGAGCGGTGATGGCGCTCGCTAAAGCGACTCCGGGGGCGCGTGAGATCGCCGGCAAGCGGCGGGCGGTCGCTCAACTCCTGCGCGACCATCCGCGCCGGTCGAACTCAGATATTGCGCGGGAGGTGGGTTGCGGGCATCCGTTCGTGGCGCGGGTGCGGCGCGTGGTGGAGTGGGACGGGCCGGATCTGGTGTGGCTTGCGGAGAAGCAGCGGCGCGAGCGTGAGGAGCGGTTCGTCGTGGCGGCAGCGGACGTGATCGAGCTGATCGGCGAGGCGCGGGCGCAGGCGGGTAGGGCGCCGATCGTCGGGGTCGAGGTCTTGCCGTGAGCGTCCGCGACACGTATGGCTGGAAGCAGGCTCGCAAAAGGGCGCTGCGCACGGCGACGCACTGTGCGATCTGGAGCTTGACCCGTCGGCGCCGGCACGGTCGAGGTGGAGCTCGAGCGTCGACCACATCGACCCGTTGAGCCGGGGCGGCGACCCGTATGCGGCCGAGAATCTGAGGGTGGTCCATTACGGTTGTAATTCGCGGCGCGGCGCGGGTCGGGGTGCTCGCCCGTTTGAGAAGTCGGAGCCCGACAAGCGGTACTGGTCGCGGGACTGGTTCGCCTGATGAGCGACGAACTCGACTTCATCTGCTGGGTTCAGGACCAGGATTGCGACGAGCTCGCGGGCTACCACGACGAACTGGAGGCGTTCGCGGGCGACGACACGGCGTTTGGGGGCTTCGCGGCCGTGGCGCTCCCGCTCGTCGAGGCTGAATTGCGCGCGGCGAAGGCCCACGAGCTGCTGCGGCGCGCTCGAGAGACCGGCGTGGACCTCCGCGTCATCTGCTGGTGAGGTCGTTCAAGCGCTTAGCGGCAGTTCTTGGTGAGCGACAACGGTCACGAGCCGGCGCGAGCGATGGAGACTGCGCTCGGCCTCGAGGCGACCGAATGAGCGTGACCGACCAGCGCCCGGACCTCAGCGACGTGTTCACGGCCGCCGACGAACTGCGGCGGCTGATCCGAGGGCTACGGATCCTTGAGAACGACCGCGAGGGTCTGCTTAGTGTCGTAAGCAAGTTGGAGAAGGGGGCCATCAGGGCCTATTTACACAAGTCGAGAGGAATTACCGAATGACAGTAACTGGAACAGACGACCAGGGGGCCTACGTCGATAGCGGCTTATCAATCCTTGCGACGCAGCGGCCGAATGTCTGGGTCGATGCCCACACGCTCGTCCCGGTCCTTGCGGCCGGCGAGCACGACACGGGCGTAAACGCCGCGAACGCGCCGAAGTTGGCCTCTACGGCTCGCGCCGCGACGCAGCGACGATGACCAGGGCAAGGCCAGATGATGCGTGGCGGCGGCGGCATGATCGTGTCGCGGCGGCGACGTTCATGGCGATCCACGGCGACAGGGGTTTTGGCGAGGCGGCACACCGCCGCTATATCTGCCCTACGTGTCGTGGTGAGGATCCGGGCTGCCAGACGTGTGACGGCCGTGGCGACCTGAGCCTGAAGCAGCAGGCGACGCTTGATGTGTGGCAGATCCTCCAGGAGTCCGCCGAGCCGGCGCTCGAGACGAGGGTGGCATGACCGCGCTACGCCAGGACGCCGAGGCGGCCGCAGGCGGTCTGCTGGCGCTCCACAAGCGCGACGACGAGTTTCTGCTCATCGCGGATGACCTTTACCGCAAGTTCGAAGCTGCGACGGCACTCCTGGGGGCCGAGCATGACGAGCCGTTCGAGAACATCGCAAAGCACTTCTTGACGCTTCGCGATGACGAGCGTGCCGGAGGGTCCATGACGCCGTCGAGCGGATGCGCTCAAATAGTCCCGAGGCTCTCGATGAGTGGCTCGTTGAACGCGAGCGCAAGCGGAGGGCTGAGCCGTGGATTCCCGTCTCTCGAGGCCCACACGACCCGAATCGCGTCCCGGACGGCAAGACCATCGTTGAGGTCGAAACCGACGCGAACGGGAAGCCGGTCAAGGCGTGGGCTCAGGACCGGCCGCCCGATCCCTCGGGCGTGTTCTGATGCCGTACATCGTCCGCAAAGCAGCGAAATCACCACGAAGGGAAACGGCCGATGCCTGCACTTGAACTAAGAGAGAGCGGCGACGGCTGGACCGTGCACGGCCACGCCGCGACGTTCAACCAGCCCTACAAGGTTGGCGATTTCAGCGAGGTAGTCCGGCCCGGAGCATTCAGCGCGACGCTGCGCTCGAATCCGCGCGTGTCGCTGCTACTGATGCACGGCCGCAGTGGCTCCGGCCTGCCGCTGGCGACGACGACCGCCGGAACGCTGCGGCTCAACGAGGACGCTGTCGGTTTGGCCGTCCATGCATCGCTTGACACGACCGACACCGACGCGCAGCTCGCACGGTCGAAGATCCGCGCCGGGAACGCCACCGAGATGTCATTCGCGTTCAGGATTCCGAGCGAGGCCGGACAGCGCTGGTCGGAGGATCGGACGATGCGCGAGCTACTGGCCGTGGACGTGCACGACGGCGACGTGAGTATCTGCGACAGGGGCGCGAACAGCAGCACGACCGTGGACGTGCGCGCGGCGACGATCGGCCTCGAGGTCCGCGGCTACGCGGTGGGGCTGACCCTGCGCCAGACCGACGCGGAACCGGACGGCGACGAGATCGCTTGCGTTCATTGCGGCGGCAAGGGACGCCTCAGCTCGGGCGTAGTTTGCCCGGTCTGCGCTGGGACGGGGTTGGTTGAACCTCCGGACGATGACGACGAGGACGGCCGCTCTGCCCGCGCCAAGTATTCGGCGGCCGAAAAAAGGTGATGATGGCAAAAGGCCACGCGCTCCCGAACGCGAACGGTGACCGAGTTTCCCGATCGAGGACGCGGACGATCTGAAGCGAGCCATCAAAGCCGTGGGCCGGTCCTCGCGCGACCCGAACCGTGTGCGGCAGCACATCCTCAAGAACGCGAAGCGGCTGAACTTGATGTTCCTGATCCCGTCGAGCTGGCAGAGCGATGGCTCACTGCGTGCGCGACGCTCGCTCGTGCTCGCTGACAGCTCCGAGGAATTGCGCTTCAGGGCCCTGGCTATCGAGCGTGGGTTCGGCCGGGGCGTGCTGGCGCGGGATGACACATACGAGTTGGAAAAGGAGTGGGAGGAGATCCAGTTGCGGCGCTATCGAGGCCGGGTCGCATGAGCGACGCGCTCGCGGACCTAAAGGCGGGATGGTCGTTGCCCGGCGACTGCGCCGCGATCATGTTCTCCGACCACTGCGTGCAACGGTACGGCGAGCGGGTAAGACCGACGCTCGACGACGACCGCATCCGCGCCGAACTGAGCAGACTGCTCTCGACGGCCCGGATCACTAGGCATAAGCCAGACTGGCTGATCACGGACAGCGCGAGCTACTACCTGCTGCTGACCGACGATATCGCAGCGCCGCTGTACCTCCACAGCGACGGTGCGCTGCATGTCGCGAGCTTCTTCTACCGGGAGATGACAGAAGGCGTGCGACGCAGCAACCGCAATAGGGCGAAGGCAACGAAGCGAAGCGGCAAGCAAGGCGCCCGTCGGGCGAATCGGATGCAGCGCGGTAAGCAGATCAGCGACGCCGATGCGAGCGAGTGGGAGCGGTGACGATGCCTGACGAGCAATGCGAAGAGCGCCTGGCATCTTCGCCGAGCATCTTGGCCGAACGGTTGTGTCAATTCGGCGCTGCTTGGAAGCGGCACGACGACAGGGCCGCGAGGGAAGAGCTGCGAGCGCTGTCACATGAGGCTCTGTTGCTCGCTCGTAGTCCGCTGTCACTCTGGCAGGACGGCGTTGCTCGGCGGCAGGACATCGCGGTCGGCAAGAGCCACACGCCGCGATCCGGGACGAGCTGAGAAAGACTCCGGCCCTCCGTAGGTCCGGCAGACGCCGGGCGTCAGCGCGCGCCTACGCGCTCACGTGCGGGTCGCGTAATGCAAGTGCTGCTTGAGCCTCGTCACGCTCGACAGAGGCCCTGCGCTCGTACGACTCGGGTTGCCGCCGAGCCGCCGCCTGCCGACGGCGCGATCTCGCGTACACGGCGAGCCCGACCACGACAAGGGGCACAACGACTATCCACAACATCAGGATAGCCAGAAGCATCGTTAGTGGACCGTAGTTCCCCGAACACTTGAAAGAACGCTATTCATACTCTCTTCTTCGGACTAGGTCTGGCGCTCGCTGGAGTCCGAAGACGCTGAGTGGACAGAAAACCGGCTCTGGCGCGCCACAGGTCGGCTCGACGGCCTGCGGCGGCTCAGGTGGGCCAACTCTCGCCGGGAGCCTGCGGGGCGGACACGGGGGCTTACGCGCGGCCGAGCACGACGGACTCGGGCGACTCCTAACTCACATGAGCACCGGCGCGCAGGCTATTGCTACTCGATCAAGGCGAGAGTCTACTAGATTAGTGCGAAACTCACTGCGTATACTCGATACCCGAGACTAGACTCGACTACCGTAGGCGCTCAAGCGGAATTTGACGGAGCGGCACCGCACCGACTCACTGCAGACGTGACACAAATTGTCTGGCGAACGCACCAGTTCTCAGAGCTACACGCATGGCAGCGCTGATGTATAAGGCAGATTGAGGCGCTGAAAAACGAAATCCGCAGTGCTTGCAGAAAAGAGAGACGAAAAAGACTACCTCTGCGCAGTACGGACACCGTTTACTCGGATCACGACAGATAGGTACTCCACCGTCGTCGGTCACCAGCGGTGAACTTCGCCGAATCACCCAGCCGCCGAGGATCCGAGCAGACCGCCAGAACCAACGGCAAAGATAGCGACCGGCAACGAATCGACTTGCGCGCTTAGGCTTACATCGGCGCTGATGGGTAGAGCGCGATCCGACTGCCGGTACCCTAGTAGAAGACTAGGCAGATAAAGCACGCTGATATGAGAAAGATGAGCACCGAACGGAGAGATAGATGAAAATATGTAATAGGAGACAGCAAAGAGAATCACAGCTAAGAAGATGATCACGAACATAAAAGTTTAGCAAGAGAGTGTTCTACTAAATACCGCCGAAGGAGAAAGATGTAGTTTCTGCCAGTGGCAGGAAGGTCGAGGATCGCTATAGCCGCGCGAGAGCAAAAATCCGAAGCCCAGCGAGTAGATCGCGTAGCGCGGCGCTGTCGACGGTCGCGACGCAGCACTGCTCCTTTGCGTAACCCCCTCCGAGCGCAGAACGTATGCGTCGAGGTACACGTACGGAAAGCATACGGAGATCAAAGAAAACTACCACGCTAGAATCTGTCTTATGGCGCACCGTGACCTCGCAGCCGAAAAAGACGAGATCCTCTGCCTTAGGTGAACTCACTCATCGATGGGTAAACCATTATAAATACCCTGAAGCGAAGATCAAGTTGGTACATAACAGCGTAAGTGTGCCCTGATACGTAGTGCCGGTGGCGTATAAAAAAAGAAGAAGAAATGAGCGATTAGAAAAAAAATACTAAGATAATGTAACATCTTACTACAGGGCGGAAAATAACGCGTCGACAGTCGCTAACAGAGCAAGAGTACTAGCCGCAGACTGTGCCCTGTGAGACTGGAACTGCTATATAAGAGGGATAGATAGGAAAGACTGAGATGGTGAGAATAGCTCCTTAGAGCTACAAGCAACAGAGAATCGCCTCGGCCCTCGACTCAGCTCAGACTACTCTAATCGATCAGCAATGAAGCCGTGGCTGTACTATAGAAAGAAAAATATGTGTTATAGAGAAAGCAGAAAGAAGTATATAATATATAAGATGAAATGGAAGGAGAAAGAGATATAATATAGAGATATGAGATGATAGATAATTAGAGAGTTAACAACTAGAGAAAGTAAGACATAGAGACGATGAGTACCACGGCGCGGTCTACGGCCTTCGGAAGCTCATCGCGTAGCAGCACCCGGAAGAGAATCGAAGAGCAGCACCCCGAAGCTACCTAAGCGCCTATTTATTACGAAACATAAAAAAGAAAAAACAGTAGACAAGCAAAACACTCATACGTGACCGCCGGGCAATGCACCGCCAAGAGAGATCTCATCGCTGCTGTGGAGGACCAGCGATCTTGGCCCAGGAGCCCGCAAGGTATCAGAATCCAGAACGCGTCAGGGCCCTGGGCAATGTACTAAAATCGGCCTCTCATCGCTGCGATGTGGAGGCAGCCGAGCAAGGCGTACGGTCACGAACCAATCCGACGACACATACGCGCTCCACGGTCAAGAGATAAAAAAAGATAAGAGTTGAGTCTACCGTTATAGACGAAAGTACTATTCACCGAGAGCAGTCTGATGCTCGTAGGACACGACATAAACACTCGCGACAACAAGCTCCCGGTAGTCGCCGCCGAGCACGACATCTGGGCGCGAACGGCGAGCAAGCTAGAAGACTGCGCGACCTGAGGATTTATAACACTGCTATGAGACGCCGATAAAAAACACGCTCAAGAATACTAAGAATTCGAATAAGAAGAAAACAGAAGAGAGACTTAATCGTAACTATCTACAACTTCGGATAAAAGCGACAGCGACAGCGACCCTGACGCCATAAAGTATGGCTGCTGATTGATGATCAACCATAGCGCTCCGATGTTACACGCAGAAGCGGACAGATCGAGCGATGACGACCGGACTCAATGGAGATCGAAATCGTAAGGAACACCCAGTAAAAACCCATAAAATAATAAAATAAACAAGACTAAAGACAACAATATATCGAATCGAAAACACCGAGATACCGTGCGCCCCATGTACTCCGAGATCTTAGCAACTAGTTTTGTTAATAAGATAAAAAAAAAAAAAGAAAAAAAAAAAAAAGAAAAAAGATGATAGAAAGACTGCTGGCTGATGTCAACGCGCTCATGAGTGTTAAACACGAGCAGAGGCGAGGATCAGGATGCCGTAGACTGGAGACTCTCAGTAAGGGAGGCTGGGCACTCGAACGAAAAAATCATCTAACAAAGAAAAAGAGAAGAAGAAATAGAAATAAAAGATAAAGAAGATAATACTATAGATAGGGCTGGCGGAGCCGCAGAGAAGATCGCGACCGCGCAGCCCAGCGCGGCGGCACAACGACATCAGACGCCATAACCGCTCAGAATTTTATAATAATCTAATTTACACCTAACTTGAAAAGAACGCAGATTACCCGCCGTACTTAAACAACAAGACGAACCTAACACGAACGTAACGCAGTTATGCAACCGTTACAACCTCACTATCACAAAAGACAAACGCCAATCTGACGACCTAAGCCTCGATCCACTGTTCTCGTGAGAGTAGAGCGCGTAGAGAGATGATGGTGGCTGACCGGAGCCAGACGGAGTATTCACGAAGAGACTCGGTTTAAGTGTTAAGGAATTGATAGCGCGGCCGGTAGTTTTCCGCGCAGATGTTTTCGGGATCCCAGGACGTAGCAAAGAACACTGGGCGCGGGGTCGGTCAGTCTCGATGTAAGTCGTGAGTCAGCGGCAATAAACACCGCTCGGATGCGGATGAGCGCTTCGATGAAGCTGGCCTGCCAGGGCCAGCGAGCGGGCAGGTACAAGTGAACTGTCTCGCGTTCGGGTGATCCGGCCAGGGAGCGCGAACAGGCGCCGACGAGTAATCGCCGCGGTACGGGGTGTGGGGTCGGTGACTCCGAGCAGCAATTGTACAGCGCGCGAGGTTGTGCGCCAGGCACGCGATCACTGTCCAGGCGCTGTTGGCGCTGTAGTGCCCCGATGGGAAGTGCGCCAGCGCTTGATCTTTGAGGTAGCGGATGACCAGTTCAACGACGGCATGCTGGCGATGCTCTGAATCGACGAAGTACATCGCTTCGATGCGGTTGATGATGAACGCGTTATAGCGCCAGTAGGAGAACAGCTCGCCTTGGGCTTCTTGAGCGTGCAGATGCACCCGTCGAACGATCAGCCGATGCTCACCCAAGATCGTTTCGGCGAGCTCGCAGACGCCGGTGTCGGGATAGTCAGCGACCGGCTCCCAGTCGGGGTCAGGGATCTGGGCGATCAGCGCCTGTACTGACGCGCGCATGGTCACGCCGATCGAGAACTCACAGCCCTGCCGGCTCAGATACGCGCACACCTTCTTATACCAGAACCCCGAGTCGGCGCGCACCAAGATCTTCACGGCCACCTCGACGCGCCGGACCCAAAGGATCAGCTCTTAGACGAAGCGCAACGCGCAGCGCTGGGTGTTGGCCTGCCCGCCACGCTGACGCACGTGCAACACCTCGCCGGTGTCAGCACGCCTCGCGATCAAAGGGTGATACCCCCGCTGGCCGGTATACCCATAGCCAGCGCCCTCCTTGTCGTCGCCGTGCACCTCACCCACAAAAGAGTCGATATCGATCACCAGCCGCTCCGACCCCGGACCGGCGCCCGCTGACCACGCTCGAGCCAAGGCGATCAAGAAGACCTGATCGACCTACCGAACATGCCCAAACGAGCACGAGCGCAGAAACGTCTTCAGCGTCGACGACGCCATCGCGTGATGACCGAGCACAGCTTCCGTGCGCCCGGCACGCAGCACATCGCAATCATCGATGCTGTCGGCACCCAAAAGCATCGCGTGCACGAACGAAAGCACCTTGCGCCCGGGACGGGCTGCCCCCGGCTGATCGCCCAGATCCACGATCTCATCCACCAGCGCCTCGATCCCCAGCCGCTGACCCAGCGTCACCGCCAGCATCAGCCCGGCGTTCGCGACGACCCGCTCATCATCGAAGACAACCCCGAGTCGGTCCGGCCGTTGGTGCACCATGCAGCTAACCTCCTGATGCAGGACCCGCGGCCGCGCGCACGGCCAGTCTTGCCTGCACAGGAGGTCATTTAAATCTCAACCCCGGACAGACCCCGACCGCGAATCGGTGGATCAAGGCTAAGTCGAAGATCGTGCAATGGGCTACAAGCGACAGTCTGGACCCGACACGATCTATGCGCTTAGTCACTCTCTGGACCGTACCGTTCGGCTCGGCGTATTGCTTCCCCATGGATTGATTATATATTGGGTGATAGGGGAATTGAAGATTAGATGAGATAGCTCTGTTGGGCCAAGAGTAGGTCTCGACGACTACATAGACAGATTGACTGCAAACATTAGATCGAATCGCACTGCGAATCCTTAGACTCAACAACTTGCCATTTGATATGCATTTACTGTCAGGCTCACGCGGTCCAGTTGGACCCGTGGGAGCTGTCTCGCCGGCTTTGAGCGGCGTCCTTTGTACTCGGTTAGACTCAATGCGTGCCAGATGAGTTTCTGACGGTCGCTGAAATCGCCGAGTAGCTGAAGCTCAACGGCCAGACGATCAGGAACTGGATCGACGCCGGCGAGCTCCGGCGGTGCGTGTGGGGAGAACGGCGTGTGCGGGTTCGCCAGTCTGATCTCGACGCGTTCATCGCTGCCGGCTCTACTGAACGCCAGGATACTGGGTCGCTGCCTGCGGAGGAGGTTGACGAGGACTCTGTGACCGCGTGGGCAACGTTCGGGGCGGCGATGGCCGACGCGACCGCGACGCTCGAGTCCGCTGACCGGATCGAGCTTGTCGGCGTGCTGGAGCGGCTTGCGCAGGCGACGCAGATGCTCGTGGATTCGCTCAGGGCGGATGCTGCGCCAGGGCGTCAGGTTGCCGCTCGCGAATCCGTGGAGTCGCCCGGTTTGGGCGCGGTTCGTGACGCTCTGCGCGACCACGACGCCAGCTAGCTGACCCCGGTTTGCGATCGGAGTACCCGCGGACAGCGGCTACCTCGCGAGGCCGAGGCGTTATCTCGGGTGAAACGACAGAGCCCCCGCCGCCCCGCGAGGGCTCCCGTTCTGCTGTCTTCTGGAGTTTCCCGTTTTCTTCCATGGTCGTCTGTGAGTTAGCTCACGTTGCCGGCGTCACCGGGGCGCTCGGCTCGTCAGCCTTCGCAGTACATCCAGCCGCGATCAAGCGCACAACTACGGATGTGCCGCTCGGCTCCAGCGCCTAGCGTCCTAGTCAACCTGGCCCTGCGGCCAGAACGCCGGCCGAAGCCCGTAAGCCGCCGAGAGCACTCATGGCGTGGACGAGGAGATGGAGCGGAGGCAAACAGCGTTCGACTGCGGGGCCAGCGGTCCGTTAGGCGTGAACGCCCAACTCTGCACCGGACAGCGCCGCGCCGACCGGGTTGCCGCGATCGTCGTAATGGAACAACGCATACTCGTCCGCGCTGTCCGGGTCCTGATGCACGATCTGCTCCAAATGGTCTGACGCCGACTTCGATCGCGGCTTGATCTGTGTCGAAGCACTCCTGCGACCGTCGGACTGGGCCGATCGCCCTCAAGAGCCGCGCTAGCGTCCGACGGGTGCCGATGTCCATGCTGGTCCCCCGCGAGCTGCGCGAGGCGCAGCTGCGATCGGGCCGCAGTGGCGACGAGCTGGTGTTCGGCCGCACGCCCGAAGTAGCGTTCGCGCAGCAGACGCTTCACCGCCGCACAAAGATGGCATGGCATGAGGGGGGTCTTACCGCTCAGTGGCCGGCTGACGGGATGCTTCCGCCCGGCTTGCACGATGCGCGGCATCACTGCCTGACGCATTGGGTCCGGGTGTCGGACGTCGGACGGTTGCATCAAGCGTCCGGGCACAGCGACATTCGCTAGACCCAGCGTTATCTGCACGTCCCGCCGGACCGGGATGCGGAGGATGCCGCTCGACTCGATGTCTACCTCGGGGTTGTTTGATCGCTTACGTCGCGATTGACCACATGCCGCCTGGTCCGTTCCAGACGAGCATCCAGTTCTGTAAGAGGTTCCGGCCGAGCAGTGCCACGATCGATTGTGGGGGAGTAGTCCCGACTTGCTGTCCCGTGAGATCCACGCCTGCCACGGGAAGCTCGCCGGTCACCCCATCTACGGAAGGAGGTCTTGCCTCGCGAAATACATCGATCGCTGAGTGGGACCGGCAGCTGTTCCCGATGTAACTGCGCCTGTCGGGTTGAGCCCGAGACCGGTCAAGAGCGCCTCGTGAACGCACGTCAGCGTGGCACCCGTATCGACTAACGCGACGCCGGATACGGACGGCGGCGCCGTTTGGCCTCCGGCCATTACCGAGGCGGCCACCTGTTGCGGGAGATCTATGTCCACGTTCGTAAACGCTCCAGCGGCCGTCAGCATGGCCGCGCTCGGCATGGGATGCGGACCGGGACCGTGGGCAGAGGCGTCGTAAAGAAACTGGTTATGCGTGGGCACTGATCATGCCGGAGACCAGCGCCGGAAACTGCACCTGAGCCTCATCGTCGACTATCGGCTTGATCAGGAACGGCCGGTTCCCGACCCGCTTAATCCCCTCCTCAAATGCCTCTTCGAAGCGGGTGAACGTGCCGAGCAGTTCATCATCGTGGATGAGCGCGAATTGCCCGCGGTAGTGCTGGAGCAACTCGTCCTTATGCGATTCGAAGTGTGCGGTCTCGCGCTCTAGAGCCATCACGATGAAATTCCCAGAATGGCTGGGGCCATTGAATTGACCACGCCCCTGGGTGGAAGGGCGATGGTAGCGATGTTTTTCTGATTGGTGAGGCGCCGTGGTTCGCATAAGGGTCACGCTAGGGGTCACGCACCCCGCGCAACCCCAGATTTCATCAGCGGAGCTAGGGGTGTCTGGGTTCAGGACATATGTCTCAGGTGATAGGTCGCTCATGACTCGGGACATAGGTCACACCCGGCGGAGGGTTGAGGCTTGGGGTTGCGGCGGTCGTCGCGGAGGCGGAGCCCGTAGGGCGACGCCGTAGTGCGCCAGGCATGGCGCTGAGATCGGAGGTGGAAGTCCTGTCCTGGAGCCCTGATAGGGGGAATCCAACATCGAGGAGGCAAGGGCGCGGCCCGGAGTTCACCGGGTGGCTTGTCAGCGGCCGGTTCGAAACGGTGTGCTGGCGAGGTTCCGTGAGGGCGTGTCTGGAGGAAGCCGTAGATGCGTTGTGGTTGCGAACGAGAGTGAAGCGCCGTAAGGCGTTCCTCGGGTGGGTGAGCTGGCCTTCAGCAGCGATGCCCGATTCCTGTCGGTCCCGAGGGCGTAGTGGCGACGTGATCGCAGCGAAATCTCAGCGTCTTACCCTGGGAGATCTGCTGGGTTCCGGCGAGGTTCGCCGGTAGGTCGGAGAACGAAAGGACAAAGGCTGATGGCCCAGCAGAAGTCGGAGGATCGCGTACTACCAGACGGCGGGGTAATGCCCGCTCAGCCCGTCGGGTCGAGTCCCAGCTGGGCAAGGGAAGGCGGTCCCGGTCGATGAAATGACGGGTCAGCTGTGTCTGCCGATCGCGACAGCAGAGCGCCGAGCGAGGGTCCCGGACCGGTCCGGGGCGGATCGGGGGTCGGTGCTGCCGAAGGCGATCGTCAATGCGCAGATCGACGCGTCTGTGACGATGGAAGGGGTTGTGAGCCGGCTGACGTCGGCTCTGTTGAAAGTGGCGTCGAACAAGGGCGCTCCCGGGCCTGATGGGCAGACGATCGAGGCGCTGCTTGAGCAGTGGCCGGTCGTGCTGTCCAGGTTGCAAGCCGACCTGCTGGCGGGGACGTATCGACCCGGCGAGATCCGCCGGGTGTTCATCCCGAAGGCGGGAGGCGGGCAGCGCGGACTGGGGATTCCCGACGTGATCGACAGGGTGGTCCAAGAGGCTGTGCGGCAGGTGCTCGAACCGCTGTGGGAGCCGACGTTCCATGCATCGAGCCACGGGTTTCGACCTGGCCGAAGTTGTCACACGGCGATCGCTGAGGCGAAGACGTATCTCGAGGACGGCTACGAGTTGGTGGTGGATCTTGATTTGGAGAAATTCTTCGATCTCGTCTGCCACCAGCGGCTGACCGCCAAGCTCGCTGAGCGAGTCGGCGATCGGCGGCTGCTCGTGCTGATCGGACGGATGCTGAAGGCCAAGGTGGTGCTGCCGGACGGTGTCGTGATCGCAAGTGAACAGGGCGTTCCGCAGGGCGGGCCGCTCTCGCCGCTGCTATCGAACATCGTGCTGGACGAGCTCGATCGAGAGCTTGACCGGCGTGGCCACAAGTTCGTTCGTTACGCAGACGACGCGAATGTGTACGTGCGCAGCGAGCGGGCGGGGCAACGGGTGATGGCCAGTCTGACCGAGTTCATCGAACGGCGGTTGCGCCTCAAGGTGAACGAGGATAAGTCGGCTGTCGCCCGCCCGGAGGATCGCCACTTCCTCGGATTCCGGTTGCGATTAGACCCGCAGTCCGGGACCGTGGAGGTGCTCCTGGCAGAGCGCACCATGCGCAACGCGATGGATCGCGTCCGGCAGCTCACGCCGCGAACCTGGGGAAGCAGCCTTGACAGCTGCATCGCCCAGATCAACGCGTGGCTGCGGGGCTGGCATGCGTTCTTCGGGATCGCCTCGGCCTCAGAGATGCAGATGATGCGCAAGATCGACGCCCATATCCGGCGGCGGTTGCGCGCGATTCTGCTGCGCCACTGGAAACGCAAGCGGACGATCGTCCGCAACCTCATCGCCCTGGGTGTCAAGCGGCGGCCAGCGTGGCGGCGGGATCTACCAGGGCAACCGCTCATGGTGGGCTCTAAGCCACAGCTATCCAGTCGACCAAGGACTCCGCACCCGGTACTTCACCGACCGCGGGCTCCTGCTGGTGGTCGACGTGCACCACCGCCGACACCAGGAGATCGTCGCTCCCGTCAAGCCCCAAATGGTGCTCTGGGAATGAATCGTGGTCGATAGCGGCTGGCGGCGGGGTTCGCAACCCGCCGTTCCGAGGAGCCGTGTGCGACGAGCGCAAGCACGGTTCTGTGGGAGCCGGGGCAGGGGCAACCCGCCCCGGCTACGACCGGCGATCGCCGCGCGCGGCCGTCCGGGGGTGGGCTGACTGTGCGGGGATGTCTCGTGCTCGCGTTGCTGTTCTCCAGGTCGTCTCCCAGCAGCGGTCCGTGACCGCTGCTGCTGCCGAGTATGGGTTCTCCCGCCGGCATCTGCACCGTCTTCTGGTCGCCTATCGAGAAGGAGGCATGGACGCGCTCGAGCCCCGCTCGCGCCGCCCGAAAACGAACGCTGCGGCGACCTCGGTGACGGTCTCAGAGCGGGTGATCGCGCTGCGGGCGCAGCTGACCGCTGACGGGTTAGACGCGGGGCCGGTGACGATCGCCTGGCACCTCGAGCGAGAAGGTCTCAAGCCGCCCGCGCCGGCGACGATCCGTCGGATCCTGCACCACGCTGGGCTGATCACCCCGCAGCCTCGCAAGCGCCCCCGCTCGTCCTATGCGCGGTTCGAGATGGCTCAGCCGAACGAGATGTGGCAGTCGGACTTCATCCATTGGCGCCTTCGCGACGGGACCGACGTGGAAGTCCTGAACTGGCTCGACGACCACTCCCGATACCTGCTGTCCTGCACGGCACATCAGCCCGTGACCGGCGATGACGTGGTCGCCGTTTTCCTAGGCCTGATCGAGGAATACGACGCGCCAGCCAGCACGTTGACCGATAACGGCAGCGTCTACACCAGCCGGTTCACCGGTGGCCGCAACGCGTTCGAATACGTCCTCCCGATCCTCGGTGTCCGGCAGAAGAACGGCGCCCCGGGACACCCGCAGACCCAGGGCAAGACCGAACGGTTTCACCAGACCCTGCAGCGCTGGCTCAGAGCCCGCCCAGCGCCCCGCACGCTCGCCGAGCTCCAGCAACAGCTCGACGAGTTCCGCGACCACTACAACGAACGCCGCCCACACCGCGCGCTGCACCGGCGGACTCCTGGCGATGCTTATCGCGCAACACCCAAAGCCGCTCCCGCCAGCAACGGCCACCCCCAACGGCACTACCGCCTCCGCTACGACCGGCTCGACACCAAAGGCAAGATGACGATCCGCCGCGCCGGCCGGATGCACCACCTCGGGATCGGCACCACCCACGCCCGCAAACGCGTCCTCGCCCTCGCCGACGACCACCACATCACCGTCATCGAGCTCGACACCGGCGAAGTCCTCTCAATCCATCTGATCGAACCCGACAAGACCTACTGGCGCAACCAAAACAAGAAGCCCGGCCGCTGGCCGAGCTCCCCGAACTGAGACCTATGTCCCAAGACATGTGAGACACATGTCCCGAGACATCACATCAGCGGAGAGGGGGGGATTCGAACCCCCGAACGAGGTTGACCCCCGTTACGCGATTTCCAGTCGCGCCCGTTCAACCGCTCCGGCACCTCTCCGGGCCGGCGTTAGCCTAGCGTGGCCCATCGGCCGTGTCCTCTACAGCTGCCAGCTGCCGCCGTGGAGCAGCGGAATCTCGCCGCCGTCCGCCAGCAGCCCGGTGACGGCGACGTCGTCGCCTCCGATCATGAAGTCGACATGGATCCCGCTCTGGTTGACGCGCGCCAGCTCGCCGGGGTCCTTGACGACCATCTCGTAGGCCTGCCCGATCGCGATGTGGCTGGCGGCGTTCTCGTCGATCAGCGTGTCGTAGAACACGGTCTCGAGCGGGCCGATGCGGCCCTCGCGGTCGACGAGCGCGACCTCGCCCAGCCGCGCGGCGCCGTCGTCGTGCTCGCTCAGGCCGCGCAGCACCTCGGCACCCTGCTCGGCATCGAAGCGGACCGCGCGCCCGTCGCGGAACTCAACCCGGAGGCCCGTGATCGTGGCGCCCGAGGTGACCAGTGGCTTGGTCGCCGTCACGACACCGTCGACGCGCTGCGGGTCGGGCGTCGTGAACACCTCCTCGGTCGGGATGTTCGGCGCATGGACGATCCCGTCGATCGTCTTGAAGCGGGCCGCCGACCACTCGGCGCTGGGCAGCAGGCCGATCGTCAGGTCGGTACCAGGACCCTCGAACCGCAGCGCGTCTAGGTGCAGCTCATCGAGCCGCTCCGACATCGCGGTCAGCTTCGCGAGGCGGCGCTCCCACGCCTGGACCGGGTCGTCCTCGTCGAGGCGGCAGATGTATGCCACCTCGTTCCAGAGCCGCGCGAGCGCGTCCGGCGCCTCCAGCTCGGGGTACACGAGCTCTGCCCAGCCGGAGGTCGGGCACGGCACCGCGGTCCAGTTGGTCGTCAGCGCGTCGACGACCTGCATCGCCTCGGGCAGCGCCGGCAGCATGTCGAGCCCGATCAGAATCGGGTCGACCCCATCCAGCAGCTGCGGCTCGACCGGTCCGGTCAGCGCGACGCGCGCGCAGCGGTGCTCCCCGAGGGCCAGCGCTCGCTCGCCGAGCCACGGCGGGACGTATCTGAGCGTCTCCGGATCCGCGTACACGGCGCGCGCGCGTTTGAAGTGCATGTCGAACACGTTCAGATCGACGTACAGCGCGCCGCGCCGGTAGGCCGCCTCGGCGATCGCCCGCGCCAAGTCCTCCTTACCGGGCTCTGAGCTGATCGCGAGGATCTGCCCCGGCTGGAGGTTGGCGCCGAAGCTGACCGCCAACTCGGCGAGGGCCGAGATGTAATCCGAGTCTCGGCTCGTGTCCAGCAACTGCGAATTGCTCATCTTGCCCCTCGTATTCGAGAACGTCAGGTGCCCACTAGCCGGCAATCAGTATTCCGGGATTCATGATTCCGGCCGGGTCCAGCCTCTGTTTGACGGCAGTGAGCACGCCCTCGCCGAGTTGCCCGATCTCACGTTCCAGCCACTCGCGATGATCACGGCCGATCCCATGATGGTGACTGATCGAGCCCCCGGTGTCGATGATCGCGTCATTTGCAACCGCCTTTGCCCGGCGCCACTGCTCGATCGGATCCGGCAATTGAGCACAGGCGACCGTGAAGTACAGAGACGCACCGCTTGGGTATACGTGCGAAACGTGGCAGAGGATCAGGGGCGGCGTGCCCTGGTCGGTCAGTGCGTGGCGCAGCGCACCGCCGACCGCGGCGTAGAGCTCACGGACCGACGACCAGAAGGTCACGGTCTCGAGCGTCTCGACCAACAGCCCGGCATCCAGCAGCGCGTCGCGCAGGTACGGACCGCGGTAGCGGTCGCGGGCCCAGCCCTCGCCCGCACCGGGGACCGGCGTCGCACCCGCCGCCTCCAGGACCCGCGCGCCGGCCGCGCGCTTGAGCTCGACCTCCGCCTCGGTTCCCTCGTAGCCGACGATCGCCCGGCAGCCGGCGCCGCTCGCCTGTCCGAGCTCGCCGGGGCTGGCGAGCCCGAGCGCCGTCTCGGCCTCGTCCGACAGCCGCATGACGGTCGGCACGGGTCCGTCCTGCGCGAGCGTCCTCAGAAGCTCCAGCCCGGAGTCGAAGTCGCGCGCCTGCCAGCCCTCGTAGACGCGGCGGGCGGGGACCGGCCGGACCCGTACGGCGAGCTGCGTGATGACTCCGAACACCCCTTCCGAGCCGAGGATCAGCTGGCGCAGGTCCGGGCCGGCCGCCGACTTCGGCGCCCGCCCGAGACTCAACGTCCCGACCGGCGTCGCGACCTCGAGCGCGACGACCAGCTCGTCGAAGCGGCCGTAACCGGCCGACGCCTGACCGCTCGAGCGGGCCGCCGCGAACCCACCGAGCGTCGCGTACTCGAACGACTGCGGGAAGTGACCGATCGTGTACCCGCGCTCGGACAGCAGCAGCTCGGCCTCGGGGCCACGCAACCCGGCGCCGAGGGTCGCCGTTCGCGACAGCTCGTCGAGGGCGACCAGCCGATCGAGGCGGCGGAGGTCGAGCGCGACGAGACCATCGAACGCGTCCGCCGCCGGCGTCAGGCCCCTGACGACCGACGTCCCGCCTCCGAACGGGACGACCGCGACGCGTCGAGCCGAGCACAGCTCGAGCAGCGCCAGGATCTCGGCGTGTGAGCCCGGGAGCAGCACCAGGTCAGGGGCGTCGATCGGCTCGGCCGAGCGGAGCGCCAGCAGGTCCGGCGTCGACTTGCCGACCGCGTGGCGGGCGCGGGTCTCGTGATCCGACAGGGCGTTGCCCGCGCCGACGATCTGGGCGAGCTCATCCGCCGTCGCCGCTGCGAGCCGGCCCGGGGTCAGCTCGAGCTCGGCGATCGATGCCGGCGGCGGCGTCGGAGCGCCGACATCGAGTCCGGCGCGCAGTCGCTCGAGCAGCGCCTCCGGCAGCGGTGTCGCCTGCGCGGGGTCGCCCCAGCCCGACCACGACAGCTCGGTCCGCGGTGAATCGTTCATTCGCGGACCGTATCCGCTGCTCGGTCTTGCAGTGCGCGCTCGCGACGCTCATGCTCTACCCACGCACGAGAGAGTCGAGGAGGAGATCCATGCGCGAAGGCCTGATGATGGACGACTACCCGCTGTCGCTGACCGCGCTGACGCAGCGCGCCGAACGCTTCAGCGCTTCGCAGGCAGTCGTCTACAGGCGGCCCGACGGCTCAGTTGGTCGCACGACGTTCGGCGCCTGTGCCGAGCGTGCGCGACGGCTTGGTGGCGCCTTGGAGAAGCTCGGGATCGAGCCGGGCGACCCGGTCGCGACGCTGCTCTGGAACCAGCCCGAGCATCTCGAGCTGTACTTCGCGCTGCCCTCGATGGGCGCGCTGATCCACACCCTGAACCCGCGCCTGCACCGCGACGAGCTGAGCTTCATCGTCAACGACGCCGAGGACCGCGCGATCGTCGTCGACGAGTCGCTGCTGCCGGTCTTCGAGTCAATTCGCGACGCGCGCGAGTTCGAGCACGTGATCGTCGTCTCGCGGTCGGGCCAGGTGCCGGACGGCTGCCTCGACTACGAGGCGCTGCTCGCCGACGCCGAGCCGATGCAGTGGCCGCCCGACGACGAGCGCCGGGCCGCGGCGATGTGTTACACGTCGGGCACGACCGGGCGGCCGAAGGGCGTCGTCTACTCGCACCGCTCGCTGGTCCTCCACTCGCTGGTCGCGGCGCTGCCGGACATCAAGAACGTCTCGCGTCGGGACACGGTGATGCCGGTCGTGCCGATGTTCCACGCCAACGCCTGGGGGCTGCCGTACACGGCCACGCTCGTCGGCGCCGCGATCGTGCTGCCGGGGCCGAAGCTAGATGCGGTCAACGTGCTGGACCTGCTCGCGGACGAGCGCGTGACGCTCACCGCCGGCGTGCCGACCGTCTGGATGGCGGTCCTGCAGGCGCTCGACGAGGAGCCCGACCGCTGGGATCTGAGCGCGCTCGAGCAGCTGATCGTCGGTGGCTCGGCAGCACCGCAGAGCATGCTGAAGGGCTTTGACCGTCACGGCCTGACGATCGTTCACGCCTGGGGGATGACCGAGATGTCGCCGCTCGGAAGCATCTGCCGGCCGCCGCGCGAGCTCGACGACGCGAGCGACGAGCAGCGCTATGACTACCGCGGCCGCCAGGGCACGGCGTCGCCGTTCGTCGAGATCCGCGCCCGCGGCGAGGACGGCGAGCTGGTCCCGTGGGACGACGAGTCGATGGGCGAGCTCGAGGTTCGAGGCCCGTGGGTGGCGCGCGCCTACCACCGCGGCCAGGGGGTGGACAAGTTCACCGACGACGGCTGGTTTGCTACCGGCGACGTGGTCAAGATCGACGCCACCGGGAACCTGCGGATCTGCGACCGCTCGAAGGACCTGGTCAAGTCGGGCGGCGAGTGGATCTCGTCGGTCGACCTCGAGAACCTGCTGATGTCCCACGAGGCGGTGGCCGAGGCCGCCGTGATCGCGATCCCGGACGAGCGTTGGGGTGAGCGACCGCTGGCGGTCGTCGTGCTGCGCGACGGCCACGAGGCGACGGGCGATGAGCTGCGTGACCACCTCGCACAGGAGTACGCGAAGTGGCAGCTGCCCGATCGCTACGAGTTCATCGACGAGATCCCGCGCACCGCCACCGGCAAGTTCAAGAAGACCGCGCTGCGGGAGCAGTTCGCGCCAGCGAAGGTCTAGTGGCCGAGGCGCTTCTTCTGCACCTTGCCGAGCTCGTTGCGTGGCAGCTCGTCGAGGAACCGCACCACGCGCGGGCGCTTGTGCGGCGCCAGCTGCGCGGCGACGTGGTCGATCAGCTCGCGCTCACCGGCGCTCGCCGACTCACGCAGCACGACCCACGCGACAACTAGCTCGCCGAGATCGTCGTCGGCCTCGCCGGTGACCGCCGCGTCCTCGACCGCCGGGTGCTCGCGCAGCGCGGCCTCGATCTCACCGGCACCGATCTTGTAGCCACCGCTCTTGATCAGGTCAGTCGCCCGGCGCCCGACGATCGTGATGTAGCCGCGCGCGTCGCGCGTCGCCATGTCGCCGGTCCTGAACCACCCGTCGCGGATCGCCGCCGCCGTCGCGTCCGGCTGGTTGAGGTAGCCGAGGAAGACGTTCGGGCCGCGGACCTCGATCTCGCCGATCGCGTGCTCGTCGGAGCGGTCGACCAGCCCACCGTCGTCGTCTACCAGGCGCAGCTCGACGCCCGCCAGCGGCGGTCCGACGGTGCCCGGCGCGGGCTCGCCGTCGGCCCTGATCGCCGTGTTCATCAACGTCTCGGTCAGCCCGTAGCGCTCGACGATGCCACGCCCGGTGAGGCGCTGCAGGCGAGCGTGCTCGGCCGCCGGCAGCGGTGCCGAGCCAGAGACCAGCAGCCGCGCCCTCGCGAGCGCCCGCGCCAGACCGGCGTCCCGCTCGGCGGCGTCGGCAAGACGCCGGTACATCGTCGGGACTCCGAACAGCATCGTCGCGCCACCGCCGTCGAACGCGCGCCGGACGAGATCCCCTTCGAAGCGGCCGATATGGATCACGCTGCCGCCGCGCCGCACCGGGCCAAGAACCCCGATCACGAGGCCATGGACGTGAAACAGCGGCAGCGCGTGCGCGACCGTGTCGTCGGCGGTCCAGGCCCAGGCGTCGGCGAGCGCATCGAGGTTGGCGGCGATCGCGCGCCGTGGCAGCACCGCCCCCTTTGGCGGCCCAGTGGTGCCCGACGTGTACACGATCAGCGCCGGGCGCTCGGCGCCGACCGCCGCTGTGACCCAATCTGCCTCAGCTTCCAGCTCGACCGCCAAGCGCGCCCGGTCGGCGAGCGCATCCGGGACAGGCGTCCCGGGCGCGACGAGCACCAGATCGGGATCCGCGTCGCTGACGATGTGCGCCATCTCCGCCGCTCCCGACTTCGGGTTCAGCGGCACGATCGGCACGCCCGCCAGCAGCGCGCCGATCACGGCCACGCAGGTCTCGGCGCGCGACTGCGCGAGCACGGCGACCCGTGACCTACCGCGGACCGCGCGTGCCACGCCGGCGCTCGCGCCGCGCAGCTGAGCGTAGGTGAGCGCGGCCTCGGGGAATGAGATCGCGACTCGGTCCGGTGGGTTGTCCAGTGCGGGGAACATGTCGGATGAGAGACTCTGACGATGGCGATCGGCGAACGCGCTGACCTGAGCGTCCTACAGGCGGTGGAGTCTCGCGTCCTGTGGCTCGCGACCTCGATCATCCACCACGCCAACAGCGTGCGGAGGACCCCGTCCGGGGTAAAGGTCGGCGGCCACCAGGCGTCGTCGGCGTCGGTGGTTTCGATCATGACCGCGCTCTACTTCGACTACCTGCGTGACCCCGACCGCGTGTCGGTCAAGCCGCATGCGTCGCCGGTGCTGCATGCGATCGAGTACCTGCTCGGGACGCTCGACGAGCGCTACCTGACGACGCTGCGGGAGTTCGGCGGGTTGCAGAGCTACCCGAGCAGGCTCAAGGATCCGGTCCCGGCTGACTTCTCGACCGGATCGGTTGGGATCGGGGCGACCGCCCCGATCTGGAGCTCGCTCGCGCATCGCTACGTCGCCGGTCACTTCGATGTCCCGCGCGGAGGGCGGGAGGTGTCGCTGGTCGGCGACGCCGAGCTCGATGAGGGCGCGTGCTGGGAGGCGATCGTCGATCCGATCGTCTCGCGCCTGGGCGAGGTGCTGTGGATCGTCGACCTCAACCGCCAGTCGCTCGACAGGGTTGTGCCCGACATCGCCGCGGGCCGCCTGGCGGCGATGTTCGAGGCGGCGGGCTGGCACGTGATCACGGTCAAGTACGGCCGCCAGCTGGGTGAGCTGTTCGAGCGCGACGGTGGCGCGGAGCTGCGCCGGCGGATCGACGAGATGACCAACGAGGAGTACCAGCGGATGCTGCGCGCGTCGGCCGACGAGCTCCGCGAGCGCCTCCCCGAGGCAGGCCCCGACCGCCGCCCGCTGCAGAAGCTGGTCGACGAGCTCGATGACGAGCAGCTGATGAGCGCGATCCGCGACCTCGGCGGCCACGACCTCGGGATGCTGCTCGACGCGCTCGCGCAGGCGGACGCGGTCGTCGACCGCCCGTCGGTGATCTTCGCGTTCACGATCAAGGCCTGGCGGCTGGCGACCGAGGGTCATCCCGCCAACCATTCGGCCCTGCTGTCGGACGAGCAGTGGCGGGCGCTGGCGGCCGACCTGGACGCCAACGCCGACGATCCATGGGCGCGGTTTCAGGAGGGCTCGCCGGAGGCCGAGCTCTGCCACCGTTCGGCCGATCGGCTGCGGCGCGAGCACGTGACCCCGACCCCACCGCCGGCGGTCCCGCCCGCGGTCGGCCGCAACCACACCGGCATCGTTTCGACCCAGCAGGCGTTCGGACGCCTGTTCGTCGATCTCGCTCGGGCGGCGCCGGAGGTGGCAGCGCGCGTCGTGACCGTCAGTCCCGACGTCGCTTCGTCGACCAACCTCGGGGGCTGGATCAACCACGTCGGGATCTGGGATGTGGCCCCGCCCACCCCGCCCACCCCGCGGATCGACTGGTTCGCCGACGACACGGACACGCTCGTGCGCTGGCGCGAGTCCGAGCACGGGCAGCACATCGAGCTCGGGATCGCGGAGGGCAACCTCGTCGGCCTGCTGGCGGAGCTGGGGCTGACCTGGTCTCGTGACGGCGAGCCGCTGCTGCCGATCGGGACGCTGTATGACCCGTTCGTCAACCGCGCGCTCGAGCCATGGTCGTTCGGCCTCTATGGCGGCGCGCAGTCGATCCTGGTCGGGACGCCGTCGGGGGTCACGCTGGCGCCGGAGGGCGGCGCGCACCAGTCGATCATCACGCCGTCGGTCGGGCTCGAGCAGCCGCGTTGCATCGCCTGGGAGCCGGCCTTCGGCCAGGACCTCGAGTGGTCGCTGCTGTCGGCGCTCGGCCGGCTGGGCCGGACCGATGGCTGCTCGGCGTACTTTCGGCTCTCGACGCGGCCGATCGACCAGGCGCTCGTCGACGGCGACGAGTCGCGACGCGAGCACGTGCTCCGGGGCGGCTATCTGCTGCGGCGCGCCGACCGGCGGCCGGCTGTCACGCTGGTCGGGATGGGCGCCGTGATGCCCGAGGTCGTTGCCGCGGCCGGCGAGCTCGACGATGCCGGGATCCCCGTCGATGTCGTCTGCCTCACGTCGGCGGATCTGGTGTTCCGGGCGCTGCGCGCCCGCCAGGGGCTCGACCGCGGCGATGACCGGGTGCTGGATGAGCTGCTGCCCGCCGATCGTGCGGCGCCGATCGTCACGGTGCTCGACGGCCATCCGCATACGCTCAGCTTCCTCGGTGCCGATCGCCGGGTCCCGATCGCATGTCTTGGGGTCGACGACTTTGGCCAATCGGGCGACGTGAATGACCTGTACCGCTATTTCGGGATCGATTCTGAGACGATCGTCGACGCCGCACTGGACCTGATGCCATGACCGAGATCAAAATGCCGAGACTGTCGGACTCGATGCAGGAGGGGACGATCGTCAGCTGGCTGCGCGAGGAGGGAGCGCTCGTCGCCGAGGGCGACGAGCTGGTCGAGATCGAGACAGACAAGGCGACGATGGCGTACGAGTCGCCCGCCGCCGGCGTGCTGGCGATCGTCGCAGCGGTCGGAGAGACACTGCCCGTCGGCGCGATGATCGCGACGCTCGGGGACGGAGCGCCGCTAAAGCCCGCGCCCGTCGCCGTAGCGGTCGCGGCCGCTGAGCCGGTCGCCGAGGCGGTCGCCGAGCCGGCGCCCGACGGCAACAGCGCCGACCCCGGCCGGGTCCGCGCCACCCCGCTCGCGCGCCGGCTCGCACGTGAGCACGGTGTCGACCTGAGCGCGCTGCAAGGCACCGGCCCGGGTGGGCGGATCACGCGCTCGGACGTCGAGAGCAGGGCCGGCGTCCAGTCAAGTGTCGAGCCAACGCCATCAACGCAGCACGACGGCGATACGCAGGAGCTGACGCGCCTCCAACAGGTCGTCGCCCGCCGCATGTCGGAGTCCAAGGCGACGATCCCGCACTTCCAGGTGCAGGCCGAGGCGGGCATGGACGCGCTGATCGCACTTCGGTCAGAGCTCAAGGCGCTCGGCGAGCACGCGGCGCCGGTCCCGTCGGTCAACGACTTCATCGTCAAGGCGTGCGCGCTCGCGCTGCGCGCCCACCCGCGCGCCAACGGCTCCTACCGCGACGGCCGCTTCGAGCTGCACGCGGCGGTCAACGTCGGGATCGCGGTCGCAGCTCCCGATGCGCTCGTCGTGCCGACGGTCACCGACGCCGACCGCAGATCGTTGCGTGAGATCGCGACCGAGTCGCGGCGCCTCGCCGAGCGCGTGCGGGACGGCAAGATCACGCCGCCCGAGCTGTCCGGCGCGACGTTCACGGTCTCAAACCTCGGCATGTACGGGATGACCGCGATCACGCCGGTCATCAACCCGCCGCAGGCGGCGATCCTCGGGGTCGGGGCGGCGCGGGCAGTGCCGGCACTCGAAGACGGCAGGCTGGTCGAGCGCCACCTGATGACGCTGACGCTCAGCTGCGACCATCGGATCCTGTACGGGGCCGACGCGGCCCAGTTTCTGTCGGACATCCGCGACGCGCTCGAGGCGCCGCTCCGGCTGATGCTCCGAAGCGGCGACTTGGCTTAACATCCAGCCTCTTGAGCACGGATTCGGACAGCACCAGCTCGCTGCGCGCGGCGCTGTCGCGCGCGTCGCTCAGAGAAGCGCTCGTCCCCAGTCGACCGGTCTTCGGCAATCCGTGGGACTCGACCGTCGACATGTTCGCCTGTTACATCGCGGTCGCGGTGATCGACCCGTTCCTGCTCTGGCTGGGCGGCGAGATCATGGGCTCGATCTTCGGCTTCAGCTCGCACTGGCCGATCGGCCTGTTCATGATCGCGGCGCTGGTCGGCGCCGCGGGCTTCATGACGATCGTCGGCCGCGAGCGCACCAGGCTGTCGGTCGACGTCCTCGCGATAGCCACCTGGCTGGTGCTGGGCCTGATCGTGGCGCCGGTCGTCGGGCTCGCGCCCCCGACCGTGGTCGCCGTGATCCTGTACGCGATCCTGCTGCTCGCGATCTTCGTCTACGTGCTGTTCGTCGGCCACTTCGAGATCTCGTTCATCCGCACGCTCAGCTGGCCGCTGACCTGGAGCCTGATGGCGCTGCTGATGGCCTGGACCGCGTATCACCTGATCTACTTCCAGTAACCCTGCCCAGCGGGCGGTCGCAAAGCCGAGCGCTAGGGTGGCGATCGATGCCACGCCAGCCCGCCGAGCCTTCAGCGGAGCGCGCGGCGCGCGAGCGCCGTCTGGTGGCCGTGATCAGCGCGGTGCTGTTCCTGGACACGATGTTCTACGCGGTTATCGCGCCGCTGCTTCCGGGACTCGTCCACGAGCTGCACATGTCAAAGCTGTCAGCCGGGCTGATGACCGCGGCATACCCGATCGGGACGCTGCTCGCCTCGATTCCCTCCGGGGTGCTCGCTGCGCGCGTCGGCCCTAGATTCACGGTCTGCACAGGCTTGACGCTGCTCGCCTGCTCGACGGTCGCGTTCGGATTGCTGACGAGCGCCGCAGCACTCGATTTCGCGCGCTTTGTTGAAGGCGTCGGCGGAGCGTGCTCGTGGGCGGGTGGATTCGCATGGATAGTCGATGAGACGCAGCCGGCGCGTCGCGGGGCGATGATCGGCCGGGCGCTGGCGGCCGCGATCGGCGGCTCGCTGTTCGGACCGGTGATCGGGACCGTGGCCTCGGTCGCCGGGCGGCCGGCGACATTCGCCGCGGTGGCAGCCGCGGCGGTCGTGCTGATCTTCGCGACGCGGACCCTGCCATCTCACCACGTACCGTCCAGCCAGGGCTTGAAGGCGCTGGCCCGCGTGCTCGAGAAGCCGGGCGCGGCGCTCGCGATGTGGCTGGTGGCACTCCCGGCGGTCGGCTCAGGGCTGATCAACGTCTTGGGCCCGCTGCGCCTGCACCGGTTCGGCGCCGACGCCGCGGTGATCGGCGCGACGTTCCTCGCCGCGTTCGCCGTCGAGGCTGCGATCGCTCCGGCGGTTGGCACGATCTCAGACCGCCGCGGCCGGCTCGTGCCGGTGCGAGTCGGGCTGGCAGGGGGTGCAGTTGCACTGCTGTGCTTCACGCTGCCGGAGACGATCGCGGCGCTGGCGATAGTGATCGTCCTGACCGTTGGAGCGCTCGGAACGTTCTGGGCGCCCGCGATGGCAATGCTGTCTGACGTCGCCGAGGCGGCCGGGCTCGATCAGGCGCTGGCGGGTGGGCTGACCAACCTCGCCTGGGCCGGGGGTCAGATCCTCGGCGCGGGCGTCGGCGGGGCGGCGGCCAAGGTCGCGGGCGACGGGCTGCCGACGCTGGTGGCGGCCGGCCTATGTGTCGCGACGCTCGCTGGCGTCGTGCTGACGTCCACGGCACGTGGGCGAGCGACGCTGCCGATCAACGAGTGACCCGTTCGGCGCGCGCCGCCGTCGCCGCGAGCGCCCGGTCGAGGTCACCTATCAGGTCCCCGAGATCCTCGATCCCGACCGACAGCCGCAGCGTCCCCGGCAGGATCCCGATCGCGGCGAGCTGGGCGGCATCGAGCTGACGGTGCGACGTGTTATACGGCGCGCTGATCAGCGACTCGACGCCACCGAGGCTGGTCGCCTGCGAGATCAGCTGCAGCGAGTCCATGATCGCGCCCGCGCGCTCGTCGCCTCCGCGGGCGCGCAGGGTGACGATCCCGGAGCCGCCGCGCAGTAGCTGCCTTGCGAGCTCGACGTCGGGGTGCGAGTCGAGCAGCGGGTAGGCGACCGCCTGTATCTCGTCGTGGCCCTCCAGCCAGCGTGCGATCGCGAGCGCGTTGTCGTTGTGGCGCTCCATCCGCAGCACGAGCGTCTTCAGGCTGCGGTCGAGCTTCGCCGCCGCCGCCGGATCCAGACAGCCGCCGAACGTCTTCGCGAGCGCCCGCACCGCCGTGATCCACGGGCGGGAGCCGACGACGACGCCGGCGACCAGATCCGAGTGGCCGTTCAGGTACTTGGTCGCGGAGTGGACGACGAGATCGAACCCGTGCTCGAGCGGGCGCACGTTGACCGGCGACGTGAACGTGCTGTCGATGATCGCCGTCGCGCCCGCCTCGTGCGCGAGGTCGGCGATCGCCGGCAGGTTCGCGACCCTCAGCATCGGGTTCGAGAGCGTCTCGACGTACGCGACGGCGGCGCCGGGCAGCTCACGGCGCCAGCCGTCGAGGTCGTCGATCGCGACGAAGCTGACTGACCGTCCGGTCGCCGGCAGCACCCCCTCAAACAGCGTGAACGTCTCGCCGTACAGCTCCCGCGCTGCGACGATCCGCTGCCCCGGCTCCAGCACCGAGATCACGGTCGACGTGATCGCCGCCATCCCCGAGGCGAACGCGAGCCCCGCATCGGCCCCCTCGAGCGCCGCCAGCTTGGCGGCGACCGCGTCGACGGTCGGGTTGCCGAGCCGCGTGTACCACCAAGTCTCGGTCCCGCCGGTACGAGCGATGTCCTCGTAGGCGTCGTCGTCGAGCTCGTAGGTCGAGGCCTGGAAGATTGGCGTTGCCGGCCCGCGCGGCCAGGGACGCTCGGGAATCGAGCCACCGTGGACGGCCGCCGTCGAGCTCCCGGGCTGCAGGCGGGGGCGATCGCTGTCGTCTGAGGCCACGCCGTGACCTTACCGTCAGCCGCGCGCGGCGACGGGCTTCGAAAGGTGACAATGAGGAATTGACGATGAGCGGACGCCCGGTCGTGATCTGCGTCTCCCCGCACCCCGATGACGAGCTCTTGGGTGCGCCCGCGACGCTGATGGCGCTGCGCGACGCGGGCTGGCGTGTGGTCAACTTCGCCTGCGGCCTCGGACGCGCCTCGGACCACGGGCGGCGACGCGCCGAACTGACGAGGGCCTGCGAGCTCGCCGGCTTCGAGCTCGTGATCGCAGACCCGCCCGCGCGGATCGGAATCGAAGACGACCTCGCGCACGCGCGGTCGCAGCTCGCAGCGGCAATCGCGACGCAGCTGGAGCGCGACGAGGCGCGGTTGCTGGTCGGCCCGTCGCCCCACGATGGGCATCACGGACACGAGGTGACTGGCCGCGCGATCTGCGACGCGGTCGAGTCGCGCCGAGAGCCGTCCGAGGTCATGTTCTGGGGGCTGTGGGGCGAGCTGCCGATCCCGAACGTGGTGACCCCCTTTGGGCCCGGCCGCCTGGCGGAGATCCAGCGTGCGCTGGCCGCGCACGCGGGCGAGCTGGCGCGCAACCGGTTCGACCGCCTGCTCGCGGCCCGCGGGCGGGCCGGCGCGGTGCTCGGACCCGAGCGGGTGTTCGGCTTCGGCAGCCCGGGGCGGGCTTACGAGTACGCGGAGCTGCTGACGCACGTCGGCTGGAGCGCCGGCGCCGGTTGGCGCCTTGCGCTAGCCCACGAGTTCGATCCCGCGCGGCCGGGCGG
This sequence comes from uncultured Solirubrobacterales bacterium, assembly GCA_963756655.1. Taxonomy (GTDB): domain Bacteria; phylum Actinomycetota; class Thermoleophilia; order Solirubrobacterales; family Solirubrobacteraceae; genus Palsa-465. The sequence continues at coordinate 168,194 of CAVWOQ010000012.1, forward strand.
CCCGCCCGACGGCATCGACGTCGGCTGGTGGCTGCGCGCCGCCAGCGTCGCCGAGGTCATGCGAAACAAGGGCTCAAGCACGGCTGCGCCCTGAGCGCTTCGCTACGGTGACTGCATCTCTTCTGTTCACCATCAAGACGAGCGGATCAATCCGAATCTGATCCTCGCGGTGCTGTCGCTCGCGGGGCTGGCCTACGCCGTGCTCAGCTCGGCGGTGATCCCGGCTCTGCCCTCGTTTCAGCATGACCTGCACACGACCGAGACCGGCGCCGCGTGGCTGCTGACCGGCTTTCTGGTCTCGGCGTCGGTCGGGACATCGATCATCGGCCGGCTCGGCGACATCTACGGCAAGGAACGGCTGCTGCTGTGGACGCTGATCGTGCTCGCGTTCGGCACCGTGCTCGCGGGGGTCTCCGAATCGCTCCCGATGCTGATCGTCGCACGCGTGATTCAGGGCGTCGCCGGCGGGATCTTTCCGCTCGCGTTCTCGATCGCGCGCGACGAGTTCCCGCCCCTGAAGGTGCCCGGCAGCATCGGCCTGATGTCGTCGATCCTCGGCGTCGGCGCCGGCTTTGGCCTCGTGGCGGGGGCGTTGATCGATGAGCACCTCGGCTGGCACTGGCTGTTCTGGATCCCGCTGATCGTGACCCTGCTGGCCGCGGTGTGCCACGTGGCGCTATATCCCGGAGTCGCCGGTTCGCTCGCCCGGCAAGGTCAACTGGCTGGCCGCAACGCTGATGGCGATCGGCATCTCGGCGGTCTTGATCGCGATCGCTCAGACGACCGTCTGGGGCTGGGGCAGCGCCAAGACGCTGGGGCTGCTGGCGATCGGCCTGCTGTTCTGCGCCGCCTGGGTAGCGGTCGAGCTCCGCAGCGCCGTGCCGCTGGTCGACATGGCGATGATGCGGATCCGCGGCGTGTGGACCACGAACCTCGCCGCGTTCCTGCTCGGTGCCGGCATGTACGCGTCGTTCATCGTCTTTCCGCAGTTTGCGCAGCTGCCGAAGAGCACCGGCTTCGGGTTCGGCGCCTCGACTGTCGTCTCGAGCCTCTACCTGCTGCCGGCGGCTCTGGCGATGGGACTGGTCGGATCGATGGCCGGACCGGTGGCGAAGCGGTTCGGCTCCAAGTCGGCGCTCGTAGCCGGCGCCGCGATCGCCGCAGTCGCGTTCGGGTTTGCGGTGATTGAGCACGACCAGCCGATCGACATGCTGATCACGACGACGCTGCTGGGAGTCGGGATCGGGCTCGCGTTCGCGGCGCTCGGAAACCTGATCGTGCAGGCGGTGCCGCCCACTCAGACCGGGGTCGCGACCGGCATGAACACGGTCATGCGAACGCTCGGCGGCGCGCTCGGTGGCCAGATCTCGGCCACCTTCATCACCAACAACATGACCGCCGGCCTGCCCAACATCAACGGCTTCATCTACTCCTACGTGATGGCGACGGTGTTCCTGATCGTCTGCGTGCTCGCGGGTCTGCTGGTGCCGCGGCCGAAGGAAGCGCCGAGCTCGGTCGCGGCGGAGCCCTCGCTCGCGATGTCCGAGGCGAGCTGACCTACCGGGTCACGACCAGGCGATGTCGTCGACGAGGTCCGGGCAGTCGGCGACCGGCCCGGGCCTGACGAGGCTGAAACTGCGCTGGATCTTCTCCGGCAGCAGCTCGATCCTCGCGAAGCTGCAGCAGTTCTCGATCTCGACGCGGACCGTCGTCAGGCCCATCACGCCCGGGCCTCGCGTGATCGCCGTGACCTCGTACAGGTTGATCTCGTCGGTCACGTATGCGCCGCGCTGCAGGCGGGCATCGAGGCCGCTGGAAGCCGCCCGCGGCCGGGCCGTGCTCGGACCCGAAGCGCCGGCGGCCTGTTTGTCGAGTGAGTCGTAGGACATCCCGGTGATCAGTGCGCTGGCCGCTCGCCGACGTAATGCTCGTTTTTCGCGGTTTTCAATCATCGTTTTCGCGCTTGGGCACGGAGCGGGGCGCGAGGTGGGGCAGCATGATCGGCGTTCCGATCGAGCGTGGCCGACCGGCAGCTCAGCCCCGCGCCTGGGTCAGGTCGTAGACCGTCTGCCCGCCGATCGTCTCGGATTTGAAGTGGGCCTGCACCCAGCTCGCGATCGCGCTGCCGGATTCGGCTTGACCGCCGGGCCCGCCGGCACCGGCGCCGCCGATGTAGTAGTGGATCTCGCCTGCGGCCACGTACTGCTTGAACGCAGCGAGGCTGAGGTTCCCGCCCTGCCCGTTGAAGCCGCCGATCGCCATCACGGGATCGCCGCCGGTCGCGAGCTCGAGCGACGCAGCGGTCTGGGATCCGGACACCGCGGCGACCCAGCGGTAGCGGCGCGAGTCTGCCTCCAGGGCCTTGACGAGTGAGCCGTTGACGGTCTCGCCTGCACCGGGTACGTGAGTCGTGCCGCGGCCCGCTGTGCCGCGGACCGGCGCGCCGCCACCCGGCGCGCCGCGGCCCGGCACGCGGGGCGTCCGGCCGCCGCCGCCCGGCGGGCCGAATGCCAGCCCTCCGCGCCCGGCTGCTCCGCCCGGGAGCCCGCCCCGGCCGAACCCACCCGGCCCACCGCCGCCAGTGGTCAGACCGCTGCTCGGACCGGCCGACGGGATCGAGCCGGTGTGAGCGGTCGAGATCGTCTGCACGCTGTACGCGACCGGACCCGCTAGACAGCAGACCGCCGCCAGCACAGCACCGAGCCCGATCAGACGCCGGGGGACCGACGGCGCCAGCAGGCAGACGACCGCCAGCGCGGCGCTGACCCCGATCAGCGGTCGCAGCCACGGTTCCCAGTCCGGCGTCCGGTCCAGCAGCGCCCACGACCAGCCGGCGGTCACGGCGACTGCCAGCGCCAGCCACAGTCGTGCGCTGAATGCGTGGCGCTCGCGCCACACGCCGACGGCTCCGATCGCGACCAGCGCGGCGATCGCGGGCGCGAGCGCGACCGCGTAGTAGGTGTGAATCACGCCCGTGCTGACGCTGAAGACCAATCCACTGACGACCAGCCAGCTGCCCCACATCAGGAGCGCCGCGCGCCAACGGTCAGTCCGCGGCGCGCGTCGCGTCGACCACAGTCCGACCGCGAGCGCCAGCAGCGCGGCCGGCAACAGCCACGACGCCTGGCCGCCCATCAGGTCGTCGAACAGCCGCAGCAGGCCCGCGGGACCGCTGAAGTTCGCGCCGCCGCCACCGCCACCGGGTCCCGTGGCGCCGAAGATCCGCCCCAGCCCGTTGTAACCGAGGATCAGGTTGAAGATGTTGTTGTCGGCCGAGCCGTCGATCATCGGGCGCGAGCCGACCGGCCACAGCGCGACCAGCGCCACCCACCAACCGGCGCTGGCCGCGATCGCCAGACCGCCCGCCAGCAGCTGTCCCACGCGGCGACGCAGCCCGGTCGGCGCCGCGACGAGATACACGAGCGCGAACCCGGGCAGGACCAGGAACGCCTGCAGCATCTTCGCGAGGAACGCGAGCCCGATCAGCGTGCCGACCGCGACCATCCAGCGTGTCGATGCCCGTTCGAGTGCTCGGACCAGACAGTACGCGGCCGCGACCAGCAGGCAGACCAGCAGCGCGTCGGGGTTGTTGAAGCGGAACATCAGCGCCGCCACGGGCGTGACGGCCAGCAGCGCCCCCGCGAGCAGGCCGGCGCCGGCGCCGAACCAGCGCTTGACGCCGGCGTACAGCAGCGCGACCGCGGCGACGCCCTCGAGCACCTGGGGCGCCAGCATGCTGAAGCTGCTGAATCCGAAGATCCGGCCCGACAACGCCATCACCCACAGCGACGCGGGCGGCTTGTCGACGGTGATGAAGTTCGACGAGTCCAGCGATCCGAACAGGAACGCCTTCCAGCTCTTGGTGCCCGCCTGGACGGCGGCGGCGTAGAAGCTGTTCGCGTCGCCCGACGCGGTCAGGTTCCAGAGGTAGGCGACGGCGGTCGCGGCGAGCAGGCCGATCAGCGCCGGGCGAACCCAGGCCGCCTCCTGCCCGCGCAGACGTGTACGTGCCACAAGAGGCCGGCGAAGTGCAGATGTGCTCATGTCGATTGAAGTGAGGAGAGGACCAGACCGTCGCGGCCGCGGACCCCGAAGGTGATTGCTCGGTTGGCCGCGGTGTTTGCGACGGCGGTGATCGCGAGCGCGAGCGCGCTCGCCGCGGCCGAACCCAACGGCGTCAGCAGCGCCAGGAACAGCAGCGCGTAGGCGATCGTGCTGACGACGCCTACCGCCACGAAGCGGACCGCTGGGCTCGCAAACGCGAGCCGTCCCACCCCGCGCAGGTCGGCCAGCGCCGTCGGCACGATCTCGACGCGTGAGTCCGGGTCATCGACCCAGTCGACCGGCACCTCGTGGATCCGCAGGCAGCGCCGCTGCGCCAGCACCAGCAGCTCGGTGTCGAAGAACCAGGCCTGATCCTGCACGCGGTCCAGCAGCGCTGGCAGCACGTCGGTGCGGACGGCCTTGAACCCGCACTGAGCGTCGCTGAATCGCGCCCGCAGCACGACCCGCAGCAGCCGGTTGTAGGAGCGGGAGATGAACTCGCGCTTGGCCCCGCGCGAGACGCGCGCGCCGGGCGCCAGACGGGTGCCGATCGCGACGTCGCTGTGACCGGAGATCAGCGGCGCGAGCAGCGGCAGCAACGCCCGCAGATCGGTCGACAGATCGACGTCCATGTAACACACGACGCGCGAGTTGGCGCCCGACCACGCGGCCCGCAGCGCCCGGCCGCGCCCCTTCTGCTCGAGCCTCAGTACCCGAACGTTGGGCAGGTCGTAGGCGAGCGCCCGGGCGATCTGCGGCGTCGCGTCGGTGCTGGCGTTGTCGGCGATCACGATCCGCCACGAGAACGGAAGCTCGGCCGACAGGAAGCGGTGCAGCCGGCCGACTGAGTAGGCGAGCACGCGCTGCTCGTTGTAGACCGGGAGCACGATCTCGACGTCGACCGGCGCCAGCGGGTCGGTCTGACCGGGTTCGAGCGTCACGTCTGCGGCTTGCTGGGTCATTTGAACTCTCGTGTCGTGGGATTGACAGTGCGAGTTCTAAGCGCCGCCCGTCTGGACGCCGTACGAACGCTGTAAGAGAATCGAGCGGCGCTACTGGGCCGCCGGCGCCGCTTCGCGCTCGCTCTTGATCGAGGGGCCGAACGAGACCGTCACGACGGCGCCGCCCTCGGGCGCGTTGGCCGCCTCGACGGACCCGCCGTGCGCCTCGGCGGCCTGCTTGACGATCGCCAGTCCGAGCCCGGAGCCGGGCATCCGACGCGCCTGCTCGGCCCGGTAGAAGCGGTCGAAGACGTGGTCGATGTCCTGCTCCTTGAAGCCGGGGCCGTGGTCACGCACGGTCAGCGTTCCGTCGCGGAGCCTGACCTCGACCGTGCCCTCGGACGGGCTCCACTTGCGCGCGTTGTCGATCACGTTGGTGACCGCGCGGCTGACGCGGTCAGGCGAGTTGATGATCACGGTCGGCTCGACGTCGACCTCGAACGAGACCTGCGCCGCGCGCCGCTGGGCGCGCGCGACCGCGTCGCGCACGACCGCGTCGAGCTCGATCGGCTCCGTGTGCTCGCTCGGCGCGGAGCCGCGAGCCAGCTCGAGCACATCAGACACGAGCTGGGTCAGCTCGTCGAGCTCGGCGACGATCGAGTCCTGCAGATCACGGCGCTCGTGCTCGTCGAGCCGCCGGGCGTCGAGGAAGATCTGGATGTTGCTCCGCAGCGCCGCCATCGGCGTGCGAAGCTCGTGCGAGGCATCGGCGATCAGGTGGCGCTGGGCTTGGACCGAGCGCTCGAGCGCGTCGAGCGTCTGGTTGAAGCTCGCCGCCAGGCGCTCCATCTCCTCGCCGCCCGTCTCCTCAAGCCGCCGCGGCCGGTCCAGGGCGCTTGTCACCTGCTCCGTCTGCTCAGTGAAGCGTCTGATCGGCGCGAGCGCCGTGCGCGCGATCAGCGCCCCGAGCAATGCGGCCAGCAGGATCCCGGCCCCGACCAGGATCAGATAGGTGACCAGCAGCCCGTGCAGCACTGAGTCGACCGACGTCAGCGGCAGCGCGACCTGGACTGCCTTGTGGTCGAACGGGTCGCCGACGGTAAGCACCTCGACGTGCGTCCCGTCGACCGTGGCGCTGCTGTAGAAGCTGCCGTGGCCCTGCCCCGCGATCTCGTGCACCCGTGGGTCGACCGGCAGCTTGGGCGTGCCCCCGTTTCCGGCGACCACGCGGCCGTCCGGGAACACGAACTGGAAGTAGCCCGGGGCGCCACCGAGCGGTGGGTTGGCCGGCAGGCCGTTGTCGGTCTGCGAGGGCTCGCCGCCGGGCGGGCCGCCTATCCCGTGGTGACCGGGGCCGTGCGGCATCAGGTATGGCGCGGCGCGCCCGCGCAGCTCCTGCTGGACCTGGCCGACCAGGTGAGACCGGGCGCTCAGGTACCCGACCGCCGCCAGCATGACCGCGACCGCGGCGACCGCCAAGGCGGCCGCCCCGGCGATCCGCCGGCGCAGGCTCACGGCTCGCGCAGCACGTAGCCGACGCCGTGCACGGTCTGGATCAGCCGCCGCTCGCCGCCCGCTTCGAGCTTGCGTCGCAGGTAGCCGATGTAGACGCGCAGCGCGTTGCCGGCGAGGTTGAAGTCATAGCCCCAGATCCGGTCGTAGATCAGCTCCGAAGTCAGTACGCGGCGCGGGTTGAGCATCAGCAGCTCGAGCAGCTGGTACTCGGTCCGCGTCAGCTCGATGCTCCGGTCGCCGATCCTCGCCGCGTGCGCGTCGGCGTCCAGCTCGAGCTCCTCGAACCGCAGCGAGCGGCCGTCCGCACCCTCGATGTGACGGCGCATGATCGCCTTCAGACGCGCCTGAAGCTCGCGGACGTCATAGGGCTTTACGAGGTAGTCGTCGGCGCCCGCCTCGAGCCCGTCGACGCGATCCTCGACCGCGTCGCGGGCCGTCAGCATTAGGATCGGCGTGCGGTCACCGGCGCTTCGCAGTCGCCGGCAGACCTCCATGCCGTCGATGTCCGGCAGACCGAGGTCGAGGATGATCGCGTCGGGCACCGCCGTCTGCGCCTGGAACAGGCCGTCCTGCCCGTCCGGCGCCAGCAGGACCTCGTAACCGCCAAGCAGCAGCGCGCGCCGGACCGCCGACCGCACCGCATCATCGTCCTCGATAACCAGAACCCGCATCGGCGTTTGATCCTGTCCTCCAGGCGTCGCAACGGCGTCGGCAACCTATAAGGAGGACGTAAGGATCGCTCGATCCTACTGGCCCTCGTCGTCGGCGCCGGCCTGCGGTTGCAGCTTCTCGAGTTGCGCGGTCAGCGCCTGCATCTGGGTCGCGAGCTGATCGAGCTTCTGCACGACCGGATCCTGTCCCAGCGCTCGCTCCCGGGCCTGGGCGCGAGCCACGAAGCCGCTCGTGATCGCGGCCGTGATCACCGACAGCAGCGACAGCCCGCCGAGCATCAAGAACGACGCGATGACCTTGCCGATCGTCTGATCGGGCACGATGTCGCCATAGCCGACGGTCGTGACCGTCTCGATCGCCCACCACATCCCGAGCCACACGCTGTGAAACGTCTTCGGGTCGACGAGCCGCTCGACGACCCCGAAGACGATCACCGCGAGCGCCCAGAAACCGGCGATCAGCCACGCCGCGTCGCGCGGGCGCAGGCCCCTTCGCCCCGTGCGCCGGTCGAACCAGCGGTCGGCCCGACGGGCAATCGAACTCGACTCCATCTCGGTCAGGTGCTCAGCGCGTCGCCCGCGACGATCCATCGGTCATCGCCCTACTGAACCGCGTAACGGATCGCCGTCATCACCCGGTTGGGGTGAGAGCAGCGGAGAGGGAGCGATTCGAGCCCTCGATGGACGAAACCGCCATGCCGAGTAGGCGAGTCGCTCGAGTGCTGGTCTTGGTGTAGGACGTCGAGACCGGATTGCTGGACACGATCGCCGGGACTGGACGGGCGGAGCGCCACGTCGCCACATAATCTACTAGCCACGACGTACGATCCTGTGTAGTAGTATCTGTTCTTGTGGTCACCACAGGCGAGCAACGCTTTGCTATCCGTCATTTCCGGCCTTGCGGCAGCGCGTGATGGGGGCACGCCTGAGGCGCAAAACCGCCGCACGGGAAGCTCGTCTCGCGCAGGACGCACAGGCGCGCTCCGCGGCCGCGAAACGTAGGCGTCTGCAGGCGCTCGGTGGCATCCTGGCGGCAGTCCTAGTCGTGGTCGTGGCGACGATCGCCGTCTCGAGCGCCGGCGGACGCACCAATGCTGCGACCGGGGGCAGACTCAACGGCGCTGTGTTTTCGACCAGTCTGTTCGCTGGTATTCCGCAGCACGGGACGGTCCTCGGCAACGCCAACGCGCCGGTACGGGTGGTCGAGTTCGCTGACCTTCAATGTCCCTACTGCGACGAGTACAGCGTGCAGGCGCTACCGGCGCTGGTTCATGACTACGTCCGCACCGGGAAGGTCAGCATGCAGTTCGAGAACCTGTCATTCATCGGCCCGGGCTCCGTTGCCGCCGGCCGCGCTGCAGCGGCGGCCGCTCAGCAGGACCGGCTCTGGAACTTCATCGACCTGATGTACCTCAACCAGGGCGAGGAGAACAGCGGCTACGTGACCCCGAGCTACCTACGGCGCCTGCTCAATGCCGTGCCGGGCCTGAATGTGCCCGCGGCGTTCAACGCGAGCGCGGCGCCATCTGCGGACGCGGCGCTCACGCAAGCGAACAACGTGGCAACCGACGACGGGGTCAACGCAACGCCCTCCTTCCTGATCGGGAAGGCTGGAGGCCCGCTGCGCCAGTTTCAGCCGCCGACCCTGACATCGGCGCCGTTCGCGGCGGCCTTCAACTCACTGCTCCGAGGTTCACGATGAGCGACAGGGGTCTGCGGGGCGTCAGCCAAATGCTGTGTGCCGCCGGGATCGGGATCGCCGGCTACCTGACCTACGTGCACTATGCAGGTCTGCAACCGGTATGCGGCATCTCGCACGGCTGCGAGACCGTCCAGACCTCCGCCTACGCGACCCTGCTCGGGATTCCCGTCGCGGCGCTCGGCCTGATCAGCTACGTGGTGATCTTCGTCTCGTTGCGTCTACCCGGCGAGCGGCCGCTGCTCACAGGCTACGCGCTGACGTTGATCGCGTTCGCCTTCAGCGTCTATCTCACCTACCGCGAGCTGTTCACGATCCACGCAATCTGCTCCTGGTGCGTGTCGAGCGCGATTGTCTTCACGCTGTTGGCGATCGTCGGTAGCCGGCGCGTACTGCCCTCCAACTACGCCGGGGCCGGCGCTGCCCCCGCCTGAGCCTGAGCACTATGCGAGAACGACGAGCTAACTCCGGGGATGATCGGACCCGAAGCGAGCGATCGACGAACAATCTCGCATTGAGCGTCGCGAGTGCGCAGCGAAAGGGTCGTGGCGCGTCGCCATCGGGGCACGCACGCCTCATCCATCTGGTCGATGCGCTGATCGAGCACTACGTGAGCTGGCGGGAGGAGTGTGCCGCGGTCGAATCGTCATACGAGAACTGGAGCCGTGCCGAAAGCAGCGACCGGGCACTCGCGTTCAGCGCGTACTTAGCGGCGCTAGACCGTGAGGAGCTTGCCGCTGCAAGCTATCGGCGCCTGATCGCGGAGATCGCACAGGTGTAGGCCGTCCCAAGCGCCTATGAGCTGCCGTCAGGACCGGCGAGCGTAGCCCGTCGGAGACCCTGCAGCATCGTTGCGAAGATCCTGTGATGCAACGGGTAGAGCAGGTACCAGTAAGCGAGGCCGCGCCATCCAGCCGGGTCGAAGATCGTGGTCTGTCGGATCTGCGAGCCGTCGGCATCGGGCTGTACGTCGAAGTCCAGCCAGAGCCGTCCGGGAATCCTCATCTCCGCGACTAGCAGCAGCCGCGATCCGGGCTCGAGTTGCTCGACTCGCCAGAAGTCGACCGGGTCGCCGACCCGGAGGTCGCACGGGTGGTGGCGCCCGCGCCGCAGCCCGACACCGCCGCGCAGCTGGTCAATCAATCCACGCAGCCTCCAAAACCAGTCGACCGCGTACCAACCGGTCGTGCCGCCGATTCGCTGGATCGCGGCAAATGCGAGATTCGGATGCCGGTTCACGCGCACCACGCGTGAGCTCACCCGGCGCCGCCCGAACCGGATGCCGCCCAGTCGAGACGTCGACGTTGGGGCGAGCGTCTGCGACCAACGCGTCTGCGCGAACTGCTGATCCTCCACGACAAGCGCACGCTCGATCGCCTCGCTGAGGCCGCACGGCTTGACGGGGAAGTGGGCACGGGCTGCCGGATCACGAACGACCGTCTCGTTCCGGAGGCTGTCGACCATCGCGGCGCCAATCCGCGCGTACCCCGGCGTCAGCAAGCCGAGAAAGATGCGTGAGGAACGGGTGTTGATCAGCGGCAAGCGGATCATCGGCCTGCGTAGGTTCCGCTGGCGCGCGTACTCGCGCATCACCTCTGCGTAGCTCGTCTGCTCACCGCCACCGATTTCGAATACCGCGCTCGTCGCGAGCTTGAGCGTGCTTGCGGCAACGAGATACTCGATCACGTCCTCAACCGCGATCGGCTGGGAAGCGGTCCCGAGCCAGCGCGGCGCGGGAATCGCGGGAAAGCGTTCGACGAGCTCGCGGACCATGTCGAACGATGCGCTGCCGGCACCGATCACGATCGAGGCCCGCAGCTCGATCGTCGTCACCCCAGAGGTGCGTAGGATCCGCCCGACCTCGTGACGGCTCGCGAGATGCTCGGACAGATCATCGTCAGATCCGAGGCCTCCCAGGTAGATGATCCGGGCCACGCCGGCCGCTCGAGCGGCACTCGCGAAGTTGGCTGCCGCGCGATGGTCGAGCTCCTTGAAGTCGCTCGATGCGCGCATCGAGTGAACCAGGTAGTAGGCGGTGCGCACGCCGCGCATCGCGACCGCGAGCGACTCCGGGTCAAGCAGGTCACCCGCCACGGTCTGCGTGGCCGGGGCGACCTGGCCGAGCAGCGCCTCGGGCCGGCGCGTCAGGCAGCGCGGATGCCGGTCTGTCGCTTCGAGGCGACGCAGCAAACGCCCACCGATGTAACCAGTCGCACCCGTCAGCAGGATCGTTTCATTTGTAGCTGACATACCCTTACCCAGGAAGCACAGCAAGCCGTCCTAAGAGTCTACTACATGCCATCGTAGACAGCGCAACCGGTGCCCACCGGACGCACGGGCGACCGACCGTCGTCCCCTTCGGGCGCGCGTCACCGACCGTCGATCGGGCAGCTGGCAGTGCCACGTGTGCGGCTACGGCCCGGTCGGCCTACTACGCCCGCTCGTAGCTTATTTGGATAGGTCAGAAAGTTTTGAAGCGGGGCGGTGTCTTTAGCACCAAGAAGCAAGTACTACGGAGAGCCGTATGCGGCGGAACGCCAACGACCCTCGCGGAGACCGATGAAGAGATGCCGCAGCTGTACATGCTCACCGTCCGTGGACTCCAGGTGAAGTCTGACTGGGCAGCGGTCCATGACCGTCTGCTCGACGACTTTGCCAAAGGCATAGAAGTCCTGGCGACGACCATGACCGAGACGCTGCTAATCGCCTACGAAGGGGATGCCGACGTCGACCGATGGCTCGAGGGGGTGAGCGAAGCGATCCTCAGCCGACGACTGCGCGCTGCAACGCGGCGCTCGCCTGGCGCCGACCGATCGGAGAGCAGGAGCAGAGCGGGCATAAACCTGGACCGATCCATCGGGTTGAACGGATAACAGCGCCGGGTTACCGGGCTCTCGATATCGACGGCCACCACGGCGTCACGGTAGCGCTTCGGTGCGAGACGACCGCCGTCAAAACTTCGCGTCCGTCGAACGCGGCGGTCTGGCGGGTCGGCAGCTGGGATCAGTCTCATCTAGCGGCGCTGTGCGGAGCCGGCGCTAGGCGGCGCGTTACGGTGGGTCTTGGTGTTACGCAATCCCCGGAGTAGGTACCCCAGCTCGTTTTCGTTCCGCAGCAGCGGGTAAAGCGTGTAATCACTCCCCCGTGATGGACGCGGCCGTCCCCCGACTACGTCGCCTGAACGTGCTCGACGAGGTCGGGGTACACGGAAGCCGCGCGCTCCTCGCGGTCGAGGGCCGCGAGGTGCGCCGCATACGCCAGCCAGCGGTCGGCACGGTCGGCGCAGTTCCAGCTTCGATACGACTCGGCCACCGCACCGCTCTCCTCCTGCCAGGTCGCATAACCGTCCGCCACCTCATCGCTCCGCTGCGAGTAATTCGCGGCACCTCGCGAGAACTTCTTCAGTTTCATGATGATCGCTCCACCGATAGGCAACACTCGAAGGCGAGTGATCTACGACGCATGATCGTAGATCACTCTCAGTTCAGGTAGACGCCCGCAACGCGAAAAAGTTCCCCGACTGGATTGACGGTGCGGGGCTTGGCTGTTTCGGCCGCGCTCGCGGCGCCTGACCTCAGTCGAGCAGCTTGGGACGCGGCGCAGCGCCGGGTGCCGGCGGGAGCCGAAGGCGGCGACGGTAGTTCGTCACGAGGACTCCCAGGACAGCTGGGATGGCGGCGAGAACGAGGATGCAGGGCTGATGGGATAGGAAGGGGAGCGCGAGCGTGGCCGAGCCGCTGGCTACGTGCCCGGCAAGCACGGCGACCGTGACCAAGAGGACGAGGACAGAGGCAGCCGCAAGGCACACGAGGGCCGGAAAACGCCAGCGGGGCGGATCGCAGAGCAGGTAGTCGACGAAGGCGGTGTCGATCCCGGTCGAACGACCGTCCGCTTGTGTGTCGGAAAAGCTGAGCATCGCGCGGGCGAGGGCAGATCGATTAGCGGGCATGTCGTTGACCGCACTCTCATCCGCGCTCAGCTCGGCCAGTGCCTGCTGACGTTCGACGAGGTCGCCGAGCTCGGGGAGGAAGAACAGCGCCCGGGCGAGGACGCGGCCGGCGGCGAGTCGCAGGGGGTCGTGGCGGCGTGCGTGGTGGCGTTCGTGTGCCAGAACAGCTTGCAAGGCGGCATCATCGAGAAGCGCCAGCGCGCCTGTCGAGACATATACGCGCGGTCGGAGCAGGCCGGCGCAGAACGCTCTCGGCTGCGCGTCGGCGATCAGCAGCGCCCCGTGCAAAGCCTGTGGTTGCTCCTCGGAGAGAAGTCGATGAAAGCGTCTGGAGGCTTGAAGCTCCCGCAGCGCGCCGGTCAGAGCTCGCACGGTGACGATCAATCCCAGTCCCGCTAGGAACGCGATCACGATCGCATCGACGTTGGCCGCCGGGTAGCTGAGTTTCTGGCCGAAGATCGAGATCTGGTGCGAGGCCGCCTGTGACGTGACCCGCCAAGACTCAACCAGCCTGGCGACGACGAAGATCGCCGACGCCAGCCCTAGTCCTCCCAGCACGAGGCTGGCACGGGAGACCCGAGCGGCGGCGGTCGCAGCGGGCCTGTCCTGACCGATACCGGACTCTGGAGCGGTTGCGGCTGCTCGATCCTGGCCGAAGCTTGACCCGGCTGCCGTCGTCGGGGTCGACTCGCTGGCCTGCTGCCTGAGCGTCGATGTCGTCATCTCCTACCCACAATCGTAGACCACTCACGCCTGAACCTGACTCGTCTGACTGCTTAGCCAAGGCGGTCGGTCCGCTCACGATTGGGCCGCTGAACCGTCCGTCCATACGCAGAAGGCTCCTTCCCGGCGACGAAATCTTTCAGAGCGAGCTGGTCGGACTTGTCCAACGGGCCAAAGCACAAGCTTCCAAGCCGGTCAACTGGCACCGCCTCTCCAGCGCGGCCGCATCGGCGCAGCAGGTATGACGCGAGCCGGCTCGGCCGCACAGCGCGGGTTTGCTTGAAATTCATAACTCGCACGTCGGGTAGTCAGACCTTGGTCGGCATAGCTTGTACGACGCACAGTAGTACCTGATGCCGGGCGGTCGCGCCCCACCGACTAAGTTCTTCTATTCGCATCGACGATTGCTACACTCCGTCGTAGATGCCCGCGCGAAGAGCCAAGACGGCACCGCCCGATTCTGTCCCGCCCCCGCTGCACGAGCTCGAGACCGAGGTCATGGAGGAGCTCTGGAGATCGGGGGAGGCGCCCGTGCGAGCGGTCATGGATGCGCTGAATAACCGCACTAGCAAGAAGCGTGCGTACACCACCTACATGACGATCATGGCCCGGTTGCACAAGAAGGGGATGCTCGTCCGCCGGCGCGAGGGCAAGACCGACTTTTATGCACCCAGTCAGGACCGCGAGCAGTACGAAGCGCTGCGGGCGCGCGCGCAAGTCGAGGACCTCGTCGCGCAGTACGGCGACGTGGCGCTAAGCAACTTCGCCCAACAGATGGCCAGCCTCGACCCAGCACGTCGCCGCGCTCTCCAGCGCTTGGCGCGCAAGGCCTAGACACACGACCCTGGGCGCTCCCAGCGAGCGCCAGCTGCCTCTCGTATCCCGGGCTGCGACCCGAAGCCTCGGTCTAGAGCGCGGCACGTCCATTGCGCCCGGGCAAAACGTGCGAGCCGATTGATCTCCGATGGCTTGTAGTAGTCAGCCGCGTGATCTGCTACGCTGCGTCGTGGATCGCGTCGATCCGACCCCCAATACCGCAAATCTCTCGGTCGTATCGGAGAACTGCCAATGAGACGCAGCTTTGTTTTAGCCGACACTTTCATGGCGCGATGATGTCCTCTCTCGCGTTTGGCGCGGTCGGTCATTTGACAGCTGGTCGTGCGCAGATGGGGACCTCGCTGAGCTTTCACCTGTTCTTCGCGGTGCTCGGCGTTGGGTTGCCGCTGATGATGCTGATTGCGGAAGGGATGCATCTGCGGACCGGCGACCCGGCCTGGCGCGCTCTGGCGCGTCGCTGGTCGAAGGTGTTCGCGATCTTGTTCGCGGTCGGGGCGGCGTCGGGAACGATCATCAGCTTCGAGCTGGGGCTGCTGTGGCCGCGGTTCATGGCCTTTGCCGGAGGCATCATCGGCCTGCCGTTCTCGCTCGAGGGTGCGGCGTTCTTCATCGAAGCGATCTTCGTCGGCATCTATCTGTACGGGTGGGATCGTCTCTCGCCACGCCTGCACTGGCTGTCCGGGTTTCCGATCGCGGTCTCCTCGGCGGCGTCAGCATTCTTCATCGTCACCGCCAACGCTTGGATGAACGTGCCACGTGGGTTCCAGCTCGTGCACGGTCGCGTGACGCACGTCAACGTCCTGGCGGCGATGTTTAACCCCGCCTGGGCGACCGAAACATCTCACATGGTGCTAGGTGCGTACCTCGCGACCACATTCGGCGTCGCCGCCGTCTACGCGGTCGGGATGCTGCGTGGCCGCCGCGACTCCTATCACCGCAAGGCGATAACGGTCTCCCTCGCGCTGGCAGCGATCATCGCCCCGCTGCAGATGGGAGTCGGCGACCTCCTCGGTCGGACCGTCGCCCAGCACCAGCCGGCGACGCTTGCCGCGATTGAGGGCGTCACCCATACCGAGACGGGTGCCGGCCTGAACGTTGGCGGGATCCCGCTACCGGGCCACGCCACCACGGTGTTGAACGTGAAGGTCCCGAACCTGCTCAGCCTGCTGGCCTACGACAAGCCCAACGCGCCCGTGCGAGGGCTGGACACGTTCCCGAAGGCAGATCGCACGCCCTTGGCGGGGCCGACGCGGCTGGCGTTCATCGGGATGGTCGGCATCGGCACTGGGCTGGTGCTTCTGAGCCTCTGGTACTGGCTGCGTCGCCGGCGCCAAGGCCCCGGTCCGGAAGACCAGATCACACTGATGGCGCTGGCCGCCGCCGGGCCGCTGGCGTTCCTGGCCAACGAGCTCGGCTGGCTGGTGAGCGAGTTCGGACGCCAACCATGGGTCGTCTACGGAGTGTTTCGAACCTCGAGCGCGATCACAACCACGCCCGGATTGGGGGCCACGTTCACCGGGTTCACGCTGCTCTATATCGCGCTGAGCGCGCTCACGGTGTGGGGCGTGCGGCGGGTGTCGACCGGCACGCCTGAGTTCTTGGCTCCGCGCCCTATCCGAGGATGTCCTGAGTGGGGTCATGGCCGCCGAGAGCGCCCGGCCTCGGATTCGTCCGGAGCGAGGACGCGATTCTGGCTGCCGGCGATCGGAGCCGACATCAGGGAGATGATCGAGCCGGCGAGCGCGCGGAGGAACGCAGCGCGAGCGCGGGCACGATCGGACCGTTGTGGGAGGCAAACCACGTCTGGCTGATCTTCGCGATCACGATCACGTTCTCAGCCTTCCCGACAGGATTTGCGGCCCTCGGCACGGCCCTCCTTGTGCCGTTCACCCTCGCCGTGATGGCGATCGTCGTGCGCGGTGTCGCCTTCGCGTTGCGCGCGGAGGCGAGCGGCGATGGCGTCCGCAGCGCCGGCTTGCTAGGTCTGGTGTTCGGACTCGCGAGCGTCGCGGCGCCGTTTCTGTTCGGCGCCTCTGCCGCGGCGCTCGCGCAGGTCTCGAGCTCGCACCGTGGCGCGGCCACCATCTCGTCGCTCCCTTGGACGGGCCTGTTCGCGGTCAGCGTCGGGCTGCTCGCGGTCGCTCTTTGCGCACACCTAGCGGCGAGCTTCAGCGCTAACAGGCTCGAGCGCGGCGGGCAGCCGCGGCTCGCGGAGCGCTTCCGCCGACGTGGCCTGCAGACGCGCATCGGGCTGCTCGCCCTGAGCGTGCTTTCGCTGCTCGTAGCCGCCGGGAAGGCCCCAGCGCTGTGGAACAACCTCAGCACCACCGCCCTGCCGCTGCTCGTGATCGGATTGCTGGCCACGCTCGTCTCGCTGTTTGCGCTCGCGCGACGGCGCTATCTCGTCGCGCGCTGCGCCACGGCGCTGGCGGCCGGCGCGATTGTCTGGGGCTGGCTCATCGCCCAGTCCCCGCGGCTGATCGGAACCCGCCTGACGATCCATACCGCGGCTGCAACCGCGCCGGCGCTGACCGCACTCGCGATCGCCGGCGCCGCCGTCGTGATCGCGGTGCTCCCGGCCTTCTACCTGCTCTACGTCCTCTTCGCTCGTCAATCACCCGAGGTAACCGAATGAAACTCTCAACGCTCGGACTCCACAGACTCAATCTCGCGGCCGGCGCCCTGATGCTCTGGGTCGCGCTTGGCCCCTGGATCTGGGGCTACGCCAGCAACGGCTCCGCTGTCGCGAGTCACGTCTTTTTCATCTTCGCGTTCGGACCGCTGACGCTTCTGTTCGTCGTTCTCCGACCGGCCGCGTTCGTAGTCGTCGCAGCCGGCCTCTGGCTCGCCGCCAGCCCATGGCTGCTCGGCTACGCGACCAACCACTCAGCCTGGCTGAGCGAACTGACCGCCGGACTCCTGCTCAGCGTCATCGGCGCGCGCGCAGCCGGAATCAGCGTTTCGACGCTAACCCACAATCGCGACAAGCGCCATCGTTCCGCGACCGCCTCCCGACCGGTCGAGGCGGCCGGGTCGCGCCCGTAGCAGTCGCCCGATGCCCGGCGAGAGCGCCGATGCGGCGACAGTGACGGATCGGCCGTCGCATCGCTGGCCGCTGTGGAGCGCGCTGCTGGTCGCCTCCGCCGCAGTCGCATTTCTCGCCGTCCCGGCGCTGGCCGGTGTCCCCGCGCGATTGGTTCGGGGTTGTGGCAACTGGATCGTGATCGCCGGCGCTTTAGAGCTGCTTTCGGCAGTCGGGTTCGTCGTCTTGTTCAAGCTGGTGTTCGCCACGCCGATCAGCTGGCGGGCAAGCGCCCCGGCGGCCCTACGGGCGCTGGGAGCGAGCACCATCCTCCCAGGCGGGGGACTGATCGGGCCAACGATGGGCGCCTGGTCGACCAGCACCGAGAAGCCCTCGATCTCCCAGCTCACCCGCTCCACGATCACGTTCGTGATTCTCACCAACGCACCAGCCGCGATCGCGATCGCAGCGCTCGGAACCCTGCTCGGGCTCGGGCTGGCAAGTGGCCAGCACCAAACGGCGCTGACGATCCTCCCAGCGCTGATCGCGGTCGGGGGGCTCGCCGCCACGTGGCTCATTGGGCGCTCCTGCAGCCACCAACCACCACCGCCACCGCGCCGGATGCTGTTCTCCCGCACGCTCGCAAAGCCGGCCACGGCGATCAGCGACGGCGTCCGCGAAGCGCGCAGGCTGATCACCGCCGGCAACTGGAAGCTCGGTGGTGCGTTCGCCTACTACGCCTTTGACAACGCTGTGCTGTGGGCCGCGTTTCACGCGTACGGCCGAGTGCCTCCGCTCGGCGTTGTCGTGATGGGATACCTGGTCGGGTCGCTCGCGGGCGCCCTCCCGCTCCCCGCCGGCATCGGCGCGGTCGACGGGGGCCTGATCGGAGCCCTGGTGCTGTACGGCGCGCCGGCCGCCCCGGCAGCCGCAGCCGTACTTTTGTACCGCGGCATCTCCCTCTCCCTACCTGCGGTGCTCGGCGCCATCGGATGCACGTGCAGCACGCCGGCACACCTGCGATTTCGCATTCGTCGGCGCCGCGCGCCGTTCGTCGATCCAGCAGTCGCGAAACGTCGCGCCGCGGCGGATCTCTTGACAGCGACAACGGATTAGCCGCGGCCACATCCCTCGCCAACTGAGGGCCAGGCCTGCGCGGCGACCGGTCCCATCCGACCGTGAGTCTCCCGGGCGTGCACGGTACGAACCACTACGCCGGGTCGTAGATTCGGGAAGGATCAGTTGTCAACGGCGTCTTCTCCTTTAGACCTTGACCATTACACGCTCTAACCAGCGCCTCCAGTCAGGGTCAGGAATCCCACCATCAAGGAGTAGTCGCTCATGAACATCAAATACCTAACCTCCGCCGGCCTCGCAATCGTTATCGCTCTCATCGCGGTGATCGTCCTGGCCGTTGGCGGCGGCAGCGCCAAGACCCGCCCGATGCAAACCGCTGCTCCGGGGTCCGCCCTCGGAGTCCGCAGCACCTCGCTGGGCAAGACCCTCGTTGACGCCAACGGCCGCACGCTCTACCTGTTCGAGGGCGACAAAGCCAATGTCAGCAGACTCTCCCACGCCGGTCTCGCGGTCTGGCCGCGGTTCACCTCCGCGAGCACCGTGAAAGCCGAGAGTGGAGCACGGGCAGCCAAGATCGGGACAATTACCACTCCGCACGGTGTCCGGCAGGTGACTTACAACGGCCACCCCCTCTATTACTACGTGGGCGATTCCAAGCCTGGCAGCATTCGCGGCCAGCGGCTGGATGAGTTCGGCGCCCTCTGGTACGTCCTCGGGCCAAACGGCAACGCGGTCACGAGCGCCGCCAGCAAATCACAGCCCGCCCCTGCGGCCCCCGCGGGCGGCTACGGATACTGACGACCCGAGGCCAAAGTCGACAAGCGAGCTCGACGGATGGTCACCTTGCCGCCAGTGTTCGGACCGCGGTCCACTGACCTGGCACGCGCGCTGACACATCGGCCGAAAACGATAGAGGCCAAACATCAGAAGCCTTGCCACGGCGCCCGCATTCAGCTGTGGTCTTCATCGTCTACTACAGCGACGCGTAGATTGACTTCACAACTACGAGTGCATGTAGTAGGATAGAGCTATGGCTCTTTCCAAACCTCGCCGGTTGCCTACTATGGCGGATCGTAGTTTGTGGAGGACCACGGGAAGTTCTTGGCGCCATGGGCGTCATCGGATCTACAACCCTCAACGCTGAGGGCTCGCACCATCCACACACCAATACGAAGGACTACCCAATGAAAAAGCCTGCGCTATTTGCCCTTGCCCCGTTAGCCGCAGCTGTAGTGATAGCCGGCTGCGGCGGTTCCGGCGGATCCGCCAGTCAATCCAAGGCCGCCGTGAAAACGGCCGGCGGCAACACCCCGACGGTCGAGCTTGCTTCCTCCAAATTCGGCAAGATCCTCGTCGACAGCCACGGCCGCACGCTCTACGACTTCGTGGCCGACAAGACGACCATGAGCACGTGCTACGGGGCGTGCGCGAGCCTCTGGCCGCCGCTCACCGTTTCCGGCGCCCCGAAGCCAGGCGCTGGGGTCCGCGCCTCGCTGCTCAGAACGACGAAGCGAACTGACGGCACCACTGAGGTGACCTACGACGGCCACCCGCTGTACTACTTCGCCGGCGATACCAAGCCCGGCGAGACCACTGGCCAGGCCATCAACCAGTTCGGGGCCCCATGGTACGTACTGACGGCCAACGGCGCGGAGATCCACAATGGCTGAGCAAACTCGCACCCGGTCTGTGACGGCCACACGGACGCTCGGCGCCGTCGCCCTGCTGGTGATCGGCGGGGTTCACTACCAGCAGTACCGCTACGCGTTCTACTCCAGCATCCCGACGATCGGGCCCCTGTTCCTGCTGAACTTCGTCGCCGGGACGGCGCTCGGACTGTTTCTCATCGTGCCGGTCAGACCTCGGCTCGGTCGGCTCGGCAAGCTGCTCGACCAGTTGGCGGCGCTGGCCGGCTTAGGCGTCGCGGCAGGATCGCTCGTCGCTCTGCTGATCAGCGAGCACGCGGCACTCTTCGGCTTCATGGAACACGGCTACCGATTCGTGATCGTGCTCACGATCGCAGCCGACTCCGCGGCGATCGTGATGCTCACGTTGTTCCTCGTGTACTCGCGCCGGTTGCTAGCGCATGAGGCACCTCCGGCGAAGCCAGTCGGGGGTCCAGCCAAGCAAGGGCCTGTCGTCCCTGCGGCAGAGAGGTAGCGATGCACAAGCTCTACGAGATCACGATCCCGGGCCTCTCGGTCGCGGCCGACGTTCCCGCCGTCCGTCACCGCCTGCTCGCTGACTTCCCCGATGTGCTCGACGTGCTCGCGACGACGATGCCGGCCACTGTGCTGATCGTGTATCGCGGCGTGGCGAAGCCGGATACGTGGCTCGACGCGCTCAGCGACTCCGTCGCCGCACGGCGAGCGAGTCTCGGCGCGGTCGAGATCCGCGCCGCCGACCAAACCTCCGGCGCCGCATGAGCGCGCTCACACCGGCAACTACAGCGGCTACGGGTTGTCCACCTCACACCGCCATGCCTCAGAGCGAGCCCCACGTGCTCTAGGTCGGAAGGACGCACGTCAAGCTTGACTCCTGCTCCTGGGGGAGTACAGCGGCGGTCAAAGTGCGTCCGCGAGCCGACCGTTACGGGGGCATTCGACCTAGCCCGCGCCTCATCGGTTGGACTCGTCGCCCCGACATCGCTCGGCCCGCCGAAGAGGCCTCCTGCGTGAGATCTGACCCGAGCTCCACGCTCTGTCGCTGTAGAGACCCAGCCATCGCCGGTTCGTGGCGACGGTGCAAGTCAACAAACGCATCGGGCTGCGCAGCGGGCCTGCGCTCAATAGACCGCGACGTACCGGACTCTGCTACGTATCGCCGTACGACGCGATGTAGGAGATTTTGGGCGCGAGTGGGAAGGTCCGGGCCGTCACGGCGTCTGGGCTGTAAAGAACGCCAACGCTCGTAACGGAAGGTAACCCCGATGCCTCGGACACCAAGCAGCGCCGATCGATCGACGGTCGCGCATGCACGCACCCTTGCGTCCTTCGTTGACTCGCCGACACGTCTTGGACAGATCGTCCTCGGCTTGTTCTGGTTCGTCGATGGTCTGCTCCAACTTCAGCCGTACTTCTTTGGCCACTTCGCGAGCGGGGTCATCGCCCCGAACGCGGCCGGTCAACCGGCGCTAATCGGCGATCCGATCACCTGGATCGCCGGTCTCATCCAACCTCACCAGGGAATCGTCACAGTGTTCGCTGCGCTCGCGGAGGCCTCGATCGGCATCGGCCTGCTCGTGCGCCGGACCGTCAAACCGGCGCTGCTCGTGTCGTTCGCGTGGGCTCTGAACATCTGGTTCACCGGAGAGGGTCTCGGCGGCCTGTTCACTGGCACCGCGCCGACCCCGCTGACGGGAATCATCAACACGGCACCGATGTACATCATCGCCGGCCTGCTCGTTTGGCCGCGCTCGGCGGGCTCGGACGGGGCCGAATCCAGCTTTGGTCTGCTCGGCGAACTCGGCGCACGCGCGGCGTGGGCGGCGCTCTGGCTCGGTGCCGCCATCCTGTGGCTGGTCCCGTCCAACGCCGGTGCCGATGCGCTACGCAGCGTGTTTGACTCCGCGCCGTCGGGCGCGAGCTGGCTGTCGAGCCTGCACTCCGCCGCCGCCAGTGCCGTCGGGGGTTCGGGCATGACGATCACCCTCGTGCTCGCCGTCGCGTCGGCCGAGATCGGACTGAGTGTTCTGTGGGTACGTGGCACGCGGATCGCGTTGTTTGCCTCGATCGCAATCTCGGCTGTGTTCTGGTTCGTGGCCGAGGGGCTCGGCGGGCTGTTGACTGGCCAGGCGACTGACATCGGCACCGCCCCGCTGATGATCCTCATCGCGGCGCTGCTACTGCCCTTGGCTTCACAAGGCGCGCCCGCCGTAAGCCGCGCGCAGCCCCGATCGTCGCGTGCGATGCAAGGTCAGGCTTCGCGCGTATAACCCCTAGAGAACCCGCCCAGACGCCACGGCCTCGGCGGAGTCTCGGGGACGATCCCCTACGCTCAGCCGCCCAAGCTGTCACCCTACCCGACATTTACCCGACAGCCTGGGCGGCCTTAACGGTGTCGCCTTACGCCGCTAGGACGTCGTCGAAGACACCATCCTCGAGCGGGCCTCTAACCTCGGGCCTGCTGCTGCGCTGTGACATCCCACCGTCGAAGCGCCCGATGCGGTCGAGTGTCTTGTCGGGATGTGTCGCCATCCCGGTGTCGAAGCGCCCGATGCGGTCGAGTGTCATTTCGGGGTGTGTTGCCATCCCGGTGTCGAAACGCCCGACGCGGTCGAGTGTCTTGTCGGGGTAGGTCGCCATCCCAGTGTCGAAGCGACCAACATGCGCGGGCCGTTGAACTACGGGAGTCGGGGATACCGTTCCGATATGACGTTCACGCAGGCGGCTGGCGACGCGGGGTGGGTTACTGCTCGTGCTTCTGGTGGTGTGAGGTGAGTTAGTGTTCATGCGACCACCGTAGCCGAGAAAGGTTACGAAGTTCTATCGAGTGTGTCAGTACGCTTACCTCTAATCGGACGGGCTGAACTCTTCCAGTTCGCCGGGCGCCTGACCGCGAAGCAGCCAGCCACTGCCGTGCCGGGTGACGAGTCCGCCGTCTGCGAGTTGAGCGAGGGCTTTGGTGACCGTCGGTCGCCGGGAGGCGATCATCTCGGCCAAGAGCGCGTGCGTGATGGGTAGGGGGAGGACCGTGCCATCGGGTGTTACTCGCCCCCAGCGGCCCGCGAGGGACCAGAAGAGCACGTGCAGGCGGGTGTCGACTCTGGGATGGTGCACGATTGCCATCGTCACGGCCAAGCGCCGGGTGCGTAGCAGTGCGCGCGCAACGATTGCCGTCGCCACCTCCGGGAACGGCGCCGCTCGCGCTACGAACCGCGGTCCAAGCACAGCGATGCGAGCAGGATCGATGACCGCCCAAGTGGAGTCGAAGGGAACAGGCGCGCGAGCAAACGGGCGCTGCAGCGGACGCAGCAGATCACCAGGTCCGAGCAACTCTGCACCGTAACCCCCGCGGCGGCCGACGCGCCCGCTGATCAGGCCCCTGAGTACGAGCAACCCGAAACCGGCCGCAGTATCGTCCGCCAGTCTTCCGGCGTTCCAGCGTCCACGTTGGATCACGATCAGATTCGCGAGGCAAGATCGCTCGGCGAGGATCCGTCTGTCGACATCGACAGACTCGGCCAGCTCTCGGTCCTCGACCAGTACCCGCACCTCGCGCGGCGCGACCTCGGCGGGCGAAGGAGACGCGGTCACGCCTGACCGCTCCAGATGTGCTCCGCTCGGCGCTCATCGCCGCTGGACTGGGAGTCCTGGCATGCGGGGCATACGCCCCAGAAGATGACCTCGGCTTCGTCGATCACGAAGCCAAAGCTGTCCTGCGGCTGCAAGCAAGGCGCATGTGCTAACACGCAGTCAGCGTCGACAGCGGTGCCGCAGCTGCGGCAGATGATGTGGTGATGGTTGTCATCGACCCGCGTCTCGAAGCGAGCGGGGCTACCAGCAGGCTCGATCCGGCGCACTAGCCCGACCCTGACCAGCGCCGCAAGTACGTCATACGTCGCCTGAATCGAGATCGCACCGATCCGTTCGCGCGCCGAGGCCGCGATGTTTTCAACCGTAAGGTGGTCGCCGGCGCGCACCGCCGCAAACACCGCCAGCCGGGGCGCGGTGACGCGCAAACCGGCCGATCGTAAGCGCTGCGAATCCAGCTCAACGGCTTGCGCATCCATGCGTGCAGATTCCGGCGGCGTAGCGATCACCGACCAAGCGTAACATAATCTGGAAGCGATCCAGAAAACGTGCGAATCAGAATGTGGAGTTGGTCTGCTGTGCGGCGAAACGGGGCGCGATAGACGTGCGCGCAGGTATTGGGGCGAACGCGCAAGCAGCGGCAGCTGATGGTCGTCGGCGACGAACGCCGCATGTAGGCGACATATCTATGCGCGATGGGCCGATGTGCAGTAGCTCATCGATCCGACACCCACGACCCGGGAGACCCCAGCCGAGACTGCGCTCGAGATGGATCCGAGCGAGACAGCGACCGACGACGACAAAGCTCGCGACCCCGAGGCTGGCAGCGGAGAGGGAGGGATTCGAACCCTCGATGGACGAAACCGCCCATACCGGTTTTCGAGACCGGCGCATTCAACCGCTCTGCCACCTCTCCGGTCGGCGCCTACGTTAGAGCAAAGGCGCGGCGCTCAACTACCTCCCAAAACCCGCGTTATATACGCGGGAAAAGGGAGGTGAAACTCATCGGCGCGAGGAGAAGAACGCCCGCAATAGGTCGGCGCATTCCTCGGCGAGCAGTCCGGACTGCACCTGCGGGCGGTGGTTGAGCCGCGGCTCGGCGAGCACGTCGAGCACGCTGCCGGCGGCGCCCGCCTTCGGGTCGGTGGTGCCGAACACGACCCGTGGCACGCGCGCGAGGACGATCGCCCCGGCGCACATCACGCACGGCTCGAGCGTCACGTACAGGACGGAGTCGAGCACCCGCCAGCTGCCGAGCGCACGCGCCGCCTCGCGCAAAGCGATCGTCTCCGCGTGCGCGGTCGGGTCCTCGCGCAGTTCGCGCTCGTTGTGCCCGGCGCCGATCACCTCTCCCTCGAAGACGACCACCGCCCCGACTGGAATGTCCTCGTGCTCGGGGGCCAGCGAAGCCTCGCGCAGGGCGAGGCGCATGTAATACTCGTCGCGGGGGAAGAAATGCGGGGCGGGCAACCGGTGTCGGCTAACTTTGTCGCGGGGGCAACTTTTGCCCCCTCGATGATGTCTTAACACTCTGCCGGAGCCAATCCGGATCGGCGGCGCACACAGCAACCTCATGCGCGATCAGCTATCTGCTCCACGTCTGATCGGAGCCGCGCTTGCGGCCTGCGCCCTGCTGCTCGCAACCGCAACTGCAACCGCAACCGGGCTCGGCGCGGGCGTGGCACTCGCGGCCGCGGCCGCGCAACCGAGGGATGCGGCCCAGAGCGAGTACGTCGCGCACGAGGTTTTGGTCGGCTACCGCTCCGGGCCGGTCGCCCGCGTGACCACGGACTTCGAGCTGCGGATGGGCGCCCGCGCCGGCGGCCCGCAGCCGGCCCCGCATTCAACCCTCCTGCGGCTGCCGAAGCATGAGAGCGTCGCGGCGGCGATCGCGAAGCTCAGGCGCGAGCCGGGCGTCGCATACGCGGAACCGAACTACATCGCCCACGCGACCGGCGACTGGTACCCGAACGACCCTGGGCGCGCCCACGTTCCCGATGGCTGGGAGCAGATGCAGTGGAACTTCCTGCCGCTGGTGGGGGTCAACGCCCCGCAGGCGTGGGCCAACCTGCGCGGCGTCCGCCGGCCGGGCGGCCGCGGCGTCGTCGTCGCGATCCTCGACACCGGCGTCGCCTACCGCAACTGGGGCAAGTTCCGCAAGTCACCCGACTTCGGTGGCACCCGCTTCATCGACCCGTACGACTTCATCGCCAACAACCGCTATCCGCTGGACCGCAACGGCCACGGAACGTTCGTCGCCGGCATCGTCGCCGAAGCGACCAACAATCACGACTCGCTCACCGGGCTGGCGTATGGCGCCACGATCATGCCGATCAGGGTGCTCGATGCCGGCGGCCTCGGCGACGAGTCGACGATCGCACGGGGGATCCGCTACGCGGTCAAGCACGGCGCTCAGGTGATCAATCTGAGCCTCGAGTTCCTCCCCAACGAGGTGACCTCAGCATCCGAGATTCCCGAGCTCGTCGGCGCGATCGAGTATGCGCACGCCCACGGCGTGACGATCGTCGGCGCCTCGGGCAACGACCAGAGCAGGGTCGTTGCCTACCCGGCCCGGGCGCACAACGTGATCTCGGTTGGCGCGACGACCAAGGACCTGTGCCTCGCCGACTACTCCAACGGCGGCAGTGGCCTCGACCTCGTCGCGCCCGGTGGCGGCGATGACGCGAGCATGCCGTCGGATCCGTTCTGTGATCCGAACCGCAACCTCCCCTCGATCTATCAGCTGACGCTCGTCAATCCGCCGCAGTGGGGGAGGTTCGGCTACCCCAACTACTACATCGGCACCTCGATGTCCGCCCCCGAGGTCGCGGCGACGGCGGCATTGGTGATCGCGAGCGGGGTGATCGGGCCGCACCCGACGCCGGATCAGATCCTGCTGCGGCTCGAGCAGACCGCGGTCCAGCTGGGTCCGACCAAGCCGAACCCGGAGTACGGCTATGGGCTCGTCGACGCGGGCGCCGCGACACAGCCGGCGCCGCCGACCCCACCCGCTCCGACCCCGCCGCCGCCTACTGGCTAGCTCGTCCGGACGATCAGCACCGAGCACGGCGCGTGATGCGAGATCTTGTTCGGCACCGAACCGAGCAGGAACCGCGTCGCTCCCGTCATTCCCTTGTTGCCGACGACGATCAGATCCGAGCGCTGCTCCTCGGCGACGTCCAGGATCGCGTCGGCCGCGTCTCCGACCCGCGCGAACGTCTCGACATGCTCGACGCCGGCCGCGCGAGTGTCGGCCGCCGCCGCTTCGAGCAGCGACAGCACGTCCTCGCGTGGTTGCACGGTCCACTGGACATCGGTCGCCACCGGCGTCACGCGGCTGCGGAGCTCTGCCCCGGACACCGGTTCGTACGCGCTGACGATGCTCAGACGGGCCCCGAACGCCTGCGCGAGCGCCACCGCCCGGCGCACCGCGGCCGCCGCCGTCTCGGAGCCATCCGTCCCGACGACAACGGACTCGACCACTACGACAGCTTCGTGATTGCGATCACCATCCCGACGACCACGAAGAACACGATCGCTACCTGGGTCCAGAAGAACAGTCGCGGCATCGATCACCAAAGCTATCGTCCTCAGCATGCCGGAGTCTCTGAGCCCCGCTCTGAAGGCGGTCAGCGACGCGGTCCTGGCGGTCGCGTCGCAGCTGTCTGTCGACGAGGTTCTGCAGCGCCTGGTGGACTCCGCCCGTGAGCTCGCCAGTGCACGCTACGCCGCGCTCGGGATCCCGGACGGCGCCGGCGGCTTCAGGCGCTTTCTGGTCGCGGGCATGAGCGACGGGCTGGTGGCGGCGATGGGTCCGCTGCCGCGGACCCACGGGATGCTCGGAGCGATGCTCGAGGCGACCGACGCATACCGCACCGACGACATCCACGACGATCCGCGCTTCCGCGGCTGGTGGCCGCGCCAGCACCCGGACATGCGCTCGTTCCTTGGCGTGCCGATCCGGACCCGCGACGGGGTGATCGGCGCCTTCTACCTGACCGATAAGAAGGGGGCGGCGTCGTTTGACGAGTACGACCAGGAGCTGATCGAGTTGCTCGCCGCCCACGCCGCGATCGCGATCACGAACGCGCAGCTGTACGAGCGCAGTCGCGAGCTGTCGATCCTGTCGGAGCGCAACCGGCTGGCGCTCGAGTTGCACGATGTCGTCAGCCAGAAACTGTTCAGCCTCAATCTGAGCGCCGACGCCGCCGCGACCCTGATCGACCGCGACGAGACGGCCGCCCGCGCCCAGCTCGAACGCGTCCGCGAGCTCGCCCGCGAGGCACTGGCCGAGCTGCGGTCGCTGATCCTCGGGCTGCGGCCGGCGGACCTCGACCAGGACGGGCTCGAGGGCGCGCTGCGCAAGGAGATCGAGATGCTGTCTCGCGTGCACGGGATCGAGGTCGAGCTGCAGGCCGACTGCCCCGGGCGCCCGACCGGCGACGGTGACTCCGACGGCGGGCGCGAGCTCGAGGTGCTGCGGATCGCGGACGAGGCGCTGCACAACGCAGTCCGCCACGCGGTCGCAACGCGCGTGCTCGTGCGGCTCGACGGCCGCGGCCAGCAGCTGACGGTCGAGGTCGCCGACGACGGCGTCGGGTTCGATCCCGACGACCCGGAGCTGCGCTCGCGCCACCTCGGCCTGACCTCGATGGAGGAGCGGGCGCGTGAGCTGGGCGGGACGCTGCGGCTGACCTCGGCCCCTGGCGCCGGCACGACGATCACGCTCGAGGTGCCACGCCGGTGACCGGCGCGCCGATCACGGTGCTGCTCGTCGACGACCACGCGGTCGTCCGCGAGGGGCTGCGCACGTTCCTCGAGCTCCAGGACGGGATCGAGGTCGTCGGCGAGGCCGCGGACGGCGTCCAGGCCGTGGAGCTGGCAGCGACGATCGAGCCCGACGTGATCCTGATGGACCTCGTGATGCCGCGGCTCGACGGCGTCGGCGCCATGCGCGCGGTGCGCGAGCGCTCACCGCACAGCCGGGTGATCGTGCTGACCAGCTTCCTCGACGACGAGCGGCTGATGCCGGCGATCGAGGCCGGCGCCGACGGCTACCTGCTGAAGGACGTCGAACCGGCGGAGCTGGCGCGGGCGATCCGCGGCGCGCAGGCGGGGGAGGCGATGATCGATCCGACGGTCGCCGGACGCCTGCTGCGGAGGCTGTCGCAACCACGTTCACCGCGGCCCGTCGACGCCGAGCGGCTGACCCGGCGCGAGCAGGAGGTGCTCGAGCTGATCGCGGCCGGGCGCTCGAACAAGCGGATCGCGTTCGAGCTCGGGATCTCTGAGAAGACCGTCAAGACGCACGTCGGTCACCTGCTGGCCAAGCTTGGGGTGGCTGACCGCACCCAGGCGGCGCTGCTCGCGGTCCAGAGCGGGCTCGTCGGACCCAGGTCCTAGGACCAATTACCGCTGGAAAGCGAGACTGGCTCGCTTCTAGCGTGTCGGTCATGAGAACAGCAATCATCACCGGAGCCTCGCGCGGTCTCGGCCTCGCGCTCGCCCGAGCGCTCGCACAACGCCAATGGCGGCTCGTGATCGACGCCCGCGGCACGGACGCGCTCGACCGGGCCGCCGACGAGCTACGTCGCCACACCGAGGTGCAGGCGATCGCTGGCGACGTCAGCGACGAGTGGCACCGCGGCGCGCTGCTCGACGCGGCCGGCGGTGTGATCGACCTGCTGGTCAACAACGCCAGCACGCTCGGTCCGAGCCCGCAGCCCGAGCTCGCGGACTACCCACTCGCGGAGCTCGAGCGCGTCTACCGCGTCAACGTCGAGGCGCCGCTGGCGCTCACCCAACTGGCGCTGCCGCTGATCCCGGCCGGCGGCCGGGTCATCAACGTCACCTCCGATGCCGCGCTCGAGGCGTACGCCGGATGGGGCGGCTACGGATCCTCGAAGGCTGCGTTGGACCAGCTGACCGCGATCTTCGCCGCCGAGCAGCGCGGCCTGCGGATCTACGCCGTCGACCCCGGCGACATGCGGACCCAGATGCATCAGGAAGCGTTCCCCGGCGAGGACATCTCCGACCGGCCGCCGCCCGACGACAGCGTCCCCGGCCTGCTCGAGCTGATCGAAGGCGACCTGCCGAGCGGCCGTTACCGCGCGGCGGAGCTGATCGCCGAGGCGGCGGCGAGGTGAGCGCGCTCGCGTTCGAGCTGCCGGCCGCGCTCGAGGCAACGGCGCCGCCGGAGATCCGCGGCGTCGACCGCGACGCGGTCAGGCTGATGGTCGCCGATCGCGCCGACGGCTCGATCGTGCACGCGCGCTTCGACCGTCTGCCGGAGCTCCTGCAGGCCGGCGACCTGGTCGTGATCAACGTCTCGGCGACGCTGCCGGCGGCGGTCGCCGGACGGCGCAGCGACGGCGGTCCGGTGCGGGTGCACTTCGCCACCCGCGCGCCGGAGCTCGACGAGAGCTGGCGCGTGGTCGAGCTGCGCAGCGAGGACGGGTCGCGACCCGCGCGCGGGCGCGCCGGCGAGACGATCGCGCTCGCCGCCGACGCGTCACTCGAGCTGGTGGCGCCATACGCGTCGGGCTCGCGATTGCTGTTGGCGCGGTTTGACGCCGCCGTGGCGCTCGAGGAGTTCCTCGCCCGCCACGGCGAGCCGATCCGCTACGGCTACGTCAGCAGTTCATGGCCGCTATCGGCCTACCAGAACGTTTACGCGATCGCGCCCGGGAGCGCGGAGATGCCGAGCGCCGGCCGGCCCTTCACGGCGCGGCTGATCACGGAGCTGGTCGCGCGCGGGGTCGCCGTCGCGCCGCTCACGCTCCACACCGGCGTGTCGTCGCCCGAGCGACACGAGGCGCCATTCGCGGAGCAGTACCGCGTCAGCGGGGCCACCGCGCGGCTCGTGAACTCGACCCGCGCCGCCGGCGGACGCGTGATCGCCGTCGGCACCACGGTCGTACGCGCGCTCGAGACGATCGCCCGGCCAGGCGGGATCGTGACGCCGGGCGCGGGCTGGACCGGCCTCGTGATCGGTCCCGAGCGCGGCGTGCGCGCCGTCGATGCCCTGATCACCGGCTGGCACGAGCCACAGGCTTCACACCTCGAGATGCTGGCGGCGATCGCCGGCGACGAGCTGCTGGAGCGGTCCTACACGGCGGCACTCGAGCGCAGCTACCTGTGGCACGAGTTCGGCGACAGTCACCTGATCCTCAGCTCGGCCGCAGCTGACTTCGGTCGAGCTCGTCGAGCAGGCTGACGACGCGCGGGGCGGACCCCGAGTCGATCAGCACCGCGCCGCCGGGCCAGTAAGGGTGCGGCGCCGCCGCGCGGTCGATCAGCGCCGGCTCGTAGAGCCATGAGCCGGCGTTGAGCAGCCTCGGCCCGTCGTCGGTCTGCCACTGCCGCAGCCGATCTGACTCGAGCGGCCCGAGCCGGTGCACGTGGCCGAAGATCACCCACTCGGCCCGGATCCCCAGCAGCTCCAGCACGCGCCTCATCGCCGGCAGCGCGGCGCGCCGCATCTGAAGATCGACGATCGCCGCCGAGACCGGTGTCAGGCCGGCGCTGCGCAACAGCCGCGGGAGGTGCGCGAGCACCGCCGTCCGCGCCACGTCGGCGGTCGCGTCCGCGAGCATCGCCAGCGGTCGCCCCGCGAACGTGTCCCTCGTGTGGTGCGACCGGATCCGGCCGTGCTCGTAGTCATTCGGAGTCGCCGGGCTACGGGGCTGGGGCCGGAGTGGACCGCGCGGCAGTCCGATCGGCGATTCGGGGATCAGGTGGTGATCCAGGTAGTGACCGTGGGTCGCATACACGCCGGGCGACAGCCAGACGCCGGGGTAGCTGACCCTGACAGACCCCGGACCGAGCCACGTGGCGACCCGTGCTAGCGCGCGGCTGGCGCCGAGCTCGACCGGCGCCGCGATCGTCAGCCGGTCGCCCTCGGCCCGCGCCCAGGCTCGGATCAGGGGCGCGTCGTGATTTCCGGGCACCAACACCACCTCGCCACCGGACATCCGCTGTCCGATCGCGCGCAGGACCGGCTCCGCCTGGGCCAGCGAGCGGCGGGGGTGGCGCGTGATCAGCTCGATCAGGTCGCCCAGCAGGACGAGGCGGTCGATGCCGTCCAGCGCCTCGAGCAGCCGCGCCAGCGGCACCGGCTGCCGCAGGACGTCGTATTGCGCGCGGCCGCCAAGATGGAGATCGGAGATGACCAGCGTTCGCAAGCGGGCGGACGATAGCGGCCCGCCAACGGCGCTCAGGCGGTGATCAGCGTCTCGAAATGCAGCGTCGCGCCGCGGGCGACGACCAGCACCGGCGAGGTCGCCTCCTCGATCGCGTACTGCGAGCGCGAGCTGAGCGTCACCCGGCCCGCGGGCGTCTCAGAGCGCGACCCGACGAGCAGCAGGTCGACGTCGCGATCGCGATCGACGACCGTCGCGTCGAGCGTCTCGGCGAGCGAGAACGCGGTCTCGATCGCCGCCTCGTCGGCCGACCCGGCGAGGATCCCGATCCGCTCGATCGGCCGCGCACAGGCTGTGTGGTAGGCGGCTGGCGCGATCCCGACGGCGGCGGGCCCGCGCTCGAGCAGCATCTGCGCCGAACGGCAAGGGGAGACGCGGCCGGCGGGCGTCCGGTACTCGGAGCCGAACACGATCATGTCGGCCTGCTCGCACTCGGCGAGCCACGCGAGACCCTCGCCGGTCGACGGGCTGAGCACGACGCGGCGCTCGACGGAGGGATCCTCGAGCCACCTGGCGCCGCCCGCCAGCAGGGCGAACGCGTCCTGCTCGGCCAGCGCCTCGTCGTCGCGCCGGGTCTCGGGCGCGTGGCGTACGTACGCGAGCATCAGCTCGGCACCGGCGTCGCCGAGCAGCTGCCCGAGCATCAGCGCGTCGTGGTCGCCGGGGGTGCCGTCGTAAGAGATGATCGCCTTGGGTGCCAACTCGCTCTCCTGTTCCGGCCAGAAAGGTCGCAATTAGGCCGAAATTCGCTGCGAGGATCGCATCCGCCTTCTATCAGGGCTAATGAGGTTGATCATCATCAGGATAAGATTTGCTAATGATCAACCTGGGGCGCCTGCAGGTCCTGTGCGAGGTCGTCGCGCGGGGCTCATTCTCGGCGGCCGCCGAAGCGCTTTCGTACACGCAGTCGGCCGTATCGCAGTCGATCGCGCGACTCGAAGCCGAGACCGGCGCCAAGCTCGTCGTTCGTGATCGCCGCGGAATCCGGCCGACCGCCGCCGGCGCGACGCTCGTCGACCATGCCGAGGCGATCTTCGCCCAGGTCCAGGCCGCCGAAGCGGAGCTCGATGCGGTCCTGGGGGTCCGCGCCGGACGGCTTCGGGTCGCCTCGTTCCCATCGGCCGGCGCCACCTTGATGCCGCTCGCGGTCGCGCGCTTTCGCCAAACGCATCCCGACGTCGCGCTGACGCTCGCCGAGGGCGAGCCGGAGGAGATCGCGCCGCGGCTACGGACCGGCGAGTTCGACCTGGCGCTGCTGTTCGAGTTTCCGGGGACGCGTGAGCGGACGGGCGTCGGGCTGCGGTCGGTGACGCTGCTCGAGGACCCGATGCACGTCGTGCTCCCGGCCGAGCATCCGCTGGCCTCCAAACCGGCCCTGTCGCTGGTCGATCTCGCCGACCAGCAATGGGTGCAGACGTCGGCCTCGAGCCCGTGCGCGCGTCACGTCGTGCGCTCGTGCCTGGCGGCCGGGTTCGAGCCTGACGTGGCGTTCGAGAGCGACGACTACGAGACCGTCCAGGGACTGGTTGCGGCTGGCGTCGGCGTCGCGCTGATCCCACGGCTGGCGCTGACCAGGGTGCACTCGGACATCGTCGTCCGCGAGCTCGCGCCCCGCAGCCCGGCCCGCACGGTGACCGTCGCGACGATGTCGGAACCCGGCGAGGCGCCAGCGGCGGATTCGATGATCGCCGTGCTGCGCGAGGTCTCGCGCGGCTCGTCAGCGCCCTGACGCGAGCGCGCTCGCGAGCTCGGTCGGCTGGTGACCTATCACCAACGGGCGGATCACGCGTTCGAGCGGCCGCGCCAGGAGGCCGATCGGCCCAGGGTCGACCGCGAGCCTGTAGGTCGCGCGCGTCACTGCAGGGCCGAGCGCCTCGATCTCCCAGGCGCCTTCGAGCGCGTCGAGGTCCTCGGACTCGACTCGGGTCCAACGCAGGGCCCGCAGGTCCTCGTAGGCCAACCGGACGCGGCAGCGAACCTTGGTCAGCTTGGCATCGCTGACCGTGTCGCAGATCAGCGGCCGCCCGCGCTCGTCGCGTTGCACTACCTCGAGCGATTCGAGCGTGCGCTGCCAGTCCGGGGCCCGCTCGACATCGGCGATCAGCCTCCAGCAGCGCTCGATCGCGAACGGAACCTCGGCGCTG
Organism: uncultured Solirubrobacterales bacterium; assembly: GCA_963756655.1. Classification (GTDB taxonomy): domain Bacteria; phylum Actinomycetota; class Thermoleophilia; order Solirubrobacterales; family Solirubrobacteraceae; genus Palsa-465. The sequence continues at coordinate 202,269 of CAVWOQ010000012.1, forward strand.
GACGCCCCCTCAAGCAGCATTCACACGTGCGCGCGCACGCGGCTGGATCCTCGCGATGCGTTTGTGACCTGCACCGTGAGTTCGGCCGCTTGGCGGCCCGAGGCATCCGGATGGCGGCCGGCCTCGACCCGCAACTCCGGGTAGGAGAGCACGATCCGGACGCGCCCGAGCGCGCGGCGCAGCGTGATCACCAACGCACCATCCGAGGCCTGAGCGGTGTACCGCGGTGGCCCAGACCCACTCGTGAGTCTGACCCCTCGCGCGGAGCCGAGCGCGAGTTCCTTCGGCATCGTCACCGTGAGGTCCAGCAGTGCGGGTGACCCGCGGCCGGCCGCGACCGTGAACGACAGCGTCGGTTTGCGGTCGGCCGTGCCGGTCAGCGATGTATCGAGGATCCTCGTCGCCCCGCCGACGGTCCACGTGAGCTTCGCGGCGGCGACCGACGCCTGGCCATCGACCGCGGCGACGATCACGTGGTAGGTCCCGGCGTGCTTGATCCGGCCGCTGATTCGACCGGTCGTCTGATCGAGGCTCAGCCCCGACGGCAGCCCGATCGACCGGAACCGCACCGTCGCGCCGGGGGTGTCCTGCGTCCGCACCCGCAGGGAGACCGCCGACTGGGCGGCCGACCTTTGCGAGCCCGGGTTCGTGATCCGCAGCGTGTCAGGGCACAGGTTGCTCGCCAGCGCGGCGCCGTTTGGCGAGCCGAGCCCCGAGGCCTCGTCGTAGCCCGGGCGGGCTGCGTAGAGGCCGCCGTTGGTCTGAGCGAAATCGTTGTTTCCGGTCTGCACGTCGTTGAAGTCCGACGCGTACGAACTCGACGCCGCGCGGTACAGCGCGGGGAGCACGTAACCGAGCGGACCGGCCCTGGCGCACCCGCGCGACGAGTCGGCGAGCGCGATGAATGCCGCCCAGACCGGCGACGCCGCGCTCGTTCCGCCGATCGCCTGCCACCGCGTCGGCTGGCCGGGCTGGCTGCCGGTGCCGTTCCAGTAGATCACGTAGCCGGTCGCCGGGTCGGCATCGGCGGCGACATCGGGTACTTCGCGGCAGTAGCCGCCGGGGTCGCCGCAATCGGACCCGGTGACGCCGGCTTCGAGCACGTTCAGCGATGAGGCAGCGTCGCGCTGGGCGGGCGGCATCTGCCAGAGGTTCGAGATCCCGCCACCGCCGGCTCCTGGCTGGAGCAGCGGGTTGAGCTGACCGCCGCCGTCGTTCCAGACGCTCTCGGTCGGGCGGGGCCCGACCGCGCTCAGCGTCGTACCGCCGACCCCCATCACGTACGGCTGGCTCGCGGGGTCGTCGACCGCGAGCTGCGTCTGTGGAACGTTCGAGTCGCCGTCGCAGTCTTCAGAACCACTGTCGCCGGCGGCCGAGACGATCGTCTGGCCCTGGACCGCGGCCTGCTCGAACAACGTGTTCTCGGCCGCGGCGTTGGCGGCCCCGAGCATCTGCTCGCACTCGCCCCACGAGACGCTCACGACCTGGGCGCGATCCTGGTCGATGATCGCCTTGAAGGTGTCGTACGGGCCGGCTCCGGGTGCCCCCGAACCCGAGTTCTGCCCTTCGTAGACGATCAGGTTCGCATCGGGGGCGAGGCCGATCAGCTGCTCGATGTCGAGCGCCGCCTCACCGCTGCCGCTGCCGTTCCCGGCGCCGCCGTCGACCTTGACGTAGCTGATCTGGGTATGGGTGCCATAGCAGGACTGGTACGCGGCCAGGTCGTTTGGATCGACGGGCTCGAGCTCGTACACCGCCACGGTCGTGCCGGCGCCGCGGTCGCCGGCTCCGTAGAGCCCCGAGTATCCATACGCCGATGCGATCTGATCCGCGGTGTGCGCGCCCTGGGCGTTCGCCGCGGACTCCGCCGCCGAGCACGGCTGCGGTCCGCCGGTGGCGACGTGGCGCTCGGCCAGCGGCGCCCGCCGCCGCGAGTCCAGTCGGGGGCGGACGAGCAGCGGCTGTGGCGAGGAGAGCGAGTTCAGCCCGACCACCGCTTGCACGCCGCCGGCCGCCTCGGCGCCGAGCGCCGGCGCAGCGCTGGCGGCGACAGCGGTGCGGCCGTCGCGGAGCGCGACCCTGTGCAGCGACAGCGAGAACCCGCGATCCAGCTGCGCCGCAGACGCGGTCACCGACATCGACAGGCCGCCGGCGCTGACCGGGCCGGGCTGCAGACCGCGGGCCTCGAGCCCGCGGCGCACCGCCCGGACCTCGGCCGGGCTGGCGCCGAAGCGGCGTGCGAACTGCGCCGGCCTCAGGTACTCGCGGTAGTCGATCGAGCTCGGGTTCGCGACCGCCTGCGCGTAGGCGCTCAACGCGGCGGCGTTCCGCGGCTTGAGCGCCACGCTCACATGGACGAGCTTGCCCGCCGGCAGCTGGCCGATCACCGCCGCGCGGGCGAGATCGGTGGGCAGGCGTCCGATCCGCGTCGTCGCCGCATTGGCGGTGCCGAGGCCGACCAACGTGACCGAGGCCGCCAGCGCGCACGCGAGCCGCGCCCCTGTTCGCGTTACGAACACCATCGCCCTGGTCAGGCTAGCGGCGCCGAGGCCCGTGTGGCGCCAGATGCTTGACTCAAGTCCGTGTCGACCCCGCGACGGTTGCTGTTCGGCGAAGTGGCCGAGCTCTACGACGACAGCCGCCCCGCCTACCCGGCGGCGCTGATCGACGACCTGCTGGCCGGCATGCCGTCGGGTGAGCGCTTGCTCGAAGTCGGCGCCGGCACGGGTAAGGCGACGATCACGGTCGCGGAGCGTGGCCGCCGCGTGCTGGCGATCGAGCCGAGTGCGGGTATGGCCGATGTCCTGCGGCGCAACTGCGCCCGTTACGCCGGCGTGCGGGTCGTCGAATCTGACTTCGAGCGGTGGGATCCGGCAGGCGAGACGTTTCCGCTGCTCTACTGCGCGCAGGCGTGGCACTGGATCGATCCAGCGGTTCGCTATCAGCGGGCGGCGGCGGCGCTTGCTCCGGGCGGGGTGCTGGCGGTGTTCTGGAACCGTCCGGCCTGGGGCCGATCACCGTTGCGTGCCGAGCTCGCGCGCGTCTACGCTCAGGCCGTGCCGGATCTGGAGCCCGACGGACCCCTGCACCCGGCCAACACCAACCCCGACGGCGACGAGGACTGGGCCGCCGAGGTCGACGATGCGCTCGGCTTCGAGCGCCCCGAGCTGCGGGCGTATGACTTCAGAAAGGCCTACTCGGCGGACGAGTACATACGGCTGCTGGCGACGCTGTCCGAGATCCGGATGCTGAGCGAATCGCGGCGCGACGAGCTGCTGACCGGAGTCCACGACGCGATCGAGCTGCACGGCGGCACGCTGCCGATGCCGATGCGCACGCGGTTGTGTCTGGCGCGGAGAACCGGCGGATAACCGATCAGGCGAGGCCGCGCCTGGCGGCGTGCCCCTGCACACGTTGCGCGAGCCGCTCGCGCAACTCCGGCCACTCGTCGTCGATCACCGAGTAGTAGGCCGAGTCGCGCGCGCCGCCGTGGACGACCATGTGCTTGCGCAGGATCCCCTCGAATTGAGTCCCGAGCGCCAGCAGCGCCCCGCGGGAGCGTTCGTTGCGGGCGTCGGTCTTGAACTCGACGCGCCGCAGGCCGGCGTGCTCGAACGCGTGCTCCAACAGCAGCAGCTTGGTCTCGACGTTGATCCCCGTCGACCACGCCGGACGCGCGAGCCACGTCCAGCCGATCTCCGCCCGCAGGTGCTCAAGACGGAGCTCGAGAAAGCGCGTCGAGCCGACGACCTGGCCATTGCCGGCGTCGATGATCGCGAACGGCACCTCGCGGCCTGCCCGGGCGGCGGCGAGCGTGATCACGAGCCAGTCGCGCAGCGCGTCGCGCGACGAGGCCATGTCGACCGGCATCCAGGTGAACAGCTCCGGCTCGCCGGCCGCCTCGATCAGCCCTTGCTCGTGCTCCGGGGCTAGCGGTTCGACGATCGCCAGCCTCCCTTCGAAGCGTCCCGTCAGGTCGGCGGCGGTCGGCGGCAGCGCGTGCACGCCGCCGACGATATCCGTCACGCCTCGGCGGTGAGGGCTGATGTCAAGGCGCGGGACTACGATGGTGCGCACGGCATGAGCGTCCCCGAAGCGATCGCGATCTTCGCCGCCGGGATGGCCGCGGGCACGATCAACACCGTCGTCGGCAGCGGGACCCTGATCACGTTCCCGGTGCTGTTGGCGTTCGGCTATCCGCCCGTGGTTGCGAACGTCTCCAACTCGGTCGGCCTCGTCCCGGGCTCGGCGTCGGGCGCCTACGGCTACCGCCGCGAGCTCGCGGGCCAGCGGCGGCGGATCATGTACCTGGCGTGCGCGTCGGTCAGCGGCGGCCTGATCGGCGCGGTGCTGCTGCTCAGCCTGCCGGCGTCCGCGTTCAAGGCGATCGTGCCCGTGTTCATCGCGGTCGCACTGGCGCTGATCGTGCTCCAGCCGCGGATCTCGGCGGCGCTTGCCGATCGCCGACCGAAGGCACGAACGCACGCCGGACCGGTGGCGACCGCGGGCGTGTTTGCGGGCGGCATCTACGGCGGCTACTTCGGCGCCGCGCAGGGGATCATGGTGCTCGCGATCCTCACCCTGTCGCTGGATGACGACCTGCAGCGCCTGAACGCGGTCAAGGTCGTGCTCACGGGGCTGGTCAACCTCGTGTCCGGGATCGTGTTCGTATTCGCGGCCCACGTCGCCTGGGGGGCGGCGGGTTTGATCGCGGGCGGCTCACTGCTCGGCGGGGTGATCGGCGCCCGCGTCGGCCGCAAGCTGCCGCCGCCGGCGCTGCGGGCCGTGGTGGTCGTCGTCGGGATCAGCGCGATCGTCCGCCTGCTCGCAACTTGACCCTGCGGGGCACAGCTGATCGAATCGGCGGCACTAACGGACCACCAATGGGGGAGTAGCCAGATGTCAGTGATGATTTCGCTCCGAATGACGGCCGATCCCGATCGCTTCGAGGAACTCGTTCGAAACGACCCGGACCGGCTGATGCGGATCTCCAACCAAGCCAGGGAGGCCGGCTGCATTTCGCACGCCTTCTACGCCAACGCGGCCGGCGGCGAGCTGCTCGTCGTCGACGAATGGCCCGACGCCGAGTCGTTCATGGGCTTCTTCGAGGGCACGATGGATCAGATCGGGCCGTTGATGGCCGACGCCGGGGTGACCGAGCCTCCGACGCCCCTGGTCTGGCGCCAGCTGGACACGCCCGACAGGATCTGAGGCCGATCAGCGCGGCGCCCGGCGCCGCGCCGGCTCGCGCCCCCGCGGCTGCGCGGGCGCCACGCGCGCCTGCGCCGCGGGGATCGCGAGCGTCACCGGGCTGTCGGCCGAGACCGTGAACGGCTCGCCGTGGTGTCGCAGCTCAAGCGGCTCGCCCATCAGCAGCGAGTAGACCGCCTGCTCGTGGCTCACGTCGACCAGCAGGCTCGAGCGGTGAAACATGAGCCGGAATCGCAGCCGGGTCAGCGCGCCCGGGAGCCTCGGGCTGAAGCTCAGCTGGCCGCCGTGGTCGCGCATGCCGCCGAAGCCGGCTACCGCGGCGATCCAGGTCCCGGCGACCGACGCGATGTGGATCCCGTCGGAGGTGTTGCGCTCGAGGTCGCCGAGGTCGATCAGCGCCGCCTCGGCGAAGTAGTCGTACGCGAGGTCGAGATGGCCGACCTCGGCCGCGACGACCGCCTGCGTGCAGGCCGACAGTGACGAGTCGCGCACGGTCAGCGGCTCGTAGTACTCAAACGCGCGCGCCTTCTCCTCGGCCGAGAACGAGTCCCCGCACACGTGCAGCGCCAGCACCAGGTCGGCCTGCTTGACGACCTGCTTGCGGTAGAGGTCGAAATAGGGGAAGTGCAGCAGCAGCGGATACTGGTCCGGCTCCGTCGCGTCGAAGTTCCAGACCTGGTGCGAGGTGAAGCCCTCCGACTGGGAGTGGACGCCGAGCGTCTCGTCGAACGGGATCACGACCGCGCCGGCGGCGTCGCGCCAGCTGGCGATCTCCTCCTCGTCGACGTCGAGCTGAGCAGCGTGGCGCGGATGGCGCTCGGCGACGTCGGCGGCGGCGCGCAGGTTCCGCTGCGCGAGCAGGTTGGTGAAGACGTTGTTGTCGGCGATCGCGCTGTACTCGTCGGGGCCGGTGACGCCGTCGATCCGGAAGCGCCCGGCGGGATCGTGGTGGCCCAATGAGCGCCACAGCCGAGCGGTCTCGACCAGCAGCTCGAGGCCCGCATCGCGCCCGAAGTCCTCGTCTCCGGTCGCGGCCATGTATCGCGCGACAGCGTCGGCGATGTCGGCGTTGATGTGAAACGCGGCCGTGCCCGCCGGCCAGTAGCTCGAGCACTCCTGTCCGCGGATCGTGCGCCACGGAAAGGCGGCGCCCTTCAGGCCGAGCGTCCGCGCGCGGTCGCGCGCCAGGTCGAGCGTCTCGCGGCGCCAGCGCAGCGCGTCGGCGGCGGCGCGCGGCGCCGTGTAGGTGAGCACCGGCAGCACGAACATCTCCGTGTCCCAGAACGTGTGCCCGTCGTACCCGGGACCGGTCAGGCCCTTGGCCGCGATCGCGCGCTGCTCGCCGCGGGCGCCTGCCTGGATCGTGTGAAACAGTGCGAATCGAAGCGCCTGCTGGAGCTCCGCGTCGCCCTCCAGCTCGACATCCGAGCGGCGCCAGAAGCTATCCAGGTACTCGCGCTGCTGTGCCAGCAGCCCCTCCCAGCCGACATGGGTCACGCCGGCCGCGGCGGCGGCGACCTGGTCTCGCAGCGCCTCCGCGGAGCGCTCGGCCGACCAGCCGTAGGTGATCAGCTTCACGATCCGCAGCGGCTTGCCCGGCGCGAGGTCGGCGGTCACCTCGAAGCGCGCGACGTCCTCGAACGCCTCGTTCGTCGTCCCGGTTCCCTCCGGCCCTTCCACCAGGTGGTTCGTCGCCGCCGCGATCCGCAGACCGGAGGCCTTCGTGCGGTGCACCAGGATCGCGCGCCGGTCGAGCTCTCCGAACAGCTCGGACTCGAGCGGCGCCGCGAGCGCCGCGGCGGCGCGAGGGTCTTCACTGGCGCGCGGCGCGGTCTCGTTGGCGACCAGCTGTGATTGGACGACGACCGGGAACTCACCCTCGACCGGCTCGACCACGTACTCGATCGCAGCCGCCGCGCGATGCTTGAACGACACCAGCCTGGTCGAGGAGACCTTGACGCGCCGGCCGGTGGGAGACACCCAATCGGCCGTCCGCCGCAGGACTCCGGCCTGGAGGTCGAGCACCCGCTCGTGGCTGATGACCGTGCCGTAGCGCACGTCGAACGGCTCGTCCTCAACCAGCAGCCGAATGATCTTTCCGTTGGTGACGTTGACGACCGTCTGGCCGTCCTCGGGATAGCCGTAGCCGGCCTCGGCGTACGGGAGCGGGCGAACCTCGTAGAAACCGGCCAGGTATGTGCCCGGCAACGCGTACGGCTCACCCTCATCGAGGTTGCCGCGCAGGCCGAGGTGGCCGTTGGAGAGCGCGAATACGGACTCGGTTGCGGCGAGCCGGTCGAGATCGAGCTCGGTCTCGCGGACCGTCCACGGCTCGACCGGAAACGCGGGGTGATCGATCACGAGCGGTCGAGCAGCTCGCCGAGGTCCTTGACGACGATGCTCGCGCCGTGCTCGCGCAGCGCATCGGCCTGACCGACGCGGTCGACGCCGACCACGAACCCGAAGTGACCGTCGCGTCCGGCCTGAACTCCGGCGAGCGCGTCCTCGAACACGACCGCATCTGCCGGCTGCACCCCCAGCGCCTCGGCGCCGGCGAGAAACGTGTCCGGCGCCGGCTTGCCCTTCAGATGGCGCTCGTCGGCGACCAGGCCGTCGATCCGCGCCTCGAACAGGTCCTCGATGCCAGCTGCGACCAGGACGTCCTTGGCGTTCGCGCTCGAGGACACGACCGCGCGCCGCAGGCCGGCGTCGCGGGCGGCCTTGACGTATTTGACCGATCCTTCGTACGGCTCGACGCCGTTCTCCTTGATCAGCTCGAGGACGAGGTCGTTCTTGCGGTTGCCGATCCCGTGGACCGTATCGTTGGACGGTGGGTCGTCGGGGCCCCCGTCCGGCAGCTCGATCCCGCGCGACTCGAGAAATGAGCGCACGCCGTCGTAGCGGGGCTTGCCGTCGACGTACTCGTCGTAATCGCTGACCGAGTCGAATTCGACGAACGGCTCGCCGGTTGCCTGCGACCGCTTGCGCAGGAAGTCGTCAAACGTCTGCTTCCAGGCGGCGTCGTGGACCTTGGCGGTCTGGGTGAGCACGCCATCGAGGTCGAACAGGCACGCTTTGATCCCGATCTGGCAGACCGAGCATCGCCGAAAACGTACCCCGTCACCCGGCCGCGACGAACGCCGCCCCCAGCAGCAACACGAGGTGAAAGCTCTGGTCGACCATCAGTCTCAGGCCTGGTGCCGCGTTCGGGGCGTGCTTGACGTTGGTCATCCACCCGCGCAGCGCGCGCCCGTCATCGACCGCGATGTGCGGAATCGCGATCAGCAGCGCGACCACGATCGCGCGCGCGACGCTCCGCTCGGCGGCCACCCAGATCAGCACCGGGACGAACGCGAGCGTGTAGGTCGTCGCGTGCGAGAACAGTGCGCGACGGCCTTCGGGGTCGCTCAGACCGCGCACCTTCGTGATCGCCTGCCACTCGGTTTGCAGCAGGAAGTCGCCGCCGACATGACACGCGACGAACGCCGCGAACACCGCAGACCACGTCATGCTGCGGCTGCCGGGGTGAGCAAGCGCTCGGTCCGCTCCGCCCACGGGGTGGCGCGCAGCGTGACGAAGATCCCGCGCGCCTCGTGCAGGAGCGGGGCTGCCTCCTGTGGGCGCTCGCGCTTGCTCATCAGCTCACCGAGATCGAGCAGGCCGCGCGCCAGCGGAAACGGCGAGCGGCCCAGCCGCAGCCGTGCGACGGCCTCTCTCAGCGTCGACTCGGCGGTTGCCTCGCCGTGACGCAGCTCCAACAGGCCGCGGGCACGCTCGAGCTGCCCTCCGATCGCAACGGGCACTCGGACGTCACGCGGCGGCGTCAGGTCCTGCACAAGGTCGACGCGCCCGTACTCGAGCAGCATGTCGATCACATCTGAGGCGTAAAGCCCCTTCGTCGAGTTGTTGATCCGCGCTAGATCAGCCACCGCCCCGAACACGAGCGGCTTGGCTTCATCGTCGTTGCCGACGGCCCGGAGCGCGATCGCCCGTCCGAGCTTCTCCATCAAGGCAAGCTCCTTCCACTCGGACTCGGCCTCGGGGGGCTCGGTCAACGCGCCAAGCATGTCTAGCTCACCGCGTGCCACGAGCATCAGCGGCCACGGCGCGATGGCGGTGCGCGCCGTCTCGTCGTGCATGCTGTCGCGCAGCGTCCGGCCGAGCGCTAGTGCCTCGTCCCAATCACCGCTGAAGATCTGGACCTGGGTCACCTGGGCCAGCAGGTCGCGCTCCCACCCGCGGTCTCCACGCTCGCGGGCGAGGGCGACACCCAGCTCGAGCAGGCGCGCCGATTCTCCGGGATCGCCCGTCAGCATCGAGTAGTCGGCCAGGTTGTAGTAGCCGCGGAGTGCCTGCTCGGTCAGCTCGTGATCAACCGCGACCTTGAGCCCGAGTCTCATAAGCGCGCCCGCTTCGGTCACGCGGTCGTCGTAGTTAAGGGCGATCGCCTTCGTCAGCGCCGCCTCGGCGACGACTGAGTGCAGCTCGCGTGGGTCGGCGATGCTCAGCGCCAGCTCGGCCTGCTCCCGGGCGCGATGAAAGTCGTCCGTCAAGAATGCGAGCTGCGCGCGCCGGGCCGCGAGGTCGGCGAGCGCCGGTGGGTCGCTGAGCGCGCGCTGCGCCTGCTCGAGCAACTCGCGCGCCTGCTCGAGGCGGTTGTCGGCGATCAGCACGGTCGCGAGCTTGGTGCGGGTGTGCGCCGCCTCCTCGTCGCGCGCGGCCGCCTCGAGCGCGGTGATCGCCTCCGTTAGCAGTGTCCGTGCGCCCTCACGATCAGCGGTGCGGGCGGCAGCTGAGCCCGCCTCGGCGAGCAGTCCCGCGCGCTCCGGCTCGTCGCGAGCGAGCGTCGCAGCGCGCTCGAAGTATCGTCGTGCCTCGGCTCCGAGCGCGAGCGAAACCGCGCGATGCCCTGCCTGAACCAAGGTCTCGCGCGCGAGGCCACGGATCTCGTCGGCGTCGGGCGCCTCGGGATCCGCCTCGACGGCGTCCAGATAGTGGCTGGCAAGGACCTCCGCGATGTCGGTCGCGTCACCGAATGCCCTGCGCAGGTGATCTGCGGCGGCCAGGTGCCGTGCCTTGCGGTCGCGACGCGAGAGCGTGCTGAGCGCGATCGTGCGCAGCAGCGCCTGGAGGAAGTGGTACTGGCCTTGCTCGGCCGAGCGCCGGTCGTCGTCGAAGCCGAGCGCTTGCTTGGCGACCAGGGCGTCAAGCATTTGCCGTACCTCCGATTCGCGCCGCTCGCTGACCGCCGCCAGCGCCGCGGGGCTGAACGAGATCCCGAGCACGGCCGCGTCCTGGAGCAGCGATCGCTCGGCCGGCTCGAGGTTGTCGAGGCGTGCGGCGACCAGCGCCTGAAGGGTCTCGGGGACCTCGAGCGCATCGATCGTGCCCGAGACCACGTAGCGGTTGCCCTCCTGGGTCAGGACGTCCCGGTCGAGCAGCATCCGGACGGTCTCGACCGCGTAAAGCGGCACGCCGTCGGCCCGCTCGAGGATCCGCTGTGAGAGATCGGCGCCAAGCCCGGGCACCAACCCGTCGAGCAGCGCCAGCATCGCCTCCGGGGGGAGGGGCGAGAGCCGCATCGAGGTGCCCCAGCTCGGACGGCGTGCGTCGAGCTCCGAGCGCCCGAGGGCGAGAATGAAGATCGAGTGCTCGGCCGACCACTCGAGCAGGTAGTCGATGAAGTCCAGCAGGCCCGAGTCGGCCCACTGGAGATCCTCGAACGCCATGATCACCGGCTGGGCATCGGCCATCCGCTCGAAGAACAGCCGCCAGCCGCTGAACAGGTCGGCCGCCTCGTTTCTCCCGCGCTGCTCCAACCCCAGGAGGTGAGCGAGCCGTGGCTCGACGAGCCGCCGCTCGCGCTCGTCGGTCACGAAGCGCTCGATCACAGCGCGCAGCTTGTCGCGCGCTGATGAGGGGTCCTCCTCCTCGGCGATCCCGGCGCGGGCGCGGACCATCTCCGCCAGCGCCCAGTACGAGACGCCCTCGCCGTAGGCAAGGCAGCGGCCCTGATGCCACCACCGGGCCGCCTCGATCCCGTCGATGTACTTGAAGAACTCCCACAACAGCCGCGACTTGCCGCTGCCGGCATCACCGGTGACGGTGACCAGGCGGGCGGTGCTGTTCTCGACCGTGTCCTCGGCGACCGCGATGATCGTCTCGAGCTCGCGGTCGCGGCCGACGAACGGCGCCTCCAGCCCGACGCCGCGCCGCGCGCCGCCCACGCCGGCGACGACGCGCAGCGCCCGCCAGGCGTGGACCGGCTGCTCGCGTCCTTTGACCTCGTGCGTGCCCGCGTCCTCGTACTCGATCGCTGCCTCGCTCGCGCGGCGCGTGACATCGTCGACCAGCGCCGTTCCGGGCGCCGCCAGCGACTGCAGCCGCGACGCGGTATTGACAGTGTCGCCGAGCACCATCCCCTCGCCCTCGGCACCGAGCTCGACCGCCGCGTTTCCGGTCAGCACTCCGGCGCGGACCCGCAGCTCCGGCATCCCGACCTCCTCGCCGAGCGCGGTAACCGCCTGGGTCAGCGCGAGCGCCGCACGGACGGCGCGTTCTGCGTCGTCCTCGCGCGCGATCGGGGTGCCCCAGACAGCCATCACGGCGTCGCCGATGAACTTCTCGACCGTGCCGCCGTAGCGCTCGATCAGTGTCCGGCAGCGGTCGAAATACTGCGACAGCAGCTCGCGGACCTCCTCCGGGTCGCGATGTTCTGCCAGGGTCGTGAAGCCGACCAGATCCGCGAACAACACAGAAACCAGCCGCCGCTCCGAAACGCCGACCGCGGCAGTGCCGACCGGAGCCGCCAGACCCTCAGCGAGGGCCGAGCCGCAGTTTCCACAGAAGCGGTTCTCGGGCGGGCTCTCCGTCCCGCAGGCCGGGCAGGCGCGGGTCAACAGCGAGCCGCACTGGCCGCAGAAGCGCTGGCCGGAGGCCGACTCGGCGCCGCACGAAGCACAGACGATCAAGCGACGGCCTCGCTCAGCGACCGTGCGCGTGCCAGCCAGGGAGCGGCGCCGAGAGCCTCGAACGCCGACGCGGCTTCGTCGCGCGCCGCATGTCCCTCGTCGGTGTCGCCAACGAGCTCGGCGTACTGCAATTGCGCACGCGCCAGATAAAACGGCGTCGACAGCTCACGGAACAGGTCGATCGAGCGTCTGAACCACTGCGCCGCGGCGGTCGTGTCGCCTCGTGCAACCGCGAGGTGGGCGCGAGCCCGCGTGGCTTCTGCGTCGAGCAACGGGATCAGCTGCACGGGTTGCAGCTCGTCGATCCGCTCGAGCAGCTGGGCGATCACGTCCGGTGCGTCGGCCGCCAGCGCGCACTCAACCGCCTCGCCGAACTCGAGCGGGGTGTGGGAGAAGCTGCTGGCAATCGTCGCCAGCGAGGCGTCGCGGGCGTCGGCGAGCGCGGCTTTCGGCTCGCCGGCCTCACGCCGGATCATCGCCCGGCACGCCCTGGCCATCACGTCGGTCTCGGCCCACTCTGTTTCGCTGCTCGAGCGTCGGCAGCAGAGCCTCGATCGCCGCGCGGTCGCCCCTCGGGACGAGGATGTACGGCAGGTGAACCGCCGACTTGCAACGCCCACAGATCGTCGGTTCTCGCTCTCAGCGCGGTGGCGCGCGGCGAGCGCCTCGTCCCAGCGCCCGAGCGCGATCTGGGGGAAGATCCCCTGTGCGGTCAGCTGCCGCTCGCCCTGGCGGTCGCCGCGGCGGCGCGCGAGCGTCAGACCACGCTCGAGCAGCTGCTCGGCCTCGGCGAACCGCGCCTCGGCCATCATCGCGTCAGCGAGGTTGAAGAATCCGCGGATCGCTTCGTTGCCGAGGTCCTGATCCACTGCCAGTTCGACCGCGTAGGACAGCAGCGCGTTGGACTCCGCCGGCCGCCCCCGCTCCGCGAGCAGATTCGCCTTCGTATTCAGGGCGTTGACGAGCACCCGGCCGAGGCGCTTGCCCTCCGCGATCGGCAGCGCGGCATCGGCGAGACGCATTCGCGTTCGTCGTGGTCACCGCCCATGAACGCAATCCGTGACCAATTGACCGCCACCTCGGCGAACGCCTCGTCGTTCGCTGCCGTCGTCCAGCGCCGCGTAGGCGCGCGCAAGCCGAGCGTCCGCGTCCTCGCGGTGGCCCGTCTGCATGAGGACGTTGCCGACCAAGCCCTCGACGCGCGCCGCCTCGCGCTCGAGGCCCGCCCTCTGCAGAACCTCGGCCGCCGCCTCCAGCAGCCGCACCGAATCCTGCAGCTCCCCGGCCGCCATCGCGGCGTTACCTGCCTCGCGCAACAGCCGCCCCTGCACCTCTGGTTCGCGAGCCAGCTCGGCCGCATGCTCGAAGTGCCGGCGTGCCTCGGGGCCGAGCGCCAGCGAGATCGCGCGTTTGCCGGCCTCCTCGAGCGTCTCGCACGCCCGTGCGCGGATCGCCTCGGCGTCCTCGGCTTCCGGGTCGGCTTCGACGGCGTCGAGGTAGTGACTCGCGAGCACCTCCGCGATGTCACCCGCCTCCTCGCCCCACGACTTGCCGCAGGTGCTCGGCGACCGCCAGATGCTTTGCCTTGCGGTCGCGGCGCGACAGCGTGCTGAGCGCGACCGTGCGAAGCAGGCCCTGAAGGAACGAGTACTGGCCGAGTTCTGCCGAGCGAACGTCATCGGTGTAGGCGAGTAGCTGCTTGGCGACCAGGCCGTCGAGGATCTGCTTGACCTCCGCGTCGCTGCGGCCGGAGACGGCGATCAGCGCCGACGGCGTGAACGACTGGCCGATCACGGCCGCGTCCTGCAACAGCGCCCGCTCGGACGGATCGAGGTTGTCCAGCCGCGCCGCGACCAGCGCCTGCAGCGTCTCGGGAACCTCGAGGTCGGCGACCTCGCCGGTCAGCACGTAGCGGGTCCCCTCCTGCGACAGCAGCCCACGGTCGAGCAGCATCCGGACTGTCTCGACCGCGTACAGCGGCACGCCCTCGGCGCGGTCGAGGATCTGCTGCTGCCAGCGAGTCCGGCAGTCCAGGGACCAGCCCTTCGAGCAGGCTCGTCATCGACGGAGCGCTGCAGCGGCTCGAGCGCGAACGTTGCGGTCCACTCCGGCCGCGCCGTCAACAGCTCCGGGCGACCGAGCGCGAGGATGAAGATCGGGTGCTCGGCCGACCATTCGAGCAGGTAGTCGATGAAGTCCAGCAGGCCCGAATCGGCCCACTGGAGGTCCTCGAACACCATCACGACTGGCTCGTCGGTGGCTATCCGCTCGAAGAACAGTCGCCAGCCTGAGAACAGGTCCGCGCGGTCCGTGGCGGTCCGCTGCTCGAGCCCCAGCAGGTGCGCGAGTCTCGGCTCGACCAGGCGCCGCTCCCGTTCGTCGATCACGAACTCCTCGACCGTCGCGCGCAGCTTGTCTCGCGCGCGCGCCGGATCCTCCTCCTCGACGATCCCGGCACGCGAGCGGACCATCTCCGCCAACGCCCAGTAGGCCACGCCCTCGCCGTACGCAAGACAACGGCCCTGGTGCCAGCGGATCAGTTTCTGTACGCCATCGGTGTACTTGAAGAACTCCCACAGCAAGCCGCGACTTGCCGACGCCGGCATCACCGGTGACGGTCACCAGCCGCGCGTGACGCTGCGATGCGCTCTCCTCGAACGACTCGATCACGCCGGTCAGCTCGCGCTCGCGGCCGACGAACGGCGCCTCAAGCCCCACGCTTCGCCGCGCGCCGCCGGCGCCCGCCACGACCCGCAATGCGGTCCAGGCGCGGACCGGCTGCTCGCGGCCCTTGACCTGGTGCTCGCCTGCATCCTCGTAGAAGATCGAGGCCTCGCTTGCCCGGCGCGTGACGTCATCGACCAGCACCGTCCCAGGCGCAGCGATCGACTGCAGGCGCGACGCTGTGTTGACCGTGTCGCCCAGCACCATCCCCTCGCCCTCGGCGCCCAGCTCGACCGCCGCATTGCCGGTCAGCACCCCGGCCCGCACCTGCAGCTCCGGCATGCCAGCTTCTTCGCCGAGCAACGCGACGGCGCTCGTCAGCGCCAGCGCGGCGCGCACGGACCGTTCGGCGTCGTCCTCGCGGGCGACCGGCGTTCCCCAAACGGCCATCACGGCGTCGCCGATGAACTTCTCGACGGTGCCGCCGTAGCGCTCGATCAGCGACCGGCAACGGTCGAAGTACTGCGACTCAGGAGGTCGCGGACCTCCTCGGGGTCGCGGTGCTCTGACAGCGTCGTGAACCCGACCAGGTCGGCGAACAGGACCGACACCAGGCGCCGCTCGGAAACCGCCGACGGCACGACCACATTCGCCGGCGCCGAGGTACCCGTGATCGACGTGCCGCACTGCAGGCAGAAGCGCGCGCCCGGGACGATCGCTTCGCCGCAGTTCGGGCACGATTGGATCGTCGAGACGCCGCAGTGGATGCAGAACCGCCCGGCTGGCGTCATCTCACCGCAGACGGGGCACCGCAGCTCGGCCGCGCTCACGCCACCGCCTCGAATTCCTGGTCGAGCTGCTCGAGCCACCGGCTGGCGCCGAGCTGCTCGTAGATCGAGCGCGCCTCGTCGAGCGCGCCGCGATCGTCGCGCCGCCGAGCACGCTCGAGCAGCGTGCGAGCGAGCTGGGGCTTCGCGCCGACGTTGCGCAACAGCGTCTCCGCCTCGACCTCGGCCTGTAGCGCGGCCTCCTCATCGTGCCGCCGATGGGCGAGCTCGGCGGCCAGGCGCGCTGCGCCGGCCCGGCGCAGGGGCGTGGTCCGCGCCGGCTTCAGCGCATTCAGGTATGCCCGGCGCTCCTCCATCAGCTGATCATCGCCGTCGGCAATCGACGCATCGATACTGAGCTCGAACAGCTTGTCGACGTACTCGGCGGCGAGCGTCGGCAGCACGACCAACTCACTGGCGATCGCTTGGACCGTCTCGCTGTCGCCTCGTTCGAGCGCTGCCTGGGCGATCGCGATCCCCGCACACGCCCGGTGGTCGAGAACCTCTGCGTCACGACGCTCCTCCGCCATCGCCAGGCACCGCGCCAGCATCTCGTCGTCGCCGCGGGCGACGGCTAGCTCGGACAGGAACGCGGCGCCTGACATCGCGTCGACGTCGAGCTCGCCCTGGAGCAGTGCATTGGTCAATGTGGCCGCCTCCGTCCAGCGCCCGAGCATTATCAGCGGTGCGATCTGTTGCCCGAGCAGGGCGCGTTCCCACTGACGGTCGCCCCGTTCGCGCGCCAGCGCCAGCCCGGCGGCGACCTCATCGACGGCCTCCGCCAGCCGTCCCTGCTCGATCGAGATCGCCGCGAGGTTGAAGCGGGCCCGCAGGGCGGTATTGGGAAGGTCGTGGAGCTCGGCCAGCGAGAGCGCGTGGCGAAGCACGCCGTAGCCCTCCTGGTTGCGGTGCGACATGACCAGGTAGACGGCGCGACTGATCAGAACCGAGGCCAACGGCGCCCACGCCTGCTCGTCTTCCAAGACGCTCAGTGCCTCCTCGATCAACGGCCCGGCGTCGTCGATCATGCCCGCGAACACCTGCGTGACGCCGAGCTCGGCGAGCGCCTCGGCGCGGGTGACCGGATCGGTCCCGGCTACGTCGCGGGGACGGAACCGGTCGAGCAGCTCGCGGACCTCACCCGCGCGACCCTGATGCCGCAGCATGCTGGCGAGTGCGACCGCGGCCGGGCCGCCGAGCGAGGTGCCGCTGCGCTCGTGCAGCGCGATCGCCTCACGCAGCCGTTCCTCGGCGGCCTGCTGGTCGCCGCTCGCCCGCAGCGCACGCCCAGCCTCCTCAAGAAGCCCGGCGCGCTGCAGGTCGCTGTCGGCGAGCTCCGCCGCATGCTGGAGGTAGCGCTGTGCCTCGGGCCCGAGCGCCAGGGACGCCGCCGCCCGGCCGGCGGCCGCCAACGTCTCACACGCCTTGGCGCGTAGGTCGGCGGTGTCCTCCGCCTCCGGCTCGGCACGGATCGCCTCGAGATAGTGAGACGCCAGCACCTCGGCGATGTCGCGGGCCTCTCCCGGCCAGCTGTCGCGCAGGTGCTCGGCAGCCGCCAGATGGCGCGCCTTGCGGGCGCGGCGCGAGAGCGTTCCATAGGCGACCGTCCGCAGCAGGCCTTGGAGGAACACGTACTGGCCGCGCTCGGGCGATCGCTGATCGTCGTCGCGCGCGAGAACCTGCTTGGCCACGAGGCGATCGAGCGTGCTGGCGACCTCGGACTCCGGGCGTTCGCTGAGCGCGGCGGCGGCGGCGGCTGTAAACGATTGCCCGAGCACGGACACGTCCTGGACGAGCGAGCGCTCGGCTTGGTCGAGGTTGTCGAGTCGGGACGCGACCAGCGCCTGCAGCGTCTCGGGGACCTCGAGATCGGTGACGTCGCCGGTTACGACGTAACGGGCGCCTTCCTGTACGAGGAGGCCGCGATCCTGGAGCATCCGGATCGTCTCGACCACGTACAGCGGGATTCCCTCGGCGCGCTGACCGATCTCGCTGCGCAGGTCGTCGGGGAGTCCGGGCGCCAGACCCTCGAGGATCAGCTCGACGCTGCTCGTAGCCAGCGGCGCCAGCACGACCGGATCCCACCCCGGGCGGCGGTCGCGCAGCTCGGTCCGTCCCAACGCCAGCACGAAGATCGGGTAGTCGGCCGACCACTCGAGCAGGTAGTCGATGAAGTCCAGCAGTCCGCTGTCGGCCCACTGGAGGTCCTCGAAGGCGAGGATTACCGGCTCGGTCTCGGCGATCCGCTCGAAGAACAGCCGCCAGCCTGAGAACAGGTCCGCGCGGTCGGCGTCTGGCCGCTCCTCGAGGCGGAGCAGGTGGGCGAGCCGCGGCTCGACGAGGCGGCGCTCGCGCTCGTCGGTCACGAACTCCGCGACCGAGGCGCGCAGCTTCTCGCGCGCCGTCGTCGGATCCTCCTCCTCGATGATTCCCGCCCGCGCGCGGATCATCTCGGCCAGCGCCCAGTAGGCGACCCCCTCGCCGTAGGAGAGGCAGCGTCCCTGGTGCCAGCGAACGAACTCCTTGACCCCGTCCATGTACTTGTAGAACTCCCACAGCAGGCGCGACTTGCCGGCACCCGCCTCGCCGACGACCGCCACCAGGTGTGCGTGCCTGTCCTCAGCGCCCGCCTCGAAGGCGCCGATCACGGTCTGCAGCTCGCGTTCACGGCCGACGAACGGCGCTTCGAGGCCGACGGAACGCCGCGCGCCCCCCGCGCCAGCGACTACGCGCAGCGCGGTCCACGCGCGGACGGGCTGCTCACGACCCTTGACCTGGTGCTCGCCCGCATCCTCGTAGGCGATCGCCGCCTCGCTCGCGCGGCGGGTTACGTCGTCGACGAGCACGGTCCCGGGATCGGCGATCGATTGCAGCCGCGACGCGGTGTTGACGGTGTCGCCGAGCACCATCCCCTCGCCCTCGGAACCCAGCTCGACCGCCGCGCTGCCGGTCAGTACGCCGGCGCGGACGCGCAGCTCGGGCATCCCGACCTCCTCGCCGAGCAGCGTGACGGCCTGCGTGAGCGCGAGCGCTGCGCGGACCGCCCGTTCGGCGTCGTCCTCGCGCGCGACCGGAGTGCCCCAGACGGCCATCACGGCATCGCCGATGAACTTCTCGACGGTGCCGCCGTAGCGCTCGATCAACGACCGGCAACGGTCGAAGTAGCGGCTCAGCAGATCGCGGACCTCCTCGGGGTCGCGGTGCTCTGACAGCGGCGTGAACCCGACCAGGTCCGCGAACAGGACAGAGACCAGACGCCGCTCCGACACAACCGGCGTCGACGCGAGCGCCGCAGCGATGACGGCGGGATTTGCGGCCCCGAGCGGCGTGCCGCACTCGGCGCAGAACTTCGCTCCACCCAGCACCGGCTCACCGCATACCGGGCACGATTGGGCGACCGGCGTACCGCAGTGGATGCAGAACTTCTTCCCCGCAGGCGTCTGACCGCCGCACGAGCCGCACGTGACCATCGCCGTCGCGCTCACGCGGCGGCTCCTGCACGCTGCACTGCGCGCGCACGACGTAGCCAAGGCATTGCCCCCAAGCGGTCAAAGTTACCGCGCGCCTGAGCCAGCAGCGCCTCCGCCTCGGGGTCGCCGGCGGCAGCCTCGACGTGCTCGAGCGCGACGACCGCGTAGTTGAACGGATCCTCGTGCTCGGCGAACGCGGACTCCGCGCGACCGAACAGGCTCTCGGCGGCTGGCGCACCCGCCTGGCGGGCCACGATCCTGGCCGCGAAGCGGTCCGGTTGCCCCCCGCACGACCCGCAGCTGGTCAGTGCACGCCTTCATGCGGCAACCCCGGAGCCGACCGCCTGCGCGCGCTGCAGCCACGGGGCGGCGCGCAGACGCTCGAAGATCACGACCGCTTCGGCCTTCAACGGCGCAGCGTCGGTGTCGCGCCCGCAGGCGTGCAGCAGCTCGGCGTGCTCGACCAGCACCTGACCCAGCACGAACGGCGCTTCGATCGCCCGCAACTCGCGCGTCGCCGCCGTCAGCCGCTCCTCCGCCTCGGCAATCTCGCCGCGCCGCTGCGCGAGCAGGCCGCCGAACCGGGCCGCGCCCGCGCGGAGCAGTGGGGAACGCATCGCCGGTGGGAGCTCGGCGACGTACTCGATCAGCCGTTCCACGGTCGCCTGGTCGTCGAGCGCGAGGGCGGCGAGACCCGCCTCCACGTAGGCTTCGCGGCGATCCTCGTTCGCGACTTCGCTGCCGGACATCGCCAACCACGAGAGCCGCCCGCAGCGCCTCCGACGGACGCCCCAGCGCGTTGAGCGCGATCGCGCGGGCGACGGTGGCCGACGGCCCATACTCCGTATTGGTGCTGCCCTCCTCAGCGACCGCGAGCTCCAGTGTGGACTGCAGCATCTCGGTCTCCGCTCGTGCCGCCTGGATGCGCGCGAGCGACGGCAGATACCCCAGGCGGGTCAGCGCACCCGAGGCGTCGAGCGTGCCGGCCAGCTCCAGGGCCATGTCCCACTGGCCCAACCCCACATTCGCCGTGGCGACCATCAGGGCGAGGTACTGCTCGGAATCGCGATGTCCCCGCGCCTTGGCAAGCGCAAGCCCGGGACTCGCGATGTCGCAAGCATCCTGGAAGCGATCGTGCTGAAGCGGACCGTTGGCGAGGTTGTTGTAGCTGCGCAGCGCGTCCGCTGTGAGGTCGTGGGCCAACGCGATCTTGAGCGCACGTTCCCGTAACGCGGTCGACTCTTCCACCCGGCCGGAGCGCTCTCGGACATTGGCCAGCGTGTTGAATCCCCTCACGACCGTCTGCCAATCCTCGAGTGGCTCGGCGATTGCCAGCGCCGACTTCCGTCGCGGCGAGCGCTTGCTCAAAGTCCCCGCTGAACGCGAGGCGGTGTACCCAGCACGGCCAGCGCGGCGCTTGCTCGGCGCTCTCGTCGGGCAGTCCGGCGACCGCGCGCCGATCCAGCGCCAGCGCCTCCTCGAGCCTGTCCTGCCGATAGAGCGTCGCCGCGAGCGCGGCGAGCGAGCGTGCCACGGCGACCGTATCGTCGAGCGACTCGAACAGCTCAACGGCCTTTTTCAGGCGCTCTTCCGAGCCTCTGTAATCCGCGTTCAGCTGTGCCGCGCGGCCGGCCTGGTCGAGCAGCCGCGCGCGCGTCGCATCGTCCTCGGCGAGCTCGGCCGCGCGGTCGAACGCTCGCGTCGCCTCGGCTCCCAGTGCCAGCGACAGCGCCCGTTCGCCGGCGTCGGCGAGCGTCTCGCACGCCGCGGCGCGGATCCGCGGCGTATCGGGCGCGTCGGGATCGGCGGCGGCGGCGTCGAGGAAGTGGGCCGCCAGCACCTCGGCGAGCTCCGGCGCCTCCTCGCCCCAGACCTCCTGCAGATGACGCGCGGCGGCGAGATGACGGCTCTTGCGGTCCTTGCGCGACAGCGTCCCGTATGCGGTCGTCCGCAGCAGCCCGCCGAGGAAGTGGTATTGGCCGCGTTCGGAGGACAGGCGGTCGTCGTTGAAGCCGAGGATCTGCTTGGCAACCAGCCCGTCAAGGATTGCCGTCACGGTGTCGACTGATCGCTCCGAGAGCGCCGCGACGCCCGCGGGCGTGAACGATTGCCCGAACACCGAGCGCCGTCCTGGAGCACAGCGCGTTCATCCGGCGACAGACCGTCGAGCCGGGCTGCGGCCAGCGCGTGCAGCGTCTCGGGCACATCCAGCTCGCCGACGTCGCCGGTCATCCGGTAGCGGCTGCCCTCCTGTTCGAGCAGTCCCCGATCGAGCAGCATCCGGACGGTCTCGACCGCGTACAGCGGCACGCCCTCGGCGCGCGACAGGACCCGCGTTGCCAGCTCCTCGGGCAGCCCTGGCACGAGTCCGTCGAACAGCTCGCGCATCGCGGCGTCGGCTAGCGGCGCCAGCGAGATCGCCTCGGCCGCCCACGCCGGCCTCGAGTCCAGCAGCTCCGGTCTGCCGAGCGCGAGCACGAACAGCGGACGCTCGGCCGACCACTCGAGCAGGTAGTCGACGAACTCCAGCAGCCCCGAGTCGGCCCACTGCAGATCCTCGAACACGAGCACGACCGGGGCATCGTCGGACATCCGCTCAAAGAACAGTCGCCAGCCGCTGAACAGGTCAGCGCGATCTGAAGCCGTCCGCTGCTCGAGCCCCAGCAGGTGCGAGAGCCGCGGCTCGACCAGGCGGCGCTCGCGCTCGTCGGTCACGTACTGGGCGACCGCCTCGGAGAGTTTCGCACGCGCCGAGTCGGGACCCTCCTCCTCGGCGATCCCGGCCCGCGCGCGGACCATCTCCGCCAACGCCCAGTAGGCGACACCTTCGCCGTACGACAAGCAGCGGCCCTGATGCCAGCGCACCACTCGCACAACGCCGTCCATGTACTTGGAGAACTCCCACAGCAGGCGTGACTTGCCCGAGCCAGCCTCGCCGACCACCGTCACCAGGCGCGCCGTATTGCGCTCGGCGCTCTCCTCGAACGATTCCAAGACCCGTGCGAGCTCCCTTTCGCGCCCCACGAACGGAGCCTCGAGTCCGGCCCTTCGCTGGGCGCCGCGGGCGCCGGCCACGACTCTCAGCGCCGTCCACGCGTGCACGGGCTGCTCGCGACCCTTGACCACGTGCTCTCCCGCGTCGTCGTAGGCGATCGCTGCCTCGCTCGCGCGCCGGGTGACGTCGTCGACCAGCACCGTGCCCGGTTCGGCGATCGATTGCAGCCGCGACGCGGTGTTGACCGTGTCGCCGAGCACCATCCCCTCGCCCTCGGAGCCCAGCTCCACGGCTGCGTTGCCGGTCAGCACCCCGGCGCGGACCCGCAGCTCAGGCATCCCGACCTCCTCGCCGAGCAGCGCGACCGCGCTCGTCAGCGCCAGCGCCGCCCGGACCGCGCGCTCGGCGTCGTCCTCGCGCGCGACCGGCGACCCCCACACCGCCATCACCGCATCGCCGATGAACTTCTCGACCGTGCCGCCGTAGCGACTGATCAGCGCCCGGCAGCGGTCGAAGTACTGCGACAGCAGGTCACGGACCTCCTCCGGGTCGCGGTGCTCCGACAGCGTCGTGAAGCCGACAAGATCGGCGAACAGCACCGTCACCAGCCGCCGCTCGGACACGGCGACCGGCGCCGTCGGCGTCGGGCCGTTCGTACTCTCCACCGCCTGGGCTCGCAGTTCGGCGCCGCACTCGCCGCAGAAGCGGTCGCCGGGCTCGTTAGCGGCCCCGCAGCTGGCGCAGCTCGTCGACAGCGCGCCACCGCACTGCGCGCAGAATCTCCTCCCGGGTCGGTTCTCCGTTCCGCACGCCGAGCAGGTAAGCACGAGGTGGCGGATTCTATCCGGGGCCAGACCATAAACTGGCGCCGCATGGGGAGCGCGCGGATCTCCGCATGGCTGGCCGGGTATCGATCCGTGCTCGCAAAGCGTGACGTCAGGCTGCTGTTCAGCGGGCTGCTGATCTCGGCCACCGGTAGCTGGGCCTACAACGTCGGCCTGCTCGCGTTCATCTTTGACCGGACGCATTCGCTGGGCTGGGTCGGCGCGGCCGGCCTCGTGCGGCTGACGCCGCAGCTGCTGCTGAGCATCTACGGCGGCGTGCTCGCCGAGCGCTACGAGCGGATCAGGCTGATGGTCTCCTCCGACCTGCTGTGCGCGGTGTGGCAGGTCGGGCTCGCGGTCGTCGCGGCCGGCAACGGGCCGCCCGCGGTCGCGCTCGTGTTCACGGCCCTGACGTCGGCCTCGGGCGTCGTCTATCAGCCGTCGACCGCGGCGACGATCCCGTCACTGGTCGACGAGGACGACCTGACGGCGGCCAACGCGCTCAACAGCACGATCGACGAGCTGGTCGTGATCGCGGGCCCCGCGGTCGGCGCGGTGCTGCTGGTGGTCGGCTCGCCGTCGCTCGTGTTCGCGCTCAACGCGGCGAGCTTCGTGATCTCGGCGGCGATCGTGTCGCGGATCAGGACCCGCAGCCGCCCGGTCGACGTCACCGAGGGCGGCCGCGCCGGCGTGCTGGCGCAGATGTCGGTCGGCGTGCGGACGGTCCTCGGTCTCGCCGCCGCGCGAACGCTGGTCGCCTACAGCGTGCTGGTGAGCTTCGTCTACGGAACCGACACGGTGCTGTTCATCGGTGTCTCCGAGCACAAGCTCGGGACCGGCTCACAGGGGTTCGGCTACCTGCTCGCCGGCCTCGGAGCCGGCGGGGTGCTCGCGGCCGCGGGCGTCAACCGGCTCGCCGGCTCGCGGCGCCTGGCGTCGATCATCCTCGCCGGCGCGGTCGGCTACTGCCTGCCGACGGCGCTGCTGATCGTGATCCACTCACCCGTGCTCGCGTTCATCGTGCAGGTGTTCCGCGGCAGCTCGACGCTGGTCGTCGACGTGTTGGCGGTGACCGCCCTGCAGCGCGCCGTGCCGTCCGACCAGCTCGCGCGGGTGTTCGGCGTGTTCTTCGCGTTCTTTTTGAGCGCGATCGCGCTCGGCGCAGTCGTCACGCCCGCGGTCGTCAGCGCGCTCGGGCTCGACGGCGGCCTGTGGGTGATGGCGCTGGCCCCGAGCCTGCTGGCGGTCGCGGGCTACCCCGCGCTCCTCGTGATCGACCGCGAGACCGCCTCCCGCGCGCGCGAACTCGAGCCCAAGGTTGCGCTGCTCGAGCGGCTCGAGATCTTCGCGGCCGCCAGCCGGCCGATCCTCGAGCGGCTCGCCGCCGCCGCCTCCGAGGTGCGGTTCGACGCCGCGGCCGCGATCGTCCGCGAGGGCGATCCGGCCAATTATCTGTACGTGCTCGTCGAGGGCGAGGTCGAGGTCAGCGCCCGCGGCGAGGCCGGCGGCCCCGAGCAGAAGATCAGGGTGATGACCGGACCCACCTACTTCGGCGAGATCGGCGTGCTCGAGGGGATCCCGCGGACCGCCACGGTGACGGCGCTGACCGCGTGCGACTGCTGGCGGATCGACGGCGACACGCTGCTCGACGCGCTGACCGCCTCGCCGCCGTCCTCGTCGCTGATGGAGAACGCCCGCGGCCGGCTGGCGGTCACGCACCCCGCGCGGCAGGTCACCTTCGGGGCTCGGAAAGGCCACGCTGACGAGTTCGCCCCGCTGCTCGGCGACCGCCGCGCCCCCGGGTCAGCCGGCTCAGCAGAGCATCAGCGCTCTTCGAGCATCTGCTGCAGCGCCCCCAGCAGCGTCAGCGCCGCCTCGCGCTGGCGAGCGGCGCGGCGGCCAGCGCCCGCTCGACGCCGGCCAGCGCCCCGGTCCCAGTGCCGGCCGCCTCGGCCTGCCGCGCCGCCAGGACCAGCGCCAGCACGGTCGCAGCGTGGTTGGCGATCCGCGCCAGCACGTTCATGTCGGCGAGCCCAACCTTCGGACTGATCCCCTGATCGAGCACGCTCAGCACGCCCAGCGAGAGCTCGCCGTGCAGCAGCGGATGGACCGACAGGTTGGTCGGTACGTAGCCGGTCGACTCGGCGACGTCGCGCGCGAACCGCGGGTCCTGTCTGACGTCGGCGATCGCGAGCGGCTCCTCGGAGGCGAGCGCCCAGCCGGCGACGCCCGTGTTGGCCGGTATCCGCTGACCGACCAGGATCCCGGCGCCCTCGCCCGCGACCGCCTCGAAGACGAGCTCACGCGAGCCCACGTCGTGGCTCATGATCGAGCACGCCTTGGCGGCGAACACCGACCGGGTCATCTCGACCAGCGCCTGGAGCAGGCCCTGGCGGTCGGCCTCGGTCGCCAGCCCGTCGCCCCTGAACGGATCGTCTGCACTCATGTCGCGCTCCTGACGTTGTTGCTGGCGGCGCGTAGCGCCGTCTTCAGTTCAAACGGCGCCATGCCCGGGTGCTTTGACAGGACCAGCGCCGCGAGCCCGGCCATGTACGGGGTCGCGAACGAGTTGCCGGTCGCCCGGATCGTGCCGCCGTCGAGCCACGCGAGCTCGAGATCGACCCCCGGCGCGACGAACTCGACCGGCGGGTCCGGGTTGACGTAGAACTCGAACGGATCACTGCCCGCGTGGCTGCCGACCGACAGCACCGACGAGAACCGCCACGGGTAGGACTCGACCGGCATGTTGTGGGCCGATGCGACGAGCACGCTACCGCCGTAGTAGGCCCGATCCGCGAGCTCTCTGAGCCCGGGCGCGAACTTGCTCTTGGTCGTCGAGAGGCTCAGGTTGATCACCTCGAAGCGCTGGTCTATCGCCCAGCCGAGGCCGTGTAGGAGGATCGGCCCGGTGCCGGTCAGCTCACCGCCGAGCACGCGCACCGAATGGATCTCGCAGTCGGGCGCCAGCTCGCGGACGATCGCGGCGCACGCAGTACCGTGGCCGAACATGTCACCCTCGGGGTCTTCGACCACCGTCAGCTCGCCGCTTGCGTCCTCCGCGACGGCGACCGCGCCCTGCACCGGGCCGACCATCGGGTGGCTCGCGTCGACGCCGCTGTCGACGATGCAGACCCTGACGCCGGCGCCGGACGCCCCGCCCCAGGCCCAATCGCGCGGGTCCTTGAGCGGCCAGTCCGAGCGCTGCTGCTCCGCGCGAACCTCATCGCGGTCCAGTGACCAGGCCGGGAGCTCCTCGTCCTCGATGCTCTCGGCCATCGCAGAGATCATATTGTTGCTTGTGTGGCGTTCGTCACGTATGGAAGATTTCCGGTCCGTAGCCCGTCTACGATGCGTACGCGCCGGTAGGTCGAGCGGCAATCAACTTCAAAGGAGCTCACATGAGCGATAAGGACGAGAAGCAAGAGCAGGCCGACGTCGAGGGCCATGCCCACGGGTTGACCGACGAGCCCAGCGCACACGGGCTCACCGACGACGAGAGCCGAGAGGACGCACCAGGGAGATCGCACGGACGCAAGGACGACGACGACACGCCGGACGTCGAGGGGCACAAGCACAGCACCAGCCCGGTGCGTAAGCACTCCACGAAGCACAGCACCTGAGGTTCTAGGACTTTGCTGGAGCGCCTGCGGAGGCGACGGCGCCCGTCCCGCCGTCGCTTTCGCACAATCCGCCCGTGAGGACAGGCGCGCCCGGTATCGCGTGGGACTTGGGGCCGCTGATGCCGGGCGGGGCGGATGCCGCAGCGGTGGCGGGACAGGGGGCGCTGTCCCTCGCCGCGACTTTCTCTGAAGCGCACAGGTCGCGGATCGGCGCTTACGACGCCGCCCAGCTGCGGGACGCGCTCGACGAGCTCGAGCGCGTCAACGTGGCGATGACCGCGGCGCTGGAGTACGCGGTCCTGCGCTTCGAAGCCGACACCCGTCCGCCCGCCCATGGCGCGCTACTAACCGAGCTCGAGGAGGTCAGCGCGCAGGTCGAGACGCTGACGACATTCCTCGACCTCGAGTGGATCGCGATCGACGACGACCGCGCCGACCAGCTGCTCGAGGCCCCCGAGCTCGAGCACTACGCGCACCTACTGCGGCAACTGCGCCGGACCAAGCCGCATCGCCTGACCGAGCCCGAGGAGCGGATCCTGACCGAGAAGACGGTCAGCGGCGCTGACGCCTGGGGCCGACTGCTCGGCGAGCAGCTGTCGGGGATCGAGGTCGAGCTCGACGGCGACCGGCTCGATCTCGAGCAGGCGCTCGCGCCGCTGTCGTCCAGCGATGCCGAACAGCGCCGGCGGGCCGCGGAAGCGGTCAGCACCGGGCTGGCGGCCGGCGTCCGCACGCGCGCCCAGATCCTCAACGTGCTGCTCGCCGACCACGCGCTCGATGATCGGCTGCGCCATTACCCGCACTGGCTCGCTGAGCTCAACATGGACAACGAGGCCTCCGACGAGTCCGTCGAGGCGCTCGTGCAGGCCGTCGTCTCGCGCTACGACATTCCGCAGCGCTGGGTGCGGATCAAGGCGCGGGCACTCGGCCTCGAGCGCCTGCGCGATTACGACCGCATGGCGCCGGTCGGCCGGGTGCCGGATGAATTCGAGTGGGCACAGGCGGAGGAGCTCGTCGTCGGCGTCTACTCCGGCTTCTCGACCGAGCTCGGCAGCGCAGCAAAGAGGTTCTTCGAGGAGCGCTGGATCGATGCCGAGACCCGCCCCGGCAAGGTTCCGGGCGCATATTGCGCGACGACGATCCCCGACCTGCATCCGTACGTGCTGATCAACTTCTCCGGGCGCCTGGACGACGTGCTGACGCTCGCGCACGAGCTCGGCCACGGATTGCACTTCCTGCTCGCGTCGCCGCGCGGCCTATTGCAGATGCAACCCCCGGTTACCGTCGCCGAGACGGCCTCCGTGTTCGGTGAGACGCTGACGTTCGCGCACCTGCTGTCGTGCGCCGAGGACCCGGCGGCCCGGTTCGGGCTGCTGGCACACCGGCTAGACGAGTCGGTCGCGACCGTTTTCCGGCAGGTTGCGATCCATCGCTTCGAGGACGCGATCCACCGTGAGCGGCGCGAGCGGGGGGAGCTGTCGGTCGACCGGATCGGCGAGCACTGGATCGCCGTAAATCGGGAGCTGTACGGCGACGCGATGGAGCTGACCGACGGCTACCGCTCGTGGTGGTCGTACGCGACGCACGTGTTCTCGACCCCGGGCTACGTATACGGGTACGCGTACGGCCAGCTGATGGCGCTCTCGATCTACGCCCAGTACCTGCGCGACGGCGACGAGTTCGTTCCGCGCTATCTCGAGCTGTTGAAGGCCGGCGGCTCGCGCTCGCCTGCGCAGCTGGCACGGATCGTCGGCGTCGACGTGTCCGACCGCGGCTTCTGGGCTACGGGTCTGGGGCTGATCGAGCGCCAGCTCGTCGAGGCCGAGGAGGCCGCGGAGGCGGCGCTCAAGATCGCCTCGTGAACGGCACACCGGAGCGACTCGGCGCGATCGCACAGCAGCTCGCCTCGGCCTCGCCGGCCGAGGGAGGGGGCGTTGTCGCGGCGGGGGTCGCGAGTCTCGCGGCGGGCTTGTGTGAGTCGCTTGCGCGCGACTCGCTCGAGTCGTGGGAGGACTCCCGGGGGGTCGCCATCCAGGCGGCGACACTGCGCACACGCGCGATCGAGGCCGGCGCCGGCAATGCCCGCGCGTACACGGCGGCGCGCGAGGCACTTCGTGAGCTTGCTCAACCCGGGGGCACCGGCCGCGATGCGAACCTGCGCGCCGCCCTGGTCGCCGCCGCCGATACGCTGCTCGCGATCGCCGCCACGGCTGCCGACTGCACGGCGTTGGCGGCCGAGATCGCGGGCCGGTGTCAGCCGGCTGAGCGCCCCGACGCCGCTGCCGCGGCCGAGCTCGCGGCGGCTGCGACGCAGGCGGCGGCGGCGCTGATCGAGATCAACCTCGCGCTGCTGCCCGGCGACGAGCGCCGTGAGCGGGCGCGCACGATCGTCGCAGCGGCCGACTCAGCGCGCGAGCGCGCACGCCGGCAGGCGAACCCGAGCTAGCCCGGTTACGCGAACCGGGCGCGCAGCGCGTGTACCAGCTGGGCCGAGGGCTCGAGGCCGGCCTCGGCGATCGCGTCGCGGGGATCGCGCGCAAACCGTTCGCGGAACTCGGCGCTCCCAACCGCGCGCTCGATCCGGTCCAGGTCGCCTAGCGTCGACGGCAGCAGCGCCGCCGCCTCGATCCACGCCTGTGGCGGCTCGGCGGTCAGCTTCAGTGCAGCGACCAGCTCGGCTTCCGTGTGCAGCGAGTCGGGCATGTAATTCAAAAGACGCGCGACGGCGCGCGGATCTTCCCGCGGTTAGGCGTCGCGCTCGTACTCGGTTCTGAGCGCCGCCAGCGCCCGGGAGATGCGGCTCGCGATCGTTCCCGGTGGAATCCCGAGCGCGACGCCGATCGTCTGGTAGCTCTCGTCGCGCGCGAAGAAGCGATCGAGGATCTCGCGCTGGTGGGCCGGCAACCGGTCGAGCGCGGCTCTGACCTCCAGCGCCTGGTCGACGGCGCGCAGCGGTTCCTCGAACGCGTGCTCATCGAGCCTCTCGCCGCTCACGATCTCGCGGCTCGAGCGTCGCAGCGTGTCGAGCGCGACGTTGCGGGTCACCTGAGCGATCCAGCCGCGCAACGCCTGATCCTCACGGATGCTCGACAGCCGCATGTACAGCCGCGTGAACACCTCCTGGAACGCATCCTCGGCGTCATGCATCTCGAGCCGGAACGCGCCGCGCAGGATCCCGTGGACGAGCGATGCGTGACGCTCGATCAACGCCCGCCACGCGCTCTGATCGCCCGCCCGGCAGCGCGCCACGAGCTCTTCGTCAGATGTGGACTGGACTTCAGGTGATCTTGTGCCCTCTGTGGACAACCCTCCCCCGCGACGCGACACGGTCCCCCGGGGGCAAAACCCTACTCGCCCAGACGCCGCTCGGGGGTCAGTCGTGCTCGACCGGCACCAACCGCTCGACCATCTGCTCCAGCCGCTCGAGCGGCTCGACGATGTCATCACGGTCTGCCTTGCGTTCGACCGCCAGCCTGACGGCCGCGATCTCGCGGGCGAGAAACTCGGTCTCGGCCAGCGAGCGCGCGTTCATCTCGCGGTCGCGCTCGACCTCGTCGTGGTCGCGATCCGCCTGGCGGTTCTGCGCCAACAGGATCAGCGGCGCCGCGTACGCGGCCTGGGTCGAGAACATCAGGTTCAGGAGGATGAACGGGTACGGGTCCCAGTGTTGCGAGATCCCGACCACGTTCAGCGTGATCCACAGGACCACCAGCAGCGTCTGCGCGGCCAAGTAGCGCCCGGTTCCAAGGAACCGCGCCAGCCGCTCGGCGAAGCGGCCGAACGCGTCCGGGTCATACGTGCGACCGCCCGGAGTACCGCGTGGAGTGCTGAGATCGTCGCCGCGCGCCATCAGCTGCTCGACAGCGTAACCCGCCAGTTGGAGGGAAGGACGCGGTCGAGCACGTCGTCGATCGTGACCGCGCCCACCAGCCTGCCGGCGTCGTCGACCACCGCCAGCGAGACCACGTCGTAGGCCGCCAGCTGGCCCGCGACCTCGCGGTCCGACAGGCCGACATTGATCGGCTCGACGTCCTCGTCGAGGCAGCGGCTGACGGGCTTGCTCGGCGCTTCACGCAGCAGCCGCTGAATGCCGACGTTGCCGAGGTAACGGCCGGTCGGGGTCTCGAGCGGCGGCCGCGCGACGAACACCGCCGCCGCGAGCGGCACCGGGAGCCCAGGATCACGGACACGGGCCAGCGCTTCGGCGACGCTCGCGTTGGGCCCGAGGATCACCGGTTCGGGCGTCATCAGGCCGCCGGCGGTATCGGGCTGGTAGGTCAGCAGCCGCCGGACCGGCTCCGCCTCCTCGGGGTCCATCGCGTGCAGCAGCTCGGCCTGCCGGTTGGCGGGGAACTCGCCCAGCAGGTCGGCGGCGTCGTCTGCCTCCATCTCGTCGAGCACCCGCGCAAGACGCGACTGGTCAAGCCCCTCGACGAGCTTCACTTGCTCGTCCTCGGACAGCTCCTCGAGCAGGTCCGCGAAGCGATCGTCGTCCAGCTCGCCGGCCAACACTCGCCGCCGGCTCAGCGGCAGACGCCTGATCGCATCGGCCATCTGGGCCGGATGCAACCCACCCAGCTCGGCCGCCTGGTGGTCGAGTGAACGGTCCGAGGCGAACAGCTCGCCGGCCTCGCTCCAGTCGATCACATCGGGGGCACGGCGCAGGCCCGGAACCCGGCGTCCCGCCAGTGCGACCGTCGCGACCTCCCAGCCGGGGCGGTCCGGGCTCGGGAGCAGGCCGATGTCGACCACGCGCCCGCCCTTCAGCCGCATGCCGATCAGCTGACCGGCAAGCAGCCGCTCGCCGTCGCGCAGCTCGAACTGGCGCAGGTTGACCGATCCGCGTCGCAACCGCGCGCCGTCGGTCCCGATCTCGCCGATTCGGCCGATGCCGACGAACACGCGGCGCCGCTGGACCGCGACCACGACTCCGTGCACGCGGGGCGGCTTGGAGCCGAGGTCGACGACCCCGTCGACGATCCGTCCAACATCCGCTCCATCGGCGCCGAGCAGCGGCAGCCGCGTCAGCCTGGAGACGTAGACGATCCGACGCTCCATATCGTTGGATCGTACCCGCGGCTGGTCGTTCTCATCGACCAGTAGAAGTCGGCGCCGGCGGGCGTCGGCTTGGCGGCCTTGGCGAGCGCGGCCCGGACCACGGCCTCGGGCTGCTGCATCACCATCACGATGGCGGTCGCGGTCCCGGCCGCGATCATCATCTCGGCGGTCGCGAGCGGAACAGTCGCCCACTCAAGCAGCTGCTCGACGCGCTCTGGTTTCGGTCGGCGCTCCAGCTCGGGGTCGATGCTGGCGATCGCGGCCTCGTAAGCCTCGACCGGATGAAAGCCGGGCACGCTCGCGCTGGCGCCCCCGCCGGATCGGCGCAGCTCGTAGCTGGGGGCCGTGTAGCGGCGCTGACCAGGCGGGCCACCGAGCTTGTGATCGAGCGCCCGTGCAGCGGCCGACGGTGAACGAGCGGCCTCGATGTCCCGCTCGACCGCCGCGCTTGTCTCGGGCTCCTGCATCCAGCGGTCGAGCTCAGCGGCTTGCAGTCCGGCGTCGCCGGCGGCGCCCGCGATCAACCCCGGATCGTCGAGCAGACCGCCGGTCATCGCCCGGACGCGCAGCGCCCGCAGGACTCTCCCGGCTCGAGCGTCAAAACGATCATCCGCAGGGTCCACTCGAGGCCGTCTCCGTAGTGCCAGCGCAGACGAATTCGCGCCGGTTCGGCCGAGAACGCGAATGGGCACGCCGGGTCCGTGAACAGCGTGATCTCGACCGCCATCGCGCCCCGAACCTAGAGCATCGAGCACGCTAGGGTGCGGCGCACATGAAGATCATCTACACCCACACCGACGAGGCGCCGGCGCTCGCCACTGAATCGCTACTGCCGATCGTGCGGGCGTTCGCCGGGGTCGCCGGGGTCGACATCGAGCTGCGCGATATCTCGCTCGCGGGCCGGATCCTGGCCCAGTTCGCCGACCGCCTGCCCGAGGATCAGCGGCTGTCAGACGCGCTCGCGGAGCTGGGTGAGCTGGCTTCGACTCCGGACGCGAACATCATCAAGCTGCCGAACATCAGCGCCTCGGTGCCGCAGCTCAAGGCCGCGATCGCCGAGCTCCAGAACGACGGCTACGAGCTTCCCGCCTACCCGGACGAGCCCGCCGACGCGGAGCAGCGCGAGGTCCGCGCCCGCTACGACAGGGTCAAGGGCAGTGCCGTCAACCCGGTCCTGCGCGAGGGCAACTCCGATCGCCGCGCGCCGGCATCGGTCAAGGAATACGCGCGCCGCCACCCGCACTCGATGGGCGCCTGGTCGAGCAATTCGCGCTCGCACGTGGCGACGATGAGCGATGGCGACTTCCGCTCGACCGAGCGCTCGATCACGCTCGCCGACGACGACACGCTCCGGATTGAGCACGTCGCGGCGGACGGCTCGGTCACGGTGCTCAAACAGGAGATCCCGGCGCAGGCCGGCGACGTGATCGACGCCGCCGTCATGCGCCGCGCGCAGCTCCACGAGTTCCTCGCCGAACAGATCGCCGACGCAAAGCGCGAGGGGGTGCTGTTCTCAGTCCATCTGAAGGCGACGATGATGAAGGTCTCTGACCCGATCATCTTCGGCCACGCGGTGCGCGCGTTCTTTCCGTCCGTGTTCGCCGACAACGCTCAGGCGCTGAAGGCAGCGGGCGTCAACGCGAACGACGGGCTCGCCGCGCTGCTGGCAGCGATCCAGCAACTGCCGGCAGACGATCGGATCGCGATCCGCGACGCGATCGATGCCGCGTATGCCGACGGCCCGGCGCTGGCGATGGTCGACTCGGACCGGGGGATCACCAACCTGCACGTGCCAAGCGACGTGATCATCGACGCGTCGATGCCGGCCGCGATCCGAGCCTCGGGGCAGATGTGGAACGCCGATGGACGCCAGCAGGACACGAAGTTCGTCATCCCAGATCACTCCTACGCGGCGCTGTACGGCGAGACCGTCGACGATTGCCGCGAGCACGGCGCGTTTGACCCGGCGACGATGGGGAGCACGCCGAACGTGGGGCTGATGGCGCAGAAGGCCGAGGAGTACGGCTCCCATGACAAGACGTTCGAGATCGCCGCCGGCGGCGTCGTGCTCGTCGTCGCTCAGGCGGGGACGACGCTGCTCGAGCACGAGGTCCGGGAGGGCGACATCTGGCGCATGTGCCAGACCAAGGACGCCGCGATCGAGGACTGGATCAGGCTCGCAGTGTCGCGCGCTCGCGACTCTGACACTCCCGCCGTCTTCTGGCTCGACGAGAGCCGTCCCCACGACGCCGAGCTGCTGCGCAAGGTACGCGCGGCGCTCGGCGAGCTCGATACCGGCGGCCTGCAGATCGAGATCCTCGACGTCGCACAGGCGACGCGCTTCACGCTCGCCCGCGCCCGGGCCGGCGAGGACACGATCTCGGTCACCGGCAACGTGCTGCGCGACTATCTGACTGACCTGTTTCCGATCCTCGAGCTCGGGACGAGCGCGAAGATGCTGTCGATCGTGCCGCTGATGAACGGTGGCGGCCTGTTCGAGACCGGCGCCGGCGGATCGGCTCCCAAGCACGTGCAGCAGTTCAACCGCGAGAACCATCTTCGCTGGGACTCGCTGGGCGAGTTCCTGGCGCTCGCGGTGTCGCTCGAGCTGCTGGCCTACAAGGACGGCAACGCGCGCGCAAAGGTCCTGGCGCAGACGCTCGACCGCGCGACCGGATCGGTGCTCGAGGAAGGGCGCTCCCCGTCGCGCAAGACCGGCGAGCTCGACAACCGCGGCAGCCACTTCTACCTGGCGCTCTACTGGGCCCGGGAGCTGGGGCAGCAGAGCGACGATCCGGAGCTCGCCGAGCGCTTCGCGCCCGTCGCGCAACGGCTCGGCGATCGCGAACAGCAGATCGTGGAGGAGCTCGCCGCGGTCCAGGGTGCTCCGGTCGAGATCGGCGGCTACTACTGGCCCGATCCGGAGGATGCGGCGGCCGCGATGCGGCCGAGTGAGACGCTCAACGAGGCGATCGAGGGGGTCTAGGCGATGGTCGACGAGGCAAGGCTGGGCAAGGCGGGGGAGGGCAAGGCGCCGGTCGGTGAGGGCTGGTTCGTGCTCAACGCCCGCGAGGCGCGCTGGCGAGCCGGCGACTTCGGCGCCTACACCCGCTTCGAGGGCGACGCCAGGTTTCCGCAGCTCGGAATCAACATCAGCGTGTTGGCTCCCGGTCAGCCGGCCTGCTACTACCACGGCGAGAACGAGCAGGAGGACTTCCTCGTCCTGTCGGGCGAGTGCCTATTGCTGATCGAGGGCGAGGAGCGCCGGCTGAACGCGTGGGACTTCGTCCACTGCCCGGCCTGGACCGAGCATGTGTTCGTCGGCGCCGGGGACAGGCCGTGTGCGGTGCTCGCGGTCGGGACGCGGCTAGGCGACGACGTCGTCTACCCGGAGTCAGGGCTTGCCCAGCGCCACGGCGCCGGCGTCAAGCGCGAGACGCGCAACCCGCGCGAGGCCTACGCGGAGCTCGCCGAGGACCGCGACGCTCCCTACCGCGCTGATTGGCTTGACTGACCGGGCTTGTCAGCTTGCGAGCGCGTCGGCGAGCGACGCCCGCAGCGCGCGGGCACGGCTCAGCGCCGGCGCCGCCCCCAGCAGCTCGAGCGCGTCGATCGCCTCCGCCAGCAGCGGCGCCGACTCGCCGTCCCGCCCTTGGCTCTGCAACCACGCGGCAAGCTCGAGCTGCGTCAGAGCCTGCCAGTACGGATAGCCGAGCGCCCGAAAGCCGTCGATCGCGGCGGTCAGGTCGGCCTCGACTGCATCGTGGTCGCCGGCGGCGGCGTTGGTCAGCGCTCGACCCCGTGCGAGCTGAGAGCGCAGAAACGGCGGCACGTGACCCGGCGGCTCGTCGGCCAGCAGCGTCACCAGCTCGCGGGCGCGGTCGATGCGGCCGAGCTCGAGCGCGGCCTCGAGCATGTCCGGCCACGCGTAACGGATGCTCTCGTTAGCGAGGCCAAGCTTGCCGATCGCCTCGTCGAGCATCACATCGCCCCGCTCTAGCGCCTCGTCGAAGCGCCCCTCGGAGACCAGCAGGCCGACCACCGCGGCGCGGTAGATCGCCCTGAACTCCGGGTCCTCGGTCTCCTTCCAGCCGTCCAGCCGTCCAAGCGACTCGCGCGCACGGCCGGTATCGCCCCGCAGGGAGGAGAGCAGCGTCAGCGGATAGTGGATGGTTTCGGTCGGGCTATGCTCCTCGTCTTCGAACAGCTCGCGGCCCAGTCGCTCGATTTCGTCCCAGCGACCGCTGAGCAGGTGGACCTGCATCAGGTTGCCGACGCTGTGGCCAACCAGATAGCGGTCACCGCGCCGCTGGGCGGTCGCCATGCTCGACTTCAGGAGCTCCTCGGCTCCCGGCACATCCCACTGCAGGCGCAGGTTGGCGCTGTTGCCGCGGGCGCGGTTTAGCTCCACCACCAGATCCTCGCGCTTGGCGATCTCGGTCGCTGTATCGAGCAGCCCGCGCGCCTCCTCGACCCGGCTCGTCTGCAGGTAGATAACGGCCTTGTCGATCAGCCCCTGGCAGATGAGCTGCGGAAGCTCGAGCGCCTGCGCGATCACCAGCGCGGCCTCGATCGCGGGCGCCGCCTCGTCGTAGCGGCCGCCGAACGCGAGCGCGTGGCCCAGCGCGCAGTTGAGCGCGCCGACCTCGGCGTCGAGCCGGTCGGGACCGAGCATCTCGAGCGCGGCGGCAAGCCGCTCGGCGGCCTCGTCGTTACGTCCCAGGCGCACAAGCGAACGGCTGATGCTGCGCGTCACTTGCGCCGCCTCGCGTTCGTGTCCCGCCGCCGTGAATGACTCGGCGGCCGCCTCCAGCAGCTGCAGCGACTCCTGCATGCGGCCGGCGTGAAATGCCATCTCGCCGGCGGCCTGCATGAGCTCGGCGCGCTCCAGCCCGTCGGTGGCCAGCTCGGCGGCCGTCCGGTAGGAGCGCTCGGCCACCTCCGGGGCGCCGACCGTCGCCGCGCGCTGCGCAGCGCGTCGCAGCGCGTCGAGCGACAGCAGCCGTAGCTCGTCCGAATCGGGGTCGTCCATCGCAGCTCGGTAGGCGTCGAGGTAGTGCGCCGCGATCACCTCGGCGACGTCCTCGCCCTCGTTCGGGAACGCCCGCCGTAGGTGCTCGGCGGCCGCGCGATGACGGACCTTGCGTTCGCCGCGGGACAGCATCTCGTAGGCGACGGTCCGCAGCATTCCCTGCGCGAACGCGTACTGGCCACGGTCCGGCGACAGCGGGTCGGCGCGGATCATCAGCACCTGCTTGCGCACCAGCGCCTCGAGCAGCGTGTCGAGCTGATCCTCGGGCACCTCGCTCAGCGCAACGGCCGAGGAGCGCGGGAACGCGCCGCCGAACACCGACATCGCCTTGACCAGTGCCCGCTCTTCGCGTTCGAGCGAGTCGAGTCGCGCCGCCAGCAGCGATCCGAGGCTCGCCGGCACGTCGAGCTCGCCCAGCTCGCCGTCCAGCTCCAGGCGTCCATCGCGCTCGGCCACGACGCCACGGTCGGCGAGCGCGCGGACGGTCTCGATCGCGTATAGCGGCACGCCCTCGGCCTGCGCGACGATCCGCGCCGCCGGCTCGTTGGGGAGTCCCTCCACCAGCCCATCGAGCAGCGCGCGCATCGCGCCGTCGTCGAGCCGCTCGAGCACCAGGAACATCGCGCCGCGGCGCCCGGCCGGCCACCCGTCGGGGCGCGCGGCGAGCTCCGGCCGCGAGAGCGTGAGGACGAAGATCGGACTCGCGGCCGACCACTCGAGCAGATGCTCGATGAAGTCCAGCAGGCCCGCATCCGCCCACTGCAGGTCTTCGAACACGAGGATCACCGGCTGATGCTCGGCGAGCCGCTCGAAGAACAGCCGCCAGCCGGCGAACAGCTCCTCGCGACCCAGGCCGGGCTCCGCCACGCCGACCAGCGCGCCCAGCCGCGGCGACAGGAACTCGCGGTCGGCGGCGTCGGGGATCCAGCGGTCAAGCCCCGCGTCGAGTTTCGCCGCCGCCTCGAGCGCCGGCGCGTCCTCGGCGATCCCGAGCCGCTGGCGGACCATCTCGCCTAGCGCCCAGTACGCGACCCCTTCGCCGTACGAGAGGCAGCGTCCCGAGTGCCACAGATAGGTGTCCACCAGCCCGTCGATGTAGTTGAAGAACTCGCGCCGCAGCCGGGTCTTGCCGACGCCGGCCGCGCCGGAGACCGCGACCAGCCGCGCGGCGCGCCGCTCGACGGCGCCGTGGAGCAGCTCCTTGAGCAGGCGCAGGTCGCCGTCGCGCCCGACGAACGGCGCCTCGAACACCTGCTCGCGCTCGCGTCCACCGACCCCAGCGACCACCCGCGCCGCCCGCCACAGCCGCAGCGGCTCGGCCTTGCCCTTGACCGCGTGCTCGCCGGCGTCCTCGTACGCGATCGCGGCCGAGGTCACGTGCCGCGTGACTTCGTCGACGAACACCGTCCCAGGGTCGGCGGACGTCTGCACGCGCGATGCCGTGTTGACCCGGTCGCCGACGACCAGTCCTTCGCCGGGATTCTCGAGCGCCGCCACCTGCCCGGTGGCGACCCCGGCTCGCGCCCGCAGCCCCACGGCGCCGAGCTCGTCGCCGAACACCGCGACCGCGTCGACGATCTCGAGCGCTGCCCGGACGGCGCGTTCGGCGTCGTCCTCGCGTGCGACCGGCGCGCCCCAGACCGCCATCACGGCGTCGCCGATGAACTTCTCGACCACGCCCCCGTAGCGGTCGACGATCGTTCGCGCAGATTCGAAGTAGTGGCCGAGCAGCTCGCGGACGTCTTCGGCTTCGCGCGTCTCCGACAACGCCGTGAACCCGACCAGATCGACGAACAAGACCGACACCAGACGCAGCTCAGGCGCCAGCTCGGCGATCGCCGACGGTTCCGGCGCGACGACCGCTGCCGTCGACAGCGCAGCGCCGCACTCGTCGCAAAATCGCTGGCCGGCTTCGTACGGCGCGCCGCACGTGGGGCACCGTAGGGCGAGCGCGGTTCCGCACACCTTGCAGAACTTGGCGCCGTCCTTGTTCTCAGCCTGACACGCGCTGCAGATCATCCAACCCCAGTGACTAGACGCGAAAGCCTATCCGAGCACCCCGTTGTTACCTGTCGGTGCCCGGACCAAAGTATTGCCACCTGGCAAACCAGGGCTGTAAGACTGGCGCTTAGCGCGTTATCCCCGACTGACAGGAGGTCCCATGGCCGACAGCGTCTACCGCGTCACCGAGGTCGTCGGTGTCAGCAGCGAATCCTGGGAGGCGGCCGCACGGGTCGCCGTCGAGACCGCCGCCACGAGCGTGCGCGAGCTGCGGATCGCGGAGGTCATCCGCCAGGACCTGACGATTCAGGACGGCGGCGTGCTCAACTATCGCGTCCGGCTCGGGATCTCGTTCAAGTACGACCCCGATTAGGCAGCTGGTTTCAGGGCTCGCTCCGGATCACCGGCCGGAGCGAGCCGGCTAGGCGCTGGTCATCGTCGCCGACAGCGACGGGCTCGACGCGAGCGTCTGGTAGACGACGCAGTAGCGCTCAGTGAGCTTGAGCAGCGTTTCGAGCTGCTCCGCGTCTGCTTCGCTGTCGAGCTCGAACGACAGCCGGATCGCCGAGAAGCCGACCGGCGCGTCGCGATCTACTCCGAGCGTGCCGCGGAAATCGAGGTCGCCCTCGGCCGCCACGCGTCCACCGTCGACCGGGATCCCGAGCGAGGTGGCGACGGCACGCAGCGTCACGCCCGCGCACGCGACGAGCGCCTCGAGCAGCATGTCACCGGAGCACAGCAGTGAGCCATCGCCGCCGGTCGCCGGGTGCAGCCCGGCCCGCGCCAGAGCCCGCCCGGTCTGGACCGAACAGGAGATCCCGTCGTCGAGCGTGCCGGTCGCCGAAAGCGTCACCAGCGCGGCCTCGGGCGTGGCTCGGTAGCTCTCTTTCAGCGGCGCCTGCAGCGCACGCAGCTGCTCACTTTCCGCATCTGGCGTCATCGCGCTCGCACGCTCAGCGGAATGTGTCGGCGGTGATCCGGGAGACCTCGGTGATCGCATCGGCGGGAATCCCAGCCCGCCTTGCGGCGGCGACGATCGCGTCGGGATCCGGCGCCTCGTAGAGGCAGTAGGAGCGATGCCGGTCGGCGCTCAGGAACGAGAACAGCCAGCTCACGCCCTCGTCGGCGTTGATCTCCTCCAGCAGCCGGACGTCGTCGCTGTCCATCTCCAGCTGCTCGGCGAACGTTCGCTCGATCACGTACATGGGCATGGCGTCGATCCTACCGCGGGTTGTCCTGCTCGACGAGGGCGTGGCGGTAGGCGTACCCGGCGGCCTCGGTGCGGTTCGCCGCGCCGGTCTTTCGCAGGATGCTGCGCACGTGGTTGGCGACCGTGTGGCCGCTGATGAACAGCTGCGCGCCGATCTCGCGATTGCTGTGTCCGGCAGCCACGAGCCGCAGGATCTCGAGCTCGCGCTCGGACAGGTCCTCCGGTGCAGGGCGACCGTCGTGGACCCTGGCTCCGAGCGCGCGTGTGCGAGCCAACAAGGTCGGCATCCCGATTCGCTGCGCCAGCGCCGCCGCCTCCGACAGAAGCGCTGACGCCTGAGCCGCGTCATCGCCGCTGCCACTCATCCGGAGCGTCCGGCCGTACGCGTACATCGTGTGCGCGAGCCACGTCGTGGCTCCCATCTCGCGGTTGCCCGCCAGCGCCTGCTCGAAGTGATCGACCGCCCGGGCGTGATCTCCGAGCGTCGCGGCGAGCAGACCCAGGTAGCGGTCGGCCGCTCCGTAACACGCGACTCCGTGCCCGATGACGATGTTGCCGCCGGCCAGCGGGGCCAACTCGGGATAAACAAGCTCTGCCATCGAGCGGTCACCGACTGCCGCGCAGGCGTCGGTCAGGTACGAGAGCGAGGCCACCCAGAGCGTCGAGCGGAGCTCGTCAAAGCCCTCGTCGCGAACGCGCGCCAGCTCCCGGCGCACCTCTGTTTCCATCGCGAGCTCGGCCAGCAGCGCAGCAAACCCCGGTCGCCAGGCGGCGCTCGCGCGGTCGCGTTGGCTGAGCGCCTTGATCGTGGCGGCCAGCTCAGCGAGGCGCCCCTGCTCGCGCCGGATCCCGAACATCTGGATGCCGTACACGCCGGCCGGCCGATCCGTGAGCAGTCGGCTCCATTCGTGCGAGCGCTGGGCGGCGGCGTCGGCGTCGGCGAGCCTGCCCGTACAGAGCGCGAGCGTCGCGGCATAGTGCTCGGCGACGTGGAGCATGAACGGCTGTCGAAGGTGTCCGGCGAGCGAGTAGACCTCGTCGAGCTCGCGCGCGGCGGTTCGCAGATCACCGAGCGCGATCAGGCTCGCCACGCGCCATTCCATGGCCTCGGTCTGCACGTCGGTCTCGCCGATCGCCGCGGCGATCTCGCGCGCCTCGGACAGCATCTCGAGGGTCTCCTCGAGGCTGCTGTTGCCGTGCGACCAGTACGCCCGCATGAGCACGGTCGCCAGGCCGTGCCGGTCTCCGAGCCGGCGAGCCATAGCGATCGCCTGCTCCTCGACGTAGACGCTCGTGCCGTAGTCGCCGGCGAGGGCGTGCGCACGCGTGAGGCCCGAAAGCAGCCTCACGCGCAGCTCGGAGTCTCCCTCGCCCAGCGCTAGGGACGCTTCCTCCAGCAGTTCCGCGGCGCCCCCGTCGGTGCGTGCCGGGCGCCAGCACGCATCCTCGTAGCCGACCGCGGCCGTCGCCAGCACCTGAGCGTCTCCCAGTGAGCGCGCGATTTGCGCGGCGCACCTGTAGGCGTCCATCGCATCGCCCGAACTGCCGCCGCGAAAGCACGCGGTGCCGAGCTCCAGGTACGTGTGCGCGCGCCGCGCGGGATCCTCGATACCCAGGTCCAGCGCGGACGAGAAGCGCTCCTGTGCCTCGTCGAAATCGAGTGCCGCGAGCGCGGCACGGCCCGCCAACAGGGAATACTCGATCGCGCGCGACGGACCGTCGAGTGGCGCCGCGGCGGCGAAGTGATGCGCGAGTTCCGCCAGCGGTCGGCTGTCGTCCGCACCGCGCGCCCGCTCCAGGGCTTCTGCCACCTGGAGATGCAGCTCAGCGCGCCGAATGCCTGGCATCCGGTCGTAGACGGCTCGACGGACGAGCTCGTGGGTGAACCGGTAACCAAGCTGGCGGCCGCCGACCTCCTCGATCATGCCGTGCGCGGCAGCTTGCTCGAGCGCCGACCGCAGCTGCGCGCGTTCAAGCCCGGCGCCGTCGAGAACATCGAGCTCGAACTCGGGTCCCGCGACAGCGGCCAGCTCCAGCAGCGCCGTCGTGCTGGGGCTGAGTCGTCCGAGCCGCTGACTGACCAGCTCCCGAACCTCCTCCGGGCTTCCGAGCTCGGCCACCGCACGTGCGAGCTGCCGCCCGTCGCGCTCACTCGAGACC
This sequence comes from uncultured Solirubrobacterales bacterium, assembly GCA_963756655.1. Lineage (GTDB taxonomy): Bacteria > Actinomycetota > Thermoleophilia > Solirubrobacterales > Solirubrobacteraceae > Palsa-465. The sequence continues at coordinate 244,312 of CAVWOQ010000012.1, forward strand.
GCACCGGCCTCGAGCACGGACCGCCACAGCTCCGTCATCAGGAATGGGTTGCCACCCGTGAGGCCGGTCAGCACCTGTGCAACTGCCGGCAGCTCGGGGCCGAGATCGTGACCGCCCCCCAGCTCGACAAACTCGGACACCTCCTCGGCGCTGAGGCCTCCGAGTCGAAGTCTGACCACACCCTCCGATCGCCGCAGGTCGACCAGCGCCGCCGACAGCGACTCGGGAACCTCGGCTTCGGTGTCGCGGAACGTGGTGACCACCAGCGTCTGCGCCTCCGCCGCGCTGTGCGGGAGGTGGCGAAGGAGCAGCAGCGTCGGAGTGTCGGCCCAGTGAGCATCCTCGATCACCAACACGAGCCGCGTACGCCGGCTCGCCGCCGACAGCAGCTGCGCGACGGCGGTGTGCAGGCGATGACGCTCGGTATCCGGATCGGCCGCGAGCGGCGCGGGCAGCTCCCCCGCAAGCAGCGCCAGATCGGGGAGGAGCCGTGACAGTTCGCCACCCTCGGCCCCCAGGTCGGCGCGCAGGTCACCCGGTTCGGTACTACGCACCAGCTGCTGGAGCGCCTCGACGAACGGCCCGTACGGCCGGCGTACGACGGAGTCGCAGGCCCCGTAGAGGACGCGCGCCCCACCGGCTGCCGCCTCGCGGGCGAACTCGCGCACCAGGCGGCTCTTTCCGGATCCCGCCTCGCCACCGATCAGGACGAACCGCAGGCCGTCGCCGTCGGCGCCGCTCAGCGTCCTCAGCAGCCCGAGCTCCCTCGACCGCCCCGCGAACGGAAACGACGGTGTCAGGCGGAGTGGTCCCGGCAGCTTGGACATGTCAAGCGAGCGTTCCCCCAGCTCGATAGTCAGACTTGATCATGCCACGCATCGGCTTCACGTCGGGCGCGGCGCAAGAAAGGTCAGATCGGGTCATGACACCGGCTCACCGGCGGCGTACGGTGTGATCGGGCCGAGTGGGGGCCCGCCGACCAACAGATTGGAGAACCGGATGACTGCCACCGCACCGCTGGTCGAGCGCGCGAACCGCGAGCTGGCCGACCTCAATGACCGCATGTTCGGACCTGGAGACCCGGGCTACGACGATGCGCGAGCCGTCCACAACGGGATGATCGACCGGCGCCCGGCGCTGATCGTTACATGCGAGAGCGCCCACGACGTCGCCCGCTGCATCGCTTTCGCGAGGGCCAACGACGTTCCGGTCGCGGTCCGCGGCGGCGGCCACAACGGTGGCGGCCTCGGGGTCGTGGACGACGGGCTGGTGATCGACCTCGCCGGCATCAACGAGGTGACGGTCGACGAACAGGCCAACACGGTACGCGTCGGTGGGGGATGCACCTGGGGCGAGGTCGATCGGGCGACCGCCGAGTACGGGCGTGCGACGCCGTCGGGGATCATCTCGACGACAGGCGTCGGCGGGCTCACGCTCGGCGGTGGCCTGGGTCATCTGACGCGCCGCTACGGTCTGACGATCGACAGCCTGATCGGCGCCGAGGTCGTGCTCGCCGACGGGTCGATCGTGCACGCGAGCGCCAGCGAGCACCCGGAGCTGTTCTGGGCGCTGCGAGGCGGCGGCGGCAATTTTGGCGTCGTGACCTCGTTTGAGTTCCGCACGCACCCGGTCGGTGCGGCCGTGATGGCTGGTCCGACGTTCTGGCCGATCGAGCAGACGCCGGAGGTGCTGCGCTTCTACCGCGACTTCATCCCCTCGGCACCGCGCGCCGTGAACGGGTTCTTTGCACTGATGACCGTGCCGCCGGTCGATCTGTTCCCCGCCGAGCTACACATGCGAAAGGTCTGTGCGGTGATGTGGTGCGTGGTCGGGTCCGAGGAGGACGCCTCGGAGCTGCTGGCGCCCGTCCAAGAGGTGGGCACCCCGCTGCTGCATCACGTCGGACCGGTGCCCCATCCGGCCCTTCAGAGCCTGTTCGACGGGCTCTATACAAAGGGGCTGCAGTGCTACTGGCGGGCGGACTTCTTCAACGAGCTGTCGGATGAGCTCGCCGAGCGCCACCTCGAATGGGGACAGAGGCTCCCGTCGATGCACTCGACGGTGCACCTGTACCCGATCGATGGGGCCGCCCACGACGTCGGCAGCGCTGACACGGCGTTCAGCTACCGCGACGCAGGCTGGGCCGAGGTCATCTTCGGCGTCGACCCTGACCCGGCAAACGCCGGTGCGATCCGTGACTGGTGCGTCGGTTACTGGGACGCGACTCATCCGTACTCGGCCGGTGGCGCGTATGTCAACTTCATGATGGACGAGGGACAGGAGCGTGTCCGCGCGACTTATCGGGAAAACTACGATCGCCTCGCCCGCGCCAAGACGCACTACGACCCGGACAACATCTTCCGGATCAACCAGAACATCCAGCCGGCGACCGGCTAACCCGGAGCGAGCGTTCGGATCGGTTTCAGCGGTCCCGGGACGCCGGGACCGCTGCAATTCCTCTCATAACTGGCGCATAGCTGCGCGGCAGCGATAGGCTCGCGCCGATGGGCTACAAGGGCGCTGGAGGGGTGGCGTGAGCACGGGCACGGTCAGTCCCGAACAACCGACCGTGCCACTCCGGCACCGGCTGAACATCGACTCGATGACGGCCGACCAGTTGGCCGTGTTTCGCGCTGCGATGAGCGCCGCGACGCACATCAGCGATGAGCGCGGCTACAACTACCAGGCCGGGATCCACGGGCTGCCGCTGCCGATCAGCTGCGGCATCGCCCACGGCCAGCCCATCTTCCTGCCCTGGCATCGTGCCTACCTGTACTTCTTCGAGCTGACACTCCGCGATCAGCAGGCCGATGTGACGCTTCCGTGGTGGGACTGGACGGCGGACCCGGCGATCCCAGAGGCCTACGGGCAGCAGCAGGTCAACGGTCAGCCAAATCCGCTCTACTCGGCGAAGGTGGATCCGATCGCGCTCAAACAGGGGGCTCGCGCCGGGGACGTGAAGGCGCCAGAGACGGTGCGATTTCCTGGCCAGCCGGGATCTCCGCCGCTGCCGACCGCCGACGACGTGCAGGCCGTGCTGGCGCTGGGAGATTTCACCGATTTCACCCAACAGCTCGAGCAGCTGCACAACAACGTTCATGTCTGGGTGGGCGGTGCCGACGGTCACATGGGTGATATCCCGTTCGCGGCGTTTGACCCGATCTTCTGGGCCCATCACGCGATGATCGACCGCGTGTGGCGTCTGTGGCAGCTGAGCAATCCACAATCCAGCATGCCCGCGAGCCTCCTCAACGAGGCCTTGCCGCCGTTCAAGATGACGGTCGCGCAGACGCTTGACGCCGGCGTGCTGGGATATGACTACGCCGTCCAGGCGACGAGCGGATCAGGAGCCGGAGGCTGACCGTGAAGCGATACGTCTCTGAGCCGATCGACAATCCCGCCCGCGAAGGCCAGCCGCCGTTTCAGCGTGCAGACCTGATCTTCTACGGCGTCGACCACTCGGGGCCGAGCTTCGAGGCACGCGTCTATTTCAACGACGACCAGGTCGATGAGTCGACCGACCGCGAGCCCCGATCATTCGCGGGGTCGTTCACCGTTTTCGGCCACGCCGGTTGCGCGGGTGACGAGGGGCACTGCGACGTCCCGCACGGGTCCGCGTGACGCGTTTGACAGGCGGCCGCCGCACCCTTTGACCCCGCAGACGAAGACCGTGATCGTCACCGACGCGCTGCGCCGGACGACCGAGCCGAAGCTCGTGATCACAGTGATCGCGGTTCGCCCCGGGCCGGACGGCCCGCAGGCGGCAGACGCGCTCACGTTCGAGCGCTTCAGTCTCTTGACCTACTCCTAGCGATCGCGCCACCTCGATCAGCCGCCGGAAGGTCTGGAATCCAAATTTAGGTCAGCGCTGGCGCCTCGGGCAGGCTCGCGAGCGCGGCCTCGAGATCGCTCTCGGAGAACTCGGGATCCTCGAGCTCGCCCGCCAGGAAGGCGTCGTAGGCGCTGAGGTCGAAGTGGCCGTGGCCGCATAGCCCGAACAGGATCACGCGCTGCTCGCCGGCTTCGCGGGCCGCGGCGGCTTCGTCGATCACGGCCCGGATCGCGTGCGCCGGCTCGGGCGCCGGGATGATCCCCTCCGAGCGCGCGAACTGGACCGCGGCCGCGAACGTCTCGTTCTGGCGAAACGCCTGCGGCTCGACCAGCCCCGCCTTGACGAGCCCACAGACCAGCGGCGAGTCGCCGTGGTAGCGGAGCCCTCCGGCGTGGACCGGCGGCGGCACGAAGTCGTGCCCGAGCGTGTACATCGGCATCAGCGGCGTCAGCCCGACCGTGTCGCCGAAGTCGTAGGCGTAGACGCCGCGCGTGAGCGTCGGGCATGCGGCCGGCTCGGCGGCGATGAACCGGGTCGCGGCCTGGCCACGGATCACGCGGCGCAGGAACGGGAACGCGATCCCGCCGAAGTTCGAGCCGCCGCCGACGCAGGCGATCACAACGTCGGGGTACTCGCCCGCCATCTCCATCTGGGCGAGCGCCTCCTGGCCGATCACGGTCTGGTGCAGCAGCACGTGGTTGAGCACTGAGCCGAGCGAGTAGTTGGCGGTCGGGTCCTGCGCGGCGACCTCGACCGCCTCTGAGATCGCGATCCCGAGTGACCCGGTCGTGTGCTCGCTCTGTGCGCGCCCGGACTCGGTGATGTCCGACGGCGAGCGGTGCACGGTCGCGCCCCAGGTCTGCATCATCGATCGCCGGTACGGCTTCTGGTCATAGCTCGCGCCGACCATCCAGACTTCGCATTCGAGCCCGAACAGCCGGCACGCGAACGCGAGCGCCGATCCCCACTGCCCGGCGCCGGTCTCGGTCGTCAGCTTCTTGATCCCGGCCGCCGCGTTCTCATACGCCTGGGCGACGGCGGTGTTGGGCTTGTGCGACCCGGCGGGCGAGACGCCCTCGTACTTGTAGTAGATGTGGGCGGGCGTATCGAGCGCGCGCTCGAGTCGATGGGCGCGATACAGCGGCGTCGGGCGCCACAGCTTGTAGGCGTCGCGAACCGGCTCCGGAATCTCGATCTCGGGCTCGGCCGAGACCTCCTGCAGGATCAGGCTGATCGGGAAGATCGGCGCCAGATCGTCGGGGCCGGCGGGCTGCTTGGTGCCGGGGTGCAGCGGCGGCGGCGCGTCCCCGGGGAGGTCGGCCATCAGGTTGATCCAGTGCGTCGGGATGTCCCGCTCGCCCAGCAGGAACTTGACCGTGTCGCTCATCGCCTCTCCTTCGCTCGCCGGTCGGGCGATTCTATGCCGGTCCGGCAGCGCTCAGTCGTCGGCGTGGTAGACGGCCTCGACGTTGTAGCCGTCGGGGTCGAACACGAACGCGCCGTAGTAGCCGTCCGAGTACTCGGGACGTAGGCCCGGGGGACCGTTGTCGCGTCCCCCCGCGGCGATCGCGGCCCTGTGGAACGCGTCCACCTGTTGGCGGTTGTCGGCGGCGAACGCGATGTGGCCGCCGCCATTGGCCGGGTACTCGAGCGAGACGGCGAAGTCATCGAGGCCCTCGGCGCCAAACGAGCTCTCGCGCATGTCCTCCCGCCAAGGCCCCAGCTCGACAAATCCCAGCGGCTCGAGCGCGGCGCGGTAGAAGGCACGGCTGCGGTCGAGATCGCTGACGCCGATCGACATGTGATCGATGACGACGCGGCGCACGGGCATTGGTGACGTGTATCAGTTGCGCACTCGGGGCGCCAGAGGCACACGACGGTCCAGGTCAGCCGCATGACCGGCTGCGTACGATCAGCAGCATGGATCTGCCGGCCGGTCCGCGTGCCCCCGCCGCGTGGCAGACGATCGGCTGGATGGCGCGGCCGGGGGGGTTCATGACGCGCCTGCACAAGCGCTTCGGCGACCCGGTCACGATCCGCACCTACTGGACCGAACAGCCGATGGTGCTGTTCTCGTCGCCGGACGCGGTCCGCGAAATCTTCCGGCTCGATCCAGCGATCGCGCCCGCCGGGCAGAGCTGGGAGTTCCTGCGACCGTTCGCCGGCCCGCACTCGATCCTGCTGCTCGACGGAGACGAGCATCTGCGCGAACGGCGGCTGATGTCGGCGCCGTTCCACGGCGACAGGATGCGCGCCCTGGCGCCGACGGTCGCAAGCCTGGCGGCCGACGAGTGCGCCGGCTGGAGCGGACGCGTGGTCGCGCTCGAGCGGATGCGGCAACTGACCCTGGAGATCATGCTGCGGGTCGTATTCGGCGCCACTGACGAGGAGGCGTCCGGGCTGCGCGACGCCGTCGAGAACACGCTCGCGGGAGTGCGCTCGATGCCACGGATGCTGTCGATGGCGCTCGTCCAGCGCGACCTCGGTCCACGCAGTCCGTGGGGAAGGTTCCGGATCGCGGTCGAGCGTTTCGATGCGCTGCTATTGGATCTGGTGGCGCGGCGGCGGGCCGCGAGCCCGGACGGCTCAGTGCTGTCGATGCTGCTGGAGCAGCGCGATCAGGACGGCAACCCGCCGAGCGACCGCCAGCTGCGTGACGAGCTCGTCGCGCTGCTCGTCGGTGGTCACGACAGCTCGGCGGCGACGCTGGCCTGGGCATTCGAGCGTCTCGCGCGCCATCCCGCCGTCCTCGCGCGGCTGCGCGAGGACGACCCGGCGTACGTCGACGCGGTCGTCAGGGAGGTGCTGCGCGTGCGCCCAGCGCTGACGATCGCGCCGCGGCTGCTGCGCGCGCCGGTCCGGATCGCAGGCTGCGATCTGCCGGCCGGAATCCAGGTCGCGGCCTGTCTGTGGCTGGCGATGCGCCGCGAGGACCTGTGGCCGCGCGCCTCGGCGTTCGAGCCCGAGCGCTGGCTCGACGGGCCGGCGCCGAACCCGATGTCGTGGATCCCGTTCGGCGGCGGCGTGCGGCGCTGCGCTGGAGCGCCGTTCGCCGAGCTGGAACTGCGCGAGGTGTTGCGCGCCGCGGCGCCGCTGCGGCTGGCGCCCGCTAGGCCCGGGAACGAGCGCGCCCGGCGCAGCATGCTGGTTGTCGTCCCCGACCGCGGCGCCGAAGTGCTGGTCGGCTGACTACGTCTGGCTTGGCGGGGGTGCGTCGACTAACTGAGCCTCAGCCGTAGTAAGTCGCGACACCCCCCAAAATGCTCAGCGCGATCTCGACCAGGTCGACTGCATGCTGGCCCAGGCGCGCCCCGATGACCGGTCTTACAATCCGCTTCGTGAGCACGTCGAAGTGGTCTCTGTGGTCGCAGAACTCGCTGCTATCGATCGGCTCACGAAATTCGGTTCTCTCGGTCGGCTCGATCGGCTCGTGTCTCTCGGTCGGCTCGATCGGCTCGTTCGCGTCCGTGCTGTCGGTCGGTTCGGCCGTCTCGATCGCCTCGATCCTGTGCTTCCGCGCCAGGCGGGGGATCATGCGCGCGGGTGGGAGGGACTAGCTTTTCGTCCAGTTTGGCCGCCGTGTGCCTATGCACGGCATGTACGCTGATCGTGGGGATTTGGGCATGGAAGGCGCGGATCCAGGTGGGAGGTTGACGGCGCGCGGCGGGGACGCCGCGCTGAACGAGCTGCTGCTCGCGCCCGCGGCGGTCCTCGAGGCGCTGCCCGACCCGGTCGTCGCGACCGGGCGCGACACCCGGATCGTGTTCGTCAACGAGCTCGCGGCCCAATTGTTCGGCTACTCCCCTGACGAGCTCGTCGGACAGCCGGTGCAGATGCTGTGGCCTGAGCGTGTGCGCGGGCGCTACTCGCGCAACATGGAGCTGTACTTCGCGACGGAGCATCCGCTGCGGTTCTCGACCGAGGTCTGGGGCCTGCGCCGCGACGGCTCGGAGTTCGTCGGCGAGATGAGCTGGGGCGTGGTCGAGACGACGGCCGGGTCACTGTTGCTCGCGATCGGCCGCGATATCTCAAAACAGCGCGCGACCGAGGATCGCCTGCGAGCGGTCGCGGCGATGGGCGAGCGCGCGCTCGGCGGCGCCGATCCATGGGAGCTGGCGAGCGAGGCCGTCGAGCTGCTGCGGGGCGCGCTGCCTGTCACGGCTGCTGAGGTGCGGCTCGCCGGCGGCCCCCCGCTGGTCGTCAACGGGCCAATCGCGGCGGGCGCGATCCGGCTGCCGATCGGCGCCGGCGACGAGCTGCTGGTCGCCGCCGAGCGTGAGCTCACCGATGAGGAGACGAGCCTCCTCCACGCTGTCGCCAACATCCTCTCGACGGCGCTCGCTCGACGGCGCGATGAGGATCGCGCGTTGTACCAGGCCGTCCACGATCCGCTGACCGGGCTCGCGAACCGAACTCTGCTCCGCGACCGGCTGTCGCAGGCGCTCGCGCGCTCCCGCCGTGAGGGCGGCGAGACCGGCGTGCTGTTCGTCGACCTCGACAACTTCAAGGACGTCAACGACGTCCACGGTCACCGGACCGGGGACGCCGTCCTGGCCGAGATCGGCGAGCGGCTGCAGACCGCCGTCCGCCCCGCCGACACCGTCGCGCGGTTCGGCGGCGACGAGTTCGTGGTCGTCTGCGAGGAGGTCGACGTGCCATCTGCGCGTGCGCTCGGAGACCGTCTGCAGGAAGCGATCGGCGCCCCGGTCAGGATTGGTGGCATTGAGCACCGGCTGTCGGCGAGCATCGGGATCGCGCTCGGGCGTTCTGACCCGGAGACGCTGCTCGGCAACGCCGACGTGGCCGTTTACCGCGCCAAGGCCAACGGCCGCGCCAACATCGAGCTGTTTTGCTAGCAGTAGCGGCGCACGAACTGGGCGCCGTGCCCGCGACCTGGCGTCCGTGACGCGCAGTCTGACCGACGCGCCCGTTCAGCCCGTGTCAGCGTCGTGCGCGACCGTCCGCGTGAGCCAGGCCGCCGCCGCATCGAGACTCGCGCGGTCGATCTGATGTCCGAGGTCGTGCTCGTGGTATTCGACCGCCAGGCCGCCCGCCGTCAGCAACTCGCGCGCCCGATGCGCGAATCCGATCTCGATCACCGGATCGCGCCGGCCGTGGGTGATCAACGCGCGCGTGCCCTGACGGTCGGCGAGCGATGGCTCCCATCCGTCGACGACCGGGACAAAGCCCGAGAAAGCGAGGATCCCGGCCGGTGCCGGGCGATCGTGCCCTAGACCGAGCGCGTAGCTCATCACCGTGCCCATCGAGAAACCGCCCAGCACCGTCCGCGACGGATCGAGTCCGGTTTGTGACCAGAGCTGGTCGTGGAACGAGGCGAGCTCGCGGTACGCGGCCCGGAACGTGTCCGGGTCCGGGTATCCGACCCGTGGCACGACGTACCAGTGAAACCCCGGCGAGCCCGCCAGGCGCAGCGGAGCGCGCGGGCTGACGATCTGTAGCCGCCGCTCCGGATCGAGCAGATCCGCGAGCCCGATCAGATCCTGCTCGTCGCTGCCACGTCCGTGGTGCAGCACGAGCAGCCCCTCGGGCGCGGCGACCGCGGCGCGGTCGGCGTAGACGAACTCCGTCATCGTCCGATTGTCGCTCGCCGGCTAACGGATCATCAAGCTGCCGTGGAGCAGCGTCGCGTGGCGCTTGCCGGTGGCGGGCACGGGGACCGGCGCCAGCGAATTGCCGGCGCAGTCAGCCCGCTGCGCGGCGCGCCTGTTCCTCGTATGGATTGTTGGCGTAGCCGAAGCGCAGGTAGGAGACCGGCATCCGCACCGGGTGGTGTTGCATCTGCCAGACGTGGCACAGCTCGTGACAGATCAGCTTGTCGTCGTCCAGCAGATCCGGCGAGCGCAGAAGGATCAGATTCCACATCGTGTAGCCATCGAAGCGGCGAAACCACGGCAGCCGGAAAAGCCACGGTGTGGACAGGACCAGCACGTGGTCGATCCGCAGCGGCCGGTTGTACAGCGCCAGCGGGTCCAGCCGTGCCTTGGCTCGAGCGAGCGCCGTTCGCGACGCTGATCGCATCGGCCACAGCATCGCAGCCACGCGTCGTCGCGCCCGATACGATGCGCCCGCAGCGGCGCACGAAGGATTTCTCCGGCAGGACCGGCGGGATCTCGCGCGAAAGTGGCTCACCAGCGTGCAACGGATAAGCCCCGGATCGGTCGTTTCGCGGATATGGGAGATCTACCGCGAACAGACGCTCGTCCTGATCGGAGCGGCGTTGCTGCTGTTCGGGCTCGAGTTCATCGTGATCCTGCTGATCCCGAGCGCGTCGATCGCGATCGCGATCCTGTTCTGGGCGCTCAGCGTCCTCTATCAGGGGATGGTGGTCGAGTTGGTCCAAGACGTCGAGCACGGCCGTCTCGAGCACTCGGTCGCGGGGCTGCTGCGGAGCGTCGAGCCGGTGTTGCTGCCCTTGATGGCCGTCTCCGTCCTGTTCGCGATCGGTCTCACGATCGGCTTCGTCCTGCTGATCATTCCGGGCCTGATCCTGCTCGTGATGTGGTCCGTCGTGGCGCCGGTCACGGTGCTCGAGCGCCCCGGCGTGTTCGCCGCCTTCGGCCGCAGCCGCGCGCTGGTTCGCGGCAACGGCTGGAACGTCTTCGGAGTGATCGCGATCGTTGCGCTGGCGGTGCTGATCATAACCGTGCTGGTCGGCGTTCTGACAGCGTCGTTCGGGACCGTCCCGCACGCGCTCGTGCTGTGGGTGGTGGACGCCGCGATCGCGCCGATCAGCGCGCTGAGCGCCTCGGTGATCTATTTCTCGTTGCTCGGTTGACGGCCTGAGCGGACGCTCGTCATCCGGGCGACCGCGTCGGCGAGGTGCTGCGAGCTGGTCCCGAAGTTCAGTCGCACGTGCCCTGCACCCGGCGGGCCGTAGTCCAGGCCACGCCCGAGCGCGATCCGCCCGCGCGCGAGGAACAGCTCGGCCGGCTCATCCCCGAGCCCGAGGCCCGTGCAATCAAGCCACGCGAGGTAGGTCGCGGCGGGGGGAGTCCAGCTGATCTCCGGAAGCCGCTGTGCGAGCGCGGTCGCGAGTTGGGTCCGGTTGTCGTCGAGCTGGGCGAGCACGGCGTCGAGCCAGGCGTCCCCGTCCATGAACGCCGCCTCGGCCGCGAGCACCCCCAGCAGCCCGGCATGCTCATGCAGCGGCGGCATCCGCGCGACCAGGTCGCGCGCGGCGCCGTCAGCGGTCACGACCAGCGCAGCCTTGAGCCCCGCGAGGTTGAAGGCCTTCGACGCTGACGTCAGCGCGACTCCCCAGCGTCGCGCCGCGTCCGAGACCTCGAGCCACGGCGTGTGTCTGGCGCCCGGCAGAGTCAGTGGCGCGTGGATCTCGTCGGCGAGTACCCAGACGCCACGCTCGGCGCAGCGTTCGGCGATCGCCTCGAGTTCGCGACGCTCAGGAACGTGGCCGGTCGGGTTGTGCGGGCTGGCGAGCACCAGTGCCCGGGCGCCGGCCGCCAGCGCGGCGTCGAGCGCCCCCAGGTCGAGGCGGCCGCCGGGGTCCAGGCCGAGCTCGATCAGCTTCACGCCCGCCTGGGGCAGCGCTCTGTAGAACGGGGGATAGGCGGGCGTCGCGAACGCGACCGGCTCGCCTCGAGGCGCGACCACCCGGCAGAGCTCGATCAGCCCGATCATCACGTCCGGCACGAGCTCGACCTGCTGCTCATCGACGCCCCAATCGAGCCGCCGGCGTGCGAACTCCGCGAACGACCGCCGCAGCGACGCGGGCGCCGGCACCGGATAGCCGAGGTCGTTGCGGGCGAGCGCGGAACTGATCGCTTCCGCGACCGGCTCCGCGAGCGGAAAGTCCATCTCGGCGATCGTCGCGCTCAGCACGTCGCGCTCGTGCAGCGCCCACTTCTCGCTGCGGCGCTCGTGCAGAGCCTCGAGGTCGGGGACGCTCAGATCGATGCTCACCGCCAACGGCTTCTACCAGACCGCGAGCGGGTTGAGCCGGGGTACGCGGGTCCACGAGTGGACCAACATGCCCGGATCTGCAACCGTCCCGGCACGGCGCTTGGCTCATTTCGCTAGAACCTGAGGCGCTAGGCCTTGCTTCACCGACTCATCTCACGTCCAAGCCCTCTCAGTTGCGCTGTGCTGGCGCTAGCCGTCCTGTGCCTCGGCGGCTGCGGCGCGAACGGCAGCAGTCCGAGCTCTGGCGGCGATCCGACAGCCTCGGTCCCGAAGGCCCGGCCACAGCCGATCGAGCCGACGGCCGGGGCGCAGGCTTCCGTCCAGGCAGCGGTCTCGCCGTCGGACCCGGTTGGAGACATCCACGCCCACGCGCCGCCGCTGTCGGTCGTCAGGCAGGAGCTGCGGCTCGAGTTGATCGCCGCGCCCGTCACGAGCGCCTCCTACATCGATCCGCTGCGCTTTGTCTCGGTTTGGGAGCGCACCGACCAGGGCGTCGACGCGACGTTGCCGGTCGGAGCTCCGATCCTGGCGCCGTGCCGGGTGAAGATCCTGGCGATCATCCCGGACTGGTATGCGGGCCAACCGCTGGTCTACTTCGAGCTTCTGGCCGGCGCGTACGCCGGCAGCGTGCAGTACGTCGCCGAGCAGATCACGAGCATCGCCCCACCGGGCAGCATCCTCCAGCAGGGCCAGTACATCGCGCGCTACGCGAAGTCCGGGACAGGGATCGAGTACGGCTGGTCGACGCCCAACGGGATCACGCTGGCGGTCGCGACGACCGGCTACGAAGAGGGCGAGATCACGCTGGCCGGTCGGAAGATGCGTGCCTGGCTGAACGGCCTCGGCGCGAACGCCGGACCTAACTTCTAAGCGCGGACCGGGCGCGCCACCGTTTCGGTGCCGAGCGCGGTCTCGAGCTCGCCGCGCAGCTGCGCGATCGCCTCTGGCGGCAACGCCCGAAGCGGCGCGCGCACATCGGGCCCAACGGGGAGGCCTCGCAGCCCGAGCGCCGCCTTGACAGATGCCTGGAACGGTCGGCGAGAGAGCGCGGTCCGCAGCGCATCGGCGCGCGCTGCGCGCTCGGGCGTCGGATCGCTGACCAGCGCCGCCACGACTTCCGGAAAGGCCCCGGCGACGCCCGAGACCGCGCCGACGGCGCCGTGTGACAGCCCGTTGCGGATGATCGACTCGGCGCCGATGAAGACGTCGAGTCCGGTCGCCAGATACGGCGCCACCCGGCCGAAGGGGGCGTCCGAGACCTTCATGCCGACCAGGTTCGAAGCCCTTCCCCGGAGCTCCTCGATCACGGCCACCGGAACCTCGTATCCGCTCCGGTCGGCGTACTCGTAGACGTAGAACGGCAGCGGAGCGCATGCGGCGGCCGTCGCCGCGAAGTGCTCCAGCAGCTCGCCGGCCTCGAACGCGAAGTACGGCGGTGCGATCACGGCCACTCCGTCCGCTCCGGCCTCGGCCGCGTGCGCGGCCAGCGCGCGCGTCTCGGCGGTCGTCTGGGCGCCGCAGTGCACGATCACCCGCAGCGCACAGGACTCGCCGACGATCAGCTCCGCCACCCGCCGGCGCTCCTCGCGCTCGAGCAGGACCCCTTCGCCGGTCGTGCCGAGCACGAGCAGCCCATCGATGCCGCTGGCGGCGTAGAACTCGACCAGCGGCGCGAACGCGCCTTCGTCGAGCCGGTCGCCGCCGTCGCGTAGCGGCGTGACCGCCGCTGCCAGCGTCCCTCTGATCGCCATCACGACATCGTGCCACGATTGCCGCCGGCGCCGTCCGGCGGCGCGCTCAGGACTCGATCAGGCTGCGCGTCCGCTGTTCCCACCACTCGCCGGGCGCCAGCGAGAGCGCGAACTCTTAGTGCAACTCGGTCAGCAGCTCGTCGAGGTCGAGCTCAGAGCCGAACTGGCCCGCGAGGTGACCCTGGTCGTCGAGCGGCCACAGATCGGGCGACCGGTCCCACATCAGCTCGACGTCGTTCCCGTCGGGGTCGGAAACGTAGATCGCCTCGTGCGTCCCGTGATCGGCGGTCTGGCGGATCGGCCAGTTCGCGTCCTTCAGGCGTCTGTATGCGTCTGCCAGCGCGCGCCGCGTCGGGTAAGCGAGCGCGACGTGATGCAGTCCGGCGACGCCATCGGGCTGCGGCGGGCCGCCGGCTGACTTCCACGTATTGAAGCCGAGATGGTGGTGGTAGCCGCCGGCCGAGATGAACAGAAGGTCACCGGTCGTGCCCCAGCCGGGTACGTCTCGAGCCTCGGAAACGACATCGAAGCCGAGTATGTCGACGTAGAACGCGCGCACTCGATCGATGTCCGACGTGCGGAGGTGGACGTGGCCGACCCGGACGCCCTGATCGATCGGATCCTTGGCACGGGCGATCGGGCTGATGTTTCCCTGTTCGCTGCTCACAGCGGTCAACTCTAGACCCAGTGGGTGGCCGCGACCGTGTCATCGTGAGCCTGTCAGGATGCCCGGTTGATGAGCTCCGTGGATGAGGTACTGACGACTCAGTCGACCACGATTGCCGACCTGCTGCCAAATGCGGTCGCGCTGTTCCCAGAACGAGTCGCGCAGAGGCACAAGCTCGACGGCGAGTGGCGCGATGTCACGTTTGCCGACCTCGGTCAGATCGTCTCGGAGATCGGCCGCGGGCTGATCGATCTCGGCGTCGAGCCGGGTGAGCGGGTCAGCATCCTGTGCACGACCCGGGTCGAGTGGACCTGGTGCAGCTTCGCCACCAGCGGCGCCGCGGCGGTCGTGGTGCCGATCTATCCGACCAACTCGCCCGAGGAGTGCGCCTGGGTAGCCGGAAACTCGGAGTCGGTCGCGATCATCTGCGAGGACGCGACGCAGCTGGCGAAGATCGACGCCGTGCGTGACCAGCTGCCGGCGCTTCGCAGCGTGGTACTGATCGAGGGCGACGCCGCGGGCGACGGCGTGATCACGCTCGACGAGCTTCGTGCCCGCGGACGCGCCCGCGGACACGAGGAGCTCGAGGCGCGCACCCGCGGGGTCTCAAAGGCAGACGCCTACACGTTCATCTACACCTCGGGGACCACTGGTCCGCCGAAGGGCTGCGTGCTGTCCCACGGCAACTACCGCGCGGTGCTGGACATGGTCGCCCAGCGTGGCATCGTCTCGAGCCCCGACGACCTGATCTACCTGTTCCTCCCGCTGGCGCACGCGTTCGGGCTGCTGTTGATGCTGGTCGGCGCCGACCGAGGCGTCGCGATCGCCTACTGGGGCGGCGAGATCGCGAACATCATCCCGGAGCTCTCGGAGGTCCATCCGACCTACCTGCCCTCGGTCCCGCGACTGTTCGAGAAGCTGTACACGTTCGTCACCTCGCAGGCCGACCCGGAGCTGATCGCCGGGGCGACGCGGATCGGACTCGAGGTGCGCGAGCTGGAGCTCGCCGGCCTCCCGGTCCCGGCCAAACTACAGGCCGCCTACGACGAGGCCGACGAACGGCTGTTCAAGTCGGTCCGCGCCGCGTTCGGCGGCCGGCTGCGCGAGGCCGTCACCGGCGCGGCACCGATCGCGAAGCAGATCCTCGAGTTCTTCTACGCCGCCGGCGTGCCGGTGATGGAGGGCTACGGGATGACTGAGACCTCCACGACCGCGACCGGGATGCGCCCGGGAGAGCACCGGTTCGGCTCAGTCGGGCGCGCGCATCCGGGGGTCGAGATCCGGATCGCCGACGACGGCGAGATCCTGCTCAAGGGCGGCAACATCTTCGGCGGCTACTACAAGAACGACGACGCGTCGTTCGGCGCTGTGGTCGACGGCTGGCTGCACACCGGCGACGTCGGGCGGCTCGACGAGGACGGCTTCCTGTTCATCACCGGGCGCAAGAAGGACATCATCATCACCTCCGGCGGCAAGAACCTGACGCCCGCCAACCTCGAGAACGACCTCAAGCAGACCCGCTACATCTCGCAGGCGGTGATGCACGGCGACCGCAGGCCGTTCCCGACGATGCTGATCACGCTCGACGCGGAGGAGATCGTGCCGTGGGCGCAGGGCGAGGGGATCGAGGACGCGTCGATCGCCGCGCTCGCCGAACACCCGGAGGTGAACGCCTTGATCCAGGCCGAGCTCGACAGGGCCAACTCCAGGTACGCGCCGCCTGAACAGGTCAAGCGGTTCTTCATCCTCGGCCATGACTTCTCGCAGGAGACGGGCGAGCTGACCCCGACCCTGAAGGTCAAGCGCAGCGTCGTCCACGACAAGTACGCCGACCGCTTCGACGCCCTGTACGACTGACCGCTACTCGCGGTTGGCCAGCAGGAAGTCCAGAGTCGCCTTGTTGAACGCGTCGGGATCCTCGTGCAGACCGGCGTGCGAGAGGTGATCGAAGACGACCAGCTCACTGCCGGCGATCCCGCTCGTCAGCGGCTCGGCGAACCGGGTAGACGTGACGATGTCGTGGGCGCCGAACGTGATCAGCGTCGTGGCCTCGATGTCACTCAGCGCGTGACTGGCGTCGTGCGCCAGCACCGCCTCGGTCTGCGAGCGAAACGCCTCTGGCGGCTGCGCGGGGCGGCCACGTACGAAATCGGCGAGCGCCTGCGCGTAATCCGGGCGTTCGATGTACATCTCGGGTGTGAAGCAGAACGGGAAGATCCCCTTGATCACCGTGTCAGCGATCGTCGCTGACCCGGCCGCCACCGCCCGCCACAGCTCGACGATCGTGCGCAGGTACTCGTCGGTCCGATCCCACGCGCTGTGTAACGACAATGAGCGCACGCGTTCGGGATGCCGGGCCGCCAGGTGCATCCCGACGGCTGCGCCGAGCGACACTCCCGCGATGTGCGCGCGTTCGATCCCGATCGCGCCCAGGAATCCGGCCACTTGCTCGGCGTAGGCCACAGTCGAGTATGGGCCGTCGGGCTTGTCACTCTCGCCGGACCCCGGGAGGTCGACCGCGATGCAGCTGAAGTGCTCCGTGTAGGCCGGTAGCTGGAACGCGTAGCACGCATGGTCGGCCGCCAGGTAAGGAATCAGCAGCAGTGGCTCACCATCGCCCTGTACGTCGTAGTTGATCGTCAGACCGTCGACATCGATTTGGGGCATCGCATCTCCAGTACGGGCTCTAACGGCCGGTCCATCCTATGCGCCGGTCGCGGAATTGGCCACTGGGCGGCGGTAGAGTCGGCGCCCCGCGTTGGCTAACGAGGAGAGGACGATGCCGAGCCTGCTGGACCTGACTGTCCAGGGTGACGTCGCCACGATCAGCGACGAGTCGAAGCTGCCGCAGATCAAACTGCTGACGCCGCTTGAGCTCTACCGCCTGTGGGAGCGGCAGAACTGGGTCTCGCACCAGATCGACCTCGGGCGTGACCGGCGCGACTGGGAGTCGATGAGCAAACGCGAGCGCGAGCAGATGCTTTACGGCCTCTCTGCATTCTTCGTCGGCGAGGAGCGTGTCACGAGCCAGTTCTCCGGCCTCGTGATGGCCGCCGAGGACAAGCACGAGGAGGCCTTCCTGCTCACCCAGCAGGTCGACGAGGCCCGTCACGCCCAACACTTCAACCGCCTCTATGAGGAGGTGCTCGCCTTCGACGGCGAATTCGAGGATCGGCTCGATCGCGCGCGCACCTACCTGAGCGACTCCTACTTTCGGCTGTTCGACGGCTTTCTCGTCCAGGATCACGCCAAGCTGCTCGCCGACCCGTCGAGCGTCGAGGCAAAGCTCGACTTCATCACGACCTACCACATGGTGATCGAGGGGACGCTGGCGCTGACCGGCCAGCATTTTCAGACCATGCGCCTGGAGCGGCGCGGGATCCTCCCGGGCCATCTCGAAGCGTTCAAGCGGATCGCACAGGATGAGCACCGTCACGTCGCATATGGGACCTGGTACCTGCAGAGCAAGGCGACCGACCCGCAGCTCGCGACGCGGGTTCAGGACAAGCTTGCGCAGACGCTGCCGGCGGCGGCGGCCGTCATCGTTCCGCCGGGGCTCGACGCCGACGACGAGGTCGAGTACCTGGGCGCCAGCCCGCGGGAGCGAAGCGAGTTCGCATTCCGTGCCCTCTCCCGACGATTGAAGGCGATCGGTATCGGGCTGCCCGCGGTGGCCGCCTGAGCTGGCGCTGTAACCGCAACGTAACGGCGTTATGCCGGTGTTATCAACGGTTGCGTAAAACCCACCCCGTGGTCTTGCCTCGGGCTCCCTGCAGCTTTGCGATTGCGCTCACCGTCGTCGTGGCTGCGCTGCTGCTCGCCGCCTGCGGATCGTCCTCGAAGTCGAGTGCGGCTGCCAGCGCCTCGCAATCTCGGCTGAGGTTCTCCAACTGCATGCGCACGCACGGCGTTCCGAGCTTCCCGGACCCATCGTCGAGCGGCGAGCTGGCGATCACTCCCAACTCCGGGGTGAACCCCTTCTCGCCGGCGTTCGAAGCAGCCCAGAAGGCGTGCGGCGGCGGGCCGGATAACGGCGGGCCCCCGAAGATGAGCGAGAGCCAGAAGCTCGCTGCGCTGCACTTCGCCGAGTGCATGCGGGCTCACGGCGTGCCGAACTTCCCGGACCCAGCGGAGGGCGCCGCCTTGCCCAGCGGCCCGGTCCTGGCGCTGCGCGGAATGCTGTTCGCTGGGACTGCTGCTTTCAACCCCAGGTCCGAAGCCTTCAAGCACGCGGCCGTCGCGTGCGGGGTGAGGCTGCCTTGATCGCGCCGCCGCGCTCGGCGGCGCTTGCCGCCGTCGGCTGCGCGCTCGCGGTCGCCGCGTGCGGTGGCGCGAGCCATAAGTCAGCGACGAAGTCGAACGTGCAGTTCGCGCTCGCGAGGTGTATGCGCACCCACGGCGTTTCCGATTTCCCTGACCCGAGGCCGGGAGGGGGCTTCACAGTCGGATCGTCGCCGGGCAGCTCGACGTTGACCGTCGACGGGATCACGTTCGCCGGCCCGGCATTCGAGTCGGCGGTCAGAACCTGCAAGTTCTTCGGCGGCGGCACCGGGCCGGCGCCGATCTCGGCTGCCCAGCAGCAGCAGATGATCGCCAAGGCGCGCTGCATCCGCACCCACGGCGTGCCGAACTTCCCTGACCCGACCTTTGGGCCTGGCGGCGAAGGAGCCGGGATCGAACTCGGGCCGGGCGACAGCCTCCAGTCGCCGGCCGTCAAACGGGCATTGAAGGCGTGTGCGCACGTCGGGACGAACATCCCCGGCCTCGGCTTCGGGTAAGGGCGCGGGCACAGCGGATCTGCGGTTCCAGTTGACCTTAAGACAACTCTTACGTCGTGCGACTCGGCAACGTCGCGTTTCTGTCGGCGACCGAGTCACGCACGCGCGCGAGGTCACCGAGCTCTGCCGGCGGCTTGAGGCGGAGTCGAGGCGATACTCGAACGCGCTGGCGCAGGTTCAGCTGGAGCTGGAGCAAGCCCGCGATGAGCTGTCGCGCAACCGTGTCTGGCTCGAAGGGTTGCAGACGTCGGCGAGCTGGCGCATCACCGCCCCGGCGCGCGCAGCCAAGCGCGCTGTGAAGCGGCTGTCGGCATGATTGCGCCCGTCGGCGGCCGACCGCTTCCATTGAGCGACCTCGGGCTATAGGCTCGCTGCTGCTCACCCGATCTCCGGCTCAGCCCGCATGCCACCGGCGGGCGCTGACCGTTTGAGACTCGGGCAGGAGGCAGTTCTCGGGACCGCGGAGCCGGACCCTCCCGGCTTCGCCCAAAGCGAACGTAAGGAGACACCCCGGTGTCAGTCTCAGACAGCACGCAATCGGCGGCGGCGACCGGCGCCAAGACGGCAGCCGACGTCCTGACATTTGCACGTGAGCGACGTGTGGAGATGGTCGACCTGAAGTTCGTCGACCTGCCTGGCACCTGGCAGCACATGACGCTGCCGCTCGTGGCGCTCGACGAGGGCGACTTCGAGACCGGCCTCGGGTTCGACGGCTCCTCGATCCGCGGCTTCCAGGAGATCCACGAGTCCGACATGCTCCTGCTCCCAGACGCGACGACCGCGTTCATCGATCCGTTCTACACGCGCACGACGCTGTCGCTGATCTGCTCGATCGCCGACCCGGTGCTTGGTGAGCCGTACGGACGAGATCCGCGCTTCGTCGCTCACAAGGCCGAGCGGCACCTGATGCACACCGGGATCGCCGACGTCGCCTACTTTGGCCCCGAGGCGGAGTTCTTCGTCTTCGATCACCTCGCCTACGAGCAGCGCGAGCACCGCGCCTTCTACGAGATCGACTCGAAGGAGGGTTTCTGGAACACCGGCGAGGTCGGCACACCTGGGCCGAACCTCGCTTACAAGCTGCGCCAGAAGGAGGGCTACTTCCCGGTCCCGCCCGCCGACTCGCTCGCCAACCGCGCGGCGAGATGGTGATGAGATGGACACGCTGGCGGCGTGTCATAGTGCGAGTTTCACCACCACGAGGTCTCGTCTGGTGGCCAGGGCGAGATCGACATGCGCTTCCAGCCGCTGCTGCAGATGGCCGACCAGATGATGATCTACAAGTACGTCGTCAAGAACACGGCCGCGGCGGCGGGCAAGACCGCCACCTTCATGCCGAAGCCGATCTTCCAGGAGAACGGCTCTGGTATGCACGTGCACCAATCGCTGTGGAAGGACGGCGAGCCGCTGATGTACGGCCAGGGCCGGTATGCCCACCTGAGCGAGCTGGCGATCAACTACATCGGTGGGCTGCTCGAGCACGCCGCCGCCCTGATGGCGTTCTGCGCGCCGACCACCAACTCCTACCGGCGGCTGGTGCCGGGCTTCGAGGCGCCGGTCAACCTCGTCTACTCGGCTCGCAACCGCTCGGCCTGCGTCCGGGTGCCGATGTACCACGAGGCGCCGAAGACGAAGCGGATCGAGTTCCGCTCGCCTGACCCGACCGCGAACCCGTACCTCGCCTTCAGCGCTCTGATGCTCGCCGGGCTCGACGGGATCAAGCGCGGGCTCGACCCCGGCGAGCCGCTCGACGCCGACATCTACGAGCTGGCGCCGGAGCGGCTGGCGTCGATCGGCCGCGTGCCCGATTCATTGGAGGCGAGCCTCGACGCGCTCGAGGCCGACCACGACTTCCTGCTCGCGGGCGACGTGTTCACGACTGACCTGATCGGTTCCTATCTGCGCTACAAGCGCGAGGCAGAGGTCGACGCGATCCGGCTGCGGCCTCACCCGGGAGTTCGGCTTACACACGCATGAACGTATTCATCTCGACTGACATCGAGGGCACCGCGGGGATCGTCGACTGGCAGCAGGTCCGTGGGCCCGGGACTGAGTACGAGCTCGGCCGGCAGCTACTGACCGACGAGGTCAACGCCGCAATTGACGGAGCGGCCTTGGCGGGCGCCGCTCACGTGCTCGTCAACGACTCGCACTCGACGATGCAGAACATCCGCCCCGGCGCTCTGCACCACCGTGCCTCCTACCTGTCGGGCAGGCACAAGCCGCTGTACATGATGGAGGGCCTCGACGGGACGTTCGATGCCGCGTTCATGGTCGCCTACCACGGGTCGATCGGCGCCGAGCGCGCGATCCTGTCGCATACCTACAACCCGGCCGCGGTCTGGGAGGCACGCCTGAACGGTGTCGCGGTCGGCGAGAGCGCGCTCAATGCGCTCGTCGCGTTACACCATCAGGTGCCGGTGGTGCTGATCACCGGCGATCAGGCGACCGCCGACGAGGCGCGCCCGTTCCTGCCCGAGATAGAGGCGGTGGTCGTCAAGCGCTCGATCACCCGGTTCGCCGCCGAGAGCCTGCATCCGGAGCGGGCCTGCGAGCTGATCCGTGCCGGCGCCGCCGAGTCGCTCGCACGGGCCAAAGCCGTGCCGCTGCCGACGATCGAGCTCCCGGCGACGATCGAGATCACGTTCCTGACCGCCGACATGGCAGAGATGTCAACCTGGATCCGCGGCGTCGAACGCTCGGGTCCGAGGGTCGTGTCAGTCACCGACGATGACCCCCTGCGTCTGTACCGCACGTTCGTCACGATCATCGCGCTGACTCGCTCGATCGTCGAGCGCTGACTCGAAGCCGCGCCCGCGCGGCACCGATGACTTGGTCGCCGCGCCCCGGTCATAGCTGGCAAAACCGTCGAGCAAGGAGAACTGTGATGGGCAAGCTTGTAGTGACTGAGTTCATTTCGTTGGACGGCGTGTTCGAGGACCCGGGCGGAGCCAGCGATTACGAGCACGGCGGCTGGACGTTCGAGTACGACCGCGGCTCAGACGGCGACGAGTTCAAGGTCAGCGAACTGATGGAGGCCGAGGTGCAACTGCTGGGGCGGGTCACGTACGAGGGCTTCGCGGAGGCGTGGCCGTCTCGCGAAGACGAGTTCGCCGACAAGCTGAACAGCGATCCCAAGTACGTCGTTTCGACGACGCTGACCGATCCGAAGTGGCAGAACACGACCGTGATCGCGGGCGACGTCGAGGCCGAGATCTCGCGGCTGAAGGACGCGACCTCGGGCAGCATCCTGGTCGCCGGCAGCGGAACGCTCGTCCGGGCCTTGCTGGCCGCCGACCTCGTCGACGAGCTGCGGCTGATGGTCTTCCCGACGATCCTCGGGCGCGGCGAGCGGCTGTTCCCCGATGGAATCGACAGGCTGAAGCTGAAGCTCGTCGACAGCCGAACCGTCGGCTCCGACGGCGTCCAGGTCCAGGTCTACGCGCGCGCCGACTGACGGTCTCGCGCCTACACTCATGCGACCCCATGTCTCCACTGTTTCGCAAGAGCGCCGACAAACGCGAGCGGACCGCGGCCGCGCAGGCGGAGATCGACCGCCTGAAGAAGCTCAGCTCGACCGAGCTGGCGGCACTGCTACTGCCGGCGCTCGGAGCTGACGGTCTCGGCGGTGGACACAGTGTCCGCGTGCAGCAGCTGTGTGACTACCTGTTGCGCGACTTCCTGCCCCCCCGCCAGACGCAGGCGCTGCAACTGCTGAGCCGGATCATGGCGGTACTCGACAGGCTCCAGCAGGCCGACCTCGTCACCTCGATTTCGGTCACGCGTATGCCCGTGTATCGGATCACGCCGGAGGGCGAGTCGGCGCTCGCCGACGGTGCGATCTCGCAGCACCTGAGCCGCAGCGAATAGCTCGGTGCGGTCGGCCGCCGTCCGGCGATCGGCTCAGATCGGGCTTCCGACCAGCTCGCGGCAGGCCCGGGTCTCGACGAGCGACAGCCCGAGATCGACGGACACGACGTGTCCCAGCTCGTTGCTGAGCTGCTTTCCGAGCCCCGTGTCACTCTCCAGATCGCTCACGAGCGTGCCGATCGCCCCGAAGTTTCCGCTCGCGACGCTTCCCGCGACGCCTTCGATCTCGTGCAACCGCGACTCGAGCTCGGCGCGCAGTTGGATCGTCTGCGCCCGCGCAGGCCCGCTCTGGGCGCCGGGTGGCAGCCCGAGCCCGTTCAGGCCGCTCAGCATGCGGTTGGTCGCGGCGATCGCGTCTTGGATTCGGGCCACGGCGCCGAAGCCGAGGTCGAGGCTCGTGCCGTCGCGCTTGAGCTCGTTCTTCCAGTCGAGAACGTTCGTGCACAGCGCCGAGGCCCAGCGCTGGTCCGCCGCCGAACGATCGGCCGCAAGCGCGACGCCGACCCCGGACCTGGTGGCGCTCGAAGCGAGCGGCAGGCTGATCGCGCCGGTGCTGATCGCGACCAGCGCAGCGGCCACCGTGATCAGCAGGCCACGACCGATCCAGGTCGCGACTGAGGTCTTCTTCACGCCGTCGGGTCCCTCGTACATGACCCGCTGAGGATCGCCAGCGTGATGAAGAGCCGCTTCAGAAACTCCCAACAGCCTCGTAAGACGCACGCCCGGCCGTCAGTAAGCTCACCTGCACGATGAGCGACCCACGAGACGCATGCCGACCGCGCTGATCATCGGCGCGCGCAACCTCGGTTTCGCGATCATCGAGCGGCTGCTGGCCGAAGGCTGGTCGGTGGCCGGGGGAGCACGCTCGGCGGACACGCTCGAGAAGGTGCGACGAGTCGGAGCGACGGCGCTCGAGATCGACGTCACCGACCAGGAGTCGGTCGGCGATGCGTTGCGCGCGGTCGCTGCTGAACACGGACGCGTCGACCTCGTGGTCAACGCCGCGTCGCCCTATGGCGGGAGTCGGTCCGGCCCATTCGGCGGCGGCGAGCTTGCGGAGGCCGGCCCGAGCGGGTTCGAGGACTGGGCAGCGATGCCAGGACGTGCAGCGTTCGCGTTCCTCAGCGCATCCGCGCGGTTCCTGCGCGAGCAGGGAGGGGAGGCGACGATCGTCCAGGTCACGGGCGGTTCGGCCCGGCGCGCCATGCCCGGCCGCGGCCTGTGGGCCGCGGGCGCGTTCAGCGTCCGGGCGCTCACCCAGGCCGCGGCGCTCGAGCTTCGGCCGCACCGGATTCACGTCGCGCTGCTGATCGTCGACGCGGTGATCGACCGCTCCGGCGAAGACGATGCGCATTCGGCCGACCCCGCGAGCCTCGCCGACGCGGTCGCGTATCTCGCTAGCCAGAGCCCGCGCGCGATGACGCACGAGCTCCAGGTCACGCCGGCGCTCGACAACTGGACGCCCTAGTCCCTCGCGCGGCTAGCCCGGGACGGTGAGCCCGACCCGCGGGAACTCCTCGGCCATCCGGGTCGCGACGGCCGCAAGCGCCGAGGCCGGACGCAGCATCACCTTCAGCTCGGTGATCGAGCCATGCTCGTCGAACGTCAGCTTGTCGATCCCCTCGACCTGCTTGCCGTCGACGTCGGTGACGAACTCGAGGATCGCGACGCGGTCGGTCGCGTCTTCGAGCTGATGTACGTAGCGGAAGCTGCCGTCGCGCCCCAGCACCCGCTCGGCGGCCTGCAGAACCTTCATCACCTGCTCGCGGCCCTCGTACGGCTTGAACACGACCGGGCTGCGGAAGCACGCGTCCTCGGCGAACAGGTCGCCGGCTTCCTTGACCTTGTGCTGTTCGACCGCCGCCCGGAATCGATCGGAGAGCATCGAGCGCACACTACCGGGGAGCGTCAGCGCCGTCGATCGGGGGGTAGCTTGCTAGCGCCGACGTGCTGGTCCAGCCACAGCGCGCCGGAGTTACCTCAGCGGCCGACGCCGCAACACCACTTGACTCTGACACCGTGTCAGGCCGTATCACTCGCTCGTCATGTTGAACATCGGAGAGTTCGCCAGGCTCGGTCAGGTGTCGCCGAGGATGCTGCGGCACTACGACCGGCTGGGGCTGATGAAGCCCGAGCGCGTCGACCCCGAGACCGGGTACCGGTCATACGGCGTCGATCAGTTCGTCCGCCTCCACAGGCTGCTGGCGTTGCGCGACCTCGGCTTCACGCTGCAGCAGATTGGCGGGCTACTCGACGGCGATCTGCCGCTCGAGCAACTACGCGGAATGCTGCTGCTGCGCCGGGCCCAGATCGAGCAATCGGTCGCCGACGAGCAGGCACGCTTGCGCCGGATCGAGGCGCACCTCCGAGCGATCGAAGGGAGCAACAAAGTGAAGACACAGGACATCGTCATCAAGCAGACCCAGCCGCTGCGGGTCGCCGAGGCAACCGGAATCGCCGGCGGCCTGGATCCCGAGCACATCGGTCCCCTGTTCGAGGAGCTGGCACCGAGGGTCGGCAAGCACGTCGCGCAGACCGGCGCTCGGCCGGGGACGATGGTCGGCTACTACGACGAGCCGGCCGACGACGGCAGCGTCGGCGTCCACGTGGCGTTCGAGATCGGCGAGCAGACGGTCCCGTCCGGCGACGGCATCGAGGTCGTGGAGCTGCCGGTGATCGAGGTTGCATCGGTCGTGCACCGCGGCGGTATGGAGAACATCAGCGTCGTCTACGAAGACCTGATCCGCTGGATCGATGACAGTGGCTACCGCCTCGCGGGTTACAGCCGCGAGCTCTACCACGAGATGGGCGCCGACGGACCGAGCGTTACCGAGCTGCAGATGCCGATCGCGAAGTGACCGCGGCGAGCGTCAGCCGTCGATCGTCGTCAGATCGAGCTGCGACAACCGAGCGGGGTCGGCGAGGATGTCCATCTCGACGACCGTGCCGTTGCGGACCGTGAACGCGGCTACGGAGAAGACCTTTCCGTTGCGGAGCGAGATCACGCCGGCGACCCCGTTGACGAGCACCGGCTGCATCTGCAGATCCAGGCGCGAGAAGCTCATCGCCCCACTCGCGACCTCGCGCGCGCCGCGGATCTCGCGCGTCAGGCCGGGCATCGCTCCGGCGTCGGCGCGTAGGACGACGTCGGGATCGAGGCACGCGACCAGGGCCTCGAAATCACCGTCTCTGGCCGCCGCCATGAACGCTTCGACGACCTCGCGCTGCGTGGTCAGATCGGCGTCGGGCTCCGGGGTCGCGCCGCGGACCCGGCGGCGGGCGCGGCTCGCGAGCTGGCGCGTCGCATCCGGGGAGCGGTCAATGATGTCGGCGATCTCGTCGAACGGGACCGCGAACATGTCGTGCAGAACGAACGCCAGCCGTTCGGCCGGCGCAAGCGTGTCGAGCACGACCAGCAGTGCCAGCCCAACCGCATCGGCCAGCAACGCCTCGTGCTCGGGGTCGACGCCGTCCGCCGGGTCGACGATCGGCTCGGGCATGTACACCGTGAACGGCTCTTCCCGGCGCGTGCGGCGGGAGCGCAGCATGTTCAGTGCCACGCGCGCGACGACCGTCGTCAGCCACGCCTCGAGGTTCTCGATCTCATCGGCATCCGCCCTGCTGAGCCGCAGCCACGCGTCCTGGACGGCGTCGTCGGCTTCGCTCAGTGAGCCGAGCATCCGGTACGCGACCGCGCGCAGGTGGCGTCGGTGGTCCTCGAATCGCGCGGCTAGCCATTCCTGGTCATTCATCGCTCAGATCGCTCCTCATCGCACTGGTGGGGCTCCGGGAAACGTTTCACCCGAAATGCGGGCCCGGATGACCGCTGGCCGTTGTCCCGCCAACGGCTTCGCCGTCGGCGCCGCCCTCGTGTAGCGCTGCTACACGTCGGCTCCTGCGTCCTCGGCCAGCGGACCCCGGGCCGCGCCTTTCAGGTATCACGTTTCCGGTCGACCCACTAGACCCGCGAGCCGCAGCCGATGTGACAACGAGCTATTGCGAGTTCAGGTACGCGACCACCGCCAGCACGCGCCGGTGATCGTCGGGGGATTGCGGCAGCTGCAGCGAGCCGAAGATGTTTTTGACGTGCTTCTCGACCGTGTGGTCGGTGACGAACAGGCGCTCGGCGATCGCATGGTTCGAGCGCCCCTCGGCCATCAGGCCGAGCACCTCGCGCTCGCGGTCGGTCAGGTGCTCGACCGGGTTGTCGGCCTGCCGGCGCCGGCCGACGAGCTCGTCGACAACCGCCGGGTCGAGCACTGAGCCGCCGTTGCCGACCCGGTTGACACTCGATGACAGCTCCTCAAGGTCCGAGACCCGCTCCTTGAGCAGGTAGCCGACGCCGTCCGTCCCGGCCGACAGGAGCTCGAGCGCGTAGCGGGCGTTGACGTGCTGGGAGAGCACGAGCAGTCCGATCGACGGCCATTGAGCGCGGATCGCCTTGGCGGCGCGTAGGCCCTCGTCGGTGTGCGTCGGCGGCATCCGGATGTCGATGATCGCGACATCCGGACGCGTGCGATCGACGAGCTCCAGCAGCGCTTCGCCGTCGCCCGCCAGCCCGACAACCTCAAAGCCGGCTTCCTCGAGCAGCCGGGACAGGCCTTCGCGCAGCAACACCGCGTCGTCGGCCAGCGCTACCCGCACGGGATCTCAGCTCGCAGAGTCGTGCCGCGCCCGGGCGGGCTGGAGACCGTGAAGTGGCCGCCGAGCGCCTCGACGCGATCTTCGAGGCCGCGCAGGCCCGAGCCGCCGCTCGTGCTGGCGGCGCCGATCCCGTCGTCGGCCACCTCGACGGTCAGCCGCCGGCCGTCGTCGGAGGCGGTCACGCGGACCTCGGTCCCGTGCGAGTGCTTGGCCGCGTTCGTGAGCGCCTCGCTGGCGACGAAATAGGCGGCGGTCTCGACCTGATCCGGCAGACGCCGTTCGAGCGACACCTGGAGGCGCGTCGGCAGCGACGCCCGGCGGCACAGCTCGTCGAGCGCCGCCGCCAGGCCGCGCTCGGTCAGCAGCGGTGGATTGATTCCGTGGGTCAGCTCACGCAGCTCGGCCAGCGCCAGCGCCAGCGCCTGACGCGTGTCGCGCACGAGCGGTTGGGCCACAGCCTCGGTTGGCAGTTTCGACTCCAGCAGACCCAGCGACATCGCGATTGAGACCAGGCGTTGCTGTGTCCCGTCGTGCAGGTCGCGCTCGATCCGCCGTCGCTCGGCGTCGGTCGCCTCGACGAGCCGCGCCCGCGACGCCTGTAGCTCGACCAGGCGCGCCCGGAGCTCGGCCTGCAGGCGCTCATTCTCCAGCGCCAGGCTCGCGGCGGCGCACACGGACCGCACGAGCTCGGCGTTGTACTCCAGCACCGGATCGTGCAGGAGCGCCGCGATCGGCTGTCCGTCGCGCTCGACGACGGTCGCACGGCGTCCGCTGTCCTCGGCTGGGAGCTTGACCGGGACGCCGTTGCCGTCGACGTAACACTCCTCGGCGGGGAACCAGAACGCCAGCTCGAGCGACGGGTCGCCCAGCGTTCGCGCGAGCGCCTCGCCCAGGCCGACGGATGTGCTGGGCTGACCCAGCTCGACCACGAGCCCCCCGACCTGCCCCTGGGCGAGCCGTCGCTGGACGAACACGTACAGCACCGCGATCGGCACCATCGCCGTCGTGTAGAACCACACCGTCGCCGGCAGCGAGCTGAGCGGATCGCCGAGCAGGTCGAAGGTGACCGTCCAGACGAGCGCCGCGAGCGAGGCGCACCCGGCCACCAGCACCGGCGCGACCGCGTGTCGCGATGCCGGGCTTGCCCGCAGCCAGCGCCAGACGAGCCGTCCGATCACGATCGCGATCAGCACGCCGCCGAGCAGCCGCTCGAGATTCTCCCAGGCCTGCGCCTTGCGGTTGTCGTGGAATACGTCCAGCAGGTTGTTCGGGCAGCTCGGGCAGCGGATCCCTGCCCTGTTCCCGTACAGCATCGCTGCGAGTTCCATCGCGAACAGAACCCCGACGCCGATCATCAGCCAGCGGTCGAGCCTGCCCCGTAGCCGCCCCGACGGGAACGAGAGAAGCAGATAGACCAGGCCGGCCACGAACGTGTACTGGACCGCCGAGCCGAGCGTGTAGACCCACGGCGTCGATGCCTCGCTCAGCTGGCCTGCGAACCAGGCAAAGCCGGTGATCACCATCACCGGACCGAGTCGGTTCTCCGGTCTGGCGCGCCACGAGGCGAGTCCACAGCCGAGTAGCGACGCGCCGACGACGGCCGTCAGCAGGGGGTCAGGCTCGGTCGGACGATTGATCGGCTGGTGGGCCGCCAGCCAGACGGCGCCGGCGCCGGCGATCACGCCGGCGAGCGCAATCACCCACAGCTTCGCCTTCATGGCTGACGATTGTGGCGTCAACTCGCCCTCGATCCAAGCATCACTCGGTCGCGATCGCCGCCAGAACGTCGAACTTGGCCGCGCGGCGCGCCGGCCAGCTCGCCGCCGCCAGACCCAGAAGTCCGGCCAGAATCAGGAAACCGATCAGGCTCGATACCGGGATCGCGATGTTGGTGACGCCGTTCAGCCGCAGCGACGACGCCAATGCGACTCCCAGTCCGGTCCCGACCACGAGGCCGATCACGGCTCCGAACAGGGCGATGATCACCGACTCGGAGCGGATCATCGAGCGGACCTGCCGGCGCTGCATCCCGACCGCGCGCAGCAGGCCGATCTCGTGCGTGCGCTCGAACACGGACAGCATCAGCGTGTTGACGATCCCGATCAGCGCGACGAGGACCGCCAACGCCAGCAGGACGTACACGAGCCCGAGCTCCTGGTTGATCTGGTTCTGCTGTGACTGCTCGAACTGGGCACGAGTCTTGAAGCCGACGTTCGCATACGGCAGTAGCGCCGTGTTCAGCGCTCGGTCGAGACTCGGCGTGCCCGGCGCGACGCTCAGCAGGACGCCCACCGGGAGCGGGTTGTTGAAGTGCGTGATGAAGTACTGGTCGCCGACGACGAAGCTGCCGACGAGCGGGTTGGGCTTGAAGATCGCGCCGATCCGCATCGTCGTCGCCCCGGTCTGGGCGAATTTGACCGGCACCACAGAACCGACTTGGAGGTTGTCGTTGGTCGCAGTCGTCGAGTCGATCAACAGCTCCCCGGCGCCGAGCGCGGCAACTCCGCGGCCGGCGGTCTCGTGGAGGGTGACGTTGCGGTCGAGGCCGGCGGGTGTCACCGCGGCGAGCGATGACAGCGACCCCCGGAACTCGAACTGCCCTCGGTAGACGGCGGTCGCGGTCGTAACCCCGGGCAGCCGGGAGACGGTCGGGAGTACCGACTTACTGAAGCCGCCGTTTCCGGTGACGATGTAGTCCGCGCTGACCGCGCTGTCGACCTGATCCTTGGCCGACGTGGAGAGCGAAGCGCCGAGGACCGCGATCGTCGAGACGAGCGCCAGCCCGATCATCAGCGCGGCGGCCGTCTGGGCGGTGCGGCGCGGATTGCGCATCGAGTTCTCCCGTCCCAGGCGCCCGGGAATCCCCAGCAGCGCGGCGAGCGGCCGCCCGAGCGCGCCCGACAGCGGGCGGGCGATGATCGGCACCAGCATCCCGACGGCGACGAACACCAGGAGCGCTCCGATACCGACGAGCGCCACCGCCGGCGACGCCAGGCCGATCAGCACGGCCGCCAGGCCCCCAACCGCAAGCACGCTGCCAGCGATCACGCGCCAGCGCCGCAGCGACTCGGGCTGGTCCTCGCTGTGGTCGACGAGCGCCGCGACCGGGGCGATCCGCACCGCGCGCCGGGCGGGGACGATCGCCGACACCACGGTGACCCCGACGCCGACCACGATCGCGACCACGACCGTACGGGCCTCGAACACGAGCGGAGACGACGGCAGCACGATCCCGAACGCCTTGAGCAGCGCCTTGAGGCCGATCGCGGCCACCACCCCGAGGCCGAGGCCGATCAGCGAGGCGGTCAGCCCCATCAGCGCCGCCTCGCCAAGAACTGAGCGGAACACCTGCCGCCGGCTGGCGCCGACGACTCGCAGCAGCGCCAGCTCACGGGTCCGCTGGCCGACGGTGATCGAGAACGTGTTGAAGATCGTGAAGCCGCCGACGAACAGCGCGATCCCCCCAAAGATCAGCAGCGCGGTCGAGATGAACGACAGCTCGTTATCGACCGCGCTCGACAGCTCGCTCGCGACCGCCTGACCGCTGACGACCTGGACGCCCGGCGGCAGGATCTTCGCGATCGCGAGCTGCAGCTTGACGTTGTCGGCCCCCGGCGCCGCGAGGACGCTGATCGTGTCGTAGTAACCGCGCGCGTTGAAGAGCGTCTGCGCCGTCGGCAGATCGAACCCCGCCAGCGTGATCCCAGCCAGGTTGTCGTCTGAGCCGAACGTGACGATCCCCGAGATCGTGAACGTCTGCGGCCGGTTGGGCAGGTTGACCAGCACCCGATCGCCGACCGCGAAGTGGTGCTTGGTCGCGGTCTCCTTGTCTATCACGACCTGATCGGAGGTCGCGGGCGCCCTCCCCGCGACCAGCCGGTACGGCGACAGCTGCCGGTTGGGGTCAAACGAGAAGCCGAGCGTCGAGCTGCCGCCGCCGCCGATCGCGTTGCCGTTGCGGTCCATGAACTGGGCGTAGCCCTCGACTGACCCGTACACGTACGCGACCCCAGGCACTCGGCTCACCCGCGCGGCGATCGATTCCGGGATCGGCTTGCGATAGGCGGCGCTGTCGACGGCAGCGGCATTGCTGTTGCCGAGCTGCGCCTTGCCACGGATCTGGAAGCTGACGTGCTGGTAGGCGGTCCCGATCAGCGAGTTGAACGTGCTGTTGAGCGTGTCGCCGAGGATCAGCGTGCCGGTCACGAACGTAACCCCGAGGACGATCGCGAGCGCCGTCAAAGCGAGGCGGAGCTTCCGAGCTCGGAGGCCGCTGAGTGTGACCTTTCGCATCTCAGTCGCCGAGCTTCTTCATCTGCCCGAGCACCGCGTCGACCGTCGGCGAGACGAGCTCTCCGACGACCTTGCCGTCGGCCAGGAACACGACGCGGTCGGCGTAGACCGCCGCCTGCGGATCGTGGGTGACCATCACGATCGCCTGTCCATGCTCGGCGACGGCGCTGCGCAGGAACGTGAGCACCTCGGTCGAGGCGTTCGAATCGAGGTTGCCGGTTGGCTCGTCGGCGAAGATCAGCTCCGGCTGGGAGATCAGCGCTCGCGCGCAGGCGACGCGCTGCTGCTGGCCGCCGGACAGTTCACTCGGGCGGTGCGAGAGGCGATCGGCGATCCCCAGCTTCCCGACGAGGTAGTCGAGCCACTCTCGGTCGACGGTGGCGCCCGCGAGGTCGGCGGGCAGCGTGATGTTGTCGCCTGCCGACAGGGTCGGTACGAGGTTGAACGACTGGAACACGAACCCGATCCGGTCGCGTCGCATCTGCGTCAGGGCGCGGTCGCTGAGCAGCCCGATCTCCTCGTCGCCGACGAACGTGCGTCCCGAGGTCGGCTCGTCCAACCCGGCCATGCAGTGCATCAGCGTCGACTTGCCCGAGCCGGACGGTCCCATCACCGCGGTGAACCGCTCTCGCTCGAACTCGACGCTTACCCCGTCGAGCGCCCGGACCGCCACGTCGCCCGCGCCGTAGGTCCTCGTCAGATCGAGCGCGCGGGCGGCCGGAGATCCCGACCCGTTCTCGCTGTCGTTGGTCCGGCTCGACGAGGCGCGGGTGACCATGCTCCGAAGGCTGAACCGTCGGCGACGGTTTGAACAGCCGGGCAGCCAGAGTCCTGTGTGGTACGGCTAGCCCTACCCGCCGATTCGCGTTCACCTGGGTGATTGGGGGTCGGCGCATGTCCGCATCTGGGCGGCCGACCTAGCCTGACGCCATAAACCGTCAGACGGGCGGCGAGTCGCAAGCTGCTCTGAGGGCCGAGGAGGAGACCGATGGCTGATAAGAGACGCAAGCGGGCCGAGGAGTTCATCGCGCCGTTCCGGGTCAAGCCCGGCTCCAAGGTGACGCTCGGCAAGGATTTCGATCCGGCGTTCAAGGCGGGTGTGCGCAAGAAGAAGGACGGGGTCGCGCTGCTCGAGGAAGGAGTGCGCCTGTTGTGTGACTATCAGGCGCGCCTCGCGGCCCAGGACACGTGGGGGGTGCTGGTCGTACTCCAGGCGCTCGACGCGGCCGGCAAGGACGGGACGATCCGTCACGTGATGAGCGGCGTCAATCCGCAGGGCGTGCACGTCAGCAGCTTCAAGGCGCCGTCAGCCGAGGAGCTCGACCACGATTTCCTATGGCGATACGCGCGGCGTCTGCCGGGACGCGGCGAGATCGGGATCTTCAATCGATCCCACTACGAGGAAGTGCTGGTGGTGCGCGTGCACCCCGAGATCCTCGAAGGCCAGAAGCTGCCGCCGGGGACGCACAAGGGCGACGTATTCAAGCGCCGCTACCGCGCGATCAACGACTGGGAGCGCTACCTGACCGAGAATGGGTTCAAGATCGTGAAGCTGTTCTTGAACCTGTCAAAGGAGGAACAGCGTCGAAGGTTCCTGCGACGGCTCGACCTACCCGACCACAACTGGAAGTTCTCGAGCTCGGATATCAAGGAGCGTGAGCGGTGGGATGACTACCAGGAGGTGTTCTCCGAGATGCTCTCGCACACGAGCACCGAATGGGCGCCGTGGCACGTGATCCCCGCCGACCGCAAATGGTTTGCCCGGATCGGTGCCGGAGCGGTCCTCGTCCAGGCCCTGATGGAGATAGATCCGCACTTCCCGCGCCTGACCGCAGAACAGCGTGACGCGCTGCCGAAGTACAGGCAGATGCTCATGGCGGAGGCACCGCACGGCGCCGCGCCCGATCCATTCAAGCAGGAACAGAACGGGCAGCCGGCGGGCGAGCCTGAGGGCGGAGACGGACGCGCGTCACCGGCCGCCGAACCGGCCGCCGGAGACGGCCGGACGTCACCGGCCGCCGAACCGGCCGCCGGGGCCCCTTAGCAACGCGGCGCCGGTCCGGATGACGCCGTGACCCGGATTCCTGGGATCCGCGCGCTCGCGTCGTATCGCGCGTCGTGGCTGCGCCACGACGTGGTCGCAGGGCTGGTCCTGACCACACTGCTGGTTCCACAGGGGATGGCGTACGCCGAGCTCGCGGGGCTGCCGGCGATCACCGGCCTCTACACGTCGATCCTGTGCCTGATCGGCTACGCGCTGTTCGGGCCGTCGCGGATCCTCGTCCTCGGGCCCGACTCGTCGCTCGGGCCGATGATCGCCGCGACGATCCTGCCGATCATCGGTTCCGGCGGCAGTCCCGAGCGCGCGATCGCGCTCGCCTCGATGCTCGCGCTGATCGTCGGGGCGATCATGATCGCCGCCGGCGTGGCGAAGCTCGGGTTCGTCGCCGACCTGCTCTCGAAGCCGACCCAGATCGGCTACATGAACGGGCTGGCGCTGACGATCCTGATCGGCCAGCTGCCGAAGCTGTTTGGCTTCTCGACGGACGCGAACGGTCTGATCAACGAGGCCCACGCGTTCGTGCACGGCCTGGCATCAGGCGAGGCGGTCGGCGCGGCGGTCGTGATCGGCCTCGTCAGCCTCGCGCTGATCCTCGCTCTCGGCCACTGGCTGCCTCGGATTCCCGGCGTCCTCCTGGCGGTGATCGTCGCGATCGCGGCGTCGGCGATCTTCGATCTGAGCTCACACGGCGTGTCGCTCGTTGGGACGCTGCCGAAGGGATTTCCGCCGCTGACCTGGCCGAGCCCTGTCTCCGACCTCCCGCTGCTGGTCGCGGGCGCACTCGGCATCGCATTGGTGGCGCTGACCGACACGATCTCGACCGCCTCGTCGTTCGCGGCCCGCACCGGCCAGGAGATCGATGGCGACGGCGAGATGGTCGGGATCGGCGTCGCGAATGTCGCCGCCGGTCTGTTCCAGGGCTTTCCGGTCAGCACGAGCGGGTCGCGCACGGCGGTCGCGGAGCAGGCTGGAGCCAAGACGCAGCTCACTGGACTCGTCGGGGCAGCGGCGATCGTGCTGATGCTGGTGCTGGTTCCGGGCCTGCTGAAGAACCTGCCGAACCCGACGCTCGCGGCGGTCGTGATCGCCGCCTCGCTGTCGCTCGCCGACATCCCCGGCACAGTGCGGCTGTGGCACCAGCGCCGGGTCGAGTTCCTGCTGTCGGTCACCGCGTTCCTGGGCGTCGCGCTGCTTGGCGTGCTCGAGGGGATCGCGGTCGCGGTCGCGCTCTCGATCCTCAACGTCTTTCGCCGTGCCTGGTGGCCGTACCAGACGACGCTCGGTCGGGTTCCGGGACTGCAAGGGCAACACGACCGTCAGCTGCATCCGGACGCCGAGCAGCTGCCGGGAGTCGTGATCTTCCGCTTCGACGCGCCGCTGTTCTTCGCCAACGCGAGGACGTTCCGCGACGAGATCCGGCGCCTGGCGGCCGGCGACCCCAAGCCACACTGGATCCTGATCGCGGCTGAGCCGATCACCGACGTCGACACGACCGCCGCGGACATGCTCGCCGACCTCGACGAGGAGCTAAACGCAGCCGGCACGTCGCTGGTGTTCGCCGAGCTAAAGGGCCCGGTCCGCCGAAAGCTCGAGCGCTACGAGCTGATCGGTCCGCTGAACCCCGACCACTTCTTCCCGACGCTCGACGCCGCGCTTGATCGCTTTCGTCGCGAAACAGGGGCCGATTGGGCGCCCTCGACGGCGCGCGCGCACACGACCTCACGTCAGTCCGGCTCGGGTCAGTCTGCTGACTAATTGCCCAACAGAGCGCTAACATTGGGACGGGTTCGGGTTCGCGGGGAGAGCTACCGGGAGCGACGGCATGAACGATGTAAAAGATCGCTATGCCGTCGCGCCTCGCGCGTGCGCCGCGGGTGAGCGATAGCCTCGATGGCTGGTCCGGGGGCACCGGCGAACAATTCGCGCCGAGCGCTGGCAGCGACGCACCCGGGTGACGAGCCCCGGCCGCTGGCCGAGGCGAAGCTGGCGGCACCTCGGCATCGGTCCGGGATGCTCGTTCGGCCGCGGATCGAACAGCTGCTGGAGACCGGCGCCGACGCTCCTCTGACGCTGGTCTCCGCGCCGGCGGGATACGGCAAGACAACCGCCGTGCGCGCTTGGTCTGCGACTACGGATGCCGCGGTCGCCTGGGTCACGCTCGACGTCGGCGACAACGACCCCGTCCGCCTTTGGACGTATGTCGCGACCGCTGTCAGCCGGATCCGCGCGGACCTCGGCGCCCGCGCGCTGAAGCGGATCGGGCTGGCCGGCGAGGCAATTGAGGCTGCGGTCGACGAGCTGATGAACGCCATTGCGGGGCTCGGGAGCGAATTGGCGATCGTGCTCGACGACGTCCACACGGTCACCGACCAGGACTGCCTGGCGTCACTGGCATATGCGATCGAGCAGGTCCCACAATCCGCACGCTTGATCCTGATGACCCGTGCCGACCCCGTACTGCAGCTCGGGCGGCTGCGTGCATCCGGTGCCTTGGTCGACGTCCGGGCGAGGGAGCTGGCGCTGACGACGTCCGAGATGCGAGAGCTCCTGGTCGACCGCGGCGGCCTCGCGCTCCAACAGGACGACATCGAGATCCTCCGAAACCGCACCGAAGGTTGGCCGGCCGCGGTCTACCTGGCGGCGCTGTGGCTACGAGGCGTTGACGATCAGCGGCGCGCCGTGCGCGACTTCGGCGGCGACCACCGGTTCGTCGCTCAGTACCTCAGCCAGGAGGTGCTGACAGCACTGGATCCCGAGGAACGCAGCTTCCTGCTGGGCGCCGCGGCGCTCGGAAGGTTCACCGCTGACCTATGCGATGCGGTGCTGCGTCGCTCGGACTCGGCGACGATGCTCGCTGAGCTCGAGCAATCCAACCTGTTCGTGTTGCCGCTCGAGCGGCGGGAATGGTTTCGCGTCCACGCGCTGTTCGGGGAGTTCGCCCGCGCGCTGCTGGAGTCGACCGACCCCGGCGCCGAACCGCAGCTACATCGCCGCGCCGCGCGGTGGCTGCACTCACGAGGGTGGCTCGTCGAAGCTACCGAGCACGCCGCTGCGGCGGGGGATCAGAAAGCCGTCGCCGCGCTGCTAAGCGAATCTCGTCACACCCTGATCCAAAGCGGGAGGTCTCGCACGCTGCTGCACTGGGTGCGCACGCTGCCGGACGAAAGCGTCGTCGAGCGCCCAGACGTGGCACTGGCCGCCGCCACGGCCGCGATCCTGGTTGGCGGCCTGACGCTCGAGCGACGCCGCTGGCTTGCACTCGCGAGCCAAGCGAAGTCGGCGCATCCGGATCGTTTCGGCGTCTATCAGGAAGCGGCGATGGCAATGGTGCGAGCCGACGCGATCGACGGCGGCGTCGGCGAGGCGATCGAAGACGGAAGGCGGGCGGTTGAGCTCGCCGAGCGAGGCGCTGACGAGGTCGCTGTCGCGGCGCTCGAGAGCCTCGCCCGGGCGTTGTACTTCGCCGAACGGTTCGACGAGGCGTGGGGAGCGGCGACCCGAGCACTCGAGCATCCTGACGCCCTCCGGCGCGCGCCCGGCTACGTCGGCGCGCGGTCGATTCTGGCGCTGATCGCGGCCGACCACGGCTGGCTCGCGTCGGCTCGCGCCCACGCTGACGCTGCCCGGGAGATCGTCGGCAAGATCACGAGCAGCAGAAGCTGGCTCGGCGCGTGGGTGGCCGTCGCGGTCGGCGCCGTACTGTTGGGTGACGGCGATCTCGCTGGGGCGGAGCGTCAATTCGCGTACGGAGAGCGGTTCTTCCGCGACGAGATTGCGACCGTGCATCACGCCTGGGTGCTGGTTAGGCTGGCCGACGTCCGCTGTCGGCGCGGGCGCCTCGATGAAGCGTGGACGACGCTGCGTCTGGCGCAGGACGAGATCGCGGAGCTCGGTGACAGCGGCGCGATCCCGCGACTCGCAACGAAGATCGAGACCCAACTGGACGCGGCCGAGCGTCAAGCGAGCGGCGGCGGATTGCTCGAGGCGCCGAGCGAGGCGGAGCTCGCGGTGCTGCGACTGCTGACGACCGATCTGACGACGCGAGAGATCGCATCCGAGCTGTTTTTGTCGCCCAACACCGTCAGGTCGCATACGCGCGCGATCTATCGCAAGTTTCAGGTCGGATCACGCGCGGACGCCGTCGCCCGCGCGACCGCGCTCGGCCTCTGACGGAATCGCAATCACCTGGGTGATCTGTGCGCTTTCGGGGCCGCCGAGCGCCGATCGTGGGAGCGTCTAGCTATGACCGGGCGGATGTATCGGCTCGAGGTGGAGGGTGAGCTCAGTGACCCGACGGGCTCCGTGTTCGAGGGCATGAAACTCAACTACGAGCGTGGCAACACGGTGCTGACGGGTCCGATTCGCGATCAGGCTGAACTACAAGGAGTACTGCGGCGAGTCTCCGATCTCGGCCTGACACTTGTCAATCTCAATGTGATCACCGCTAGGTCGGCGGGCGGATCCGCCCGACCTGCGTCACCCGGTCGTAAACACGGATGAGCAATACTCACCGGGGCGTGATCGGCGAGTCAAGCGCTGGCTCCGGGTTGGAGAGTGGCCGGGTTCCGCGCGGACGATGATGCTGGGCGGGAACGCTCTCCATCTCCGGGCGCCCGTCAGCGGGATGGCCTTCGTACCAGCGGGCGTAGCGCCTGGCGAGCGGGGCGGCCGTGATCCCGTGCGCGAACACCGATAGCCCGATCGTGAGGTAGGTGGTGAGCAGGATCGTGTCGGCGCCCGCCAGGTGCGCCTCCTGGACGACGATCACGGCGAACACGATCGACGCCAGCCCACGCGGGCCAAACCAGCCGAGGAACCCGACCGTCGGCCACCGCGGGCGACTGCCGATCATCGCGATCGCGACCGGCAGCATCCGGATCAGCGTCAGACTGAGCAGGGCGTAGACCGCGATCGGGAACGTGACGTGCTCGAGAGCCGGTCCGAGCAGCACGGCACCGAACAGCAGCAGCGTGACGCCGCCGAGAATTTCACCCAGCTCCTCGGTGAGGCGGGAGGCCTCGTCGGACTCCCGGGCGACGAGCGCTCCGAAAATCGCTCCCGCGACGAACGCGGCGATGAATCCCGAGCCGCCGAGGGCGACGGCGATCCCGTACGCGAGACCCGCGCCGGCGATCGGGATCACCTGCAACCACGATCCTGTGATGAGGTCGCGCCGGGCACCGAACGCGACGATCGCGGCGGCGGCCAGCCCGGCCGCGACACCGCCGACGATCCCGTAGCCGATCTCCTCTGCCACGATCGCTACCGCGTGATGGCTGCTGCTCACGTGGTCGTCGACTTCGGCCGCCGCGAGCGCGATCAGCAGCAGCGGCACGCAGATCCCGTCGTTGAGGCCGCTCTCGACGTTGAGGCCCTGCCGGATCCGCGACGGAAGCCGCGGCTCGGACACGACGGCTTGCCCCAGCGCAGCATCCGTGGGCGCGAGCAGGACGGCGAGCACGACCGCCTCGGCGGCGATCAGATGCGTGAACATAACAGCAGCAAGAACCGCGCCGAGAACGATGGTGAGCGGCAGACCGACGGCCAGCAACCGCAACGGAACCGCGTACTCGTGTCTCAGCGAGTCGAAGCTTGATCCGCGAGGCGTCAGCGAACAGCACCACCGCCAAAGTCGCTTCGGCGACCGTCCGTAGCGTCGCCTGCGTCGAGCTCAGCGTCAGCTCGTCGAACACCAGCGGGCCCACTGCGAGCCCGATCAGGACGAACACCATCGCCGGCGTGATCGACGTGTCGGTCAGACGGCGCGACACCCCAGCCACCACAAGCAGGGCCGCGGCGATGATGGCGAGCTCCCACTTCAAGCGTCGCAGGATCGTTGCTGAGCGCTGAAATGCATCGCCCGAATCAGGTGACGTTTCCCGTGCGTTCCGGGAGCGATCTGGCTTCGCGGCGAGGTTTGCATTCACCTGGGTGAATCGGCATCCTCGGTGCTCCTTACGCCGGCGGCGGCCGTAGCCTGGTCCGGAGACCGCGCCGGGCGGTCCACGTCAGCAATCCACCAAGGAGAGAGTCGCTATGGCAACACTCGTTGCGATTGGCTATCCGGACGAGGGCACTGCGACGCAGGCGCTCGAGACCGTTCAGAAGCTGGAGTCTGAGCTGATCATCCAGGCCGACCAGGTCGCGGCGATCTCCCGTGACATGCAAGGCAACCTGCACACCCACAGCGGCCACGGGGCCAGTGGAACCGCCGGTGGCGCGGCGATCGGCAGCTTTTGGGGGTTCCTGTTTGGGCTCTTGTTCTTCATCCCGTTCGCAGGCCTGGCGATCGGCGCGGGTATGGGTGCTCTGTTCGGCCACTTCGGCGAGAAGGGGATCGACAAGGCCTTCCAGGAGCAGGTTCGCGCCTACCTCAAGCCAGGCACGTCGGCGCTGTTCATGGTCATCGAGCAGGCGACGCCGGATAAGGCGATCGCTGCCCTTGAGCAGTACGGGGGCACGGTGATCAGGACGTCGCTGTCAGACGAGGACACCAAGAAGCTCCAGGAGGCCTTGCAGCCGACGGACGCCGCCGGCTAGGCAGAGCCCCGCAACAAAGCGCGGCTCACACCTCGATCGGGCCGATACCACGACCTCCGAGCAGACGGCGAGCGCGGGCGCGCCTCCCCAGGAAAGCGGCAGCCGAAGGCTGGCGATTCTGCTCGCGATGGCGATGTTCGTGCTCGTCGTCGACACGTCGATCATGAACGTGTCGATCTCGGCCGTGGTCCACGACCTCCACACGACGGTCAGCGACGTTCAGTCGGCGATCGCGCTCGAGGCGCTCGTGTCGGCCGCATTCATCCTGATTGGCAGCA
Organism: uncultured Solirubrobacterales bacterium; assembly: GCA_963756655.1. GTDB lineage: Bacteria > Actinomycetota > Thermoleophilia > Solirubrobacterales > Solirubrobacteraceae > Palsa-465. The sequence continues at coordinate 284,968 of CAVWOQ010000012.1, forward strand.
AGGTTGGAGACCTGATCGGGCGGAAGCGGGCGTACGTGCTGGGTCTGCTCGGTTATGCGGTCGGCGCCTTCGCGATGGCCCTTGCTCAGAGCGTGACCGTGGTGATCATCTTCTGGGCGATCATCGGTGGACTCGGTGCGTCGCTGCTGCTGCCTGGCATGCAGTCCCTGATTCACGGCAACTTCGAAGGCGTCGCCCAGAGGAAGGCTTACGCGCTCGTCGGCGCGGCGGCGGCGATCGCTGCGGCCGTCGGGCCACTGCTCGGAGGGTTCATCACGACGTATCTGTCGTGGCGGATCGCCTTCCTGCTCGAGGACGTCGTGATCGTCGTCGTGCTGTCCGGGATCAAGCTGGTCCGCGATGTGCCATACACGGGCTCGAGGTCCGTCGACGTGGTGGGCGCGGGACTATCGGTTTTGGGCATGGGTGGAATCGTGCTGGGCATCCTGGTCTGGCAGGAGGGGGGCGACTGGGTCGTCGCTTTGCTGCTGATCGGCGCGGCCGCGATGGCCGGGCTCGCCCGCTGGCTGATCCGGCGCAAGCGCGAGGAGAAGCCGACCCTGATCGACCCAGGTCTGTTCAAAGCCGCCGTCTATCGCCTCGGCATCTCACAGCAGATGCTCCAGCAGATCGCGCTCGGCGGAATGATGATCGTGCTGCCGATCTACCTGCAGTTGGTGCTGGACTACAACGCCATGCAGGCCGGGCTGTCGCTCGCTCCGCTGTCGCTGAGCATGTTCGCGGTCGCGCTGATAGCCGGCAAGCGAGCGGGCAAGCGTCGCGCCAGCAGCATCGTCAGGGCGGGTTTCGCGCTCCTGTCCGCCGGTCTGATCGTGCTCGTGCCACTCGTGCCGCGCGTCGACTCAGGCTGGTATCTGGTCATTCCCCTGATCGTCTCCGGCACCGGGTTGGGGCTGCTCGTTTCCCAACTCAACAACTACACACTGGCCCCGATCTCGAACGAACGCGTCAGCGAGGCCGCGGGAGTCAACTCCGCGGCGGGCTCGTTTGGGCTCTCATTCGGGCTGGCGTTCGCCGGCGCGATCATGCTCGCGACGCTTTCGGTCGCCTTCACAAAGATGGCGGACGCAAGCACCGTGCTGCCGCCGGCCGATCAGCAGCACGTCTCCAACGTGCTCGAACACGACGCCGAGATCATGAGCGATACCGCCCTGGAGAAACAGCTGGCCGGCGAGCCGAAGGAGATCCAGGCCGAGGTCATTCGCATCAACACCCACGCGAGGCACATCGCGCTTCAGGTCGCGTTGCTGATTCCGATCCTCGCCGGGCTGATCGGCTTGTTCAATTCGTTCAAGATGCTTCGCCTGCCGGAGCCCGTGCCGTCCGGCGCTGTCGAAGGCACGGCGCTCGGCTGACCCTCAGCGCACCCGGACACATCCGGTTCACAAGCGTCAGCCATTCAGGATCACCTGGGTGAATCGTCACAGTCCGCAGTGGCCCGCACGATCGGGGACCTAGCCTCCCGCTATCTCCAAAGGTCAGCTCAGGCGGCCCAGCCGGTGGCCGAGCCGGCCGTCGCGACCGCTGGACCAGCGGCGTGAGCCGACCGCCGCGCTGTGCGCCGCTGCGGCGAGCGACATACGCACGGCACCGAAACCCGACAACACCGCCCACCCACGGAGGTAGCTGGACCTTCTCGGGCGTCGACCTGGCCGATCTCGACGAGGACAGCATCGGCGACCTGACCGCGTTCGCCGGCGCGTCGACCGGCCTGATCAGCGACGACGACGTCCGCCTGACGGCGGAAGAGATCGCGCCCGGAAGCGCGGCGCTGATGATCGTGTACGAGAACCGCTGGGCGGCATCGTTCGTGGCGGCCGTGCGCCGGAACGGCGGTGAGCTGATCGCATTCGAGCGCATTCACATCTCAGATCTCATCGCCGCCCTCGACGCCGCCGAAGCCGCGGCTTGACTGAAAGGAGCAGAACGTGCCAGGACTACTTCGAGGAATAGCGCGGACGGCCGCGATCGCCGGGACCGCGACCGCGGTCTCGAACAGGGTCAGCCGGCGCCAATACAACCGCTGGGCAGACCAGGAACAGGCTCAGTACCAGGAACCGGCACCCGCGCCCGCGGCTCCGGCGCCTGCGAGCTCTGGCGACGACACGCTCACACAGCTGCAGAAGCTGGGCGACCTGAAGTCGCAGGGGATCCTGACCGACGAGGAGTTCGCCGCTCAGAAGGCGCGCATTCTCGGCACGTAATCGGCAGGCACCGGCAGCTCGAGCGGGCCGGCAAGACAGCCCCGATCGGCGCCGATTCACGTTCACCCAGGTGAACCTGCTGCGCCGACCGGTCGCCCGCGTGGCGCCGACGTAGCCTGGCAGCGGAGCAGAGGTGCACGGGGACACGACATGAGCCTGATGAGGCAAGCCGCCCAGGACGCGCCCTGGTACAGCCGCTCGGCGGAAGATACGGCCGCCGAGTTGGGCGTCGATCCGGCGCAGGGTCTCGACGCCGACGAGTTCGAGCGGCGGCTGGCCGAATACGGCCCGAACGAGCTTCCGACTGAGCCACCGCCCAGCCTCTGGGTCGTGGCTCGAGGCCAGCTGTTGAACCCGATGAACATCATGCTGATCATCGTCGGCGTAGCGAGCTTCGCGATCGGGCAGATCCCGACGGGCGTCGTCGTCACGGCGCTGGTGACGTTCAACGTCGTGATGGGCTCAAACCAGGAGATGAAGGCGAGGGCGAGCGTCGAGGCGCTCGCCCAGCTCCAGGTGCCGCATGCACACGCGTGGCGCGACGGCCACGTCGAGGAGGTGCAGTCGACGCAGCTCGTCCCGGGCGACATCATGATGCTTGAGGCCGGTGACATCGTGCCCGCGGACGGCCGAATACTCACCTCCGCGACGCTCGAGCTGCAGGAAGCGGCGTTGACCGGCGAAAGCGCCCCGGTGGCCAAGGACGGGACCGCGGTCCTCCCGGCGGACACGGTCATGGGTGACCGGACCAACCTCGTGTTCCAGAACACGCAGGTCACGCGCGGCACCGCGACGGCCGTTGTGACCGCCACCGGTGAGTCGACGCAGATGGGGCGGATCGCCGACATGGTCACCTCGACCAAGCGGTCGCGCTCACCGCTCCAGAAGGAGCTCGACGGGATGACCAAGGTGTTCGGACTCGTCGCCTGGCTGGCGGTGGCGGTGATCGCGATCTTCGGGATTGCACGCGGCCAGTCGCTCGACACGCTGGCGCTGCTGTGCGTGTCGACCGCGATCTCCGCGATCCCCACCGGCCTGCCGACGTTCGTGCAGACGATGTTGTCCTCTGGCGCCCAGCGGCTGGCCAAGTCCAAGGCGGTCGTCAAGTCGCTGAGCGACGTCGAGACACTGGGCGGGACGACCGTCATCAACTCCGACAAGACCGGGACCCTGACGCTCAACGCGATGACGGTCACGACGATGCTGGCCGGCGGGGAGTGGTTCAAGGTCGAGGGCGGCGGCTACAGCAAGATCGGCGCGATCCTCGGAGTGGCGGGGAGTGAGTTGCCCGATTTCCGGCGCTTGGCGCTCGGCCTGGCGCTGTGTAGCGACGCCACCGTTTCTGATGACGGCGGGGTGATCGGTGACCCCACCGAGGCGGCGCTGGTCGTGCTCGCCGCCAAGATGGGCGTCGACGCCGAGCAGACACGGTCCGCGCTCAAGCGGCGCGCCGAGGTTCCGTTCGACTCCGAGTACAAGTTCATGGCGACCTTCCACGACCGCCCCGACTGGGTCGCCGGCGGGATCCTGTCGGAGCCGCACTTCGTGACCGTCAAGGGGGCCCCGGACATCGTCGTCGACCACTGCGGCCAGGCGCTGTGGCATGGGCGCCAGATCCCGATCGACGAGGCCCGGGCGGAGATCCTCGCGGCCAACCAACAGCTGTCGGAGAAAGGGCTTCGCGTGCTCGCATTCGCGGCCCGCGAACTCGCCGACGACGCGATGTCGGCAGCGATCGACGACCCGATGGCCGCCGTCTCAGATCTGGTTCTCGTCGCGCTCGTCGGAATCATCGATCCGCTCCGCAGCGAGGCCAAGGACGCTGTCCACACGGCGCTCGCCGCGGGCATCGACGTGCGAATGATCACCGGCGATCACACCGTGACCGCCCGGGCGATCGCGGACGAGCTCGGCCTCGGCCCCGGCGTCCTGACGGGCTCAGAGCTGCAGCGGATTCCCGACGAGGAGGTCGTGCAGCGACTTCCCAACCTGCACGTGTTCGGACGTGTCGCACCCGAGGACAAGCTCCGCTTGGCGAAGCTGATGCAGCAGTCGGGCGACGTCGTCGCGATGACCGGCGATGCCGTCAACGATGCGGCGGCGCTCAAGCAGGCCGACGTCGGCGTCGCGATGGGGAGCGGCTCGGAGGTATCGAAGCAGGCCGCCAAGATGGTGCTCACCGACGACAACTTTGCGACCCTCGTGCGCGCGGTCGACCTCGGTCGCGACATCTATCGCAGGATCACGTCCTACGTGAAGCTGCAGCTGACGATCCTCTCGTCGGTCCTGCAGCTGATGGTGCTCGCGACGATCTTCAACATCAACGGCGGCGTGGCGCTGTTCCCGATGCAGCTGCTGTTCTGCAAGTTCTTCGTAGTCGTCACGGTCGTGATCGGGTTCATCGTCGACGTCCCCGACCCCGGCGTCATGAAGCGCCCGCCGCGCAAGCCGGGCACGAAGATCGTCAACCCACCACAGGTGATCCGCTGGATCCTGAGCGGCTCCTGCGTCGCGATCATCGCGCTGCTCGTACTCGACACCGGGCCCGACAAGCCAAGCACGACGCACGCCTCGGTCTCGATGACGATGGCGTTCGCGATCGTCGCGCTGACGGCCGTCAACCTCGGCTTGGTTATGCGGCGCGAGCGCGAGCCTGCATGGGCGACGCCCGTGTTCCCATACCTGGGCTGGATCATTCTCGGTTGGGCTCTGACCTGGGCGGGCGTCGAGCTCCACATGCTGCAGCGGCTGCTCGACACCGAGTCGCTCAGCGGCCCGCAGTGGGCGTTGGTGCTCGGGCTGTCGCTGATCACGCCCGCGCTCGTGTGGATCGACAAGACCGTCCAGCTGCATCGGCAGAGCAAGACCCGCGATGCGGACACCAACGTCGTCGACCAAGCTCCGCACCCAGCGACCGCGTGACCCACCGTGCTACTCGAAGGAGGTTGACATGGAGAGAGGTGAAGCCAGGGCGCTATTTGCGGCCGTGCTGCTCGTCATCGACGGGATCCTGAACATCATCTATGGACTCGCCGCGCTCGGAGATTCGAAGTTGCTCGACCATCCGACGCACTACCTGCTCGGGACCCTCAACAGCTGGGGCTGGGTCTCGCTGATCCTCGGGATCCTCGAGCTCGCCGCCGCCGGTTCCGTGATCTACGGTCACCGGTTCGGGCGCTATTTCGGAATCGCGGTCGGATCCTTGGTCGCGATCGAGGCGCTGCTCGATCTTCCGGCTGAGCCGCTGTGGTCGATCGCTGTGTTCGGGATCAGTCTCTGGATCATCCACGGACTGGCGATGTATTCGGATTCAAACCCGAAGCGGGACGAGATGGGGCTCGGTGCGGACGAGTCAGTCGCTCCCGGCCCGCCCACCTACAGGTAGACGCACTCAGCTCCGGATCGCAACCAACCGTGCACCGGTCGCGGGCAGCTTGCCCGCCGCAATCAGCTCCACTTCGGGCTCGCGAAGCGTGGGGAGCAGCTCCCAGCTGTGCAGATACGGTCCTCGTACCGGCTGACCGAGCTCGAAGTAGGGCTTCAGAGCTGCGCAAACCGCGGCGAGCGAGTGGATGTGTTTGCGCAGCTCAGCGATCAGCTGCGCCGGATCCGCATTTTCAACAACCCTGCCGAGCGTCTGGCGCTGGTTGAGCCACCAGCGCATAGCCCGTTCGTCATAACGTTCGACGTCGATCTCGTCGATGACGAGCTGACCACCGGGCGCGATCAACGTCGCCAGCTGGGCGCAAGACTGCTGTAGCCGGTCGATGTGGTGCAGGGAGACCACCGCGACCGCCGCATCGAACTCTCCACGTGCTTCGAGCAGCGTCAGCCGCTCCACTCCGCTGTCCGGCTCGGCGGCCGGATCGATCGCCGTCACCGCGTAGCCAGCCGCCCGCAGCTCACGCGCAAGCTCCCCCTTTCCGGCCCCGACTTCAAGGACCCGGGACGGTGGCTCAGGCAGCGATGACCTGACGAACGCCAGCAGATCGGACGTCAGCATCGCGCCATGATCGCCGAAGTCGCACGGCGGTCACATTTCCGGCCGGAGATGGGTCATCGAGGTAGACCCGCAGACCGATGAGAACACGGCTCCGGCGGGGTCTATGCGGTTAGGCGAAAACGACATGTACGACACACCAGAGACACGGACCCGCGAGCTCGATCGCCGAACCAACGGCGGCATCGACGTGCGACTGATTTGGAACCCCGACACCGACGAGGTGATTGTCGCCGTCCACGACACGCTCACCGGCGAATTGTTCGAGCTCCAGGTGGCAGCTTCCGATGCGCTGTTCGCGTTCCGGCATCCATATGCGTACGCAAGCCTTCAAGGCCCCGCCGACGCGCTCGCCGCCTGAGTCGTGGTGTCCGCGACCCCTCAGATCGGCGCGACTGCGTCCGCACCGCGAAACCGGCTGCGCTCGGGCCTGATTACTGCCGCGGTCCTGTCGATCTTGCTCGGTGGACTGGTGTTGGCGATCCCTGGTCTCGGGGCTGTCGGCCACGACGTGGCCCACGCGCGCTGGGGCTGGGTGGTCCTCGGCGGCGCCCTGGAGCTCGCATCGTGCATCGGCTACGTGCTGGCCTTCCAGGAGATCTTCAAGGACGTCAAGGGCCGCTTTGCAGCGCTCGTCGCGACAGCCGAGCAGGCGTTCGGAGCCGTGGTCCCGGTCGGCGGCGCGGGTGGCATTGCCGCCGGAGGCTGGCTGCTGGCACGAGCGGGGATGCAGGTGCCCCTCGTGGCCGGGCGCTCCGCGGTCCTGTTCCTTCTCACCAGCGCGACGAACGTCGCGGCCCTTGTGATCGCGGGCGCTGGTCTGGCGACGGGGTTGCTGGCCGGGCCTCGAAACCTCGCCCTCAGCGCGCTTCCGGCTGCAGTCGGAGTGGCCGTGCTCTTGCTCTTCCTCGCCCTCGCGGTCCGGACTTCCGGAGCCCGTGGAGACTCGCTGAGGTCGCGCGCTTTCCGGGCGACCGCCGGAGCGAGCACGGCGACGCTCCGCGCAATCCAACGCCCCGGCTGGCGGCTTGCCATCGGCGCCCTCGCCTATCTGCTGTGCGACATCGCGGTCCTGTGGCTGTCGATTTACGCACTCGGCTACGAGGTTCCCGTCGCGCCCCTGATCTTGGCCTATCTGATCGGCTACCTCGCCAACACGATCCCTGTTCCCGGCGGCGTCGGCGTCCTCGATGGCGGGCTGGCGGGCGCGCTGCTGCTCTACCACGTCCCGGCGCCTGTGGCCCTCGGTGGGGTGCTGCTCTACCACACGCTCGCCCTCTGGATTCCAACGATCCTGGGCACGGCCGGCTTTGTCGCCGCCCAACGCAAGATCAGCTCTGGGGTTGAGCTGACGCGAGCTCTCTCTTCAAAACGATGCTCGGCGTCGATGCGCGCGGCGCGGTCCTACGACCAATTGCCGATGGTCAGCGTTGTGCGAGCGCCCTACGCTGGTTGAGATGACCCTGACCGTCTTCGCGCTTACGGGCGACGACGTGGTTCGCTACAGGCTGGATTGGTCGTACGGCACCGAGTCCGTGCTCGCCGGCGACCCCGACACCGTCCTGGCCGGCGCGGGCGCCCGCTGCATCGCGGTGGATCCCGGTGATCCGGCCCGGGTCTATGTCGGCACGTTCGACGATGGTCTCTACGTGAGCCGCGACGCAGGGGAGACCTGGAGCCGGCCGGCGGATGGCCCCGGCGAGCCGCGCGTACTTTCGGTGGCGGCATCTCCGTCGCATCAGCAGCGTGGCGTGTCCGTCGTCTATGCCGGCACCGAGCCGAGCAACCTGTACCGCTCTGAGGACGGCGGCGAGCGCTGGCAGGTACTGCCGAGGCTGCGCGAGCTGCCCAGCGAACCGGACTGGTCCTTCCCGCCGAGGCCCTGGACGCATCACGTGCGGACGATCGCTCTGCATCCGACGGACCCCGACTGGCTCGCGGTCGGGATCGAGCTGGGTGGCGTGATGCGCTCGTTCGACGGCGGTTCCTCGTGGATCGACCACAACCCACAGGCTTACAGCGATGCACACCAGCTGCTGATGCATCCGCTCGCGCCTGAGCGGCTTTACGAGGCCGCCGGGCAGGGAGTTGCCCGCTCCGACGATCGTGGTGACACCTGGCGCAAGTTCGAGCACGGGCTCGACCGTCACTACGCATGGGCGCAGGCGGTCGATCCTGCCGATCCGGAGCTTTGGTACGTGGCCGTCAGCCGCTCTCCGTTCAGGGCTCACGGCGATGGCGACGGTCAGGCGCACCTGTGGCGCTCGCGCGGTGACGGTTGGTCGGCGATCGACGAATGGGGCAGCACGCCGGAGCTTCGCCGGATGCCCTACGTCCTCGCCACGCTGCCGGGACAGCCGGACCGACTGATCGTGGGCCTGCGCGGCGGGACCCTGATGCTCACCGACGATGCCGGCGAGAGCTGGACCTGCCACTCGCTCGCGGTGCCCGATCTGATCGACCTCGCAGTCGTACCCGCCTGACGCCAGGTCGCGACAACGCGCTCGATCTCTGCCAGATTCACTGGCCGATCCCGGCCTCCGACATCGAGGAGGGTTGGGCAGCGCTCGCCGAACTCAAGGAGCAGGGTCTCGTGCGTCACATCGGTGTGTCCAACTTCGATGTCGAGCAGGTGCGTCAGATCCAGCAGATCGCCCCCGTCGAGACGCTCCAGCCGCAGTACTCTCTGATCGAGCGCGACGTCGAGGCGGAGATCCTGCCCTACACGCTGAGGGAGCGGATTGGGGTGATCGTGTACTCGCCAATGGGATCAGGACTGCTGACCGGGAAAATGACCCGCGCGCGGATCCATCAGATCGCCGACGACGACCGGCGGGGGCACGATCCGCGCTTCCAGGAGCCCCAGCTATCGCGCAATCTTGAGCTGGTCGAGCGCCTGACCGCTGTCGCCGAGCGCCACGACACGACACCTGGTGCCGTCGCGGTCGCCTGGACACCCCGCAACCCGTCCGTCGACGGTGCGATCGCCGGCTTCCGTCGGCCCGATCAGGTCGACCCCATCCTCATCGCTGCCAACCTCGAACTCAGTGACGAGGACGCAGCCGAAATCGAAGGGAGCACAGCATGAATCCTGAGCACTCGCAACCAGTGAAGGTTCGCGTCGGTCTGTTGGGCGCCGGCCTGATGGGCTCCGCGATGGCCCACCGTCTACTGGATCAGGGCATCCCGGTGATCGTCTGGGACCGCAACAGCGAGCAAGTACGTGCGCTCGGCGGTCGCGGAGCAGAACAGGCGGGCGCGCCAGGCGAGGTCGTGAGCGGCGCCGGCGTTGTGATCACGATGCTCCCAACCGCGGAGATCGTCCTCGATGTGATCGAACCGCTGCTCGAGGATTGGCCCAAGGACACGATCTGGCTGCAGATGAGCAGCGTCGGGGCAGCCGAGGCAGACCAGCTGGCGCGAGTCGCCGAGGCACAGGCGGTCACGCTTGTCGACGCGCCCGTCTCGGGCAGCACGCATCCCGCCGAGGAGGGCCAGCTGACGATCCTCGCGTCCGGCCCCGAATCGGCGAAGACGGTGCTGGAGCCCGTGTTTGCCGCGCTGGCATCGCGCGTGATGTGGGTCGGCAAGGCCGGCATGGGCTCACGCCTGAAACTCGCCACCAACCACTGGATGATCAGCTCAGTCGCTGCGCTGGCAGAGTCGATGCACCTCTGCGACGCAATGGGACTAGATCAGCAGCACTTCATCGCGCTGCTCGACGGCGGCCCACTGGGCTCCGCCTATGCCGCACAGAAGCTCGACGAGATGCGGCGCCACGAGTACCCGGCCGGCTTCCCCGTGCGGCTTGCCTTGAAGGACCTCGAGCTGGTCCACGAGGTCGAGGACAGCTCTCGAATCACGATGCCCTTGCTGGCCGCGGTTCTCGAGCGCTTCATGACCGCGGGAGCCGAGCTCGCCGACCAGGACGTAGCGGCCATCTACGAGCTGGACGGGGCTCTAGCCAAGAGCTAGATGGCCGAGCTCGGTGAGCGTCGCCTCGGTGATGAGGCGAGCGGTGTGCACGATGCTCGCCACCGCGGCTTCGGAATCGAGGCCATAGAGGTCGGTGAGGGTGAGGACGGCCTCGGCGCTGATGACGACGGCGAGGTCGCGCCGCAGCTGCTCGAGTGTTGCTGCATCGATTCCGGGTTTGTGCCCGGAGAGCGGAGCGAGCGCCTGATCGATCAGGGCGAAGCGGTAGCCCGGGCGCACCTGCCGGGCGGTGCCGCGGGCGATCGAGACGGATATGAGCGCGCGGATCGCGCCCTGACGCTCGATGACGAGCTTCGCCAGAAGCTCGGCGGCGTAGGCGACCCGCTCGACCGGATCGCCGGGATCGCGGCCTGTCGCCAATGCGGCGGCCGGATCGGGCTCAATGCCGGCCAGCGCCTCCTCGAGCAGTGAGGCGAGATCCGGGAAGTACCGGTACGCGGTCGGTTCGGAGACGAGCGCTGCGCGAGCGACGGCCGGCATGTTGATGTCCGCGCCGGTCGTGATCAGCTCCTGACACGCCGCGATGATCGCCGTGCGGGTGCGCCGCTTCTGGTTGACCCGACCACGCTCCTCGGGCGAGCCGCTCATCGTTGCTCCCTGTTGCCGTGAATCGCTCATCAAAGTCTGCTCTCGTCATGATAGTAACCTTGCATAAGGATCGATCGTGCGCTACGGTCAATTCGTGATAGTCAACTCTCACGAAACGGAGCAGCACGTGTCTGAGACGTCGATCGTTGGACCCCAGGGTGGAGAAGTGGTTCTCCCCGGCCCAGTCCAGGTGCGCATCGTCGAGGATGGAAGCGGAACCGCCCACCGCCTCGCGGTTGCCGTTCTCACCGTCCCTCCGCACACGGATGGGCCACCCCCCCACTGGCACCAGAAGCACGACGAGACGTTCTACGTGATCGCGGGCACCGCTCGCTTCACCGTCGGCGACACCCAGCGCGAGGCACCTGCCGGAACGTTCGTCTCGGTACCCGTCGGCGCCGAGCACACCTTTGCCAATCCGGGCGACGAGCCGGCGATCATCCTCAACACGTTCACCCCCGATTTCTACGTCGGCTACTTCCGGGACCTCAGCAAGCTGGCGGCGTCGGGCGAGATGACCCCCGAGGCGATCCTCGCGGTGATGTCGCGCTACGCGACCTACCCTGCGGGCACGCCCGCGCCAGACGAGCGAGAGGCGAGGTGACGCGCCAGACGCGGATCCCGATCGCTCTACGGCGGCACGATCTCATCGATCGGCCGCCATGATGGGAACCGAGCCGCCATCGAGGACTAAAAGGCACAACATGACCACGAAAATCATCAACGGCTTCTATGCCGATGACCCGGAGATAACGATCGATCGACAGGGTGAGGGCCGACCGGTCCTGCTCCTGCACGGAGGCGGTGGGCCGCCGTCGATGGGAACGTTTCCGTCCGCTCTGTCCGCGGACTTCGAGGTCATCGCTCCCGTGCATCCCGGGTTCGCCGGCACCCCGCGACCGGAGTGGTACGACGGGATCGACGACATCGCGCTGAGCTACCTGCAGCTGCTTGAGCAAAGAGATCTGCGCGACGTGCTGGTCGTCGGCTCATCGATTGGCGGCTGGATCGCCTCCGAGATGGCGGTGCGCGAGCACGAGCGCATCAGCGGCACGGTGCTCCTCAACGCGGTCGGGATCAACGTCGAGGGGATCGAGCTCGCCGACTTCTTCTCCCTCACGCCCCACGAGCTGATCACGTACTCGTTCCATGACCCCGCCGCGGCGCCTGATCCGACGAAGCTTCCGCAGGAGGCACGGAACATCCAGGCCGCGAACGCCGCGACGTTGGCGGTGTTCGCCCGCGAGCCTTACATGCACGATCCGAAGCTGCGGCGACGGCTCGCGCTCGTCCCGACGCCGGTCGTCGCGATCTGGGGCGAGAGCGACCAGATCGCCCCGGAGCCCTACGGGCGCGCGTACGCCTCCTCATTCCCGGACGGCCGGTTCGAGCCGATCCGGGAAGCCGGACACCTCCCACACCTCGAGCAGCCCGAGCAGGTCCTCGCGGCGATTCATCGCTTCGCGGACGAGACGACCCGCTCGAGCACCACGTAGCCCACTCAGTCATCCGTCAACGGGTGGACGCTTTCACGAGGGGATCCCGGGCGGCCCGAGGATCTCGACGCCGTACTGGGCTGCGAGGCTCGTCATCTGGGCGAGGTCGGGCGGCTCGCCTGGCGGCGGCGGGATCACGAGTGCCGGTGCGGGCTGGCCGGCGGCTCGCATGAAGTCCTCGAAGCCGGCGGGCTCAGTGACCAGCAGGAAGCGAGCCTGCTCTGAGACGACATCGAACGTGTGGGGGATGTCGCGCGGCCCGTAGACGAACGATCCAGCCGGCGCGGCGATGATCTGGCCTCCGACCCAGAAGGTCAGTTCGCCGTCGATCACGTAGAACCACTCGTCCTCGCGGTGGTGGACGTGAAGCGGAGAGCCGGCACCCCGAGGGGCCAGTAGCTGGACGACGGCGACGCGACCGTCGGTGGTCTCGGACGAGGCCTTGATCGTCGCGAGTGCGCCGAACGACCAGAGTGCTTCACCTTCGTTCTGCTGCAAGGCGATCGGGGCTACGGGCGTTGCGCTTGCGCTCATCAGATGTCCTTTCCGGTATTTCGCGAAACTCGGTGTTTCACGATCTTGGCGTGAACCTACAGCTACTCGACCTGCGTGTCAAGTTTCGCGATACGCCGTGTATCATCGGCTCATGGCTCCCCGCCCGTATCGGCTCAAGCAGCGCGCCGAACGCCAGGACCAGACGCGGCAGCGGATCATCGAAGCCGCAATCGAGCTGCACCAGACGATCGGGCCGACGGCCACGAGCATCACGGATATCGCCCAGCGCGCCGGGGTGGGCAGGGTCACGGTCTACCGCCACTTCCCCGACGAGCTCACACTCGCCCGCGCGTGCAGCGGCCAGTACTTCGAGCGCCATCCCGCCCCGGACATCGAGAGCTGGCGAGCGATCGCGGATCCCGAGCAGCGACTCAGGACGGCGCTTCGGGAGGTCTATGCATATCACCGGGGGACGGAGGCGATGATCACCCGCGTGCTTGCCGACGCGCGCGACCACGAGGTGATGCAGCCCTACCACCACTACTGGCGCCAAGCCGTCGAGGTACTACTTGCACCCAGGCAGGTGCGCGGTCGTCAGCGCTCCCTCGCACGCGCAGCGATCGCGCTCGCCCTCAGCTTCGACACCTGGCGAACGCTCGCACGCGAGCAGGGACTCACGGACGAACAGGCAGTCGATCTTGCCGCCCGGCTTGCCCACGCGCCTGGTCATGGCGACAAACAGCCGACGCCTCGAGGTGTCCCAGCCCTGCGCGCCATGTGATCACGTCGTCGCGGGGGTCTTCTCAAGCACGTGTGTCCGTACCATCAACGCAAACCGTAACGGCAACGTCAGGTTATGTGAAAGCAGCGCCCGCGCAAGCGATAAGAGGACACCGGGACGCGGCGATTGCGGTGCCGGGCTATGGTGGGGAAGTCAGCGGGAATCGACCGCGAATCTGGCGTCGATCCGACACCTCCAGGAGAGGGGCACCCCGATGCACGCAGTTCTGATCGAAGTCGATACGAGTGGACAGCCGGATCCAGACGCAGGGCTCAAAGGCCTGCGGGAGCAGGTCGTGCCTGGCGTCAGCCAGGCGCCTGGATTTCAGGCTGGATACTGGCTGAGGCCAGGAGGGGACGCGAAGGGAACATCGTTGGTGCTGTTCGACACCGAAGCCAACGCCGAGGCCGCTTCGCAGGCGCTCACCGTCGGGAGCAGCCCGATGCCTGGGGTTACGGTGGTACGCAGAGAAGTGCGTGAGGTCGCCGCATCCGCGTGATCCCAGGATGCGTTAGGGCTCCGTCTCACCCGTATTCGGGCGCGGCGGAGCCTGGCGTCGGTGCGTGCGAACGGTAAATGAGCGCCTTGGTCTGCGCCGCTGTGCGAGGCGAAGCCTTGGCCTGGGTGGGGGCTACAAGCGCGAGACGAGTTCGGCCACGATTTCCGCGGCGGGCTGTGATTGTTTGGCAAGCGCAACGCTCTGACCGGCCCACAGCGATAGCGCATCGATCTCGCCGGTCGTTCCAATCATCGGGGGCGCGGGGGAATATCGAAGGATCGGGTCGCCCGAAGCGAAGTGGGCTATGACTTCCCCGTCCCCCGGTCGACTACCTAGTGGCGGCCGGCCCGCGGCCTCCCACATTTCTGCGGTTGAGTTGTGGATGGCGCGGTGGGGAGAGCCCGGCCACCCCACCGAATAAAGGTCGGGATACCACTCTGCATCGGTCTCGGTCGCGTCTATCAGGCGGCGCCGATACTCGTCGTGGATGGGCATCTCGTCGGCTAAGAGGAATCGGGTGCCGAGCCACGCGGCCTGCGCGCCGAGGGCGAGCACGGCCGCGACTCCTCGAGCGTCGCCGATCCCTCCGGCCGCGATGACCGGCACCGGTGCCACGGCGTCGACTACCGCCGGCACCAGCGGGAGCGTTGCCACGCCACCCCATACGTGCCCGCCGGCCTCCCAGCCCTGCGCAACGATGATGTCCACTCCAGATCCGACTGCGCGCCGCGCTTCCTCCGCACTCCCGACCGTGTGCATAACAAGCCCTCCGGCGTCGTGCACCGAGTCGACATAGCCGTCGGGATCGCCCAAGAGGAACGACACGATCCGCAGACCAGCGGAAAGGGCCTGATCCACTCGATGGTGCTGATCGGAGTTGAGAACGAAATTGCCGGCAAACGGCCGGTCGGTGAGCGCTGCAGTGTCACGGACCCAATCTCCGGCGTCATCAGCCCACCACAGCGACACGCTGCCGAGGGCGCCGGCGTTTGAGACCGCGGCGGGCAGGCGGGGATCTGCCGACAGCGGCGCCTCGACGATCGGGTGGTCGATCCCCAGCAACTCGCACACCGGCGTGTGGACATTCATTGGGATGGTCCCTTTCTGGCGCCCGCGGCGCCGGTTGACTAGGCTCATTGTGGACCCGAACAGCTCCGTTCGCCTCCGGGTTACCACTGTCCACACCCGTGTCGCGGACCGGGGGTCCGGACTCGTGGAGCATCGGGCGTGAGTGGACGGGGCGGCGGCCATCGTTGTCGTCACTCCTCAACCATGGACAGGAGCAGATCATGCGCAGCGACATCGCCCCCGGCGGCACCTTCCCCGATTACGAGTTGCCCGATCACGAGAACGTTCCTCGAAAGCTCAGCGAGATCCAAGGCGACGACCCCCTGATCCTCACGCTCGCGCGCGGGAACTATTGCCCCAAGGAGCACCAGCAGCACCTCGAGCTCGCCGCCAACTACCCCAAGATCGCGGTGGCCTACACGAAGCTTGCCACCATCTCGACCGACACCCATCACTCGAGCCAGGAGTTCCGCGCGTCGACCGGCGCCCAATGGCCGTTCCTCTCCGACCCGGACCGGACCGTCCAGAAGGACCTCGACATCCAGGAATACACTGACCCCGAGCACGACCCGATGATCCCCCACACCCTCGTGCTCAAGCCCGGGCTGGTCATCCACAGCATCTACAACGGCTACTGGTTCTGGGGACGTCCCTCCTTCGTGGATCTCTGGCACGACCTGCGGACCGTGACCCGCGAGATCCGCCCCGACTGGGATCTGAGCAAGCCCGGGCTGCGTGAAGCGTGGGATGCGGGCGACTACTCGCCATTTCACGGATGGGACAGGCGCTCCGCTCAGTCGATGCCGACGTCCTACAACTCTTAACAACGCGGTTGCCACCACAGCCGCCGCGGGTGATGCCTCAAGCACGGGGGCACCACAGGAAGCCCGGGCATGGGCAGCCGCGTGAGCGTGAGTTCTAAGACCGAGCAGCTGGAGCCGACCCAGCCCTCTGTGGGCACGTTGGTGTCGGTCAACGTCGGCATGCCGAAGAACGTGCCCTGGCAAGGGAAGAACGTCTATACCGGCGTCTTCAAGGACCCCGTCAGCGGTCACCGCCGAGTCGGCAAGCTGAACATCGAGGGCGACGGTCAAGGCGATCGGGCGGGGCACGGCGGCGAGCAGCGCGCCGTGTTCGTCTACCAGATCGACTCGTATCGGTACTGGGAACGCGAGCTCGGCCGAAACGACTTCGTCTACGGGCAGTTCGGCGAGAACTTCACCGTCGAAGGACTTGGTGACGACGAGGTCTGCATCGGCGACCGCTACCAGATCGGCACCGCCACCTTCGAGGTAACGCAACCCCGCGTCACCTGCTACCGCGTCGGGATCCGAATGAACGACCCGCGGATTCCCGCCTTGCTCGTGTCACGCCATCGCCCGGGCTTCTACTTCCGCGTGCTCGAGGAAGGCGAGGTACAAGCGGGGGACGAGATCACCAAGGTTGCTTCCGGCCCCGAACAGATGCCGGTCGCTGAGGCGGATGCCCTGCTCTACCTCCCTGGGCATCCGCGCCAGCAACTGCTGCGAGCGCTCCGGATCCCTGCCCTGAGCCCCGGCTGGCAGGCCTCGTTCCAAGCTTTGCTCGAGGAGGAACCCGGTAGCGGCAACGCCGGGCTTGCGGTGACGAGCCCGCCTCCCGCCTGGCCCGGCTTCCGTCAGCTGACGGTCACCGCAATCACCCGCGAAACCGACTCGGTGATCTCCATACGCCTCGAGGACCGGACCGGCGCGGCACTACCAGCCGCGCGGCCAGGCCAGTACCTCACCGTGCGAGTCCAGCCCGACAAGCAGCAGAGGTCGGTGCTCCGCAACTACTCCCTCTCTGGACCGCCCGACGCCGGCTACTACCGCATCGCCGTCAAGCGCGAACGCCAGGGCGTCGCGAGCGGCTATCTGCACACACGGCTCGCCGTCGGCGACCAACTCGACATCGCAGCACCCCGCGGCACCTTCATCCTCGACCGGACGGATGCACCCGTCCTGCTCATCAGTGCCGGGATCGGTGCCACCCCGGTTCTCGCCATGCTTCACACGCTGGCGGAGAAGCATTCCGATCGCGAGATCTGGTGCCTGCACTCCGCACGCAATAACCGCGAGCACTCGTTCGCCGCCGAGGCCCGAACTCTCATCGCTTCGCTCCCGAACGCACGGAGGTTGGTGTATTACAGCCGTCCGGGTGGGAACGATGTGGAAGGCCGCGACTTCGACACCGCGGGCCGTCTCACCGGATCACTGCTGGCCGAACTCGAGCCACCCCGCGATGCCCAGGCATACCTGTGCGGACCGACACCGTTCATGGACGAGATCAGCGCGGGGCTGGCGGCGATCGGGGTCGACGCCTCACGCATCCACACCGAACCGTTCGGGCCCGCACCGGGCCTGACCCCGGGCATCGGAGCAACACCCGCAAGGGCGCCCCACCCACCCGCCGGCAAACCCGGAAACGGGCCCACGATCGAGTTCGCCCGCAGCAACCTCGCCATCCCATGGAGCGGCGATTACACGAGCCTGCTCGAACTCGCCGAGGCATGCGACGTACCCGTCCGTTGGTCGTGCCGCACAGGCGTCTGCCATACCTGCGAGACAACCCTCATCGCGGGCAATGTCGGGTACAGCCCCGATCCCGTCGAACCCCCCGCCGACGGAAGCGTGCTCATCTGCTGCTCACAGCCACGCGACGACGTAGTGGTCGACCTGTAACCGGCATCGAAGGCGCTGCAAGCCGGGAGGTCAGCGCGCCACTCGATCAGCGGACGGTCGGATCGGCGGCGGCGACGCGAAAGCCGGCCCCAGACAGCGCGCCCACCCCGGTGGTCAGGACGGTGGACGCCAACCTCTGGGCAGGGTCGTCTGACCAACCTCGATCAGGTAGCCGTCGGGATCGCGGATGTAGCAGCGGATCTCGCTCTCGTGCTGCTTCGGCGGCGTCAGGAATTGGGCGCCCCGCGCGCTCCACTGGGCGTACACAGCTTGGATGTCCGCAACCCGGATGTTGAGGAAGCTGCTCACCCGATCTGGGTCGGGCGGCGTCTCGAGTGTGACGGTCGGCTTGTCGTCCGTCGGACCTCCTCCGACGTTGATGATGATCCAGCTGTTGGCCAGCGCGACGTACGTCACCTCGTCATTGCGCTCGCCGGAGATGACTGTCTCGCCGCCAAGTACTTCGGTGTAGAAGCGGCGGGAACGCTCGACATCATCTGAAACGATGAAGTGGGCCAAAACCATGTCGTCGTCGATGGTGCTCATGTTGACCTCCGTTGTTGGCATTGCCTCCATAGTCGCGCCTTATACCGCGGATCGCGCCTGTGTTTGCCCCTCGTCCGATGCCCGGTCGCTGGCCGGGCGCTGCGCGTTCGCCGCCGGCTTGTCGCAACGGTGTGCCGGAGCGGCATGTCCGCGCGCGGCTTCTGTGCGGGCCGCATTCCGCATCTGTCGGTGGCATTGACCTCTCCGGGGCGGCAACCGATCCAAGGAAGGTCTTGACAGTTCTGCTCGCTGGGAGAGTGTGCTTAGGTACTACACGGGGAGCGGTGCGGACCGGGCGCTGACGCGCGACACGACCTTAGGAGGTTCAGATGTCGGCTACAGATGTTGCAGAGCAGACGGGCAGCGACAACACCGCTATTCGCTCGTTTCAGGTCGGTTTTCCAGAGGCGGAGCTCACCGAGCTGCGCAGGCGCGTAAACGCGACTCGGTGGCCCGAGCGGGAGACGGTCAGCGACGACTCGCAGGGCGTGCCGCTGGCGATGATGCAGGAGCTCGCGCGGTACTGGGGGACCGAATACGACTGGGGCAAGTGCGAGGCGAAACTGAACGCCCTGCCGAACTTCATGACCGAGATCGACGGGCTCGACATCCACTTCATCCACGTTCGCTCCCAGCACGAGGACGCGCTGCCGCTGATCGTCACCCATGGGTGGCCCGGCTCGATCATCGAGCAGCTGAAGATCATCGAGCCGCTCACCAACCCCACGGCGCACGGCGCGAGCGCATCGGACGCGTTCCATCTGGTGATTCCCTCCCTGCCCGGCCACGGGTTCTCCGCCAAGCCGACGAGCACCGGGTGGGATCCTGTCCGGATCGCACGAGCGTGGGTGGTGCTGATGAAGCGCCTCGGATACGCCCGGTTTGTGGCACAGGGCGGCGATTGGGGTGCCGCGGTCACGCAGACCATGGGTGCACAGGCTGCCCCGGAGTTGCTCGGCATTCATTCCAACATGCCGGGTACTGCTCCAGCCGATCTTGTAGCGGGGTTCGAGCGCGGCGACCCGCCGCCTTCCTCTCTATCTGGCGAGGAGCTACGCGCGTATGAGCAGTTGAGCAACTTCTACGCGAAACACGTCGCCTACGCACAGATCATGACGACGCGCCCGCAAACGTTGTACGGACTGGCGGACTCACCCGTCGATCTGGCGGCGTTCGCGCTTGACCATGGCGACGGCACCGGCCAGCCCGGGCTTGTACAACAGGTCCTTCAGGGCAGCTACCAGAGCGACCTCACGCGAGACGACCTGCTCGACAACATCACGCTCTACTGGCTGACGAACACCGGGATCTCCACGGCTCGGCTCTATTGGGAGAACAAGGCCGACTTCTTCGACGCCAAGAACATCACCATCCCGTACGCGATAAGCGTCTTCCCCGACGAGCTCTATCAAGCTCCGCGGAGCTGGGCCGAGCGCGCGTACCCACACAACCTCATCTATTACAACCAGCTTGACCGAGGCGGCCACTTCGCCGCATGGGAACAGCCGCAACTCTTCTCAGAAGAGATGCGCGCGAGCTTCAGACCACTGCGCAAGCAGCCAAGCTAGGAGCAGCGGCACCTTCACCGAGGTAGACAAGGGTGGCAACTTCGCCCGCTTGGGAGCAGCTGCAGCTCCTCACCCAGGAGACCCGCGCAGCGTTCGGCTCCCTGTGTTAGCAAGGAGATCGTCATGAGCACCACCGGCGAGATCGCCGTCGAGATTCGCCCCTTCCACGTTGATATTCCGGAGGAGGCATTGGAGGACCTCCAGAGGCGCATCGCCACGGCGCGCTGGCCCTCCAGGGAGCTGGTCACAGATCGGTCGCAGGGCGTGCAGCTGACGACGCTGCAGGCACTCGCGCGTCATTGGGCGACCGAGCACGACTGGCGCAAGTGCGAGCAGAAGCTGAACGCACTCCCGCAGTTCAAGACCGAGATCGACGGGGTGGACGTCCACTTCATCCATGTGAAGTCGCGGCACGAGAACGCGCTGCCGCTGATCATCACGCATGGCTGGCCGGGCTCGGTGATCGAGCTGCTCGAGGTCATCGGCCCGCTCACGGACCCGACCGCGCACGGCGGACGCGCCGAGGACGCGTTCGACCTGGTGCTGCCCTCGCTGCCCGGCTACGGCTTCTCCGCCGCGCCGACCGAGGTCGGTTGGGACCCCGGCCGCGTCGCACGCGCCTGGGCGGAGCTGATGCACCGCCTCGGATACCAGCGCTACGTCGCCCAAGGCGGCGACCAGGGCGCTGCCGTCACCGACACGATGGGCGGCCAGGCACCCACGGGGCTGTTGGGCATCCATCTGAACCTCCTCAGGCAGGGGCTGGGCAACATCAGTGCGTTCCCCACGGACTCCGAGGAGGAACGCGCCGCGGTCGCCGCGATCAGCACCTTCAGGACGAGCGGCTACGGCTACTTCCTGGAGCAGGGCACGCGGCCGGAGACGATCGGCTACGCCCTGCTGGATTCACCCCTCGCGCTGGCGGCGTGGATCCTCGACCACGACACCGACAGCTACTACAAGATCTCCCGCGCCTTCGTCGACGGCAAGCCCTCGGGCAATCTCACCCGAGACCACATTCTCGACAACATCACGACCTATTGGCTGACCGGCACAGGGGCGTCGGCCGCCCGTTCCTACTGGGAGGGCGCACGAGCCGGCGCGCTCGCTGCCGGCCAGGCTCCTCCGGTGGTTTCGCTCCCGGTCGGTTTCACTTCGTTCCCCGGCGAGATCTTCAGGGCGCCCCGCAGCTGGGTAGAGAAGCTCTACCCCAACCTCATTTACTTCAACGAGGTCCACAAGGGCGGTCACTTCGCCGCCTGGGAAGAGCCCGAGCTGTTCTCAGAAGAGATCCGAGCGGCGTTCCGACCGCACCGGAAGCAGGGAGCCACGAACTGACGAGCGCCGTCCACACCAAGTCCATCGTCGACATCGACGGTGCGGCGTGAGCTGGCTCGACGTATTCCGCCACGGAGGTCCGGCTCCGATGTCCTCCGAGGGTCACCTCCCGGGTTTCGACCGGGCGACCGGGTGGCTCAACTCCCCTCCGCTCACCGCGGCGGATGTCGGGGGGAAGGTCGTTCTCGTCGATTTCTGGACGTACACCTGTATCAACTGGCTCCGCACGGTCTCTTACGTCCGCGCCTGGGCCGAGAAGTACCACGATCGGGGGTTGGTCACCGTTGGCGTGCACACTCCCGAGTTCCCGTTCGAGCAAGACGCCGACAACGTCCGGCAAGCCGCGAAAGACTTGAGGATCGAGTATCCGATCGCGATCGACAGCGACTATGGGGTCTGGCGCGCATTCAGCAACCACTACTGGCCCGCCGTGTACATCGCCGACACGCAGGGACGAATCCGGCACCACCAATTCGGCGAGGGTCGGTACGAAGAGTGCGAACGGGTCATTCAGCGACTGCTGCGCGAAGCCGGGGTCGATCACCTCGGTGACGCTCTGGTCTCGGCCGCTGCCGCCGGTTTCGAGGCTCAAGCCGATTGGACGAACCTGGCGTCGCCCGAGACGTACCTCGGCTACGAGCAAACTCAGCACTTCGCGTCTCCCGGTGGCGTCGCGTTCGACGAGTCTCGAACGTATGTCGCGCCAGACTCGTTGCGGCTCAACCAGTGGGCTCTCTCCGGGGACTGGACGATCGAGAGCGGGGCCAGCGTGCTCAACCGAGCCGACGGTGGGATCGCGTTCCGCTTCCATGCCCGCGACGTGCATCTCGTCCTGCGACCACGGGAGCGAGGGACGTCCGTCCCGTTCCGAGTGCTCATCGACGGGGAGCCTCCTGGCGAAGCGCATGGGCTCGACGTGGACGAGGAAGGCCACGGACTGGTCGCCCAACCGCGGCTTTATCAGCTGGTTCGCGAGCCGGGATCGATCATCGATCGCACGTTCGTGATCACCTTCCTCGCTCCCGGCATCGAGGCCTACGTGTTCACCTTCGGCTAGCACGCTGCGCCGCTCGGTTGCGATCTTCCCGAAGCGGACAGAGGCAGAGATGGCTCAGTACTGCTCGCCATGATGGTGGGTCTCAGGTCGCGCTCGCGCTGGCCTGGGGGTGCTCGACGACGGGAGAGTGCGCCCTCCGTGCCGGCCGATCGGCCTTGAGGGCGAGAACCAGCAGCAGCCCGAGCAGCACGGCTGCGGACAACTCGGTGGCGAGCGCGATGATGATTGCCGGCCGGTAGTTGGACTCCATGAAGCCGAACAGCGGGGCCTGCTCGCTGTAGAGCAGGGCGGCCAGCGACGCTGCCGCAATGCCGAACCCACTGAACGCCACCAGCTTCAAGGCGATTGCCCCGAAGCGCTGCGAGACACGCTCCAGCGGTGCGAGCAAGAGCAGACCGACGCCCGTCGCCGAGATGAAGTTCAACAGAAAAAGCGTCCCGATCGTGGGCACCACCGAGTAGTCGTCCACCGCGTACTGCCAGTAGTGGTCGGCGCCGACGAACAAGATCACCAGGGCTCCCAGCACGCGCACCGCGATGCGGATGCGGGAGGAGTTTCTGAGGGTGTGAGTGGTTGGTGTCATGTGAACATGGCCTCCGGGTCGATTCAGATGGAGCCGTCGCCGTCGCTGGGACCGCCGTTGTTGTCAGAGTCACCGTCGCCGCCGTTGCCCTGCGGGATGCCGGCTTCGGCCTTCGGCACGGCGGTGGGCACCGGGGCGGCTGCGGCCTTCGCGACCGGGGCCGTCTTGGCCTTGGGGACCGCCTTGGACTTGCGGACCGTCTTGGCCTTGCGGACCGTCTTGGCCTTGGCGGACCGTCTTGGCCTTGGCGGCCGTCTTGGCCTGGGCAACCGTCTTGGCCTTGGCGGCCGTCTTGGCCGGCGCCTTGGTCGTCTGGGGCGTGCTCACCGTGGCCGCGCGAGCAGCCGGCTTGGAAGGGGCGGCCGCCGCGCCGCAGCCGGCCACCAGCACGGCCAGGCCCACGCCGCCGAGGGCGAGCAGTCGGGCGCGGGGGCGACGCTGGCGCCGAGCGCGCGTCGCATCGGGCACCACCGGGGTGCCGGTCGTTGAGCCAATCATGGGTGGTCCTCTCTGATGCAGCGGCGAGAGCCGGTCAGGTGCTGTATGGCTCTCGCGCTGCGATTTGTACGTTGCGCTTTTGCGCTTGCAAGGCAAAAGACGCGACCGCGAGGGCTTCCTTCCCGACTCTTCGATAGGTCTTCGTTACTACGATCGTGGACCGGCGAATCGTGCACACTGGCGCGCTCGATCCGCCGGGGCAAAGCGAGGGTCGCCGCTTGAGGCGTACCTATCTCCTCGGCTGAGGGTGCAGCGTTCGCAGGACGGTCGCGGTGTCGAAGGACCCCCTGTCGACGACATGGTCTACGCCATCGAGTGACGTTTCGCGCCCATGAGCTCGCGCACGCGGGGGATGACCTGTTTGCCGTAAAGCTCGATGTTGGTCATCACCGTCTCCTGGGACAGCCCAGGCATACCGAACTTCAGATCGAAGCGATTAGCCTCGAGAGCCCTGAGGTTCGCCGCTATCTTCTGGGCCACGGTCTCTGGTGATCCAACGTAGAGCGCTCCCTCGGGACCCACGTCATCCATGAACGATTCCAGCGTTGGCGGTCTGAATCCGCGTTCTGCGCTTACCTTGCGAACCGTCTCAATCCAGCGCGCCCCGAACTCCTCGACGGCTCGCTCATCGGTCGCCGCAACGTGACCGGGCGCGTGTATACCCACGGGTCGTGGGGGCTGCCCGAGCCTCTCGAGGGCCTCGCGAAACAACCGGGAGAAGGGTGCGAACCGCGCCGGAGGCCCACCGATGATCGCGAGCATCAGCGAGAACCCATAACGGGCCGCACGAACGACCGACTCGGGGCTGCCGCCGACGCCGAGCCAAGCGGGGAACGGTCCGAACTCGGGATGGGGCACGACATCTTGATCGTGCAGCGCCGCACGGGTGGTCCCTTGCCACGTGACTGGCCCGCCCTTGAGCAGCTCGGCGAAGAGGTTAGTCTTCTCCTCGAATAGCCGGTCGTAGTCAGCGAGGTCGTAGCCGAACAGCGGGAACGATTCGATGCTCGAACCCCGGCCGAGAATCACCTCGGCACGGCCGCCCGAGACGGCGTCAAGCGTCGAGTAGCGCTGATAGACCCGGACGGGGTCGTCCGAGCTCAACACCGTGACGGCCGACCCAAGATGGATTCGGGTCGTGCGCGCCGCGATCGCGCCGAGCGCCACGTCCGCGGCCGGCATTGGGAAGTCCTCGGTGTGATGCTCGCCGATCCCGAAGAAGTCAACGCCGACTTGGTCGGCAAGCACCCCTTGCTCGACGACGTTCCGAATCGTCTGGGCATGCGACTGCCGACGATCGTCCTTGTCGTGGGTCCGATCGCCGAACGTGTCGAGCCCGAGGATGAGCGGAAACGCCACAGGCTCACGGGCCTCGGGTGACTGAGCAACGGCCTGCGACTCCATCGAATTCACGCGAGCCTTTCCGTCATGCCGTAAGCGTGAGGCATCGCTAGGTCACCTCGCATCCGCCAGTGGCCAGTCGTGATCGCCCGAATCGCGTGTGGGTGGAGTGCCCGGCGTCGCGGCGGCCAACGTGATGGTGATCGGCGGCGCTCACTCGACAGGTCGGGGTGTAGCTGTGTCTCTTGGCTCGGGCTTGCCTAGCGCGTCAACACGGAGATCGTGAGGTGGCGGCGCTCGCGGAACCCGAGCTTTTCGTATAGGCGGATTGCGTTGGTGTTGGTGGTGAGGACGTGTAGAACTGCGCGTTCGGACCGGAGCTGGATCCCGGCTATCAGTGCGCCCATGAGTCGTGAGGCCATTCCGTGACCGCGATATGTCGGCACGTGCTCGACGAGTTGATCAACGTCCAGCCACCGAGATGCAAACGCTCGCCCCCCATCGCAACGAGCTCGGTGCCGCGGCGGATCCCGAGATAATCGCCGAGCTCGATTGTTCTCTCCCGGAACGGTCCTGGATCGGTCTGGCGGGCGAGTTCCAGCATTTCTGGGACATCAGCGGCATTCAGGGAGATTGCCTCCGGCTCATCGTTGCCGTTTACGTGCTCTCCGATCATCTGCACGACTTCGAACTCCTGGAGTGCCTTCCAAGTCTCCGGCACGTCGGCGCCGAGATGGACGATGGCGGCGTACGTTCCCGGCGGCACTAAATGAGCGGCGTCTCGCCAGTCCTCTCGTGACGGTTCCGTGGGCAGCGCCAAGAACGGCGCAACATCAGCGGGATATCGACGCGCGTGACCGCAGACCTGCGCGAACCGTGCCTGCGGGCCGCACAGAGCCGCGTGCACCGGATTGTCAAGACGCGTGTCGTCGGGCGGGGACATCCGATTGACTCCGCGGTCGGTCAGCTGGTGCGCACTGGCGAGGCCTGCATGATGGTCGTGATTACGCCCGTGTCGACGTCGTAGACGTGACCTGACACCGTGATCTTGGTCGAGAGCACCGCGGACGAGCGCAGCAGTTCGACATCGAGTTGGACGGTCTGCACCGGATCGGTGACGGCCTCGGCAGCAAGGGCCGCGTCGTCGCCGCCCACGTGAGTCGCGAAATTGCGGCGAAAGTCGTAGTCGGCGAGAAAACCTGTGCCGCACTTGGTGTGGTGGATCACGGCGACCTCGAACATCGGGCCCTCGGGCCTCAACACGGTCTCAGACAAATAGCTAATGAAGGCGAGGTCATCGATCACGGCTTGAGTGACGCGACCGCCGGCGTTTCGAATCACGGCCGCGTCGCCGAGTTCAAGCTCGAGGAAGTCCGCCGGGTCGGTGCGCGGGTCCAAGCACGTGATCACGCAGACCCCACGTCTGGGAGAAATCGGGAGTGCCTCGTAAGCCTGGGTGGTTGCGAAGCGCTTGTTGCGAACAAGGAGCCGGTCCAGATCAGTCATTGGGGCGAGCCTTCCAGGTAGAAACCGCGAGCAGAGGCACGTCCGCTCGTTGCCGTCAATTTCGGTAATACTCGATCGCGCCGGTGCGCTCGAGGTCCTCGAGCAGGATCGCCTCGACGTCGAGCGCCAGTTCGATCTCGTTACTGACGACCACCCCGCCGCCGGGGATCTCGTCTTGCCAGGAGACGCCGAAGTCGTGGCGGTTGATCCTGGCCGTCGCCTCGAACCCGACCCGACGTAACTCGCCCATGTTGTCCGCTCCAACCCAGAACGGCGTCTTCCACTCCCCCAGATATTGAACATCAAGCGGCACCGTACGGGTCACGCCGCGAATCGTCAGCTCGACCACGCCTTTGAACGCGGTGCCCCCGGTGCGTTCGGTGAAGCGGCCGCTGAACGTGATCCTGGGGTGGTTCTCGACGTCGAAGAAGTCGGCGCTGCGGAGATGCTCGTCACGCTCCGGCTGCCCGGTCCAGATCCCGGTTGCGTCGATCTCGCCCTCGAAGGTCGCGTCGAGCCAGCGGTCCCAGTCGAGCTCGAGCTGCCCGTGGATGTCCTTGAACAGGCCGCGGACCCAAGTGACCATCATGTGACGGGCGCGGAACTCGACTCGCTATGGCCCGGTTCGAAGATCCAGGTGGCCACGGGCCGCCGGCCCCTACTCTGAGTCCACGACGAACGCGACTTCGTCGACGTAGCACCAGCTCCAGTTCTCACCCGGTTCCGCGGAGCGCGCGATCGGGTGTCGCGCGCTCCGTGCGTGTGCTGAGGCGTGGCGGTGTGGTGAGCTGTCGCAGCAGCCGATCCGGCCGCAGCTCTGGCACATGCGGAGGTGGACCCATGTCCCACCGATCGCGAGGCAGTCCTGGCACCCGGCGATAGCTTCTGGCAGCTCGGTTAGCTCGATGTCGTCCAGGTGTGTGCACGTCGCGCTCATCTGGCCAGCGCCTCCAGCAAGCTGACCGCGTCGTAGGCGCCGCGGTGCACTACGCCGTCGATGAACAGGGTCGGCGTGCCCCGGACCTCATCGGACGCTAGCCCGCTCTCGATATCGCGGCCGATTCGCCGCATCACCGCTGCGCTAGCGCGGTCGCGGTCGAACTTCGCCGAGTCGAGCTCGAGCTTGGCGGCGTACCGACGCAGGTCATCGCTCTCGAGCACCGACTGGTGACGAAAGAGCAGGCTGTGCATCTCCCAGAAGCCGTCCTGCAGTGCCGCAGCCTCGGCGGCGGCGGCCGCGGCAAGCGCGTGCGGATGGGTCCCGGTCAGCGGAATGTGCCGGAACACGAACTGGACTCCATCGCCGAGCCGTCTCTCGACGCGCCCGATCTCGCGGCACGCCTGTCGCGAGTACGGGCACTCGTAGTCCCCGTACTCGACGATCACCCGTCCAGACGCGCCGCCGCGGAGGTGATCGATCGCGCCGTCAAGCGGCTCCATCGAGATCACGCCCTGTCCCGTCGATGGCGATGTCGACTCAATCACGTTGCCGCAACCTTCGCTTGCCAGCCGAACGTCGAGTAGTCAGGCGGGCTGTAGGGATCCAAGGCTAGGGGGTCCGTCGAGCGACGCTCCGTCCCGTTTGGTTTGGGAGCCGAGCCAGCCGGTCCCGGCACCAGGCGTCCGGCGTACTGGGCGAGCCTGAACCCCTGGTAATGCGCCGCCGTTAGCGCCTCGGCGCTGACCGCGTCGCCTGCGCCGGCTGGGTAGGACGCGCCATATGGGTTGCCACCTGCAGCAGCAACGACCGCGTTGGTATAGCCGGGCGGCACGATCAAGCAGCCCCAATGGTAGAAGACGTTGTTGAGGGCAAGCAGCGTTGATTCTTGTCCGCCGTGGACGTTTTGCGAGCTTGTGAACGATGTCGCGACCTTGTTCGCGAGCCGACCCTGGACCCACAGCGGGCCGGTCTGATCGATGAACTCCTTGAGCTGGGCCGCAGGCAGCCCGAACCGTGTTGGAGTGCCGAATGCGAAACCGTCTGCCCACTCGAGGTCCTCGAGCGTGGCCTCGGCCACCAGGGGCAAGGTCCGTTCGTAATGCTCGCGCCAGGCGTCCTGGCGACGGATCACTTTCTCTGGGGCAAGCTCGGCCACCCGTCGCAGGCGAACCTGTGCTCCGGCATCCTCGGCCCCCTTGACGACGGCCTCGGCCATCGCATAGATGTGACCGGTCGCCGAGTAGTAGACGACGGCGATCTTGCTCATGCGGAGACTGTGATGCGTCGCAACCGCGCTCGCATCAGCCACTGGACAGTGCAACTGGGCAGTTCCGCCAGGCAGCTTGACGACTCGCCCGCGGCCGAGGTCTGCGAGGCCGGATGCCGAGCGGAGCCGCATGCAGCCGGCGGGTGAGCCGCTTCCCGGACCCGCGGGGTGGTGGGTCGAGACGATTGCCGGCTTCGCCGAAGACGGCTTCGACACGATCGTGTTCTGGCCCGTCGACCCTCACCAGGGCAGGTCGAGCTGTTGATCGCCGAGGTAGTGTCGCGGCTGCCAAGTCAGCTTCCCGATCGAGGAGATGCTCCCAGTGACTGATGCTTACGTGCTCGGTGGCGTTCGGACCCCGGTCGGGCGCTACGGCGGTTCGCTGTCTCACATCCGCACCGACGACCTGCTCGGCCAGACGATGGTCTGGGCGTGCGAGCGAGTCGGGGTCGAGCTGGACCGGATCGAGGACATCGCTGCCGGCTGTGTGAACGTAGCGCACGAAGGGATGGGCGATATCGCGCGCTGGGCGGCGCTCGCGGCGGGCTTCCCGGACTCGGTTCCGGCTGCGACCGTCAACCGCTTCTGCGCCTCGTCGCTGACGTGCGCGATCCAGATCGCGCACGCGATCCGCGCCGGCGAGTTAGGGATTGGATTGGCCGGCGGGGTGGAGTCGATGTCGCGGTCGGGGTGGGCGTATATGAAGGGCGATGCGCCGTTCATGCCGCGTGGACCGGTGTTGATGCTCGACACGATGTGGTCCGGGGCAGGCGGCCCGCCGAACCCGAACCTGCTCCTCCGGGACCCTACATCGACATGATGAGAATCGGCAGACCACGTGCGGACGCTAGGAGCTGACATGCCGAGCAGATCGACGCAATGGCTCAGCGCCCATCAGCCCGCCGCCGCCGCACGCGACGCGGGACGGCTCGCGAAAGAGATCCACACGGTCGAGATCCCCGGGAGCCGGAAGCAGGCCGCGCGCACGTTCGAGCACGACGAGAGCATCCGCGAGGACACGACGGCGGAGAAGCTCGCCGCGCTTCCGGCGCAGCCGAACACAACGCAAATGACGGCAGGGAACTCGTCTCCATTGAACGACGGGGCCAGCGCGATCGTGCTCGCGAGCGGCGAGGCGGCCGCGGAGCTGGGTGTGGAGCCGCTGGCGCGGGTGGTCGCGTCGGCGACGCACGCACTCGACCCGCGGGTGATGGGGATCGCGCCGGCGTGGGCAATCCCGAAGGCCTTACAACGTGCCGGCCTCCAACCTGAGGAGATCGACGTCTGTAAGGTCAAGGAGGGATGCCTCTGATCGCGCTCGCGACCTCGCAGCTGCCGAACCAGCGCCAAGGCTTCGAAGTCCCCGACGAGAAGCTGAACCCGAACGGCGGCGCCGTCGCGATCGGACATCCGTTCGGATCCTCGGGCACCCGGTACGTGCTGACGCTCGCGACCGAGCTGAGCGAGCGAGGCGCCCGCTACGGCGTGCTCGGCGTGTGCGTCGGCTCGGGTCAGGGCGTCGCGCTCGTCCTCGAGAACCCGCCGGCACTGAGAGGAGGACCGCCACGTGTCCGATCTGACCGGTTCAAGCGAGCTGCTGCGACTGTTGGAGATTGACTTCGAAGAGGTCGCGTCGACCCGGGTGAAAGGGTCGATCGCGGCCGATGAGCGCCACCACCAACCGTGGGGACTGGTGCACGGCGGGCTCTACACCATGGCGATCGAGTCGTTCGCAACCGTCGGCGCCTACGAGGCGGTCAAAGAACGTGGCCAGCAAGCGGTCGGCGTCTCAAACGTCACCGACTTTCTTCGCCCGCACCGGGCGGGCCGTCTGCAGGTCGTTGCGGTCGCGGTTCAGCAGGGCCGCACCCAGCAGCTGTGGCAAGTGGAGATTCGCCGCCCTGACGATGGCAAGCTGATCGCTCGCGGCAACGTGCGCCTGCAGAACGTCGAGCGGTAAGCGAGCCGAGGAGCAACCGCTGTACCCACGGCACGTGGTCGGCCGCGCCGCGGTCGCTGAGCTGTATCGGCCGTACGGCGAGACGTTCGGCGAGACGTTCGTGCTGAATCGATGCTTCGACTTGGCCGTCCATCGCGACCGCGAGACCGGCGTTGTCGTGCTCGAGCACGCCTCCGAAGGCCGCGCCGTCCAAACCGGGGCCGCCTACTCCAACCGCTATGTATCGGTACTCACGATCCCTGAGCGCAAGGTCACTCGATGGCGCGACTACCTCGACCCGATCGCCGTTTTCGACGCTGTCGGTTGGCCGGCGCCGCGCCCGTGCGTTAGTTGAGGTGAAGCTGCCAGTCGCTCGGCACCGCTCCGGCCGGCCCGGGCACAGGCTGGTCGGCTGGATGACTACCGGGCGGGGCCAGCGCGGGCCCTTCGAAGAATTCGCCGGAGCGGTAGTCGTAGAACCAGTCCTCGCCCGGCTCAAAGCTCTGCAGCACCGGGTGCCCTGTGGCCTTGTTGTGGGCGGTCGCGTGCCGGCTGGGGGAGTTATCGCAACAACCGATGTGCCCGCAGGCCGCGCAGCGGCGCAGGTGCAGCCACCAGCCCGGCGACGCGCCAGCTAGGCACTCCGCGCAGCCACGTCCGCTCGGCGGCGCACTCAGGTCGATCTCGCTCGTAACATCGGCCATTAGATACAGCTTCGCAGCTAGTCGTCACCGCCGGCGCCGTCGCCGGATCCTCCCGGGCTGCTTCGAACTTCGAGCTTGCGGACCTGCATCTTCACGCCCTGGCCGAATAGGGTCGGGCCTTCGACGAAGCTGCTCGAAAACTCATACCAACCGCCGAGACTCGCCAGGCCCGTCCCTGATGGGGTCGGCCACCGTCCATCAGCGTCAACAGCGCCATTCCGCAGATGAGCTGCCTCGGAGCCGCCGACTGGGGTGTGCCCTCGCGGTCGATGAGCATCGTCCCGTTCGCCGACGAGAATCCGATTCTGTCTACGCGGCAGCCTCGCCATAGAACACGGCCGTCTTGCGCGCGACCTCGGCCAGTGGTCGGTCGAGGCTTGACAGTGCGTAGAGTCGCTGCCGGTGCAACCGCCGCACGCAAGACGCGAAGATCGGCCGATTGTGATCGTCGGCGGTGGGCTAGCCGGCGGCAACGCGGCAGTGACACTCCGCGAAGAGGGCTTCACGGGCCGAGTCACGCTCGTCGGCCGAGAGCCAGGGATCCCCTTCGGGCGCCCTCCCCTATCCAAGACTTACCTCCGCTCGGAGGAGGAGCTCAACGGGTGGTACGTCAGGCCTCCAGCTTGGTATGACGAGCACGATGTCGAGCGGCGCGAGTCCAGCGTCGGCGCGGTGGATGTGGCCGCCCGCGTGGTCGTGCTCGACTCAGGCGAAGAGCTCGGGTATCAGAAGGTCCTGATCGCGACCGGGGGACGGAACCGCAGACTCGCGGTACCGGGAGCGAATCTACGCGGGATCCACTACCTGCGTACGGTCACCGAGTGCGACGCGATCAAGCAGGAGGCAGCCGCGAATCGGGACGCTGTGGTCGTGGGGATGGGGTTCATCGGTTGCGAGGTGGCCGCCTCCCTGACGCAGCTCGGGGTTCGGGTGACCGCCATATTTCCCCAGCAAGCGCCGCTCGAAAGGGTGTTGGGCGACGAGGTCGGCGCAGCGTTCGGCGCGATCCACCGCGAGAACGGCGTCGAGCTGCGCAGCCAAAATCAGATCACTGGGTTTGAAGGAAACGACCGCGTGGAGGCGGTCGTGACCGCCGATGGTGTCCGCGTGGCCTGCGACTTCGTCGTCGTGGGCGTCGGAATCGAGCCCGAGATACCGACCTTTGCCGGGCAGGCCGTCGCGCAATCCAATGGTGTGCTCGTCGACGAGTCGTGTCGGGCCAGCGCGCCCGACGTGTACGCGGCCGGCGACGTGGCAAACCACCTGCATCCAGTTTTCGGTCGCGTTCGCGTCGAGCACTACAACAACGGCGAACAGATGGGGCGCGCGGCGGCGAGATCAATGCTCGGCTCGACCGCTCCTTACGACTACATCCACAGCTTCTGGTCCGATCAATACGAGCACAAGCTCGAGTACGTGGGCCACGCCACGAAGTGGGACCAGTTCATCGTCCGCGGGACCCTCGAGGGGCGGACGATGGTCGGGTTCTACATGTCCGAAGGGCAAGTACTTGCGGCAGTCGGCCTCGACCGCGGCGGCGACCCCGAGCTGGACACCGACTCGGAGATGGCGGCGTGTGCGCGCCTCGTAGCCGCTCGCGCCCGACCGGCCCCCGGTCAGCTCGCAGATGAACGCGTGGACCTGTGGTCGCTGGTCCGATGAGGTCGGCGCTAGACCACCAGCTCAGCGCCGGCGTCTTAAGCGTTTGAGAACAGGGTGATATTGGCCCCGCTGGCCGGAACGAACGGGCTGTCGAGAAGCGCCACGATCAGGTTGCCTACCTGCTCGGGCGTCAGGCCGGGACGAAGCTCAGGGTTGGCGCGGCGGAGCATCTGAGTGTCAACTGCTCCGGGGCTCACACAGATCGCGCTGATCCCGACCTCCTTACCCTCCACAGCAATCGCCTCCGTCAGACCGATGACTCCGTATTTGGAGACGTTGTAAGCGGCAAGTCCAGGGAACTTTTCGGTCGCGTAGACGCCTGACAGCGACGCGATGGTGACGATCCGTCCTTCGCCAACGGTGCGCATGGCGGTGAAGGCCGCACGACAACAGAGGAATGAGCCGGTCAGGTTAACCCCCAGAGTCTCTTCCCAGATGTCCGGGGTGGTCTCCGTCAACCGCGCCGGACTCAGCACCGCAGCGGCGCACACGAGGGCAGCGAGCTGCCCCGTTTTCCCGACGGCGTCGAACAGGCGCTCGACATCCGTGACGCTGCTGACGTCCGTTGGCACCTGCGTAGCCTTGCCGCCGGCATCACGGATGCGTGTGGCGACGGCATCGAGCGCATCACGGTTGCGGGCGGCCAAGACGACGTGGGCGCCCGTCGCCGCGATCGCCTCGGCCGTTGCTGCGCCAATCCCCTGGCTGGCGCCGGTGACGAGCGCCAGGCGTCCCGCGAGCCAATGCCTCGTATCACCCACTCGCTGCAGCCTTTACGCCAGCTTTGGCGACTCGTTCGTAGAGTTGTTCGTGCGCATCGAGACTCAGCTCCAGATCCAGGTCGCGCTCGGCATGCTCGCGGCATCGCAAGCGCGAGAGCTCGGCCGTCTTGCTGACCGCTCGGGCTGCCGCGACAATGTCGTCGGGCGCCACGAGAAAGCCCGTCACTCCGTCGAGGATCACTTCATCAAGTGCGCCCCGGCGGAAGGCAACGACGGGCGTCCCGCACGCTTGGGCCTCAGCGGCGACCATCCCGAACGGCTCCTCCCACATGGCCGGACACAGGACGACGGCCGCGCGAGCGATCGTCTCCCAGATGACGGTGCGCGGAACGCCTGGATGAACCGCGACGCCCGGATCGGCGCGTCGCGGGTCGATCCGTTCCCGGGTGTATTCCGCGTCGTAAACGTCGCCGTAGAGATCGATCCTCACACCAGCCGCCCGAGCGATCGCGATCGCCTCGACCGCTCCCTTCTCCGGACTCAGCCTGCCGGCAAAGACTGCGCCCTCGCCTGCTGATGCCAGCCAGCGGATCGACCGAGTCGGGACGAACGGCGACAGGATCGCGTCGACTGAGACGACGCGGCGCCACGCGCTTGCCTGCCACGCGGACACGCCGGCAACCACGGGGGCTCGCCCGGACCGGCCGGCGTCTCGCAGCGCGTCTGCCACCGCCCTGTCCGGGGGTAGGTGAAGCGTGTGCACTACCGGCGCGGGCAGTCCGGTCGCGAGCCTGATCGCGGGCGCATCGAAGGCGTGGTTGTGGACAACGTCGTATCGAGTCTCGCCCACAGTGGCGTAGACCGCTGCGAAGGCTGCATCGGCTACGGCCGCGCTGTCAGCGGCTGGACTAGAAGCTCGGTAGAGCGTGGCCGCAAGCGCGCGGGGATCGACGCCTGTATCGATCACGGGTACACCCGACACGCCGGATCCGGAAGCGGCGTAAAGGTGGACCTCGTGGCCCCTGTCCACGAGGCCGCGCGCGAGATCGGCTACGAACGCCTGCGACCCGCCACGCTGTGGCTCCCGGATGGCCGAGACCAGCGGAGCGACAATCGCGATCTTCATCGCACGATCATCTTGTACGCGAGGTCCCGCGGCGGATTGATCCCCAACACGTCATAGGGAACCAGTCGCAGCCTACGGCGACGCACCTCCTCGACCCCGCCGGGATAGAAGATCTCGGTCAGCTCGGCAGCCTCCTCGTGGCTGGCGAACTCGACGAACATCTCTCCGTCGAAGCTCACGTACTCGTAGCCGTGGGCTGCGAGCCACGGGACCTGGTTCGGCCAGACGATGACGACGCAGCCACCCGTCCTGCAGACCCGCTCCATCTCCGCCAAACCTGCCTCGCCGCCATGCTCCGGAGCTGGGGTCAGCGCCGAGCACGCGATCACCAAGTCCGCGCAAGCGTCGCTCAGGGGCAGGTCATCGAAGAAGCCATCGCGCACCTGGCCGTGGAGCCCGTGATCCGCGCGCGCGAGCTTCTGAGCCAGGATCTCCCGCAACGGCGCTGCAGGTTCGATCGCCAGAACCTCGCGCGCACGCCGGACGAGCTCCAGCGTCAGCCGGCCCGTTCCCGCAGCCACCTCGACGATCCGGTCGACGTGGTGCGGGAGCCACCCGAGGACCTCGGGGTGGAGCCGCTCGGCGGTGACCAGCCGGTCGTAGAGCTCGGGTTCCAGGCGGTAGAGCAGTTCCCAGGCCAGAGTGATGTCGGTTCGCGGGTCACCACCCGCTGAGCCCGGCAGGAACCGTTTCGCCTCGTTTTCAGTGAGCACGCCAACGTCCGCCGCGGTGTAGCGCGTTGGCAACTTGAGACCCCGCCTCGGCGGTGTCTCAGACGTGATCACCGACTTCAGCCCAGTTCTTGTCGGTCTCCCACAGCCGAACCGAGCGCAAAATGCCGTCAGGCAGCGCCGAACGGAGCCGTTCCCAGAACGCTAAGGCCAGATTCTCGGCGGTCGGGATACGGCCTTCGAGCCACGGCACATCAGTGTTCAGGTTGCGGTGGTCGACGTCCTGGATGACCCGTCTTGAGATGACATCTGAGAGCTGCTTGAGGTCCAAGACATACCCCGTTGCTGGATCGATCTGGCCGGCGACCACCACCTCGAGCACGTAGTTGTGCCCGTGCAGGTTCGCGCATTTCCCGAACAGGCGCTCGTTCTCCTCATCGGACAGGCGAGGGTCGCACAATTGATGCGCCGCGTTGAACGACTCACGGCGACTCACCAGCACCGTCGTCGAGCTGGTCATTGCGATCGGGTTCGCGACGGCCGTATCTTCTTCGATCACCTACCCGACGATACCGCGCGCACATGAGCGGCCCAGGAACGCCGTGCACTCGGCGCTCAGAATCCGACCACCTCGCGGCCACACCCACGTTCCTTGCGGCCTTGACCGAGCCGCTCGTTGCACCGGGCCGGCTGGACGATGCACGCCACTTCTTGTCGCTCTACTCCCGTCACAAGGACTCGACGGATCTCCAGGCCCGAACCTGCTATGCCGCCGCCGAGACGGTCGTGCTGCGCGCGGAAGGGCAGGAGCGCGAGGCGCTCGGCGCTGCCCAGCAGCTACTGAACGAACTGCTCGAGAGTCGCCGCCCGGACGACCAGCCGGTCAAGATCGCCTTCGCGCAGGCGCTCGACGCGGCGCTCGCGCTGGGCGAACGCGAGCAGGCACAACAGCTGTTAGCCACGGTCGAGGCCCTACCGCCGGGACGGCTTGCGCCCACGCTCCGGGCGCATGCCTCCCGCTTCCGCGCCCGCCTCGCAGCGCACGACGGCGAGGCCGTGAGAGCCGACCAGGGCTTCGCGACCGCGGCCTCCATCTTTCGGGAGTACAGCATGCCGTTCTGGCTCGCGATCACCCTCGCCGAGCAGGCTGAGTGGCTTCACAGCTCCGGCCGCGCCACAGAGGCGGAGCCGCTGCTCGCTGAGGCGCGCGCAACATTCGAGCGCCTCGATGCGAAACCGTGGCTCGCTCGCGTCGAGACCCTGGAGGCTCAGCCACGCGCAGAGGCGGGCGTCTAGCTCGCCTTTGCCGCACCCGTGGCCGCGGTCACTCGGCGGCCGCGCCGGACAGCTTCCAGCACCGCCGCCGCCGCGTCTGAGCTGCGTCGCTCGGCGCGTTGCTCCACTCGCGGGAGAGCGTCGGCCTCGACCTTGGCCGCGACGCGGACCACGCCCGATTCAACGAGCGACCCGCATCGCGCGGATCCCGGTCGTGAGTGTGCTACGGGGCTCAGACGCCGTCGCGTTCTGGTTTCACCTACGCTCGCGTCCCATGCGTCCCGCCAATCGGGAATCGAGCTACCGGGCGATCGAGCGCCTGATCGCAACCTACGCCGAGCTCGTGGACGACGGCGATTTCGCCGCTGTCGGCCGGCTGCTCGCTGACGCCACGTTTACGGGCGGTGCGGGAGTGGTGACCGGCGGCGATGCCATCGAGAAGCTGCTCCGGGACAACGTCATCGTCTATGACGACGGTACGCCCCGGACGAAGCACGTAACCACCAATCTGGCCATTGAGGTCAACGAGGAGGCCGGCACAGCGGTGTCGCGTGCGTACTTCACCGCGCTGCAGGCGCTGCCTGACCTAGCTCTGCAGCCGATCGTCAGCGGTCGGTACCACGACCGCTTCGAGCGGCGCGAAGGAGAATGGCGCTTCGTGGAGAGGCGCGTCCGAACCGACCTCGTAGGTGACGTGAGCCGCCATCTACGTCGTTCAGCCACAGACCAGTAGTCCTCTCCCCGCGCTGGCCGCTCTAGATCGAGCACCCGCGACTTCCTATCAGTGATGAACTCCGGCGCCTCGATGTGCTCAGGGAAGGCGCCAGAAGTCGCCGGCCAGGCCAAGCTCGTCGAGGATCGCCTGGTTCTGCTCGCGGCCATGAGGCTGCCAGTCGGCTGCGAGTCGATCGCTCCACCATGCGTGCGCAAGTTCGCTCAGCTTCGCGACATTGATCGTGGCTCCCGGATCGCGCCGGCCGAGCCAGCGGTCGATGTGCTCTTCCGACCGGAAGAGATTCATCGTGCTTCAGGTGAAGATGATGTCGTCCCACCAGTGCGCGGCTGGAACCAGGCAATGGAACAGGAGGCGCTCGTCATCGGGCTGCTGGGCGCGTACGTCGAACGCGATCGCGTCACCGCAATCCGGGCAGGAGGTCTCGACGCGGCCGTCCGTGCGCAATGCTGCGCAAATCCCGAGCGCGTCCCACGCGCAGTTGCCGTACCACCACCGTCCGTCGGCCTGAACGCGGTACGCGGTCGGCACCGCTGAGAATGGGTTGGCCATCCGAATTTCGTTGGTGGCCGGGTTGAGCACAAGCGCATGCGCGCGATGAAGCTCGCGCCAGCCAGCCTCGACCTCAGCGCTCGTCCGGTCCGCCGCACCCGCAACCTCCTCAGCTGACGGAGCGCGACCCAGCTCGACAAACGTCCGGTACGTCGTGTTGCGCACTTCAAGCAGTGCCGCATCCACTAGCCGATTCTCCCATCCGCCGGGCGACGGCGTTCGTCCCGCGAGCCCTGCTTCCAGCACACGACGAGCATTTGGGTACCGTCATGCTCGTCCGTCCTCGGCGGAGCCCGTCTCGCCGGATGCAAGGGGCCGTCAGAGCGCCGTGCAGAGTCATCCACCCGCGTATGCAAAGACCCCGGGCCTCCGGCCCGGGCGTCGAGGATCTCCGGGCCGCTAGGGTCTTCGATCTTCAGGACGCCGTACATCAAGGAGGAAATTTATGCGACATCGTTTTCGTTCCCTAGCCCTGGGCCTGCTTGCGCTGTTGGTGCTCGCGCCGGCCGCATCGGCGGCTCATCACAGCGCCGCGCCGAAGCCCAACCCGGTCAAGGGGATCCTCCTGTCGCTGGGCGACTCATACTCCGTCGGCTGGCAGGAGCTGCCCGGCGGAACGCAGGGATCGACCCACAACGGCCCTGCCGATCAGCTGGTCCCGCTTGCTGCCGCCCGCGGCTGGCATCTGAAGCTCGTCAACCTCGGCTGCGGCGGAGCGACGACGACCTCGATGCTGACAGCATCGGCGGTGGGGTGCGATCCGCAGGCGCTCGCTCCGGGCGCGGCCAACTACCCCAACAAGAGTCAGACGCAGGCGGCGGTCGACTTCATCAAGAGTCACCCCAATCAGGTCAAGGTCCTCACGATCTCGATCGGCGGCAACGACGTCGACGGTTGCCCAACCCAGCCCGATCCCACCGGCTGCGTCAAGGCGAACATGCCCAGGGCGACCAAGAACCTGACCAAGATCGTCAAGCAGCTGCGCGCGGCGGGCGGTAAGCAGATGCGGATCATCGGCTCGACCTACCCGGACGTCGAGCTGGGGCTGTGGGTGCATCCAACGGTCCTCGGCCCGAACACGCTGGCCCTCGTCCCCGGATCGATCAGCGCCTTCCAGGACGACATCAACCCCGGCCTCAAGAAGGCCTACGACACCGTCGGCGCGGCGTTCGTCGACGTGACGAAGGCGACCGGTGCCTACGGCCCATTCGTCGCCACGAATGACCCGACGTTCGGTCAAATCCCGGTGCCAGTCGCCAGGGTCTGCACCCTGACGTACTTCTGCGACGGGACCTTCAACATCCACATGAAGACACCCGGGTACCACATCATCGCCGCGCTCGAGGCGAAGACGCTGCCGAAGCTGAAGTAGCGAAGTCGCTGCCCCGGGCCCGAGGCTTCGGCCAAGCGCCTGGGACCCGTGCCGGATGCTTGCCCGCGCCCGACCACGTGACTACTGTCCTTCTATGAGCACCGTTCCCGCGGGCGACGGGTCGGCCGGCGCGGCCGGGAGTGGCCCGCTCTGGCGCAGGATTGTCGCGCTGTTTCGTCCGTACCGGGCGCGCGTCGGGCTGATCGTCACCGTGATCGTGGTCAGCTCGGGATTGAGTGTCGTCGGGGCGCTCCTGATCAAGGTCGTTTTCGACAAGGCGCTGTTCCCACCCGGCGGTCCGAACCTTCCGCTCCTGTTCGGGCTTGTCGCGGTGCTGGTCGCGATCCCGGTCGTCACCGGCGTGCTGAATATCGTCCAGACGTACTACACCAACTGGGTCGGCAACCGGGTGATGCGCGATCTGCGCGACCGGCTGTTCGGGCACCTCGAGCGGATGTCGCTGGCGTTCTTCACCGGGACGCGCACCGGCGAGGTGCAGTCGCGGCTCGCCAACGACGTCGGCGGCGTGCAGACGACGATCACGGAAACTGCGTCGTCGGTCGTCTCGAACGTGGTCGTGGTGGCGTCGGCAGTAGTCGCGATGCTGATCCTGTCGCCGACGCTGACGCTGCTGTCGGTCGCGATCGTGCCCGTGTTCGTCGTGCTCAGCAACCGCGTCGGGCGCACCCGCCGCGAGGCGCGGCGCGAGACGCAGGTCTCGCTCGCTGAGATGAGCGCGATCACGCAGGAGAGCCTGTCGGTGTCCGGGGTTCTGCTGTCCAAGGTCTTCGGCCGCCAGGATCGCGAGATCGATCGCTACGGTGCCGAGAACGCTCGGCAGGCCGATCTCCAGGTACGCCAGGCGATGACCGGCCGCGGCTTCTTCGCGGTCACGCAGGCGTTCTTTGGGATCGCCCCGGCGCTGCTCTACCTGGTCGCGGGGCTCGAGCTCCACGGCGGCCATAGCGGCCTGAGCGCCGGCACGATCGTCGCCTTCACGACGTTGCAGACGCGATTGCTGCTACCGATCAACCAGCTGCTGCAGGTCTCGGTGGATGTCCAGTCGTCGGTGGCGCTCTTCGCGCGCGTGTTCGAGTACCTCGATCTCACGCCCGAGATCACCGATCGGCGCGGGGCAAAGCAGCTGTCCGCCGGGGACGTGAGAGGCGAGGTCGAGCTCGACCATGTCTCGTTCGCGTACGGACCTGGTGAGGGCTCGGCGCGGAACGGCGATGCGCCGCGACACTGGGCGCTTCGTGACGTGAGCCTGCGCGTCGAGCCCGGTCAGCTCGCGGCGCTCGTGGGTCCCAGTGGCGCCGGCAAGACGACGATCTCCTACCTGATCCCGCGCCTCTACGACGCGACCGAGGGCGCGGTGAGGATCGACGGGCGCGACGTGCGCGACGTGACGCTCGCCTCGATCGCCGACATCTGCGGGGTCGTCACCCAGGAGAGCTACCTCTTCCATGCCTCGGTGCGCGACAACCTACGCTACGGACGCCCCGACGCGACCGATGCCGAGGTCGAGGAGGCCGCGCGCGCGGCATACATCCATGACCGGATCGTCGAGCTCGACGACGGCTATGACACGATCGTCGGCGAGCGCGGCTACCGCTTCTCCGGCGGCGAGCGTCAGCGACTCGCGATCGCCCGCGTGATCCTCAAGGACCCAAAGGTGCTGGTGCTCGACGAGGCGACGTCGGCGCTGGACACCGAGAGCGAGCGGATCGTCCAACGCGCGCTCGAGTCGGTGATGCGCGGGCGGACGACGATCGCGATCGCGCACCGCCTCTCCACGATCCGCGCCGCCGAGCTGATCTTCGTGCTCGACCGAGGGCAGATAGCCGAGCGAGGGACCCACGACGAGCTCGTCGAACAGGGCGGCCTCTACGCGCGGCTCTACGAGGAGCAGTTCGGCTCCGGCGCAGTCCAGGCGTTCTGCTCGGACGGAATCGTCCTCGCCGACGGGCGCTGTGTACGGCCCGCGATCTCATCCGCCCAGCAGCCGCCCGCGGTAGTACACCGCGAAGCGCAGCCCGCCATCCTCGCGCCGGCCACCGATTAGTTTCGGCGGTCGGCGCGGTCTCTGGGGCGGATCACTGAGCTAGCGAGGAGGTCACCCGATGCGCAAAGTAGTCGTCTACGAGTTGCTGTCGCTCGATGGCGTGGCCGAGCAGCCGGACGAGTTCGTGACCGACTTTGATGACGTGATGCGAGAGAACCTCGGCCGCGTGATCGCCGACCAAGACGCTGTGCTGCTCGGGCGCCGCACTTACGATGACTGGGCGGCCTTTTGGCCAACCAGTGACATCGAGCCGTTCGCGAGTTTCATCAATGGCGTCCAGAAGTTCGTCGTGACATCCACGCCTCCCGAGCACGAGTGGCAACAGACCAAGCGCGTCGAGGACGGCGTCGCAGACTTCGTCTTCGAGCTCAAGCAGCAGCCCGGCGGCGACATCGGGGTCCACGGGAGCATCTCGCTCACCAAATCGCTGCTCGAGGCGGGCGTGGTCGACGAACTGCGACTTGTGATCGCCCCCGCAATACAGGTGCACGGGCGAAGGCTCTTTGATGGCGGGAGCCCTCGGCGGCTCTCATTGACCCGCAGCGTTACCTCTCCAAGCGGCTATCTGCTGCTCGACTACCAGCTGAGCTGACCCACCGACCGCTTCAGTCGATCATCCCGTACCGGACTGTCGGCTGGGGGAGGCTCGACGGCGCAGCCGATGGCGCGCTCGTTCTCGGCCGGGACCCGTATCGGTCAAGATGGAGATTGCACCGGTCGCAGACGCGACCGGCAGAGCACGGACCGGCCGGGTCGACGATCATAGGTCGACATGTCCGACAAACCCGTCGCCCGAAGCGTCAAGATCTCCGCCGACGAGCGGACTGGCTGGTCATCGGAGCGGCCACGCGCTGATGGCGCGCCGCCCCGTCCGGTCGATGTGTCAGTCCGCTGCCGCGTTCTCGCTCCCTCGGATCGGCTGCGCTACTCGCCGGGGAGCCTGCTCGTCATCGTTGGCGCCGAGGCGTCGGAGCCAGCCGGGTTCGCCGAGCGAGTAGTCGAAGAGCGCGGCGCGGTGCTCGCACGCGCTCGCGTACGAGCACTGCTAGCCGGCCGGGTCGCCGAACGCGAGATCGAGGAACGTGCGAGCGAACTGCTCGCTGGCGCTGTTCTCAAGCGGCTGCAGTCTGAGCAGAGCGTCGT
This sequence comes from uncultured Solirubrobacterales bacterium, assembly GCA_963756655.1. Classification (GTDB taxonomy): domain Bacteria; phylum Actinomycetota; class Thermoleophilia; order Solirubrobacterales; family Solirubrobacteraceae; genus Palsa-465. Next base: position 327,426 of record CAVWOQ010000012.1, read on the forward strand.
TCTGCCGCTCGAGGGTTTCGACGCTCGAGAGCGCGAACGGTATGTGCGTCTTGCGCATGGCCTCCGGCGCCCGCGACACCTGATCCTGCTGGACGCTTCGCGCGACAAGGCGCTCGACGACGAGCGACCGGCACTCGACGAGCTCCGGCGGTCGCTAGACGCCGGCGAGCTCGGCCTCGAGGGCTTCCAGACCGCACTGCGTCTCGGCGGCCACGCGCTCACCGAGTTGAAACGAATCGTCTTTCAGACCCCGCCACGCGACGACTGAGCCTCGCGTCGCGCAGATCGGGGCGACGCCCCTGTCGCCGAGACCACGGCGTGCGCGCCGGCGCGCGGAATCGGGCGATTACATAAGCGCGCTGTTGTCCTGAGCAGGTGTTGTCCGGGGCTAGGCCTAGGTTCCGGGGATTGGGACTCGAGCTTCGTGGGAGAACGGGGTGTGAGCGCGCCGTCTTGATCAACGGGGGTCGTCAGATCAGGTGATGATCGTTGTGCGCTCGATCGTTGCGGTGCTTGCGGTGGTCGGTGTCGGCGCGGTTCTAGCTTCGGTGTTGCGCACAGTCGTCCTCCCCCGTCCGGTTCCCGCCCGCCTGGCGCGACTCGCGTTTTCCGCCGTCCGGGGGCTCCTGCGTCTGCGCCTTCGCCTAACGGGCCGCTCGGACTACCGCACCCGAGACCGGGTGTTCGCTTCGCAAGCGCCGCTGGGGCTGTTTGGTCAACTATTCCTCTGGGGACTGCTGATCTTCGGCTGCTTCGCGGCGCTGTTTTGGTCTGTTACCGCCTCGAGGATTAGTGGCGCTAGCGTCGCCACGGCGCTCGAGCAGTCCGGCTCCTCGATGCTCACCCTTGGGTTTGCCACACCCCACGGGCTGGGACGACAGTTCGTGGCGTTCGCCGCCGCAGGCGTCGGCCTGACGCTACTTGCCCTGGTGATCACCTACCTCCCCAGCGTGTATGGCGCGTTCCGCCGACGCGAAGCGCTGGTCACCAAGCTTGTCGTCCGAACGGGGGTCCCGCCGTCCGGTCCCGCGCTGCTCGCCCGTACCTGGCAACTCGATCGCTTCGATCTGCTCGAGGAGGTCTGGGATGGCTGGGAGGACTGGTTCATCGACATCGGCGAATCACAAACCACCTTCCCGCAACTCAGTTTCTTTCGTTCACCGCGCCCTCAGAACCACTGGGTGCTAGCCGCAGAAGCGGTACTCGACGGCGCCGCGCTGTTTATGACCGTCTGCGACGTTCCCAGACAATCCCGCAGCGAGCTCTGCGTCCACGCCGGAGTGCATGCCCTGATCTCGATCGCCGATTTCCAGGGCATCCCGCATCACCCGCCAGAACCGGACGCAGAGATCAGACTCTCAGAAGAGAGCTTCAACAAAGCATGCGGCGACCTTCAACGGCTGGGCGTTCCCGTGCGAAACAATCGCCATGCGACCTGGCTTGAATTTCGCTCCTTGCGCGCGCGCTACGAGCCGCTGCTCGCAATGATTGGACCTATGACCGACGCTCCCCGCAGCGATTGGAGCTCCTGGACTGACACCACGCCACGCCACAACCCGCCGCTAATCCGACTCAAGAAGCGATAGGCCCCGCTCGGGGCGGCAAGCGAGGCTGCGAAGGGGCCACCAAAGGAGACGCGGGCCGTCATCCGAGCGGCGACCGAGTGCTCGCGTATCGCCGAACGCACGGCCTGCCCAACGGCGTGCAGAAGCACTCGCCCGCATCGCGCTGCCGGCAGGGCGAATGCGATCGTGGCGATTGGCGTGCCGGGCGGAGCTTCAGTTTCGATCGCCGGCGCTGTGATGCCTCCAGCCATCGGCATACTCGGCGTCGTGCAGCCGGTAGAGCTGGTGGGCGTAGTGGTCCAGCCGGTCGGCGGCTGCCTCGGCCTCGTGATAGTCCTTGCCGTGGTCGCGGGCCGGTGTCTTCTCCTTGGCGCGCTTGCGGACAATGTGAAGCTCCTCGCGCGACAGCTCGACGATCTTTTCAAGAGTCTCTTCAAGGTCCACTTTGGTTCCTTTCGCTCGCCTGGTTCGATCGGCTAACACCGCGCGCTGATGTTCTCACGCCGATGGTTCCACGGCTGATCGGACGCCTGCTTTCAGGCTCGCACGCGCATCTTCGAAACCGTCGGCAGGGCGCGCTCGGGCAAGAGACTGCGTCCCGTTGGCGACTGCTCTGACGAGCGGCGAAGTCTCGGAGCAGACGACTCTCGGCGATCGAGCCGATCGAGCGCGCCTGGCGCCGCGCCGGACGATCGGGTTGCCGGCGCCGTGCACATGCGCGCCGGCGCTCGCGCGGCTGCCTTTGTCCGGGACCAGCAACGCGCATCGGCCGTACCGGCGTACCTCGCCTAGAGCGGGTCGTCGACGTGCTCGAGATTGGCGAGGACCAGGGCGCTCAGAATGGTCGGGGTGGCCTGCTTTGCGCCCACCGAGAAGCTGCTGCCCAGATCGCGGAGAATCTGCTTCGTCGACCGAAGGCGAGAGCGCTAAGGATGGGAGGGCTTCGTCTCGATCCAGTCGACGTAGAGGTCGCGCGCCGCGAACAGCCAGGCGCCGTTGAGTTTGATCAAGGTGTCTCCGTAGCGAAGGTGCGCGAGCATCAGCTTGCGCTCGCCGTCCTCGGTGAAGAGGTGGTGGGCAATGCAGTAGGTCTCGCCGGTCGCCCGCTCGCCGTCAAGCCCGATCGTGCTCTGACCGTTGAAGTGCTGGGTGGCCTCGTAGCGGTTGAGGTCCTGGAACACCGGCGTCAGGCCCTCTCGGCCGTCGATGACCTGGGTGGGCTCGGAGCCCTGTCCGTCCATGTAGACGACGAAGTGGGTGTCCTCGGTGAAGAGCGACTTCTGCTCTTCGGCAAGACGGCGATCCGCGCAGTGTGCGTAGGCGTCGACAAGCTCGCGGATCGCGAGGCGGTCCGCCTGCTCGGCCGGTGAGATCTCGGTGTGGATCATCTTCTCTCCTGTTCTTGCGTCCCTGAGTTAGCCTCTGCCCACCGGGGAGTTCCCCGGATCGCGAGGCGATTATAAGCGGGGAACTCCCCGCTTGTCATGGAAGGTGTCCGTGACCGAGTCCAGCGAACTCAAGCGAAGCGATGCGCGTCGCAACCGCGACGCGATCCTCGCTGCCGCTCTTGTGGCGCTCAACGAGTCGCCGGACGCCTCCCTGAACGCGATCGCGAGGCGAGCAGGCGTCGCGAACGCGACCCTGTACCGGCACTTCCCGACCCGGGAAGAGCTCGTGCTCGCGACCTACCAACGCGAGGTCGGCAAACTCGTCGACGCCGGCGAGGTCCTTCTGCATGAACAGGCGCCGATCGACGCACTGCGAAGCTGGGTCGAGCGGCTGGCAGACTACGCGGTCACCAAACACGGGCTCGCCGATGCCCTACGCAAGGCCACTAGCCCGAGAAACGCCCTGTCCTCGACCAGTACCTACGACGCGATCGTTGGAGCCCTGGACCGACTGTTGCAGGCGAACATCTCCGCAGGCACCCTACGCCCAGACCTCGACGCTGAGGACGTGATCCTCGCCCTCGCAGGACTCTGGCAGCTCGACCCGGCAAGCGACTGGAAGGGTCAAGCCCACCGCGTCTACGACATCGTCCTCGGCGGCCTGGAGCGACCCGGGCTGGCCAGCGCGCGCGCGACGCGGAGCGCGAGATCAGGGTGATAGTTCGGCGACAACACAGGTCCACCGAGCAAGACTGCCGCCGACCGGGACGTGCATCACCGGGCGCAATCCGATCCTTGACAGACATCGGCCGATGGCTACATCGCGCGAGAAGCAACTGACTCTGCTCGCAGCCGTGCTCGGTACGAGCGTCGTGTTCCTCGACGCGACCGTAACCAGTGTCGCGTTGCCCGCGATTCGAAGCGACCTCGGTGGCGGGCTGGCGGGCCAGCAGTGGGTGACGAACGCGTACCTGCTGGCGCTCGGTTCGCTGTTGTTAATCGGCGGCTCGCTCGGAGATGTATTCGGTCAGAAGCGCGTGTTCTTGGTCGGCGTTGCCGGCTTCGGCCTCGCTTCGGCTCTCTGTGCGGTCGCGTCGTCGATCCCCGAGTTATGCGTGTTTCGTTCGATGCAGGGGGTGTGCGCGGCGCTAGTGACGCCTACCGCATTGGCGGTGATCATCCACGTGTTTCCCGAAGACGAGCGGGCCAGGGCGATTGGGACATGGACGGCGCTTAGCTCGATCGTCGGGGTTATCGGGCCGTTCATCGGCGGAGTGTTGATCGCTGCCGGCTCGTGGCGCCTGATTTTTCTGCTCAATGCGCCGCTCGTACTCGTGACCGTGACGCTGATTGCCCGTGGCGTGCCTGGGGGCGCGAGCGCTGGCACCGGCGGGCGTCTGGACTTCCCTGGAGCCCTCTTGGCGGCGGTCGCGCTTTCGGGCTCGGTGTTCGCTGTGACAGAGGAGCCGGCGCGCGGATGGAGCACCCTGGTGGTCGGCTCGCTCGCGGTAGGGATTCTGGGAGCCATGGCGTTTATTGCGCACGAGGCGCGAGCCCGGGCGCCGATGCTCCCGCTGGGCCTGTTTCGCGAGCGCAACTTCACGATCGGAAACCTGTCGACACTGACCACCTACCTTGGGCTAGGGGGTGTGATCTTCCTGCTGCCCGTGTTTCTGCAGGAGGTCAGCGGCTACAGCCCCGTGCAGGCGGGGCTTGCCCTTCTCCCTGTCACATCGCTGATGATCTTGCTCTCCCGCCGGTTCGGCGCGCTCGCCGACCGCATCGGGTCGCGGGTTCTGATCGGCCTCGGCGCGATGGTCGCTGGCTGCGGCCTTTTGCTCTTGGTGCGTGTCGATCAGCGCGCCGATTACGTCAGCGAGGTCCTGCCGGCGCTGCTGGTGTTCGGGTTGGGACTCGCGATGCTTGTCGCGCCTTTGACCGCCACGGTCCTTGGGGCAGTGGAGGAGGATCACGCAGGCGTCGCCGCCGCGGTGAATACGACGCTGTCACGCGTCGCGCAGCTTTTCGCGGTCGCTGTGCTGGGAGCCGTCGTCTCTCTTGCGTTTGCTAGTCGCGTCGACGCCACGCTACGACGATTCGCGATCGATCCCGCTGGCCGCGCCGCGATCAGCCGCGCCAAGCGACAGCCTCTCGGCGCGGCGAGCCTGGAGGGAGTACACCCTGGCGAGCGGGTTCTCCTCAGAGCGGCCTTCGACGATGCGTCGGTGCATGCGTTCCGCGTGGCGGACGCAATCGCAGCTGTCTTCGTCGTGAGCGGGGGTCTCATTGCGCTCGCCGGGATCCGTAATCCCCGCCGCACGGTGGCCGCCGAACTGTGTCCAGCTGGGGCGCTCTGCGGAGCCAGCCAAGAACTCGCCAATACTGGCCAGTCTCGAATCTTGGACCGGGGTTTCGTCGACCGTGCCGTCGAAACGCCATCACGGCCGGTGGCCCGGTGAGCGACACGTCGAGCGTTACCAACTGCACCAGGCGATCACGAGGATCCGGAGGGCAGCGTGGGCGCGGCTGAGATCGAAACGTGGTCAGCTGGGCCTGTGAGGGGCGGGGCGGTCTGTGCCGGGCTTCCGCCGGGACGGCCGCGTCGTAAGCTTCGTATGTCGAACGTCGCGTGGGCGTCGAGACGAGTGGCGTTGTCGGAGCTGGTGAGGGTTTGGCGGTTAACGGAGAGAGCGAGGAACGAGTATGAGCGTGTATGCGGTGGTCGATCCGGCGACGGGGGAGGCCGTCAAGGAGTATCCGACGATCAGCGATCAGGAGCTCAGGGACGCGATCGCCAGGGCGGACAAGGCTCATCGCAACTGGTCCAGCGTGACCACGGTGGGGGAGCGAGCGGCTCTGGTTCGGCGGGTGGGTGAGTTGCACGGCGAGCAGCGCGAGCGACTGGCGGAGATCATCGTGCGAGAGATGGGAAAGCCGATCGAGCAGGCGCTCGGTGAGGTCGACTTCTGTGTCGACATCTACGGCTTCTATGCCGACAATGCCGAGAAGCTGATGGCCGATGAACCGATCGAGCTGCTGGCGGGGGAGGGATCGGCGTTCATACGCCGTAGCTCTCAGGGCGTGCTGCTGGGGATCATGCCGTGGAACTATCCGTACTACCAGGTGGCGCGGTTCGCGGGTCCGAATCTGGTGATCGGCAACACGATCCTCCTCAAGCATGCCCCACAGTGCCCTGAGTCGGCGGCGGCGATCGAGCAGATCTTCCACGAGGCCGGTTTCCCGGCAGATGCGTACATCAACATCTATGCGACGAACGAGCAGATCGAGTGGGTGATCGCCGACCCGCGCGTCCGGGGGGTGTCGCTGACCGGGTCCGAGCGCGCCGGCACGGCGGTTGCGCAAATCGCCGGGCGAAATCTCAAGAAGGTGGTTCTGGAACTGGGCGGCTCTGACCCGTTCATCCTCCTCGGAACCGACGATCTGGACGCGGCCGTTCAGGCGGCGGTGGGTGCCCGGCTCGAGAACACCGGACAGGCGTGCAACGCCGCCAAGCGGTTCATCGTCGCCGGTGAGCTCTACGAGCCGTTCCTGCGAGAAGTTCACCGCCGCCCTGACCGCCGTGAAGCCCGGGGATCCGACCTCGCCCGAGACGGCGATCGGGCCGCTTTCCTCTTCGACTGCGACCGAGCGTCTTGCCGACCAGCTCAAGCGGGCCATCGACCAGGGCGCCACGGTGGTGGCCGGCGGAGACCACGAGGGCAACTTCTTCTCGACCACCGTGCTGACCGACATCACGCCGGGCATGGACGCCTATCGCGAGGAGTTCTTCGGCCCGATCGCCCAGGTCTACCGCGTGGGCTCGGAGGACGAGGCGGTCGAGCTTGCTAACGACACCCCGTATGGGCTGGGCTCCTACGTGATGACCAATGATCCAGAGCAGGCGCTGCGGGTGGCGGACAAGATCGATGCCGGCATGGTTTTCGTCAACGTCGTCGGCGCCGATGGTGCCGAGCTGCCGTTCGGCGGGGTCAAACGGTCCGGTTTCGGTCGCGAGCTCGGCCGATACGGCGCCGACGAGTTCGTCAATAAGAAACTCATCCGCATCGGCGGTTGATCCCGCATCTGGAGCGACGCAGCTCGTGTGCTCATCATCGCTCGTGCAGGCGTTGCCAAGGGCTGCCCA